>NZ_JBLKNU010000004.1:0-430620 GCF_047532935.1 Rhizobium sp. IY2
AGAACACAAACCAGCAATCCGCCAATCCGCTTGAGGTTCTTTAGAACGAAAGACTTCGTCGCCAGCAGCGCCGCCGCCCTCGTTCAGTGAGGGGGCTTATAGAACTAACCCCTTTTCCAAGTCAACACACCTAGCCAAAGTTTTTTGACATTTTTGTAACAGGTTGAAAATGAAGGGCTTTTAGGGGTAGCCTTCAAAAACAAGCAAATCTCCCGCCCGATTGGGTGGTTTTTGAGATTCGTTTTGCCGAATCCTGAAAGAAAGGCTTCGGCGGGGGGAGACAAGCCATATATGGGGTGCCCGACGCGGAATTCCAGGGTGCTTGCCTATGACGCGCCTCACTCGCTAGTTTGGCGATGAAGAACGATACGGCGGAGTGAAGAATGCTTGTCCTCGATGAAGAACAGACGCGCGCGGCCCTGCCCTGGCCGGAGCTGATCGAGGCGATCGCCCGGATGTTCCAGAGCGATTGCGTGATGCCGGTGCGCCATCACCATGAAATGGATGTGCCGAATGAGGAGAGCGCGACGCTGCTCCTCATGCCGGCCTGGGTTCCCGGGCGCTATGCCGGGGTGAAGACGGTCTCGGTCTTCCCAGGCAATGTGCGGCGGGGCCTGCCGGCGATCTTCGGAACCTATCTTCTTTCCTCCGGCGCTACCGGCGAGATGCTTGCCGCAATCGACGGCGGCGAACTGACCGCGCGGCGGACGGCGGCGGCATCGGCTCTGGCGGCCCGTCATCTCGCCCGTCCCGACGCGGAGGAGATGCTGGTCTGCGGAACCGGCCGTCTGTCGCTCAACCTGATGTTTGCGCACGGCACGACCCGACCGATCAAGCGCTATCGGGTCTGGGGCCGCAACGGCCAAGCGGCGGAAAAGATCGCCGCCGAAGCACGAGCGCTCGGCCTCGATGCCGAGGCGGTCGCGGATGCGCAAACCGCGGCGCGGACGGCCGATATCATTTCCTGCGCCACGCTTTCCAGCGAGCCGCTGATATCAGGCGAATGGCTGAAGCCCGGCGCCCATCTCGATCTCGTCGGCGCCTTCAAACCGAACATGCGCGAAAGCGACGACGAGGCCATCCGCCGTGCTTCAGTCTATGTCGATACCCGCGCCGGCGCCATCAGCGAGGCGGGCGACATCGTCCAGCCGCTGAAAAGCGGTGTGCTGAAGGAAGGCAACATCAAGGCCGAGCTTGCGGAACTCGTCAGCGGCGCCCATGGCGGACGAAGCCACGACGCTGAGATCACGCTGTTCAAGTCGGTCGGCGCAGCTTTGGAAGATCTCGCCGGGGCGATTCTTGCCTATGAGACCGTGACGGGCCGTAAGTGACAATCAGTGCATCATTGCCGGACCTTCCGGTTTCACATGTCCTGCCGGCCGTCGGTACCGCCTTGGCCGAGCGGAGACGCGCCGTTCTTTCCGCACCACCGGGCGCCGGCAAGACGACGCTGGTGCCGCTTTACCTGCTCGACCAGGCCTGGCGCGGTGACGGCAAAATCATCCTGCTGGAGCCGCGACGTCTGGCGGCGCGGGCAGCGGCAAGCCGGATGGCATCGCTGATCGGCGAACAGGTCGGCGGGACGGTCGGCTACCGCATGCGCCTCGACAACAGGATATCGGCAGCGACACGGATCGAGGTGGTGACCGAAGGGGTTTTCGCCCGGATGATCCTCGACGACCCGGAACTGACCGGTGTCTCGACGGTGATCTTCGACGAATTCCATGAGCGTTCGCTGGATGCAGACTTCGGACTCGCTCTGGCGCTCGACGTCCAATCGGCGCTGCGTGAGGATCTGCGCATCCTCGTCATGTCGGCGACCCTCGATGTCGAACGTGTGGCCGCCCTGCTCGACCATCCGCCCGTCATCGAAAGCCTGGGGCGCAGCTTTCCGATCGATATCCGCTACCAGGATCGGCCGGGCGGCGAACGCGTCGAGGATGCCGTCACTCGGGCGATACTCGATGCGCATGCCAACGAGGCCGGATCGATCCTCGCCTTCCTGCCCGGCCAGGCGGAAATCACGCGGACGGTGGAACGCCTGCAGGGACGATTCGGAGCCGAAACGCTGATTGCGCCGCTTTACGGCAATCTCAGCCAGAAGGAGCAGGATGCGGCTATTCGACCGGCATCCCAGGGGACGCGTAAGATCGTGCTTGCGACATCGATCGCCGAAACCTCGATCACCATCGACGGCGTCAGGATCGTTATCGACAGCGGGCTGCAGCGTCTGCCGGTGTTCGAGGCGTCGACCGGGATCACGCGGCTGGAGACGGTGCGCGTATCGCGGGCTTCCGCCGATCAGCGGGCGGGTCGTGCCGGACGAACGGAACCGGGTATCGCCGTCAGGCTGTGGCACCAGGGACAGACGGCGGCACTGCCGGCCTTCACACCGCCGCAGATCCTTTCCAGCGATCTCTCGGGGCTGGTGCTCGACCTCGCGCATTGGGGCGTTCAAGATCCGGCATCCCTTGCCTTCGTCGATCAGCCGCCGGAAACGACGCTGAGGGAAGCGCGGGTTCTGCTCGGCCAGCTCGGCGCGCTCGACAAGGACGGAGCGCTGACGGCGCGCGGCAAGGTGATGCGCGATCTGGCACTGCCACCGCGCCTTGCCGCCATGGTCGTCTCGGCGGGGGAAGCCGGATATGCCCGGGATGCGGCGATGATCGCCGTGCTTCTCACGGAACAGGGGCTTGGCGGAACGAGCGTCGATATCGAGGAACGGCTGCGGCGCTTCAAGGCTGAGCGTGGCGAGAGAGCAGAGGCCTCGCGCCGGCTGGCGGGACGGCTGGCGAGCGGCCTCGACAGCGGTGCGGCAACGGCGCCGGCGCTTGCGGGCCAGCTTTTGTTGCACGCATTCCCGGACCGAATCGCACTTCAGCGCGGCGGACGCGGCCGATTCGTGATGGCGAACGGGCGCGGAGCGGAGCTGCCGGAAACCGAGAGGCTGGCGGGCAGCCAGATGCTGGTGATTGCCGATCTCACCGGACGAGCGGCGCAGGCGCGGGTTCTGGCGGCAGCCGAAGTGACACGCGGCGACATCGAAGCCGAGTTGCCCGGCGAGATCAAATCCGGCGATCAAATATTCTTCGATCGGCAAAGCCGGCAAATACGGGCGCGGCGAGCAACCCGGCTCGGCGCGATTATCTTCGACGAGACGCCCTTGCCGCGCCCCTCCGGTGCAGCCGTCACCCAGGCGCTGGTGCATGGGGTGCGCGAGCTGGGGCTCGATCAACTTGCCTTCTCGAAGGAGGCCATTCAGCTTCGCGAGCGGATCGGCTTCCTCCACAGGACAATCGGCGAACCTTGGCCCGATGTCAGCGATGACGCCCTGCTTTCCCGGCTGGACGACTGGTTCGCACCCTTCCAAATGGAGGCCCGCGGCCTTTCCGAGATTTCCGCAGCCGGGCTTTCGAACGGCCTGATGTCCCTGGTACCGCATGAATTGCAACGCGACCTCAGCCGGCTCGCGCCGACCCATTTCGAGGCGCCGACCGGCCAAAGGCATCCGATCCAATATGAGGGCGAGGAGCCGGTGCTGACGATCCGCGTGCAGGAGCTGTTCGGGCTGAAGCAGCACCCGGCCATTGCCGGCGGCCGCCTGCCGCTGCTGCTCGAACTCACGTCGCCGGCGCACCGGCCGATCCAGACCACGCGCGACCTGCCGGGCTTCTGGGCCGGCTCGTGGAAGGATGTGCGTGCGGATATGCGCGGCCGCTATCCCCGTCATCCCTGGCCGGAGCGGCCGGAAGATGCGTTGCCGACGACACGGGCAAAACCGCGTGGTACATGAGGCCCATTCAAGGAGCCCGCGGCATGATCGACAAGCCTGGCATGATCGACAAGACGGAAGGCTATACGCTGGAAGACCGGCATAATAGCCGCAGGCTGCGCCTGCAGACGCTGGTGCGGCTGCGCTGGCTTGCCGTCGGCGGACAGGCGCTGACGGTGTTCATCGTTGCCTTCTGGCTGAAATTTCCCTTGCCGCTGATTGCCAGCTCTTCGCTGATCGCTGCCCTTGCCTGGGTGAATTTCTACCTGACGATCCGTTATCCGCCGACCCACCGACTGGAAGCGCCGGCCGCCTTCGCTCTGCTCGGCTTCGACCTATTGCAGCTCTGCGCGCTGCTCTTCATCACCGGCGGCCTGGCCAATCCCTTCGCCGCGCTCGTCTGCGTGCCCGTCATCATCTCCTTTGCCTCGCAGCCGATCCGCTACAGCACCGCGCTGATCGGCTTTGCGATGGTCTGCATCACGGTGCTTGCCTTTTCGCCCTTTCCGCTGCCCTGGTTCGACGGGGTCGAGATCAACGTGCACAATGTCATGCAGTTCGGCGTCTGGTGCTCGATCGCCTCGACAATGGCATTCGCCGCCTTCTATGCCTATCGGGTCTCGATGGAAGCGAGCCAGCTTGCCGATGCGTTGGCTGCGACCGAACTGGTGCTGCAGCGAGAAAAGCACCTTTCGCAACTCGATGGGCTGGCGGCCGCCGCCGCCCATGAGCTCGGCACGCCGCTGGCGACGATCAGCGTCGTCGCCAAGGAAATGGAGCGGGAACTCAAGGACGACGATCGTTTCCGCGAGGACGTGATGCTGCTGCGCAGCCAGAGCGAACGCTGCCGCGATATCCTGCGGCGGCTGACCACACTTTCCTCCGAGGGCGAAGCGCATATGCGCCGCCTGCCGCTTTCCTCGATGATCGAGGAGATCGTCGCGCCGCACCGGGAATTCGGCATCAGATTGGAACTCATCGAAAAGAGCCCACGCAAGGGCGAGCCGGTGACCGACCGCAATGCCGGCATCATGTACGGGCTCGGCAACCTGATCGAAAACGCCGTCGATTATGCCCGCGAGAAAGTGACCGTCACCATCGAGCACGATCACGACAAAGTGCTGATCGTCATTGAAGACGATGGGAACGGTTATGCGCCCGATATTCTGACGCGGATCGGCGAGCCCTATGTGACCAAGCGGCAGAAAGAGGATACGGCCGGCGGCCTGGGGCTCGGGCTTTTCATTGCCAAGACGCTGCTGGAGCGCTCGGGCGCGTCGCTGATTTTCGAGAACCGCGATCCGGAAAGTGCGGGCGCGCGTATCCGAATCGAATGGCCACGTATGCTAATCGACGCAAATTCGACAAAATGACTTTGTCGGCATAAACAGGATAGAGCGGCTGACGCAGATCGGGCGTTCAACCGCCGGGACCGAAACGATGACAGAACAGAACCATGACAATTTCGCCGCGTCGGATGAGGATCATATCGGTCCCGACGCCAGCCTGCTGATCGTCGACGACGACGGGCCGTTCCTGCGCCGCCTGGCACGGGCGATGGAGACGCGCGGCTTCCAGGTGGAGACGGCCGAATCAGTGGCGGAGGGCGTTGCCAAATCGAGAGGCAGGCCGCCAAAATATGCGGTGGTCGACCTGCGGCTCGGCGATGGCAATGGGCTCGACGTCATCGAGGCGATCCGCCAGCGGCGTGACGACACCAGGATCATCGTGCTGACCGGCTACGGCAATATCGCAACGGCGGTCACGGCCGTGAAGCTCGGCGCCGTCGATTATCTGGCAAAGCCTGCGGATGCCGACGACGTGTTTTCGGCGCTGACGCAGCGGCCGGGCGAAAAGGCGGAACTTCCCGAGAATCCGATGTCGGCCGACCGGGTGCGCTGGGAGCACATCCAGCGGGTCTATGAAATGTGCGAGCGCAATGTTTCCGAAACGGCGCGCCGGCTCAACATGCACCGGCGCACACTGCAGCGCATCCTTGCCAAGCGCGCGCCAAAATAAGCAGGCGCAGCATCAGACATCGTCCACGGTGAACGGTTTTCCGTTCGCCCATTCGGCCATCATCAGCCTTTGGGCGGCGGCACGCGAGAAATTGAGCGTGACGGATTTGCGCGTGGCCGGCGCCATGCGGTGTTCCGGCGCCTCGCGAATCATATGGGCGCCATAACCATCCGACAGGAACAGACCGCATTCCTCGGGAAATATGTCTAGCGGCACATCCTGGTGAGTCGCAAAGAACAGGCGGTCGCAATGCAGCCTGTATTCCGGCCATTTGCGATCCACCCGGAAATCCTCAATCGATGTCTTGATTTCGATGATCCAGACCTCGCCCTTCTCCGAAAGCGTGATCAGATCGGCGCGGCGGCCGCTGGCGAGCGGCAGTTCGGGCAGCACGGCATGGCGCATTTCATGCAGCAATATCTGCGTTCCCCGCCGCACCATCATGGCCCTGTCCGATTGCCGGCCATCGATTAACGGATTGTTATTGTAAACACTCAAAATCGTCATGGATAACCACCGCAGGGGCTGGCGTGTTGTTGCAAAAAAACCATGCGCTTCTAATTTGCGCCGCAGACGGATTTGTCGCGCTGCAGTAGCCTTGCAAAGCGCAAGTTAATCGAAAATAAACCATAATCAACGATGGTCGAGAGACCGTTCTCCTTGCCCCAAAACTTCAAGAGTCATCCATGCGCATCCGCAATGCATTCCCTGTATTTGGCCTGCTGACAACGCTCGCTCTGGCCGGTTGCTCCACGAGCTCAGACAGCGCGTCCGTCGACGACAAGGGCGCAGGCCCGACAGTACAAACGGCCCAGATCTTCGATGACGCCTACGGCGTGACGAAGGATGCCGGATACTCGCTGCCGGCGATCCCGATCAGCCGGGTCAAGCCGCAGTTCCGCCGCCAGGTCGTCAACTACGAGACCACAGAGCGCCCCGGCACGATCATCGTCAACACGCGCGAGCGCTTCCTCTATTACATCCTGGCCAACGGCAAGGCGATGCGCTACGGCATCGGCGTCGGCAAGCAGGGCTTCGCATGGGCCGGCACCGCCTACGTCGCCTGGAAGCAGGAATGGCCGACCTGGCACCCGCCGAAGGAAATGGCTGTCCGCCGGCCCGACGTCGCCAAATATGTCGAAGACGGCATGGGCCCGGGTCTCAGCAATCCGCTCGGCGCACGCGCCATGTATCTCTTCAACGAGGACGGCAAGGACACGCTCTTCCGCCTGCACGGCACGCCGGAATGGGCTTCGATCGGCACCGCCGCTTCCTCGGGCTGCATTCGCCTGATGAACCAGGATGTTATCGACCTCTACAGCCGCGTTCGTCCCGGCAAGGGCACATCAAAGGTCGTCGTCATTCAGTAAGCTAGATATCGAATTCGGTAAAAAAAGGGCCGCTGGGACTGTCGTTCCGGCGGCCTTTTCGTATCTTCCTATCACGCAGCCTGCTTCGCCTTCAGCTCGAGGCGGCGGCGGTGAAGCACCGGCTCGGTGTAGCCGTTCGGCTGCTCCCTGCCCTTCAGGACGAGATCGAGGGCGGCCTGGAAGGCGATCGAATCGTCGAAATTGCCGGCCATCGGCTGATAGGCCGGATCCGATTCGTTCTGCCGGTCGACAACAGCGGCCATGCGCTTCATCGTCTCGACGATCTGCGCTTCCGTGACGACCTTGTGATGCAGCCAGTTCGCCATGTGCTGAGCCGAGATGCGCAATGTGGCGCGATCCTCCATCAGGCCGACATTGTTGATGTCGGGCACCTTCGAGCAACCGACACCCTGATCGACCCAGCGCACGACGTAGCCGAGGATGCCCTGGGCATTGTTGTCGAGCTCGCGCTGGATTTCCTCCGGGGTCCAGTTCGGCCGCACCGCAACCGGCACGGAGAGAATGTCGGAGAGCTTGGCGCGGGCGCGATCCTTCAGTCCTTGCTGAATGCGGGCGACATTGACCCGGTGATAATGGGTGGCATGCAGGGTTGCAGCCGTCGGCGACGGTACCCAGGCGGTGTTGGCGCCGGCCTTCGGATGGGCGATCTTCTGTTCGAGCATCGCCGCCATCAGATCCGGCATCGCCCACATCCCCTTACCGATCTGGGCGTGGCCGGCAAGGCCGCATTCGAGCCCGATGTCGACATTCCAGTTCTCGTAGGCGGAAATCCAGGCCGCCTGGCGCATGTCGCCCTTGCGAATCATCGGGCCGGCTTCCATCGAGGTGTGGATCTCGTCGCCGGTCCGATCGAGGAAGCCGGTATTGATGAAGACGACGCGCTCGCGGGCGGCACGGATGCATTCCTTGAGATTGACGGTCGTGCGGCGCTCCTCATCCATAATGCCCATCTTGATGGTGTTGCGCGCCAAACCAAGCGCATCTTCGACCCTCGAGAAGATCTCGACGGCGAAGGCCACCTCTTCAGGTCCATGCATCTTCGGCTTGACCACATACATGGAGCCGGCGCGGGAATTCTTCTTCCGGCCGGCCGGGCCGATATCGTAAAGCGCGATCAAGCCGGTGATGACGGCATCCATGATGCCCTCGGGCACTTCATTGCCGTCGCGGTCGAGGATCGCCGGGTTGGTCATGAGGTGGCCGACATTGCGCACCAGCATCAGCGAGCGGCGATGCAGCTCGAAGGAGGTTCCGTCCGGACCGGCATATTGCAGATCCGGATTGAGCTTGCGGATGAAGCTGGTTCCGCCCTTTGCCACCTCTTCCTGCAGATCGCCCTTCATCAGGCCGAGCCAGTTGCGATAGACGGTGACCTTGTCCTCGGCATCGACAGCCGCAATCGAATCCTCGCAGTCCATGATCGTCGTGATTGCCGATTCCAGCCAGACATCGGAAATATGCGCCGGATCGACTTTTCCGATCGTCGTCGCCGCATCGATGACGATCTCGATGTGAATGCCGTTGTTCTTCAGGAGAATATGCGTCGGAGCGGCGGCGTCGCCGCGATAGCCGGCAAAATGGCGGGCGTCCGTCAGCGTGGCCTGCTCGCCATCGATCGATCTGACAGCGAGCACTCCATCCTTGATGGCGAAACTCCCGACATCCTTCCAGCGCAAATCCTGCAGCGGCGCTGACGTATCGAGGAAATCGCGCACCCAGGCGATGACCTTCTCGCCGCGCTTCGGATTGTAACCCTTGCCTTTTTCGGCGCCGTCGTTCTCGGCAATGGCGTCCGTGCCGTAGAGCGCATCATAGAGCGAGCCCCAGCGAGCATTGGCAGCGTTCAGGGCATAGCGGGCATTCATGACGGGAACGACGAGCTGCGGTCCGGCAATCGAGGCGATCTCCGGATCGACATTTTGGGTCGAAACCTGGAAGTCCGATCCCTCAGGCAGGAGATAGCCGATTTCGCGGAGGAAGGACTGGTAGTCGTCCATATCCGTCGGCGCGCCATGCCGGCGATACCAGTCATCGATCTTGACCTGTAGCTCGTCGCGTTTTGCCAACAGCGCACGATTCTTCGGAGCGAGATCGTGAACGATCGCCGAAAAATCGGCAAAGAACTTGTCCGCATCGACCGCCAAGCCCGGCAGCACCTCGCTGACGAGGAAATCATGAAGGACGGTTTCGACGGCAAGACCGTTCTTATCAACGCGGCTCATGCGGCATTCTCCCTGGCAACGACTTTGAATGCTGCCACTTTGCCCGGCTTTCATTCACAGTCAATTCCGCAATAATTCGAAAGATTTATGCTTTCGCGGAAATTATGCGCGGGGTTACGCGCATCGGCAATCCATTCTGCGGCTGCGTCGTCAGCTTTTGCACCGGCCAAGGGTTGGTCTGATCGGTGGAATCGAAACGATAGCGATGCATCAGAACGGCAAGGGCGATCACCGCCTCCTGAAGCGCAAAGGTTGCGCCGATGCAGACACGTGGACCGGCGCCGAAAGGCAGGAACTGGAAGCGACCGATGGAGCCGCGATTTTCCGGCAGGAAGCGTTCGGGCATATAGGCGCGCGGCCTATCCCAATGACGTTCGTGGCGATGCAACGTCCAGGGCATGATGAGCACCGTGACACCGGCCTCGATCTCTATCCGCTCGCCCTTGGCGCTTGTCCAGGAATCATCCGATATGGCGGCACGATTGATGGATGGCGCCGGCGGATAGAGGCGCAAAGTTTCCTCGAAGGCGGCGCGCGTCTGCGGCATTAGATCCAGCCATTCCACAGGTTCGGCCCCGGTGGCGAGCACCGCGTCGATTTCTGCTTCCATCGCCTCGCGGATATGCGGGCTGTTCGATACGCAATACAGCGTCCACGCCAAAGCCCGGGCTGTCGTCTCATGGCCGGCGCCGATGAAAGTCAGAATATTGTCTTCGATCTCCTCCTTCGTCAGCCCCTCGGGGCCGGTCTGCTCCAAGAGCAGGGTCAGAAAATCTTCGGGCACAGCGCTGCGGTCAGCCTTCATCTTTGCGAGCCGCATATCCATCGTGTTGCGCACGATAGCGCGGAATTTCTCCAGCACTTTCTGGCCGCCGATGCGTGTCACACGTGGAACCCAGGACGGAGCGCGCATCAGATCCATCGGATCGACGCGGCCCATGCGATGCAGGAGTTCGTTGACGTCATCGGCGAAATGGCCGCTCGAGGTGACGATTTCACCGGAGAACAATGTATCAGCGAGAATCGCGAAGGTCAGCTCGGTCATGTCGGTGCTGATATCGAAAATTGTGCCTGCCTCGCCTGCGCTTTCATATTTGCAGGCATAGTCTTCGGATTGGCTTAACATCTGCCCGGCGAAGCCTTGGGCATGGCGGGGGGTGAAAACAGGCGCAACCGCCTTGCGCGATCTTTTCCAGACGGGACCTTCGGCGGTCAGAAGTCCGTCGCGGAGGATCGGACGCAGGACGAGCTGGCGCACATCCGACATGCGGTAATTATTGGCATTGTCGACCAGCACATGTTTGATGAGGCCGGGATCGTTGACGATCAGCGTCCTCTGGCCGAAGAAATTGGTGCGGATCCAGGGCAGCGTGTAGGACGGTTCGCCCCAGAGTTCGAGCGGATTGCGCAGGATAATGCGGATGATTTCCAGCCGGCTCGGCGGCACGGTACGCGGCAAGGGTGCTGGCGGAACGAAGGGGTCAGGACGCATGTCCATCGGAAAAGCCTTTCGGGGAAGATCTACGCTTCCCGTCAGGCTTGAAGCTAGAGCAGGCCCTTGAGTTCGTCCAGCTTGTCGTTGATCAGCCAGCCGTAATAATTCTCCTCCGGCCAGGCGGTCGTGCCGGCGCCACGGTTTTTCGCAGCAAGGGCTGCGGCGCGCTGGCGCGAATTGCCGACATTATAAAGCGTGGCGGTCAGGCCGGGATTGCCCGAAATATCCATGCCGGCAATCTCCTTGTAATCGTCGATCGACCTGCGGATCGAGGCCGCGACGAAGGCGAGCGAGATATCTGGATCCATGATGGCCTTGTAGACGGCGCCGGCATTCTTCTCGTTCAGCTTCGGATAACCCGACACGCGGGAGACGAGATCGGAGAGCATCAGCGCCGTCAGCGGATTGACCTGGCCGAGGCCGAAGGTCTGACCGGCATAGAAGGGCTGGAAAAACACCGCGCTGAAGCGGTTGTTGGGGAAGCTCTTGCCGCCCACCGACTTGCCGCGGAAATCGCTTTCCCAGACATCTTCGCGGCAGGACCAAAGCGTATAGGAATCACTCTTGCCATTGCATTCGGCAAATTGCGGCCGCGCCACGAATTCATCGACGCTTTCGCCGTCATAGGCGAAGCGGAAGCTTTCCCCGGCATAGGAGGCGGCCTTGACATAATAGGCCTGCAGCCGGTCGTAGGCGTCGACATTGTAGGTGTGCTCGCCGACGATCGCGCCGACGACATGGATGGGATTGATGCCGTAAGCGCTGGAGACCTTGCGAATCTTGCCCATCAGCTCGCGATCGGTCGCCAGCAGCTCATGGACCTTTTCATATTTCAGGTCGAAGCTGCTCTTGGTGCCCTTGGTGCGCCTGACCGAGGCGCCGGGAATATCGGGCTGCTCGGCGTGCCGATTGCCGGCCGGCACCGTCTGCATGGCGAAGGCGGGCGCCGAATTCACTAGGGCAACGGCAATCAAAAGGCTTGTCAAAAGGCGTCGCACGATCCGCTATCCCGTCCGTTCATCGTCCTGTTTGCGATGCGGCTGACTGGACCAGAATCTTGGCCGAATAAAGCCGGAGCGGAAAACAAAACGGGCCTTCACTAAAAAGTAAAGGGCCCGCTGTCGAGGGTCGAGTTCGTCACAATCCGGTATTCACATCGGTAAAGACATGAACCGGTGCGCCGATATCACAGAATGAAGCGCGAGAGATCGGTATTCTGCGCGAGATCACCGACATGTTCGCGGACGTAGGCGGCATCGATCGTCACGGCCGTCCCGCCCCGATCCGGCGCGTTGTAGGAAATATCGTCCAGGACCCGCTCCATTACCGTCTGCAGGCGGCGGGCACCGATATTCTCGACGGAGGAGTTCAAGTGCACGGCGACATCGGCAAGCGCGTCGATCGCGTCGTCGGTGAATTCGAGGCTCAGGCTTTCCGTTTCCATCAGCGCGCGGTACTGGCGGATGAGGCTCGCTTCGGTCTCTGTCAGGATCCGGCGGAAATCATCCTTGTTCAGCGGACGCAATTCGACACGGATCGGCAGGCGGCCCTGTAATTCCGGCAGGAGATCCGAGGGCTTGGAGACATGGAAGGCGCCAGAGGCAATGAAGAGGATATGGTCGGTCTTGACGGGCCCGTATTTGGTCGAGACGGTCGTGCCTTCGACGAGCGGCAGGAGGTCGCGCTGGACGCCTTCGCGCGAAACGCCGGCGCCCATGCCGCCGTCGCGGGCGGCGATCTTGTCGATTTCGTCGAGGAAGACGATACCGTCATTCTCGGTGGAGCGAACGGCCTCGCGCTGGATCACCTCGTTGTCGATCAGCTTGTCGGATTCGTCGCGGATCAGATCGCTGTAGGAGGCCTTGACCGTCGTGCGGACTTTCTTGGTGCGGCCGCCCATCGCCTTGCCGAACATTTCCGACAGGTTCAAAACGCCGATATTGGCGCCCGGCATGCCGGGAATTTCGAAGCCGCCCATGCCGGAACCGGCATCGGCCACCTCGATATCGATTTCCTTGTCGTCGAGCTCGCCGTCCCTGAGCTTCTTGCGGAAGTTTTCGCGGGTGGCGGGCGACGCTGTCGTGCCGACCAGCGCATCGAGAACACGCTCCTCGGCGCTCACATGCGCCTTGGCCTGCACCTCGGCCCGCTTCTTCTCGCGCACCAGACCGATGCCGACCTCGACCAGATCGCGGATGATCTGCTCGACATCGCGGCCGACATAGCCGACTTCGGTGAATTTGGTGGCTTCCACCTTGATGAAGGGTGCGCCGGCGAGTTTTGCCAGGCGGCGCGAGATCTCGGTCTTGCCGACACCGGTCGGGCCGATCATCAGGATGTTCTTCGGCATGACTTCGTCGCGCAGGCTCGGGTCGAGCTGCTGGCGGCGCCAGCGGTTGCGCAGCGCAATCGCGACGGCGCGTTTGGCGTCATGCTGGCCGATGATGTAACGGTCGAGTTCGGAAACGATCTCGCGGGGGGAAAAAGTCGTCATTGGGTGTCATTCTCCTGGCGGTCCGGGGCCTTCAGCAGCACCCGGCCGTAATTCGTCGTTGTTTCGCCAAGTCCTCGAAGGCCTGTCTGGTCTAGGCCAAGCGCCTAGAAGGCATGCGGTTCAGCCTTCGACATCCAAGGATTCCACCACGATGTTGTGGTTTGTATAGACGCAGATGTCGGCAGCGATATCGAGGGCGCGGCGAGCGATCTCTTCAGCCGATTTGTCAGTATCCATGAGAGCGCGGGCAGCCGCGAAAGCAAAATTGCCGCCGGAACCGATCGCCGTCGTGCCATGCTCAGGCTCCAGGACATCACCGTTGCCGGTGATCGCCAGCGTGATCGACTTGTCGGCGACGAGCATCATGGCTTCAAGATTACGCAGGTATTTGTCGGTGCGCCAGTCCTTGGCGAGTTCGACGGCAGCACGCATCAGCTGGCCGGGATATTGCTCGAGCTTCTTTTCAAGCCTTTCGAGCAGGGTGAAGGCATCGGCTGTGGCGCCGGCGAAACCGGCAATCACCTCGCCTTTGCCGATGCGGCGCACCTTCCGGGCATTGCCCTTCATGACGGTCTGGCCGAGGCTCACCTGGCCGTCGCCTGCCATCACCACCTTGCCGCCTTTTCGAACTGTAATGATTGTTGTCATAAAACACCTGTCTGCCCATGACACGGGCGTTACGCCATTCGTTGATTTCGATCCGGATTCCGACTTTAGGTCAGTCAGGCCTAAAGTCATCCGGGCCAGGCCGTTACCAGCCGTGTTGAGCCCTATGTAAGTGGGCCGGAGCCGATTGCAAATGGGCCGGCTTTTCTCGTCCCCGGCTTCTGGATATTTCCCGATGCGCCTGATAAGGAACGGCCTTATTCCCGATGGAGGGCCATATGGCCGAGACCGTAACAAGCCGCACGGGCAGCGTTTCCCGCAAGACCAACGAAACCTCGATTTCCGTTTCCGTCAATCTCGACGGCACCGGCAAATCGTCGATTTCGACAGGCGTCGGCTTCTTCGACCATATGCTCGACCAGCTTTCGCGACACTCCCTCATCGACATGGAGATCGAAGCCAAGGGCGACCTGCATATCGACGACCACCACACGGTCGAGGATACGGGCATCGCCATCGGCCAGGCGATCTCAAAGGCGCTCGGCGACCGGCGCGGCATCACCCGTTACGCTTCGATCGATCTCGCCATGGACGAGACGATGACCAAGGCCGCGGTCGATCTGTCCGGCCGGCCGTTCCTCGTCTGGAACGTCGCCTTCAGCGCGCCGAAAATCGGCACGTTCGACACCGAGCTCGTTCGCGAATTCTTCCAGGCGCTCGCCCAAAATGCCGGCATCACCTTGCATATTCTCAACCATTATGGCGCCAACAACCACCATATTGCCGAGACATGCTTCAAGGCCGTTGCCCGCGCATTGCGCACGGCGACAGAGATCGATCCGAGACAGGCGGGCCGCGTCCCTTCGACCAAGGGCACGCTCGTCTGAGCCCCTCAAGGGAGCGGCGACAATGACATCCAGCTATATTTTCCTGACACCGCCTGGCGGCTCGAGCGCCACGGTCAACGAGACGCGAACCATCCGTGACGGCTTCACGCTGCTCGGCTTCCTGTTTCCATGGGCTTGGCTGCTGGCGCATCGGCTGTGGCTGCATGCGGCCGCAGCCTTTCTGCTGCAGGGGATTGGCGGGGCGCTGATGGACGAACCGGGCCTCGGGCCGGCGGGAGCGGCAATCATGCTTGGCGTGAATATGCTGGTCGGTCTCGAGGGCCAGAACTTCCGTATTCGCAGCCTTGCCGCCAAGGGCTGGAACGAAGACGCGCTCATTGCAGCCGATACGATCGGCATTGCCGAGCAGGTCTATTTCGCAGACAGGACGGGCGTCGCGGCGAGTGACGACACCGCGGCACCGGACTGGGACAACAAGGCCCGTTCGAACAGCCCGCACGGCCAAGCCACATCGCTTGGTCTCTTTGGTTTTGATGGAGGACGCTGACGATGCGCGTCGCGATTATCGACTACGGCTCCGGCAATCTGCGCTCGGCGACCAAGGCTTTCGAGCGAGCGGCCTGTGAGGCGGGTATCGATGCGCATATCAATCTCACCGACAAGGCGGAGGATGTTGCCGAGGCCGATCGCATCGTGCTTCCCGGCGTCGGCGCCTATGCCGATTGCCGGCGCGGCCTCGATGCCGTGCCTGGGATGGCCGAGGTGCTGATCGAGGCTGTCGAGAAGAAGGCACGGCCGTTCCTCGGCATTTGCGTCGGCATGCAGCTCATGTCCTCGCGCGGCCTCGAGAAGACCGTGACGCATGGTTTTAACTGGATTCCCGGTGACGTCATCGAAATGACTCCTGACGATCCTACGCTCAAGATCCCGCAGATCGGCTGGAACACGCTCGACCTGAAACGCGAACATCCGCTCTTCGACGGCATTCCCACCGGCTCGCAGGGGCTGCACGCCTATTTCGTGCATTCCTACCATCTTGCCGCCGAAAACGCTGAGGATGTCATCGCGACCGTCGACTATGGCGGCCCGATGACCGCTTTGGTCGGGCGCGACAACATGGTCGGGGCGCAGTTTCACCCGGAAAAGAGCCAGAAGCTCGGCCTGGCGCTGATCGCCAATTTCCTGCGCTGGAACCCGTAATACCGCCGCCTTATTTCCCCTTTATGGAAACGGCGGAACAGGAGTGCGCTCGATGCCGACTTCGCGGAAATCAGGCAAGGTGTTCTACACGCTGAGACCCTCCAGGGAAGGCCTGCCGCCCTTCTCGGATATTCGGCTTCCCGACGGAACGATCATTCGTCGTGTCGACGAAACCATCCATAAGAAAGCGCTCTCCAATGCGGCCAAGGTGTTGAAAGAAAGGCTGGACCGATGATCCATGAATTTCTTGCCGGCAACGAGAATTCGCTGCTGCGCGCCAACGGCGTCAACGCCGGCGACGTCACTGAAGCGGTGCTGGAATTCTATATCGAGGGCGAGGATGACCTGATCGGCCTGCTTGCCTATGCACTCTATGAGCGGCAGAAGCGCGATTTCGTCCTCAGCCATCGCAAGCGCAACGCCGGCCGTTCGCCCAACGAGGCCGAGCTTGCCGCCGTCAGCAGCAACTATCTCTCCACCGACCTGCGCAACACGCTGCGCGATCGCGCCTCGCAGATCCTGTCGAGTTATGCCGAGACCTATGTCGAGGCGATGGAGGCTGAAATCCGGCTCACCGCAGTCAACAGCGAAGCACTGCACCGGGTGCGCGAAATCGAGAAATCGATGAAGAGGCGCCTCGGCTTCTGGCGCCAGGTCCGGGCCGGCTTTGCCGTCATCCTGCTCCTTCTTTTGCTTTTCGGCGCGGCCACCATTGCCGCTGTCTTTTTCCGCTCGGATATCGTAGATGCGTGGAATGCGCTGATGGTACCGACCACTCTACGGACGTAAGACGACATGATCCTTTTTCCCGCGATCGACCTGAAGGGCGGCCAATGCGTCCGCCTGAAGCTCGGCGACATGCAACAGGCGACGGTCTACAACACCGATCCGGCCGCCCAGGCGAGATCCTTCGAAGACCAGGGTTTCGAATGGCTGCATGTGGTCGATCTCGACGGCGCTTTCGCGGGACATTCGGCTAATGGCGATGCCGTCGAGGCGATCCTGAAGGCAACTGACAATCCGGTGCAGCTCGGCGGCGGCATCCGCACACTCGATCATATCGAGGCCTGGCTGTCGCGCGGGCTGCGGCGCGTCATTCTTGGCACCGCCGCGGTCAGAAATCCGGCTTTGGTCATCGAAGCCTGCCGGAAATTTCCTGGTCATGTCGCCGTCGGCATCGACGCCAAGGGCGGCAAAGTGGCCGTCGAGGGTTGGGCGGAGGCCTCCGAACTCGGCATCGTCGAGCTCGCCAGGAAATTCGAGGGCGCCGGCGTTAGCGCGATCATCTATACCGATATCGACCGCGACGGCATCCTGACCGGTATCAACTGGAGCTCGACGCTGGAGCTTGCCGATGCCGTCTCCATTCCCGTCATCGCCTCGGGCGGCCTTGCCTCGCTCGACGATGTCAGACGCATGCTGGAACCCGATGCACGCAAGCTGGAAGGGGCGATCTCGGGCCGTGCCCTTTATGACGGCCGTATCGATCCCAAGGAAGCGCTGGCGCTGATCAAAGCGGCCCGGGCGAAGGAGACCGCGTAAATGACCCTCAAGGCCCGTGTCATCCCCTGCCTCGACGTCAAGGACGGCCGCGTCGTCAAGGGTGTCAACTTCCTCAACCTCGTCGATGCCGGCGATCCCGTCGAAGCGGCGAAGGCCTATGATGCGGCCGGCGCCGACGAACTCTGCTTCCTCGACATCACCGCCTCCTCGGACAATCGCGAGACGATCTTCGATGTCGTGTCGCGCACGGCCGACCAATGCTTCATGCCGCTGACGGTCGGTGGCGGCGTGCGTGCTATCGCCGATATCCGCAAGCTTTTGCTGTGCGGCGCCGACAAGGTGTCGATCAATTCGGCAGCCGTCAGCAATCCCGACTTCGTCGCTGAAGCCGCCGACAAGTTCGGCGACCAGTGCATCGTCGTTTCGATCGACGCCAAGCGCCGGCGCACGCAGGCGGTCGGCGGCGACAATCTCAGCGCCTGGGAAATCTATACGCATGGCGGCCGCAACGCGACCGGCATCGATGCCGTCGAATTCGCCCAGAAGATGGTGGCGCGCGGCGCCGGCGAGTTGCTGGTCACCTCGATGGATCGCGACGGCACCAAGGTCGGCTACGATCTGGAACTGACGCGGGCGATCGCCGATGCGGTGCGTGTGCCGGTGATCGCGTCGGGCGGAGTCGGCGATCTCGACGATCTGGTCGCCGGGGTGAAGGAGGGCCATGCCAATGCCGTGCTCGCCGCGTCGATCTTCCATTTCGGCACCTATTCCGTCAGCGAGGCGAAGCACTATATGTCGAAGTGCGGCATCGACATGCGTCTCGACTGAACCTTGAAAGCGGACCTATGAGCGGATTTTCCCTTTCCGATCTCGAAAGCATTGTCGCAGAGCGGTCGAAAGCCTCGCCGGAGCAATCCTGGACAGCCAAGCTCGTGGCCGCCGGCCAGCCGAAAGCGGCAAAGAAGCTCGGCGAAGAAGCGATCGAAGCCGTGATGGCGGCGGTGACCGGCGACCGCGACAATCTGACCTATGAGGCCGCCGATGTGCTCTATCACCTATTGGTCGTATTGAAGATTGCTGAAATACCGTTAGAGAATGTCATGGCCGAACTCGAGCGCAGAACCGCGCAGTCCGGCCTCAAGGAAAAGGCCAGCCGGCAGAGTTCATGAGTATCGCGACTGAGATTATCGGGGTGCCGGAAACGTTGGATCACTTCCAGTCGGAATCCTATTCGCCCTACCACTTCTTCTCTTCCGAACAATGGGCGAAATTCCGCGCCGACACGCCGTTGACGCTGACTGGCGACGAGGTCAAACGGCTGCGTTCGATGGGCGATCCGATCGATCTCGACGAGGTCCGGCGCATCTATCTGTCACTGTCGCGGTTGCTTTCGGCGCATGTCGAATCCTCGCAGATGCTATTTGAACAGCGCAACCGCTTCCTCAGCCTGTCCGATGTGACGAAGACGCCCTTCGTCATCGGCATCGCCGGCTCGGTCGCGGTGGGCAAATCAACCACGGCCCGTATCCTCAAGGAGCTTCTGGGGCGCTGGCCTTCCAGCCCGAAGGTCGATCTCGTCACCACCGACGGCTTCCTCCATCCGAACGCCGTGCTGCAGCGGGAAAAGCTGATGCAGCGCAAGGGCTTTCCGGAAAGCTACGACACAGCGGCGATCCTGCGCTTCCTCTCGGCAATCAAGGCGGGGCAGCCGGATGTGAAGGCGCCCAGCTATTCGCACCTCGTCTACGACGTGCTGCCGGACGAATACAAGATCGTCGACCGGCCCGACATCCTGATCTTCGAGGGCATCAACGTGCTGCAATCGCGCGATCTGCCTGCCGGCGGCAAGATCGTACCGATGGTCTCCGACTTCTTCGACTTCTCGATCTATATTGATGCCGCGGAAGATCAGATCCACAATTGGTATGTGACGCGCTTCATGCGGCTGCGCGAGACGGCCTTCCGCGATCCGAATTCCTATTTCCATCGCTACGCCTCGATCAGCGACGCGGAAGCGCTTAATATCGCCGAGGATCTCTGGGCGAATATCAACCTGAAGAACCTGCGCCAGAACATTCTGCCGACGCGTCCGCGCGCCGATCTCATCCTGAAAAAGGGCAAGGATCATCTGATCGAACAGGTCGCGCTGCGAAAACTATAGCAGACGATTCTATTCCGAATATCAGCTTCAGGGATTGACGCGGCGCAGCGTCAGATTGATGCGGCCGCCATTTTTCAGGAGCGTCGACGTCGCCGGGTGAATGCGGTCGACGCCATGGAAACACAGTCTCCCCTCGCCGCCGAGCACGACCAGATCACCGCTCGAAAGCTTGAAAGATAGGGTGCGGTCATTGCGGCTGAGACCGCCGACGCGAAAGAGGCAGCTGTTGCCGAGCGAAAGCGAGACAACCGGGGCCTTGAGATCCTGTTCGTCCTTATCCTGATGCAGGCCCATGCGCGCGTCGTCGGAATAGAAATTGACGAGGCAGGCTTCGGGCGGTTTGTCGTAACCGGCAACGTCATTCCAGATATCGAGCAGTTGCTGCGGCATATCAGGCCAGGGCCTGCCGGTCGCCGGATGCATCGGCTGGTAACGATAGCCGCGCTCCTTGTCCGTCACCCAGCCGAGCGGCCCGCAATTGGTCATGCGCACCGACATCGGTTTGCCGGTGCCGGGCATGGCGGGCACGTAAAGCGGCGCTTCGGCGACGACAGCGCGGATTACCTCGACCAATGCCTCCTGACGCGCGCGGTCGAGATAGCCGGGGAGATGGCGGATGCCGGTCAGGAGTACCGGCATGTCATTCACTACCGCCGGGGCGGCCGCGCATCTTCTTGACTTCCGAGCGGCCGGATTTTTCCTTCAGGCGGCGTTCGACCGAACCCTTGGTCGGTTTGGTCTTCTTGCGCGGCGGCGGCGGCGGCTTGGCGGCCTCCAATATCAGTTCCTTCAACCGGTCGCGCGCGTCCTCGCGGTTGCGGTCCTGGCTGCGAAAGCGGCTCGCCTCGATCATCAGCACGCCGTCCTTCGACAGACGCCGGCCGGAAAGCTTGATCGCGTTGGTTTTCACGCGATCATTGAGGGACGGCGAATTCGGAATGTTGAAGAACAGCTGGACCGCCGTCGAGACCTTGTTGACATTCTGCCCGCCGGGACCACCCGCCAGAACGAATTGTTCCGTCAGCTCCCATCCCGCGATGGTGATCCTGTCATCGATATAGAGCGCGTCGCTGGCCATGCGGCGTTCTATCTCACATCGACGATGAATTGAAAATATCGGCCGGCATCAAGGAAAACCCGGCAATCCTGCGATGCCGGGTTTCACGTGAGTCAGGGAGTCTGTTTAGCGCAATTCCGGACGCAAAGCGGCTGCACACTTTTGCTGGAATTGCTTGCGCGCCTTATTCGGCGGCGACCTTCACGCCGGGGGCTGCATCGCGGACGCCGCCGTCGACGTGGTTTTCGAACTTGGCGAAGTTGGCAATGAACATCGAGACCAGCTTTTCGGCCTGCGCGTCATAGGCTGCCTTGTCGGCCCAGGTCGAGCGTGGATCGAGAATGCTGCCATCGACGCCGTTGACCGAGACCGGCACGGCGAAGCCAAAATTCGGATCCGCACGGAATTCGACATTGCCGAGTTCACCGGCCAAAGCGGCAGCGAGAAGCGCACGTGTCGCCTTGATCGGCATGCGCTTGCCGGTGCCATAGGCGCCGCCAGTCCAGCCGGTATTGACCAGCCAGCATTGCACACCATGACGGCTGATCAGCTCCTTGAGCAGATTGCCGTATTCGGCCGGATGCCGCGGCATGAACGGGGCGCCGAAACAGGTCGAGAAGGTCGCTTCCGGCTCGACGACACCCTTTTCGGTGCCGGCCACCTTGGCGGTGTAGCCGGAGAGGAAGTGATACATCGCCTGGTCGGGCGTCAATCGGGCGATCGGCGGCATCACGCCGAAGGCATCGGCGGTCAGCATGATGATCGTCTTCGGGTGCCCGGCGCGGCCCGTTTCCGAGGCGTTCGGGATGAAATCCATCGGATAGGCGCAACGGGTATTCTCGGTCAGCGACCCGTCGTCGAAATTCGGCTCGCGGCTTTCGTTGAGCACGACGTTTTCCAGTACAGTGCCGAAACGCTGCGTCGTCGCATAGATTTCCGGCTCGGCCTCGGCCGAGAGGCGGATGGTCTTGGCGTAGCAGCCGCCTTCGAAGTTGAAGATACCATTCTCGCTCCAGCCGTGTTCGTCGTCGCCGATCAGCGTCCGGGCCGGATCGGCCGAAAGCGTCGTCTTGCCCGTGCCGGAAAGGCCGAAGAAGACCGCCGCGTCACCGTCCGGGCCGACATTGGCCGAGCAGTGCATCGGCATCACGCCCTTGGCCGGCAGCAGGTAGTTGAGCACGGTGAAGACCGATTTCTTCATTTCGCCGGCATAGGACGTGCCGCCGATGAGGACGAGACCGTTGGTGAGATCGCAGGCGATCACCGTTTCCGAACGGCAGCCGTGGCGGGCCGGATCGGCCTTGAAGCTCGGCAGATCGATGATCGTCAGCTTCGGCACGAAGGTGGGGAGCGCTGCAGCGTCGGGGCGGATCAGCAGATTGCGGATGAACAGCGAATGCCAGGCGAATTCGGTGACGACGCGGGTCGGCAGGGCGTGGCCTTCCTCGGCACCGCCGACGAGGTCCTGGACGAAGAGTTCCTTGCCCGCGGCATGCGCCAGCATATCGTCGCGCAACAGGGCGAAATGTTCCGGCGAGAGCGGCTTGTTGTTGTCCCACCAGATCTCGCCATCGGTATTGGCATCGCGAACAACGAACTTGTCGCGCGGCGAACGGCCGGTGTGCTGGCCGGTGATAGCCCGCAGTGCACCTTGAGCGGTCAGTTCGGCTTCGCCCCGGCGGATCGCTTCTTCATAGAGCGCGGCGGCGGAAAAGTTGTAGCGAGCGCTGGCTGCGCCGCCCAATCCAACCGTTGCCAGCTCTGTTGCCGGGTTATGAACTCCGAACATTTCCATGGCTAGTTCCCTTCGCTCAGGCTCGTTGCCGTTAAAACTAAGCGCGAAAATACGGGCAGAAATTTTAAAACACAAGATGTAGAAATTGAGAAAGTGCAGTAATATCAAATATTTAATCGATTTAAATTTATGGCCTACATTTTAAATCGTTTTAAGGAGCCGCGTTTAAACATTTTGCCGCACCACTTAAGATTGCCGGCGAATTTTACGACAATCTTCCCCTTTATCTTTGCCACAATTTGTTCCACCTTTATCCTCCATAAGCGCATCCGGTCATTGAGACCGCCTGGGGAGAGCAAAATCCGGGAGATTGCGCACTGATGACGGAGACCAACACCATGCCGACAATCGCGCTCGTTGATGACGACCGCAACATCCTTACCTCTGTGTCGATCGCACTGGAGGCCGAAGGATACAAGGTCGAGACCTATACGGACGGTGCCTCGGCGCTCGACGGCCTTTTGGCGCGACCGCCACAGCTGGCGATCTTCGACATCAAGATGCCGCGCATGGACGGCATGGAGCTGCTGCGCCGCCTGCGGCAGAAGTCGGATATTCCCGTCATCTTCCTCACTTCCAAGGATGAGGAGATCGATGAGCTGTTCGGCCTGAAGATGGGCGCCGACGATTTCATCACCAAGCCATTTTCGCAGCGCCTGCTGGTCGAGCGCGTGCGCGCCGTCCTGCGCCGCGCCTCCAGCCGTGAAGCCGCTGCCGCCGGCACCAGCCCCGCCGGCGCGCCGAAGGCCGGCGCGGTGCAGCAGGCCCGCTCACTGGAGCGCGGGCAGCTGGTCATGGACCAGGAACGCCATACCTGCACCTGGAAGGGTGAGGCCGTGACGCTGACGGTGACCGAATTCCTGATTCTGCATTCGCTGGCGCAGCGCCCCGGCGTCGTCAAAAGCCGCGACGCGCTGATGGACGCGGCCTATGACGAACAGGTCTATGTCGACGACCGGACCATCGACAGCCACATCAAGCGGCTGCGCAAGAAATTCAAGATGGTCGACACCGACTTTGATATGATTGAAACACTCTACGGAGTGGGATACCGCTTCCGCGAAGCAGCCTGAGCCTAAACGGCGCGGCGCGACTGCATAATTCCTTGGAGCCGATCCAAGAATAAAATATGCAGCGGTTCAAACTGTTGCAGCGCCTTTTGCGCGTCTGAAAAGACGCGCGGCGCTGTGGGAATTGTTGAGGGCAGCGGGCCGGTTCCATCCGGCCCCGCCCTTCGAAAGGGCCTGTCATTGGCACAGTTGGTGCAGGAAAGGGATCTGGACGATGCGGAGGGCGTGAGCACCCGTCGCGTCCGAGGCCGCCGTTGGTCGCACCCCTTCACGCTGATCCGCCGCATCTTCGGCAATGCGGTGTTTTCGAGCCTGACGCGGCGTATCCTGTTCTTCAATCTGGCCGCGCTGCTGGTTCTCGTCGGCGGCATTCTCTACCTCAACCAGTTTCGCGAGGGATTGATCGACGCCCGCGTCGAGAGCCTGTTGACGCAGGGCGAGATCATCGCCGGCGCCGTTTCGGCTTCCGCGTCGGTCGATACCAACTCGATCACCATCGATCCGCAGAAGCTGCTCGAGCTGCAGGCCGGTCAGAGCATCACCCCGGTGCCGAACGACGAGGACCTGGAATTCCCAATCGACCCCGAGAAGGTTGCCCCGGTGCTGCGCCGGCTGATCTCTCCGACGCGCACGCGCGCCCGCATCTTCGATGCCGACGCCAATCTGCTGCTCGATTCGCGCCATCTCTATTCGCGCGGGCAGGTGCTGCGCTTCGATCTGCCGCCGGTCGAAGAGGAGAAACAGACCTGGAGCGAGTGGTTCGCGACCCTGTTCAACAAGGCGTTGCAGCCCGGCAATCTGCCGGTCTACAAAGAGGCGCCGGGTGGCGACGGCTCGATCTATCCCGAGGTGATGAACGCGCTGACCGGCGTGCGCGGGGCGGTCGTGCGCACGACCGAAAAAGGCGAGCTCATCGTTTCCGTCGCCGTGCCGATCCAGCGCTTCCGCGCCGTGCTCGGCGTGCTGCTGCTGTCGACACAGGCGGGCGACATCGACAATATCGTTCATGCCGAGCGGCTTGCCATCATGCGCGTCTTCGGCGTCGCGACGCTCGTCAACGTGCTGCTTTCGCTGGTGTTGTCCTCGACGATCGCCAATCCGCTGCGCCGCCTTTCGGCCGCCGCCATCCGTGTGCGCCGCGGCGCCAAGGCGCGTGAGGAGATCCCCGACTTCTCCGCCCGCCAGGATGAAATCGGCAATCTTTCCATCGCCTTGCGCGAAATGACGACGGCGCTCTACGACCGCATCGATGCGATCGAGAGTTTCGCGGCCGATGTCAGCCACGAGCTCAAGAATCCGCTGACATCGCTGCGCAGCGCTGTCGAAACGCTGCCGCTCGCCCGCTCCGACGATTCCAAGAAGCGGCTGATGGATGTCATCCAGCACGACGTCCGCCGTCTCGACCGGCTGATCAGCGATATCTCCGACGCCTCCCGCCTCGATGCCGAACTCGCCCGCGTCGATGCCGGCTCCGTCGACATGGAGGTGCTGCTGCGCGACCTGATCGAGGTTTCGCGCCAGGTCCGGAGCAGCAAGAAGCAGGTGGAGATCGAATATGCGATCGAACGCAAGCCGAACGTCAAGACCCGCTTCGTGGTCAACGGCCACGATCTGCGCATCGGCCAGATCATCGCCAACCTGATCGAGAACGCCCGCTCTTTCGTTCCGGAAAAGGGCGGCAAGATTATCGTGCGGCTGGTGCGGACACGTTCGCGCTGCGTCACGACGATCGAAGACAATGGTCCCGGCATCCAGGCGGAAAATATCGACCGTATCTTCGAGCGTTTCTATACGGACCGTCCGGAATCGGAAGGCTTCGGCCAGAATTCGGGCCTCGGCCTTTCGATCAGCCGCCAGATCGCCGAAGCCCATGGCGGTTCGCTGAGAGCCGAAAACATTACCGATTCCGAAGGCGGACATGTGCTCGGCGCGCGCTTCATCCTCTCTTTGCCCGTCGACGCCGCCGCATGACCGACGCTCTGAACATTCATGCGACGGCGATCGTCGTCGGCAGAACGGGGCTCTTGTTCAGCGGCCCCTCCGGCTGGGGCAAATCGATGCTGGCCTTCACCTGCATGACCGAGGCGCGCCGGCTCGGGCTTTTCACGGCACTGGTCGCCGACGACCAGGTGCTTTTGTCGGGAGAGGCCGGCACGGTCATCGCCACATGTCCACCGTCGATCGCCGGGCTGATCGAGCTTCGCGGCACCGGCATCGTCCAGCAGGATCATATTCCGAGCGCAGCCATGCATTATGCCGTGCTTCCGGGCAGCGCTTCCGGTGAAAACCGCCTGCCCCCCGAAGGCGAAACCGTCAGCCTTGCGGCCGGATTTTCGCTTCCCGCATTGCGGTTGCTCACAGGTGTTTCCGCACCGCTTGCGATCCTGATGGCGAAAGCACCCGATATCGGGCATTGAAGCCTTCCGGATTGGTCAATCTGCCTTATATATTCGCATTTTTATCTTGCACTTCGGCTTTTCATAGCCAAGATGTGCCCCCACCGGTGGACGTAATTGCTGCATTGCGATATTGGGGCCACCGATTGCGTATATGGGAGCAGTAATATCATGATCGGACTTGTGCTTGTCACTCATGGCAAGCTGGCTGAAGAGTTTCGTCATGCTGTCGAGCACGTCGTCGGTCCTCAGAAATTCATCGAGACGGTCTGCATTGGCCCCGAAGACGACATGGACCAGAGACGGCAGGACATTCTGGAAGCCGTTTCCGGTGCCGATGACGGCCATGGCGTCGTCATCCTGACTGACATGTTCGGCGGCACGCCGTCCAATCTCGCCATATCAGTGATGAGCAGCGGCCATACCGAAGTCATTGCCGGCGTCAACCTGCCGATGCTGATCAAGCTTGCCGGCGTACGCGGCGAGAACAACATGGAGAAGGCGCTGGTGGAGGCTTCCGAAGCCGGGCGGAAATATATCAATGTCGCGAGCCGTGTGCTCAGCGGAAAATAACGGGCCTTCATGACATCGCTCTCCCGGGAACTCCTGATCATCAACAAGCGCGGTCTTCACGCGCGCGCCTCCGCCAAATTCGTGCAGATGGTCGAAACCTTCGATGCAGCCATCACCGTTTCCAAAGATGGAATGACGGTTGGCGGCACTTCCATCATGGGCCTGATGATGCTTGCGGCCAGCCCCGGCTCTAGCGTCGTCGTCTCGGCGAGCGGCAGTCAGGCCGAGGAAGCCCTGGAGGCGCTGGATCAGCTGATCCAGAACAGGTTCGGCGAAGAAATGTGAGCTCCGGCCGAGCTCATATAAACATATAAAGACTTCTTTATATCCTTATTGCCATCTCAGACGAAGCCTGCTAAACGGCGACATGCCGTGCGCTAACGCGCGTTCGCATCGAACTTGGTTCATGCAACGCATTTTAGCTCTTCGTCGTTATGCCTGTCGTTGTCCCGGAACCGCTGCACTTCCAGGCGACATGCATGAGCACGCGGCCCATCCGTCGCGCGGTCATCTTCGCGCCTGCGCCAATTTTGAGACGTTTTTCAGCCTGGAGACCTCTATGAGCACTGAAAAAGATTATGTCGTCGCCGATATCGGGCTTGCGGATTTCGGCCGCAAGGAAATTACGATCGCCGAAACCGAAATGCCGGGGCTGATGTCCTGCCGCACCGAATTCGGCCAGGCAAAGCCGCTGAAGGGCGCGCGCATCACCGGCTCGCTGCATATGACCATCCAGACGGCCGTGCTCATCGAAACGCTGGTTGCGCTCGGCGCCGAAGTCCGCTGGGCCTCGTGCAACATCTTCTCGACGCAGGATCATGCCGCAGCCGCGATCGCCGCTGCCGGCGTTCCGGTCTTCGCCATCAAGGGCGAGTCGCTGGAAGACTACTGGGTCTATACCGACAAGATCTTCCAGTGGGCCGATGGCGGCCTTTCCAACATGATCCTCGATGACGGCGGCGACGCCACCATGTATATCCTGCTCGGCGCCCGCGCCGAAGCCGGCGAGGACGTGCTGTCCCATCCGCATTCCGAAGAAGAGGAAATCCTCTTCGCGCAGATCAAGAAGCGTCTTGCCGCTTCGCCGGGCTGGTTCACCAAGCAGCGTGATGCCATCAAGGGCGTTACCGAAGAAACCACGACGGGCGTCAATCGCCTTTACCAGCTCAGCCAGAAGGGCCTGCTGCCCTTCCCGGCCATCAACGTCAACGACTCCGTCACCAAGTCGAAATTCGACAACAAGTATGGCTGCAAGGAATCGCTGGTCGATGGTATCCGCCGCGGCACCGACGTGATGATGGCCGGCAAGGTTGCCGTCGTCTGCGGTTACGGCGACGTCGGCAAGGGTTCTGCCGCATCGCTTTCCGGCGCCGGCGCCCGCGTCAAGGTGACCGAAGCCGATCCGATCTGCGCCCTGCAGGCCGCCATGGATGGTTATGAAGTCGTCCTGCTCGAGGACGTCGTTTCCTCGGCCGATATCTTCATCACCACCACGGGCAACAAGGATGTCATCCGCATCGACCATATGCGTCAGATGAAGGATATGGCGATCGTCGGCAACATCGGTCACTTCGACAACGAAATCGAAGTCGCTGCGTTGCGCAATCTCAAGTGGACCAACGTCAAGCCGCAGGTCGACCTGATCGAATTCCCCAAGGGCAACCGGATCATCCTTCTTTCCGAAGGCCGCCTGCTCAATCTCGGCAACGCCACCGGCCATCCGTCCTTCGTGATGTCGGCTTCCTTCACCAACCAGACACTGGCGCAGATCGAGCTCTTCACCAAGCCCGACCAGTATTCCAACAAGGTCTATATCCTGCCGAAGCATCTCGATGAAAAGGTCGCGCGCCTGCATCTCGACAAGCTCGGCGTGAAGCTGACCGAGCTTTCCGAGGAACAGGCTGCCTATATCGGCGTCTCGCCGAAGGGCCCGTTCAAGTCCGACCACTACAGATATTGATCCGACCGTTAATATCCACAAGATGTAGAAGCCGCGGCATTGACAAATGCCGCGGCTTATTTTTTGGACGCTCCCTTCCCGCCGATTCCCTTCCGAAGTATTGTTTTAAGACTTGATTCGTGGCGCCGGACCCCGTCCGACCGCTGCGAAAATGGGATGTCTTGTCGTAATGCGGCACATTGAAGGACGGAGACATACCGCGGATGTCGGAAATGAAAAGCAGCCTGCCCGGTCAGGCGGATGATGGCGCTTGCGCCGGTCGCCGCCCGCTCATGGCAGGCCAAGGATATAAGTCTGCAACGGCACACGAGGCCGCAAAGCAAGAGCATGGACCATTGGCGCGCTTCCTGAAAACCTGCGCGGCCGGTACCGCGCTTGCCGCGTTGGCGCGGCCGGTTCTGGCACAGACGGAGCAGCAGGCGGCGGCCTCGGCCCACCTCTTCACATCCTCGCAAGTCGTCGGCGTTTCCGTCGTCATCGGCGTCATATCGGCGGCACTGCTTTCGACGCTGTGGCTCGTGCGCCAGCGCGGCAATCTGGAAAACGAGAGCCGGGAAATCCGCTCGGCACTCTCTGACGCCCAGCAGCGCATTTCCCAATACCAGGCTCTGATCGCCGACAAGAATCGGCGGATCGTCATCTGGGACGGCAATGCCCGCCCTGAACTGCTCGGCCAGCTTCCGCCCGAGACCGGCGCGCCGCAGGACGGCGAATTCCTGGCCTTCGGCCTGTGGCTGAAGTCACGTTCGGCCTCCGAACTGGAAAAGGCGATCGATCGGCTGCGCGACGAGGCACAGAGCTTCGACATGGTGGTCGAAACCATCCGCGACGAAATCCTCGAGGCGCAGGGCCGGGTTTCCGGCGGGCGTGCCTTCGTCCGTTTCGTGGCGCTCAACAATCTGCGCGCCGAACTCGCAGAGCTCAGGATCGAGCGCGACCGGCTGATGACCTCGATCTCGGCCTTCCAGACCATGCTCGACGCGATCGACATGCCGGCCTGGCAGCGCGACCCGGTGGGGCGCCTCACCTGGGTCAACCAGGCTTATGGCGAGGCGGTCGAAGCGCGCTCGCCGCAGCAGGCGATCAATGAAGGCCGCGAGATGCTGACGACCGTGGCGCGCGAGCGCATTCGCGCGACGACGACGCCGGAATCGCCCTTCCACGACACGATCTCGACGGTCGTGCGCGGCAACCGCACATTCTTCGACGTCGTCGACGTCAGGGTTCCCGGCGGCTCGGCCGGCATCGCGATCGATGTGTCCGACGTAGAGGCCGTGCGCGCCGAATTGGAGCGGACGCTGAAGAGCCATGCCGAGACGCTCGATCATCTTGCCACTCCCGTTGCCATTTTCGACGGCGACCGCCGCCTGCAATTCTACAACCAGGCCTTCGTGGCGCTCTGGCAGCTCGATATCGCCTTCCTCGAAGGCCGGCCTGACAATAGCGAGCTGCTCGAGCGGCTGCGGGCAGCCAAGAAACTGCCGGACCAGCTCAACTGGAAAAGCTGGAAGGAAACCGCGCTCTCCGTCTATCGCGCGCTCGACACGCAATCCGATCTCTGGCACCTGCCGAACGGTCAGACGCTGCGCGTCTTCGCGACTGCCCATCCCCAGGGCGGCGCCACCTGGGTGTTCGAAAACCTGACCGAGCAGGTCGATCTCGAAACGCGCTACAACACGCTGGTCAAGGTGCAGGGCGAAACGATCGACCATCTTTCCGAAGGTGTGGCGGTGTTTGGCGCTGACGGACGCATCCGCCTTTCGAACCCGGCCTTCCGCGCGCTCTGGGGGATCACGGAAACCGAAGCCAAGCCCGGCACCCATATTCGTGCGCTGGGCGAGGCCTGCGCGCCGTCTTATGACCGGCCGGACGGCTGGAAGGCCTTCGCCGAACTGATCACCAGCTTCGACGACGAACGCCGCTCGGGCCAGGGGACGCTGGAACTCTTCTCCGGCCTCGTGCTCGACTACGCCGTTATCCCGCTGCCGAACGCCCAGACCATGCTGACCTTCGTCAACATGACCGACAGCGTGCGGGCCGAGCGCGCGCTGACCGAGAAGAACGAAGCATTGCGCAAGGCCGACGAGCTGAAGAACGACTTCGTCCAGCACGTGTCCTACGAGCTGCGTTCGCCGCTGACCAACATCATCGGCTTCACCGATCTCCTGCGCACGCCGGGCGTCGGCCCGCTGACCGAACGGCAGGCCGAATATATCGACCACATCTCGACCTCGTCCTCCGTTCTCTTGACGCTGGTCAACGATATTCTCGACCTTGCGACCGTCGATGCCGGCATCATGCGCCTCAACTATGCGGATATTGATCTCAACGATCTGCTCGACGACGTGTCGATGCAGATCGCCGATCGTCTCCAGGAAAGCGGCGTCGCACTCGAAATCACCGCACCCGCCTATCTCGGCTCGATCGTTGCCGATCCGCAGCGGCTGAAACAGATCCTGCTGAAGCTGCTTTCCAATGCGGCGAATTTCTCGCCCGAAGGCAGCTCGATCTCGCTGGAATGCCATCGCGACGGCACGGATTTCGTCTTCTCCGTCAGCGATCGCGGTCCGGGCATCTCGCCTGACATGATCGCCACCGTCTTCGACCGTTTCGCGACGGGAGCGAAAAGCGGCAAACGCGGCGGCGCCGGCCTCGGCCTTTCGATCGTTGACAGCTTCGTCAGCCTGCATCATGGCGACGTGACGATCGACAGCGAACCCGGCAATGGCACGACCGTCGTCTGCCGTATTCCCTCGGTCGATGTACCGCATTCCGCCGCCGCCGAATGACGACCGGCGATGCAATCTCGCTTTTTCTGGAAGACGAGGCGGCCACCCTCCGCCTCGGCGAAGATTTGGCGCTGGCCCTGAAAGCCGGTGACTGCCTTGCTCTTTCCGGCGATCTCGGCGCGGGGAAATCCTCGCTCGCCCGCGCGATCCTGCGCGCCATCGCCGATGACGAGGAGCTCGAAGTCCCGAGCCCGACCTTCACGCTGGTGCAATCCTACGACCTGCGCATCCCCGTTTCTCATTTCGATCTCTACCGGCTTGGCGATCCGGCCGAACTGATGGAACTGGGCTTCGACGAGGCTCTGCAAAACGGCATCTGTCTCGTCGAATGGCCTGAGATGGCCGAGAGCGAACTGCCTGCGGAGCGCATCGCGCTGACGCTGGAACATGAAGGTAATGGCCGCCGGGCGACAATCAGAGCTACCGGTGCGCAAAATTCACGCATCCGTCGTGTCCTGTCGATTCGCGATTTCCTTGACGATGCTGGTCATCCCGAAGCGAGGCGTCGCTTCCTGACCGGCGATGCCTCGCTACGTGCCTATGAGGCGATCTATCCGAAGGCCGAAAACCAGCGCGTCATCCTGATGGACTGGCCGCCGCTTGCCGAAGGACCGCCGGTTCTCGACGGCAAGCCCTATCCCAAAGTCGCGCATCTCGCCGAAAACGCCTATCCCTTCGTGGCGATCGCCGATGTGCTGCGCAAGGACGGCTTTGCGGCGCCCGAGATCTACAAGGTGGATTATAACAAGGGTATCCTGCTGATCGAAGATCTCGGCAGCGACGGCGTTCTGGATGCCCGGGGCCAGCCTATTGTCGAACGCTATCGCGAAAGCGTTGCCTGCCTTGCCAAACTGCACGCCCTGAAATTTCCGCAGGACATTCCTGTTGGAAAGGCGCATGTCCATCATATTCCTGATTTCGACCGCACGGCGATGAAGATGGAGGTGCGGCTGGTGCTTGACTGGCACCTGCCCTGGAAGCGTCAGGGAGCACCGGCAACGGAAGAAGAGCGGGCGGATTATCTGGCGATCTGGGATAGGCTCATTGATGAGCTTGCATCGGCCGAGAACAATCTGCTGCTGCGCGACTTCCACTCGCCGAATATCATCTGGCGACCGCAGGCGAAGGGCATCCAACGGATCGGCCTCATCGATTTCCAGGACGCCATGATCGGCCCCACGGCCTATGATCTCGCCTCGATCGTCCAGGATGCGCGTGTGACGATCGAGCCGGATCTCTTCCGGCAATTGATGGCTGATTATCTGACGCTTCGCCACGCACAGGGCGGTTTCGACGAAACCGGTTTCATGAAGGCCTGGGCGATCATGTCGGCGCAACGCAATTGCAAGCTTGCCGGTCTCTGGGTGCGGCTGTTGCAGCGCGACGGCAAGCCGGGTTATCTGAAACACATGCCGCGCACGCTCGCCTATCTGAATGTCGCGCTCGAGCATGAAACGCTTGCCCCCTTGCGCGATTGGTGCGCAAGGGCTGGAATAGGCCAGAGCGAATCATAAGTTCCGGATCAGGATGACCATCAGACAAGCCATGGTACTGGCCGCGGGTCTCGGAACCCGCATGCGCCCGATCACCGACACGATCCCGAAGCCGCTGGTGAAGATCGACGGCAAGCCGATGATCGACTACGCGCTGGATTCGCTGGTGGCGGCCGGCGTCGAACGCGCCGTCGTCAATGTTCACCACCACGCCGAACAGATGCTCGATCATCTCGGGAATTATCGCGGCCTCGACATCGTCATTTCCGACGAGCGTGACGCGCTGATGAATTCCGGCGGCGGGCTGGCGAAGGGGCTCAACCTGCTTACCCGCGACAATATTTTCGTCATGAATGCCGATCTCTTCTGGATCGGCGAACAGCCGGGGCGGCCGACGAACCTGCAACGCTTAGCCGGATTCTTCGATGCCGACCGCATGGATATGGCGCTGCTTTGCGTTGGGATTGAAGATACGACGGGTCACAACGGCAAGAACGACTTCAGTCTGGCGGCCGATGGCCGGCTGGCGCGTTATCGCGACGATCCATCCAATCCCGTCGTCTATGCCGGCGCCATCGCCATGAACCCATCGCTGTTCGACGATGCGCCGAAGGATGCCTTCAACCTCAATATCTATTTCGACAAGGCGATTGCGCGCGGACGACTTTTCGGCATGGTGCTCGAAGGCCATTGGCTGACTGTGGGAACGCCGGAGGCGATCGGCGAGGCGGAGGAAACGATCCGACGATTGCGGGCGTTCGCTTAAGCCATGGCGGAGCGGCACCAGCCACGCATCCTGACAATCCCGGCGGGTCTCTCCTTCCTGAAAACGCTGGCGACGACGCTTTGCGACGGCCGGCTGACGCCACTCTTCCGGCACGAGGCCGATGATCCGCTATCGCTGGCCAAGGTAACAATCTACCTGCCGACACGGCGCGCCGTGCGCGTTCTGCGCTCTGAATTCGTCGATCTGCTCGGCGGCCGCTCGGCGATTCTGCCGGTCATCCGTCCGCTCGGCGAAACCGATGACGACAGCGGTTATTTCGACGAGGCACTGCCGGCTACGATCGATCTCGCCCAACCACTGTCGAATACCGCCCGTCTTCTGGAACTGGCGCGCCTGATCCTCGCCTGGCGAAACAAGCTGCCTGAGATCGTCCGCCACATTCATTCGGACTCGCCGCTCGTCGCACCCGCAAGCCCGGCGGATGCGATCTGGCTCGCCCGCAACCTGGCGGAACTGATCGATTCAATCGAAACCGAGGATCTCGACTGGTCGGAGCTGTCGAAACTCGACACCGGCGACTATGCCGCCTGGTGGCAGCTGACGGCAGAATTCCTGCAGATCGCCAGTGCTTTCTGGCCGGAGCGGCTTTCGGAACTCGGCAAATCCTCGCCGGCGCGGCACAGAAACGCCATTCTCCGGGCCGAAGCAAGCCGGCTTTCGGCGACGAAACCCGCTGGGCCGATCATCATCGCCGGTTCGACGGGTTCCGTTCCCGCCACCGCCGATCTCATCGCCGCCGTCGCCAATCTGCCCGAAGGCGTCATCGTGCTGCCGGGCCTCGATCTCGTCATGCCCGAGAACCACTGGCAGATGGTCGCGCCGGAACCGGCGCCCGGCCAACATGCCAATCCGGCAAGTCGCAGCCATCCGCAATATGGCCTGTCGTCGCTGCTCAAGCGGCTGAAGCTGACGCGTGCCGACGTAACGCCCCTCGACGGACCGGAGGGCGATCTTGACCGGCGCGCCGAAATCCTGTCTCGAGCCCTCGCCCCATCGGAGGCGACCAGTGATTGGGGGGCATGGAAGAGCGGCCTGCCCGAGGGCACCCTGCCTTCAGCCTTCGCCGATGTTTCGCTGATCGAAGCCGCCAACGAACGCGAAGAAGCAACCGCGATTGCCATCGCGCTCCGGCTTGCACTGGAGAGGCCGGGACAGGACGGCGAGAGCCGGGCAGCACTCATCACGCCGGACCGCAATCTCGCGCGGCGGGTCATGGCCGAGCTTTCCCGCTTCGGCATCCTCGCCGACGATTCGGCGGGTACACCGCTTGCGGCCATGCCGCAGGGCACCTTGCTGCAATTGCTGCTCGAGGCAGCGCTGCGACCGGGCGATCCGGTGGCGATCGTCTCTTTGCTCAAACATCCGCTTGCCCGCTTCGGCCTGGAACGTGACGCATTGATTTCCGCTACCGAGGCGCTCGAGCTGCTGGCGCTGCGCGGCGGCGTGGCCGAGGTGGATATCAGCACGCTCGAGCCGCTGCTCACCCACCAACTTGCCGAACAGGCGCTGGACAGGCACGCGCCGCAATGGCGCAAAGCGCTTTCGCCTGATGCAGCCGACGCCGCAAACGACCTTGCCCGGCGGGTCACGCAGGCGACCGAGCCACTGGCGTCGGCACTGATGCGACACCGGCCGGAAGATCGCGGGAGAACTCTGAGCTTCACATTGTCCGAATGGGCGGAGCGCACCGGCCGTTCGCTCGAAGCGGTCGCGGTCGATCCGCAAGGCAATCTCGCCGATCTCTGGTCTGGTGAAGCGGGAGATGCACTCGCCGCCCTGCTCAGCGAGGTGATCGACACGGACGGCCAGATGGAGGCCGACGGACCGCAATGGATCGACATCATGGCCGCCCTTGCCGCCGGTCATGCCGTGAAGCCGCGGGCGCTCAGCCATCCCCGCCTCTTCATCTTCGGCACGCTGGAAGCCCGCCTGCAGAGCGTCGATACGCTGATCCTCGGCGGCCTGAACGAGGGCACCTGGCCGGGGCAGACCGCCAATAACCCCTTCATTCCACGGATGATGAAGACGGAGATCGGCCTCGAACCGCCGGAACGACGCATCGGCCAGCTGGCGCATGATTTCGAGATGGCAAACGGCACGCGCCATCTGATCTATTCGCGCGCGCTGCGCCAGGGCTCGACGCCGACCGTCGCCTCGCGCTGGCTGCAGCGGCTGCTGGCGCTCGGCGGAGAGGCGTTCGAAGCGGAATTGAAAGGGCGCGGCAACCGGTTCCTGCAATGGGCCGGCCTCATCGATCGGGGAGATAGCCAGACGCCGGCGCAACGACCCTCGCCGAAACCGCCGCTGGCATTGCAGCCGAAATCCTATTCCTTCAGCGAAGTCGGCCGGCTGCGCCGCGACCCCTACGCCATCTATGCCCGCCGCATCCTGCGTCTCGACCCCGTCGACGCGTTCAACCGCGATCCGGGTGCGGCCGAACGCGGAACGCTCTACCACAAGATCGTCGACCGGTTCATCCGCGAGGTTCATATTGCCGGGACACCGGATGCGGCAGCGGCCATGGAGCGCATCCTTTCCGAACTTTTCGACATGGAGCGGCTACCGCCGCATATCGATGCCGTCTGGCGGCCGCGCTTTCGCGAGGTGGCCCGCGCCTTCCTCGAATGGGAGGCCGGACGGCGGCATGGCATCCTGAAAACGTTGACGGAGGTGCGGGGCGGTATGGAGCTGGAGCCGATCAATATCCGGCTCACTGGCGTCGCGGACCGGATCGACATAACAGGACCACACTCGGCCGACATCATCGACTACAAGACCGGCTACAATCCCTCGCCGGCGCAGGCGCGCGTGCTTCTCGATCCGCAGCTTGCGCTTGAAGCGGCGGCCTTGAGCGCCGGCGCCTTCCGCGATGCCGGCAGCCGCGTGCCGCAAGACCTGCTCTATGTGCGTCTGCGACCCGGGAGCCGCTTCCAGGTCGATACGGTCAACAACGAAAACTCTGCCCGCAGCGACAAGGCGAAATCCGCGATGGATCTCGCCGCCGAATCGATCGATCAACTGGTCAAATTCGTGGGTTTGCTGCAATCCAGCGAAAGAGGTTTTACCGCGCGGCTGATCCCGGCCCAGCAATTCGATTTCGGCGGCGACTACGATCATCTGGCCCGCGTCTCCGAGTGGTCGACGGCCGAAACCGAAGAGGGCGGCGGCGATGAGTGATGTGACCGCGCTTCCCACCGACGACGATCCCGGCGCCTGGATCGGCTGGACGACCATCCAGCAGGCGATTGCCTCCGATCCGCTGCGTTCGGCGTGGGTTTCGGCCAATGCCGGCTCCGGCAAGACGCATGTGCTGACACAGCGCGTCATCCGGCTGCTGCTGGCCGGTGCGCGGCCTTCGGCCATCTTATGTCTCACCTATACCAAGGCTGCAGCCTCCGAAATGTCGAACCGGGTCTTCGAACGGCTGGCGGATTGGGTGGTGCTCGATGATGACGACCTTAGCCGGCGGATCATGCAGATCGAGGGTACGGCTCCCGACGGATTGAAGCTTGCCGAGGCGCGCCGGCTGTTTGCAAAGGCGCTGGAGACGCCCGGCGGGCTGAAGATCCAGACGATCCATGCCTTTTGCGAGGCGCTGCTGCATCAATTCCCGCTGGAGGCCAACGTTGCCGGGCATTTCTCGGTCCTCGACGATCGCGCGGCGGCATCCCTGCTTTCCGATGCGCGTCGGGCGCTGCTGACGGCAACGGCGCCGGAGAAAGACAGCGCCCTTGCCGAGGCATTCGCCTACGTGCTCAATCTCGGCGACGAATCCGGGCTGGAGAACCTGCTCGGCGATATCGTCGCCAACCGCAACGCCATTCGTCGTTTCACCGCGACGGCCGAACAGCAGGGCGGTATGGAGATGGTCCTGCGCCAAAAGCTCGGCCTTGCCGAAGGCGACACGGAAAGCCGGATCGCGGCGCAATATTGGCCTTTGCCGGAGCTTTCGGGCGGCATGCTGGAGCTTTATCTGTCGCTGGCCGACCAGAAGGGCGGCGCGAAGGCGCAGGAGGTTGCCTACGGCCTCAGGCTCGCCGGGCGGGAACGCGACGACGCAAGGCGCGCTGAATTTCTTGAGAAAATTTTTCTAACAGCCAAGGGCGAGCCGAAGGCGGACTCGCAATTCTCGGTCAAGGCGATGCTTGCCGAGGCACCCCAGCTGGCGGGCGCCATCGCCATTGCCCGCGCGCATGTCGCCGCAAGCCGCGATCGGCTGAAACTGATGCGGATGTACGGCGCCACGCATGCAGCACTCGTGCTCGCCGCCCGGCTGAATCACGACTACGAGGAGCTGAAGAAGCAGCGCAGCCAGCTTGATTTCGAGGACCTGATCACCCGCACCGCCGACCTGCTGACGAAAAGCGGCGTCGGTCCCTGGGTCCACTACAAGCTCGATCGGGGTATCGATCATATCCTCGTCGACGAGGCGCAGGATACCAGCCCGATCCAGTGGAGCGTCATCCAGTCGCTCGCCGAAGATTTCTTCTCCGGCGAAAGCGCCCGGCCGATCGTGCGCACGCTGTTTGCCGTCGGCGACGAAAAGCAGTCGATCTATTCCTTCCAGGGGGCGCGGCCCGAGCGTTTTTCCGAGGAAAGCGACCGAACGCGGCGGCGCGTGTCCGATAGCGGACAGAGCTTTTCCTCCGTCCGATTGCCGCTGTCGTTCCGCTCGACCGCCGACGTGCTCGAGGCCGTCGACCATATTTTCAAGACACCCGAGAACGCGCGCGGCCTCAGCGCGCTCGGCGAGCCGGTCGTGCACCGCTCCAGCCGCATCGGACATCCTGGCGCCGTCGACCTCTGGGAGATGGTCGCGCCGGAAACGGTGGTGAAGGAGGAAGACTGGACGGCGCCCTTCGACGCGACGCCGGAAAGCGCGCCGGCCGCAATCCTCGCGCGGCGGATCGCCCACTCGATCGGCACGCTCGTAGGCCGCGAGACGATCGTCGACAAAGGCAAAGAGCGCCTGATTGAAGCCGGCGACATCCTGGTGCTGGTGCGCAAGCGCGACGCCTTCGTCAATGCATTGACGCGCGCCTTGAAGCGCCGCGGCGACATTCCCGTCGCCGGCGCCGACAGACTGGTGCTGACCAGCCATATCGCCGTGCAGGATCTGCTGGCGCTCGGCCGTTTCCTGCTTCTGCCGGAAGACGATCTTTCGCTCGCCGCGGTGCTCAAGAGCCCACTTTTCGATCTTTCCGAGGACGACATCTTTGCGATTGCCGGCCTGCGCGGCGATAATGAGAGCGCCTGGAGCCATCTCAAAAGCTTCGCCGCCGACGGCACCGACCGCTTCCGCGTTGCCGTCGAAAGGCTGGAATTGTTCCTCCGGCAGTCCAGAAGCCTGTCGGTTCATGATTTCTATGCCCGTGTGCTGGGCAGCCATGGCGGGCGACGACAATTCCTTGCCCGTCTCGGCACCGAGGTCAGCGATATTCTCGACGAATTCCTGACCTTCACGCTCGACCACGAGAGCTCCGGCCTTCCCGGTCTGCAATCCTTCATCTCGACGCTTGAACTCGAAGCACCCGTGATGAAGCGTGAGCAGGACAAGGGGCGCAACGAAGTGCGGATCATGACGGTGCATGCTTCCAAGGGTCTTGAAGCACCGATCGTTTTCCTGGTCGACGGAGGTTCGAAGGCCTTCACCCATACTCATCTGCCCAAGCTTCGCCTGATCGAGACGGACGCCGACGAGCCGCCGATGCCGGTCTGGGTTCCTGTCTCCGATCTTTCCAATTCGCTGACGCAGGACGATGCGGCGCGGATCCAGATGCTGGCGGAAGAAGAATATCGCCGGTTGCTTTATGTCGCCATGACGCGTGCCGCCGACCGGCTGGTCGTCTGCGGCTATCGCGGCGTGCGCGTAAACAACGACACCTGGCATATGATGATCTCGACGGCACTGAGCGACGATCATCCACTTGTGAAGGCGACCACATTCTCCGGTCCCGATGGGGAATGGCCGGGCATCAAATGGCGTGTGCCGCGGGTGGAACGAAGCTTCGAGCGTGTCAACCGCAGCGAGGAGCGTGACAACGAGGAGAGTTTGCCGGACGGCCTGTTGCGGCCCTTGCCACCGCAGGCTGCGCTGCCCCGGCCGCTCAGCCCCTCCGGCGCCGGCACGATCATCGATGAAGACGAGGGCGGGTTGCTGGTCGTTTCGCCGCTGTTTACCGAGAAGCCGCGCAGCGATCGTTCACTGGAGAAGGGCAGACTGATCCATCGCATGCTGCAGGCGCTTCCCGACATTCCACCTGCCGAACAGCCCGATGCGGCGAGCCGTTATGCCGAACGGGCGGCTCGTTTCTGGCCGGAAGGCGAACGGCGCAAGCTTGTCGATTCGGTTCTGAAACTATTGGACGAGCAGGGCCTGCAGGACGTCCTCGGTGCGCAGGCCCAGCCCGAGGTCTCGATCATGGGAACGCTGACGCTCGAAGGCCGGCGCTATGCCGTCTCCGGCCGCATCGACCGGCTTGCCGTCCTTACCGATCGCGTCGTCATTCTCGACTACAAGACCAACCGGGTGCCGCCGGCAACGGAAGAGGCCATCCCCTTCGCGCACAAGGCGCAGCTCGCGATCTATCGCGAGATCCTGGCGCCGCTCTATCCTGATAAGCGGATCGACTGCATGCTTGTCTATACCGAGAACGCCTCGCTCTACACGCTGAGCGAAAAGGCGCTCGGTTTGGCGCTTGCAGGAGTCAAGACAAAGTGAAATACCGGACATTGAAAATTCGGCGCCGCACCATCACATGTGGTTCAACATCCAATTCGGTAAAGGAGCAGCCCATGGCTACCGTGAAAGTCGATATCAATAACTTCCAGTCGGAAGTTCTGGAATCCGCAGAACCCGTCGTCGTCGATTTCTGGGCTGAATGGTGCGGCCCGTGCAAGATGATTGCACCGAGCCTCGAAGAAATCGCCGTCGAGCTGGAAGGCAAGGTCAAGGTCGCCAAGCTCAATATCGATGAGAACCCGGAACTCGCCGCACAGTTCGGCGTGCGCTCCATTCCGACCCTTGCGATCTTCAAGGGCGGCGAAGTTGCCGATATCTCTGTCGGCGCCAAGCCGAAGACCGCCCTTTCGAACTGGATTTCGAACGCTGCCTGATTGATATCGCCCTGATGATATCGCATTGACGAAAAGCCCGGTTCCGACCGGGCTTTTTCAATTTGCAGGGTTCACTTCGGCGGCGTGCCGTTGTCGGAAAGCACATCGCCAACGAGATAGAGCGAGCCGCCGACCAGAATGCGCGGCGGCAAGGCTTCCGGATCAAGCACGGCTTTGATGGTTTCCAGCGCATCGCCGACCGTCGACATCGGTTCGGCAACCAAGCCCGCATCATAGGCGGCATTCGACAATATCACCGGATCGATCATCGCTTCGCTGCCGCGGATCGGCACGCAGAAAACCTTCTCGACCAAGCCGGCAAAGGCCCTGAAATAACCGACCGGATCCTTGGTGTTGATCATGCCGATGATCAGGAAAAGCGGCCGAGGCTGGCGCTCCTCGAAATTGGCCATGGCTTCGGCGATCACTTCACCGGCACCGGGATTGTGCCCGCCATCGATCCAGATTTCGGCGCCGGCAGGCGCATGCGAGAGCAGCCGGCCCTCGCTCAAACGCTGGAGCCGGCCCGGCCATTCGACCGAACTCATCGCCTTTTCCATCATCGTCTCGGTGACGGTGAAACCGGCCGCCTTGACGGCACGAATGGCGGCGGCGGCATTGGCATATTGGTGGCGACCGGGAAGGCGCGGCAGCGGCAGGTCGGCAAGACCGAACTCGTCCTGGTAGACGAGCCGGCCATATTCCTCATGCGCCATGAAATCCTGCCCGAAGACGGCGCTCGGGCAATGCAGCCGTTCGGCCGTCGACATCAGGACGTCGAGCGCTGCGTCATATTCCTGATGACCGATGACAACGGGAAATCCCGGCTTCATGATGCCGGCCTTTTCGACCGCGATCAGCTCCACTCTGTCGCCAAGATAGGGCTGGTGATCCAGCGAGATCGGCATGATCACCGAGACGGCCGGATCGGAAATGACATTCGTCGCGTCGAACCGGCCGCCGAGACCGACTTCGATGATCGCGGCATCGGCCGGATGTTCGGAAAACAGGATGAAGGTGACCGCCGTCAGGATCTCGAAGACGGTGATGTGCTGTCCTGCATTGGCATCGGCCACACGACGCACGGCCTCGGCGAAGACGGCATCATCCACGAGCTGTCCGCGTCCGCCTTTGACGCCGATGCGATAACGCTCGTGCCAATTGACGAGATGCGGCGAGGTGTGGACATGGGCGCTGTAGCCGCCGGCTTCGAGCAGGGCGCGGGAGAAGGCGGTAACCGACCCCTTGCCGTTGGTGCCGGCGACATGGATCACCGGCGGCAGTTTCCTGTGGGGATTGCCGAGCACATCGAGAAGACGGGTGATGCGATCGAGAGACAGATCGAACCCCTTGGGATGCAATCCCATGAGTTTGTCGATCTCCTGTGCTGCCTCACTCACCGCGGTTTGGCCTCTGGGTATCAATTCGGCACCCCGCCTGCTTATCGGTTATCAGGCGCTCGCCGCCAGAGCGATTGCGCCGCTATTCATGTTGTTCGCCGCCGAAACCGGCTTCTTCGTCAGGATCTTCAGGAGACGCGCCAGCGTTTCCGGAATATCGTGACGTTTGACGACCATATCGACCATACCATGCTCCAACAGGTATTCGGAGGTCTGGAAGCCTTCGGGTAGTTTTTCACGCAGGGTCTGCTCGATCACGCGCTTGCCGGCAAAGCCGATTTCAGCGCCGGGTTCGGCCAGATGAATATCGCCAAGCATGGCATAGGAGGCGGTAACGCCGCCTGTGGTCGGATTGGTCAGCACAACGATATAGGGCTGGCCGGATTCCTTGAGCATGTCGACGGCAACCGTCGTGCGCGGCAGCTGCATCAGCGACAGGATGCCTTCCTGCATGCGCGCGCCGCCGGAAGCGGGGAACATGACCAGTGGGCATTTTTCAGCCGTCGCACGCTCGAAAGCCTTGACGATCGCCTCGCCGGCGGCAATGCCGAGCGAACCGCCGATAAAATTGAATTCGTGCACGACAGCCACGAGCTTCAATCCCCGCACCTTCCCGACACCGGCGAGGATCGTATCTTCCTGCTCGGTCTTGAGGCGGCTATCGCGCAAGCGATCGCTGTATTTCTTCGAATCGCGGAACTTCAGCGGGTCTTGCACGACCTTCGGCTGCGGCAGCGATTCGAACTCACCATTGTCGAAAAGATCAATCAGACGGGCCTTGGCCGGCATCTTCATGTGATAACCGGACGCCGGAATGACCCATTTGTTGCCTTCCAGATCCTTGTGGAAGACCATCTCGCCCGTTTCCGGGCACTTGATCCAGAGATTCTCCGGCACTTCGCGACGGCCCAGCATGGAATTGATCCGCGGGCGAACGTAGTTGGTGATCCAGTTCAACTCGAATACTCCTGATTGACCAGAGCGGTTCAGCTTTTAACGGAAGCGGCGAACCGCTCTATCCTTTTGTACGCAATTCCGGACGGAAAACCGCTGCACAGTTTTGCGCGACATGCCTGAGTGCCAATGTGGGCAAACTATTCGGCAGCAACAAGGCGCGCCGAACGTGTTCCCGTGGAAAGGCCGCGCACCAGCGTGGCAACGGCCTGAACCGTGTCCGCCGTTGCCTTTCCGTCATTCGTCAAGCTGGTCGCGACCTGATTGACGATCGCGGTGCCGACAACAACGCCGTCGGCCGAACCGCCGATAACCTTTGCATGTTCCGCCGTCTTGACGCCGAAGCCGACGCAGACGGGCAGCTTGGTGTGCTGCTTGATGCGCTCGACAGCGCCCGAAACCAGCGACGGATCGGGCAGCGCCGAACCGGTGATGCCGTTCATCGAGACGTAATAGACGAAGCCGGAGGTATTCTTCAGCACCTTCGGTAGGCGCTTCTCATCCGTCGTCGGCGTCGCCAGGCGAATGAAATTGATGCCCTTGCGGATCGCCGGAATGCAGAGCTCGTCATCCATCTCGGGCGGCAGGTCGACGACGATCAGGCCATCGATGCCGGCGGCGAGCGCGTCGTCGAGGAATTTCTCGACGCCGTAAATATAGATCGGGTTGTAGTAACCCATCATCACGATCGGCGTCGCATCGTTGGTTTTGCGGAAATCGGCCGCCAACTGCAGCGTCTTCTTCAGCGTCTGGCCGCCTTTCAGGGCGCGCTGGCCGGCCAGCTGGATCGCCGGGCCGTCAGCCATCGGATCGGAAAAGGGCATGCCGAGCTCGATGATGTCGGAGCCGGCCTCCGGCAGCGCCTTCATGATGCCGAGCGAGGTGTCATAATCGGGATCGCCGCCCATGAAATAGGTGACAAGCGCCGGACGGCCCTCGGCCTTCAGCTCGGCAAAGCGTTTATCCATGCGTGCGGTCATGTCTTACAGTCCCATTCCCAGAATCTTGCCGACGGTGAAGATGTCCTTGTCGCCACGGCCGGAGAGGTTCATCAGGATGATCTCGTCCTTGCCCATCGTCGGTGCGCGCTTGATGACCTCGGCAATCGCATGCGAGGGCTCGAGCGCCGGGATGATGCCTTCGAGGCGGGTCAGCGTCTGGAAAGCCTCGAGCGCTTCGTGATCCATGATCGGCACATAGTCGACGCGGCCGGTGTCGTTCAGCCAGGAATGTTCGGGGCCGATGCCGGGATAATCGAGACCGGCCGAAATCGAGTGGCCTTCCTTGATCTGGCCGTCGCCATCCTGCAGCAGATAGGTGCGGTTGCCGTGCAGCACGCCCGGTGAACCGGCGGTGATCGAGGCGCAATGTTCGTCGCCCTGCAGGCCCCTGCCGCCGGCTTCGACGCCGACGATCTTAACAGAGGGATCGTCGAGGAAGGGATGGAAGATGCCGATGGCATTCGAACCGCCGCCGACGGCAGCGACGACCAGATCCGGAAGACGGCCTTCGGCCGCCAGGATCTGCTCTTTCGCTTCGGTGCCGATCACCGACTGGAAATCGCGGACCATCTCCGGATAGGGATGCGGACCGGCTGCCGTTCCGATCAGGTAATAAGTATCCTCGACATTGGTGACCCAGTCGCGGAGCGCCTCGTTCATGGCGTCCTTCAGCGTCCCGCTGCCTGCCGTCACCGGTTTGACTTCCGCGCCGAGCAGCTTCATGCGGAATACGTTCGGCGCCTGACGCTCGACGTCGGTGGCGCCCATGTAGACGACGCAGGGAAGGCCAAAGCGGGCGGCAACGGTCGCAGAGGCGACGCCATGCTGGCCGGCACCGGTTTCGGCGATGATACGGGTCTTGCCCATGCGCTTGGCAAGCAGGATCTGGCCGATGCAGTTGTTGATCTTGTGCGAGCCGGTGTGGTTCAGCTCCTCGCGCTTGAAATAGATCTTTGCGCCCCCGAGTTCGGCCGTCAGCCGCTCCGCGAAATAGAGCGGGCTCGGGCGACCGATATAATGTGCGCCGAGATGCTTCAATTCGGCCTGGAATGCCGGATCGTTCTTCGCCTTGTTCCACTCGTCCTGCAGATCGAGGATCAAAGGCATCAACGTTTCGGCAACGAAACGACCGCCATAAATACCAAAACGGCCGTCTTCATCGGGGCCGGAACGGAAGGAATTCGGTTTAGGCGTCTCGTTCACTCTCAACTCCCTGAGGCCATGACAGGCGCATTCGCCTTCTCGACCGCGTCAAAAAATTCATCGATCTTCGCGACGCTCTTCACGCCAGGCGCAGTTTCGACGCCTGAGGAAGCGTCAATGCCCGGTGCTTTGGTGATGAATAGCGCATCCGCGACATTGTCCTTGTTCAGCCCGCCGGAAAGCATGTAGTCGACGCTGCCGTCAAGCCAAGCGAGAAGGCTCCAATCAAAGGAAACACCATTGCCGCCTGGCAATTCGGAACCCTTCGGCGGCTTGGCATCGAAGAGGAAACGATCGGCGATGCCGATATAGGCCTCGACGCGCTTCAGATCGTCGGCCGTGCGCACCGGAAGTGCCTTCATCACAGGCAGACCATAGACCGCCTTTATGGTCAGCACATGTTCGGGGCTCTCGTTGCCGTGCAGCTGCAGCATGTCCGGCTTCAACAGCGATACGATCTCATCCAGTTCGTCATTGGTGGGATCAACGACGACGGCGACGATTTTCGCCTTGCCACGTGCAGGTTCGGCAAGTTTTGCCGCCAGGTCCGGCTCGATATAGCGCGGGCTTTTTTCGAAGAAGATAAAACCGATATGGGTCGCGCCGCGTTTCAGTGCGCGATCGACAGCGTCGGGCGTCTTCAAGCCACAGATCTTGATATCCGGTTTCATGGCAGCGAAGTGACACGAAATGCGGCAAGAGTCGAGCCAATTTGCATGGAAAGCTGTATTTAGCGCGGCTTTGGGCTAATCGAAATCGATGGCGTGCAACTGGCTGCCGTGCCGCTTCAGCCAGGATTTCGCTTCTTCCATATCCGGGCAAAGCTTCTTGCAAAGCGCCCAGAACCGCGGCCCATGATTCATTTCCTTGAGATGGGCGACCTCATGGGCGGCGAGATAATCGATCACCGCGGGCGGCGCCATGACGATGCGCCAGGAAAAGCTCAGATTTCCCTCCGACGAGCACGAGCCCCAGCGGCTGCGGGTATCTTTCATCGAGATCGAGCGGATCGGTGCCCGGATCGCTCCGGCATGCATGGTGGCCAGTCTGGCGAGATCGGCGCGCGCTTCCTTCTTGAGAAAGGTCGCGATGCGCCGTCCGACATGTTCCGGCATGCCGCTGACGCGCAGCACCGGCCTGCCGTCTTTCAAGACCGCCTCCGTCAGCCCGCGCAAGCCGCCGGTATGCTGGATGTGATGGGAAACGCCGCGAAACAGAATTTGGCCGCCGTCGCGCAGGCCGGTATCGGTCGAAAACTTGGCAAGCTTGGTGAGCAACCAGCCCTGGTGGCGATCGAGGAAGGCATTGACCTCACGCGTCGCGAGGCCCCTCGGCACCGTCATCTTCAAGGCCCGGCCACCCGGTTCGATACGCAGCGTGATGCGCGTCGCCCGGTCATGCTGCTTGATGGTCAACGGCATCAGCCGGCCGGCGACGTCGAGCGTCCGCGTTTCGGGCGCAACCGGCTTTCGCGCTTTCGGCCTTGTCTTCAGAAGCGGAAACATGGCTGTTTTCTATCCGATTCGCCGCGGAATCTAAACGATTTAACAGGCAGGCAGACATGGAAAAACCGGCATCGGAAGATGCCGGTCATCAATTGATGGTTCAGGCGTTCACGGCGTCTGATATTCAGCGACCGGGCCGTTGTCATCGCGCTTGGCGTTCTTGCGGTCGCGCATGAAGCGGTCAAACTCTTCCTGATCCTTGGCGCGGCGGAGTTCACGCATGTAAGCGTCAAATTCCTCGCGCATTTCGTCGAGCTTGCGGCGCTCTTCCTCGATCCGGTCAATCTCGGCCTTGCGCCAGTCGTCGAAGGCGACGTTGCCGGTCGAGAAGTGCGGGCGGTGCCGTCCATGCGGGCGGCGGCAGGATGCAAAGAAGCCATCGGTCGCCTGGTTGACGTCACGCTTGAAGCCGCGCAGACGGTCGCCGAAGATGATGTAGGCAAGCATGGCGAGACCCAGAGGCCAGAAAACCATGAAGCCGAGAATCATCAGGGCAATGGTAGCCGGAGTCCAATCCGGTCGAAGCAATGCTGACTGGTTCATCGTGCGGGTATCCTCGCTTTCCGCGCCCGGCAGGATACCGAACGCTGAAATCGATGTGGTTACCGCAATAGGTGCCTTCAAGACGATTGCCCGCGAAATCGGACAAGGCCTTGAATCCGTTTTGCTAATTCAGCTGTCCCTGAATCAGCCCGTCCGACCGCCCTTGATGACACGCGGGACCGGAGGCTTAACGGCCGAACGGGAATGCTGGCGGACGAAATTGATGATGCGCGGCGCAATCTCGCGGCGGAAACGCGAACCGTTGAAAACGCCATAATGGCCGACATCCGGCTGGAGATAATGCATACGCATATCTTCGGGAATGTTCACGCAGATGGTCTGCGCCGCCTTTGTCTGGCCGACCCCCGAGATATCGTCATTCTCACCTTCGACGGTCAGAAGCGCCACCTTGCGAATTGCCGCCGGATCGACGCGTTTGCCGCGATGCATCAACTCGCCCTTCGGCAGTGAATGCTTGATGAAGACCTCCTCCACCGTCTGCAGATAGAATTCGGCGGTCAGATCCATGACGGCGAGATATTCGTCGTAGAAATCGCGATGTTTTTCCGGTTCGCCGTCGTTCTTCACGAGATGCATGAAGAATTCCTTGTGCGCGACGAGATGGCGATCGAGGTTCATCGACATGAAGCCCGAAAGCTGCAGGAATCCTGGATAGACCGGGCGCATGAAACCCGGCTGCGGCCAGGGCACGTTCATGATGACATTGTCGGAGAACCACTGCAGCGACCGCTCCTGCGCGAGCTTGTTGACCGCCGTCGGGTTGATGCGCGTGTCGATCGGGCCGCCCATCAGCGTCATCGATGAGGGCGACAGCGGATCATTGGCTTCCTCCATCACGGCTGCGGCTGCCAGCACAGGGACGGAAGGCTGACAGACGGCGATGACATGCGTGTCATGGCCGAGGAAATGCAGCATCTCGATGACATAATCGACGTAATCGTCGAAATCGAACGTGCCTTCCGTCATCGGCACCATGCGGGCGTCGATCCAGTCGGTGATGTAGACATCCGCACTCGGCAGCAGCGCCTCGACCGTACCGCGCAGCAGCGTGGCATAGTGGCCGGACATCGGCGCGACGATCAGGATGCGCGGGTCATTGCCGCGGGCCGGCGGAACATTGCGGGCGAAATGCAGGAGATTGCAGAAAGGTCGCGACCAGATGATCTCTTCGCGGACGGACACTGTCTGATCACCGATCGTGGTCTGCTTCAGTCCGAATTCCGGTTTGCCGTAGCGCCGCGTCGTGCGTTCGAACATTTCGAGGCTTGCCGCCATCGTCCGGCCGAACGGCGTGTGGGCGAACGGGTTCAGCGGATTGGCATAAGCAAACCGCATGATATCGGCCGCGGCGCGAAACGGCGCCATGGCGGCATGGTTCAATTCATAAAGCTGATAAAACATGGAAGGCGCCACCTTTCTCTATCGAAAAGATGACGCCGATTGAAAGGCATCGAGTCTTTTCGCCATGCGGGCACGTAACGCAGACTAACAGTTTTTTGTTGCACAGCAACATGGACGAGCCAGACCCACACAAGAAATGCCGCAGAATTGATCTCCGGCATCATCATCAGCCTGAAAACTTAAGTTTCTCAGCACGAAGCGTTGTTAACGATCCGCTACGAAGGTCTGCTTCTGCGTGCCGAGACCTTCGATGCCGAGTTCGACCACGTCGCCGGCCTTGAGATAACGCGGCGGCTTGAGGCCCATACCGACGCCCGGAGGCGTACCGGTCGAGATCACGTCACCGGGATGCAGCGACATGAACTGGCTGAGGTAGGAGACGAGGAAAGCAACGCCGTAAACCATCGTCTTCGACGAGCCGTTCTGCATCTTCTGGCCGTTGACCGTCAGCCACATGCCGAGGTTCTGCGGTTGCGGAATTTCATCCTTGGTGACGAGCCAGGGGCCGATCGGGCCAAAGGTGTCGCAGGATTTGCCCTTGGTCCATTGACCGGACCGCTCGGTCTGGAAAGCGCGCTCGGAAACGTCATTGGAGACGCAATAGCCGGCGACATAATCCAGCGCTTCGGCTTCCGTTACATATTTGGCAGTTTTGCCGATGACAACGCCGAGCTCGACTTCCCAATCGGTCTTTTCCGAACCGCGGGGGATGATGACATCGTCGTTCGGCCCGACGATCGCCGATGTTGCTTTCATGAAGATGATCGGCTCGGGCGGCACGGTCGCACCGGTTTCGGCAGCGTGATCCGAATAATTCAAGCCGATGCAGATGAACTTGCCAGTGCCGGCGACGCAGGCGCCGATGCGGCCCGGTGCGATTTCCGGAAGGCTCTTTGGATCGATCGCCGCAATCCTGGCAAGGCCTGAGGGCGTGATCGCCTCGCCGCCGATATCGGCGACATGACCGGAGAGATCGCGGATCTTGCCATCGGCATCGAGAAGCGCGGGTTTTTCACTGCCTGCTTCGCCAACACGCATCAGCTTCATGGAAATTCCTCCTCATCGAAAACGGATTTGCAACCACCTATGAACGAATTATTCATCGGTGTCATTACGGCTTTGCCAGGAAGCGGTACGGCTTTCCTGCGATTCGGATGATTTCTGCCGAAATTGCCCCATTCTTTCGGCATGACGCTTTAAAAAATTTCCGCCAGATCAGGGCCGGCAGGGACGATTTTCGTCGGATTGAGGCTTTCGACCGAATAGTAGCCGCGCTTGATGTGATCGAGATTCACCGTTTCTGCGATGCCCGGCCAATCCAGCATGCGACGGCAGAAGGCGCGCAGGTTCGGATAGTCGGAAAGACGGCGCAGATTGCATTTGAAGATGCCGTGATAGGCGACGTCGAAGCGCACCAGCGTCACGAAAAGCCGAATATCGCTTTCCGTCGGATGCTCAGCGAAAAGAAAAGGCCGGCCTTCGAATTGCGGATCGACCCAGTCGAGGCAGGAAAACACATCGGCGAAGGCTTCTTCGTAGGCGATCTGGGTGGTGGCGAAGCCGGCGCGGTAGACGCCGTTGTTGAGGGTCGGATAGATGCGATCGTTGAAAGCATCGATCTCGGCGCGCCTCTCCGCCGGGTAAAGATCGATCGGATTTTTTGCCAAGTTGCCGAAGCCGCCGTTCAGCATGCGCAGGATATCGGCGGATTCATTGTTGACGATGGTCTTTTTCCGCTTGTCCCAGAGAACCGGCACGGTGGCCCGGCCGGTGAAATCGGGTGCTGCCCTGGTATAGATTTCATGCATATAGGTTACGCCATTGACGTGATCCTGCGTCGCACCGGGATAATCACCGAAACGCCAGCCCTGCTTGCTCAGCAGCGGTTCGACGACGGAAACGGGGATGACGTCTTCCAGGCCCTTGAGTTTGCGGCCGATCAAGGTGCGCGAGGCCCAGGGGCAGATATAGGCGACATAGAGATGATAACGGCCGGCGCTGGCTTCAAAGCCGCCTTCGCCCGTCGGCCCGGCGGTGCCATCCGGGGTCACCCAATTGCGGAAACTCGAGGTCTGCCTGATGAAACCGCCCTTCTCGTCCTTGGCCTGGACGGGGTGCCAGTCTTCCGTCCATTTTCCGTTCACCAGCATGCGCAACTCTCCAATCGATTGACGAGACCGTTCATTATCCTGCTTCGACGCCGGCGTGAGGGCGCTTTTCTGGAGACAGTCTGTACACCCAAACTGCGACGATGCTGCGCTTGCCAAGCCGAGGACGCAGGAAATATGACTCCGCGATACAAGATGAAGTGGAGTTCGACATGCATCTCTCCAAGGCCGTCGTGCGGACCGAACATGCGAGCCGCTACCTGCAGCAGCTTTGCAAACACTGGAGCCACAAGTTCAGCGTCGATTTCGATCCCGTGAAGGGCCGGGTGCCGTTCAGCGATACGGCCGAGGTGACGTTTTCTGCCGACGATGCGGCGCTGACCATGACACTTTCCGTCGCCGATCCCGCGCAACAGCAAAGAATGCATGATGTCATCGACGATCACCTGAAGCGCTTCGCCTTCCGCGAGGAGCTCGACATCGTTTGGACCAACTGAGCCCGGCCCCCGATCCAAATTTTCGGCCCCGAACCCTGGAACAAGCATGACGAAGAGCAATCACCGCGAATCCGAATATCCGATCGATCCGATGTTTCTCGATCGCTGGTCGCCCCGCGCCTTCACCGGCGAAATCATCGAGGAAGCGCAGCTGCTCAGCCTGCTCGAAGCCGCCCATTGGGCTCCGTCCTCAGCCAACCATCAGCCCTGGCGCTTCATCTATGCGCTCAAAGGTTCGGAGCATTGGGAGAAATTCGTCGCATTGCTCGTCGACGCCAACCAGGAATGGGCGAGGAATGCGTCGGCCTTGATCTTCGTCGTGTCGCGCGCCTTCACCGGCGTTGCCGGCTCCGGCGAGGAGAAGCCGAGCTACACCCATTCCTTCGATGCCGGTGCGGCCTGGGGGCATCTGGCGATCCAGGCGCGGCTCTCCGGTTTCTACGCCCATGGCATGGGCGGCATCAAACACGAGGAGATCAGGCAGGCTTTCGCCATTCCCGAGGGGTACCGGGTCGAGGCAGGCGTCGCCGTCGGCAAGCTCGCCGACAAGAGCGTTCTTTCCGAACGCAATCAGGCGCGCGAATTCCCCAGCCAGCGCAAGCCGCTCTCCGACGTCGCCTTCAACGGCCGCTTCGCTGCGAACTGAGGCGAAGCCAGGGACCAAGCAGATATCCGGATAAACGAAAGCCCCGCCATCCAGGGATAGCGGGGCTTCTAATTCCTGAAATATCAATCAGATATCGAGGTTAGCGACGCTCAGCGCATTGTCCTGGATGAATTCGCGCCGCGGCTCGACTTCGTCGCCCATCAGACGGGCGAAGAGGCCGTCGGCATCGGTGGCGTCGTTGACCTTGACCTGCAGCAACGAGCGGACATTCGGATCGAGAGTCGTTTCCCAGAGCTGCTCGGCATTCATCTCGCCGAGGCCCTTGTAGCGCTGCATGGTCAGGCCCTTGCGGCCGCTGGCGAAGACCGCGTCGAGCAAGGCACGCGGGCCTGAGATCTCGACATCGCCTTCGCGCCGATGCAACGACGGCGGCGTCTGATAGATTTCCTTGAGACGTGCGGTCAGCTGGTCGATGTGACGGGCATCCGAAGAGCCGATCAACGCCATGTCGAGCACGACGATTTCCTTGACGCCGCGGACCATGCGTTCGAGGCGCAGGCCGCCATCGCTGGTCAGATCGCCCTGCCAGCCGCGCTCGGTTTCCTCGGCAATGATATCGAGGCGGCCTGCCACTTCGTTTGCCAGCGCCAGCGCCCTTGCCTGGTCGCTGACGAGGTCGGCGTTGAGCGCGCCGGCGATGGCAGCCTGTTCGACGACGGAACGATTGTAGCGCGAGTGGAGATTGTCGAGCAAAGCGCGCATGCGCAGCGCATCCAGGATGACCTCGCGCAGGTCTTGACCGGTGCGGACCTCGCCGCTGCCGAGCCGCAGTGCGGCATCTTCCAGACCCTGGCCGATCAAATATTCTTCGAGCGCCTTCTCATCCTTCAGATACTGCACCGATTTGCCGCGCGCGACCTTATAGAGCGGTGGCTGGGCGATGTAGAGATGGCCGCGTTCGATCAGTTCCGGCATCTGGCGGAAGAAGAAGGTCAGCAGCAGGGTGCGGATATGGGCGCCGTCGACATCGGCATCCGTCATGATGATGATCTTGTGGTAGCGCAGCTTTTCGACATTGAACTCGTCCTTGCCGATGCCGGTGCCAAGTGCTGTGATCAACGTGCCGATTTCCTGGCTCGACAGCATCTTGTCGAAACGAGCACGTTCAACATTCAGGATCTTGCCGCGCAGCGGCAGGATTGCCTGGTTTTCGCGCGAACGGCCCTGCTTGGCCGAACCGCCGGCAGAATCGCCCTCGACGAGGAAGACTTCGGATTTTGTCGGATCGCGCTCGGAGCAGTCGGCGAGCTTGCCCGGTAGCGAAGCGATATCGAGTGCGCCCTTGCGGCGGGTCAACTCGCGCGCCTTGCGGGCCGCTTCGCGGGCGGCGGCGGCCTCGACGACCTTGCCAACGAGGATCTTGGCTTCGCTTGGATGTTCTTCGAACCAGGTGCTCAGCGCCTCGTTGACCAGACTTTCGACAACAGGACGGACTTCCGAGGAAACGAGCTTATCCTTGGTCTGCGAGGAGAATTTCGGATCGGGCACCTTGACCGACAGAACCGCCGTCAGGCCTTCGCGGCAGTCTTCGCCCTGCAGCGTTACCTTTTCCTTTTTGGTGATGCCGGAACTGTCGGCATAGGAAACCACCTGGCGCGTCAGCGCGGCGCGGAAACCGGCCATATGCGTGCCGCCATCGCGCTGGGGAATGTTGTTGGTGAAGCAGAGCACGTTCTCGTGATAGCTGTCGTTCCACCACATCGCCACTTCGACGGTGATGCCGTCCTTTTCGCCGCGGATGGCAACCGGCTTGTCGACGAGCGACTTCTTGGCACGGTCGAGATAGGCGACGAAGGCCTCGAGGCCGCCATCGTAACGCAGTTCTTCCTGCTTGATATCGGAATGGCGCTTGTCGGTCAGCAGGATGCGCACGCCTGAGTTCAGGAAGGCGAGTTCGCGAAGGCGATGCTCTAGCGTGCCGTAATCGAACTCCGTCATCGTGAAGGTGTCGGTGCTCGGCATGAAGCTCACTTCGGTGCCGGTCTCATTCGGTGCTTCGCCCGTGACCTTCAGCGGCGCATCGGCCACGCCATGGCTGAAGCTCATTTCATGGATCTTGCCCTGGCGGCGGATCTTCAGTTTCAGCCAGACGGAAAGCGCATTGACGACGGAGACGCCGACGCCGTGCAGGCCGCCGGAGACCTTGTAGGAATTCTGGTCGAACTTACCGCCGGCATGGAGCTGCGTCATGATGACTTCGGCGGCCGAGACGCCTTCGCCGGTATGGATATCCGTCGGGATGCCGCGGCCGTTATCGGTGACCGTCACCGAGCCATCCGGATTGAGCGTGACGGTGACGATGTCGGCATGACCGGCAAGCGCTTCGTCGATTGCGTTGTCGACGACTTCATAGACCATGTGATGAAGGCCGGAGCCATCGTCGGTATCGCCGATATACATGCCGGGGCGCTTGCGCACGGCATCGAGGCCCTTCAGAACCTTGATGGAATCTGCGCCATATTCGGTGCTTACGCCGTTTTCCGTCGCGGATGTATCGCTCATTCTGTTGAGATTTTCCCTGTTGTCGTAAAGCTGCGGCGCGCCTTGCGAATCACCGGCTTTCTTCCCTCTTGTATATAGGTTTTTTGAACCCAGTTCCCATGGCACGCCCCTAAAACAGGGCATAAAACAGGGGATTATGACGCTTTTCCGTCGCCTTTGCCGCCATTTTCGAGAAGAGCCGATAGCCGGCCTATCTCCGCACTGTCAAGGCTGCGAATCCGCCGCGCCAGCCGGTTGGCAAATTCGGTATATTCGGGAGGCAGGCCTGACGTGTCGATGACGACACGCGGGTCGGATGAGCGGGCGAGCAGGAACAGTTCCTCGGCCTCATCCCAGATGATGTTGAAATAGCCGGCGATGCGCTGCAGCAGGTCGAATGTCGGCAGGCCACGCTTTCCATGTTCGAGCGCCGAGAGATAGGCGGGAGAGACGTTCAGCGCTTGCGCCATCTCCTTCTGCGAGACGCCCTTGCGCGCTCTCAGCCGGCGAACCGCCTCTCCGAAGGGTGTCATGGTCTTTCCCCATGCCGCCGCGACAGGCGAATATAGAGCGCGCCCTCGCCGCCATGATGCTGCGCGGCAGGTTCATATGACGAGATCAGGTAGCGGAATTCGGGCTTGGAGAACCAGAGCGGCACGGCCCGCTTCAGCGCGCCTTCGCTGCCCATCGAGCTGCCCTTGCCGGTGATGACAAGCACATGGCGCATGCCGCGCTCATGCGCCCGGATCAGGAAGTCGAGAAGGATGGAATGGGCCTCGCTCTGCACCAGCCCATGCAGGTCGATCCGCGCTTCGAGCGCCAGCCGGCCCTTGGCGATCTTGCGTTTGACCGGCTTTTCCAGCGGATGATGCACCCCCGCCGACGGTTTCGCCGCCGATGGTAGCGTCGGCTGCAGCGGCATGGGCGCGGCGGGTGTCTGTTTTTCCTGTTCCCGTTCGGCCGCCGCTTCGGCTTCGGCAAGAAAGGCGTCGAGTTCGGTCAGCGCGCCCGCCTTGCCGGGCATCGGCCGCGTGCTGCGGGCGACCTTGCCCCAGAGGATCCTCTCATCTGCGCTGAGCTTGCGATCCCTGGCCATCAGTCGAATCTTCCGGCGGCGGCATTGGGGATGAGGATGGCAAAATCGGCATCGTTGCGGACCGTGCCGGCACTTTCCCCAGCCATATCCCCCGAGCCGGTGAAGATGTCACCGCGCGCCGGCCCGACGATCGCCGAGCCGGTGTCGAGCGCCAGCATCAGCCGGCGGAACGGTCGACCGTGATCGAGATGGGTGAGGCTTTCGGCGCGAATGAAAAAGGGAAAACCGAACGTATGGATCATCCGGTCGACCGCAAGCGAGCGCCCGGCGAGAAGCGGCACCTTGGCGGCGGCGATCGGACCGGCCCCAGGATCGGCGGTTCGCAGGCTGAAAGCCTGCGAGGGCGCTTCCCGGAAGAAAATATAAGAGTGGTTATGCCACAGCACCTCGTCGACGCGCTCGGGATTGCGCGCCAGCCAGGCGCGGATCGCCTGCATCGAAATCTCCGCCCGATCGATCTCGCCCCTCTCGATCAGCAACTTGCCGATCGCCGAAAAAGCATGGCCGGCCTTCGCGGCATAGGTGATGCGGCCGATATGGCCATCCCGATAACGCAGGCGGGCAGCGCCCTGCACATGCACGAAGAAGACATCGACCTTCGACTTCGCCCAGGCGATTTCGAGGCCTCGGCCTTCGAGAAAACCCTGATCGATGGCGCGGCGGTCCGGATAGGCACCGATGCGGCCGTCATGCAGACGGCCGAAAGCATAGGCGCTGTCGAGCTCGGCGGGGCGATTGGCGTCGTCGAGATCGATCAGATCATCCGGGCGCCTGTAGAAAGGGAAACGGAATATTTCGTCCGGCCGCTCCGACACCTCGATGTCAGGCTCGTAGAAGGCGGTGACGAAGCCGGAATTGCCGTCCTTGCGGCGGATCAGAAAGGGTCGACAGTGCGTCTCGAAAAAGGCGCGCGCCGATGCCGGAGATGACGGACTGACATCTTCGGCGGCGACCAGAAGCGGGAGCAGGTCTTCCGAACTCAGGCCAAGCGATCCGGTGCGGTACGGTTTGACATCGCTGATTTGCCGCCGGCAGCGTCGCATGACTTCAAAAAGGCCGGAAGGATCATCATCCTTCCAGCCTTCCAGAGTGTCGAAGCTTATGGCCTGCAGGACGAAGTCCGCTGCGTGGTCACTCATGTTCCGATTCGGTCGCCACGAGTTTCCAGTTCGGGTCGCGCGAGCGGGTGTCGCGGGCAAAGGTCCAGAGGTCGTTGACCTCGGCGACGTTTTCGGCGTCGCCTTCGATCAGCACATCCGCCTTGTCGTAGGTGGCCGAAATGAGCTGGCTGATGATGCGCACGGTGATCTGCGCTTCGCTGCCCTTCGTCTCCGCATGGGTGATTTCGGCCTTGTCGATGCCGACGAAGGTGGACTTCACCTTCTCACCGCGGGCTTCGCGTTCGCCGATTGCCGCATCGAAACCGTCATAGACTTCACGGGACAGCAAGTTCTTGAGTGTTTTCCGGTCGCCATCGGCATAGGCCATGACGATCATCTCGTAAGCCATGCGGGCGCCGTTCAGAAACTCCTTCGGGCTGAAAGCGGGATCGGCCTTGTTCAGCGCACGCAGCGATTCGTTGAGCGGCGTTCCAGGCGCCGCAAAAGCATCGATGGCGGCGAAGCGATCCTCATCCTCGGTCGTCGCATCGCGCCGCGGCAGCGTTACGACTTTGCCGGCATCGGCGGCATCGGCCGGAGCCGCATCCCGCGGCGTATAGAGATCGCGCGGCGGCTTCTCATTTCCTGTGCGGCGCCCGAGCACGGAGCGAAGCTGAAAGAAAATCAGCACAGCCGCCACCAGGAAAAATAATGTGATGAAGTCGTTCGAACTCATATCGTATCGCAGCCGCCGTTAACATCTCTGATTTGTACTCCCATATAGTCCGCCTATACAGATGATTCAAATGATGGCTGGCATCTTCGCCGGCGCCAAGAGGAGACCGGCACGTCCGGGACATGACAGACATGCGTTTTTCGATCCTGCCAGCTTTCATTCTGCTGCTCCCGTTCGCCGAAATTGCCGGTTTCGTCGTCGTCGGCCGGGCGATCGGATTGTGGCTGACGCTCGCGCTCGTCATGCTGGGTTTCGTTCTCGGCGTGGTTCTGCTGCGCCGGCAAGGCATCGGTATTTTGCGCCGCATGTCGAGCGAAGGACGAAACGGGGTGATGCCTGGCCGAGATTTGCTGCGGCCGGCGATGAACGTCATCGCCTCGCTGCTGCTGATCATTCCCGGCTTCCTCACGGATATCATTGCCATCCTCATTCTCATTCCGCCGGTGCGCGATCTGGTCTGGCGGGCGATTGCCAAACGCTTCGTCGTCGTCAACGCCAAGGGCGGTTTTTCCTCCGAGCCACAACCCGATTTTCGCGACCGCAAGCCAAACTCAAAGGTGGTCGATCTCGACGAGGAGGACTATCATAGAGAGCCGGATCGCAACTCGCCGTGGTCCGGCAAGCATCTCGGCGATTGAGGCACTGCGGCTGATCAACCGCGCCAAGCGCTCAGGGTTGTAAGCCTTTCCCTGAAATGTTAGATGGCGGCACCATTCCCATGCCCCTCGAGGAAAAGCCAATGGCAGACGATAACAACAACAACGGTGCGGCCAACCCCACCCTTTCGATCCTTGCGCAATATACCAAGGATCTCTCCTTCGAAAATCCGGGTGCGCCGCGTTCGCTGCAGGCCCGCGACAAGGCGCCGACGATCAACATCAATGTGAACGTCAACGCCAACCCGCTTTCCGATACGGATTTCGATGTCGTGCTGTCGCTGAACGCCGAAGCCAAGGATGGCGACAAGACGGTCTTCCATACCGAACTCGCCTATGGCGGCGTCTTCCGCGTGGCCGGTTTCCCGCAGGAGCACATGCTGCCGGTTCTCTTTATCGAGTGCCCGCGCATGCTCTTCCCCTTCGCCCGTCAGATCATCGCCGACGTCACCCGCAACGGCGGTTTCCCGCCGCTGATGATCGACCCGATCGACTTTACGCAGATGTTCGCCCAGCGCGTCGCCGAAGAACAGGCCCGCGCCAAGGTTCAAGCCGTTCCAAACTGAGCGGATCTTTCTTCACTGAAATACGGATGCCCGGGCTGGTCCCGGGCATTTTCAATTGTGGCTGGTTCAATCGAGGTTGGCGTATTTCGCCCAGATACTTTTTTCCCCGAGCTTAGCGACGAGCGCCTCATGCGCCTGCTCCTCGGTTTGGCTGAGGCGGCTACCAAGCGGGCGGGGCCGCTCGAGCACTGCGGCAATCACTTCATCGTCATCCCCAGCCATGTCACCGCGAGCTGCCTGGTTGGATTTGCTGACCGTGCTCAGACCGAAGGCTGCCTGTCGGCCGCCGATCATCTCGATATAGACTTCGGCAAGCAGTTCGGAGTCGAGCAGCGCGCCGTGTTTGGTCCGGTGCGAATTGTCGATGCCGTAACGCCGGCAAAGCGCATCGAGCGAATTCGGCCCCATCGGATGTTTGCGTCGGGCCATCGACAAGGTATCGAGCACCCTTTCCGGCAGGATCGGCGGCAAGCCGATCCGCGCGAACTCCGCGTTGATGAAGCCCATATCGAAGGTGGCGTTGTGGGCAATCCACTTCGCATCGCCGAAAAAGGTAAGGATTTCTTCGGCGACGTCCGCAAAAGGCTTCTTGTCCTTCAGGAATTCATCGGTGATGCCGTGTACGGCGAGCGCATCCGGATGAACCTTCTGATCTCCGGGATTGATGAAGATATGGATCGTGTTGCCTGTGGGGAAATGGTTGAAGAGCTCGATGCCGCCGATTTCGATGATGCGGTCGGCGCGATTGTCGAGACCGGTGGTTTCCGTATCGAAGATGATCTCACGCATGCCGGAAATCTCCCTTGGCAATCCGCGTTTTCAGGTCGGCGACGATCTCGAGCACCCGTTCCCTCGTCTCCGCGATACTGTGACTGGTGTCGATCAGATAATCGGCCCGCCGCCGTTTTTCCGCGTCCGGTGTCTGGCGGGAGAGAATCATGCTGAATTTTTCCTCGGTCATGTCGGGACGCGCAAGCACCCTTTGACGCTGAATCTGTGGATCAGTGCTGACGACGACGATGACGTCGACTCTTTCCTCAGCGCCGGTTTCGAAGAGCAGCGGAATATCGAGCAGTACCATGTCGGCGCCAGCGGCACCTTGTTGCGCCAGAAATTCCATCTCGCGTTTGCGAACCAGCGGATGGACGATCGCTTCCAGGCGTTTAAAGCCGTCGGGATCAAGAGCGAGCTGGCGGCCAAGTTCATGCCGATCGACTGCTCCATCCTTCATCGTGCCGGGAAAGGCGGCATCCACCAGGGGCGCAGCCTCGCCGGCATAGAGATCGTGGACCACGGCATCAGAATCGTTCACCGGGATTCCGGCATCGGCAAAGAGCTTTGATGCCGTCGATTTTCCCATTCCGATGGAGCCGGTGAGACCGATCTTCAGCATCAGTGTGATTCCATATCTGCAATGATGAGCGCACGCAGTGCAGCGTCGACAACGGGACGCTGTCCGAACCATCTCTCGAATCCGGGCACGGCCTGATGCAACAGCATGCCGAGACCATCCACAATAGGAAATCCTTGCTCTTCTGCCTGTGCCAGGATCGGCGTCTTCAAGGGCACATAGACGATGTCGGTGACCACGGCATCGGCTGCAAGAGGTGAAAAATCGAGCTGGGGCGCAGCCTCGCCGTCCATGCCGAGCGAGGTGGTATTGATGAAGAGGCCGGCACCCTTCATGACTTCGGCAAGCGCCCCGGCAGGGTGGGCCTGAACACTCGGACCAAAACGGTCCGCGAGTTCACGCGCGCGTTCGACGGTGCGATTGACGACATGGATCTCGCGGAAACCACGATCCCGGACCGCCTGGATGATCGCCCGGCTGGCGCCGCCGGCACCAAAGACGACGGCTCTGCGGTGCCGGTCCCAGCCTGGATGGCGTTCATCAAGATTGGCGATGAAGCCGCGACCGTCGGTGTTTGTAGCATGCAAGACGCCATCCTCCAGCCAGAGCGTGTTCGCGGCGCCAAGTTCGCGTGACAACGCGTCCGGTTTATCGGCGAGCCGGAACGCCATTTCCTTGTGGGGAATGGTGACATTGCCTCCGGCAAAGCCGGAACTGCCGTCCTTCAGCGCACGAATGAAATCACCAAAGGCCTCGGGGGCGACTTCATGAGCGCGGTAGCTGCCTGGCAGGCCGAGCGTCTTCAGCCAATATCCGTGGATCAACGGCGAGCGCGAATGCTTGATGGGAAAGCCCGTGACAAACGCTTTCGGCCCAAATGTTTCACGTGAATCACCCATCGATCGCTCCCAGTTCTCGCAATTTTTTTAAGAGCGGCAGCATCGGTAGGCCAAGAATGGTGAAATAATCCCCCTCGATCTTTTCGAAAAGCTGGATGCCCTCTCCCTCCAACTGATAGGCGCCGACGCTGGAAAGCGCGCGTTCGCCAACCCGGCTCAGATGCCTGGCGATGAAATCCGCTGTCAGCGGCCGCATCGTCAGTTCGGCATGCGCCAGATATTCCCACAAGAGCACGCCATCGCGGACGATCGCAACGGCGCTGTTCAATCGGTGGGACACTCCCGAAAGCGCTTGAAGATGACCAGCCGCGTCGGCCATGTCCTTCGGCTTATGGAAAACGCGGTCGCCGAGCGACATAGTTTGATCCGAACCGATGACCAAGCCATCCGGAAAACGGCTGCTCACTTCCTCGGCCTTGGCTTTGGCCAGGACGAGAGCGACGGCATCCGGCTTGGCGCCAGCTTTTTCCAGAGGTACTTCGACCGCCCGTTCATCGATCCTTGCGGCATGCGCCTCGAAGGGTAGACCGGCATTTTCCATCAGCATCCGGCGAAAGGGACTCGACGATGCAAGAATGAGTTTCGGCGTCATGGGTTCCTCGGAGTGCCGGCATTTCGTCAGCGCTTAGCGCAGCTTCGGGCGCAGGGCAACGATTGCCGCGGCTGTTTCCTCGATTGAGCGGCGCGTAACGTCGATCAGCGGCCAGTTGTGACGGGCACAGAGCGAGCGGGCATATTTCAACTCCTCCGAAATCGCGGCGCGGTCGGTGTAGTGTTCGCGATCGAAGCCCTGCGTCACCCCGAGCACCCGATTTTCCCGCACCTGGGAAATACGGTCGGTGGTGGCGATCAGGCAGACGATGAGCGGTTTCGTCGCGACAAAGAGGCTCTCCGGCAATGGCACGCCGTAGACGATCGGAATGTTTGCCGTCTTGATGCCTCGGTTGGCGAGATAGATGCTGGTCGGTGTTTTCGACGTACGACTGATGCCGATGATGACGACATCGGCATCGTTATAATCGTCCGGCATCTGACCGTCGTCGTGATCCATGGTGAAATTCAGCGCTTCGATGCGCGCGAAGTAGCCGGCATTCATCACATGCTGTGCTCCGACCCGGCGGCGCGACGGGGCACCGAGATAGATCTGGAATGCATTCATGACCGGCTCCAGCACATTCACCGAGGCAACGCCCATCTCGACGCAGCGCTCATCGATCAGGCTCGCGAGCTCCCGGTCGACAATGGTGTAGAGCACAATGCCGGGGGCGTCATCGATCGCTTGGAGAACCGGCAGCAGCTGCTTGCGATTGCGGATCAGCGGATAGACGTGTTCGATCGGCTGAGCGGATCTGAACTGCGCCGACGCGGCGCGGCCGGCGGAGATCAGAGTCTCTCCCGTTGAGTCAGAAATCAGATGCAGATGAAAGAAGTTCGTTCTGTTCTCCACGCTATTTTCCGCTGCCTGTTGAAAAGACTGGATGAAACAGAGCTACGGTGCCGAGGCAGCCTCCGGCAAGGGAAAACATGCCTCTTTATCCACATTTCGAATTTTGCGGATCGGTTTCAGCCGACCCTGTGGACGATGGGGAAGAGATCGATTTGTTGAAAGCTGGTCCACAGCCTATCCACAGGCACAAGAAAAATCACCGATCCGGAAGGACTTGGAATCATTTTCAGATTCGGATTTTCCCCGAACATCGGAAAAAATGGCGAAATCCTTCCGATGTTTTTTGCAGGCGCGCGACAAATGGCATCGGCGGTGGATGGATTTTAATCCTTGATAGACACCGACTCTAAGAAATAGAAACCTTTTAAAATATCTTTGATTTTTTATAGGGAAGAAGCGCTTGAGCGAGACGCGCCGAAAGATCATGAGGGTTCTGGATGGCGAAAGCCTCTCCCCTCCTCCTCTCTGGCTGATGAGGCAGGCGGGGCGCTATCTGCCGGAATATCGGGAGACACGGGCAAAGGCAGGGAGTTTTCTCGATCTTTGCTATACGCCCGATCACGCCGTCGAAGTGACATTGCAGCCGATCCGCCGCTATGGCTTCGATGCAGCCATCCTGTTTTCCGATATCCTGGTCATTCCCGATGCAATGAAGCGGAACGTCCGGTTCACCGAAGGCCATGGTCCTGAGATGGATCCAATCGATGAAGCCGGGATCAGCAGATTGAATGGCGAAGAGGTTGTCGATTATCTCAGGCCGGTGCTGGAGACGGTGCGGCGGCTGCGTGAGGGGCTGCCAGCCGAGACGACGCTGCTCGGCTTCTGCGGCGCGCCTTGGACGGTCGCGACCTATATGATCGCCGGACATGGCACGCCGGATCAGGCGCCTGCCCGCCTTTTCGCGTATCGGCATGCTCGCGCCTTCGAGCATCTGCTGATGCTGCTTGCTGACGTATCGGCCGATTATCTCGTGGCCCAGATTGATGCCGGCGCCGATGCCGTGCAGATTTTCGATTCCTGGGCCGGCGTTCTCGGTGAGAGGGAATTCGAGGCGTTCGCGATCAGGCCGGTTGCGCGGATGATCGCTTCGGTCAAATCGCAGCGGCCACACGCGCGCATCATCGCTTTCGCCAAGGGCGCCGGCTACCAGCTGAAAACCTATCGCCAGAAGACTGGTGCGGATGCGATCGGTCTCGACTGGTCTGTCCCGCTGGCCTTTGCCGCCGAACTTCAAAAGGACGGGCCGGTGCAGGGCAACCTCGATCCTATGCGCGTCGTTGCCGGCGGTCGGGCGCTTGAAGAGGGCATCGACGATATTCTGCAGCATCTCGGCAATGGGCCGCTGATCTTCAATCTCGGTCACGGCATCACGCCGCAGGCCGACCCCGAGCATGTGCGTCTGCTGGTCGATCGTGTGCGTGGCGGGCGGATGCGAGGCGGGGCGTGACGATGGAGAAGCAGACCGATCGGAGACCTGGCGCTTACGCCCGGCGCCGAGCCCATTTTGCGCTGGTCTTCTTCGCGCTGATGGCGGTCGGGCTTTTCGCCTGGAACCCCGATAATCTCTATCTCTGGATCAAGGCACTGCACATCATCGCGGTCATTTCCTGGATGGCTGGATTGTTCTATATGCCGCGGCTGTTCATCTATCACACCGATGCCGAACCGGGTTCGGTGCAATCGGAAACCTTCAAGGTGATGGAACGCCGGCTGCTTCGAATCATCATGACGCCGGCGATGATGCTGACGTGGATTTTTGGCCTCTATCTCGCTTGGTCGGTCTATGGATTCCAAGGCGGCTGGCTGCACGCCAAGATCGGTCTCGTTGTGCTGCTGACGGGCGTTCATATGTTCTTCAGCCGTGCCGTCAGAGCCTTCGAGCGGGATGAAAACCGCCGCTCTGCGCGCTATTGGCGGTTCATGAACGAGGCACCGACATTGCTGATGATCCTGATCGTGATCCTCGTCGTGGTGAAGCCATTCTGAGGCAAAATCCATACTCAGGTTAAATTTGCTTCATTTTAAGCAGCCCTCTTGCGGCAGCGATTGCGAGTCGCTATTTTCCGCGCATCTCATCTACGTGGCATGTGTGTAGAGTTCAGTCGTCTGCGAGACCTTTCGCAGTACCGAATACGACCCAACATCGCCTTTCCCCTTCGAAATTGAAAAGAGTATTGGTCACTTCATGGCTGAAATGAAGCTTCAGGAACTTAAGAGCAAATCCCCGACGGATCTTCTGGCTTTCGCCGAATCGCTCGAGGTTGAGAATGCCAGCACGATGCGCAAACAGGAATTGATGTTTGCTATCCTCAAGATGCTCGCCAGCCAGGATGTCGAAATCATCGGCGAAGGTGTCGTCGAAGTGCTCCAGGATGGTTTCGGTTTCCTGCGTTCCGCAAATGCCAACTATCTGCCAGGCCCAGATGATATTTATATCTCCCCCTCGCAGATCCGCCGTTTCTCGCTGAAAACAGGTGATACGGTCGAAGGTCCCATCCGCGGGCCGAAGGAAGGCGAGCGCTATTTTGCGCTGCTCAAGGTCAACACTATCAATTTCGACGATCCGGAAAAGATTCGTCATAAGGTTCATTTCGACAATCTGACGCCGCTCTATCCGAACGAGCGTTTCAAGATGGAACTCGATATTCCCACCACCAAGGATCTGTCGCCGCGCGTGATCGACCTGGTGGCGCCGCTCGGCAAGGGCCAGCGTGGACTGATCGTCGCGCCGCCCCGCACCGGTAAGACCGTGCTGCTGCAGAATATCGCGCATTCGATTACCGCGAACCATCCGGAGTGCTATCTCATCGTTCTTCTGATCGATGAGCGTCCTGAGGAAGTGACCGACATGCAGCGTTCCGTTCGCGGCGAGGTCATCTCCTCGACCTTCGACGAACCGGCCGTACGTCACGTCCAGGTGGCGGAAATGGTCATTGAAAAGGCAAAGCGTCTTGTCGAACATGGGCGCGACGTCGTCATCCTGCTCGATTCGATCACGCGCCTCGGCCGTGCCTACAACACCGTGGTTCCCTCCTCAGGCAAGGTCCTGACCGGCGGTGTCGACGCCAATGCGTTGCAGCGTCCTAAGCGCTTCTTCGGTGCGGCGCGCAATATCGAGGAAGGCGGTTCCTTGACGATCATCGCCACGGCGCTGATCGATACCGGCAGCCGTATGGATGAAGTGATCTTCGAAGAATTCAAGGGCACCGGCAACTCGGAAATCGTCCTTGATCGCAAGGTCGCCGACAAGCGCATCTTCCCGGCGATGGACATCCTCAAGTCCGGCACGCGCAAGGAAGACCTTCTCGTCCCACGCCAGGATCTGCAGAAGATCTTTGTGCTCCGCCGCATCCTTGCGCCAATGGGCACGACCGATGCGATCGAATTCCTGATCGACAAGCTGAAGCAGACGAAGAACAATTCCGACTTCTTCGATTCGATGAATACATAATCCTTAGCCGGATTCATCCTATGAGAGCTGGAGGCATCGTGATGATGTCGCCAGCTTTTCTATTTAGGAGGAACCGATTCGAATTCGAAGATTAACCAGGCAATATGGCCATGTTGACTGATACCATATATGCGCTATCGAGCGGTGCTGCACCTTCAGGTGTTTCGGTTATTCGCATCAGCGGTCCGCTGACCAGAGACATATTGGTGAGCCTCGTCGGCTCGGTGCCGAAAGCTCGATCCGCATCGCACCGAACGATTCGGACTCGTAACGACCAACCGATCGACAGTGGTCTGGTGCTGTTTTTTCCGGGGCCAAATTCATTTACCGGGGAAGATGTCGCGGAGCTACAGCTCCATGGCAGCAAGGCTGTCCTGGCGGCGCTGTTTCACACGCTTGGCGACATTCCAGGTGTTCGAATGGCTGTTGAGGGTGAGTTCTCCCGCCGGGCTTTTGAGAACGGCAAGCTTGACCTGGTCGAGGTCGAAGGACTGGCCGACCTCATCGGCGCCGAGACGGAAATGCAGCGACGCCTTGCGGTCGAACATAGCGCCGGCGGACTTTCCGCAATTTACGATGCGTGGGCGGAACGATTAACGCGCGCACGAGCGTTGATCGAGGCGGAACTTGATTTTCCCGACGAGGATGATGTTCCAGGGTCGGTATCGGACATGGTCTGGGCCGATATGGGTAAGCTTCGCACCGATATCGAACACCATTTGGCGGCGGCTTCGGCAGGTGAGATTATCAGAGACGGCTTCAAGGTGGTCATCGCCGGTGCGCCGAACGCCGGAAAATCGAGCCTGCTGAATGCCCTGGCGCGGCGCGATGTTGCGATCGTCACCGAGATCGCCGGCACCACCCGCGATGTTCTGCAGGTCGATCTCGATATCGATGGCTACCTGATCAAGCTCTATGACACAGCCGGCCTGCGGGACGCTGAGGACCGGGTGGAAATGGAGGGCGTTCGGCGCGCGCGTGTTGCACTTCGCGATGCCGATCTTGTGCTGGTCCTGGTCGACATGGCGAATCCGCTGCTCCCTGGAGACTTGGAGGCAACTTGGCCTCATGTTACAGTCGGGACGAAGAAGGATCTGGTTGAGGTCGGCTCGGACCGGTACGATCTGCAGATTTCGACGACAACCGGTGACGGCTTGCTGGAATTGCGGCAGTTGATCGGCGACAATGTCGCAGCGCGGTTCAGCGGCCTGTCCATGGCGATCCCCAGTCGGCAACGGCATAAAGATTCGCTAACGAAATGTTTGGCGGCGCTTGATACTGCGATTACGCAGAAGGACGTAAATCTCGAACTGCGGACCGAGCAGCTTCGAATTGCCGCCGAGTATTTGGGGAGAATTACCGGAAGAGTGGATGTCGAACAGCTGCTTGGGGTGATCTTCTCGGAGTTTTGTATCGGGAAATGATTCACGTGAAACGCGATCGGTGTCACGTTTATGGCTGGTTTCACGTGAAACGTACACACGATCTGGAGTCTTGAATGACCGATAATGTCTATGATGTGATCGTGATCGGTGGCGGCCATGCGGGGTCGGAAGCCGCCAGCGCGGCCGCGCGGCTCGGTGCGAAAACCGCCTTGGTGACGCACAGGCGGGACACGATCGGTGTGATGTCCTGCAATCCGGCAATCGGCGGGCTTGGTAAGGGTCACTTGGTTCGCGAGATCGACGCTATGGATGGCCTGATGGGTCGTATCGCCGACGCTGCGGGCATTCAGTTCAGGATGCTGAACAAGAAAAAAGGGGCAGCCGTTCGAGGACCGCGAACCCAGGCCGATCGAAAGCTCTATCGTTTGGCGATGCTGGCGGCGATTGAGGCCACACCTGGTCTGGACATCGTCGAAGGCGATGCGTTTGATCTGGACGTTGTCGACGGGCGTGTTGCCGGGGTGGTCATGAAGGATGGTCGAACCCTAAAGACTCCTGCCGTCGTTTTGACGACTGGAACCTTCCTGCGTGGACTTATTCATATCGGTTCGGAAAAGACGCCGGCCGGTCGTGTCGGTGAAGCGCCGTCGATCGGGCTGTCTGCCACGCTGGCCAGGCTGGGATTGCGCTTGGGACGACTGAAGACCGGGACACCGGCGCGGTTGGACGGAAAGACCATAGACTGGCAATCCGTCGGCCGGCAGGGGGCTGACGAGGAACTCGTGCCCTTCTCCTTTATGACCGACAGGATTACGACGCCGCAGATCGAATGCGGGGTCACCAGGACGACTGAAGCGACCCATCGCATCATTGTCGACAACATCATGCGATCGGCGATGTATTCCGGACAGATCGAAGGCGTCGGTCCTCGCTATTGCCCGTCTATCGAAGACAAGCTGGTAAAATTTGGAGAGCGGGATGGGCATCAAGTCTTTCTCGAGCCCGAGGGACTGGACGACGACACAGTTTATCCGAACGGTATTTCCACCTCTTTGCCGGCGGACGTCCAGGCAGATTTCATCAAGACAATTCCCGGGCTTGAAGCGGCAAGAATTCTGCAACCCGGCTATGCAATCGAATATGATCACGTTGACCCGAGAGAGTTGACGCCGTCGTTGGAAGTCAAACGGCTGAAAGGTCTCTTTCTTGCGGGCCAGATCAATGGCACCACCGGCTATGAGGAGGCGGCCGCCCAAGGCTTGGCTGCAGGTCTAAACGCGGCGTTGCAGAGCAGCGATTCGGATCCGTTTCATTTTAGTCGGACCAGCTCATATATTGGCGTCATGATCGACGATCTCACGTCACGTGGCGTTACGGAGCCGTATCGAATGTTTACCTCGCGGGCGGAATATCGGCTGACTTTGCGTGCTGACAATGCCGATATGCGGTTGACGCCATTGGCCATGCGGTTGGGCTGCGCCAACGGCGCACGCGCGCAGCGATTTACAGCCTATCAGAATGAGATGGAAATGGGTCGAGCGCTCTTGCATTCGCTAACCGTTACGCCGAATGAAGCGCGGCGGGCCGGCTTGAATATCAATCTCGATGGGCAGCGCCGAACCGCTTATGATTTGTTGTCCTATCCGTATTATGATTTTGCTGAACTTCGCCGTGTTTGGCCTGAGACATTTGGTACGATGGGATCCAAGGTCGCGGAAGCGTTGGAAATTGAGGCCGGCTATTCAGTTTATCTGGATCGGCAAGCCACGGCGATTGCCGATCAGCAACGCGACGAGCAACGGCAGATACCGCTCGATTTCGATTACGATGCGCTTTCCGGCCTCTCCAACGAACTCAAGGTGAAGCTCAGCGCGGCTCGCCCCTTCAACATTGCCCAGGCCTCCGTCGTTGAGGGGATGACGCCGGCGGCAATCGCATTGCTGCTTGTGCATTTGCGCCGCCTAACGTCTGCCGAGCGTCAAAGCGCCTGACGACGAGATTTGAAAGTCTTTCGGAATGGAATTAAACGGTTTGCGTGTTTCACGTGAAACACAGGAACGGCTTCAACACTTCGCGGTACTTTTTCAGAAGTGGGCCAAAACGATCAATCTGGTGGCGCCGTCGACACTCGAAGATCTATGGCACCGGCATATCGCTGATAGCAGCCAGGTGTTTCAGATCCATCCTCAACCGATCACCTGGGTTGATCTCGGCAGTGGCGGGGGCTTTCCGGGCGTTATTACGGCGATTTTTCTGGCCGAGCTGCAAAGCGGCTGGGTGCATCTGGTCGAAAGCAACCATAAAAAGGCGGCCTTTCTGCGGACAGCGCTGCGAGAGACGCAGGCGCGTGGGAGTGTGCATACCAATCGAATCGAAGATGCCTATGCCGAGATTGGCGACTGCGGTGCGATTTCAGCCCGAGCGTTGGCCGACCTGGACGGGCTCATGGACTATTCGGCTCCGTGGATGCTGGGCAAGCAAAATTGCCGTGGCTTTTTTCATAAAGGCCGGGATTACCTGCGGGAAATCGACAAAGCACGTGGTCGGTGGGAATTCGATCTGTTAGAACATAAGAGCGCCGTCGAGCAGGAATCTGTTATTTTGGAAGTATCAAATCTCCGGCGCTTGGTTTAACAGATCGGATATTGCGGCAATGGCTGGCGAACGACACCGGATTATCACCATCGCAAATCAGAAGGGTGGTGTTGGCAAAACAACCACCGCAATCAACCTGGCAACGGCTCTTGCTGCCATTGGCGAGCGTGTCTTGATCGTTGATCTCGATCCGCAAGGCAATGCCAGCACCGGCCTCGGTATCGACCGTCGCGATCGCAAACTCTCCTCCTATGATCTGATGGTTGGCGATCGCGGTATCACCGAGGTGACGCTCGAAACAGTGGTTCCCAATCTTTTTATCGTCCCGTCGACGATGGATCTGCTTGGCGTCGAGATGGAAATCTCGCAGCAAAGCGATCGAGTCTTCAAATTGCGGAAAGCCTTGTCTTCGCCTGAAGCAATGGCGTTCTCCTATATTCTTCTGGATTGCCCGCCGTCATTCAATCTTTTGACGATGAATGCCATGGCGGCCGCGCATTCCGTGCTGGTGCCGCTGCAATGTGAATTTTTCGCGCTGGAGGGGCTGAGCCAGTTGCTCGAGACCGTCAGCCAGGTTCGTCGAACGGTGAATCCGCGCCTGGATATCCAGGGGATCGTCTTGACAATGTTTGATGCGCGCAACAATCTCGCCCAGCAAGTGGTCAATGATGTGCGCACCCATCTCGGCGAAAAGGTTTACCATACGTTAATTCCGCGCAATGTCCGGGTTTCCGAGGCGCCGTCCTACGGCAAGCCAGCTATTCTCTATGATCTGAAATGCGCGGGCAGCCAGGCCTATCTGCAACTGGCCTCAGAGGTCATTCAACGGGAGCGCCAGAGACTGGCCGCGTAATATCATTTCAGGGGTGTAGGTGAGTGTAGATCATGAATGACGATGTATCGAAAAGGCGATTGGGCCGTGGCCTCGCGGCGCTGATAGGCGAAATGGATCAGCCTGTCCCGGTGGAAGCCGAGCGGACCATCAGTGCCGACAGGATGATCCCGATCGAGTTCGTCAGCCGTAACCCCCGCAATCCTCGTCGTTTCTTCGATGACGCTGAGCTGCACGATCTCGCAAGCTCCATTCGTCAGCATGGTATCGTGCAGCCGATCGTGGTGCGAACGATATCGCGGGATCGATATGAAATCATCGCTGGTGAGCGCCGCTGGCGCGCCGCTCAGCTTGCCGGATTGATCGAAATTCCAGTCATTGTCCGTGACGTCGATGACAAGACGGCGTTGGAAATCGCCATTGTCGAAAACGTGCAGCGCGCGGATCTCAATCCGCTTGAGGAAGCCTTGGGCTATGAGCAGCTCATCGCAGAATATGGCTACACCCAGAACGACCTCGGCGAGATCATCGGCAAAAGCCGCAGCCACGTTGCCAATTCTCTGCGCCTGTTGAAACTGCCGGACCCGGTTCGTGATCTGCTTGCTGCCGGCAGCCTGTCGGCCGGGCACGCACGCGCGCTGGTTTCGACGCCGGATCCGGCCAGTCTTGCCCGTACGATCGTTGCGAAGGGCATGTCGGTCCGCGATGCGGAGAAGCTGGCGCAGAACAATATCAAGGCACAATCCGAGCCTCCGCCGGCCCTACGGCGCGATCAGAAGGATTCCGACACGCTGGCCCTGGAAAGAACACTTTCCGATGCCCTCGGCCTTGACGTTGCGATCAATCACAAAACCAGTGGCGGGCAGATTAAAATTTCCTACAAGTCGCTGGAGCAGCTCGAGGAAATCTGCCGCTTGCTCGAGCGGCGTTAGAGCGATTCCCAGAAAATAGCGAAGCGGTTTTCCGTCCAGAAGGGCGTGAAGGGGCAGAGCGTGCTTCGGTTAGCAGCTGAAGCGCTCCAAATCACGCCGATTTTCGACCGGATTGAAGGGTGGTGGAAAGAAGCGTTTGCATCGCAACGCTGTCTTCCAGTACCTGGCGCCGCCGACTCTGCAGAATTGCGGCCTGCAGGCGATTGGATTCACGGGCGATGCTTTCGGCGGTCCATTGGCGCAGCGCCTGTTCGATGATCGGCTTGCGGCGAAAATGCAGATACCGCCCCATGGTCTGCATGATCTGAGGCGGCTGCAGGCGTTTTTCCTCCATTTCAGCGCGCATCGTATCGAGAAGCTGAAACTGCTTCAGGCATGCCTGAAGCACGAGAAAGATTGCGGTTTTTGAACTGCTGATCTTCTGCATGGCGTGCAGAAAGGCCGTGAGATCGCCGCTGAGAATCGCGTCGACGGCATCGTCGACGGAGATCGCGCTGGCATCGCCAATTATTTCGGTAACGTGATGTTCTTCAACCGTATCGGCGCCGCGACAATAGAGCGCGAGCTTGCGCACCTCGTTTCGGGAAGCGATGCGATCACCGCCAATCAGTGCGATCAGCGCCTGCCGCGCGGCCGGCGTGATACCGAGTTTCTCTGCACCGAGTTCGGTATCGATCAGCGTATTCAGAGCACGGCTGTCATCGGCGTAAGAGGGGATCGTCATGACAGATCGCGCGGCTTCGGCGGTCTTGCGCAGCAGCGAACCCTTTTTCAGGTCGCCGGCCTCCACGATTAGATAGGCGGCTTCGAGTGGTTTTTCGGCGAGCAGGGCCAGGGAATCGACGAGGTATTTTTCGTTTGCGGCGCCGCGGATCCAAATCAGCTTCTCACCGCCGAACAGCCCGATCGACTGGACCTCATCGACCAATCGTCCGGGATCCTTCTGCAGATCGCCGATATCGAGCTTCGTCAGCGAGAATGGGTCGTCGAGGGCCACACCACTTTTACCGGCAAGCAGACCCGCCCGTTCCGAAACGAGGCCGCGATCCGGCCCATAGATGACGAAGATCCGATAGTTCCGCGCCGATTTCTGCAGAAAGGTCTCGAATTCGTGGGATTTTATCTCTGCCACATCTCGCCTCAGCGGCTGAGGGCAGCGGCGATGTCGGCCCCTACGAATTCCGCCGCCTGATCCGCTGCGCGGTTCTCGGCATCACGGATCGCCCGCTGCTTGGCAAATTGCTGTTCGGAGAAATCCACCAGCGCTGTGGCCTGACGGCTGCCGGCCTTGATGACATGATTGTCGGTTATGGCACGCAGCGTGTAGGTGACGGTGACGGTCACCCGGCCGGCTTTCGACGTATCGCCGGATTCCTGAAGCAGCGTATCGGCGACGCTCGAGGTGGCGTGCATCTCAACCTGATATTGCGGGTTTGCGGCTTCGCCGGCGCCACGTGCTGCAAAGAAGATCAGGTGATTGCGAACCTGCTGTTCAACCCGGCTGCCTGCCGAGGAAAAGCCGACGGAGGAAAGCTTTTCGGTGAGACCGGAATTCTCGGAGTAAAGCGGCCGGACCTGGCAGGCAGAGAGAAAAGCCGCGGAGGCAAGGATCATGGCGATGCCGGCATTGCGAGCCAGCTTGCAAGCGATATCAAACGACAATGTTTACAATCCTTTGGGGAACCACGATGATCTTCTTCGGTGCCTGTCCGTTCAGCGCGTTCTTCACCGCATCCAGATCCAGCACGGCGGCGGTGACGGCATTCTGATCTGCATCGCGAGAAATTGTCAATTCGGCGCGTTTCTTGCCGTTGATCTGTACCGGCAGAACGACGTCGTTTTCGACAACGAGCGTTTCGTCGTAGCGCGGCCAGCTTGTCCGGGCAAGCAGCCCTTCATTGCCGAGCGCCGTCCAGCACTCCTCAGCCAGATGCGGCGTCATCGGTGCGACCAGCTGGATCAGGATCTCTGCGGCATCGCGGACTGCCGCGCGATAGGCGGCATCACCCTCTCCCGCCGCAACCCTGGTCAGCGGTGCGGCCAGTGCGTTCACGAGTTCATAGATGCGGGCGACGGCCTTGTTGAACCAGAGCTTGTCATAATCGTTTTCGACAGCCTTCAGCGTCTTGTGGGCGACCTGTGAGATCGGCAAGGCTTCCCCCTCGCTCGCCGGCGCAGCTGCGACGGCGGAGAGTGCGTCCGCGGCTTCCGAAATCAGCCGCCACAGGCGTTGGGTGAAACGATGGGCGCCTTCGACACCCGCCTCGGACCAAATGACATCACGCTCGGGCGGAGAGTCGGACAGAACGAAGAAACGGGCGGTATCGGCGCCATAGGAGGCGATGATATCGTCGGGATCGACGACGTTCTTTTTCGACTTCGACATCTTCTCGATCGAGCCGATCGCAACTTCCTCGTTGTTGGTCAGCAGGAAGGCCCGGCGTTTGCCGTCGAGTTCGTCGATGCGGATATCGGCAGGGGCCACCCACTCGCGGCTGGCGCCGGCACCGCGGCTATAGGTTTCGTGGACCACCATGCCCTGGGTGAAGAGACCCTTGAAGGGTTCGGTGGCCGCCACGTGACCGGTTTCGCGCATGGCGCGGGTGAAGAAGCGCGAATAGAGCAGGTGCAGGATCGCGTGCTCGATGCCGCCGATATACTGGTCGACCGGCAGCCAGCGGTTCGCGGCTTCGGGATCGGTTGGTTTTCCTTCCCAGGGCGCGGTAAAGCGGGTGAAATACCAGCTCGAATCGACAAAAGTATCCATCGTATCCGTCTCGCGGCGGGCATCCTTGCCGCAGGTCGGGCAGGAGACATGACGCCAGGTCGGATGACGGTCGAGCGGGTTGCCGGGCTGATCGAAGGTAACGTCGTCGGGCAGCTTGACCGGCAGGTCCTTCTTCGGCACCGGCACGACGCCGCAATCATCGCAGTGGATGACCGGGATCGGGCAGCCCCAATAACGCTGACGGGAAATGCCCCAGTCGCGCAGGCGGAAATTGACCTTGCGCTCGCCCTGCGGCGCATTGCCGAGCGAAGCGGCCGCCAGGCGGTCGGCAACGATATTGAAGGCCTCCTCCGTCGTCTTGCCGTCGAGGAAGCGCGAATTGATCATCACGCCCTCACCGTCATAGGCGGTATCGCTGACGGCAAAGCTCGCAGCGTCGCCATCCCTCGGCATGACGACGGCCACGACCGGCAGGCCGTATTTGCGAGCAAAATCAAGGTCGCGCTGGTCGCCTGACGGGCAGCCGAAGATCGCGCCGGTGCCGTAATCCATCAGGACGAAGTTGGCGATATAGACAGGCAGCTCCCAGGAGGGATCAAGCGGATGTCTGACGCGGATACCGGTATCCATGCCTTTCTTTTCGGCGGTCTCGAGTGCGGCGAGCGACGTGCCGGCACGGCGGCACTCCTCGCAGAAGGCTTCGATATCGGCATTCTTTGCGGCGGCATCCTTTGCCAGCGGGTGATCGGCGGCGATCGCCAGGAAGGAGGCGCCGAACAGCGTGTCCGGCCGGGTGGTATAGACCGTGACCTCGCTCTCGCCGGCAGGCGCCGTTTCCGGCACAATCTCCCAACGAATCGTCAGGCCTTCCGAGCGGCCGATCCAGTTCTTCTGCATCAGCCGCACTTTTTCCGGCCACTGTTCAAGCGTGTCCAGCGCGTCGAGCAGATCCTGGCTGAAATCGGTGATCTTGAAGAACCACTGCGTCAGTTCGCGCTGTTCGACCAGCGCACCGGAACGCCAGCCGCGGCCATCGATCACCTGTTCGTTGGCGAGCACAGTGTTGTCGACAGGATCCCAATTGACCTTCGACTGCTTGCGGTAAACCAAGCCCTTTTCCAGGAAATCCAGGAAGAGATGCTGCTGGTGCTGGTAATATTCGACATCGCAGGTGGCGAATTCGCGGCTCCAGTCCAGCGAGAGCCCCATGGCCTTCAACTGCGCCTTCATCGAGCCGATATTCTGGTACGTCCAGGAAGCGGGATGCACGCCGCGCTCCATGGCGGCGTTCTCTGCCGGCATGCCGAAAGCGTCCCAGCCCATCGGGTGCAGCACATTATAGCCCCGCGCGCGCTTATAGCGGGCGACGACATCGCCCATGGCGTAATTGCGGACATGGCCCATATGGATGCGCCCCGACGGATAGGGGAACATTTCGAGGACGTAATATTTTTCGCGCGGATCGGCATTGTCGGTCTCGAAGACCTTGTCTTCATTCCATTTCTGCTGCCAGCGGGGCTCGGCATCGCGCGGATTATAACGTTCGGTGGCCATCGTATTCGTATTTCCGGAAAATCAGGGGAGTTGGTCGAGACCTTCACCATGAAACCACCGTAGCGTCAAGTTTTGCAGGCGCTGCAAGCGTCCGATCTTGATCACGTGCAAGCGATTTCGCGAAGGCGGGTCTTGGCAAGCACAGGTTGGCTGGTTAGTTCATTGCCAATCCTTTCATGCTGGTATGTCGAGGCAGAACGATGGAACTTCAAGAGCGGTTGAACGACGTGCGATCACGGATTGCGGCCGGGGAACGCGCGGCAGGTCGGCCGGCGGGTTCCGTTCAGCTGGTCGCGGTATCGAAGACCTTCGAGGCGGACGCGATCCGCCCGGCCATCGAAGCGGGACAGCGCGTCTTCGGCGAGAACCGGGTGCAGGAAAGCCAGGGCAAGTGGCCGGCGCTGAAGGCCGAGCGTCCGGATATCGAATTGCATCTGATCGGGCCGCTGCAATCGAACAAGGCGGCGGACGCGGTGGCGCTCTTCGACGTCATCGAGACGGTGGACCGGGAAAAGATCGCCCGCGCGCTTGCCGAGGAGATGAAGCGGCAGGCCAAGACGCCGCGGCTCTACGTCCAGGTCAATACCGGGCTTGAACCGCAGAAGGCTGGTATCGCTCCTGACGACACGCCAGCCTTTGTGGCGCTCTGTCGCGACGAGCTCGGCCTTTCTGTTGAAGGTTTGATGTGTATTCCGCCGGCCGAGGAAAATCCCGGGCCGCATTTTGCCCTGCTGGCAAGACTTGCGTCCAAATGCGGCGTCGGAAAACTTTCCATGGGAATGTCCGGTGACTACGAGATGGCAATCGCCTTCGGCGCCACCAGCGTCCGCGTCGGATCGGCGATTTTCGGCGCGCGCTGAAACTCTGCTTTGGTCGGGCTTCCCGTTCCTCTCACCGCTGCCTAGATTGATATCGAGGCGTGCATGTCCTGGGGAGGAGCAGATGCAGAACGACTATCATCAGGTCTACGCGGCCTGGAAACGCGATCCCGAAGCCTTCTGGCGTGAAGCCGCTGCCGACATAGACTGGTTCAAACCGCCGGAGCGGGTGTTCTCGCCCGACGACGGTGTCTATGGCCGTTGGTTCTCAGCCGGGGAAACCAATACCTGCCACAATTGCCTGGACCGGCATATCGCTGCCGGGCGCGGCGGCGAGACAGCCGTTATCTTCGACAGCGCGATGACCGGCGAGAAGCGGCGTTTCACTTACGACGAGGTGCTTGTCGAGGTAAAGGCGATCGCCGCAACGCTGCTCGAATTCGGCATCGGCAGGGGCGATCGCGTGATCCTCTATATGCCGATGCTACCGCAGGCGGTCTTTTCGATGCTCGCCTGCGCTCGCATCGGTGCGGTTCACTCCGTCGTTTTCGGTGGATTTGCCGCCAGCGAACTTGCAGCGCGCATCGACGATTGCGGTGCGAAGCTGGTGATCACCGCAAGCTGTGGGCTCGAGCCCGGCCGTATCATTGTCTATAAGCCCTTGGTCGACCAGGCGATCGAGATCGCGGGTTCGAAGCCGGAGCGTTGCCTGGTGCTGCAGCGGCCGGAGCTTCGGGCAGATCTCGTCAATGGCCGCGATCAGGATTTCGAGACGGCAGTGGCGCGCCATCGCGGCGCCGAGGTCGCCTGTGTTTCGGTCAAGGCGACCGATCCGCTCTATATCCTCTACACCTCCGGCACCACGGGCCAGCCGAAGGGTGTGGTGCGCGACAATGGCGGCCATATGGTTGCGCTCAACTGGTCGATGCGGAATATCTACGGCTTGAAGCCGGGTGAGGTCTTCTGGACGGCTTCGGATATCGGTTGGGTCGTCGGGCATTCCTATATCGTCTACGCTCCGCTGATATCAGGCGTAACCACCTTGATCTTCGAGGGAAAACCGGTCGGTACTCCGGATGCCGGCACATTCTGGCGCATCGTTTCGGAGCATAAGGTGCGGGTGCTATTCACGGCGCCGACGGCGTTCCGCGCTATTCGGCGGGAGGACGCGGACGGCGATCTGATACGCAAATATCCGATGCCGGATTTGCGGGCGCTGTTTCTTGCCGGCGAAAGGGCGGATCCGGAGACCCTGAAATGGGCGGAGCGCATGCTCGGCATACCCGTCATCGATCATTGGTGGCAGACGGAGACCGGCTGGCCGATCGCCGCAAATCCGCTCGGTCTCGGCGCCCTTCCCGTCAAGCACGGTTCGCCGGCGCTGCCGATGCCCGGTTATGAGATCGCGGTGCTCGACGATGCCGGCCATCCGATCGAGGCCGGAACGCTCGGCAATATCGTCGTGAAGCTGCCCTTGCCGCCCGGCTGTCTGCCGACCCTCTGGAACGCCGACCAGCGTTTTCGATCGGCTTATCTCGATGAGTTTCCGGGCTACTACAAGACGGCTGACGCCGGATATGTCGATGAAGACGGCTATCTCTTCATCATGTCGCGCACCGACGACATCATCAATTGCGCCGGTCATCGGCTCTCGACAGGGGCCATGGAGGAGGTCTGTGCGCGTCATCCCGATATCGCCGAATGCGCTGTTATCGGCGTGATCGATGCGCTGAAGGGTCAGGTGCCCTGCGGTTTCCTGGTGCTGAAGCGCCATGTTTCCCGTGAGGCGACGGTGATCGAATCAGAGGTCGTGGCGATGATTCGTGATTCGATCGGACCCGTCGCCGCCTTCAAGATGGCCATCATCGTTAACCGGTTGCCGAAGACGCGCTCCGGCAAAATCCTGCGCGGCACCATGCAGAAAATCGCCGACGGCATACCCTGGAAAATGCCTGCAACCATTGATGATCCAACGATTTTGGAAGAAATCGCCGAGGCGCTGCGGGCGCGCGGGTTCGGCTCGCTGCCGATGTGAATTAAACTTTCGGTAAGTCTAATTGAGGAATTGTTAACCATATCGATGCAAGCATTTGTTAACGGCAATGGCTTGCATAGCAGGCTTTGCATGACGCGGTCGCCGTTACCGGCTTAGTCCGGATTGCCCCTTTCTCAACGATTGTGGAACGGATCATGACAAGCATCCTCACCAACAACGCTGCCATGGCAGCGCTGCAGACTTTGCGCGGTGTAAACGATAGTCTCAAGGACACCCAGGGTCGCGTTTCCTCGGGTTATCGTGTTGAAAAGGCGGCTGATAATGCCGCCTATTGGTCGATCGCAACGACCATGCGTTCTGACAATAAAGCGCTTTCGGCCGTCTCGGATGCCCTCGGTCTCGGCGCGGCGAAGGTCGATACCGCCTATTCGGCCATGGACAGTGCCCTCGACATCGTCAGCGAAATCAAGGCGAAGATCGTCGCCGCCACGGAAAAAGGCGTCGACAAGACGAAGATCCAGCAGGAGCTCGATCAGCTGCAGGAGCAGCTGCTCAGCATCGCCCAATCGGCATCCTTCTCGGGTGAAAACTGGGTCGCCGGCGCTTCCGGCACGAAGAGCGTCGTCTCGTCCTTCGTCCGCGACGGCAGCAATGCCGTCTCGGTCAAGACGACGGACTATGTGCTCGATTCAGGCACGCTTGGAAACGTGCTCTTCGGCATGACCAGCACCGGCGCGATCGAAACGACCAGCGGCATCATCGGCACGGCTTTCAACGGAACCTATGGCGGCAAAGTTATCGTCATGGCGTCGATCTATGATCTCGACATTACCGGTTTCACCCAGGGCCAGCTCGACGCGGCCTTGACCGGCGTCGAATTGGTCCTCGGCGCCATGACCGCCGCCGGCTCGGCTCTCGGCTCGATCTCGACCCGTATCCAGCTCCAGGAAAATTTCGTCAGCGGTCTTCACGATTCAATCGACTCCGGCGTCGGACGTCTGGTCGATGCCGATATGGAAGAGGAATCGAGCAGGCTCTCGGCGTTGCAGACGCAGCAGCAACTGGCCGTCCAGTCGCTGTCGATTGCCAACAGCTCGGCGCAGAACATCCTCACCCTGTTCCGCAGCTAAAGCGCGTCGTGATCTTCTACAGGCAATAGGCAATAAAAAACCCCGCCAGACCGGCGGGGTTTTTCATGAGATAACCGATATCTCAGTACTGGTCGTCGTCCTCGTCCTTCGGGGCTGAGCGCAGCGAGCTCAGCTTGCGGAAGACGGCGTCGGCATCGATTTCCTTTTCCTCTTCGCGCTCGTAGCTCGGGGTCAGGCGCTCGGTTTCCTGTGCCGATTGCAGCGTCGCGCCAAGCTCGGCGGCGGTCGGCAGCGGACGACCCTTGGAGGCCTTTTCCACTTCCATGTCCAGATCGATCTGGCTGCAGAGGCCGAGCGTTACCGGATCCATCGGCGCCAGGTTGGCCGAGTTCCAGTGGGTGCGCTCGCGGATCTGCTCGATGGTCGATTTCGTCGTGCCGACGAGGCGGGAAATCTGCGCGTCCTTCAGCTCCGGATGGTTGCGAACGAGCCAGAGAATGGCGTTCGGGCGGTCCTGACGCTTCGAAACCGGCGTATAACGCGGGCCGCGGCGCTTGGATTCCGGCACGCGCACCTTTGGTTCGGAAAGCTTCAGCTTGTGGTTCGGATTGGCTTCGGCGCGGGCGATCTCGTCGCGGGAGAGCTGTCCCGTCGAGATCGGGTCGAGGCCCTTGATACCCTGCGCCGCTTCGCCATCGGCGATCGCCTTGACTTCGAGCGGATGCAGTTTGCAGAACTGCGCAATCTGATCGAAAGACAGTGCCGTATTGTCGACGAGCCAGATGGCTGTCGCCTTCGGCATGAGCAGTGTTTGAGCCATGGATATAGTCCTTCTATCGTCCGCGCCGGTCGCGGTCCGTGGATTGTCACCACAATGTCCGAGAAATATGCCGCTATATAACCGCACTGTCGCAGAATTGCAATTCTTCCAAAATGAAATGACCTTTGTCTAATTGCCGCCACGATGCGAACTGCTATGAATTGCCCTGATTTGAAATCCAGGCCCGCTTTGCCGGCGCGGCCCATCGCATGTCCCATGAGGAGGAGTTCCATGTCGGAGAAGATCTATCCGGTTACGAAGCCGGTGAAGGCGCGCGCCCTGATCGATAAGGAAAAGTACCTGAAATGGTACGAGGAAAGCGTCGAGAACCCGGACAAGTTCTGGGGCAAGCACGGCAAGCGGATCGACTGGTTCAAGCCCTATACCAAGGTCAAGAACACCTCCTTTACCGGCAAGGTCTCGATCAAGTGGTTCGAGGACGGCCAGACCAACGTCTCCTACAACTGTATCGACCGACATCTGAAAACGAATGGCGACCAGGTGGCGATCATCTGGGAAGGTGACAACCCCTATATCGACAAGAAGGTCACCTATAACGAGCTCTACGAGCATGTCTGCCGGATGGCGAACGTCTTGAAGAAGCACGGCGTCAAAAAGGGCGATCGCGTCACCATCTATATGCCGATGATCCCGGAAGCCGCCTCTGCGATGCTCGCCTGTGCCCGCATCGGCGCGGTGCATTCGGTCGTCTTCGGCGGTTTCTCGCCGGAGGCCTTAGCGGGGCGCATCGTTGACTGCGAATCCACCTTCGTCATCACATGCGACGAAGGTGTGCGCGGCGGCAAGCCGGTGCCGCTGAAGGACAATACTGATACCGCAATTCATATCGCGGCACGCCAGCACGTGATCGTGGAGAAGGTTCTGGTCGTTCGCCGCACCGGTGGCAAGACCGGCTGGGCGCCAGGCCGCGATCTCTGGCATCACCAGGAAATCGCCACCGTGAAGGCGGAATGCCCGCCGGTGAAGATGAAGGCGGAAGATCCGCTCTTCATTCTTTATACGTCAGGCTCAACCGGTAAGCCGAAAGGCGTGCTGCACACGACCGGCGGTTATCTCGTCTATGCGGCGATGACGCATGAATATGTCTTCGATTATCACGACGGCGACGTCTACTGGTGCACGGCCGATGTCGGCTGGGTCACCGGCCACTCCTATATTGTCTATGGGCCGCTCGCCAACTGCGCAACGACGCTGATGTTCGAGGGCGTGCCGAATTTCCCGGACCAGGGCCGCTTCTGGGAAGTCATCGACAAGCATAACGTCAATATCTTCTATACGGCGCCAACAGCGATCCGCTCGCTGATGGGCGCCGGCGACGACTTCGTCACGCGCTCCTCGCGCTCTTCGCTACGCCTGCTCGGCACCGTTGGCGAGCCGATCAACCCCGAAGCCTGGGAGTGGTATTACAATGTCGTCGGCGACAAGCGTTGCCCTGTCATCGACACGTGGTGGCAGACGGAAACCGGCGGCCATATGATCACGCCGCTGCCAGGTGCCACCGATCTGAAACCCGGTTCGGCGACGACCCCGTTCTTCGGCATCAAACCGCAGTTGGTCGACAATGAGGGCAAGGTGCTGGACGGCCCGGCCGACGGCAATCTGTGCATCACCGACAGCTGGCCGGGTCAGATGCGCACGGTCTACGGCGATCACGAGCGCTTCATCCAGACCTACTTCTCCACCTATAAGGGCAAGTATTTCACCGGCGACGGCTGCCGGCGCGATGCGGACGGTTATTACTGGATCACCGGCCGTGTCGACGACGTGCTGAACGTCTCCGGCCATCGGCTCGGCACAGCAGAGGTGGAATCGGCACTCGTCTCGCACAATCTGGTTTCGGAAGCTGCTGTTGTCGGTTATCCGCATCCGATCAAGGGCCAGGGTATCTATTGCTATGTGACGCTGATGGCTGGTCACGATGGTTCGGACGCGCTTCGCCAGGAACTGGTGAAACATGTGCGGGCGGAAATCGGCCCGATCGCCGCGCCCGACAAGATCCAGTTCGCGCCCGGCCTGCCGAAGACCCGATCCGGAAAGATCATGCGCCGCATCCTGCGCAAGATCGCCGAGGACGATTTCGGTGCACTCGGCGACACCTCGACGCTCGCCGATCCCGCCGTGGTCGACGATCTGATCGCCAACCGGCAGAACAAGGCGACGGCCTGAGATATGGAGCCGCTCCGTCCCTCGCGGCTTCCGGAGCGGCTCCCATTTCGTCGACGCATTGGCGTGCGTTGACCGCAATCACGGGCGAAGCCCTCGGTGAGGCAACGTCCGTCCGTCAAGACGACATCAGGATACGGCAAAAATACTGGAGCCTAAGGCTCGTTAGCCGGATTCGACATAGTGATTTCGTAAATCCGCATATTCCGATCGAAAGACGCCAATAGGAATATTACTCAGAAATCGATCGCCCGGCCGTTGATCTCATAGTCGCCGAAGCGCGCCGGTTCGGCTCCGCCGCGACCGCCGGTCTCCGGCGGCAGTTCCAGCGGTTTCTGGTTCTTCCGCCGCTCTTCGGCTTCGGCAAGCGCGCGCCTGGCAGCCGGGGACAGCATCTTGCGCCGCGGCTCCGACCCCTCGGCTACCGGCGTTTCGCTATTGTCATTATCAGCGTCCTGCATGCCTTCCCTGCCGGAAAATATTGAAAATGGCTGGTGAATAACCAAATCATAATGCGCTGGCGCCGGGATTGAAAGCTTGGGACGCCGAAATCGGAGATGGAGATCCGCAATGAACCTCGTCCGCACTGCCATGTTGCTTGCCTTCATGACGGCGCTTTTCATGTTCGTCGGCTTCCTGATCGGCGGTCGGGCCGGCATGATGATCGCCTTCGTCATTGCCGCCGGCATGAATTTCTTCTCCTACTGGAATTCCGACCGGATGGTGCTTTCGGCCTATCGCGCGCAGGAGGTCGACGAGCGCAACGCGCCTGAGTTTTTCCGGATCGTGCGCGATCTCGCCGGCAATGCCGGGTTGCCGATGCCGAAGGTCTATCTCTACGACAGCCCGCAGCCGAATGCCTTCGCCACCGGCCGCAATCCCGACAATGCTGCCGTGGCCGCCTCGACCGGCCTGCTCAGCGCATTGTCTCCCGAAGAGGTCGCGGGCGTAATGGCGCATGAACTGGCGCATATTCAGAACCGCGACACGCTGACGATGACGATCACGGCAACACTTGCCGGTGCGATCTCGATGCTTGGCAACTTCGCTTTCTTCTTCGGGGGCAATCGTGACAACAACAGCAATCCTCTCGGCTTCATCGGCGTCATCGTCGCGATGATCGTGGCGCCGCTCGCCGCCATGCTGGTGCAGATGGCGATCAGCCGCACGCGCGAATATTCGGCCGACCGCCGCGGCGCCGAGATCTGCGGCAATCCGCTCTGGCTCGCTTCGGCGCTCGGCAAGATCGCGCGCGGTGCCGCCCATGTTCCGAACGAGGATGCCGAGCGCAATCCGGCGACGGCACATATGTTCATCATCAATCCGCTCTCCGGAGAGCGGATGGACAATCTGTTTTCGACCCATCCGAACACGGAAAACCGCATCGCTGCCCTGTATGACATGGCGCAAGGCGGCATGAATGTCTCGACGTCGCCGGCGCGTGCTGCTAATCCGTCGCGCAAATCGCGCTCTGTTCCGGATACGGGCCTTGGTCGCGGTGGTTCGCAACCGCCAAAAGGTCCGTGGTCTTGAATTCAGACGGCACGAAGAAGCCATTCCGCAAGCAAAAGCCCTCCGCCGAGCGTTCCGCACCGGCTAAACCCGGCATGCAGGCGCGCGCCGCCGCGGCAAAAATTCTTGCTGCCGTCGTCGACCGCAAGCTGCCGCTCGACGGCGCTCTCGATCATGAACACGGCAATCCGGCCTATCGGGCGCTCGGCGAAAGCGACCGGGCGCTCGTCCGCGCCATCCTGAACACGACGCTGCGTCATCTGCCGCGCATCGATGCCGCCATTGCCGGGCTGCTGGATTCGCCGCTGCCGGAGGGGGCAAGGGCGCTGCATCATGTGCTTGCGATCGGCGCGGCGCAGATCCTCTATCTCGACGTGCCCGATCATTCGGCTGTCGATCTTGCCGTCGAGCAGGCCAATCAGGACCCGCGCAATCGCCGTTTCGCCAAGCTGGTCAATGCCATCCTCCGTCGGCTCGGCCGCGAAAAGGCTGAGGTGCTGGGTGAGATCGGCAAGGTCGCGCCGATGCCGGCCTGGTTCATCGCCAGGCTGGAGAAGGCTTATGGCCGGGATGCGGCGCTGGCGATTTCGGAATCCCAGCTCGAGCCGGCCGCGATCGATCTGACCGTCAAATCCGACCCTGAAGGCTGGGCCAAGCGGCTGAACGGTGTTGCCCTGCCGACGGGCGGTGTGCGGCTTGCTGCCTTCGACGGCGGCATTCCTGCGCTCGAAGGCTTCGATGAGGGCGAATGGTGGGTGCAGGATGCGGCAGCAAGCATCCCCGCCAAGCTTTTCGGCGATCTCTCGGGCAGACGTACCGCCGATCTCTGCGCCGCGCCCGGCGGCAAGACGGCGCAGCTCATTCTTGCCGGTGGCGAAGTCACCGCCCTCGACCAGTCGGAAAGCCGGCTAAGACGGCTGCGGTCGAATCTCGACCGGCTTGGCCTCAAAGCCGAGACGATTGCGGCAGACCTGACGACGTTCGAGCCGGCGGAGCGTTTCGATGCGATCCTGCTCGATGCCCCCTGCTCTTCCACCGGCACGACACGCCGGCACCCTGACGTGCTGTGGACCAAAGGAGCTGAGGATATTGCCAGGCTGGCGGCGCTACAGGAACGGCTGCTGCGCCATGCGCTGACATTGCTGAAGCCGGGCGGCACGCTGGTTTTTTCGAATTGCTCGCTCGACCCTGCCGAGGGTGAGGACGTCGTCGCCCGTGTTCTTTCCGATACGGATGCGGTCGAGCGCGTTTCGATCGGTGCCGGCGACTGGCCCGGCCTCGAGGCGGCGATCACACCACTCGGCGAATTCCGCACGCTTCCCACCATGCTGAAAATGCCCGATGGCATCGCCTCCGGCCTCGACGGCTTCTATGCGGCCGTGCTGCGTCGCGTGGCCTGATTGCAGGCTTGAGCGCGCCCGGGCGAATCTCCGCCAAGCCAGACATTTCACAGCCCGGCATCACGCATGCCGTTCTCACAAAACCGCCCGCATGATGCCGTTGAAACGCGTTAATTGCGTATATTCGAACCTTGTCACGAATTAATTCATTGCGGACGATGAAATCGGCCGCTTTTCACCTATTCTTAACCACGAGGGTCAATAGACAATAGAATATGCAGTTTGGTCGGCGTTTTGCGAGCATGTATGTTCGGGAGGCTTGGCGGCGCGCCTTGCGCCGCGTCGCGTTGCTGCGCCTGAAGCTCTTTCGCCATTCGATCAAGGTGCCCGAGCGTCTGATCGTCGCGCCGACCGATCTGCGCAGCATCGATCCGCATGTGGCCGACGAGATCCTCAACGGACGTTTTCTCCTGGCCGGGCGGATGCTGGAAACCAACGGAAAGTCGCCCTTCACCTTCACCCTGCCCTCGCGCCCCTTCGCGATCCGTCTTCATAGCTTCGGCTGGTTGCGTCATATGCGGGCGAACAAGACGGAGCGCAGCTCGGCTGCCGCCCGCGCGATCGTCGACAGCTGGCTTTCCATCCATGCCGGCCGGATGGAGGGGGTCGCCTGGGAGACCGACGTCACCGCCCAGCGCGTCATTGCCTGGCTGTCGCATTCACCGGTGGTGCTGCAGAACGCCGATCGCGGCTTCTATCGCCGCTTCATGAAGTCGCTGGCGTTCCAGGTGAGGTTCCTGCACCGCATGGCGCCGTTCACCCTCGGCGGCCTGGAGCTGTTTCGGCTGCGTATTGCGCTCGCCATGGCCTCCGTTGCCATGCCGGCGCGCGCCTCCACGCTCAGAAGGGCGGCGCAGGCGCTCGACCGCGAGTTCGATAGCCAGATTCTGTCGGATGGCGGCCATATCTCGCGCAATCCACGTGTCGGGCTGGAATTGCTGCTTGATCTGCTGCCGCTCAGGCAGACCTATGTCAATCTCGGTCATGACCTGCCGCAGAAGCTGATCTCCGGCATCGACCGCATGTATCCGGCATTGCGGTTCTTTCGCCATCAGGACGGCGACCTGGCGCTCTTCAACGGAGCGACCTCGACGCTCGCAAACGAGCTGATGTCGGTGCTGCGATATGACGAGACCGCCGGTCAGCCGTTCAAAGCTTTGCCGCATTCGCGCTATCAGCGGCTTTCCGGCGGGAAGACCGTGATCATTGCCGATACCGGCACGCCGCCTTCGGCAGGCGGGCTGCGGACCGCGCATGCCGGCAGCCTCTCCTTCGAGATGTCGTCCGGCCGCCATCGCTTCATCGTCAATTCCGGTTCGCCGAAATTTGCCGGGCACCGCTATGTCCAGATGGCGCGAACGACGGCGGCGCATTCGACCGTCATCCTCAACGACACCTCGTCCAGCCGTTTTTCGCCCTCGCCCTTCCTCAATCACGCGATCATCGAACCGGTCAAGACAGTCACCGTCGAGCGCGCCGAAACGGAGGATGGACGCGACGGCATCAAGCTCAGCCATGACGGTTATCTCAGGGTGTTCGGAGTGCTGCACGAGCGTGAACTGACCCTCAATGCCGCGGGCTCGATCGTGACAGGCCGCGACCGGCTCGTCGTCCGCGAAGGATATGAGAGTGACGAGCCCCTGAATGCTGTCGCCCGTTTTCATATCCATCCCTCGATCGTCCTGCATCAGAGTGACGGCGAGTCCGTGCTGTTGACGGCGCCGGACGGTGAGAGCTGGCTGTTTTCGGCACCCGGCAATGAAGTGCTGATCACCGAGGACATTTTCTTCGCCGACAGCTCCGGCATCTGCGGTTCGGACCAGATCGAGATCGATTTCGATCTTGCCGAGAAGACGGAAATCCGCTGGTTCCTGTCCCGCAAGGGCTAGATCATGTGCCGACGCCTGTTTGCGCGGCGGCAAAGCTGTGCTAACGCGACGCCAGCATGCGAGCATCCCTCGCGGATATCTCCCGAAGCCCGAACGGAGAAGGTTTCATGGCCGTCATTTCCAAGAAGATCCCCGCCCCCGACAAGGTCGAAATCAAGACCGCACTCATTTCCGTCTTCGACAAGACCGGGATCGTCGAGCTCGCCCGCGCCCTGTCTGCCAGGGGCGTCCGCCTGCTTTCGACCGGTGGCACCTATAAAGCGATCACTGCTGCCGGTCTCGCCGTCACCGATGTCTCCGAAATCACCGGGTTTCCGGAGATCATGGACGGGCGCGTCAAGACGCTGCATCCGACGGTGCATGGCGGTCTACTGGCGATCCGCGACGACAGCGAACACCAGGAGGCGATGAAAACGCACGGTATCGAGAGCATCGACCTCGCCGTCATCAATCTCTACCCCTTCGAGGAGGTGCGCGCCGCCGGCGGCGACTATCCGACGACTGTCGAGAATATCGATATCGGCGGTCCGGCGATGATCCGCGCATCGGCCAAGAACCATGCCTATGTGACGATTCTGACCGATCCGGCCGATTATGCCGAACTCACGGAGCAGCTTTCCGCAGATGACGGCAAGACTGGCTATGCCTTCCGCCAGCGCATGGCCGCCAAGGCCTATGCCCGCACCGCCGCCTATGATGCGATGATTTCCAACTGGTTCGCCGAGGCGCTGTCGATCGACACGCCGCACCACCGGGTCATCGGCGGTGCGCTGAAGGAAGAGATGCGCTACGGCGAAAACCCGCATCAGAAGGCGGCCTTCTATGTCACCGGCGAGAAGCGCCCGGGTGTTTCTACGGCCACCCTTCTCCAGGGCAAGCAGCTCTCCTACAACAACATCAACGATACGGATGCCGCCTACGAGCTCGTCGCCGAGTTCCTGCCTGAGACAGCGCCGGCCTGCGCCATCATCAAGCATGCCAATCCCTGCGGTGTTGCCACCGGATCGAGCCTGGTCGAAGCCTATCAGCGGGCGCTCGCCTGCGATTCCGTTTCCGCCTTCGGCGGCATCATTGCCCTCAACCGGACGCTGGACGCCGAAACGGCCGAAGAGATCGTCAAGCTCTTCACCGAAGTGATCATCGCGCCGGATGTGACGGAGGAGGCGAAGGCGATCGTCGCCCGCAAACCGAATCTGCGGCTGCTGTCGGCCGGAGGCCTGCCCGATCCGCGTGCCGCAGGCCTGACGGCAAAGACCGTTTCCGGCGGCCTGCTGGTCCAGAGCCGGGACAACGGCATGGTCGAAGATCTGGAACTCAAGGTCGTCACCAGGCGCGCGCCGACGGCACGGGAACTTGATGACATGAAGTTTGCCTTCAAGGTCGGCAAACATGTGAAATCGAATGCCGTGGTCTATGCCAAGGACGGCCAGACAGCCGGTATCGGCGCCGGCCAGATGAGCCGCGTCGATTCGGCCCGCATCGCCGCTTTGAAGGCCGAGGAGGCCGCCAAGGCGCTCGGCCTTGCCGTGCCGATGACCCATGGTTCGGCAGTCGCCTCCGAAGCCTTCCTGCCTTTTGCTGACGGTCTTCTGTCGATGATCGCCGCAGGTGCGACCGCGGTTATCCAGCCGGGCGGCTCGATGCGCGACCAGGAAGTCATCGATGCCGCCAACGAACACGGCATCGCGATGGTGTTCACCGGCATGCGCCATTTCCGCCATTGAATAAGGATCGGGCGCGGCCACGCGCTCATCTCCGGCTTGATCGGGCCCGTTCCTATGCCCGATCGGCCGGATAGGGCGTGCGGATCAAGAGCACCAGTCCGCCGGCGAGAAACAGGATCAGCGTTGCCATTCCGAGCCGCGGTGATCCGCTGATATAGGTCACCAGCGAGAAGAGCAGCGTCGCCATGAAACTCGTGGCGCGCCCCGAAAGCGCATAAATGCCGAAATAGCGGCCGGCCTCCTCGGGGCTGACGCTGCGGGCGAGATAGGAGCGCGACGAGGCCTGCACCGGCCCGAAGGCGAGCCCGATCAGCAGACCATAGAGGATATAAGCCTTTTCCGCCGCGGTCCCGAAGAGGCCACCGGAATCGGCCATCGGCAGCGGCATCAGTCCGAACAGCGTGTAACCCGGTCCTGTCGAGATGATGCCGATGGTGGCGAGAAGCAGCATGGTCAGGCTGATGACGACGGTCACCTTCGAACCGACGCCCTTGTCGATGCGGCCGGCGATCAGGCAGCCGAAGATCGCGACGACATTCAGGATGATGCCGTAGATGCCGATCTCGATTGTCGCCCAGCCGAACATGCCGGCCGCAAAGATTCCACCGAGGATCAGCAGGCCGTTGACGCCGTCCTGATAGATCATCCGGGCAACGAGGAATGTCAGGATGCCGCGGCGCTCCTTAAGTTCGGCTAGCGTGTTTCTGAGCTCCCGCAAGCCGGAGCGGACGGCGGTGCCGAAGGGAAGACCCTTGCCGACATCGGGTGTGAACAAGAACATCGGCAGGATGAAGATCAGGTACCAGACGGCCGAGATCGGCCCGGTGATGCGTGCATCCTGGCCGGTCTTGGGATCGAGACCGAATAACGGATCGAGGCCGAGGATGGTCTTGCCGCTCTCGGGGCTTGCCGCCAAAAGCGTCACGACGGCAATGAGCACGATCATGCCGCCGAGATAACCGAGCCCCCAGGCGGTGTTGGAGAGTTTTCCGACCTCGTGCCTGGCGACCAGGCGCGGCATCATCGAATCGTTGAAGACGATCGAAAACTCCGCCGAGATCGAGGCGAGGATCATGAAAATGACGGGATAGAGGACTGGTGAACCCGGGGCGGCAAACCACAGGCAGGAAAGGCTGGCGATCTTGATGACGGCGAAGAAGCCGATCCAGGGTTTGCGTGCGCCGGACTGGTCGGCGATCGAGCCGAGAACGGGTGAGAGCAGGGCGATGATCACCGAGGAGATCGTCGCCATGTTGCTCCACGTCGTCTGCGCGGAAACCGGGTCATCGGTCAGGCGGGAAACGAAATAGGGCCCGAAGATAAAGGTTGTGACCACGGTAAAGAAGGGCTGCGCTGCCCAATCGAAGAACATCCACCCCCATATGCCCTTCTCCGTGGCCTTCGGCGGTTGCGTTCCTGTCCAGTCAATGCGATTCAACATCCGCTCCTTTTTTCGCGGACTGTCTCACCTCGCCCGGTCGCGCGCAAGATCGGTCAGGATACCTGCGGCAACGGTAATACGCGCAAGGTTGGGATCGCCGCCGTCGCTGAGGCTCGAAAGCTCTTCGAGGATACGGTTGATGCGGATGCGATCCTGCGCATGCCAAGCCTGAACCGGAAGCTTTTCCTTGCCGTGATCGGAAAGAGCCGAGATGACGATGTCGCGTCTGGCGCTGGCGATCTGGTCGATGCTGCGGGCAAGCGCCAGATTCTCGTAATGGTCGGAGGTGAGGATCCGTCCGCCGGCCGCCAGCAGCCTAGCGATACGGAAGGTCTGCGACACCGCGAAGTAGTTTTCAGCGGCGCGCACCAGGGGCTCGCCGGTGCGTTCGGCAATCTGCATGATCTCCGGCACCAGCGCGAAGCTTTGGAGGTTGGCAATCTCGGCCGCGAGTTTTTCGGGCACGCCTGCGTGGCCGTACTCTGCCTGGCGGGCGGCGGTATCGCCGGCCGCCTGTTCGGCGAAGGCAGGCCTCAGCTTCTTCAGGGCCGCCTGCAGCCGGCTAATCACCTCCGCCATATCGGCCTTGGTCATGCCGGTCTTCAAGAGCAGGCGCGTCAACACGATAAAGCTATGGCTGATTTCCTCGTAGATGCGGTTCTGCATCTCACCTGATATCTTGCCGTCGAGAGCGTCCGTTTCGGACCAGAGCCGGGTCAGGTCGAACCCGTCGCGGGCAACGATCGCGGCGCGCACCACTTCCGGCGCCGAGGCCGCCGTCGCGTCCATCATGGCGACGGTGAAGCTCGGCCCGCCGCGGTTGATCGCTTCATTGGCAAGCACCGTCGCGACGATTTCGCGCTTCAGGCGATGGCTGGCGATATCGCCGGCATTCGTCTTCTGCATCTTGACGGGGAAATAATTCGAAAGCGTCGCGGTGAAATAGGGATCATCCGGCAGATCGCTTGCGGCCAGCGCATCGAAGAGCACGATCTTGGCATAAGACAGCAGCACGCCGATTTCCGGCCGCGTCAGCGGCTTGCCGGCAGCATAGCGTTCGGCGAGGGTCTGGTCATCCGGCAGCGTCTCGACCTTGCGATTCAGCTGCTTGGCGCCTTCGAGAACCGTCATGAAGCGCGCAAGTTCCAGGCCATTTGCCGTGCCCTTGCGTTCTGTCAGCGAGATCGCCAGCGACTGCAGGTAATTGTTGCGCAGCACCAGGGCCGCCACTTCGCCGGTCATCGAGGAAAGAAGCTGGTCGCGTTTTGCCCGCGTCAGGCGTCCGTCATGCATGGCGGCGGCCAGCGCGATCTTGATGTTGACCTCAACATCCGAGGTGTTGACGCCGGCCGAGTTGTCGATGGCGTCGGAATTGCAGCGTCCACCCTTCAGACCATAGGCGATGCGGCCCTTCTGGGTAACGCCGAGGTTTGCGCCCTCGCCGATCACCTTGGCGCGCACCTCAACCGCGGTGATGCGGATTGGGTCGTTGGCGCGGTCGCCGACTTCGGTGTCGGTTTCGGAAGGCGCTTTCACATAGGTGCCGATGCCGCCGAACCAGAGCAGGTCGACCTCACTCTTCAGGATCGCCGTGATGATTTCGAAGGGCGTGGCCACGGCCTTGTCGATGCCGATTGCAGCAACCGCTTCCGGCGTCAGCGTGACCGATTTCGCCGAGCGAGAAATGATCATTGCCCCCTTCGAGAGCTTGCTCTTGTCGAAATCCTGCCAACTCGAACGCGGCAGGTCGAAGAGCCGCTGACGTTCGGCCAGCGCCTTTTCCATGTCGGGATCGGGATCGATGATGATGTCGCGATGATCGAAGGCGGCAATAAGCCGGATCTTTGGAGACAGCAGCATGCCGTTGCCGAAGACGTCGCCCGACATGTCGCCGACGCCGGCGACGGTAAAGGGTGTCGTCTGGATATCGATGTCCATTTCGCGGAAATGGCGTTTTACGGTTTCCCAGGCGCCGCGGGCGGTGATGCCCATCTTCTTGTGGTCATAACCGGCCGAGCCGCCGGAGGCGAAGGCGTCGTCCAGCCAGAAGCCGGCTTCCTGCGCCAGTGCATTGGCGGTGTCGGAGAAGGTCGCGGTGCCCTTGTCGGCGGCGACGACGAAATAGGGGTCGTCACCGTCGAGCCTGACCGTATCCTTCGGCGGCACGATATCGGCGCCCGATATGTTGTCGGTGATCGAAAGCAGCGTGCGGATATAGGTCTTGTAAGCCTCGCGGCCGGTATTGAAGATCTCGTCGCGGGTGCCGCCGACCGGGAGCTTTTTCGGATAGAAGCCGCCCTTGGCGCCGACCGGCACGATGACCGCGTTCTTCACCTGCTGCGCCTTGACGAGGCCGAGCACTTCGGTGCGGTAATCCTCGGCGCGATCCGACCAGCGCAGGCCGCCGCGCGCCACCTTGCCGAAGCGCAGGTGCACACCTTCGACTTCGACGCCGTAGACGAACATCTCGCGGAAGGGTTTCGGTTCCGGCAGCCCGTCGACCAGGTGCGGATCGAGCTTGAAGGCCAGCATCGGTTTCGGCGAGCCGTCAGGGTTCTTCTGGAAATAATTGGTGCGCAACGTCGCATCGACGATATTGACGTAGCGGCGCAGGATACGGTCGTCGTCAAGGCTCGGCACGTCGGCGAGCTCTGCCTCGATCGCCTGGTGCAGCTCGGCAAGTTTCTTCACGCGGACCTTCTCCGACAGCCGGGTGTCGAGCGTGTCATGGAAGAGACGAAAGATGGCGGCGGCGACGACAGGATATTTGTCGAGCGTCGTTGCGATATAGTCCTGCGAATAGGCGATGCCGGCCTGGCGGAGATAACGCGCATAGGCGCGCAGCACGTTGGTCTCGCGCGCCGAAAGCCCGGCCGAAATGATCAGCCGGTTGAAGCTGTCATTGTCGATCGTGCCGGCGAAGGCGGCTACGAAGGCTTCCTCGAGGGCGGCGCCGTAACGCGCCAGATCGATTTCGCCGCCATTGCGGGTTTCGAGCTCCATGTCGTGCAGCACGACGAGTTTCGTTTCTGCATCGGCGGCCGGCACTCCGATGTCGAAGGTACGTTCGCTGACGACATTGAAGCCGAGGTTCTCGAGAAGCGGCACGCGGCGCGACAGCGCCAGCTGGCCGCCGGCGTGGAAGATCTTCAAGGAAAGGGTGCGGCCCTGCTCTTCCTGACGATGGTAGAACTGGATGCGAAGCGGCTCGCCTGCGGCGCAGGCGCCGATATCGGCAAGGTCGGCCACGGTTTCCTCCGGGGTGAAGGAATCCTGGAAGGCCTGGTCGACCGATATCTTCGGCGCCTTGGCTCCGGCCAGTGCCTCGAAACGGTCGTCCCAGCGGGCGGTGATCTCACGGATCATCTGCTCGAGCTTTGCCTGCGGAATGCGTGGCGTCTTGCCGCCGGAGCGGCCGATGATGAAATGTACGCGCGCCACGCCGCCTTCCGGGAAAGCCGGGTAATAGGCGGAGACACGGCCGTCATAGACGGTCTTCAGATAGGTGCCGATCCGCTCACGAACGATCGAGTCATATTCCTCGCGCGGGACGTAGACGATCACCGAGACGAAGCGATCGAAATGGTCGATGCGCGGCAGGACGCGCACGCGCGGCCGATCGGCCAGGTCGTTGATTTGTTCGGCAAAACTTGCAAGCAGCGTCGTGTCGATCTGGAAGAGATCGTCGCGCGGATAGGATTCCAGCGTATTGTCGAGCATCCGGCCGGAATGGCTCATCGGGTCGAAGCCGAAATGCTCCTTCACCTTCTCGACCTTCGAACGCAGCAGCGGGATTTCCGAGGCCAGCGACGTATAGGCCGTCGAGGTGAAAAGGCCGACGATACGCAGTTCGCCGGTGACCTTGCCTTGCGCGTCGAAGCGCTTGACGCCGACATAATCCATATAGGCCCGGCGATGGACGATCGATTTCACATTCGCCTTGGTGACGATCAGGAAGTCGGGGCCGTCGAGGAAGGCAAGAATCTCAGGCGTGGTCGTCACTGCGTCCTTGCCGGTGCGCAACACGAGAACATCGGGGTTGGAGAGGATGCCGAGGCCTGCGCCCTTGTCGCGTTCGACCCTGGCATCGCTCCCCTTGCCGGAATAGACATATTCACGCATGCCGAGGAAAGTGAAATTCTCGTCGCGCAGCCAGGTCAGGAAGGCGACGGCTTCGTCGCGATCGGCCTTCTTGCGGCCGGTGCCATTGGCCGAAAGCTCGGCGATCACGCCGTCGACCTTGGAAAGCATCGGCTTCCAGTCGGACACCGACAGGCGCACCTGTTCGAGCACGGTTTCGATGCGTTTGACGAGATCGGCGGTCTGGGTGGAATTGAGCGGCGCAATATGAAGCTGGATATGGCTGACGCGATTGGTCGGGTCGCTCGGGTGATCGGCGGAATAGAGCGCAGGCGCCTTGCCCTTTTCCATGACCAGGATGGGATGCACGGCCATGAACAGGTCGCGATAGCTGCTTGTCACTTCACCCATGACCGATTCAAACAGAAAAGGCATGTTCCGGTCGGTGACTGAAAGCACCGAGACGGCGATGCCATCCGGCGTCACGTCGGCAATGGTGTCGATGCTGACGCGCGGCGCCTTGCCGCTCCAGGCGGCGAGTTCCTTTGCCGAGTGTACGGCAGAGAGTGCCAGCATTTCAGGCGTATAGAGTTCGAGATCATCATTGCTTGCCCGGCCGAAGAGAATTTCCGGATCGAGATGCGCCTCGCCCGTCGCCTTGGCGATCTTGCGCGCGCTTTCGATCTGCTTTTCCCGTTTCGGATTGTTTCTGGCAGCCATGGATCGCCTCCCTCAATGGTCTGATTTTCTGCAAGCTAGCAGAAGATTCTTCGAAAAAATCTCTAAAAGAGAGGTTCGAAGGATTGTTTTGGCGCTTTTTTGGCGCTCGAAACGAGAAAATCCAAGAAATTTTCCGCTTTCGTGGCGAAATGAAAGAGAAAGTTCCGTCTTCAGGATTTTCGTTCCGCCGCACAATTCCACGCCCGCATGAACAATGGTTGACAGCGTGGCGTCAAAAAGATCATCAAACGCGGTCATCATTCGGATCTGGATATCATGTCGGAAAATGCAGCGGGTGCAGTCATCGTCATCTCCAGCCATGTGGTGCGTGGCTCGGTCGGAAACCGGGCAGCCGTCTTTGCGCTGGAGACGCTTGGCCACCCGGTCTGGGCCCTGCCGACCGTCGTGCTGCCCTGGCATCCCGGCCATGGCCGCTCGACGAGGCTGACTTTTGCGGAAACGGATTTCGACGCGGCGATCGACGATCTCATCCGCGCGCCCTGGATCGGCGAAGTCAAGGCGGTGCTTTCCGGCTATTTCGGCAACGCCGCTCAGGTCCGCTCCGTCGCCCGGCTGGTCGATGCGCTCCGGCAAAACAATCCCGAGCTCGTCTATGTCTGCGATCCCGTCATGGGCGATCTCGGCGGCCTTTATGTACCGGAAGCAACCGCGGAGGCCATTCGCGACCACCTTATTCCGCTCGCCTCGCTGGCGACGCCGAACCGCTATGAGCTTGCATGGCTTTCAGGGGCAGCGCTCGAAGACAATGGCGCGATCATGGAGGCGGCGCTGGCGCTCGGACCATCGCGCATGCTTGTCACTTCGGCCGTGCCGATGATGGCGGGCGGCACCGGCAATCTCTATCTTTCCGGCCGTCACGCGCTTCTTGCCGAGCACCGCGTCGTCGACAATCCGCCGAATGGTCTGGGCGACCTGCTTGCCGCCGTCTTCCTGTCGCGCCTGCTTTCCGGGCTCGAGGACGAGAAGGCGCTGCAGCTTGCCACCGCCAGCGTCTTCGAGGTCCTCGCGCGTGCCGTCAAGCGCGGCAGCAACGAACTGATGCTGGCGAGCGATGCGTCCAGTCTTTCGACGCCGATGGCCATGGTGCAGATGCGCCGACTCGTGCACCCGGTGCAGCGGCGGAAAAAATGACGCATCTGCCAATGCGCTCATTTTGCGGTGCAGCAGTTGATCTTGTCTTCCGCGCGCGCTAATCCAGAAGCATGCAGCGTTTTCCAACACCTCTTCTGGACGGCTATCGCAACTTTATGAACGGGCGTTATGCCGACGCCCGCGACAGGTATCGGCAGCTGGCCGAAAATGGCCAGAGTCCGCATACGCTGGTCGTTGCCTGTTCGGATTCGCGGGCGGCGCCGGAGCTGATCTTCGATGCCGGCCCGGGCGAGCTCTTCGTCATCCGCAACGTCGCCAACATGGTGCCGCCCTACGAGCCGGATGGCCATTTCCATTCGACGTCGGCCGCTCTCGAATTTGCCGTGCAGGTGTTGAAGGTCACGGATATCGTCGTCATGGGCCATGGCCGTTGCGGCGGCATTCGGGCTGCGCTCGATCCGAACGCCGAGCCATTGTCGCCGGGTGACTTCATCGGTCGCTGGATGTCGCTGGTCAAACCCGCCGCCGAGCAGATCCAGAGCAACGACGTGATGACGGCCGCCGAACGGCAGACGGCGCTGGAGCGCGTCTCCATTCGCAATTCGATCAGCAATCTCAGAAGCTTTCCCGACATCAAGGCGCTCGAGGAAGCGGGGAAACTTCATCTCCACGGCGCCTGGTTCGACATTTCGACCGGTGAACTCTGGGTCATGGACGCCGAGACACGCGACTTCATTCGTCCCGAAATCTAAGGACGCGCCGGTTTATCAGTTTTTTAAGGATTGTTGTTAAGCTCACCGTCAATTGGTCGCTCACGACCGACGTTTTGATCACCGTGGCGATTGGCGATGAAGTTCGAAACCATCAAACGGGTTATCCTGGCCGCCATTCTGCTGCCCTTCGTCTTCATGCTGATTGAAGGCGTCGTCGTCATACGCTCTTCAATCAAACAATACAGGGATCTCGAAAAGGACCGGCAGTTCGCCGATGTGCTTGCCCGCGGCGGATCCATCGCCGCCACGGAGATCCTGAGTGAAATTGCCGCCACCCGCCTCTACCTCGCATACCCCGGCAGCACGACTGCCGCCGAAATGCAACGAAGCCGGGTGACGCTCGATCGCGAGCGCCGCGCTTTCTATGCCAGCCTGCCCTCCCGCGATACGCTCGACGACGGCCTCGTCGGCGAATTGTCGGTTCTCAGCCTTGCATACAGCCGCATCATTGCCGCGCGCAGCGCCGTCGACCAGGGCCGTTATGCCGGCAGCGATCCCGGTTCCATCTACTGGTATGCGGCTCTCAAGCAGCTTGCCGTCGTCGATGCGCTTTCACCACTGATCAGCGATCCGATGCTGCTTGAGAAATCCAACCAGCTGATGGGCATCCTGCTGACGTATTACGGCGAAAGGCTGATTACCGGCGTCGGCACCCGCTATCTCGATCGCGGCGTTTCCGCCAGATTTCCGGTGGAGCAGTTCGTACAGGGCAAGACCATGCTCGGTGAGGGCATGGACCACATGGTCTTTCATTCCGCGGCGCCGATCGTGCGCGAGATCGTCGCCTATCTCGGCCGCAGCAGTCAGGTGAAGGCGAATGCGATCACCGACGCCATCCTTGCCGGATCGCGGCCGACGCGGGCCGTGCGCGATGTCTGGGCCGCCGCGCAGAGCGAACGCATGACCTTCCTGCAGCAGAAGATGGTCGAGGCCGCAAAAGATATTCACGAGACCGGCGAGAGCCTTTCGAGACGCGCGCACATACATCTGACGCGGATTCTGGCGCTGTGCGCCGGCCTGCTCATTCTCGCCACGTTGGTGATGGTGCTGGCGGCAAGGGGCCTGCGCCTGATCGACCGTCTGACGCGGGATCGCGAGACGCTGGTGGGCGAGTTGCGCAATGCCGCCCAGACAGACCTTCTGACCGGCCTGTACAACAGGCGCGGCTTCGAGGTCGCCGCATCGGCGCTTCTCACACAAGCCGAGCACGGGTCGCGCTGGATCTCCGTCGTGCTCTTCGACCTCGATCATTTCAAGAGGACCAACGATGTTCACGGCCATGACGCCGGCGATGCCGTGCTCCGGCAGGTCGCGGGCGTTGCGCGCGAGAATTTCCGTTCCTTCGATCTGCTGGTGCGCCATGGCGGCGAGGAGTTCCTGGCGCTTCTGCCGGATTCGACGCCCGACGATGCCGTAATCGTTGCCGAGCGTGTGCGGCTGGCGATCGAGGCGGCAGAAATCCCCTTGCCGAGCGGCGAAATTCTCAAGGTAACGGCGAGTTTCGGATGCGCCGGCCGGGCAAATGAAGTCTCCAACAGGAACTTCGAGGATCTGGTCAAACGCGCCGACCTGGCGCTCTACGCCGCCAAGGCCTCCGGCCGCAACTGCGTGGTTTCGGGACCGATCGTGCAGGCTTCGGCCCCGGAGGAGCGACGCAAGACGGCGTCCGGCGGCGGTTTTGATTCCCGCAAATGAAAAACGCCGCATATCGCAGCGGCGTTTCCGGCTATCGGTGTCGATAAAGACTTAAAGTCCTTTTGTTTTATGCATGTCGTTGTCCCGGAACCGCTGCACGCTTCCGGGCGACATGCATTATCTGCCGTCGATCTGCTGGCCGATATAGGCGATCGCCTGCTGGTAGACGGTGGCGGCGTTCCAGCCCTGGATGGCAACGAAATTCGGCTCTCCGGGCTGATAGCCGGCGCCGGGGCGCCAACCGTGACCCTTGAGGAAATTCGCCGTCGAGGCCAGCGCATCGGCCCGGGAACCGACCATGTCGACGCGGCCGTCGCCGTCGCCATCGGCACCGAAGCGCACGACATTGCGCGGCAGGAACTGCGTCTGGCCGATTTCACCATGGGCAGCACCCTTGGCCTGCGGGCTCAGATAACCTTCGGAAACGAGCTGGAGCGCGGCATAGAGCTGGTCGGTGAAATATTCCGAACGGCGGCAGTCATAGGCAAGGGTCGAAACAGCCGACAGCGTATGCTGGTTGCCCATATAGCTGCCAAAACCGGTTTCCATGCCCCAGATTGCGATCAGTGGGCCAGCCGGAACGCCGAAACGGCGCTCGATCGAAGCAAAAAGCGCCTGGTTGGCAGTCTTCATGCTGCGGCCGCGGGAGATGATGGCGGCACCGCCGCGCTTCTGCATGAAAGCGTCGAAGGACAGTTTGAAGCTCTTCTGGCCACGGTCGGCGGCAATCGTCGGTTTGTTGTAATTGACGTTGGCGAAGGCGCGGTCGAGGACCGAGCGGTTGACGCCGTTTGCCGCTGCTTCCTGCTTGAAGTCGGCGACCCATGCATTGAAACCGCTACTATTGTTGCCACATTGGGCGCCCTGGGCCGCTGCCGGCAGCGCGTGAAGAACGCCGGCTGCCGTAAACGCTGCCAGAAGGAATGTTGTCATGCGCATGAGAAACCCCGCTCCAGTCTGCTGAAGCGCGCCGCGGCCGATCGGAACCATGCGACGCGCCCTAAATCTTCGGTCTGTGCATGCCGTTTTCCCAAAACCACTCAACGGTTTCGGGCGGCACGCCCTGGCTTGACGCCGGGCAGAATGCCAGCCGAAAGCGATCTTGTCACGATCACCTTTTAGTAAGCGCTTATGAATAGAGGCGCTTACGGCCCGGCAAAAAGCCCCGCCTTCATCGGCAGGGCTTTACCCTATTATGGTTTACAAATGGTATCAGGCGGCCTGCTTGCGCGGCTTGACAAGACCGCGATTGACGAGCAGCTCGGCGATCTGGATGGCGTTCAACGCTGCGCCCTTGCGCAGATTGTCGGAGACCACCCAGATGTTGAGGCCATTTTCGACCGTCGCATCCTCACGGATGCGTGAGATGTAGGTCGCATCTTCGCCGGCGGATTCATATGGCGTGATGTAGCCGCCGTTCTCGCGCTTGTCGATAACGAGGCAGCCCGGTGCATCGCGCAGGATGTCGCGAGCCTGGTCGGCCGTGATCTCGTTTTCGAATTCGATATTGACCGATTCCGAATGGCCGATGAAAACCGGCACGCGCACTGCCGTGCAGGTCACCTTGATCTTCGGATCGAGCATCTTCTTCGTCTCGGCCAGCACCTTCCACTCTTCCTTGGTGTAGCCGTCCTCCATGAAGACGTCGATGTGCGGAATGACGTTGAAGGCGATGCGCTTGGTGAACTTCTTGTTCTCGATCGGATCGGCGACGAAGACGGCGCGCGTCTGGTTGAAGAGTTCGTCCATGCCGTCCTTGCCGGCGCCGGAGACCGACTGATAGGTCGAGATGACGACGCGCTTGATCTTGGCGAAGTCATGCAGCGGCTTCAGCGCCACCACCAGCTGGGCGGTCGAGCAATTCGGATTGGCGATGATGTTGCGCTTGGTGAACTGGCTGATGGCATCCGGGTTCACTTCCGGCACGATCAGCGGCACGTCGGCGTCGTAACGCCAAGCCGACGAATTGTCGATGACGATGCAGCCCTGCTGGCCGATCTTCGGCGAGAACTTCTTGGAGACCTCGCCGCCGGCCGACATCAGGCAGATGTCGGTATCGGAGAAATCGTAATTCTCCAGATTGGAGACCTTCAGCGTCCGGTCACCGTAGGAAACCTCGGTGCCCTGCGAACGCGAGGAGGCGAGTGCCACGACCTCATCGGCGGGGAAGCCGCGCTCGGAGAGGATGTTGAGCATCTCCCGGCCGACATTTCCGGTCGCTCCCGCAACTGCTACTTTGAAACCCATTTCTCAAGCTCTCTTTCTCTTCTCTCCTCTTGTTCGGTGAGGGGAAAGGCGCGACGGATCGCGTCTTCCTGTCCCCAGCCGAGCCGGGGAGAGAGCGGCAGGCCAGAGACGTCAGACGGTTTTCGTCGTCGTTTTGGCCTTGGTTTTGGCGGAAACCGGAACGGCAATGTCCACCCCGGCAACTCGTGCCCGGTCATTGCATTCGGCAATGGCGTGTTCGTCGCGAACCATGGAGATTCCTTTTCCGCTGTTGCTCTTAGAAGGTTTTCCACAGGAGTCAAGGTTTTTGCACTCCGAGCCGGCAGGCAAAGGCGGCGGCCGCAGCGCTGCGACGTTTTGTCATGCCGCTGTCATCCTTGGGAGGTATCCCGGCCCGGTTATCAATGTCTGCACGAAAACGGGGGTTTTCCATGCGTACGCTTCTTGCCGCCTTTGCGGCCACCACCATCCTTGCGGGCGCCGCTCAGGCGACAACGGTCTATCCGCTCGATCGCGCGACGATCCTCGTCGGTTCGCCATTCGATTTCAAGATCGAGCTCAACAAGCAGGTCAAGCCCGAAGACGTGAAGATCACCGTCAACGGCCAGGATTACAAGACCGTGCTCGGGGGCGAAGCGCAGTTCGTCGAGTTGGAAAAAGGCAAGGATGACAAGGCTCTCGGCTCTGCTCTCCTGCTGCGCGGCCTGAAGATTTCCGCGCCGGGCGACTACAAGGTCGAAGTTGCTGCCGGAGACGAGACGAAGTCCGTCACCTGGAACGTTTACGAAACCGTAGCCCAGCCGAAGGCCAAGAACATCATCTTCCTGCTGGGCGACGGGCTTTCCGTTGCGCATCGCACCGCTGCCCGCATCATGTCCAAGGGCATGACTGAAGGGAAGGCGAATGGCCGCTTGAACATGGACGATCTCGAGCGCATGGCCTTTATCGGCACGTCGGCGACCAACGCCGTCGATACGGACTCGGCCAATACAATGTCGGCCTACATGACGGGCCACAAGACGGCAGTCAACGCGATCGGCGTCTACGCGGACCGTACGCCGGCCTCACTCGATGACCCGCGTGTCGAAACCTTCGCAGAAGCCGTCCGCCGCCTGACCAAGAAGTCGATCGGCATCGTTGCAACGGCCGAGGTCGAGGACGCTACGCCGGCTGCGGTCGTTGCCCATACCCGCAACCGCAACGACAAGGCCGATGTGGTCGGCATGCTGCTCGACGTCAAGCCCGAAATCCTGCTTGGTGGCGGCTCGGCCTATTTCCTCGGCAAGGAGGTCGCCGGTTCCAAGCGTAAGGACAACCAGGACTACATCAAGCTGTTTCAGGATGCCGGCTACAAGCTTGCGACCGACAAGAACGAGCTCGCAGCCAATGCATCGGCGGAAGGCAATCTGCTCGGTCTCTTCCACACCGGCAATATGGACGTGACGCTCGATCGCGAGTTCCTGAAGAAGGGCACCGTCGACAAGTTCCCGAACCAGCCGGGTCTCGTCGCCATGACCAAGGTTGCGCTCGACCGCCTCTCCAAGAATCCTGATGGTTTCTTCCTGATGGTCGAAGGTTCCTCGATCGACAAGATGTCCCATCCGCTCGATTGGGACCGCGCCGTCGTGGAAACCATCGAATTCGACCAGGCCATCGGCGTTGCCCGCGAATTCCAGAAGGCCCATCCGGACACTCTGATCGTCGTCACCGGCGACCATGCGCATGGTGTATCGATCATCGGCACCGTCGATGATGACAAGCCCGGCACGGAAATGCGCGAAAAGGTCGGGATCTATGCCGAGGCCGGCTTCCCGAACTACAAGGATGAAAACGGCGACGGCTATCCCGACAGGATCGACGTCAGCCGCCGGCTGTTCCTGAGTGCCAATAACGGCCCCGATCACTACGAGACCTTCCGTCCGAAGCTCGACGGTCCGTTCGTTCCGGCTGTCCAGAACGAAAAGAAGGAATATGTCGCCAACGAGCAGTATAAGGATGTTCCGGGCGCGGTCTTCGTCCAGGGCAATATTCCGAAGAGCGGCGACTCCGGCGTGCACGCCGCTGACGACGTCGTCCTGCAGTCGGCCGGTCCGGGCGCTGAAGGTTTCCATGGCTACATGGAACAGAGCGACGTCTATCGCGTGCTCGCCGACACCTTCGCGCTCGGCGCCAAGCAGACGAATTGATCTGAAGCCCGTTCAGCAAGGTCGCTTGCCGGCCTTGCCTCTTTCATCGATCATGGTCCCGGCCGATTGCAGCGCCGCGCGTCTTTCAGACGCGCAAAAGGACGCTGTAACACTTTGAAGCTAGCATCGTGCTTTCCGAAAATCGTTCCGATTTTCGGGCCGATGCTAACGGCCGGGACTTCATTCTTGGAGATCGCCATGGAAAAACTCCGTTCGCGGCATCTCAGCCGCCGCGGCCTGATCGGCGCCATCGGTACGCTGGCTTTCGCGGCTGTGGCTCGCCCGGGTTTTGCTGCGAATTCCTCAATCAGCTTCGCTGAGCTCTACGGCAAGTTCGGCGTGCTCGGCCTCGAATTCTCCGACAAGGTGAAGCGCCTTGCCGGCAAAGATGTCAGCATGAAAGGTTTCATGGCGCCGCCCTTGAAAGCCGAAGCCCAGTTCTTCGTGCTCACCGAAGTGCCGATGTCGCTCTGCCCCTTCTGCTCCTCGGATACGGACTGGCCGGACAATATCGTCGTCGTCTATCTCTTGGAGAAACAAACCTTCGTGCAGCCGCGCCAGACCATCGAAGTGCGCGGCATGCTGGAATATGGTTCGTGGACGGATCCGGACACCGGCTTCGTCAGCCTGCTGCGCATCCGCCAGGCCGAATATTCCGCCGTCTGAACCGATATGCTCGCTCTCAATATCGAAAACCTTTCCGTTGTCTTCCCTGGCCTGTCCTCGCCGGCGCTGGCGATCGGCCACCTGTCGATCGCTGCCGGCAGCAGGGTCGCCATTACAGGGGCGTCCGGCTCCGGCAAGAGCACCTTCGTCAATATCGTTGCCGGGCTGGAGCGGACACGGCAAGGCCGCATCCGCTGGAACGGCGAGGATATCGCGGGTTTTTCAGAAAGCCGGCGCGACCGGTTCCGTGCCGCCAATATCGGCCTGGTGATGCAGGAGTTTCATCTCTTTCCCGGCCTGTCGGCGCTGGAAAACGTGCTTCTGCCGGCGCGGCTTGCCGGCGCCGCCACGGCGGATATCATCGAGCGGGCGCATGCGCTTTTGAGCACGGTTGGTCTTTCCCGCCCCGGCCAGAAGATCGAAACCATGTCGCGCGGCGAGATGCAGCGGGTGGCGATCGGCCGGGCGCTGCTGCGCAAGCCCGGCGTCATCATCGCCGACGAACCGACCGCAAGCCTCGATGCCGAAAGCGGCGAGGCTGTCGGCGATCTCATTCTCGATCTTGCCATTGCCGAAGGCAGTACGCTGATCGTCGTTTCTCACGATCAGCGCCTGGCCAGCCGCCTCGACCGTTGCATCACCTTCGGCTCCGGCCGGATCAGCGAAGATTCCACGGCAACGGCGGGAGAGGCTGCATGATCCGCTTCATCCTTTCCGATCTTCGTCGCCTCTGGGCGGGGTCGCTGGTGGTGGTGCTTTTGGTGGCCCTTGCGACCGCGCTTGGCGTTTCCGTCGTGCTGCAGGAACGGGCGCTTCGCCTCGGCAGCGCGCGCGCCGCCGACAAGTTCGATCTCGTCATCGGCGCAGGCGGCAGCGAGACGCAGCTGGTGCTGTCTTCCGTCTTCCTGCAGGCCTCGCCTTTGCCGCTCATGCCGGGCGAGATGCTGGGCAAGCTTGCCGCGGATCCGCGTGTCGACTGGGCCGCTCCGATCGGCTTCGGGGATTCCTTCTCCGGCTATCCGATCGTCGGCACGACGACCATGCTGGCGCAAAACCTGTCCGGCGGCTTCATCGAGGGCAAGATTTTTGCGCGCGAGGGCGAGGCGGTGATCGGCTCCGCCGTCAAACTGTCGCTCGGCGGCGAGATCAAGCCGATGCACGGTTTGCCGGAAGAGGGCGGCGAGACCCACATCGAACTCGTCTATCATATCGCCGGCCGCCTGCGGCCGACCGGTACCGCCTGGGACCGGGCTATTCTCGTTCCGATCCAGGCCGTCTGGCATATCCATGGCCTGGAGGCGGAGGAACATGCGGAGGAAGGGGCCGAGAGCGAGCACGAGCATGAAGCGGCGTCCGGCACGGGTACGGCCGAACATGGCCATGAGCATGAGGAAGCCGGCGAGCATCACGGCAAGCTTGACCCGGATGCCGCACTCGACGGGAGCTGGACTGCCGACGCTCCCGGCCTTCCCGCCATTCTCGTCAAGCCGAAGACGATCGCCGATGCCTACAAGCTGCGGCAGGAATATCGCAGCGGCAATACCGTCGCCGTTTTTCCCGGCGAGGTGTTGACCAATCTCTACGCCACGCTCGGCGACGCCAAGCAGATCCTCGTCGCGGTCGCCTCCGGAGCGCAAGCTCTTGTCGCGGCCTCGCTGGTGCTGGTCACTGTCATCCATATCGGCCAGCGCCGCCGCCAGATCGGCGCGCTGAGGGCCTTCGGCGCGCCGCGGGGGGCGATTTTCGGCATTGTCTGGCTGGAATTCTTCTTCCTGGTGGCAGTCGGCATCGGGCTCGGATTCGCCCTCGGTTATGCTGCGGCCCTCCTCTTGTCCGACATGTTCTCCGAGACGAGCGGGATCACCATGCCGGTCGTCTTCGCCCGTGAAGATGCCGGGCTTGCGGCGGTTCTGCTTGCCTTTGCCACGGTCCTCGCCGCTTTGCCGGCAGTGCTTGCCTATCGCCAATCGCCGGCGCAGGCGCTGAGAGCGTAACGGATCCAACCTCCGGCGGCGGAGGGCCGGATCTGCATGACACTGCCCGGCATCATTAGACTAAAGTCATAATCCCAAAGCATCTCTCTTTTTGATCTGCCGTTTCTGGCACACTCCCGTCAGGCGTGTCGCGGCCAGGGGTCTGCTTTGAGGAGAGTAGGGCGCGCGCGTTGCTCATCACTCTGTGGAGGACAGACAATGGCAAATGTCGCAAGCATCGACGGCGCGAAGGCCGGTCCGATGACCGGCGAGGAGAAGAAGGTCATCTTCGCCTCTTCGCTCGGCACCGTTTTCGAATGGTATGATTTCTATCTCTACGGTTCGCTCGCCACCTATATCGGCGCGACCTATTTCACCCAGTATCCCGAGGCCACGCGCAACATCTTCACGCTGCTCGCCTTTGCTGCCGGCTTCCTGGTGCGCCCCTTTGGCGCGCTGGTGTTCGGCCGTCTCGGCGATCTCGTCGGCCGCAAGTATACCTTCCTGATGACGATCATGATCATGGGTCTGTCGACCTTCCTCGTCGGCATCCTGCCGGGCGCGGCCACCATCGGCATCGCAGCCCCGATCATCCTGATCGCGTTGCGTCTGCTGCAGGGCTTGGCGCTCGGCGGTGAATATGGCGGTGCGGCAACCTATGTCGCCGAACATGCGCCGAACGGGCGCCGCGGCTATTTCACCTCATGGATCCAGACGACGGCGACGCTCGGCCTGTTCCTGTCGCTGATCGTCATCGTCCTGGTTCAATATCTGATGGGTGCGGCTGAGTTCGCCGCCTGGGGCTGGCGCATTCCGTTCCTGGTGTCGGTCGTCCTGCTCGGCATCTCCGTCTGGATCCGCCTGAAGATGAACGAATCGCCGGCGTTCCAGCGCATGAAGGCGGAAGGCAAGGGCTCCAAGGCGCCGCTGACCGAAGCCTTCGGGACATGGAAAAATGCCAAGATCGCGATCATCGCGCTTCTCGGCGCCACAATGGGCCAGGCGGTCGTCTGGTACGGCGGCCAATTCTATGCGCTGTTCTTCCTGCAGAACGTGCTGAAGGTGGACCTGTTCTCGGCCAATGTCATGGTCGCGATCGCACTTCTCCTCGGCACGCCATTCTTCGTCATCTTCGGCGGCCTCTCCGACAAGATCGGCCGCAAGCCGATCATCATGGCAGGCCTTCTCATCGCGGCGGTGACGTATAATCCGCTGTTCAAGGCGATGACCTGGACGGCCAATCCGGCGCTTGCCGAAGCGCAGGCTTCGATCCGGGCAACGGTCACGGCTGATCCGGCGGATTGCCGGTTCCAGTTCAACCCGACCGGCACGGCGAAGTTCACCAGTTCCTGCGACGTGGCGACGGCATTCCTGACGAGGAATTCGGTGCCTTATGACGTCGTGCCCGGCCCTGCCGGACAGCCGGCAACGGTGAAGGTCGGCAACGCGACGATCCCGAGCTTTGACGTCGTCGCTGCCGGCGACAAGGCCAAGGGCATGACCGCCGCCTTCGAAAAGGGCGTCAACATCGCGCTTCACGATGCCGGCTATCCGCTGAACCGCGGCGCCGCCAAGGTGGCGGATGCCAAGCTCGATGCCTTCATCGCCGCCAATCCGGAACTGTCGCTCAATGCCGATGCCGTGCGCGCCGGTACGAAGGAAACCGTGCCGGCCGCCAAGCTGGTCGAGACCAAGCTGCTGACGGCGGATGAAGCCAATGGCGTCACCGACATGGCGGTCTACAACATCGCCAATGGCGGCACTTTCGCCATGGCCGCCGATCCCGCCCGCGTCAACTGGATCGGCACGATCGCCATCCTGTTCATCCTCGTCCTCTATGTGACGATGGTCTACGGGCCGATCGCCGCACTTCTGGTCGAGCTCTTCCCGACCCGCATCCGCTACACCGGCATGTCGCTGCCCTATCACATCGGCAACGGCTGGTTCGGCGGCCTGCTGCCGGCGACGGCCTTCGCGATGAGCGCTGCCGCAGGCGATATCTATTACGGTCTCTGGTACCCGATCGTCTTTGCGACGATCACGCTGGTGATCGGCCTGATCTTCCTGCCAGAAACGAAGAACAGGGATATCCACGCAATGGATTGAGCGGTTGGCTGAGCCGCGTTCCGCTTGAGAAAAGGCCCGGCGCTCACAAGGCGCCGGGTTTTTTCGTGTCAGGGAACAGGCACTTGGCGATCGGCCAGCCATCCGGCGCCAGTGTGAAGAGCAGACCACAGCGGGCGAAGACGATCGCCGTCAGCAGCGAGAACCAGGCGCCGAAGGCAAGGCCGGCGATGACATCGCTCGGATAATGGGCGCCGACCATGACGCGTGTCATGCCGAGCCAGATGGCGCAGGCGATAAAGGCGACGCGGTAGCGCGGAAACAGCAGCGCGAATGCGGCGAAGAAAGCGCCGACCGTGGTGGAATGGCCGGATGGAAAACTTTCGAAAGCGGCATGGCCTGAAAAGGGCGTGAAGGAAAACATGCCGTAATCGTGGAAATGATCGGGACGTGCCCTGCCGATCGCGCGTTTCAGCAGATTGGCGAGAAGCCCCGAGAAGACGACCGTGATGAACAGATAGGCGCCGATCCAGCTGACATAGAGCGCCTGCGCCTTGGAGCGCGCCGTCTTGACAAGCTTGTAACCCGCCCGCCCCTGAAAGAACAACAGGATGCTGGTGCAGATCAGCCAGGCGGAATCGCCGAAACCGGTCAGCATCTGGCCGAGCTGCTTCACCGGTGCAGGAACTTCGCTGGCGCCAATCGGCGCATCGAAGAGCAGCATGGAGAGGATGACGGCATTGAGCGTGATGAAGAGGCATGCCTGCCAGCGCAAAGGCGGCATGCCGGCGCTGCTCCGGCGCCAGCGCCTGTCCAGGGAAGCCCAAAATGCCCGCATGCCGTCGTCCATTCGAATTTTGTCCTGGAGCGCCGCCATATCCTACAGGACGCGCTAAGGACGCTTTATCACTTGAATTGGCGCATAATGCTTTCCGAATATCGATTCCGATTTCGAGGTCATGCGCTCGTTAAAATCCGGCGCAAAAATACACGAGATTGTGGCCGAGAATAGTCCGGTTGGGATAATTCGACCAAGCCGATGCGGCTCGCGCTCCAGAGAGAAAAAGCCCTCCGCATGCATGATGCGAAGGGCCGGAACTGTTTCACGTGAAATATCAGGCGGAAAGCGTCTTGAACTCGGCCAGGATCGCATCGCCCATCTCGACGGTGCCGACCTGCCTTGCGCCATCGGCCATGATGTCACCGGTGCGGATGCCCTTGTCGAGCACGTTGGCGATCGCCTTTTCCAGGTCGTCGGCTTCCTTCACCAGGTTGAAGGAGTAACGCAAGCACATGGCGAAGGAGGCGATCATGGCGATCGGATTGGCGATGCCCTTGCCGGCGATGTCGGGAGCCGAGCCGTGCACCGGCTCGTAGAGCGCCTTGCGCTTGCCGGTCTTGCCGTCAGGCGCGCCGAGCGAGGCCGACGGCAGCATGCCGAGCGAACCGGTCAGCATGGCAGCGACGTCGGAGAGCATGTCGCCAAAGAGGTTGTCGGTGACAATGACGTCGAACTGTTTGGGCTGGCGCACCAGCTGCATGCCGCCGGCATCGGCCAGCATGTGTTCGAGCTGAACGTCGGAATATTTCGCCTTGTGCGTCTCGGTCACCACCTGGTTCCAGAGCACGCCCGACTTCATGACGTTGCGCTTTTCCATGGAGCAGACGCGGTTTTGCCGGGTGCGGGCCATTTCGAAGGCGACGCCGGCGATGCGCTCGATCTCGTAGGTATCGTAGACCTGTGTGTCGATGCCGCGCTTCTGACCGTTGCCGAGGTCGATGATCTCCTTCGGCTCGCCGAAATAGACGCCACCCGTCAGCTCGCGGATGATCAGAATATCAAGGCCTTCGACCAGCTCCGGCTTCAGCGACGAGGCTGACGCCAGGGCCGGATAGCAGATGGCGGGACGCAGGTTTGCGAAGAGCTGCAGATCCTTGCGCAGGCGCAGCAGGCCGGCTTCCGGACGCACTTCGTAAGGCACGCTATCCCATTTCGGGCCACCGACGGCGCCGAAGAGAACGGCATCGGCGGCAAGTGCCTTCTGCATGTCGGCTTCCGAGATCGCCGCGCCATGCGCATCATAGGCAGAGCCGCCGACAAGGCCTTCGTCGATGACGAAACCGGCGTTCATCGCCTCGTTCATATAGGCGATGATCTTGCGGACCTCGCCCATGGCCTCGGGACCGATGCCGTCACCCGGCAGCAGGAAAAGATTGCGCGCTGTCATGAAACCCTCCTGGGAAAAACAAGTTGCGGCTTCTTAGACCCCGGAAATGGGCATTTCAAGCGAGAGAAGAGGTGAATCGGTACGCTTCGCTCTTCGCCGCGATGGTTGCTCCCGTGCCTGCAAACGGATTAGAAACGGCGGGCCTACCCTTTTCTTTCCCTGGATGTTGCCCATGCCTTTCGCACCTCTCCATCTCGACACGCCCTTGGTTCAGACAGCATCCGGTTATAGCGCCAGCGGCAAACGGCTCTGGCTGAAGCTTGATGCGCTGCAGCCTTCCGGCAGCTTCAAGCTGCGCGGCGTCGGCAGGCTTTGCCAGCACGAGGTGGAAAATGGGGCGCGCGAGATCTTCTGTGCTTCCGGCGGCAATGCCGGGATTGCCGCGGCTTATGCCGGCCGGGCGCTCGGCATACCGGTCACGATCGTCGTGCCGGAGACGACGACGGCCGATGTGCGGCAGACGATTACCGCGACGGGCGCCAATGTCCTCGTCCATGGTTCGGTCTTCGACGAAGCCAATGCCCATGCCGTCGAACTCGCCCGGAGCCGCAAGGCGACCTATGTGCACCCCTTCGACCATCCGCTGCTGTGGGATGGCCATGCCACGCTGATCGACGAAGTGGTGGCGAAGGGTGCAAAATTCGATTGCGTCGTCACCAGCGTCGGTGGTGGCGGGCTGCTTGCCGGCATTGTCGCGGGGTTGCAGCGAAACGGGCTATCCGATGTGCCCGTCATCGCCGTCGAAACGGAAGGGGCGGCCTCGCTGAACGCCAGCCTCAAGGCGAATGAGCGTATCATCCTTCCCGCCATTACCTCGATTGCCACTTCGCTCGGGGCGCGGCAGGTGGCGCAGCATGTCTTCGACCTGCCGAAGCAGCATCCGATCGAAAGTATCGTCGTCAGCGACGCCGATGCCGTTGCCGCCTGCCTGAAATTCGCCGATGCGCAGCGCATTCTGGTCGAGCCGGCTTGCGGTGCTGCCCTTGCCGTTGCCGATGTGCATGCCGGGCTGCTTCAGCGCTTCGACAATCCTCTGATCGAAGTCTGCGGCGGCATCGGCGTATCGCTCGAAAAGCTCAGAGCTTGGAAAGAGAAGTTTCTCTGATCTGCGGCAATTGGACGTGTTACAGCGTCCTTTGCGCGCCTGAAAAGGCGCGCGCTGTAAAGAAAAAGCCGGGCGAAAGCCCGGCTTTTTCTGCAATTATTGAATAGCGCTCAGGCTGCCCAGGGGTGCGAAGCAGCGTTCTTCTTTTCGAAACTATCGATCGCCTTGCCCTTTTCGAGCGTCAGGCCGATATCGTCGAGGCCGTTCAGCAGGCAGTGGCGCTTGAACTCGTCGAGATCGAACTTGATCGAACCGCCATCGGGGCCGGTGATCTCGAGGCTCTCGAGGTCGACGGTCAGGATGGCGTTGGAGCCGCGCGAGGCGTCGTCCATCAGCTTGTCGAGATCGTCCTGGCTGACCTTGATCGGCAGAATGCCGTTCTTGAAGCAGTTGTTGTAGAAAATGTCGGCGAAGCTGGTCGAGATCACGCAGCGGATGCCGAAATCGAGAAGCGCCCAGGGCGCGTGCTCGCGCGAGGAGCCGCAGCCGAAATTGTCGCCGGCAACGAGGATCTTGGCATCGCGATAGGCCGGCTTGTTGAGCACGAAATCCGGGTTTTCCGAGCCGTCCTCATTGTAGCGGGCTTCGGCGAAGAGGCCGGTGCCGAGGCCGGTGCGCTTGATCGTCTTCAGATAATCCTTCGGAATGATCATGTCGGTGTCGATGTTGACGACCGGCAGCGGCGCTGCAACGCCCGTGAGCTTCACGAATTTATCCATGATCCATGCTCCATTTCAGCAAATCTACTTTCTGAATTTGCATCTAGTCCAGTTTTTCGTCGAAATGAAGGAGAATCTTTCACAGATGGCGGCCACGCGACGTTTCGCGCGGCCTGCCGATTGCGCCGGTCCCCTTATTTGGACGGTGCGTTCAACCCCCAGAGGACGCCGAACGGATCACGAAGCTGGCCGTAGCGGTCGCCCCAGAACATCAGTTCGACCGGCATGACGACTTCGGCGCCGGCCGCAACCGCGCGATCCCACCAGAAATCGATATCGTCGATAACCAGCTGGATGGCGAAGCCTTCGTGGCCTTTGAAGGGATGGCCGTATTCGGGATAGGCATCCGACAGCATGAGGGAGCTGCCGTTGATGTAGAGATGCACATGCATCGTTCTGCCGTTTTCGTCGACCGGCACGCGATAGGCCTCTTCGGCGCCGAAAGCCTTCGTGTAGAATTCCGCAGCTTTCACCGCGCCATTGACCGTCAGATAGGGCAGCAGGCCATTCTTGACCGGCGGCATCTTGGTCGGGTTGCTCTCTGTCGCATCCATGCTTGTCCTCCATTCGTTTTTAGCGCCGGCTGAATGCCTGGCTGCTTCAAGGACGCAGCATGGAAGCGTGATCCGACAGTGTCGGCCGAAATTTTTCAGCGAACGAAATCTTCAGTGAAAAGGTGATCAGAGATCGATGATCGTGCCGCGGCCGTCGTTCCACACCCGCATCTCCGGCTTACCGTTGTTTGCCTTGGCACGGATCGGAGCGGGCTTCATCTTCATCGACAGCGCGCGCCCGACCATGAGCACGGTCAGGATGCCGCCGACAGCAAGCGTCACCGAAAAGGTGAGAAGCAGCATGGCCACGAAAACGGTGGCGCCGGCAAGCATGAGGAAGATGGAGCGAATGTTCTGCATGGTTAGAGACCTTTCTTCGGAAAGGAATGTGGTCCTTCTCTTTCCTCTCTGCAAGGCAAGCATGGCTTTTTGTTGTTCTGCTGGATGTTCTGGGGCAGGTTGCTTGCTTCGGCTGTCAAAGCTTGGCACTAATTCGCCATGAGCCGAAACCCCGTGACCCCTCGCCTGCGCCGTTCGGTGCTGAGCGTGCCTGCCATCAACCCCCGCGCCCTCGAAAAGACCCATGCGGTCGATTGCGATGCAGTGATCTTCGATCTCGAGGATTCGGTGGCGCCGGAAAAGAAGGCGGAAGCGCGGGAAAACCTGAGGCGCTTTTTTTCGGATCGGCCGCTCCAAGGCAAGGAGCGGATCATCCGTATCAACAGCCTGTCGTCCAATTTCGGCCTGGCCGATCTGAAGCTGGTGACGGCGCTTGGTCCCGATGCCGTTCTGCTGCCGAAGGTCGACGAGCCGCAGGATGTCACTGATATCAGCGACCTTCTCTCCGAGGCGGATGCGCCCGAAGATCTGCGCATCTGGGCGATGATCGAGACGCCGCGCGGCATCCTGAATGCGGCTGATATCGCCGAGGCCGGGCGCACGCCGGGCTCGCGGCTCGATTGTCTCGTCGTCGGGCTCAACGACCTGCGCAAGGAAACCGACGTGCTGCCGCAGCCGGGACGGAGCTATCTCGTGCCGTGGCTGATGCAGGTCGTCCTTGCGGTCAGCGCCTACGGGCTCGATGCGATCGACAGCGTCTTCAACGATTTCAGGGACGAGCAGGGTTTCGATGCCGAATGTCAGCAGGGCCGGGCCATGGGCTTTACCGGCAAGATGCTGATCCATCCCGCGCAGATCGAGCCCGCCAATCGCCATTTCGGCCCGGATCCGGCCGCGATTGCGGAAGCGGAGGCGATCATATCAGCCTTTGCCGATCCCGCTTCCGAGGGGCTGAACGTCATCAATGCAGGCGGTCGGATGATCGAGCGGCTGCATCTTGTCCAGGCGGAAAGTCTGGTTCATAAAGCCCGCCTGATCGCAGCCCGCCAGGCTGCAGCACGAAAGACGATGTGATGAAACTCTACCGCTTCCTGACCGGTCCCGACGATGCTTCCTTCTGCCACAAGGTTACCGCCGCCCTCAACAAGGGCTGGTCGCTGGAGGGCTCGCCGACCTATGCCTTCAATGCCGCAACCGGCGCGATGCAGTGCGGCCAGGCCGTCGTCAAACATGTCGAAGGCAAGGATTACGATCCTGAGATGAAGCTCTCCGAGCAGTAGCGCGTTCTGCCGAACGCGCGGTTTAGCGCTCGGCGGCTTCCTCGGCGCTGGCCTCGATCCGCTCCATGTCATCGTCGCTCAGCCCGAAATGATGGCCGATCTCGTGGATCAGGACATGGGTGATGATATCGCCGAGCGTCTCATCGTTCTCAGCCCAGTAATCGAGGATGGGGCGGCGGTAGAGGCGGATGCGGTTCGGCATCTCGCCGGTTTCCACCGTGAAACGTTCGGAAATGCCCCTGCCCTCGAAAAGGCCGAGCAGGTCGAAAGGGGTTTCCAGCGCCATGTCCTCGAAAACGTCGTCATCGGGGAAATCCTCGATCTCGATCGTGAGGTTGGTCGTCAGCTGGCGGAATTCATCCGGCAGATGGCTGTAGGCCTCCATTGCCAGCGACTCGAAGGTGCTGATCGTCGGCGCATGGCGGTCCCGCCAATCATCGCTCTGGTCTCTGCGGGCCATGAATATTCCTTCCTTTGCGGGCCCATATAGAACCTTTATCGCCGATTTTCGAGTGCGGAATCAAAGGCAGGAATAAATTCATAGAGAATGGCCGTTGACTCTTCATTAGCTCTCTGGAATCTATAAGAACATAACAGGAACAAGACGGATTGGAGAACGCCATGGCGCAGCACGCCCTGGCGCGCGAGCGGCTTTTTGCGCTCCGCGAAACCATCGCCAGACTGGAGGGAAAGCCCGCGCCGGCGCTTGCCGCGGCGGAACGGGAAGCCGTGGCGGAAGGACGCAAGGCCCGCCAGGAGCGCACTCTGCCGCCCCTGCCGTTTGGAATAGAGTTCCTCGATGGGGCACTGGAAGGCGGCCTGCCGCTCGATGCGATCACCGAATTCCGCTCGGCTCTGTCTCGCGATGCCGGTGCGGCAAGCGGGCTGGCTATGGCTGTTGCCGCACGGCTGCAGAAACAGGAAGCGGATGCCGGCAGGTTTCTGCCGTTGCTCTGGATCGGCGATGCAATCGGCACGCTGGAGGCCGGCCGTCCCTATGCCCCCGGACTTCGGGATTTCGGACTGAGCCCGGAGCGGTTTCTCCACGCCGCGCCACGCAAGCTGGACGAGGCGCTCTGGCTGGTGGAGGCGGCGGTGGAAAGCGCTGCCTTCTCGGCCGTCATCTTCGAAGTGCGAGGCAATCCCGCCCATTTCGGGCTGACCGAAAGCCGCAGGCTCAGTCTTCGGGCGCGGGCTGCCCGCCATCCACTCTTTCTCGTGCGCCAGGCCGGAGCGGAGGAGGCAAGCAGTGCGGCTTTCCGTCTGCATGTCGAACCGGCCCCGGCCGGTCTACGGCCGTTGCCGGACGGATCGAGGCTTTCCGGCAGCATCGGCAATCCGATTTTCCGTCTCACGCTGGAGAAGAGCCGCAATCCGGCTCCGCTCTCCTTTCTTCTGGAGTGGAATCCCCATGAACGCGAATTTCTCCCTGTCGCCGAACCAAACCTCGTTCGTCCTCCAGGCGAACAGTCAGCGCATTCTGGCGCTCAGCTTCCCGCATCTGCCAACGGACCGCATCGCCCGCAAACGATGGGGGCTCTCCTGGCGTTCGAAAGGGCGTCCTGAGACGCCGCCTATCGTCTGTTCCGGCAAGCTCAACAATGCCATTCGGCTGACGGCACTGGACGAGTTGGCCGAGAGGCTGGGGTTGAGGAAGGATTTGGGCGTTGCCGAAGCGCGCGCCATGTATCCAATGCTCGAGGTCGCGGAAGAGGATCCGGCGGCCGACCGCCGGCTGCTGGAGGCAATTGCCGACTGGTGCGACCGTTATACGCCGCTGGTGGCATTCGACGGCAAGGACGGTCTGTTTCTCGACATTAGCGGCTGCGCCCATCTGTTCGGCGGTGAAAAGGCGCTTCTTCGGGATGTGCTGTCGCGGCTTTTTCATATGGGGTTCGATGCACGGGGCGCGATTTCATCATCGCCCGGCCTTTCCTGGGCGGTGTCCCGCTTCGGGCAGAGTGGCGTGATCGAGGACGAAGAGGCGGAACATGTGCTGGTGTCCTTGCCGGTTACAGCCTTGCGGCTGGAAGGACAAACCGTCGATGCTCTGAAGAAGCTCGGCCTGAAATATATCGGCGATGTCATCGATGCGCCGCGAGCGCCGCTAACCCGCCGGTTCGGGCCGGAGCTGCTTCTGCGTCTCGACCAGGCGCTGGGGCATGAAGAAGAGCCGGTCTCTCCCCGGCGTCCTGTCGCCAGCCTCTCGGCCGAAAGCCGGCTGATCGAGCCCATCGGGACGGAAGAGCAGATCCTTGCCGTCACCAGGCAGGTCGCCATGTCGCTGCAGCCGTCGCTGGAGGCGCGAGGGGCTGGCGGGCGGGTGTTCGAACTGGTCCTGTTCCGCGTCGACGGCAGGGTCTTTCGTATCTCCGTCGGCGCTTCGCAGCCGCTGCGCGAACCAAAGCTCATTGCCGGGCTTTTTTCCGAGCGATTGCAGGCGGTCTATGATGATCTCGATGCCGGCTATGGTTTCGAGATCCTGCGGTTGAATGTGTTGCGGCACGATTCCTTCAACGAAGCGCAGGGGGATTTCGAGGGCGATCGTCAGGGAGAGATCTCGCTTTCTGTTTTCGTCGACCGGGTGTCGGCCCGGCTTGGTGCGGATTGCCTGCAAAGCTTCCAGCTTCGCGAGAGTCATGTGCCGGAACGCGCCGTCATTACGGTTCCTGTGATGGAGAGTCTTCCCAGGCGGAAGGTAGCGCGGGACATCCAACTTCCTTTCCGCGAAGAGCGCCCGTTGCGGCTCTTTGCAACGCCGGAGCCGGTCGAGATCATGATGGCCGAAGTGCCCGATGGTCCGCCGCAGATCTTCCGCTGGCGGCGCATGCAGCATCAGGTGGCAAGAAGCGAAGGGCCGGAACGGATTGCCATGGAGTGGTGGATCGATGGGGATGAGGCCGAGGCGCGTGACTATTTCCGCATTGAGGATGAGACCGGGCATCGCTTCTGGATCTATCGTCGTGGTTTTTATGGTCAGGAGTTTGACCCTCGCTGGTTCATGCACGGCGTGTTCGCATGACAACCGCACGGGCATTCTTCGAGGTCGGCACGAGAACGAATTTCTCGTTTCTCGAAGGCGCCTCCGGTCCGGAAGAGATGGTTGTGCAGGCCGCTTATTTGAAGCTCGGCGGTCTCGGGATTGCGGACCGCAATTCGGTTGCCGGCGTTGTGCGAGCGCATGCCCAGGCGGAGCAGCTTGAGGAGAGATACAAGAACAGGGATGAGATTCTGGCTGAGGCGAAGAAGAAGGGAAAAACAGAGGTCATTCTCGATCCTATCCGGGTTCAACCGGGCGCGCGTCTCGTCTTTTCCGACGGAACGCCTGATATCCTTGCCTATCCACAAAACCGGCGAGGCTGGGCAAACCTCTGCCGCCTTCTCAGCGCCGGCAATCTGAAGGAAGAAGCGGTCAAGGGAAGCTGCATCCTGACGGAAGCGGAGCTTGCGGAATGGGGGGACGAGATGATGCTCGCCCTCGTTCCCGACCGCAGTCTTGTCGATCATCAGGCGGGGCAGTCGACGCTGGACGATTATCTGGAGCGGCTTCGCAGGCGATTCCGCAAGGCCTTTTTCATGGCGCTGGCGCCAGCCTATGACGGCCGCGACAGGCAGGTCTTTGCGGTGCTTTCGATGCTGGCTGCCCGAAACCGCGTGCCGCTGATTGCCACCAACCAGCCGATTTACCACCATCCTGAACGCCGGCCGCTTTCGGATGTCGTGATCGCGATCCGGGAGCATGTGCAGATACCACAAGCCGGATTCCTGCTGGCGCCGAATGCCGAACGTTACCTCAAGGATTCACGTGAAATGGCCCGGATCTTCCGGGACTATCCTGATGCGATCGAAAATACGCAGACCTTTTTCGGCAAGCTGAGCTTTTCGCTGAAGGAACTGGAGCACAATTATCCGCCTGAAAACGATCCGGGCGAAACGCCGCAGGAGACCCTGGAAAGACTGACGAGAGCGGGCGCCGCAAGGCGTTATCCCGACGGTATCCCGCCCAAGGTGGCGCAACAGATCGATTATGAACTGAAACTCATTGGGGATAAGCAATATGCCTCCTACTTCCTGACGGTTCACAAGATCATCCAGCACGCCCGCTATGAACTTAAGGTCTTGTGCCAGGGGCGCGGATCGGCGGCAAACTCGGTCATCTGCTATTGTCTTGAGATAACGGAAGTCGATCCGCAGAAGAGCACGCTGCTCTTCGACCGCTTCATTTCGATGGATCGTGACGAACCGCCGGATATCGATGTCGATTTCGAGCATGATCGACGCGAAGAGGTCATCCAGTTCATCTACAAGAGATACGGCATAAAACATGCCGGACTGACGGCGGGGGTGACCACCTATCGGACCCGTTCGGCCGGCCGTGAGGTCGCCAAGGCCTTTGGGCTCTCGGAGGATGTTCAGTCGGCGATCAGCAGCCTCGTCTGGGGCTGGTCGGAGGACAATCTCTCCGAACGGGATGCCAAGGCGGCCGGCCTCGACATCAAGGATCCGGTGACGCAGAACGTGCTGAAATATGCGTCCGAGCTTCTCGGTTTCCCCCGCCACCTCACCCAGCATGTTGGCGGCTTCGTCATCACGCGGGACCGTCTCGACGAGGTGGTGCCGATCATGAAGACGGCGATGCCGGATCGCTACATGATCGAGTGGGACAAGGACGACCTCGACAATGTCAAGATCCTCAAGGTGGATGTGCTGGCGCTTGGCATGCTGACCTGCCTGCGGAAGGCCTTCTCGCTGCTTGAACTGCATTACGACGTGAAGAAGACGCTCGCAGACCTCGGCAACAAGGAGCATGGGGACGAAGGCGAGCCGGTTTACGAGATGATGGGCCGGGCCGATACGCTCGGCGTCTTCCAGATCGAAAGCCGGGCGCAGATGAGCATGCTGCCGCGTCTGAAGCCGAAGCTATTCTACGACCTCGTCATCGAGGTGGCGATCGTGCGGCCAGGACCGATCCAGGGCGATATGGTGCATCCCTATCTGAAGCGCCGGGAGCAGCAGGCCAAGAACATTCCGATCGAATATCCGAGCAAGGAGCTGGAAACGGTTCTGGAAAGAACCCTCGGCGTGCCCTTGTTCCAGGAACAGGCCATGCAGATCGCCATTACCGCCGCAGGCTTCAGACCGGCGGAAGCCGACAAGCTTCGCAGAGCGATGGCGACATTCAAGAGAACCGGGACGATCGGTAATTTCGAAAAGCGGTTCATCGAGGGAATGGTCTCAAAGGGCTATGCCCAGGAATTCGCGCAGCAGTGTTTCAACCAGATTAAAGGCTTCGGCGAATATGGCTTCCCCGAAAGCCACGCCGCCTCCTTCGCGCTGCTCGTCTATGCCTCCTCTTGGCTCAAGGCCTATTATCCCGATGTCTTCTGCGCGGCGATGCTGAACTCCCAGCCGATGGGGTTTTATGCGCCGGCGCAGCTGGTGCGGGATGCACGCGAGCACGGGGTAAGGATCCTGCCGGTCGATATCAATGAATCGGACTGGGATTGCGGACTGGAAGAAGCTGTCTTCGATCGGAATGCCGTCGATTTCCGGCATGAAAAGATGCGCACGATCATCAAGACCCGGCATGCGGTGCGACTGGGTTTTCGCCAGATCAAGGGCCTCTCGATAGACGATATGGAACGACTGGTCGGCAATCGAGGCGAAGGTTACAGTTCGGTGCGCGATCTCTGGCTGCGGTCCGGTCTGCAAAAATCCGTCATCGAACGGCTGGCGGATGCCGATGCGTTCCGGTCGATCGATCTGTCGCGGCGCGAAGCGCTCTGGGCGGTGCGGGCGCTGGATGTGAAGAGCGCAGCCGAGGAACTGCCGCTTTTCGAGCAGACCCGTCATATCGACCTCCAGATCGAACCTATGGCGAAGCTGCCGGACATGCTGCCGGGAGAACAGGTCATCGAGGACTATCGTTATCTCTCGTTGTCGCTGAAGGCGCATCCGGTCTCTTTCCTGCGGGAGGAGTTTCAAAGGACGGGCATCACGCGCAATGTCGATCTGTTGAAGATCGCCAGCGGAAAGCGGGTGACGATCGCCGGCCTCGTGCTGGTGCGCCAGCGACCGGGTTCGGCCAAAGGTGTGATCTTCATGACGCTGGAAGACGAAACCGGTGTGGCCAATGCGATCGTCTGGCCGAAAATGTTCGATAAATACCGATCGGTCGTGATGGGTGCTCGGCTGGTGAAAATCCGCGGCAGGCTGCAAAGCCAGAGCGGGGTGATCCATACCGTTGTCGAGCATATCGAGGATATGACGCCGGCGCTCGGGGTCCTGCAACGCGAGGCCCGGCGTTTCGGCGCCTGCGAACGGGCAGACGAAGTGCTGAGACCGGGGGGCGATCCGCGGCAGAAAAAGCTTGCGCATGCGCAGGAGAGGGTGGAGCTGGAAAAACGCATGGTTGCAACAGACCGCCATGCGGGCGCGGCGGCAACGGCTGAAGTGATGCCGCGCGGACGCAACTTCCATTAAAATAGCGTCACCCGATCAGGGCATGCGGCGCGTCTTCATCGGCCTTGTGGCGTCATCATCCTGAAACCTCTGCATAATTTTAGACGATATGCATGGGGTCTCATCCGGACGCTGTTATTCAATGATGCGGGGCTCGAATTTTTTCTTGACAGCCACCATCTTCTTTAGCAGAAAACACGATAGTCAGTGTCATGTTTGGAATGAAGACGTGCTCGTCTGCAGCTGCAATTATATAACCGATAAGGAAATCCGGGAGGTTATCACCAACCTTCTCGATGAAGACTGTTGGCAGCTTATCGTGCCTGCGAAGGTCTACCACGCCATGGAAAAACGCGGCCGCTGCTGCGGCTGTTTTCCCAACGTCGTCGACATCATTATCCAGACGACCGAGGAATATCACGCCCGTCGCCACTCGACGGAGACCGAAATATTTGATTTCATGTCCCGCTTGAAACAATTCCATGAGGAAAACAGGAGAGCGGACATTGAAAGGCGACAAAAAGGTCATCGAGCGGCTTAACGAGGCGTTGTTCCTCGAACTCGGTGCGGTCAACCAATATTGGGTTCACTATCGTCTTCTTGAGGACTGGGGCTACACCAAGCTCGCCAAGAAGGAGCGCGCCGAATCCATCGAAGAGATGCATCATGCCGACCGGCTTGTTGCGCGCATCATCTTCCTCGAAGGCCATCCCAACCTGCAGACCCTTGCACCTCTGCGCATCGGCCAGAACGTCAAGGAAGTGCTGGAAGCCGATCTTGCCGGCGAATATGACGCCCGCACGGCTTACAAGAAGTCGCGCGATATCTGTCATGAGGCCGGCGACTACGTCTCCATGAAGCTTTTCGAAGAGCTGCTGGCGGACGAGGAAGGTCATATCGACTTCCTCGAAACACAGATCGATCTGCTCGAGAAAATCGGCGAGAGCAAATACGGCCAGCTCAACGCCGACTCCGCCGACGAGGCTGAATAAGGCCCCTGCCGATATCGGCCGCCCCATCGGCGGCCGATATTCTTCACCTGGCCCGATATTCTTCATCTGGCATTGTCGTGGACCTTGCTCCCGTTTGCCGAGCGCAAACCGAAGCGGTCTTCCTGCTCAATCAATCTTCCGATTGCAGCGTCGTCAGATGCTGGAATTCGGCCACGACCTGGTCGTAGACGGCGCGCTTGAAGGGGACGATCAACCCCGGCAGCTGCTGCATCGGCTTCCACTCCCAGGCATCGAATTCCGGCTCGTGGCCGCCCGGCGGCGGGTTGATGGCGATCTCGCTGTCGTCGCCGTCGAAGCGGAAGGCGAACCAGCGCTGCGTCTGACCGCGGAATTTTCCTTTCAGCCCGATGCCGATCAGTGCCGGCGGCAGATCGTAGTTGATCCAGTCTCGCGCTTCGGCGAGCAGGGTCACCGTCTTCATGCCGGTCTCCTCGTAGAGCTCGCGGTAGGCGGCGTCCAATGGATCCTCGCCCTTGTCGATGCCGCCCTGAGGCATCTGCCAGAGCTGCGGCGAGCCGTCATATTCGGAATTGCCGTCGGGGATGCGCCGCCCGGCCCAGACGAGACCCTGGCGGTTCAAGATCATCACGCCGACGCAGGGGCGGTAGGGCAGATCCTCGGCTTTCACAGTCGCCTGGCTCATCTTTTTCTCCGTTAGGGGATTCTTCTCAGGGATCCTTATCAAGGATTCTTATCAAGGATTCCGGGGGTCGTTGGAAAGGGCGGCGACGCCGACGATCTCGATGCCGCGCATCGCGGCCCCCTCGCTCCATTTGGCGATGGCGTCAACGCTCTCATCGAAAGCCGATGCGACGCCGATCGCCTGACCGTTCTTGCGGGCGATGCGCTCGAGCTCGTCGAGCTTCTTCAGGATGGCGTTGATATCGAGCTGGCCGTCGAGCTGCAGATCGGCAAAAGCATAAGGCAGTTCGGTTCCCTTGGCCACCGTCGCCGTCTTTGATTGTGCCGAAGTGCCGTCGTCGAGGAACAGCAGGCCGCGTTTGCCGATATCGCGCATCACGGGTTCCATGGCGGCGGGATCCGACAAGAAACGGCCGCCGAGATAATTCATGACGCCGGTATAATTGGTGATCTCGCCCATCGCCTTGTGCAGGTTCTCGATGTTGCGGGCGGCCGGCTTCGTGGTCAGCAGGGTTTCAGGACCCGGATCATTCGCCGGATAATCAAATGGTTCGAGCGGTACCTGCAACAGGATCTCGTGGCCGCCGCGGCGGGCTTCCTGCATCCAGCGCTGCAGACTGTTGCCGCTCGCGGCGAAAGCGAAGGTGATCTCTTCCGGCAGGTCCGCTATGGCGCGCTGCGTTCCGGTCTGGCTGAGCCCGAGACCGCTGACGACGATGGCGATGCGGACGCCGCGCGCGCCGGACGAAGGACGGGCATATTGATCCATCGGCCGCCGGCCATCCGGACCGACGATCGGAAGCCTGCCCAAGGGGGTTTCTTCGAGCAATGCTTCATTCGGCTGAGCTGCCATGCGCGGATCCTGGCCGATCTGCATGGCATCGACCAGCACCGGCCCGCTGCCGTCACGCGGGCGCGGGCTGTATTTGGTGACGACGGAGCCGTCACCGGTGACCATCTGCTCGACATTGGCGCCCGAGCGCGGCTCGGCGCGCGGCATGCCGTCAGCCGCCTGGTTGGCGGCTGACGTTGGTGGCCGAGGCTGGGAAGGCGGCGTTGCTGGCTGCTCGGCCGCAGGCGGTTTGCTGCGTTCGAGCCCATCGCCGCGAAATGCCGTATAGAGCGAAAAGCCGCCTATCGCGAAAAGGCAGAGACTGGCGGCGATGCGGCCCAGGCGCAGAACACCCGGGCGCCGGCTGCCGGTTTTGCGGTTGCGGCCCAAAGGCGCATGCAGGTCCGTTCCCAATTTTTCGCCCGCTCCAAAACCGGGAAACAGCAGAAAGGGAAGGCCGGGCGAGGTGCCCGGCCTTGAGATGATCGATTACTTGGCGACGACGGCCTTGTCCGGGTTCGGCGGGAAGGCCGGATCGGTCTTCTTGCCGCGCAGGAGGTCGAGCGCGTAGTTCAGCTGAACGTCGTCCTTCGGGTCCGGCGGGACGTAAGCAACGGAGCCCGAACCTTCGTCCGTCTCGCTCTGGCCCTTGATGTGGCCGCGCAGGCTGGATTCGCCTTCGGTCACCATCTTGCCCTGCAGTTCCTCCGGCAGCGGCTCCTCGACCTTGATGTCGGGCGTGATGCCGGTACCCTGGATCGAGCGGCCCGACGGCGTGTAATAGAGCGCCGTGGTCAGGCGCAGCGCGCCGTTTTCGCCGAGCGGGATGATCGTCTGGACGGAGCCCTTGCCGAAAGAGCGCGTGCCGAGAATGGTGGCACGGCGCAGATCCTGAAGAGCGCCGGCGACGATTTCCGATGCGGAAGCCGAACCGCCATTGATCAGCACGATCACCGGCTTGCCATCCGTCAGGTCGCCCGGGCCGGCATTGAAGCGGCGGGTTTCATCCGGATTGCGGCCGCGGGTCGAAACGACCTCGCCGCGCTGCAGCAGGGCATCGGAGACGTTGATCGCCTGGTCGAGCAGGCCGCCCGGATTGAGGCGCAGGTCGAGAACATAACCCTTCAGCTTGTCAGCCGGAACGGTGTCCTTGATCTTCTTGATCGCCTTTTCCATGTCGGGATAGGTCTTCTCGGTGAAGGAGATGATGCGGAGATAACCGACATCGTCCTCGACACGCGACTTGACTGCCTGGACGGCGACGACGTCACGGACGATCGTCAGTTCGATCGGCTTATCGGCGCCCTTGCGGATCAGCGTTAGCTTGATCGGCGTGTTGACGGCGCCGCGCATCTTCTCGACGGCGTCCTCCAGCTTCAGGCCGCGCACGGACTGGCCGTCGATCTCGGAGATATAGTCACCGGCGAGAACACCGGCCTTGGCGGCGGGCGTATCATCGATGGGGGTGATGACCTTGACGAGTTCGTCTTCCATCGTGACTTCGATGCCGAGACCGCCGAACTCACCCTTGGTCTGGGTGCGCATGTCCTCGGCGTCCTTCGCATTCATGTAGCTCGAATGCGGATCGAGAGAGGAGAGCATGCCGTTGATGGCGTTCTCGATCAGCTTGTCTTCGGCCGGTGGCGTCACGTATTGCGCACGCACGCGCTCGAAGACATCGCCGAAAACCGAAAGTTCCTTGTATGTAGAGGATCCGGCCGCTTCTGCCGGCACACCCGCCGAGTAAATGACGCTCATTGCGGTCGCACCCATCAATGCGCCGACCAGAACAAGAGAAGCCCTACGAATCATTGCGTGCCTTTCCAGTGTCTTTGGAGGTCCACCACGGCCGGGAATCGACCGGTTTACCGTCCTTTCGAAATTCAATGTAAAGCGTTGGCCGGTCCGTTTCCAGCGCCAAAGCAGTTGCGCTTGCCACTCTTTTTGCGCCCATCACGGCAAGCGGCTCGCCGGAGAAAACGAACTTTCCCTGACGGGTATTGATCGTATCCATTCCCGAGAGAACCAGGTGATATCCATCGCCCACGTCGAGGATGATCATCTGGCCGTAACTGCGGAAAGCGCCGGCGAAAACCACCAGGCCATCCGCAGGCGCCGTCACCACCGTCTCCGGATTGGTGGCGACCGTCATTCCCATGGCCTCGTGTCCGGTGCCGTCGGCATCGCCGAACTGGCGCAGGATATCGCCCGCAACGGGCACCTCCAATTTCGCCTTCAATTCTCCGAAGGGATATGCGGGCGCAATACGGTTTTTATCGGGCACGCCGCTGTCGGCGAGCGCCTTGGCCTGAGCGCGCTGCTCGTCCGTCATAAGCCTGCGGTTCTCCTCCGCCTGGCGGGCGGCGGCGGCAGCATCCCGCACCGAAGCGATCTCCGATTCCATCGAGGCGACAAGGCCTTCAAGGCTCGTCGCCTTGCCCGCCAGCTCTTCGGAGCGTCTTCTCTCGGCTGCGAGTTCGGCGGCATTGCTGCGGCTGAGCTTGTCGTTTTCGGCAAGCAGCAGGTCCATGCGCCGCTCTTCCTCGATGCCATCCGTCATCGTCGCGGTCAGCGAGGCTTTTTCGGCGGCGCTTGCGGTTTGCAATGCGGCGAGGTTTGCGAGGTCTGCTGCAAGTTTGTCGGTCTCCTTGCGGATGCCGGGCACGACCGCGCCGAGCAGAATGGCGCTGCGCACCGATGCGAGCGCGTCATCGGGGGTGACGAGCAAAGCGGGCGGCGGGTTGCGGCCCATGCGCTGGAGTGCTGCCAGCACCTCGGCCAGAAGGCCGCGGCGCTCATGCAGGGAACGGCGGATGCCATCCTCCTTGACGCCGAGATCGGCAAGCTTCTTCTCGCTTTCGAGGATCTGCTTTTCAAGCGCCTTGCGGCGTGCGGCGGAATCGATCAGCGCCTGGCGGATGCTCTCCGTGCTCTTTTCCAGATCGGCAATGCTCCGGCGAAGCGCGCTCACCTTGTCGGTGGAGAGACTGATGGTCTTCGACAGGGTTTCGAGTTCGGCTCGGGTCTGATCACGCTTGGCGGCAAGTTCGGCGGCGGGATCGGGCGGTGGCGGCTCGGCTGCCGGCTGCGGTGCGGATTGTGCCGCTTCGGGGGCGGCTTCCTGCGCCCGGACGATGAACGGATTTGCCGACACGACAATCACCGCCACACCGACACCGGCCGCGATAGCCGGCAGGATCATGCGGTGTCGCCTGGTGGATGCTCTCGTCATGCGTGTTGGGGCACTTTCTCAAATCGCGCGAAGACTAAGCTGATTTGGCGCGCTTTGCCAGAACGTTCGACGGAGAGCGGGTGGCCAAGCAAACACGGCTGCGTGACATTACGACGCGCTGGGTGACGCATTGGGCCGCCGCGGCATCAGACGCGGTGATAGGGGTGGCCGGACAGGATGGTAACGGCGCGGTAGAGCTGTTCGGCGATCAGCGTGCGCACCAGCTGGTGCGGCCAGGTCATCTTGCCAAGACACAGCGTGGCGTCGGCACGATCGTACAGGGAGGGATCGAGGCCGTCGGCGCCGCCGATCGCGATGGTCAGTTCGCGTTTGCCCTGATCGCGATAGGAGCCGAGCAGATTTGCGAAGGCTTCACTGTCGAGCGCCTTGCCGCGTTCATCGAGAAGAATGAGAATGCTGCCATCGGCAAGCGATTTCAAAAGCATCGCCGCCTCTTCACGCTTGCGGGTTTCCGCATTGGAGGCACGGCTTTCGGCCACTTCGGCAACACGGGTAAATTCGAGGCCGACGGCAGGGCCGGCCTTGGCAAAACGCTCGAGATAGCGGGCCACAAGATCCTTTTCGGGGCCGGACTTCAGCCGTCCCACCGCAAAAAGACCTATTCGCATTCATCCGCTCCCGCTCATGCGGCACATCGGGCGCACACTGCGCCACCGGCCGGCTTGTGAAATGTTCCGGCCAGCCAATGCCACGTCTCAGGCGCCGGACAGAATGCCGGCCTGCCTGTCAGTGCCGTGTTTCTTCATCCATATCCGGAGCCGCCCACATCTTTTCGATGTTGTAGAACTCGCGGATTTCGGGACGGAACACATGCACGATAATGTCACCGGTGTCGATCAGGACCCAATCCCCGCCTTCCTGACCTTCGACGCGGGCCGTACCGAGGCCGTCGTCCTTAAGGTCGGTCAGCAGATGATCCGAGATCGCCATGACATGCCTGTTCGAGCGGCCGGAGACGACGATCATGTAGTCTCCCAGCGCCGATTTTCCGGCAATGTCGATGGTGACGATATCTTCAGCTTTGGAGTCCTCAAGGCTGGCGAGGACGGTTTCTAGGGCACGGGCGGCGGCATCGGCGCCACGTTCCGCACTCTTCGGGATAACGGCGAGCGTTTTTCCCTTGGCGTGTACTGTTGTCAGTGCTTTCCCTTTCCTGGAATGACAAACTATGCACAACACAGATCCGATCGAGACCGGATCATGGTTAAGATAGGCATCAAACCATTAATGTTTCAAGACATGCTAAGGTACGGAACGGCCGAAAATCCGATCTAACGTCCGAATTGAAGAATATTGCCACGCGGGCTGCTTCCGGCGGGCGGTGTACAGTTTCCATACCGCAGCGTAAAGTGCCGAAAATTCCGCGATCTCTGGATTCAATGACCGACTCAGCCGCAAGAACACTCGTTCCCGTCCTGCGAATCAGCTTCCCGGACCAGGATCGCCTCGGTCGCGGAAAGATGGAGCTCCTGGAGCACATCCGCTCGACCGGTTCGATCTCGGCGGCGGGGCGGGCGATGGACATGTCCTATCGCCGGGCATGGCTGCTCGTCAGCGAGATGAACCGGATGTTCTCTGAACAGGTGGTGGAATCGCAGCGCGGCGGGCAAAGGGGCGGCGGCGCGGTGCTGACGCCGTTCGGCGAGGAACTGCTCGAGCGTTTCCGCCGGATGGAAAAGACGGTGCGCACCAGCCTTGCCGACGATCTCGCCTGGCTCGAAGGCAAGCGCAATCTGCAACAGGGCAAGCGCGGCTGATCAGGCCTCCAGGGCAACCGTCTTGATGACGGCGAAGACCGCCCTTCCCGGCCGAAGATCGAGGCGCTCGCAGGAGAGCGTCGTGATCCGGGAAAGAATGATATCGCCGCCGCAATCGAGCCGGATTTCCACCGTTCCGTCCTCGGCCGGCGATATCTGCTCTATCCTTGCTTCCAGGATATTCAGCGCGCTGAGCCCCTCCGGCTTTGCGGTCGCCAACATGACATCGCGGGAGGGAATGCGGATGCGGACCGATTTGCCGGGCGCAAGGGCCGCACCCGGAATATGGAGCCGGCAGGATTTCAGCGCGACGGTCGACAGGCGGTGAAGCGGATCGAAGCTTTCCACGGTGCCTTCGAGTAGCGCGCCCGCCTCGCGCCGATCGGCGGAGGTTGACGGACGGCTCAATATGTCGATGGCGGAACCGGTCGCTTCCACCTTGCCGTCGCGCATGACGACGACCTGGTTTGCCAGCCGCGCCACCTCTGCGATCGAATGGCTGACATAGACGATCGGGATGTCGGTCTCGTCGCGCAAACGTTCCAGATAAGGCAGAATCTCAGCCTTGCGCGCCTCGTCGAGGGCGGCGAGCGGCTCGTCCATCAGCAGCAGGCGGGGCGAGGAGAGAAGCGCGCGGCCGATGGCGACGCGTTGCTTCTCGCCGCCGGAGAGTTTCGCGGGGCTGCGCGCCAGCAGCGTCTCGATGCCGAGCAGGTCGACGATGCGATCGAAGTTCTCGCCGCGTGCCGTTCTCGCCGCGAACCAGCGGCCGTAGGAGAGATTGGCGCGAACGCTGAGATGGGGGAAAAGCCGCGCCTCCTGGAAGACATAACCGAAACGGCGGCGATGTTTCGGGATGAAGATGCCGGTTGCGGTGTCGGTCAGGGCCTCGCCGTCAAGGGCGACGCGGCCTGCGTCCGGGCGCGCGAGGCCGGCGATGATGCGGATCATCGCGGTCTTGCCGGAACCGGAACGGCCGAACAGCGCGGTGACGCCACGCTCGGAGGTGAAGGCGGCATCGAGCGAAAAGGCGCCAAGCTTCTGTTTTGCCTCGACGATCAGCGTCATTCCGGATCGATCCTCCGGCCGGCGAGACGGGCGAGGAATTCGGAGGCGAGCAAAGCGGCCATGGAAATGACGACGGCAACGAGCGTCAGGCGGAGTGCGCCGGCATCGCCGCCCGGAACCTGGGTAAAAGTGTAGATCGCCGCCGACAGCGTCTGGGTTTCGCCGGGAATGTTGGAGACGAAGGTGATCGTCGCGCCGAATTCGCCCATTGCCTTGGCAAAAGACAGGATCATGCCGGCGATGATGCCGGGCAGGGTCAGCGGCAGGGTGATCGTCAAGAAGACCCAGACAGGTCCGGCGCCGAGCGTTCCGGCGGCCTCCTCCAGCTTGCGGTCGACCGCCTCGATCGACAGGCGGATGCTGCGCACCATCAGCGGAAAGGCCATGATGGCGCAGGCCAAGGCCGCACCCGTCCAGCGGAAGGAGAGAACGATGCCGAAATACTGGTCGAGCAGGCTGCCGACCGGACCGCGGCGGCCGAACAGAATGAGCAGAAGGAATCCGGTGACGACCGGGGGCAGGACCAGCGGCAGGTGAACGACGCCATTCAGCACCGACTTGCCCCAGAAGCGGCCGCGGGCAAGCAGCAGGGCGACGAGGATGCCGAAGGGCAGGCTTGCCAGCATGGCGACGATCGAGACGCGCAGGCTGAGCAGGATCGCCGTCCATTCCTCATTGCTCAACCCCAACATGTCCAAATGCAGCTGTCTCCCTGGAAGTCTGGGGGCACGCCGGGGCGAGCCTCAGTTTGTTGACAATGCTCGTTCTTTACATGGCGTCATCCGACGCCTGCCCCTCATCCGCCTGCCGGCACCGACCGGGGTCAAGCCACGGGTCTCGACCCGTCCTTCAGACCCCCCGCTCGCGGGGCGAAGGGACCCTGTCGCACCGTCCTCCTCAACCTCAACGCGGCGTTTGCCACGTCCCTCGCCCGCGAGCGGGTTTGGGTGAGGGGCAATCCCACGGCACGAACAAGACAGCCTCTGCCACTTATCGATCGATGCAAATGCTTGGGGTACAAGACAAGCATCACGAAACACTAATTGGTCGACTATTTCAGAATCGTGAAACCCTGCGCCGTGAAGAAGGCAGCAGCCCTGTCGGATTTCAGGAAGTCGAGATAGGCTGCTGCATCCGGGTTCTTGCTCTCGTTAAGGATTGCGATCGGATACATGATCGGCGGGTGGGAATCGGCCGGGAAGGTGCCGACGACGGCGACACCCTTATCGGCTGCGGCATCCGTCTGGTAGACGATGCCATAAGGCGCTTCGCCGCGGGAGACGAGGGCAAGGGCGGCGCGCACGCTTTCGGCGCCGGCGACCTTGCTTTCGACCGATTTCCAGACGCCGAGCTTTTCGAGCGCGGCCATGCCATATTTGCCGGCCGGAACCGATTTCGGCTCACCCATGGCCAGCTTGCCGTCACCCAGCAGTCCTGCAAGATCGAAGCCCTGCTTGATCTCGACCGGTTTTGCCTTGGCCTTTTCGGCAACGAGCACGATGCGGTTGCCGAGCAGATTGGAGCGGGTATCGGCCTTGATCAGGTTTTTCTTGGCGACGTAATCCATCCAGTCGAGATCGGCCGAGATGAAGACATCGGCAGGAGCCGCGTTTTCGATCTGCTTGGCCAGGGCTCCGCTCGCCGCATAGGAGGCGACGGTTTCCTTGCCGCTTTCCTTGGCCCAGGCGGTGTTGGCGGCGTCGAGCGCATCCTTGAGGCTGGCGGCCGCAAAGACGATGAGCTTTTCGGCTGCGGCAGCAGGCGCCGGAAGCGCTGCCGTGCCAAGCCAGAGGGCTGCGATCGCGGCGGTTGCCTGTTTCATCCATCGGCGGCGGTTCTGCATGATGTCTCCCCAGGTTTCGAAATATTGCGACGAATATAACGGGTGAGGTGCTTTGGCTAGGGATATATCCAGAAAAATATAACCATATCGGGCCGCTGTGTTCGCAGCGATCCAATGGTTTTGGCATTGTTGACGTGCATGGCTCGAACCGCAGCATGAGATCCAAAGGGCGGAAATATCCAAACGACAGTTGGCAGACCGCAAGGATTCCCGGCGGTAGAGTATGCTCCGTCGATTTCTGCCAAGAAAAACGGCAATGCCAAAGCCATAAGGCTGCATAGGATTGCAAGTGACGCATTGCTGCAATGCAACAATCGATATTCATCTTCCTGCGAAATATGGTACAACACTCTCATCGAAACGGCTTCTCCTCCTCCCATAGCCGTTCGGTAGGATCGACAACACTCCTCCTCCCAGTTGTCGATCGAGTTTATAAGCCCGACGGATCTCCTCCCCCGTCGGGCTTTCTCATTTTCGGGACATCCTTGGAAATCAAACTAAAGCGCGTCGCCGGGCGCCGAGCCGTTGCGGATTGCCGTCGAGCTCAGGCCGGAGCGCGGCCCGTGGATGAAGGTCCAGGCCGGCGCACGCTTCTTCCAGAGAACACGGGCATCATCCTCGTCGACCCGGGCGAAATCGAAGGTCCTGGCCATTTTCGAGGAGAGGAAGGAGAGCGTCGCACCCGGCCGGTCGATCACCGCGATCGGGAAGGTGCGGGCAATCTCCTGCCATTTCTGCCATTTGTGAAAGGTCTGCAGGCTGTCTGCGCCCATGATCCAGATGAAATGCACATGTGGATTGCGGGCCTTGACGCGGGCAAGCGTGTTGGCAGTGTAGCTGACGCCGAGCGTCTGTTCGAAGGCCGTCACCTTGACGCGGGGGTCGGCGGCAACACGCTCGCTTTCGGCAATACGCTCGGCAAGCGGGGCGAGCTGGTTGCGGCTCTTCAGCGGATTGCCCGGGGTGACCATCCACCAGAGCTGATCGAGGCCAAGCCGCTTGAGGGCGATCTCGGCGACCAGCGCGTGGCCCTGATGCGGCGGATTGAACGAACCGCCGAACAGACCGACGACCATGCCGCGCTCGCTGTGCGGCATGCGGAGATAGTGCCGGTCCACATTCTCAATCGTCACGTCTGGCTCGGTCGTCACCTCAGGGCCGCGTCTGTCCGGCACCATGCACCCGATATTTGAACGAGGTGAGCTGTTCGACGCCGACAGGACCGCGGGCATGCATCTTGCCGGTGGCAATGCCGATTTCCGCACCCATGCCGAACTCGCCGCCATCGGCAAATTGCGTCGAGGCATTGTGTAGCAGGATCGCCGAATCGACTTCGGTGAAGAAACGCGCGACGACGTCAGGGTCCTCGGCGATGACGGCCTCGGTGTGGTTCGAGGAATAGGTCTGGATATGGGCGATCGCGCCCGATATGCCGTCGACGACGGCAACCGAAATGATCGCGTCGAGATATTCGGTCGACCAATCCTCCTCGGTCGCGGGCTTCATGCCGGGTGCGACCTTCAGCACCGTTGTCGAAGCGCGGATCTCACAGCCGGCCTGCGCGAGAACCTCGAGCAGCGGCGTCAGATGCGTGCCGATCGCGGCGCCATCGACGAGCAGGGTTTCGGCCGCGCCGCAGATACCGGTGCGGCGCATCTTGGCGTTGACGACGATCTTCTTCGCCATTTCGATATCGGCCGAGGCATCGACATAGATATGGCAAAGGCCTTCGAGATGGGCAAAAACCGGCACGCGGGCCTCGTTCTGCACGCGGGCGACCAAGCTCTTGCCGCCGCGCGGCACGATGACGTCGATCGCACCCTCCAGGCCGCGCAGCATGGCGCCGACGGCGGCGCGGTCGGTGACCGGAACGAGCTGGATAGCATGCTCTGGAAGTCCTGCTGCCTTCAAGCCTTCGACCAGGCAGGCATGGATAGCCTGCGATGAGCGGCGCGAATCCGAGCCGCAACGCAGGATGACGGCATTGCCCGCCTTGAGGCAGAGGGCGCCGGCGTCCGCCGTGACGTTCGGCCGGCTTTCGAAGATGACGCCGATGACGCCGAGCGGCGTGCGGACGCGCTCGATCTTCAACCCGTTCGGCCGGTCCCAGGCGGCGATGACTTCGCCGACCGGATCGGCAAGCGCGGCAATGGCGCGGATGCCCTCGGCCATTTCGGCCACACGCTTGTCGTTCAGCGTCAGCCGGTCGACGAAGGAGGCAAGCATTTCGGTGCCTTCGATATCCTTCAGGTCCTTGGCGTTCTCGGCAAGAATATGCGCCTTGTTCGCCAGGATCGCATCGGCCATGGCGTTCAGCGCCCTGTTCTTCACCTCGGTGGACGCAAAGCTCAGCGGTCGCGCGGCAGCCCTCGCCTTGCGGCCGATGTCGTTCATCAGCACGTCAATGTCAGGGCTTGGCGCCACGGTATCAAGCATAGCTCGCGTCCTTCTTCTGCCTTTCCGATTTCGAACCGATCTGGGCCGTCATGACCATGTCGTCGCGATGGACCATGGCGGCGCGCCCGGCATAACCGAGGATGGCGGCGATTTCCGCCGATTTGCGGCCGGCGATCCGGCGGGCGTCGTCGGCATCGTAGCTGACAAGACCGCGGCCGATCTCGCGGCCCGCCGGGCCGATGATCGCCACCGTATCACCGCGGCTGAAGAGGCCGGAAACGCTGCGCACGCCGGCCGGAAGCAAGCTCTTGCCGGCCCCGAGTGCAACGACGGCGCCGTCATCGACATGCAGTTCGCCGGCCGGCTGCAACTGCCCGGCAATCCAGGTCTTGCGGGCGGTGACGGGCGTGCCAGACGGCGCGAACCAGGAGGAACGCGCGCCGTTTTCGATTGCCGACAGCGGGCTGTCGGTCTTGCCCGACGCGATGATCATGGCGCAGCCCGATGTGGTGGCAATCTTGCCGGCATCGATCTTGGTGCGCATGCCGCCACGCGAAAGCTCGGAGGCCGCACCCCCGGCCATTGCCTCGATCTCCGGCGTGATCGCGGCAATCGTCTCCAGGAACGTTGCGTTCGGATCGAGATGCGGCGGCGCGGTATAGAGGCCGTCAATATCGGAGAGAAGAATGAGCAGGTCGGCGCCGGTCATCGTCGCGACGCGGGCGGCGAGGCGGTCGTTGTCGCCGTAGCGGATTTCGCTGGTGGCAACGGTATCGTTCTCGTTGATGATCGGCACGGCGCCGATTTTCAAAAGCTGATTGATGGTGGCGCGGGCATTGAGATAGCGGCGGCGTTCCTCGGTATCTCCGAGTGTCAGCAGGATCTGGCCGGCGACGATCTCGTCGTGCGACAGGCTTTCCGACCAGGCACGCGCCAGCGCGATCTGGCCGACGGCGGCGGCGGCCTGGCTTTCTTCCAGCTTCAGCGCGCCCGAGGGCAGGTCGAGCACCGAGCGGCCGAGCGCGATCGCGCCCGAGGAGACGACGAGCACATCGATGCCCTTGGCCTTCAGGCCGGCGATATCGGCGCACATGGCGTCGAGCCAGGCCTTCTTCAGCCCGGCCCTGCGATCGACCAGCAGCGCAGATCCGATCTTGATGACGATACGGCGGTAGCGGCCGAGCGGCTTACGGCTGGTCATCGGCCTCGTCCTCGCCCTGAACCTCGCCCTTGTCCTCATCGGAGACGACCATGTCGCGATGGCGCAGCTTCGGCACCTTGGCCGGCTTCTCCTCGGTATTGGCCTCGACGATGATGTCGCGCAGGGCGCGCAGGACCTCGGTCATGCCCTTGCCAGTGACGGCCGAAATCTGGAAGGGCGTCTTGCCGCAGGCCTTGGCCAATTCCTTGGTCTTCTTCTTCAATTCGGCATCGTCGAGCAGGTCGATCTGCGACAGCGCCACGATCTCAGCCTTATCCGTCAGCTCGTTTCCATAGGCTTCGAGCTCGTGCTTGACCGTCTTGTATGCCTTGCCGACCTTTTCCTCCTGGGCGGAGACGAGGTGGAGCAGCACGCGGGTGCGCTCGACATGGCCGAGGAAACGGTCGCCGATGCCGACACCTTCATGGGCGCCTTCGATCAGGCCCGGAATGTCGGCGAGGATGAATTCCCGCTCGTCGATGGTGGCAACACCGAGGTTGGGATGCAGCGTGGTGAAGGGGTAGTTGGCGATCTTCGGACGGGCGCGGGTGACGGCAGCCAGGAACGTCGACTTGCCGGCATTGGGCAGGCCGACGAGGCCGGCATCGGCAATCAGTTTCAGCCGCAGCCAGAGGGTCTTTTCCTCGCCGGGCAGGCCGGGATTGGCCCAATCCGGCGCCTGATTGGTCGAGGTCTTAAAATGGGCGTTGCCGAAGCCGCCATTGCCGCCATGGGCGAGGCAGAAACGCTGGCCTTCGACGGTGAGATCGCAGATCAGCGTTTCCCGGTCTTCCTCGAAGATCTGGGTGCCTACGGGAACCTTGAGCGTCACGTCGCTTCCATTGGCGCCGGTGCGGTTCCTACCCATGCCATGGGTGCCGATCGTCGCCTTGAAATGCTGCTGATAGCGGAAATCGATCAGAGTGTTCAGTCCGTTGACAGCCTCGACCCAGACGTCGCCGCCGCGTCCGCCATCACCGCCATCCGGGCCGCCGAACTCGATGAATTTCTCGCGCCGGAAGGAAACGCTGCCGCCGCCGCCGTCTCCGGACTTGATATAGACCTTTGCTTCGTCGAGAAATTTCATTTTACTTCCAATATTCAGTGGCAGTTGGACGGCCGTCTTGGCCCATTCGATATAGGCGGTTCCGACGGAGGTCAAAGATTATCGTGAATTTCGTGAGCTATAACATACAGTACGGCTTCGGTCTCGATGGCAGATACGATCTGCCGCGCATTGCCCGGAGCCTCGAGGGGGCCGATGTCATCGCGCTGCAGGAGGTGACCCGCGGCTTCTCCCGCAACGGTTTTGCCGACATGGTGGCCGATGTTGCCGCCTTCTTTCCCGACTATTTCTGGGTGTATGGGCCAGCCTGCGATATGCATGTCGAGGCAGCCAAAGAGGGGCTCCGGCCGGTGCCCGGCACGCGATTCCAGTTCGGCAACATGGTGCTGTCGCGCTGGCCTGTTATCTCCACCCGGACGCTGCTTCTGCCGCGCAGCCGGACGATTGGCAAGATCAACCTGCAGCGCGGCGCAACCGAGGCGGTGATCGAAGCACCCGGCGGCGCGTTCCGCGTCTACTCCGTCCATCTCGACCATGTCTCTGCCGACGAGCGCATCCGCCAACTGCAATTCCTGAACGCGCAGATCAATGCCTTCGTCCAGGAGGGCGGGTCGCTGACGGGAGGCGGCGAATTCGATCTGCCGGAGCCGCCGCTGCCGGAAGATTACGTCATCATGGGCGATTTCAACATGGAGCCGGAATCGCCGGAATATTGCGCGCTTGCCGGTGCCGGCGGCGGATATTACGGCCGTGTCGCCAGGGTCGGCACGCCGATCGACGCCTTTGCGGCGCTCTCGGCCTATCGGCCGGAGAGCTATAGCTGGATGGATCCCGAAGATCACGGCAAACGCATGCATCTCGATTATTGCTTCGTCAGTTGCGGCCTCGAGGCCCGGTTGAAATCCGCCCGGATCGATACGCAATCCGAGGGCTCCGATCATTTTCCCCTATGGGTCGAGATCGGCGATTGAGGGAGCCGCCGCTGTGGCGGCGTCTCCCTTTCTAGTCCTGGATGAGAGCATGATGTTGTCCGAAAACCGCGTACACTTTTCGGAATCATGCTCTGTCACGCAACCTTGCGCGGCTGCAGCATGCCCGGCTGCAGCACGGTTTCGATATGCGACACCATGGTGTTGCGGGCGAAACAATAGATTTCGCCGCAACCCGTCATGCGGAAACCGAGCTTCTCCTGCAGTCGCAGCGAGGCCGGGTTGTCGGCGAAGACGCCGGAATGGATCGGCGTCTCCGGCATGCGGCGCGAGAAGCGCTCGATGATCGCCGCCACCGCCTCGCTCATATAGCCGCGCCGCCAGTAGTAGCGGTTCAGCCAGTAGCCGAGGTGCCAGCGGCCGTGGCGCAGCTCGATCGAGACGTTGCCGATATGGACATCGTCCTGACCGGTGATCGCCAACGGCCAGTCGGGCAAGGTGCCCGAGGTGACCGGGATCAGCCAGTCCAGCGCATCCTGCCGGTCGAACGGCGCGGGTACGCGGGACAGCATGCGCGTGATCGCGAAATCGGAGAGCGATTCCGCGATCGCAGGCGCATCGCTCAGCCTGTGCGGGCGGAGCGTCAGCCTGGCGGTCGAGATGACAGGCGCGGGGCCGGGCATCATCGGCTTGAGCTCAGGCCTTTGCAGCGCGGTCGTGCTCATGCGATGTTCCCCCAGCTTCGGAGGGACATCCAGGTCTTGCGGTCGAGCCTGTACCATTCGACCGGCACGTTGCTGCCGAGCGCCAGCGAGGCAGCGAGCCCCGATCCCTGGAACTGGAAGCCGCACTTCTGGATGACGCGGCGCGAGGCGACGTTCATCACCCGGCAGCGCGCATCGATCTGATCGACGTCCTGGCGGGTTCTGAACACCATGTCGACCAAGGCATGGCAGGCCTCGGTCGTATAGCCCTTGTTCCAATAGGGCTCGCCCAACCAGTAGCCGATCTCGACGGTTCTGCCGTCGGCATGCGGCTCGACGCCGCAGCAGCCGATAAAGGCGCCGTTTTCGGCCTTGGTGATCGCATAGACGCACTTGCCAATCTCGCCATTTTTCGTGCGACGCACGAAGTCAGCAGCATCATTGGCGGTATATGGGTGCGGCATACGCGATACCATGGTGGCGACTTTGGCGTTGTTGGCGAGATGGGCAAGGGCGTCGATGTCTTCTTCGTGGGGCGCGCGCATGACGAGCCTTTCCGATAACAAGACAGGGCAATCGGTCCTTAACCGCTCCGGCCTCAGCCGTTCTTCGGAAGACCGCTGGTCTTCCCGGGGCGACCGTGATTGGTCTGCCCTTAACAATTCGCCTTGCATGGTTCAGTCCTCCTTGAGGGGTAAAGAAAAAGGGGAGATGGCGCCCCATCTCCCCTGTTTTCTAGACTGAACCTGATACGGCCAGCCGGGTCGATGAGACGCCGGCTGTTTTTGAGCGCTACCGGCTTATTCCGCTGCTTCCGCTTTCGGCATGACAGACACGTAGACGCGACCGTTGGCCTTCGTTCGGTAGTTCACATTGCCGGCGGTAAGCGCAAAAATCGTGTGATCCTTGCCGAGGCCGACGTTGGAACCCGGATGCCACTGCGTCCCGCGCTGACGCACGAGGATGTTGCCTGCGATGACGGCTTCGCCGCCGAACTTCTTCACGCCAAGGCGCTTGGATTCGGAATCGCGACCGTTGCGCGAGGAACCGCCAGCTTTTTTGTGTGCCATTGGAGTTCTCCTTTAAACCTTGTCCCGTTGATCTTACTTGGCAGCCACGATGTCCGTGATACGGACGACCGTGTGATGCTGACGATGGCCGCGCGAACGCTTCGAATTCTGACGGCGGCGCTTCTTGAAGGCGATGACCTTCTTGCCGCGGTTCTGTTCGACGACTTCTGCCTTGACAGAGGCGCCGGTAACGAAGGGCGCACCGATCGCAGCGTCGGCGCCTTCGCCGATCACGAGCACTTCGGTGAATTCAATGGAATCGCCAGCGGTGGCTTCCAGCTTTTCGATGGTCAGCACGTCGTTGGCTGCCACACGGTACTGTTTACCGCCGGTCTTGATGACTGCGAACATTTTTTATCCTTTCATGTTCGTTCCAGCTCTCCTCGCTCGCTGAGCAAGGTGGCCGTCTTTTTATCAGTCGAAGTTAAGCAGGGATTTCAGAGGGAAACCTCGAACTCTTCCTGCCGGTGAAACGCCCCACGCAAGCGCAGGACAAGCAAGGCACGGATTTCTCCAAACCTATTGCGCAGCCGAGATACGCGAGCGACAAAAAAGTGTCAAGGCAAAAGGATGGAATGCTTCGACTTTTCGGCTTGCCAACCTGTCATATGCTCGTTATGAGAACGCCCGCGCCGAACAAGCGCCGACCAGACCGCGGAGAGGTGGCAGAGTGGTCGAATGCACCGCACTCGAAATGCGGCATACCTGCAAGGGTATCGTGGGTTCAAATCCCACCCTCTCCGCCATAACGCTTCAAGCGCATAATTTTCCTGCAAACCGCTGAAATACCGAGACATCAGAGCGGGAAGGCGCCGTAGCTCTTTCGGCGGACAAGCGGATGCCGGACTGCGGTGTCGCAGTTCCAGTGCGGATGCGTCAATAATCAATCTGGGCGAATTGCTTTTTAAGGCATTGCTGATGAAGTGCCGGCATGACAAAGCCGCCCCGCAAGCCTTCCAAGCCGCTGCTCGGTGAAGCCTACGAGCCGCTCCGCAGCCGACCGCACTGGCTGCGAGATCCCGCTCAGCCCAATCTTCCTCTCGATCCGATGCCGGACGACCCGGATTTGAACCAGGCCGAAGGTCAGCCATACCCGCAGCGGGCGACCGACCGCGACATGGCGGCTCGCAACTTCCTGAGCTTCAACACGGCGATCTTGCTGGGGATCTTGTTCATTGCGATCGTCTTCAGGTACCACAAGATCACCTTGCCGCTGGTCGACGGCTTCAGCTGGCGCGAGATCAGCACCGCGATGATGGCCGACAATTTCCAGCAGCGCAGCTGGAACATCTTCTTTCCGGAGGTCAGTTGGACCGGCCCCGGGCCAAGCTATCAGGGCCGCGAGTTCCAGATCGTCAGCTATCTCACAGCCCTGCTCTACCAACTCTTCGGCTGGCACGACTGGTTCGGCCGCATGGTTGCGGCCCTCTTCAGTCTGGTGACGGTGTTTTCGCTGCACAGGCTGACGGCGCGCTGCTGGGGCGAGATGCACGCCCACGCGGCGGCACTTGCCTACGCGTTGATGCCGGCGGCGATCATGATCGACAGCTCGTTTCTTCCCGATCCCGCGATGCTGGCCTTGGTCACTCTCGGGGTCTGGCTGTTCGTTAAATACTGGGCCGGCGGCAGCGGTTGGCTCTTACCGCTCGCCACGGTCAGCTTCTCGCTCGGTGCACTTTCCAAGCCACCGGGCCTCGCCGCCGGTGCCGTCATCTTCTATCTGATGGTCTGCTGGATTCTGGAGAAGAAGTGGAAGCAGGCGAGTTGGGTCTTCCTGTCGGGGCTCCTGAGCCTGGCCGTCATCGGCGCTTATTTCAGCTGGGCGATTTATCTCGGCCGCAGCTATCCGCCGTTTCATGTCGCCGGCACCGGCGGCTATATCTGGGAGGATGGCTTCCGGACATACCTCGGGAACAGGTTCTATTTCCAATCCGCGTGGAACACCTCGGTTTTGTGGTTCTACGGCTATCCGTTCATGGTGCTGTTTGCGGTCGGCTTGTGGATACCGCCCAGACCTGCCGAAGACCCTAGGCGACGCACCCTTTCGCGCATTCCCTATGTGTGGCTGGCTGCGGCCGTGATCGTCTATCTGGCGGCGGCCGGCGAGATCACCGGCAATGTGTGGAACTTCCACATCTTCCATGTACCGGTCGCGATATTCTCAGGCCGCGGCGCGCTTCTTCTGGCAACCCTTGCATCGAGAACCGTTCTAACGCCGGCGGTCGTGCTTCGCTCGATCTGCATCGTGGCGGTCGCACTTGCCTGGTCGACCCTTCCCCTCGTCAGGACGATGAAGAAGCCAATCGCCATGAAGGGCAAGCTGCTTGGCGAGGAACTGGCGCGGTTGGCGCAACCGGGCGACCTCGTCGTCGCCATCGCGCCCGAGGTCGGCGATCCCGTCGCAATCTACTACAGCAGGGCGCGCGGCTGGGTGTTCCCGCCCGGCGGAGGCGATGAGGAATGGTCGAAATTCGTCGCCGATGACGCCATTGCGATCGCGCAGCTGGAGGAGTTGCGCGCGCAAGGCGCGGATCTGTTCGGCGTTGCCAAGAACGCCACCGACAAACAGGACCTGCTGTTCGTCGAGCATCATGACGGGGTCATCGACTATCTGGACAAGACCGCAACCAAGCTTGTGGATTCGGATGATTTGCTGGTCTACAGGATCACTCGTCCATGAGAGCCGACAACAGTCGCTGCGGGCGCTCTCATTGTATGTCAGAGCCGTTTGATCTCTGTTTTATTGTATTTTCTTCACCCAGACTCCGACCTCATCGCCGCTGCTCAGATCGGGCTGCACCAGCCCATCGACCATGAAGGTCGGCGAGACATGGATGCCGTTCTGCCGGGCATATTTGCAATGCCATTTGATCTCCCGGTCGAGATCCGGAATTGCGAAGGCCTCCTTCAGCCTGACGCCGCTGTAGGTTTCCAGGCGCTCGATGATCTGATTCGGCGTCACGTCCATGTTCGGGCCGCCGGCATGGCGTTCAAACTCGAAATCCTCGCGATGGGCGGCAATGGCGGCCATCACTTTCTTGGCTGTCTGCTTGCCGCCTTCCAGCGTTGAGGCTGCGATGATGCAGCGGACAAGGACGCCCGAATACATATGCCAGGGTTGCGACTGCAGACGGATCTTCACGGTGATCCTGTCTTCGCCGGCTCGGCTCAGCAATTCGTCGAGCTTGTTGAACGCCCTGACCGAATAAGGGCAAGTCGGCTCCAGAAAGGCTTCGAAGATGCGGGAGCCAGTTCCCCAGGTGAGCGGATCTGCGTGCCAGGCGGTGGTCGTCATGGGATTCCTCTCTGAAGGCAAGGTATTTGAAGCGACTTAGGTCACCAGGCTCCAGAAGCCATGCTTCTTGCCGTGCCGGCGCTTGAGGTCCGCGACATAGACGTCATGGGATCTTGTGTTGCCAAAGTCATCGATATGAGGCGCAAGGGACGCACAGTCCGCAAGATGCCTTGCGGCGTGTTTATAGCGGCTGGGCCTGTTGTTATCGAGGGCGAAATCGATCATGGAGCGCAAGAGAATGGTCGCCGCGAGCGGATGTTTCTCCGCCAGAGCTTCGGCCGCCGGCGTCATCAGCTCATAGAGATCGCCGTCGAGTTCGGCTTTCCTGATCACCATCAGTTTTGCCGCCTCGGCAGGCGCCGGCCAATTCAGGAAAAAGGCAAGCGCCTGATGGACGTTCGGGAAAGCCCGGGCATGGGCAAATGCCTTCTCCTCGGCGTCGAGATCGTCGAAATCCGGCAGCCGCTTGAGGAAAGCCCTGAGATGCTCGCCATCCAGCGCCTGCTCGAAGCGCCCCCATCGATAGGTTTGGGCCTCTTCGGCCCGCCCCAGGGCCTCGAGCGCGGCGACGCGAGAGAGCTGCCATTTGAATGGCATGTTGGCCCAGCCTCTCGCGTCGGCCTCATCCAACGTCTCAAGCGCTTCTTTCGCCCGCCCGGCCGAGAGCAGGCGATTGGCGATATCGGCCGCAATCATCGGCGCCTTGCGCGTTTCCTCGGGGTACTGGCCAATGTAGGCATCAACATCGCCCTGGGCGTCGGCAATTTGCTGTAAGGCCATGCGCACCGTCAGATCCCGGTGAGTGCCGTAGATCTCATCCTCGTAAATCGGGCCTCCCGCGCCCCAGCCGATGACCTTGCGCTCATCTTCCGCCGGCTTGTCCTTCGGCTCCTTGGACCATTGGACGAAGAGGGTTTTCAACCGATCGATACCATCCTTGCCGAGGGCCGGCACCATCGCCGCAAGCAGGTTGTCGTACTGGCCGTAACCATTGTCCTGCACGGCTTTGAACACCTTATCGGCCAGAACATTGACGTCAATTTTGACGAGCCTGGCGATTGCAGCAGCATCCTCGCAAGCCTGGTGAAAACTTTGGATCAGTGAGCCGCCGCGGTCGTTGGATCTTTCAAAGATCGAATCCGCCATTGCGAGGAACTGCCATATCAGTTCAAAAGCCTCCCGGGGATCATCGGCGGCAATCGTCTCTGCGATCGTCTTGCGTTGAGTTTCCAGATCGGTCTTCAGCGCCTTCGCTTTGTGCCAGTTTATGACGGTGCGAGCGCGGGTAATGCTGGCAAGCCGCTTTCGCACCTCACGCGCCACTTCGGCGCTGCCGTGATTGCCGGCAAGCTCCATTCGAAGCCGTCGCTTGTGGGCGGCGCTGCCCGTGCTGATCTCGATCAGCAGCTCGGCAAGGCGCTGGACACCGAGGGATTCGAGATTCTTGGCATTGAGTGTTGTCTTGGCTGCCATCGTTCATCGCTGTCGTTTCTGCGGCTGACCCTACCCTGGAGCCGGTACGAGGCCAAGGTCGGGGAATGCATGCGAGGGATGATCCCCTGCTCCTCGATATTAGCTAAAAACTAACGCTGCCTCGTAACGACTCCTAAAGCCGGTTTTGGCACCTTGTTGCCTGTCGAATATTGCTTCCAAATTTCTCGCTGGGGTTGATTATGAGTCATAATAAGGACGCCTGGGTCAGCCAGCGCGCTTATTCGCTGTGGGAATCGGAAGGCAGGCCGGATGGGCGCGGGGAAAGCCATTGGGCGCAGGCGCTACGGGAGTTCGAGCAGCTGGAGCTGACGAAGGCCTCGCCTGATGGAAATGATCTTATCGAGAAGCTGAAGGCCGCGGGGCGGCTGATGCGTGTCTATGACGAGACGGTTCCCGCCGTCGAGAATGACCGGCAGATCAAGGCGGTTCGCTAGCCTGTATTTATAATCCCTGGGTTGCCGAAATATTCAGCGGCATTCCAGGCGGACGATCGGCCTTGCCGGCAGGCGTCTTGCCACTTCGACGAAGCCGGCATCCAGAAACATCGAGAGCGCTCCCGGATAGAGCTCGGCTCCGTTCGAAGCGCGGGCTGCCTGATCGACGGGGTAGGCTTCGAGGCATTCAGCGCCATTCGCGTTTGCGAATTTGACGGCGTGTTTCAATAACAGTCGCGACAGGCCCTGCCGCCGGAACGGTTTGCGGACGATGAAGCAATTGATCGACCAAACCGGCTTGTCGTCGACCGGCGCGAAGGGCTTTGAGCGGCGCAGCCGGTCGAATACGGCGCGCGGCGCGATACCGCACCATCCGGCCGGCTCGTTCTCGTGGTAGCCGAGAATGCCTGGCGGGCGCGGCCCGGCGACGAGGCTTCGAAACCAGTTGCGATTTCCCTCGCCCCATCCTGCCTTGTAGTCGGCATTCGGAAGATACCAGTAGGCGCAGCGACAATTCCGGCCGCCCGAGCAATCGTCGAACACCTCTTCTAGATCAGCCAGGCGGTCGGCGGTGGCGGGGAAGAAAGAGAAGCGATCCTGCATCCGGGCAAATTATGACGCAGACGGACGATCGGCAAGCGGTCGCCCGTGCCGGACGATCAGGCGAGGTTGCTCTCCAGCTTGAAATACTCATTCTTCAGCGGCCGACGTCGCCCGGCTGTCGCCGCCGGTCGGCATTCTCCGGCGCGCGGCCCGTCCTGACGCTACTGGCGTGCGGCCCAGCTCAAACCCCGCCGCAGGATGAGCGGCATATAGGGATGGTCGAATTCGGCAGCGATATGGCCGAGGGCGGAATAGAAGATGCGGCCGGCGCCGAAATGGCGCTTGAAGACGACGGGCATCACGACATTGCGGGCCGCCGGATCGTAGGCACCGGTGAAGGTGGTGGTCGCAAGGATTTCGACCGTGGGATCATAGTGGAGATAATATTGCTCGGAACGGTAGTCGAAGTCGGGAATGCCCTCCATCACTGGATCGTCCTGGCGGGTGACGGCGACACGGAAGTCGATGATATTGCCGGGATGGGCCACCCAGGTGACGCCGGAAACATATCGGAAAGGCGCGCTTTCCTTGAAGGATGTGGCGAGGGCGCCGTGATGGCCGGCGAGCCCCAGCCCGCCGCGCACGGCTTCGACCAGGGCCGCGGCATGAGGCTTTTCGAGCGTTTCGCCGGTAATGATGGGCACCAGCAGATCGGCCTGCGCCAGCGTCGGTGATCCGAATATTCCGAGATCGCCGGTCACCTCGACCGTAAAATCGTCTTCACGCAGCAGGTCGGCGACGATATGAGCGCATTGCTCCGGCTCATGACCCTGCCAGCCGCCCCAAACGACCAATGCCTTTCTCATTCGTGCCCTCCCTGGCTGATGTTGCAGACCGTTGCATCACATGGTGGTACAAGGCCCTTAGATCGGGCGGCTATGCAAATCACGCGAATAATTTTCGAATATCGCCGATGCGGCCCAAATTGCGGGGCGGGCGGCGTCATTGTCGTTCGGCGTTGGAGTTGAAGTCATCGATAGGGCCGCCATGGCGACGAATCGCGCATCGATTGAAGTGGCATCGGCATTTGACGTATTGTCTGTTCACGCCGATCGCAGTTCTTTCTTTTTATTGACGTGTATCTCGTCTAGGTTTCCCTCATCTCTCACGAAGAATAGGGTGGTGCATGGCAGGTGAAACGGTTCTTGTTGTCGGCGGCGCCGGCTATATCGGGTCGCATACGTGTCTCGACTTGGCGAACAAGGGTTATACGCCTGTCGTCTTCGACAATTTTTCGAACGGCCATCGCGAGTTCGTCAAATGGGGGCCGGCCGAAGAGGGCGATATTCGCGATCGCGCCCGGCTGGATGAGGTGCTGGCAAAGCACAAACCGGCGGCGATCCTGCATTTCGCGGCGCTGATCGAGGTTGGCGAATCGGTGAAAGATCCGGTTTCCTTCTACGAGAACAATGTGATCGGCACGCTGACGCTGCTTTCGGCGGCACAGGCTGCCGGCATCAACGCCTTCGTCTTCTCCTCCACCTGCGCCACCTACGGTCTGCCGCAGAGCGTGCCGCTCGACGAGACGCACCGGCAGGTGCCGATCAATCCCTACGGGCGGACGAAATATATCGTCGAACAGGCGCTTGCTGATTACGACCAATATAAGAGCCTGCGCTCGGTGGTGCTGCGCTATTTCAATGCGGCCGGCGCCGACTTCGAGGGCCGGATCGGCGAATGGCACCAGCCGGAAACGCATGCGATACCCCTGGCGATCGACGCAGCCCTCGGCCGCCGCCAGGGTTTCAAGGTGTTCGGTAGCGACTACGAGACCCGCGACGGCACCTGCGTGCGCGACTATATCCATGTGCTGGATCTTGCCGATGCGCATGTGCGCGCCGTCGAATATCTGCTGAAGGGCGGCGATTCCGTCGCGCTCAACCTCGGCACCGGCACCGGCACGACAGTCAGGGAATTGCTCGGCGCGATCGAGGAAGTGTCGAACCGGCCTTTCCCCGTCGAATATATCGGCCGTCGTGAAGGCGATTCGCATACGCTGGTTGCCAATAACGACAAGGCGCGCGACGTGCTCGGCTGGGTGCCGCAATATGATCTGTCCGAGATCATCCGCTCCGCCTGGGCCTGGCATGCAAAATCCAACCAGCATTGAGAAGGCGCGCCGGCCGAACATCCTGCTGATCACGGCCGACCAGTGGCGTGGCGATAGCCTGTCGGCCGTCGGTCACGCTTGCGTAAAGACACCTGGTGTCGATGCGCTGGCGCGGGAAGGCACGCTCTTCCGGCGGCACTATGCCGGGGCGGCACCCTGCTCGCCGGCGCGGGCCACACTCTATACCGGCCTTTATCAGATGAACCACCGCGTCTGCCGCAACGGTTCGCCGCTCGATGCCCGCTTCGACAATCTGGCGCTCGCCGCCCGGCGGGCCGGATACGATCCGACCCTGTTCGGCTACACGGATACCGCGCCCGATCCACGCGGCATGGATGCCGGCGATCCGCATCTGACGACCTATGAAGGCGTGCTGCCGGGCTTTACGGCCCGCCAGCTTCTGCCCGAGCATGAAAAACAGTGGCTCTCCTGGCTCAGGTCCCGCGGCCATGCGAATGCCGTCAGCCGCGACATCCATATTCCGGTCGGTGCCGAAGCAGGCGAAATTTCAAATGCGGCGCCGGCCTATTCGCGCGACGAGACCCAGACGGCGTTCCTGGCCGGCGAGTTCATTCGCTGGGTGGGCGAACAGGACAGGCCGTGGTTTGCACATGTCTCTTTCTTGCGTCCGCATCCGCCATTTTCCGTGCCGGAGCCGTTCAACCGGATGTTCAAGCCCGACGAGGGACCGGCTTTTGCCCGCGCTGCAAACCGCGACGCCGAACAGAATAGTCATCCTTATCTCGCCTACGAGATGCCACGCTCTGGCAAGGGCAACTTCATCTACGGGGCAACGGGGCCGCTCAGCGGCTGGAACGCTGAGGATTTTGCCGCGATCCGGGCGATCTATTACGGGATGATATCAGAGGTCGATGCGCAACTCGGCCGCGTCTGGCAAGCCCTGAAGGATGCGGGCGCCTGGGACGACACGCTTATTGTCTTCACCTCGGACCACGCCGAGATGGCGGGCGATCACTGGATGCTCGGCAAGGGCGGTTTCTTCGACGGCAGCTATCATATTCCTCTTGTCATTCGCGATCCCGCAAGCAGTGCTGCGGGTAGGGTCGTCGACAAATTCACCAGCGCTGCCGATATTTTTCCCACCCTTTGTCAAAGGCTCGGCATCGACGCGAAGAACGGGCTCGATGGCCAGTCGCTCATGCCGTTTGTCAGGGGTGGGAGCGGACCGGGCTGGCGGGACGCGGCATTCTGGGAATTCGATTTTCGCGACATTGCGCATGGCGAGGCGGAGCGGCATTTCGGGCTCCGGTCCAACCAATGCAATCTGGCGGTGATCCGCGACGGACGGTTCAAATATGTGCATTTTACCGCATTGCCGCCGCTGCTCTTCGATCTTCTCAACGATCCGATGGAACTCGACAATGTCGCAGCGGATCCGGCCTATGCGGCGATACGGCTCGATTATGCCGAGAAGCTTCTGTCGCTGCGGGCACGGCATCTCGACCAGACGCTTGCCTATACCGAGCTGACGGAAAGAGGGCCGGTGACGCACCGACCCTGGTAGAGCATTGCCGTCTTCTTCGAATGACGGCAATGCTCTCTTTCTCTTTGTACGCAATTCCCGGCACAAGCGTTTCACGCTTTGCCTGGCAAAACCGCTGCACATTTTTGCTGGAATTGCTTTGTTCAGCCGAGATAATCGCGCTTGCCGATTGGGGCGCCCTGGTTGCGCAGAATGGCGTGAGCCGTCGCAACGTGGAAATAGAAGTTCGGCAGGGCGAAGGTGGCGATATATTCGTCACCGGGCAGCACGATACCGCTCTTTCCCGGCAGGGTGATCTGGCGGGTTTCCGTGCCTTCCAGCGCTTGGGCCGAGAAGCCGGCGAGATAGGCTTCGGTTTTTGCCAGGCGCTCGCGCAGGGCATCGAGCGTCGTTTCGTTGTCTTCGAACTTCGGGGCGTCGGTCGCGGTCAGGCGGGCGAGCGCGAATTTGGCGGTGTCGCTGGCGCGCTGATATTGGCCGGAGAGCGGCAGCATGTCGGGCGCAAGTCGAGCGGCGACCAATATGGCGGGATCGATATTCTTTTCCCTGGCATAGGCTTCGGCCTTGTCGAGGTAGGTTTTCAGGCTGGCGATGCCGCGCTGGAACATCGGAACGGTGAGGCGGTAGATCGAAATGGACATGTGTCCTGTCTCCAAAATCTTCAAATGATTGGGCCGCGGCAAAAGATCAAAGATGCCTGCGGCTCTGGGCCTGTCTTCGACCTCGCATAGATGGATGCTCGCTTCGTCTTTCACAACGGCGGAAATGCAGGTGCTGGCCGTGAAGGCCCACGGCATTGCGCTTCATCCATATCCGGTCGCCGCTAAAGAGGCTTGACGCCGTTCCCAGAAAATGGAATGAATATTCCGCAGAGCGGATTTGACGGTTTGTTTGTTCCGTTTTGCAGAGCGCCGCGGGAGAGGTGGCGCGGGGAAGTTGCGGCTTCAGGGCAAATGCCTGGAGCTCCGGCGTGAGGAGGGTGCAGCCGGGCACCGCTTTGTGGAGGAAGTGAAATGAAAAAGTTTATCCTGGGCACTGCGATGGCGCTCGTCATGTCGACGGCGGCTCACGCAGAAACCGTCGGCGTCTCGATGGCGAAGTTCGACGATAATTTCCTGACGGTTCTGCGCAACGGCATGACCGATTATGCAAAGACACTCAGCGGTGTGACGCTGCAGGTCGAAGACGCGCAGAACGACGTGTCCAAGCAGCAGAGCCAGATCCAGAATTTCATCGCCTCCAAGGTCGATGCGATCATCGTCAACCCTGTCGATACCGATGCGACGACGGCGATGTCGAAGCTCGCGGCCGATGCCGGCATTCCGCTGGTTTACGTCAACCGTCAGCCGGTCAATGTCGACACGCTGCCGGAAAAGCAGGCTTTCGTCGCCTCCAACGAGCAGGAATCCGGCACGCTGGAAACCAAGGAAATCTGCCGCATTCTCGGCGGCAAGGGCAAGGCCGTGGTGATCATGGGCGAGCTCTCCAACCAGGCTGCGCGCATGCGCACCCAGGACATTCATGACGTCGTCAAGACGGATGAATGCAAGGGGCTGGAGATCGTCGAAGAGCAGACGGCCAACTGGGACCGCACCCAGGGCGCCGACCTGATGACCAACTGGCTCTCCAGCGGCATCGAATTCGACGCCGTCATCTCCAACAATGACGAAATGGCGATCGGCGCCATCCAGGCGCTGAAGGCAGCCGGCAAGGATATGACCAAGGTCGTCGTCGGCGGCGTCGACGCCACCCAGGACGCGCTTGCCGCCATGCAGGCGGGTGATCTTGACGTCACCGTGTTCCAGGATGCCGCCGGCCAGGGCAAGGGCTCGCTCGACGCGGCGCTGAAGCTTGCCAAGGGCGAAAAGGTCGACAAGAAGGTCTATATTCCCTTCCAGCTCGTCACGCCTGAGAACGTCAAGGACTTCGTCACCAAGAACTGAGGCGAATGCCAAGCAGGATGCGGGCCTTGCCCGCATCCTTTCCGCCTGTCCGTATCCGGAGGAGATGATATGGCCGTCAGCCCGACAACCATGGCCGCCGTGCGCGCCAGTGGTGCAGTTCCGAATGCGGAATATCTCTTGAGCGCCGAGGGCGTTCGCAAGGAATTTCCGGGTGTCGTCGCGCTCGACGACGTGCAGTTCCGGCTGAAGCGCGCCTCGGTGCATGCGCTGATGGGCGAAAACGGCGCCGGCAAATCGACACTGATGAAGATCCTCGCCGGCATTTATATCCCCGACAAAGGCGATATCCGCCTGAAAGGGGTCGAGATCCGGCTGAAATCTCCGCTCGATGCGCTGGAGAACGGGATTGCCATGATCCATCAGGAACTGAACCTGATGCCGTTCATGACGGTCGCGGAAAATATCTGGATTCGTCGCGAACCGAAAAACCGCTTGGGTTTCATCGATCACGGCCTCATGCATCGCATGACCGAGGAGCTGTTTGCCCGGCTCAATATCGAGATTGATCCTGATATCGAGGTCCGGCACCTGTCGGTCGCCAACCGGCAGATGGTCGAGATCGCCAAGGCGGTTTCCTATAAGTCCGACGTGCTGATCATGGACGAGCCGACGTCGGCGCTGACGGAGCGCGAGGTCGAGCATCTTTTCCGTATTATCCGCGACCTCAGGGCCCAGGGCATCGGCATCGTCTACATCACCCACAAGATGAACGAGCTTTTCGAGATCGCCGATGAGTTCTCCGTCTTCCGCGACGGCCGATATATCGGCACGCATGCCTCGACCGACGTCACCCGCGACGACATCATCCGCATGATGGTCGGGCGCGAGATCACCCAGATGTTTCCCAAGGAAGAGGTGCCGATCGGCGAGGTCGTGCTCTCCGTCAAGGATCTCTGTCTCAAGGGGGTCTTCCACGACGTTTCCTTCGATGTCAGAGCCGGCGAGATCCTCGGCGTGGCGGGCCTTGTCGGTTCCGGCCGATCGAATGTTGCCGAAACGCTGTTTGGCGTGACGCCGGCAAGCTCCGGCTCGATCGAACTCCACGGCAAGCCGGTGACGATTTCTTCTCCGACCGAGGCCATCCGTCACCAGATGGCGTTCCTGACCGAGGACCGGAAAGATACCGGCTGCCTGCTGATCCTCGATATTCTCGAGAATATGCAGATCGCCGTTCTGCAGGACAGATACGTCAAGCGCGGCTTCGTGCAGCAGGGCGCTATCGAGGCAACCTGTGAAGACATGGCAAAGAAACTGCGCGTGAAAACGCCCAATCTTTACGAGCGGGTGGAAAATCTTTCGGGCGGCAACCAGCAGAAGGTGCTGATCGGACGCTGGCTGCTCACCAATCCGCGCATCCTTATCCTCGACGAGCCGACGCGCGGCATCGATGTCGGCGCCAAGGCGGAAATCCACCGGCTGGTCGTGGAGATGGCGCGCAACGGCGTGGCGGTGGTGATGATCTCGTCCGAGATGCCTGAGGTTCTCGGCATGAGCGACCGCATCATGGTCATGCATGAGGGACGCGTGACCGGTTTCCTCAATCGCGACGAAGCAACGCAGATCAAGGTGATGGAACTGGCTGCGCAGTGATGCGTCACCGGCAATCGCCCAAGGGAGGTTTGACATGACTACCAAGGCAGCAGAGGGCGGAGCCCCGCTCGCAACCCGGCAAAGGCGGCGGCGCATACCGACCGAGCTCAGCATTTTCCTCGTGCTCGTCGGCATCGCGCTCATCTACGAGGTGCTCGGCTGGATGTTCATCGGCCAAAGCTTCCTGATGAATTCGCAGCGCCTGACGATCATGATCCTTCAGGTCTCCGTCATCGGCATCATCGCCGTCGGCGTCACGCAGGTCATCATCACCGGCGGCATCGACCTTTCGTCGGGCTCTGTCGTCGGCATGACGGCGATGATTGCAACAAGCTTCGCCCAGTCGTCGACCTGGGGACGGGCCGTCTTTCCGTCGCTGACCGACCTGCCGGCTTTCGTGCCGATCATAATCGGCCTGCTGATCGGAGCGGCAGCCGGTCTGGCGAACGGCGCACTCATCGCCTATACGAAGATCCCGCCGTTCATTGCAACGCTTGGCATGTTCGTTTCGGCCAGAGGTGTCGCCAAGTGGTATACGAAGGGACAGCCGGTTTCCGGGATCACCGAACAGTTTCATTTCATCGGAACGAAAGCCTGGCCGGTTGTCGTCTTCCTGGTCGTTGCGCTGATCTTTCACATTGCGCTGCGCTATACCCGCTACGGAAAATTCACCTATGCGATCGGCGCGAACCCGCAGGCGGCACGCGTGTCCGGCATCAACATCGAGGCGCATCTCGTCAAGGTCTATGTGATTGCCGGATTGCTTGCCGGTCTCGCCGGGATCGTCACGGCGGCACGTGCTGAAACCGCACAGGCCAGCATGGGCGTCGGCTACGAACTCGACGCGATCGCCGCGACCGTCATCGGCGGCACCTCGCTGACCGGCGGCGTCGGGCGCATCACCGGCACCGTCATCGGCACCATCATCCTCGGCGTCATGACCTCCGGCTTCACCTTCCTCAGGATCGACGCCTATTACCAGGAGATCGTCAAGGGTCTCATCATCGTCGCGGCTGTCGTCATCGACGTCTACAGACAGAAGAAACGACGCAAGCACTGATCTCTCATGGTTTTTTACGGGGGCTTCGGCCCCCGTTCTGTTTTCCGCACCATGACGGATTTTAAAAAAAGGGGTGGCGAATCCCGTCAGCTTTTCTATTCTGCCGCTTCATTCGCCCTCTACGGCGCCGCGCGTCTGAAAAGACGCGCTACGGAGGCTGTAGCACTTTGAATGCTGCATAATTTGTCCTTAAATCGATTCCGATTTAAGGAATTATGCAGTAGGGCAGCGCAGGAAGACAGATGCAATTCGTATTTGACGGTCACAACGACGTTCTCCTTCGACTCTGGACACATTCAAAAGACGGCAGCGATCCGATCGCAGAATTCGCGGACGGCACGACGGTCGGCCATATCGATGCGCGTCGGGCCAGAGAGGGCGGTCTTTCCGGCGGTCTCTGTGCCATCTACATTCCCTCGGGCGATCTCGTCTTCGCCGATCCGGATGCCAACGGTCGCTATATCACGCCGATGGCCGCCCCCCTTGATCCGCTGCCTTCCCTTGCCATTGCCAATGAAATGGCGGCGATCGCGTTGCGGCTCGACCAGGCAGGCGCCTGGCGGCTCTGCCGGACGGTGAAAGACATCCGCGGCGCCATGGTGGACGACATTTTCGCCGCCGTCATGCATATGGAGGGCTGCGAGGCGATCGGCGCCGATCTCTCGGCACTCGAGGTATTCTACGCAGCGGGGCTGCGGTCGCTCGGGCCGGTCTGGAGCCGGCACAATGTCTTTGGTCACGGCGTGCCCTTCGCCTTCCCGATGTCGCCGGACACAGGCCCCGGCCTGACCGATGCCGGCTTCGCACTGGTCAGGGAATGCAATCGCCTCGGGATCCTGATCGACCTGGCCCATATCACCGAGAAGGGTTTCTGGGACGTGGCGAAGACGACGGACCAACCGCTGGTCGCCAGCCACTCCAATGCCCATGTGCTGACGCCGGTCGCACGAAACCTGACGGACAAGCAGCTCGATGCGATCCGCGAAAGCCGCGGGCTCGTCGGCATCAACTATGCGACCGCCATGCTGCGTGCCGACGGCCGCTCGGACAGCGATACGCCGCTTGCCGACATGATCCGCCATATCGACTATCTCGTGAACCGCATCGGCATCGAATGCGTGGCGCTCGGATCGGATTTCGACGGGGCCACCATTCCCGAGGAAATCGGTGATGCGGCTGGCAATCAGAAGCTGATTGCCGCTCTCAAAGAGGTTGGCTATGCTGATGCCGACCTCGCAAAACTTGCCCGTGAAAACTGGCTTCGCATTCTGGCCCAAGCTTGGCGGGAGGACCGCGCCTAAGCCTTTCCTAATCCAATCAAAAAACAGGGGAACAGATCATGATGATGACCAAACTCAGCCGCAATTTTCGCATGCTTTCCGCCGGAGCCGCGCTTTCGCTCCTGATGATGGCGGCACCCGCCGCCTTCGCCGAGACGCCGAAGGATACGCTGGTCGAAGGTTTTGCCATCGACGATATCATTACGATGGATCCGGGCGAGGCTTTCGAGCTTTCGACCGCCGAGATTACCAGCAACAGCTACAGCCTGCTCGTCCGTCTCGACATGGACGATACGTCGAAGGTGAAGGGCGATCTGGCCGAGAGCTGGAGCGTTTCCGATGACGGCCTCACCTATACGTTCAAGCTGAAGCCCGGCCTGAAATTCGCCTCGGGCAATCCGATCACCGCCGAAGACGTCGCCTATTCGTTCGAGCGCGCCGTCAAGCTCGACAAGAGCCCGGCCTTCATCCTCACCCAGTTCGGCCTCACCGGCGACAACGTCACGGAAAAGGCCAAGGCGGCTGATGCCGGCACCTTCGTCTTCACGGTCGACAAGGCCTATGCGCCGAGCTTCGTGCTGAACTGCCTGACGGCAACCGTCGCTTCCGTCGTCGACAAGAAGCTGGTGCTGGAACACGTGAAGGCGGTGACGCCGGATGCCGAGCACAAATACGACAATGATTTCGGCAATGAATGGCTGAAGACCGGCTATGCCGGCTCCGGCGCCTACAAGCTGCGCGAATGGCGTGCCAACGAAGTCGTCGTGCTGGAGCGCAACGACAATTATTACGGCGACAAGGCGAAGCTCAACCGCGTCATCTACCGCTACATGAAGGAAAGTTCTGCCCAGCGGCTGGCGCTCGAAGCCGGCGATATCGATATCGCCCGCAACCTCGAGCCGGGCGATATCGACGCCGTTTCGAAAAATGCCGATCTCGCGACGACAAGTGCGCCGAAGGGCACGATCTATTATGTCAGCCTGAACAACAAGAACGAGAACCTCAAGAAGCCGGAAGTCCAGGAAGCTTTCAAATATCTGGTCGATTACGATGCGATCGGCGCGACCTTGATCAAGGGTATCGGCGAAATCCACCAGACCTTCCTGCCGAAGGGCCAGCTCGGCGCGCTCGACGAGAATCCCTATAAGCTCGATGTCGCCAAAGCCAAGGAACTGCTCGCCAAGGCGGGCCTGCCCGACGGTTTCTCGGTCACCATGGATGTGCGCAACAACCAGCCGGTGACGGGTATCGCCGAATCCATGCAGCAGACGCTGGCGCAGGCCGGCGTGAAGATGGAAATCATCCCCGGGGACGGCAAGCAGACACTGACCAAATACCGCGCCCGCACCCATGACATGTATATCGGCCAGTGGGGTTCGGACTATTTCGATCCGAACTCCAATGCCGATACCTTCACCGGCAATCCCGACAATTCCGATGCCGGCACGGTGAAGACGCTCGCATGGCGCAACAGCTGGGAAGCGCCGGAACTCGACAAGCAAGCCAAGGCCGCACTTCTGGAACGCGACGCCGCCAAGCGTTCCGCCATATATCAGGATATCCAGAAGAAGTACCTGGCCAGCAGCCCCTTCGTCTTCATCTTCCAGCAGACCGAGGTGGCCGGTTACCGCAAGAGCCTGAAGGACTTCAAACTGGGTCCGAGCTTCGATACCAATTTCGTCGGTCCGATCGCCAAGGAATAATCCGGCAGGATTGAGGGGCTTGAGCACCGTCGAAACACCACAGGAGGCGCGGCCCCGAAGGGGCCGTGCCAGCGCCTTCGCAAAGGCGCTAGGGCGGTTCCTGTTTGCCGCTGTCACTACCTATTTCGGCCTGTTGGCCGTCACCTTCTTTATCGGCCGCGTCGTGCCGATCGATCCCGTGCTCGCCATCCTCGGCGACCGCGCGCCCAATCATGTCGTCGAGCGCGTACGCCAGGAAATGGGCTTCAATCTGCCGCTCTATCAGCAGTTCTTCATCTATATCAAAGGCATCCTATCCGGCGATTTCGGCAATTCGGTCCTGACGACCAATCCTGTCATGGTCGATATTCGCCGTGCATTTCCGGCGACGGTGGAGCTTGCAACGCTCGGAACGCTGATCGGCGCTTTCGTCGGCGTGCCGCTCGGCGTTCTCGCCGCGGTGCGCCGCGGCAGCATCGCCGACCAGGTCGTGCGGGTCATCGGCCTGATCGGTTATTCGGTGCCGATCTTCTGGCTGGCGCTGATTTCGCTCGTCATCTTCTACGCGCAACTGCGCTGGGTGGCCTTTCCCGGCCGCATCGACATCGTTTTCGAATACACCTTCACGCCGATCACCGGCTTCTATCTCCTGGACAGTGCCTGGCAAGGACAATGGGATGTCTTCTACGATGTCTTCCGCCACATCATCCTGCCGGCATCCCTGCTCGGTTATTTCTCGCTCGCCTATATCAGCCGCATGACGCGCAGCTTCATGCTGAACGAGCTTTCCCAGGAATATATCGTTGCCGCGCGCGCCAAGGGGCTTTCGGAAACGCGGGTGATCTGGGGCCATGCGCTGCGCAATGCCGCCGTGCCGCTCGTCACCGTGATTGCGCTTTCCTATGCCGGCCTGCTCGAAGGCTCGGTGCTGACCGAGACCGTCTTTTCCTGGCCGGGCATCGGACTCTACATCACCAATTCGCTGCAGAACGCCGACATGAACGCCGTGCTCGGCGGCACGATCGTCATCGGGACGGTCTTCATCGGCATCAACCTTCTGTCCGATCTTCTCTACCGGACGCTCGACCCGAGGACGCGAAACCGATGACGGCCTCCGCCAGCCCACCTCCTGCGATGAGCCGCCGCGACTGGCTGCTTTCCGACCGGCCGCAATCGCGCCTGCAGGCTCGCCTCGGCCGCGCCTATGTCACTTGGCGGCAGTTTACGGCAAACAGGCTCGCCGTCCTCGGCCTGCTGATCATCGTGGCGCTGCTTTTGACCGCCGCCTTTGCCGATGTCATCGCCACGCATAATCCCGTTGTCGGCGATCTGCGCAATGCCCGGCTGCTGCCGCCGGGAACCGGGGAATTCCTGCTCGGTTCGGACGACCAGGGCCGCGACATCTATTCACGGCTGATCTACGGATCGCGATTGACGCTGCTCGTCGTCGCGCTCGTCGCCATCATCTCGGCGCCGATCGGGCTGATCGTCGGCACGGTCTCCGGTTATGCCGGAGGCTGGGTGGATGCGACGCTGATGCGCATCACCGATATTTTCCTGGCCTTTCCGAAGCTGGTGCTGGCGCTCGCCTTTGTCGCAGCCCTCGGGCCTGGCATCCAGAACGCGATCATCGCCATTGCCATCACCTCCTGGCCGCCCTATGCCCGCATCGCGCGCGCCGAGACGCTGACGGTCCGGCGCTCCGACTATATTTCGGCGGTGAAGCTGATGGGCGCCTCGCCGCTTCGCATCATCGTGCGCCATGTCATGCCGCTCTGCATTTCCTCGCTGATCGTGCGCGTAACGCTCGACATGGCGGGTATCATCCTGACGGCGGCCGGTCTCGGTTTCCTCGGCCTGGGCGCACAGCCGCCGCTGCCGGAATGGGGGGCGATGATCGCCTCGGGACGGCGCTTCATCCTCGATCAATGGTGGGTTGCGGCGATGCCCGGCATCGCCATCCTCATCGTCAGCCTTGGCTTCAATCTCCTCGGCGACGGCCTGCGCGATGCGCTCGATCCGAAAGAGAGTGGCCAATGACGACACTTCTGACGGTTGATAAGCTCAAGGTCAGCTACCCCACGCGCACCGGCGTGATCGAGGCCGTGCGCGGCGTCTCCTTCACGCTCGGCAAGGAAAGGCTCGGCATTGTCGGCGAATCCGGTTCCGGCAAGTCGCAGACCGGACGGGCGATCATGGGTCTGACGCCGAAACACGGCGTCGTCACGGCCGAAAGGCTGAATTTCAGCGGCATCGATCTGATCAATGCCCCGGCCGGCGAAAGGCGCAGGCTGCGCGGCAAGCGCATCGCCATGATCCTGCAGGATCCGAAATATTCGCTCGATCCCGTCATGTCGATCGGGCGACAGATCTGCGAAACGCTGCGCACGCATGAGAAGGTCGGCAAGGCCGAGGCGCGCGAGCGCGCGCTCGCCATGCTGGAAGCGGTGCAGATCCGCGATCCCCAGCGTGTCTTCGACCTGCATCCGCACGAGGTGTCGGGCGGCATGGGACAGCGGGCGATGATCGCCATGATGCTGATTGCCGGGCCAGAATTGCTGATTGCCGACGAGCCGACCTCGGCGCTCGACGTGACGGTCCAGCTCGACGTGCTGAGGATCATGGACAGGCTGGTGTCCGAGCGTGGCATGGGGCTGATCTTCGTCTCCCATGATCTGAGGCTGGTTTCTTCCTTCTGCGACCGCGTCATCGTCATGTATGCCGGAAAGATCGTCGAGGAGCTCGCGGCCGCCGATCTCAAACATGCGCAACATCCCTATACGCAAGGCTTGCTGAATTGCATGCCCGAGATCGGCTCAAACCGTCACCCGCTGCCGGTGCTCGACCGCAGGCCGGAGTGGGCGGCATGAGCGCAGCTCTCCAAGTCGACGATCTCAGCGTCGTCTACGACCATTTTCATGCGCTGAAGGATGTCAGCATCGCCGTCGAAGGCGGCGAATCCTTCGGTCTCGTTGGCGAGTCCGGATCGGGAAAATCGACCTTGTTGCGGGCTGTTGCCGGACTTGCGCCGATCAGTGGCGGCGCGATCAACATCGATGGCGAAGTGCTGAAGGGTTCGAAACGCAGCAAGTCTTTCTATCGCCGCGTGCAAATGGTCTTCCAGGATCCTTATGGTTCTCTGCATCCGCGCCAGACGATCGACCGGCTTCTGCTCGAACCGCTCGCGATCCATGGCATCGACGACAGCGATAAGCGCATCGCCCGCGCACTCGACGAAGTCGGCCTCGGCAATGGTTTCCGGTTCCGCTATCCGCACCAGCTTTCCGGCGGCCAGCGGCAGCGCGTGGCGATCGCCCGGGCGCTGATCGTGGAACCGTCGATCCTGCTGCTCGACGAGCCGACATCGGCGCTCGACGCCTCGGTGCAGGCCGAAGTGCTGAACCTGCTGGAGCAGATCCGACGTGACCGCAAACTCACCTTCGTGATGGTGAGTCATGATCTCGGCGTCGTCACCCATATGTGTGAAAGGCTCGCGGTAATGCGCAACGGCGCCGTCGTCGAGCGGCTGAGCTCTCAGGAACTGGCGGGCGGCGCGGTTCACGAGGACTACACGCGAAATTTGATGATCGCGAGCAAGGGTTTCGTCAAAGCCTGAACGGCAATCTTTTCAAGCCCTTGAAAAGGAAGGATCGATAGCGGCGTTAAGGATAACGCTTTGCTAAAAGACGACCATTCAACTAGACTATTGACAGCTGCCTTGCTTCTGTCATGATCCTGTTAACGTTTGTTAGCTTTCGTGATCAATGGAGGTTGAAGCATGTTCTTTCTCGGTGGGATGACCATGGGCTACCTCGATCCTCCCGTGAAAACCGATCGCCAAGAACAGGCTTCGGTATCTCTTCCTGCGGAAAAGGACCGCCGGCTGATCGAGACTTCCTCCAACCTGCCCGAGAATGAGAGTGCCGTCGAGCGCTCCTGGATCTGGGCATGGCGCACGCTCTGCTAAAAAGGCTGGTTGAATTTTCTCTTCCTTTCGCTCTGGACGGAAATTTATCTCTACCTACTTGATAGAGAAAATAAGAATATAAGCGCGAGCCGCACAACCGGCCGCACGAGAACAACGGAGGCGACATATGGCAGATCTGGGTATTTCGCATGCTCACGTGAACCAATATGGTTCCGTACCGGCCAAGAAGCCGCTCACCACGCGTCACAGGCTTCAGGCGCTGCTCCATGGAGCGATCTTCACTGCGGCATTTCTGTTCGTCGTCGCCATGGTTTGCGGCGTCGTCGGCTAATCGGCGAATGGTAAGCGTTGGCAAGTGCCGGCGCTGCGGCGGTTTCCGCCCCTATTGAATTCCGAACATTTGATGTGTCTCGGCATTCTCCTGGCACTCGAATGTCAAAGGGAGAGTGGCCATGAGGGCATCTTATTGTGGTTGATCGGCATTCCGATCCCCATCATCATTCTTCTGTACTTTTTTCACGCATCTGAATACCGGCGACGGAGCGGCAAAGGACAAGGATCGAAAGCTGCCCCAAGCGCCGCCCCCCGGCACATGGTCTATCGATCCTGCCCTTTCCTTTTTCCGAAATCGAAGCTTTCGCATTGCCGCCAGACGAGCGCGCGGGCGGCGGCTGATGCCTCTTGGCTTGAATTATTCCGATAGTGTCCAAATTTTCGCCATGGCTTTCGCGGAGAGGATATCGATGGCCGCGATCAGCCGTCGGGCCACGCCCGGAACCGGGGCTTAGCCCGTTTGCCTCGCTTGGCCCAAGTCTCATTCGCCCCGGTTTCTTCGATCTTTGAAGAATAGGGCTCCGTTCATGTAGCAGTCATGATAAGCAGTGCAAAAGGCTGAGCAAAACAGCCATAACTTCGTTTGGATCCAGAACCGAACCCATGTCTATTTCACATCTTTCTCCGAGCCCTTCGCGCGAAACCGAGACGAAGCAGATCGATCACAACGATTCGATCCGTTCGACCTATCTTGCCATTGAGGACATCAAGGCGATGGGCGATGGGGTCGCCCGCAACGGCGTCGACAAGCTGCCGGCCTTTGCTCCCTTCGATTTTTTCGCGCGCCATAAGGAAAACGAGAAGGAAATCCTGCGCGTCTACCGGACCACGGCGACTGATGTCGAGGCCGGCGAGACGATCACGCCGGCGGCAGAATGGCTGCTGGACAATCACTATATCGTCGAAGAGGCGATCCAGGAGGTGCGGCGCGACTTCCCCCGCCGCTTCTATCGCGAATTGCCGACCATGGTCGTCGGCGGCGTCGAGGTACCGCGCACCCTCGTGCTTGCCTGGCTCTATGTCGCCCATACCCACAGCACGATCTCGCAGGAAAGCCTGACGGCGCTGGTCGATGGCTTCCAGGCCAGCGAGACGCTGAAGATCGGCGAACTCTGGGCGTTGCCTTCGCTGGTGCGTTACGTGCTCGTCGAAAACCTTCGCCGCATTTCCAGCCGTGTCGAAGCCAGCCGCCGCATGCGCCGCCGCGCCAATGAGGCGGCCGACGAATTGGTGCGCCTGACCGATCCGGCCGGAGCGGCCGCCTATCTGAAGACGCTGGAACCGCTTGCCGAGGACAATACATTCTCGACGCAGTTCCTCTATCGCCTGCGCGACGGCTCACAGACGTCGAGCCTGGCGATCACCTGGCTCGACGAGCGGCTGGAAGAACTCGGCCGCAACACCGAAGAGGCGACGACGGCCGAACATAGCCGCCTGTCTTCCGGCAACGTGACGATGGGCAACATCATCCGCAGCCTTCGCGAGATCGATGATGCCGAATGGTCGGTCTGGGTCGAGCAGGTCAGCCATGTCGACAAGCTGCTCTGGGAGCATTCGGATTACGGCATCCTCGATTCCGGCTCGCGCAACAAATATCGAAAACAGATCGAGAAGCTGGCGAAGCGCTCGCCGCTGACGGAAATGGAAATCGCCCAGCTGGCGCTCGACATGACCGATGCCGCCAAAGCTTCGGACGAGCCGCAGCCGCATGAACCGAATGTCGGTGGTTTCCTGTCGGGCGCGCAGCGGCCGAAGCTCGAGGCGCGGGCGAACTATCGCCCGACGATGATCCAGCATTTCGTGCGCGCCGTGCGCCAGTTCAACTGGCTGGCGATTGCCTTGCCGGTCATGCTGCTGACGATCATCGCCATGGCGATCGTCGGCAGGTTCATGGCCAATGCCGGCATGGGGGCGATCGAAATCGCCGTGCTGCTGATCATGTTCTCGGTACCGGCGTCAGAAGGGGCGACGGGTCTCTTCAACACTCTGCTTTCTTTCTTCGTGACGCCGGCGCGCCTTGTCGGTTACGAGTTCAAGGAAGGCATTCCGGAGGACGCGCGCACGCTGCTCGTCGTGCCCTGCCTGATCTCGAACCGCGACAGCGTCGACGACCACGTGCGCAATCTCGAGGTTCATTATCTCGCCAACCCGCGCGGCGAGATCTATTTCGCACTGCTCAGCGACTGGCCGGACAGCGAGGTCGAGGAAACGGCTGCCGATCTCGAGGTTCTCGATTATGCGCGGCGTGAGATCGCCAATCTTTCCGCCCGCTATGCCTATGACGGCAAGACGCGCTTCTATCTGCTGCATCGCCGCCGCCTCTACAATCCTTCGGAAGGCGTGTGGATGGGCTGGGAGCGCAAGCGCGGCAAGCTGCACGAACTGAACATGTTGCTGCGCGGCGACCGCGACACGACCTATCTGCCGGGCGCCAATGCGGTGCCGGCCAACGTGCAGTATGTCATGACGCTCGATGCCGATACGCGCCTGATGCGCGATGCCGTCACCAAGCTCGTCGGCAAGCTCTATCACCCGATCAACCGCCCGGTCATCAATCCGAAAACCGGCCGTGTCGAAAGCGGCTACGGCGTCTTGCAGCCGCGTGTCACCCCGTCGCTGACGACGGGCAAGGACGCCTCGGTCTTCCAGCGCGTCTTTTCGATCAATCGCGGCCTCGATCCTTATGTCTTCACCGTTTCCGACGTCTATCAGGATCTCGCCGGCGAAGGCACTTTCACCGGCAAGGGGCTTTATCATGTCGACGCTTTCGAAGCCTCTCTGAAGGGCCGGATCGACGAGAATTCCGTGCTCAGCCACGACCTCCTCGAAGGCTCGATGGCGCGCTGCGCGCTCGTCACCGATCTCGAACTGGTTGAGGATTTCCCGATCCGCTACGAAGTGGAAACCTCGCGCCAGCATCGCTGGGCGCGCGGCGACTGGCAGCTTCTGCCCTACATGTTCAATCCGAAATACGGCGTCACGGCTCTCGGCCGCTGGAAGATGTTCGACAATCTGCGCCGCTCGCTGACGCCGATCGCCTGGTTCTTCGCCTCCGTGCTCGGCTGGTATTTCATGGGCCCGCTCGGCGCACTCATCTGGCAGATTCTGCTGATCTTCTGCCTTTTCGTCGCACCGACGCTGTCGCTCATCAACGGCATCATCCCGCGCACCAGCGATATCATCGCCCGCGCCCATCTCTATACGGTCTGGTCCGATATCACGGCGGCCAATGCACAAGTTGCGCTGCGCATCGTCTTCATCGCCGACTCGGCCTGCATGATGGCGGATGCGATCGGCCGTTCGCTCTACCGCCTGTTCGTCAGCCGCAAGCTGATGCTGCAGTGGCGCACCGCCGCCAGCGTCCAGGCCGGCGGCCAGGGGACGCTGATCTCCTATTACAAGGCGATGTGGCATGCGCCGGTGCTGGCGCTGCTGGCGCTCGGTTTCGCAGCCCTTCCCGGCGATAACGCCTTCCTCGTCGGCATTCCCTTCGCCCTGCTGTGGGTCCTGTCGCCTGTTGTTGCCTGGTATGTCAGCCAGTCGGCGGAGACCGAAGACCGGCTCGAAGTCGCCGATTCCGTGTCGAGCGAACTGCGCAAGATCGCCCGGCGCACCTGGCGGTATTTCGAGACCTTCACGACGGCCGAGCAGAACTATCTGCCGCCTGATAATATCCAGGAAACGCCGCATGTGATCGTCGCGGCGCGCACCTCGCCGACCAATATCGGCGTCTATCTGCTCTCCGTCGTTTCCGGCCGGCATTTCGGCTGGTTCTCCTTCGAGGAGACGCTCGAGCGGCTGGAGCAGACGATCGCGACGATCGACAGGATGGAGAAATTCCGCGGCCATCTGTTCAACTGGTATCACACCGATACGCTGCAGACGCTTGGGCCTCGTTACGTCTCGGCCGTCGACAGCGGCAATCTCGCCGGCCATCTGATCGCCATTTCATCGGCCTGCCGCAACTGGGCCGAGGCGCCGTCGGCGCATATGCAGGGCAATCTCGACGGCGTCGGCGACACCGCCGGCATTCTCGGCGAAGTGCTGGCGGACCTGCCCGATGACCGCAAGACCGTGCGCCCGCTGCGCCGGCGCCTGGAGGAGCGCATCGTCGGCTTCCAGAACGCGCTTGCCGCGGTCAAACGCGAGCATGAATTCGCCTCGATCCGCATCATCAACCTCGCCGTTCTCGCGCGCGACATTGAGAAGCTTGCCGCTAATCTCGACCATGAGGTCAAGTCGAAGCAGAGCGAAGAAGTCACCCAATGGGCGGCATCGCTGGTAAAGGTCTGCGAGGCGCATATTTCCGACAGCACCTTCGACCTTTCCAAGGTCGATGCGCTGCGGCCGCGCCTGGTGGCGCTGCGCGACAAGGCCCGCGATCTGGCTTTCTCGATGGATTTCGGCTTCCTGTTCCGGCCGGAACGGCGCCTGCTGTCGATCGGCTACCGCGTCGAAAGCGGCGAGCTCGACCAGGCGTGTTACGACCTTCTTGCCTCGGAATGCCGCCTGACCAGCCTCTTCGGCATCGCCAAGGGCGACCTGCCGACCGAACACTGGTATCGCCTCGGCCGCCAGGTCGTGCCTGTGGGGTCACGCGGCGCGCTGGTCTCCTGGTCCGGCTCGATGTTCGAATATCTGATGCCGCCGCTCGTCATGCAGGAGCGTGGCGGAGGCATTCTCAACCAGACCAACAATCTGGTCGTCGTCGAGCAGATGAATTACGCCCGCAAGCTCGGCATTCCGTGGGGCATTTCGGAGGCGGCCTTCAATGCCCGCGACCATAACCTCAATTATCAGTACACGAATTTCGGCGTACCGACGCTCGGCCTGAAGCGCGGCCTTGGCCACAATGCCGTCATCGCGCCTTACGCATCGCTGCTCGCCAGCCAGTACGACCCGCCGGGCGCGCTCGAAAACCTGCAGAGGCTGCGCAAGGTCGGCGCGCTCGGCAAGTTCGGCTTTCACGACGCCGTCGACTTCACGCCGACGCGTGTGCCGGAAGGCAAGAAATGCGCGGTGGTCTACAATTATTATGCCCACCATCACGGCATGTCGATCGCGGCCGTCGCCAACGTCGCCTTCAACGGTCATCTGCGCGAGCTCTTCCACTCCGATCCGGTCATCGAGGCGGCCGAGCTGCTGCTGCAGGAAAAGGCGCCGCGCGACATCCCGGTCATGAGCGGCAAACACGAATCCGACACGCCGGCCAGCATCCAGGACGATCTCCTGCGACCGGAGCTCCGGAAGATCAACGATCCGGCTTCGCGCGACCGCGAACTCGTATTCCTGTCGAACGGTCATTATTCGCTGATGCTGACGGCGACGGGTGCTGGTTATTCACGCTGGAACGGCCTTTCCGTATCCCGCTGGAAAGCCGATCCGACCGAAGACCGCTGGGGCAGCTTCATCTTCCTGCGCGATACCGCCACCAGCGAATGGTGGTCGGCGACGGCTGAGCCGAAGGGTGTCGAAGGCGAGAAGATCAAGGTCGAATTCGCCGACGAGAAGGCACAGTTCACCAAGACGGTCGGTGACCTCACCAGCGAAGTGGAGTGCATCATTGCGACCGAGCATGATGCCGAGGCTCGCCGCGTCACCTTGCTCAACATGGGCACGGAAGACCGCTTCATCGAAGTCACCTCCTATCTCGAACCGGTGATCACCTCCGATGATACCGACAATGCGCATCCGGCATTCGCCCGCATGTTCGTCAAGACCGAGATCGGCAAGCGCGGCGACGTCATCCGTGCCGAACGCAACAAGCGCGACCCGAACGAGCCGAACATCAGCATCGCCCATCTGATCGTCGACAATGCCGGCGACACCCGCCATACCGAATTCGAGACCGACCGCCGCAAGTTCATCGGCCGTGGCCGCAGTCTTGCCGATGCGGCGGCCTTCGATCCGGGCGCGACACTTTCGGGCAGCGACGGCTTCATGCTGGATCCCGTCATGTCGCTGCGTCGCACCGTCCGCGTGCCGGCCGGCAAGAAAGTCAGCGTGATCTTCTGGACGATCGCGGCGCCCGGCCGCGACGAAGTCGACAAGGCGGTCAATCGCTATCGCCATCCCGACGCCTTCAACCACGAGCTCGTCCAGGCCTGGACGCGCACGCAGGTGCAGATGCGCCATGTCGGCGTCACCTCGCAGCAGGCGGCGGCCTTCCAGCATCTCGGACGCTACCTTGTCTATCCCGACATGCAGTTGCGCAAGGACGAGGCGACCGTCGAGGCCGGCCTGCAGTCGCAATCGGCGCTCTGGCCGCTGGCGATCTCCGGCGACTTCCCGATTTTCACGCTGCGCATCAACGACGACATGGATCTCGATATCGCCCGCGAGGCGCTGCTGGCGCAGGAATATCTACGCTCGCGCGGCGTCACCGCCGATCTCGTCATCATGAACGAACGCGCCTCTTCCTATGCGCAGGACATGCAACATGCGCTCGACGCCATGTGCGAGAACGTCCGTCGCATGGGCCAGGCCGACGGCTTGCGCCAGCATATCTTTGCGGTGCGCAAGGACCTGATGGAGGAGAGCACCTATCATGCGTTGATCGCGGCCTCCCGCGTCACGCTGCATACCAAGAACGGCAAGGTGGTCGACCAGATCAACCGCGCCGTGGCGCTGTTTGCACCCTCCAAGGAGGAGCTGCAGGAGATGGAACGAGCCGAGCGCAACAAGGCCCCCGTCAAGCGTGTCGTGCCGGTACCGCCGCCCGTCGTGCCCGCCGTCGTCATCGAGGAGGAAGGCGATCTCGACTTCTGGAACGGCATCGGCGGCTTTGCCCGCGACGGACGCGAATATGTCGTTCGGCTGCCTGGCGGTCATGCAACGCCGCAGCCCTGGATCAACGTCATCTCCAATGACAGGTTCGGCTTCCACGTGTCGGCGGAGGGCTCCGGCTTTACCTGGAGCGCCAATTCGCGCGACTACCAGCTGACCTCCTGGTCGAACGATGCCGTGGTCAACCGTTCGGGTGAGGCCTTCTATCTCACCGATCTCCACAGCGGTGCCGTCATGACGCCGTTCGCTGCGCTTTCCCGCCGGCCGGACATTCGTTTCGAAGCCCGCCACGGGCTCGGCTATTCCGTCTTCTCCAGTGTCCAGCACGATATCGCGCTCGAACTGACGCAGACGGTCGACCGCGAAAGGCCGGTGAAACTGCAGCGCCTGCGCCTGCGCAACACCGGTTCGGCCAGCCGCAAGCTGCGCCTCTACGGTTATGTCGAATGGATCCTCGGCAGCAATCCGGCACGCACGGTGCCTTTCATCCTGTCGCGCCATGACGAGGAGACGGGGGCGCTGTTTGCCACCAATCCCTACAGCATCGATTTTTCCAACCGAACCGCCTTCTTCGCGGCGAGTGAGACGGTTTCTAGTTTCTCGGCAAGCCGGCGCGAATTCATCGGCAAGGCGGGGACGATCCAGGCGCCGCAGGCCGTCATCTCGGCCGCCGCCCTTTCCGGCGGCACCGAACTCGATGGCGATCCGGCCGCGGCTCTTGCGATCGACATCGAACTTGGCGCCGGCGAGGAGCGTGATTTCACCTTCTTCCTCGGCGACACGCCGACGGAAGAAGAGGCGCGCACTGTCATTGCCGATATCCGCAAGGTTTCGTTCGACGACGCCGTCGAGGCTAACCGCGCCTTCTGGCGGGACTTCACCGGCAGACTGCAGATATCGACGCCGGATCGCGGGATGAACAATCTGGTCAACACCTGGCTGCCTTATCAGAGCCTCGGCTGCCGCATCATGGCCCGCACCGCCTTCTACCAAGCAAGCGGCGCCTTCGGCTTCCGCGACCAGTTGCAGGATACGCTCGCCTTCGTGCTGCACGAACCCTCGCTTGCCCGCCGGCAGATCCTGAATGCCGCTTCGCGCCAGTTCCGCGAAGGCGACGTGCAGCATTGGTGGCTGCCGGGAACGGGTGCGGGCGTGCGCACGCTGATCTCGGACGACGTCGTCTGGCTGAGTTATGCGATCCATCACTATTGCAGCGTCACCGGCGACAAGAACGTGCTCGACGAGGAGATCGCCTTCCTGGAAGGGCCGGCACTGCTCGAAGGCCAGCACGACTCCTTCTACAAGCCGGAGATTTCCGAGGACAAGGCGAGCGTCTACGAACATGCGGCGCTGGCTCTTGATCTCGCCATCACCCGCAAGGGGACCAACGGCCTGCCGCTGTTCCTCGGCGGCGACTGGAACGACGGCATGAACCGCGTCGGCATTGGCGGGCGCGGCACCAGCGTCTGGCTCGGCTGGTTCCTGGCGGGTGCATTGCGCTCCTTCATTCCCTATGCCGAAGAGCGCGGCGACAGCGCTCGCATGGAGCGCTGGTCGGCGCATCTCATCGAACTGAAGAAGGCGCTCGAAACTGCGGCCTGGGATGGCGGCTACTATCGCCGCGGCACCTTCGACGACGGTGCGCTGCTCGGCTCCAAGGAAAGCCCCGAATGCCGGATCGATTCGATCGCGCAGTCCTGGAGCGTACTCTCGGGCGAGGGCGATCCGGTCCGCGCCGTCACGGCGATGGAGGCCGTGCTCGACCAACTGGTCGACGAGGACGCCCGGATCATCCGGCTGTTCACGCCGCCTTTCGTCAATTCCGCCAGGGATCCCGGCTATATCAAGGCCTATCCGCCGGGTGTGCGCGAAAATGGCGGGCAATATACCCATGCCTCGACCTGGGTGGTGATGGCGCTGGCGCAGCTGAAGCGGGGTGACGATGCCTTCCGCTGCTTCCAGATCCTCAACCCGATCACCCATGCGCTCGACAAGGCTTCAGCGGAGCAATACCGCGTCGAGCCCTATGTCGTGGCCGCCGACGTCTATGGCCATGAGCCCTATACGTCACGCGGCGGCTGGACCTGGTATACCGGGTCGGCCGGCTGGCTCTACCGCGCCGCCGTCGAGGGCATCCTCGGCATCCGGCTCAAGGACGGCCGGCTCTACGTGCGTCCGTCGCTCCCGTCCGAATGGGACGGTTTTGCGGCAGAGGTGGAGCAAGGCGGCGGCAAATACCGCATTTCGGTCTCAAAAGCGTCCAATGATCGCGGCTACACTCTGTCGATCAACGGCTGCGAAGTCACCGATCCCGAAGAGGGATATCCGCTCGGATAACAGCGTTCTCCACGCTGAAAAACACGGCGATTCGCGACGGCCAAAAGGGAACCCTTTTGGCCGTCGTCGCGTTTGCAAATCGGATAATAAGGAGAGACCCATGGCAAGCACGCCGTCCGAAGCCATCGTCCCTGGGCGCAGTACTCTATCCGCAGCTGCGCCAGCGCGCGACACAAGGCTCGACGTCCTGCGCGGTGTGGCCCTGATCATGATCTTCATCAATCATGTTCCCGGACAGATTTTCGAATATGTGACGACGAAGAATTTCGGCTTCTCCGATGCCGCCGAGGCCTTTGTGCTGATCTCGGGCATCGCCGTCGGTCTTGCCTATGGGGCTCGCTTTCAGCCGGGGAACCGGCTCAAGGTGGCGATCAAGGCAGCGAAGCGCGCCTTCACGCTCTATCTCGCCCATATGATCACCACCTTCATGACGCTGGCGCTGTTCATCTGTGGTGCCTGGCTGTTCCACCGGCCGGGATTGCTGGTCGAAATCAATATCCTGGCGGTTCTGATGAACCTGAAGGAAGGCATTCCGGCTCTGCTCCTGCTCGGCCATCAGATCGGTTACAACAATATCCTGCCGATGTACGGCGCGCTGATGCTGATGGTGCCGATTATCCTCTTCTTGAATGCGCGGAGCCCGTTGCTGGCGCTCGGTGTCTCGGGCACCGTCTGGCTGCTTGCAGGGATCTACGAGGTGGCGCCGCACAACATGCTGATCGAGGGCTACTGGTTCCTCAATCCGCTCTCCTGGCAGTTCCTGTTTTCGATCGGCATCGTCTCGATGCTGCATATCAAGCGCGGCGGCACGATCCCGCGGCATCCGCTGTTGCTGGCGGCCGCTGCCGCTTACGTCTTACTGTCCTTCGTCTGGGTGACGGGCCATCTCTGGATTTTCGGCAACTCGCTGGCCGCACTTGGCCTGCCGACCGTTATCACCGGTTTCGACAAGACCTTCCTGTCGCTGCCGCGGCTGCTGCATGTGCTGGCGCTGACCTATCTCGTCATCAGCATCCCGGCGCTCTCGCGGATCCTGCGCTGTTCTGCGGATCATCCGCTGACGATCCTCGGGCGCCATTCGCTGAACATCTTCGTCGCCGGCACGATCCTCGCCATGATCGGCCAGGTGGTGCTCTACCTCACCAACAAGGACCCGCTGGTCGGCCCGATCTTCGTGATATCAGGGGTCGCGATACAATTCGCCTATGCCTATTATCTCGAGCGCAAGCGCCAACAGGGCAAGCTCAAGGGAAAACTCGTCGCCGATACCGCCAGCATCCCCGTTCCCGTCCGCATCGGCGGAACGGCCAATGCCTATCGCCGGAGCGATCGGAAATAGGGTTCGGATTTATGTCAGATGTAGGAGCCGGTAGCCGAAAGGCCGCCGGCTCATTTTTTATGAACGAGGATGTTCACCAACTTTCCCAGCGGATCGCGCACATAAAAACGCCTGACGCCCCAGGGCTCATCGGCTGGGCCATACTCGATCGGAAAGCCTGAGGCCGACATCGCCTCGAAAGCGGCATCCAGATCGTCAACCTCGATCGAAAGGTCCGGCACCTCCGTTCCGGAACCACCTTCACTGGCGATGCTGAGCTGAACATTCATCGAACGCGATGCGCCGAACGTCGTGACCCAGCCGTGATCCATGATGACGTCGAGACCGAGGATATCCTGATAGAAACGCCGGGCCAGGGTGATATCCGCTGCCTGGATATTGGCGACGATGCGCAGGACCTTCATGGGCTTTCTCCCTATGCTCGTTGACTGCCGAAGGTTAGGGAAGATCGGCGGGGTGATCAATCGTGTGGGTCAGAGCGGAGATGTTGTGCCGTGCGGTACCCCTCTGCCCTGCCGGGCATCTCCCCGCACGGGGAGATTGGATGGCGCGAGGGCTTCCCGAACAACTGGCCGTCGCATGACTCTAAACTGAAGGCGATATGGCACGGCAACCGGAGTGGTTGATGCTTTACGGGAGCAAGCTCCTGCCGACCTGTCGAAAAACATTCTGGAAGTGTCAGGCATGTCTCCGAACAGCTGTCACGTATATATCCGGGCTTTACACCTGTAGGGGAGATATCCGGCAGGGCAGAGGACGATCAGACGGTAAGGCGCCGCTCCCGGGGCTCTGGCAACCAAAAAGGCCGGAAGGGAGCTACCCTTCCGGCCTTTGTCTTGAGACCCGAACCGATCAGGCGGCTTCGGTGGTATGGGCCTTGCGGACTTCTTCGTCCGTCAGGATGCCGCTGGCGCGCAGCAGGGCGGCGAAGCGGCCGTTGCTGTGGCTGAGTTCGTCGAAGCTGCCCTGTTCGACCACACGGCCGTCGTCCAGGAAGAGCACCATATCGGCTTCGCGGACCGTCGACAGGCGGTGGGCGATGATGAAGGTGGTGCGGTTCTGGCGCAGATTGTCGATCGCGGCCTTGACGCGGGCTTCGGTCTCGACGTCGAGCGCCGAGGTCGCCTCGTCGAGCACCAGGATCGGCGCGTCCTTGAGGATGGCGCGGGCGATCGCGATGCGCTGACGCTCGCCGCCGGAGAGCTTGTTGCCGCGTTCACCGACATGCGTATCGTAGCGATCCTCACGGGTCTCGATGAAGTCGGCGGCGGCGGCGGCTTCAGCCGCACGGCGCATTTCCTCTTCGCTGGCGCCCTCGCGGCCGAGGCGGATATTGTCGCTGATCGAACGGTTCAGCAGGCCCGCATCCTGGAAGACGGTGGCAATGTGGCGGCGCAGCGACTTGCGGGTCACCTTGGTGATATCGGTGCCGTCGACGAGGATCTTGCCGCCCTGGGCATCGTAGACACGCTGCAGCAGGTTGACGAGCGTCGTCTTGCCGGCGCCGGTCGGGCCGACGATCGCGACCGTCTGGCCTGCCTTCACCGAGAAGGAGACATTGTGCAGGCCCTGCGAGCTGTTGCCGAAGCCGAAGGAGACGTCGCGGAATTCAATCGCACCCTTGACGTCCTTGATCTCGCCGTTGCCAGCCGGCTCTTCACGTTCACGTACCGAGTCTTCGAGCGTATAGAAGTCCTCGAGCTTGGAGCGAGCCTCGAAAATCTGCGTGGCGAACTGGCGCATCAGGTCGAGGCGGCCGATCAGCAGGTTGGCGAAGCCGATGAAGGCGATGACGTCGCCGACGCGCAGCTGGCCGGCCTGGACGAGCATGGTGCCGATGATCAGGACCACCATCATCGCGATGGTCGAAGCCATGCGGTTCAGCGCGCTGGCGATCGCCCACCAGTCGAGCACCGGATACTGGGCTTCGAGCAGACGGTCGGCGAAGGATTTCAGCGCCCGGGTTTCAGCCTCGATGCGGTTGTAGCTGTGCAGGACCGAAACGTTGCTAATCGAGTCGCTGACATGCGAGAAGACAGTGTGATAATGGTTCTCGACCGAAGCCTGGCCGTCCTTGGTGCGGCTCATGACGACGCGGCCGATCAGCCAGTAGGCTATGGCGAGCACCATGAGCACGGCGGAAAGGCGCAAGTCCATCGACATTGCGGTGGGCACCAGAAGGGTAAGCGCGATAACCGTCGACAGGTGGTTGCGCATGAATTCCAGCCAGAGGCCGAACAGCGTTTCGCAGGCACGCAGCAATGTATGCAGCGCGTTGGAGGTGCCGCGCTGGTGGTGCCAGCCAAGCGGCATGGAGATGATGCGGCCAAAGGCTTCCGTCAGCAGCGTTGCCCGGCGTCCATGCGCCAGCCTGTCGGCCTCGCGGGCCACCAGGACGAAGGCGATGGTGTTGAAGACGGCGAAAGTCGCCCACATGAAGAGGATAGGCTTCACCTCTCCCTTGCCGGAAATCGCATCGATGATGCGGCCGAACAGGATCGGCTCCGCAATGGTGATCGTCGCCAGAACAATGTTTGCGATAACGACCAGGGATACGCGCAGCTTGTAGGCGCCAAGATAGCGCAGAGCTCTTGCATAGACCTTGAATAGCGTCACGTCGAACCTCTTGTGCATCTGCGAAAACGGGATGATGCGATGCTACAAAAGGCTACCTGAACCGGCGATTAACGGAGCATTCAGGCTTCGATCGTCGCGACGATTAAACCCGATCGTACTATCGCAGGATGCGACGAGATGGCTATGGCGCTGAAATTGCTGCATGAACATATCTCGCAACAATTTGCGCTTGCATTTTATTAAATGTTTAGCACAGCATTAAATTAGTGACTGCATTTTTTGAAGAAGACCGTTTCGCGACCAATTTGAAAAGCCGCCGACGGCCTCGATGCGGGCGTCAAGTCCGGGCAAGGGGCATTTTTGTGAATATTAATTCGTTAATTCAATTGCTTATAATTCTGGAAGAATGTTCAAATCCTGAGGTCGTCGTCACCGAGTTGGAGCAGGGCATCCACGATTGCGGCTTCGACTATTACGGCCTGCTGCGCCATGTGCCGCAGAATCCGGCGCAGCCGAATCCGGAACCCTGGGCTGCGGCGCTTGCCGGCCGCTGGCCGGAACAATGGCCGCAGATATACACCGCGAAAAAATATGTGCTGATCGATCCGATGGTGCGTTATCTCGCCCATGCCCAGCGGCCTTTCCGCTGGCGAGACAGCATGGCGGCGTTCAGCAAGGATGGGCAGCAACGCCGTATGGAGCAGATGATGGTCGATGCCTTCGGCCATGGACTGGAAGATGGCTACATCTTTCCGATCCACGGACGAAACGGCATTCTCGGCAGCCTCAATCTCGCCGGCAAGCCGATCGAGCTGTCGCCGGTGGAGATCGCACTGTTCGAGGCGGTGGCGCGCAAGGCCTTCTGGCGGTTGCTCGACCTGAAAGGCGAAGTGCAGGCGCTGGAGACCGTGCTGCCGGCCGAGACGCCGCTGACCCGACGCGAGATGGAAATCCTGCACTATCTCGCCGAAGGCATGACCTCGATGGAGATCAGCAAGATGCTGAAGATCTCAAACCATACCGTCGATTGGTATATGAATGGCCTGCAGGACAAGCTGAAGGCGAAAAACAGGCAGCAAGCGGTGGCGCTTGCCTTCCGCCATGGCCTGATAAGCTGATGCATGTCGTCCAAAACGGGGCAGCGGCTTTGGACAACGACATGCATGATCATAAGATAAGCGCGTCAAATGACGCGAGTGCGATGCTATGCGCTTCAGAATGGTGAGAAAGTGCATTTCGCAGTCGCAAGAGAAATTGAACTTCCTGTGACAAGAAGTTAAGAATTTTCTTCGCGGGTGCAGCATGCCCGCGTCTGAACGTCTGAGGAGACCGTTTTGCCCATTTCCAAGATTCTCGTTGCCAACCGCTCCGAAATTGCCATTCGCGTGTTCCGCGCGGCCAACGAACTTGGAATAAAAACGGTGGCCATCTGGGCGGAAGAGGACAAGCTGGCACTGCACCGCTTCAAGGCGGACGAGAGCTATCAGGTCGGCCGCGGCCCGCATCTCGCCAAGGATATGGGTCCGATCGAGAGCTATCTCTCGATCGAGGAGGTGATCCGCGTCGCCAAGCTTTCGGGCGCGGACGCGATCCATCCCGGCTACGGCCTGCTGTCGGAAAGCCCCGAATTCGTTGATGCCTGCAACAAGGCCGGCATCATTTTCATCGGCCCGAAGGCCGATACGATGCGCCAGCTCGGCAACAAGGTTGCAGCGCGCAACCTGGCGATCTCGGTCGGCGTGCCTGTGGTGCCGGCCACCGGCCCCCTGCCCGAGGATATGGCCGAAGTGGCCAAGATGGCCGAGGAGATCGGCTATCCCGTCATGCTCAAGGCTTCATGGGGCGGCGGCGGGCGCGGCATGCGCGCCATCCGCGATCCGAAGGACCTTGCCCGCGAAGTGACGGAGGCCAAACGCGAGGCGATGGCCGCCTTCGGCAAGGACGAGGTCTATCTGGAAAAGCTCGTCGAGCGCGCCCGCCATGTGGAAAGCCAGGTTCTCGGCGATACGCACGGCAATGTCGTGCATCTCTTCGAGCGTGACTGCTCGATCCAGCGCCGTAACCAGAAGGTCGTCGAGCGCGCACCGGCCCCCTACCTCTCGGAAGCGCAGCGCCAGGAGCTTGCCGCCTATTCGCTGAAGATTGCGGCGGCGACCAATTATATCGGCGCCGGCACCGTCGAATACCTGATGGATGCCGATACCGGCAAATTCTACTTCATCGAAGTCAATCCGCGTATCCAGGTCGAGCATACGGTGACCGAAGTCGTCACCGGCATCGACATCGTCAAGGCGCAGATCCACATCCTCGACGGCTTTGCAATCGGCACGCCGGAATCGGGCGTGCCCGGGCAGAAGGAGATCCGTCTCAACGGCCATGCGCTGCAGTGCCGCATCACCACGGAAGATCCGGAGCACAATTTCATTCCGGATTACGGTCGGATCACCGCCTATCGCTCGGCCTCCGGTTTCGGCATCCGGCTCGACGGCGGCACCTCCTATTCCGGCGCCATCATCACCCGCTTTTACGATCCGCTTCTCGTCAAGGTCACGGCATGGGCGCCAAATCCATCCGAAGCGATTTCCCGCATGGACCGGGCGCTGCGCGAATTCCGCATTCGCGGCGTCGCCACCAACCTGACCTTCCTCGAAGCGATCATCGGCCATCCGAAGTTCCGGGATAACAGCTACACGACCCGCTTCATCGATACGACGCCGGAGCTTTTCCAGCAGGTCAAGCGCCAGGATCGCGCCACGAAGCTGCTCACCTATCTCGCCGACGTCACCGTCAATGGCCATCCCGAGGCCAAGGACCGGCCGCGGCCGCTTGATAACGCCGCCGAACCGGTGGTTCCCTATGCCAACGGCAATACGGTCAAGGACGGTACCAAGCAGCTCCTCGACACGCTCGGCCCGAAGAAATTCGGCGAATGGATGCGCAACGAAAAGCGCGTACTCTTGACCGACACGACGATGCGCGACGGCCATCAGTCGCTGCTCGCCACCCGCATGCGCACCTATGACATCGCCCGCATCGCCGGCACCTATGCGCATGCGCTGCCGAATCTTTTGTCGCTCGAATGCTGGGGCGGCGCGACCTTCGACGTTTCCATGCGCTTTCTGACCGAGGATCCGTGGGAGCGCCTGGCACTGATCCGCGAGGGGGCGCCGAACCTTCTGCTGCAGATGCTGCTGCGCGGCGCCAACGGCGTCGGCTACACCAATTATCCCGACAATGTCGTCAAGTATTTCGTTCGCCAGGCGGCCAAGGGCGGCATCGATCTCTTCCGCGTCTTCGACTGCCTCAACTGGGTCGAGAACATGCGCGTCTCGATGGATGCCATTGCCGAGGAGAACAAGCTCTGCGAGGCGGCGATCTGCTATACCGGCGATATCCTGAACTCGGCCCGTCCAAAATATGATCTGAAATACTATACCGACCTTGCGGTCGAGCTCGAAAAGGCCGGCGCTCACATCATCGCGCTCAAGGATATGGCGGGCCTGCTCAAGCCCGCGGCTGCCAAGGTTCTGTTCAAGGCGCTGCGTGAGGCGACCGGCCTGCCGATCCATTTCCACACGCATGATACATCGGGTATTGCGGCTGCGACCGTCCTTGCCGCCGTCGATGCCGGTGTCGATGCCGTCGATGCGGCCATGGATGCGCTTTCCGGCAATACTTCGCAGCCCTGTCTCGGTTCGATCGTCGAGGCGCTGCGCGGTACGGAGCGCGATCCGGGCCTCGATCCGGAATGGATCCGCCGTATCTCCTTCTATTGGGAAGCGGCGCGCAACCAGTATGCGGCCTTCGAAAGCGATCTGAAGGGTCCGGCATCCGAAGTCTATCTGCACGAAATGCCGGGCGGCCAGTTCACCAACCTCAAGGAACAGGCTCGCTCGCTCGGCCTCGAGACCCGCTGGCATCAGGTGGCGCAGGCCTATGCCGACGCCAACCAGATGTTCGGCGATATCGTCAAGGTGACGCCGTCTTCCAAGGTCGTCGGCGACATGGCGCTGATGATGGTTTCGCAGGACCTGACGGTCGCCGATGTCGTCAGCCCCGACAAGGAAGTCTCCTTCCCGGAATCGGTCGTATCGATGCTGAAGGGTGATCTCGGTCAGCCGCCGTCTGGATGGCCCGAAGCGCTGCAGAAGAAGGCGTTGAAGGGTGACAAGCCCTATACCGTGCGCCCCGGCTCGCTGCTCAAGGAGGCCGATCTCGATGCCGAGCGTAAAGTCATCGAGACGAAACTCGAGCGAGAGATCAGCGACTTCGAGTTTGCCTCCTATCTGATGTATCCGAAGGTCTTCACCGACTTCGCGCTCGCCTCCGACACCTACGGCCCGGTCTCGGTGCTGCCGACGCCGGCCTATTTCTACGGTCTCAAGGATGGCGAGGAACTGTTTGCCGATATCGAACGCGGCAAGACGCTCGTCATCGTCAACCAGGCGATGAGCGCGACGGACAGCCAGGGCATGGTGACCATCTTCTTCGAGCTCAACGGCCAGCCGCGCCGCATCAAGGTGCCGGACCGGGCTCATGGGGCGACGGGTGCCGCCGTCCGCCGCAAGGCTGAGCCGGGCAATGCCATCCATGTCGGTGCGCCGATGCCGGGTGTCATCAGCCGTGTCTTCGTCTCGCCCGGCCAGGTCGTCAATGCCGGCGACGTGCTCGTCTCCATCGAGGCGATGAAGATGGAAACGGCGCTGCACGCGGAAAAGGATGGCACGATTTCCGAGGTGCTGGTGCGCGCCGGCGATCAGATCGACGCCAAGGACCTGCTCGTCGTCTACGCCGGCTGAGCAGGCGGGGTCGATGTTTCCGAAGGGTTGCATTCGGCCATGCTACCGATCACCCGATTGTGTACGGTCGGGCTGTTAAAAAGCTGATTTTGTGAAAAGTGAGCGGCCTCCTTGCCTTGCCCGGCGAGGAGGCTTTCTCATAGATTGGCACGCTCACCACCCGCCCCCAAGACCCATCAGGAAATCGTCTATGAGCAAGTTGAAGATTGCCGTCATTGTCGGCAGCACGCGTATTGGCCGTTTTGCCCAGCATCCGGCCAAGTGGATCGCAGATTTCGCCAGCCAGCGCTCTGATCTCGAAGTCGAAGTTCTCGACCTTCTCGACTACCCCATGCATTTCTTCGGGGAAGAGCGCGCCACCACGGCGGAAAGCGAAACCGCAGAGAACTGGAAGAAGAAGCTGCGCGAGTTCGACGGCTTCATTTTTACCGCCGCCGAATATAACCATGCGCCGACCGCGGTTCTGAAGAACGCGATCGATCTCGGCGAATTCATTCAGAAGCCGGTCGGTTTCGTCGGTTACGGCGGCGTCGGCGGCGCACGTGCGGTCGAGCAGCTTCGCCTGATCTTCGTCGAAATGAGCGCAGCGTCCGTCAAGACCGCCGTCCACATCGCGTTCAGCGAATATCTTGCGGTTCTCAAGGAAGGCAAGAGCCTCGGTGATTACGCCCATCTCAATGAGGCCGCCAAGAACATGCTCGATCAGCTCATCTGGTGGGGCAATGCCCTGAAGGCCGCGCGCGCCGTCGTTACGGCCTCCTGATTGCAGCGAGCAATGCCGGGATGTTCGCATCCCGGCACCAGAGCCTTTCCCGGTTGGATTGCTGCATTCTGCCGGCGCAAAGATGCCCGGCCCACCGGCCGCACTGCTTCACTATGCGAAGCAATAGGTGCGTCCGGCGCTTCTAAAGTCTTGCAGATTTGCAAGGCAAATCTGCGGGAGGGTTGGCTGAAACGGGCCGGCTTGGCCGTAGAGCCGGGCTACGACGCGCGCCGGCCGGTCGACCATCCGACTCCGTTTGAGCCAACAGAATGCTGCAATCTAACCCGGAAAGGCTCTAGCTCAGATATCGTAAGTATTGGCGGCGTTGATCGTCGAGATGAAGCGCTTGGTGCGCTCGCGCTCCGGCGTATTGAAGATCGCCCTGGCGCTGCCCGTTTCCACCACGCTTCCGGCTTCCAGGAAAACGACGTCATTGGCGATCTTCGAGGCGAGCCGGAGATCATGGGTCGCCATCACCATCGTCGTGCCTTCGCTGGCAAGCTTGCCAAGCACATCGACCACCTCGGCCGAAAGTTCGGGATCGAGCGCGGATGTCGGCTCGTCGCAAAGAAGCACGCGCGGCGATGGCGCCAGTGCCCGGGCAATTGCGACGCGCTGCTGCTGGCCACCCGATAGTGTCGAAGGCCAGGCGTCGGCCTTGTGGGTCATGCCGACCTTGGTCAGCAATTCCATTGCGCGTTCGCGGGCCTTTTCCCTCGGCCATCTCAGCACCGTCACCAGACCTTCCATGACATTCTCGATCGCGGTCTGATGCGGGAAGAGCTGGAAGTTCTGGAAGACCATGCCGGTCTGGCGGCGGATCTTCTGGATCGCCTGCCAGCTCGTTCGTTTGTCCGGGGTAAAGGCCAGCGTTTCCTCTCCCAGGCGGATCGCGCCTGCTGTCGGAATTTCGAGCAGGTTGATGCAGCGCAGCAGCGTGCTCTTGCCGCCGCCGGAAGGTCCGACCAGCGCGGTGACGCTGCCTTCGGGGATGCGGATGCTGATATCCTTCAGGATGACCGCATCGCCGAAGCGCTTTTCGATGTTGGAAAGCTCGATCATGCATTTGCCTCCAGCATACCGCCATAACGCGCGAAGCGGCGTTCCAGCCGCACTTGCAGCTGCGAGAGGACGGAGCTCAGGACGAGATAGATCAGCGCCGCCTCGATATAGAGGATCAACGGCTCATAAGTGGTGGCGACGATGCGCTGCGCCGCCTGGAAGAGTTCCGGCACGGTGATGGCGGCGGCAAGCGAAGTGTCTTTGACCAGCGAGATGAAAGTATTCGACAAAGGCGGCACGGCGACACGGGCGGCCTGCGGCAGGATGGTGCGGCTCATCGCCTGGCGCCAGCTCATGCCGATCGAATAGGCAGCTTCCCACTGGCCTTTCGGCACCGAGGAAATGACGGCGCGGATGATCTCGGAGCTATAGGCGCCGATATTCAGGGTGAAGCCGATGAGGGCGGCCGGGAAGGCATCGAGCAGGATGCCGAGGCTCGGCAGGCCGTAGAAGATGACAAAGAGCTGAACGAGCAGCGGCGTGCCGCGGATGACCCAGACATAGAAGCGCGCGACGGCGGAGAGCGGCATCGGCCCGAAGAGTCGGGCGATCGCGGTGGCGAGCCCGAGGGCCAGGCCAAAGACGAAGGAGAGCAGGGTCAGCGGAATCGTGAAGATCAGCCCCGCCCACAGGAGCGAAGGCAGCGATTCCGCCATCAGTTGGAGCCAGTGCGCCAAGGGAATTCCTTCTGGTCGGTTGGTGCGTCGAAGTGGAATACCCCTCCCCAACCCCTCCCCACAAGGGGGAGGGGCTTATCGGGGCCTTCGGCGCGCCAAATAGCGACCGTACTGTGGCGGGGAGGCTGTTCTGAGATGAGGCGGCGCGGCATCGAACCCCCTTGCCCTTGTGGGGGCGGGGGTTCTTTTCTTGAACGAAGCTTACTTGGAAACGTCCTGGCCGAAATACTTGTCGGCGATCTTCTTATAGGTGCCGTCGGCCTTGATGTCGGCAAGCGCCTTGTTGATTTCGGCGAGAAGCTCCGGCTCGTTCTTGCGGATGATGACGCCGGAGTAGTCGGCATTTTCCTGTTCGGCGACGATCTTCACCGGCGCGTCCGGCTTGTGCTTCTTGAAATCGAGGAAGGAGAGGCTGTCGTTGATCGTGGCGTCGGCGCGCTTGGTCAGCACGAGCTGGATCGACTGATCGAAACCGTCGGTGCCGACGAGTTCGGCGCCGGCTTCGGTGGCGAGCTTGCCGAAGTTGCTGGTCAGTGATTGGGCGGCCTTCTTGCCCTTCAGATCGGCGAAGGACTTGATGCTGTCATCGCCGTCACGGGCGATCAGCACGGCCTTGGAGGCAATATAGGGCTCGGAGAAATCATATTTCTGCTTGCGGGTTTCGGTGATGCCGACCTGATTGATGACGGTGTCGTAGCGCTTGGCGTCGAGGCCGGCGATCAGGCCGTCCCACTTGCCTTCGACGAACTCGGCCTTGACGCCGAGCTTGGCGGCGATCGCTTCGCCGATCTCGACATCGAAGCCGACGAGCTTGCCGCTTTCGTCATGATAGGTGAAGGGCGCATACGTGCCTTCGGTACCGATCTTGAAGACGCCGGCCGATTTGATGGCGGCGAGGTTCTCGCCGGCATGGGCAGGCAGGAGGGCCGCAGCCTGAATGAGGGCGGCAGCGGCGACGGTTTTCAACCAGTTCATTGTTTTATCCATCCTTGGGAGGTTGTCATCGGATGGGGATACTTTGCAGAAAATTATGGCGCCGGAAGCGTAGAAAACTGCGAATAAAAGCAGCAACTGCAAATAATTTTCTCAAGCGGCCGTTCCAACCATGAATCCTGCAGAAACAGGCATCATGCTCCGGCCCGGCGGCGCAGCCTTTCGCTGACGATGATGATCAATCCGGCGCTGAGGATCAGGGCCGCGCCGACGACCACATTGTGCGTTGGGATGTCGGCCCAGATCAGATAGCCCAGGAGGAAGGCCCAGACGAGAGAGCTGTATTCGAATGGTGCAAGCACGGAGACGGGCGCCTGGCGCATGCCTTCGAAAAGGGCGAATTGGGCGCAGCCGGCAACGATGCCTGTGGCAATGAGCAGCGCGAGCTGCGTCATATCGGGGGTCTGCCAGGTGTAGAGAACGGCAAGGCCGGTCAGGGCAAGAAAAAAGACGTTGGAAACGGTGAGCTGCACGATGGTCTTTTCGTGCAGCGAGGTCTTGCGCAGCAGCACCATGGCGGATGCCCAGAGGACGGCCGCCTGCAGCGCAAGATAGACCGGCCAGGAAATGGTGAGGCCGACCGGATTGCAGGCGATCAAGACACCGACGAAACCGACGCCGACGGCCAGCCAGCGCGCCGGCGTGACCTCTTCCTTCAGGATGACCCATGCGAGCAGGGTACCGACGACAGGTGCGGCGTAATAAAGCGTCGTCACTTCGGCAAGCTGCAGGCGGCTTGCCGCGGAATAATAGGAAAGCCAGGCACAAAGAAGAAGGATGCTGCGGGCGATCATCGGCTTGACGATCGGCGATGTGATCGTTTGGCGAACGAGTTTGCCGCGACCATAGGCGAGACAACCGAGGAAGATCGTGAGGCTGCGGAAAAACAGGATCTGCCAGACGGGAATGCTTGAAGTCAGGATCTTGATGATCGCGTCATGGAAGGTAAACGCCATATAGGCGACGGTCGTGAGCAGGATGCCCAGGCTGACGGAGTTTTTCACAGGAAGACGCACCAGATGGCGGATATGCCGGAGGGAATCGGGAATGATGAATCGATATTCCTGCCTCTTAGACCGGTCAATAGGACATATTTCGCTCTGGTAGTGACTTTGTTTCAAAACGTCAGAAAACGTGTAGCAATGCGTATTGCCTGCACGATCATAAGTGTTTATGCACGTTTCTGGATTTGTGAGATGTCGATCCGGTAGGAACATGCAGGATTTTCTATTACGCGAGCGTCAAGGGGTGATTTCCGAGAGGTTGCGGATGAATGGCCGCGTGCTGGCGGCGGAACTTGCGCTCGAATTCGGCGTCTCCGAGGATACGGTGCGGCGCGATCTGCGCGAGATGGCGGCCGCGGGGCTCTGCGAGCGGGTCTATGGCGGCGCATTGCCGGTCTCGCCGGCGCATGGAAGCCTGACGCAGCGCATCGGCTTTGCCGCCGACCGGAAACAGGCGCTGGCGCGCGCTGCGGCACAGCAGATCGCCGCCGGTTCGACCGTGTTCTTCGATGCCGGCAGCAGCAATCTGGCGATTGCCCATGCATTGCCGGCCGATCTTGCGCTGACGGCTGCGACGAATGCGCCGGCGATTGCCGCAGCGCTGATCGACAAGCCTGCCATCAACGTCATCCTGATCGGCGGGATGGTCGATCGGCAGACGGGCGGTGCGCTCGGCGCCAAGGCCCTGCGCGATATGGAGCAGATTTCGCCCGACCTCTGCATTCTCGGCGCCTGCGGCGTCGACCTTGAGGCCGGCATCACGGTGTTCGGTTTCGAGGATGCGGAGTTCAAGCGGTTTGCGACGTCGAGGAGCAAAAGGGTGCTGGTGGCTGCAACCTCGGAGAAATTCGGCACTGCCGCCCCCCATAGTGTCCTGCCGGTTGCCCATTGCGAATGTCTGGTGGTCGAACACGATGCCGATCCGGCAATTCTCGGCCGCTACCGCGAGCGCGGATGCAGGACTGTTATCGCCGAGAAAACGAACTGAGGCGACGTCACAGAGTTTAGGGAAATCGGGCGCTTGCAAGCCCGGCAATGAGGAAAGACCGAGAAATGGACAGTCATGTAAGTGCGCCGGGGGTCCGGAGCGGCTTCGTTACCAGAAGCAGGGCGGCGGTTTCCCTGCTCTTTCTCATGAATGGCTTCGTCGTCGGCTGCTGGGCGCCGAAGATTCCGGACTTTGCCGAGCGTCTGGCGCTGAGCAAGTTCGAGCTTGGGCTGATGATCCTCGTCTTCGGCGTCGGCTCGCTGGTCATGATGCCGATTGCCGGTGCGCAGATTGCCAAGCACGGCTCGCGTATCGTCGTTCAGGTGACGGCTGTCTGCGTGCTGCCGTTGCTGCTGGCATTGACGCTCGCGCCAAATGTGATCACCGGGGCCATCTCGCTCTTCCTGTTCGGCGGCTTCATTGGCGCAATGGATGTGGCGATGAATGCCAATGCGGTGTCGGTCGAGAAATCCATGCGCCGCGCCATCATGTCGTCCTGCCATGCGTTCTGGAGTCTTGGTGGACTGATCGGCTCAGGTCTCGGCGGCATCGTGATTTCCAAGCTCGGTATTCTCGGTCATGCGGAACTGGCGACGGTGCTGGCGGCAATCTTCCTTGCTCTGGCATGGCCGATGATCCTTGCGGACCCGCCGCATCCCGACACCAAGAAGGAAAAGACGAAGCTGCCGATGGTGCCGCTGCCGTGGCTGCTCGGATTGATGGCGCTGTTCAGCATGGTGCCGGAAGGTGCGGTTCTCGACTGGGGCGCGCTCTATCTCCGGCAGGAAATGGATGCATCCGTGGCACTTTCCGGTCTTGGTTTCGCAGCCTTTTCGGCGACCATGGCGATCATGCGCTTTGCCGGCGATCTGGTGCGCGACCGTCTGGGCGGCGTCAAGACGCTGCGCATCTGCACGCTGTTTGCGATCGTCGGCATGCTGCTTGCAGGCTTGGCCCCCAATGCCGAGATCGCTATCCTGGGTTTTGCCTTTTGCGGGATCGGGATTTCCAACATGGTGCCGATCGCTTTCTCGGCGGCGGGCAATATTCCCGGCCTCAAGCCCGGCATCGGCATCTCGGTCGTCACGACCATGGGCTACTCCGGCATGCTGGTCGCACCGTCCTTGATCGGCTTCGTCGCCGAGCATGTCGGCTTCGCTGCGGTCTTCATGGCGCTGCCGGTGCTGCTGCTCGTCGTCCTCCTGTTTTCCAAACTGGCCCATTATGCCGATGGGACCTCCGGAGGCGGCCACTGAACCGCCTCCAACCAAAAGTGATATCGGGGGCGGTTGACAAGAAAGCGGTCATGATCCACCTGAAAGGCGCTGTTTCTAAAGCGCGTCGCAATCTTTCAGATTTGCTTCTCGCGCTTTAGGTCTTTATTTTGCGCATGTCGTGATCGCAAAACCGCTGCATACTTTTGCGCGACATGCTTTAGGGGTGCAAGAACTCTTCATGTTGTCAGCCGCCGATTTTGATCCGAAACCGCGCCGCGCTTCCGTTGCCGTCGATGTCGGCGGCGTCATCGTCGGCGGCGGGGCGCCGGTCGTCGTGCAATCCATGACGAATACCGATACGGCCGATATCGACTCGACCGTCGCGCAGGTCGCCGCCCTGTTCCGGGCTGGCTCGGAGCTTGTGCGTATCACCGTCGACCGTGACGAGAGTGCGGCTGCCGTGCCGAAGATCCGCGAGCGGCTGCTGCGGCTCGGCATGGACGTGCCATTGATCGGCGACTTCCACTATATCGGCCACAAGCTGCTCGCCGATCATCCCGATTGTGCCGCGGCGCTGGCGAAATACCGCATCAACCCCGGCAATGTCGGCTTCAAGGACAAGAAGGACAAGCAGTTCGCCGAGATCATCGAGATGGCGATCCGCCATGACAAGCCGGTGCGTATCGGCGTCAACTGGGGTTCGCTCGACCAGGATCTGCTGACGGCGCTGATGGACCAGAATGCCGCGGCCGGTTCGCCGCTTTCGGCCCGGCAGGTGACGCGCGAGGCGATCGTGCAGTCGGCGCTGCTTTCGGCAGCCCTTGCCGAGGAGATCGGCCTGCCGCGCAACCGCATCATCCTGTCGGCCAAGGTCAGCCAGGTGCAGGATCTGATCGCCGTCAATTCGATGCTCGCCGAACGCTCCAATCACGCGCTGCATCTCGGTCTGACAGAAGCCGGCATGGGCACCAAGGGCATCGTCGCCTCGTCGGCGGCTATGGGCTTCGTGTTGCAGCATGGCATCGGCGATACGATCCGCGTGTCGCTGACGCCCGAGCCGAATGGCGACCGCACCCGCGAAGTCCAGGTGGCGCAGGAGATCCTGCAGGTCATGGGCTTCCGCCAGTTCATACCGGTCGTTGCCGCCTGTCCGGGCTGCGGACGCACGACCTCGACGGTGTTCCAGGAGCTTGCCCAGAACATCCAGAACGACATTCGCAAGAACATGCCGGTCTGGCGCGAAAAGTATCCCGGAGTCGAGGCGCTGAACGTCGCCGTCATGGGCTGCATCGTCAACGGGCCGGGTGAAAGCAAACATGCCGATATCGGCATTTCGCTTCCCGGCACCGGCGAGACGCCGGCCGCCCCTGTTTTCATCGATGGCCGTAAGGCGCTGACGCTGCGCGGCCCCAATATCGCCGCCGACTTCGAGGCGCTTGTCGTCGATTATATCGAGAAGCGTTTCGGCCAGCGGACGGCGGCGGAATGAACGCCTTCGAGTTCGAATGAGCCGGTATTGGTCTGATATCGTCAGCAATCTTCGGCCCTATGTCGCCGGAGAGCAGCCGCGTATCGCCGGCTTGGTCAAGCTCAACACCAACGAGAATCCCTACGGGCCGTCTCCGAAGGCACTCGAGGCAATCCGGCAAGCGACGGACGATCGTCTGCGGCTCTATCCTGATCCCGCGGCGACGGAATTGCGCGAGACGATCGCCGCCCGTTTCGGCCTGATGGCGGAAGAAGTATTCGTTGGCAACGGCTCCGACGAGGTCCTCGCCCTCGCGTTTCAGGCGCTGTTGAAACACGAACGGCCGCTTCTCTATCCCGATGTGACCTATAGCTTCTACCCGACATATAGCCTGCTATACGATGTCGAAGCGATCGAAGTGCCTGTCGATCACGGGTTCCAGATCCGACTGGCGGATTACGACAGGCCGTGCGGCGCGATCATCATCCCCAATCCGAATGCACCGACCGGGATCGGCCTGCCGCGTGCCGACATAGAGGCGCTTGTCGCCGCTCACCCGGATGCGGTCGTCGTGATCGACGAGGCCTATGTCGATTTCGGCGGCGAAAGCGCCGTCCCGCTCATTTCAAAATATCCCAATCTGCTTGTCATTCAGACCCTGTCGAAATCCCGCTCGTTCGCAGGCCTGCGCGTCGGCTTCGCGCTGGGGCAGCGGGAACTGATCGAGGCGCTGGTGCGCGTCAAGGACAGTTTCAATTCCTATCCGCTCGATCGCCTGGCGCAGGTCGCCGCGACGGCGGCGATCAAGGACGAGGCGTGGTTCGAGACATGCCGGAGGAAGCTTATCGCCAGCCGGGAAAACCTCGTCTCCGAACTCCAAGCGCTGGATTTCGAGGTCTTGCCGTCCCAGGCGAATTTCGTTTTCGCAAGGCACCAAAGTCAGTCGGGTGCAGCGCTTCTCACCGCCCTGCGCGAGCGGAACATTCTCGTCCGGCTTTTTGCCAAGCCGCGTATTTCGGACTTCCTGCGGATCAGCATCGGCACGGACGAGGAATGTGCCCGCCTGGTTTCGGCTCTCACGGAAATATTGGCAGCCTGACCTGGAAAGGGATAGAGCGGTTCAGCTTTTAACGGAAGCGCAGAACCACTCTATTCCTTTGTTTTACGTAATTCCCGGTAAAAACGCTTCGCGCTTTGCCTGGGAAAACCGCTTCGCACTTTTCCCGGAATTGCTCTAGCTCTTCCGGTCGGCGATGAAATGCGCCGCAGCGGTAAGGGTCGAGGCACGGGCGCCGTAAGGGGTAAGCAGCGCCTCGGCATCGCGGACATGCTGGTGGAGCTGGCGCTCGGCCCATTCCATACCGCGCAGGGCGACGAGCGTTCCCTTGCCCCGGGCTGCGTCCTTGCCGGTCGCCTTGCCCATAGTCTCGGTGTCCGAAGTCAGGTCAAGAATGTCGTCGGCCAGCTGGAAGGCAAGGCCGATCTTTTCGCCGAAGGCGCGCAGGCGGCGGCGGTCTTCCGGCGCACTTGCCGAGATGATGGCGCCGGCTTCGCAGGCGAAGCGGATCAACGCGCCCGTTTTCATCGCCTGCAGGCGGATGATGCCGGCCTCGTCAGGGGCTTGTTTTTCCGCTGCCAGATCGAGGGCCTGGCCGCCGGCCATGCCGCCAAGACCGGTGGCGCGGGCAAGGGCCAGCACCAGCGATGCCTTGCTGGTATCGGGAAGCGCCGTTTCCGGCGCGGCGACGATATCGAAGGCGTAGGTCAGCAGGCCGTCGCCGGCGAGGATCGCGGTCGCTTCATCGAATTTAATGTGTACCGTTGGTTTGCCGCGGCGCAGGTCGTCATCGTCCATGGCCGGCAGGTCGTCATGGACGAGGGAATAGCAGTGGACGCATTCGAGTGCCGCGCCGACGCGAAGTGCTGCCTCAGCGTTGCCGCCGAGAAGGGCAGCGCTTTCGACGACCAGGAATGGGCGCAGCCGCTTGCCGCCGTTCAGCACGGCATAATGCATGGCATCGCGCAGCCTTTCGGGCCTGGCGATTTCATCGGAAAGGATGCTTGGTGAAAGCAATGCGTCGAGCAGCGCCTCGATCTCGTGGGCGTTGTTCTTCAGCCTCGTTTCGAAAGTGTCCCGGTTCGCGTCCATGGGCGCTGTTTGGCATGAGCGCCCCTGGGCTTGCAACGGAATTGTCGATGACAGCGGCAAGATTCACCACGCACTCTGGCATAAGCTCTGTACAGGCGCTATGAGAACGAGAGGAGCGAAATCGGACTGGGGAACATTGGATATAGCGCCGGAGAGAGAGGACAGCGTCGACATGCCGGTTCGTCGGCAATGGTTCGGAGATCGGCGGTTCGGAGATCGGCGCGTGTTGAAACGCATTGTTCTTGCCGTCCTGGTCTTTCTGATCCTTCCCTACGCGTTGATCTTTTTCTATCTGCTGCCCTTCATTCACCCCGTCTCGACGCTGATGCTGCGCGATCTTCTTCTGCTGCGCGGTTACGACAGGCAATGGGTGTCGCTGGATGACATCGCCCCGGTCGTGGTGCAGTCGGTGATGATGTCGGAGGACGGGCAATATTGCTTTCACGGCGGCGTCGACTGGGCTGAAATGCGCATGCTGGTCGAGGATACGCTGAAAGGCCAGGCGACGCGCGGCGGCAGCACCATCCCGATGCAGACGGCGAAAAACCTCTTCCTCTGGAACAGCCGCTCCTTTGTGCGCAAGGCGCTGGAGCTTCCACTTGCGGTCGCCACGGATTTCGTCCTGTCGAAACGGCGGCTGATGGAAATCTATCTCAATATCGCCGAATGGGGCCCCGGCATCTACGGCATCGAGGCGGCCGCCCAGCATCATTTCAAGGTGCCGGCCTCGAAGCTGACGCGGCGCCAGGCATCGCTGCTAGCCGTCTCGCTGCCGAACCCGATCGACCGCAATGCCGGCAAGCCCGGACGCGGCCTTCGCCGGCTTGCCGGCGTGATCGAGAGGCGTGCGCAAGGTTCGGGCGATTACATCAAGTGCATCTATGATTGACATCAGAGATTGACATCAGAACTTGTCGTCAGAACAGGATGATTTTAGGCCAGGGGCGGCCTGAAATCTGAATCCTGTTCTAAATTATATTGTGAGAGCGTGATGTCATGAGAAAACCGCGCACACTTTTCGGCCTCATGCTCTAGAGGCGGTAAGCGTCATCTGACATTCTTGGTTCTGCCATATGGACGGATGCAGTCCAACCAGAGCCCCGATTCGCCCATGACCATCACGACATTTTCGCCCGAGCTTCTCTCTTATTCGAAGACGCACAATCCGAACCCGCCCGCCCATCTCGGCAGCCGCTATCGCAAAATCGGCGGCTTTCTCCCGGAAGCCGGCAACACCATAGTCTGCCATATCGAGAAGGGTTCGCAGACGCAGATGGCGCTGATCGAGGCGCGCGAGACATATCTGGCCATGCCCGAGGCTCCGCAGTTCCTCTTTACGCCGATATCAAGTCTTCACATGACACTTTTCGAAGGCGTCATCGAAACCCGGCGCCGGCAGGATTGCTGGCCGGGCGATCTGCCGCTCGATACGCCGATCGAAGACATGACCGAGTTGATGGCGGCCAGGCTCGAAGGTTTCTCGATGGCTGACCCCTTCAGGGTCGCGATCGTCGAAGCTCGCCCGTCGGGCCTGCTCGTCGACGGGGCGACGGAGACGGACCGCAAGGTCATGCGCGCCTGGCGCAACGCGCTGGCCGATCTTCTCGGCTATCGCCAGCCGAACCACGAGGATTATAAGTTCCACATGACCTTCGCCTATGCGGTCGAACGGCTTGAGGACGAAGCCTTGCCGCGCTGGCAGGCGATGCTCGATGACGTGGCCGAGGATATCCGCCGCAAGGCTCCCGTTTTCGAGCTTACCCCGCCGGCATTCTGCGTGTTCGAGGACATGAACCATTTCCACGAATTGCTGATCTTTGATTTCGAAGCCTGAACGGAGGAGGCCCATGGACAAACCGACGCTCTATATCGCCAACAAGAACTATTCCTCCTGGTCGTTTCGGCCCTGGATGGCGCTGACGGGCGTCGGCATCGATTTCGAGGAAGTCCTGATCCCCTTCGATTATCCTGGTGGCAATCCCCATATCAAGGCGGTTTCGCCGACCGGGCGAGTGCCGCTTCTCAAGCACGGCGCGTTGAAGATCTGGGAATCGCTGGCGATCATCGAATACGCCGCCGAGCTTTATCCGGAGGCCGGCCTTCTGCCTGGGGATCGGGCCGAGCGGGCGCTTGCCCGTTCGGTTTCGATGGAAATGCTCTCGAGCTTTCGGGCGCTGCGCAACGCCTGCCCGATGAATATCCGCCGGCCGAAGGCCAAGATCGCATTGCCGGATGGTGTCGACGCCGATATCAGCCGCATCGAGACAATCTGGCGCGACCTGTTGCAGCAATCCGGCGGACCGTTTCTCTTTGGTGCGTTCAGCGGGGCGGATGCGATGTTTGCGCCCGTCGTCAACCGCTTCGACATTTATGATCTCGTCAGCCGAAACGATACGCTGGCCTATATGGAGACCATGAAGGCGCATCCGGCCTGGCGAAAATGGGAAGAGGCGGCCCGCGCGGAGCCTTGGATCGTGCCGGAAGACGAAGTCTGAGCCCGGAATCATCGGCTTCGCAAAAAATACGCATGGGGACTGGTCAAGGCCACCCCTTGCATGTATAAGCGCGCCAAATTCCGAAATCGCGACATGTCCGTTTCGGCCGCCAGTCTGGCCGTGGGAATGTTTTGCCCGCAAGTGGAGTAAGAGAAATGGCTGTACCGAAGAGAAAAACAAGCCCGTCCAAGCGCGGTATGCGCCGTTCGGCAGATGCACTGAAGGCTCCGACCTATGTCGAAGACAAGAACTCCGGCGAACTGCGCCGCCCGCACCATATCGACCTGAAGACCGGTATGTATCGCGGCCGCCAGGTTCTGACGCCGAAGGAAAGCGCATAATTTCCTGATCCGGCTTGTCCGATCGAAAGTTTCAAGGCCGGCGTCACGCCGGCCTTTTCTATTTCGACGGTATAATATTTGCAATGACTTGCGGTCTGGCAGCGGTTTGCGGCAGTATTCTTCTTGCGCTGAGGAGACTGCCGATGATAGCCGCAATGCCGCTGATGATTATCCCGTTTATTCTTTACAATCTGGCGATGCTGGGCCTGATGGGCGATGGCGGCATTCCGGCCCTGCAACATGATGTCATCGTGCTGTCGATGATCTCGGGCGCGATCTGGAGCATGGCGCTCGGCGATCTGTTCATCGTCATCGCCCTTGTCGTGCTGTTCTTCGAAATCCTCAAGGCGACCAGAACCGGCCCCGGCAATCTCGTCAACCATATGTTGTCGATGCTGGTGTTCATCGCCTTCCTGGTCGAGTTTCTGCTCGTCCGGGATGCTGCGACGCAGGTATTCTTCATTTTGATGACGATCGCCCTGATCGATGTGATCGGCGGTTTTGCCGTCTCGATCCGGAGCGCCGGGCGTGATGTCTCGATCGGATTATAGGTTGTCGAGTTTGTTCTGAAGGGCGCGGAGCTGTTCCTTCAGCTCATCGATATCCTTGGCCTCGGCCTTGCGGCTTTCCTTGGCAGGCGGCGTCATGAAGGGCGAGAACATCTGCATCGCCTGCTGAAACAGCTCGGTGTTGCGGCGAACCTGATCTTCGACCATCTGCATCGGCAATTGCAGGTTCTTGCCGAGCGGCGTCTCGCCGAAGGCGCGGTTCACCTGCTCGCGCATCTGCGACTGCTGTTCGGTGAAGGCGCGCATCGAATGTTCGAGAAAGCTCGGCACCACCATCTGCATCTGGTCGCCGTAATAGGTGATGAGCTGGCGCAGGAAGGAGATCGGGAGCAACGTGTTGCCGGTCTTCGATTCCTGTTCGAAAATGATCTGGGTCAGCACCGAATGGGTGATGTCATCTCCGCTTTTTGCATCCTGTACGGTGAAGTCTTCGCCTTTCTTCACCATCTCCGCCAAGTCTTCCAGCGTCACATAGGTGCTGGTGCCGGTGTTGTATAGGCGGCGATTGGCGTATTTCTTGATAACGATCTGACCCTCATGCTTCGCCATATCAGTCTCCTGAACCCCCGTCTGATTTATGGATCTTCCTCCACTTGAGACTGTAAACGCAAAAGAAGGCCGGTGACAATCTCTTTGTGCGATGCGGCAAACCTTTAACAGAGCAGATGAATCGGGCTTGGGAGCGCTTCGGCTGAAAAATGGCGGCAGCCGGTCTTCGCGTTTGACTTGTGCTCCAAGCTTTGCCAGTTTCTCCTTATGTAAGTGAGACGAAAACGAGGAGCGTCCCCATGAGCAATTCATCCATCGTCATCGCCAGTGCAGGGCGAACAGCAGTCGGCTCGTTCAACGGCGCTTTCGCGACGGTCCTCGCGCATGAGCTCGGGGCGGCGGTCATAAAGGGGGCGCTCGAGCGCGCCGGCGTCGATGCCGGCGAGGTGGATGAGGTGATCCTCGGCCAGGTGCTTGCCGCCGGCGAGGGCCAGAACCCGGCCCGCCAGGCGGCGATAAAGGCCGGCATTCCGAAGGAGGCGACTGCCTGGGGCGTCAACCAGCTCTGCGGCTCGGGCCTGCGCGCGGTCGCGCTCGGCATGCAGCAGATCGCCACCGGCGACGCCAAGATCATCGTTGCCGGCGGCCAGGAATCCATGTCGATGGCCCCGCATGCCGCGCACTTACGCAGCGGCGTCAAGATGGGCGACATGAAGATGGTCGACACGATGATCAAGGACGGTTTGACCGACGCCTTCCATGGTTATCACATGGGCATCACCGCCGAAAATGTCGCGCGTCAGTGGCAGCTGTCGCGCGACGACCAGGATCAGTTCGCCGTGGCTTCGCAGAACAAGGCGGAAGCGGCGCAAAAGGCCGGCCGTTTTGCCGACGAGATCATCCCCTACGTCATCAAGACACGTAAGGGCGACGTTACGGTCGATGCCGACGAATATATCCGTCACGGCGCCACACTGGAAGCGATGGGGAAATTGCGCCCGGCCTTCGACAAGGACGGCACTGTGACGGCCGCGAATGCATCCGGCCTTAACGACGGCGCCGCTGCGGCGGTGCTGATGAGCGAAGCGGAAGCCGTCCGGCGCGGCATCCAGCCGCTCGCCCGCATCGTTTCCTGGGCAACGGCGGGCGTCGATCCTTCCATTATGGGCACCGGGCCGATCCCGGCTTCGCGCAAGGCGCTCGAAAAGGCCGGCTGGTCGGTGAACGATCTCGATCTCGTCGAAGCGAACGAAGCTTTCGCGGCGCAAGCCTGCGCTGTCACCAAGGATCTCGGATGGGACCCGGCGATCGTCAACGTCAATGGCGGCGCGATCGCGATCGGCCATCCGATCGGCGCGTCCGGCGCGCGCGTTCTCAACACACTGCTGTTCGAAATGAAGCGCCGCGGCGCCAAGAAGGGTCTCGCCACGCTCTGCATCGGAGGCGGCATGGGTGTGGCCATGTGCTTTGAAGCACTTTAAATAGCATACGATCCAGGATTGATTGAAAATCCCGCCATGCGGCGGGGCGAAAAACAAAAGGGGAGCGAAGCATGAGCAGAGTGGCTGTGGTCACCGGGGGTACACGCGGCATCGGCGCGGCAATATCCATGGCATTGAAAAATGCCGGATACAGGGTCGCGGCCAGCTATGCCGGCAACGACGAGAAGGCCAAAGCCTTTCACGATGTCACCGGCGTTCCGGTGTTCAAATGGGATGTTTCCGACTACGCTGCCTGCGGCGAAGGGATCGCCAGGATCGAAAGCGAGATCGGGCCGGTCGAAATCCTCGTCAACAATGCCGGCATCACCCGCGACGCGATGTTCCACAAGATGACGCCGCAGCAGTGGCACGAGGTGATCAATACCAACCTCACCGGCCTGTTCAACATGACGCATCAGGTCTGGACCGGCATGCGCGATCGCGGCTTCGGCCGCATCGTCAATATCTCGTCGATCAACGGCCAGAAGGGCCAGATGGGCCAGGTGAATTATTCGGCGGCCAAGGCGGGCGATCTCGGCTTCACCAAGGCGCTGGCCCAGGAAGGGGCAGCCAAGAACATCACCGTCAACGCCATCTGCCCCGGTTACATCGGCACGGAAATGGTGCTTGCCGTGCCGGAGAAGGTGCTGAACGAACGCATCATTCCGCAGATCCCCGTCGGCCGTCTCGGCGAGCCGGAAGAGATCGCGCGCTGCGTCACCTTCCTCGTCTCCGACGATGCCGGCTTCATCACCGGTTCGACGCTGACGGCCAATGGCGGACAGTTCTTCGCCTAATTATTCCTTTAAACGGTTATACGCAGATTCAAAGCGATGGCGCGTCCGGCAGGACGCGCCATCGCTTTGATCATTTACGGGATTAAGAGCGGCGGTCGGCATTCGGTTGCCGCTCTGTCCGAACCTTGACCGGTACTTTCCGCAGCGAGCGATCCTGGCTGCTAAGGGCTGTTATCGCAGTCGTCAGAAAGGCCGATGCGATGAGAACGGCGACAAGGGAATTCAGGAAAATCTGGATCATGAAAGCGTTCCTTTCCGGTGCGCCGGGCGGCTGTGCCTGTCCGTTGCGCTGGTGAAGGAAATATGTGCCTGCCTGTTGGGTAGCAGTAGGTGTGGCTTTCATAACCGATTGTCAACGTCTCGTTGACGGATGCGGCAGGCCAAAAAAACGGGCGCAGAAGCGCCCGTTGGGAGTCCGATATGGTTTTGCCGATTAGCGGCAACGAGCCTCGTAGCGGCGGCCGTAGCGGTCGCGATAGACGCAGTAGCCGCGGCGTTCGACCGAGTGGCCGATGAGAGCGCCGGTTAGACCGCCGGCCACGGCGCCGACGGCGGCACCGCCCCAGCTGTTGGTGACGACACCGCCGATGACCGCACCGGTGCCGGCGCCGATCGCCGTACCTTGCTCGGTTGCTGTGCAGGATGCCAGAGCGCCGACCAGCGCACCAATAAGAACAATCTTCTTCATCATGTCGTAACTCCCCAGGTTCGTTGGCCTTTAGATGCGGCCCATTAGTACAAGGATAATGATAATCACGAGAACTAGCCCCAAACCGCCAGAAGGTCCATAGCCCCAGCCACGGCTGTAACCCCAATTCGGCAAGGCTCCGATCAAGAGCAGAATGAGGATAATTAGAAGTATCGTGCCAAGCATGGTGTGTTTCCTTCATTTCATCCGCAATTTGGATGGACCAGAAACACGCATTGGCGATTTTTGTTCCCGGTTAAGCTTGGAAATGTGACAAGGGCGTGATTCACGGTTAATTTCCGTCATCTCGGAAAATTGCCGCTATGGTTAAAATTACATTTAAATACAATATGTTGCGGTGAACAAAGAGGGAAAGCCGCGGTGTCGCCGATTCGTCAGCGATTCGTTCCGCTTTTGATCGACCCATCGCGATTGGCCGCCTTGACTTAACGCTGTCTGAATCCGGCTTCAAAAAGATTAATGCCTATGCCAGGAGGCGGGCGAAGAGTTCCGCTGCCGATTCCGCATCTAGCGTCCGGACCTGGTGATGCCACCAGATTTGGTCGTGAACGAAAGGCGAAAACCGCGGAGTCAGCGATTCGTCTCCGATTCGTTCCGGCTTTGGTCGAGAGGTTAATTTCGGGACGCTCTCGCCTGTTCAAAATCGGCGCGGGAATCGTCGCTCACGACGGCGAAAATGCGAATGGGAGGGAGTCTCGCGATTCAGCATCTAGTGGGAAAAAGTGATTCAAAATCAATACTTAGCCGTGAACAAAAGCTGAATCAGCTGGAGTCAGCGATTCGTCGCTGATTCGTTCTCACGCTGTTCCGAATCGTGAATTCAGACGTTCCACAAGACTCGCAAAGGTCGTAATCCCCGGTGCATTTTGAAATCTGCCCTTGCGTTTGCGGCGGCAGCTGTCCATGTGTTCTTTAGCTTCCCTCGTGGGGCTGAGATTTTCCTGGGGCCACCCGCCTCATTTGCATGGACCCATGACTCTGACTTCGCAGCCGATGATTCTGAGTGGACGCGGTGTGACCGCGGTGCTCGGACCGACCAATACCGGCAAGACCCATTATGCCATCGAGCGCATGGTCGCGCACGGGACCGGCGTGATCGGCTTGCCGCTCAGGCTGCTGGCGCGCGAGGTCTATACGCGGGTGGTGGAGAAGGTCGGCGTGCAGAATGTGGCGCTGGTCACCGGTGAGGAAAAGATTTCGCCGCCCAATGCGCGTTTTTCCGTCTGTACCGTCGAGGCGATGCCGCGTGAGACCAAGGCCGCCTTCGTTGCCATCGACGAGGTTCAGCTCGCCGGCGATCTCGAGCGCGGTCATATCTTCACCGACCGCATCCTGCATCTTCGCGGCCGTGAGGAAACGCTGCTGCTTGGCGCGGCGACGATGCGGCCGATCCTGCAGCAGCTCCTGCCGGGCATCACTGTCGTCGAGCGGCCGCGGCTTTCGCATCTTTTCTATGCCGGCCAGAAGAAGATCACCCGGCTGCCGCAGCGTTCTGCCATCGTCGCGTTTTCGGCCGACGAGGTCTATGCCATCGCCGAGCTCATCCGCCGCCAGCGTGGCGGCGCGGCTGTCGTGCTCGGCGCGCTCAGCCCGCGCACCCGCAATGCGCAGGTCGCACTCTATCAGGCGGGCGACGTCGAATATCTGGTGGCGACCGATGCGATCGGCATGGGCCTCAACCTCGATGTCGATCACGTCGCCTTTGCCCAAGACCGGAAATTCGACGGTTACCAGTTCCGCAATCTCAATCCGGGCGAACTCGGCCAGGTCGCCGGGCGCGCCGGGCGGCACGTGCGGGACGGGACCTTCGGCGTCACCGGACAGGTCTCGCCCTTCGACGATGAATTGGTGCAACGTATCGAGGGGCACGAATTCGACAACGTCAAGGTTTTGCAATGGCGCACGACTGAGATGGACTTCTCCTCGATTCAATCCTTGCGGACAAGCCTTGAGGCGGGACCGCGCGTGCCGGGACTGACGCGAGCGCTGCCTGCTGTCGACCAGCAGGCGCTGGAACAGCTTTCGCGTTATCCAGAGGTCATCGATCTCGCCGACAGGCCGGCGCGCGTCGAAAAACTCTGGGAGGCTTGCGCGCTTCCCGATTACCGGCGTATCACTCCTGCGCAACACGCCGATCTTATCTCGACCCTCTTTTCCGATCTCGTCCGCTATGGCACGGTGAATGAGCAGTTTCTCGCGGAGCAGGTGCATCGCTCCGATCGGACAGATGGGGAAATTGACACGCTTTCGGCGCGAATCGCGCAGATAAGGACCTGGACCTACGTTTCGAATCGGCCTGGCTGGCTTGCCGATCCGACACACTGGCAGGAAAAGACGCGGGAAATCGAAGATCGATTGTCCGACGCGTTACATGAAAGGTTGACGAAACGCTTTGTTGATCGCAGGACATCTGTGCTCATGAAGCGCCTGAGAGAGAATGCGATGCTGGAAGCTGAAATCAGTGTGAATGGTGATGTCTTCGTTGAAGGACATCATGTAGGGCAATTGAGCGGATTCCGTTTCACGCCGGTGGCGGGAACGGACGGACCGGATGCCAAGGCGGTTCAGGCTGCGTCGCAGAAGGCGCTCGCGCTCGAATTCGAAGCCCGCGCGGCGCGGATGCATGCCGCCGGCAATAGTGATCTGGCGATCGGCTCGGATGGGTTGATTCGTTGGCTGGGCGACCCGGTGGCGCGGCTTTCGGGCAGTGATCACGTCATGCGTCCGCGCGTGCTTCTGCTGGCCGACGAGCAGTTGACGGGCAATGCCCGGGATCACGTTGCGGCCCGCATCGAACGCTTCGTCAACCATCATATCAGCACGGTGCTGAAACCGCTCGATGATCTGTCGCGCGCCGAGGATCTGCAGGGTCTTGCCAAGGGGCTTGCCTTCCAGCTCGTCGAAAATCTCGGCGTGCTGTTCCGACGCGACGTGACCGAGGAGGTGAAGTCGCTGGACCAGGATGCCCGCGCCTCCATGCGCCGCTACGGCGTGCGTTTCGGCGCCTATCATATCTTCGTTCCGGCACTTCTGAAGCCGGCGCCGGCCGAGCTCATCACGCTGCTCTGGGCGCTGAAGAACGACGGTCTCGACAAACCGGGCTACGGCGATCTCATTCCCGTGCTTGCCGCCGGCCGCACCTCCGTAGTCACCGACCCGAGCTTCGAGCGGATGTTCTATAAGCTCGCCGGCTTCCGGTTCCTCGGCAAGCGTGCCGTGCGAATCGACATCCTGGAACGGCTTGCCGACATCATCCGTCCGCTGCTGCAGTGGAAGCCCGGTCAGAATAATCGTCCGGAGGGCGCCTATGACGGCCGCCGTTTCACGACGACGACGGCTATGCTGTCGATTCTTGGTGCGACGCTCGAGGACATGGAAGAAATCCTCAAGGGTCTCGGCTATCGCGCCGATGCCGTGAAGGCGGAAGAGGCATCGGCACATCTTGCGGCGCAGGATGCGGCCTCAGTGCCCGCCGCCACCGCGGAAACGTCGGCGGATGAGACAGCCGAAAAGGCCGATCACGACGATGCCGACGGGGCGGCGGAAGAGACTGCTGCCGAAGCGCCCGCAACCGAGGCGGCGCCCGTGGCTGCCGACGCGCCCGTGGCCGAAACGGTCCAAACCCCTGCTCCTGTCGAAGCAGCCGAGACAGCCGCTTCGGTGGAAGCGTCTGCCGAGACGGCGGTATCCGCTGCTGAGGACGCCGGCGAGCCGGTCGAACCGAAGCCGGTTCTTCTGTGGCGTCTCGGCGGCCGCAACGACAATCAGCGCCAGGCGCGCGGCGGGCATGGCGAACGCCGTGGCGGCCAGGGTCAGGAGCGCGGTCAGAACCAGGAACGCGGCGACCGCAATCGTCGGCCGGGCGGCGGTGAAGGCGGCGAGGGCAATCGCGGCGAAGGCCGTGACAACAATCGCAACAATCGCGGCAAGGACGGCGGCGGTCGTGATGGCGGCCGGCCGCAGCAGGCAAGGGGCGATCGCAACAATCAGCCACGGGGCGATCAGCCGCGCGGCGACCGGCAGGACCGTGGTGACCGCAAGGATCGTGGTGACCGCAACGATCGTAACGACCGCAACAACAATCGCGGCGGCTCGCAGCCGCTGCGCTTCGAGGCCAAGCCGCCGCGCAAGGAGAAGCCGATCGATCCGGATTCGCCTTTCGCCAAGCTCGCGGCTCTCAAGGAGCAGATGAAGAAGTAATCATGAGCGCGGAGACACAGCCGACAAGCGGTTCGCGCCAGCGCATCGACAAGTGGCTGTTCTTCGCGCGCATGGTGAAGTCGCGTTCATTGGCGCAGAGCCAAATCCAATCCGGCCATGTGCGCATCAACGGCGAACGCTGCAGCCATCCGAGCCAGATGGTCAAGCCGGGTGACCGTATCGAGATGACGCTGGAACGGCGCGACGTCGTTCTCGTGGTGCGCCTCGCCGGTGAGCGGCGGGGACCTTACGAGGAGGCGCGCCTGCTGTATGACGACCAATCGCCGCCGCCTGATGAGGCAAAACGTCTCACGCCCTACGAACAGGCGATCCGGGCGACCGGTACCGGCCGTCCGACCAAAAAGGAAAGACGTGCAATCGACAGGCTGATGTCGGACGAGGATTAGAAAACTCTGTCTGCGCTGGCGGCTTTTGCAGATCGTTTATCCTTGAAATCCGGCGCCAAAGCCGATAGGTCACTGTCAACCTGCCGGAAGCGTGCTTGCCGCCCAAGCCTGCCCACGCTTTTCCTCCGGCACGGGGATAGGCGCGACGTTCCAGGTTGCCCGGCCCCACCGCATGGAAATCCTGGAGTTCTTCATGACCTATGTCGTGACCGACAATTGCATCAAGTGCAAATACACCGATTGCGTGGAAGTCTGCCCTGTCGACTGCTTCTATGAGGGCGAGAACTTTCTCGTCATTCATCCCGACGAATGCATCGATTGCGGCGTCTGCGAACCCGAATGTCCCGCCGAGGCGATCAAGCCCGATACCGAGCCGGGTCTCGACAAATGGCTGAAGATCAATACCGAATATGCGACGATCTGGCCGAATATCACGGTCAAGAAGGAGCCGTTGCCTGAGGCCAAGGAAATGGATGGCGAGACCGGAAAATTCGAGAAGTATTTCTCCGAGAAGCCCGGTTCCGGCGATTGAGACAGCGCCCACATTCGGCCTCCGAATTCGGGCGGCTGCGGGGCGAAACGTTTTAAAAGCTGCGTGAGGCATATGGGTGACATGTGTTGCCCGCATGACTCAAGCGAAGCAAATTATTGATTTCCTCATATTTTTATGATAGGTTTCGTCTACTGTTCCATTTGTGGCATGACGCATGCCCAAAACCATCACGAAAGCAAAACAAATCCGTACGCGGTTTCCGTGACATATCAACGCTTTGAGCGCCGGGTCCCAAGATCGTGCGCAAAAAGTCTTTGCTTTTGCCCGATAGGACCAGAGTGAAGTCACCCGACGGATACTACCGTCTCACCCGGGCCTGACTGACCCGGCTCCGGCCGCCGCCGGATGCGTAACAGGGAGTTTTTGAATAGAATGACGACTCAGCAGAAAAAGCCTTCTACAGCACGTCACGGCTTCAAGACCGGTGAATCGATCGTCTACCCCGCTCATGGCGTCGGTACCATCACCGCTATCGAAGAGCAAGAAGTTGCCGGCATGAAGCTCGAACTTTTCGTTATCGATTTCGAGAAGGACAAGATGCGTCTGAAGGTTCCGGTCGCGAAGGCCATGAGCATCGGTATGCGCAAGCTTTCGGAAACGGATTTCGTCGAGCGTGCTTTGAAGGTCGTGCAGGGCAAGGCGCGCGTCAAGCGCACCATGTGGTCCCGTCGCGCCCAGGAATATGATGCCAAGATCAATTCCGGCGACCTGATTTCCATCGCTGAGGTCGTGCGTGATCTCTATCGTGCCGAGAACCAGCCCGAACAGTCCTATTCCGAGCGTCAGCTTTATGAGGCTGCGCTCGATCGCATGGCGCGCGAAATCGCCGCCGTCAACAAGATGTCGGAAACCGAAGCCGTCCGTCTCGTCGAGACCAATCTCAACAAGGGTCCGAAGCGCGGAAAGGCAATCGAAGAAGACGATTCGCAGGACGAAGCCGCATAAGGCGAGCCTGTTTTCCTGTCAAAAAACCCGGCCTTCGCGCCGGGTTTTTTTATTGGAACTTTTTCCCGACTGCCGCGTTTAACACACGTAATTGCGGACTGCTCGCGGGCAATGGCCTCGACGGGCGAACTGCTATTCCGTCAATGTTCGATGAGGAGCGGATCATGCCTTTTCAATATTGCCCATCCGGCAACGTGAAGAAACAGGTCCAGCCCGGCCGTCTTAGCGGCACATGATGAGAAATAGGGCCTCCCCCTGAAAAGTCCAGGGGCGGGGCCTTTATGCATTCAGAACCCCATTCAGTCTGGAACAGCGATGTTCCGGAAGGTGCGTTTTATTGTTCATTTTAGGGCGAGAGGCCTGTTTCAGGAGATCGAAATGAAGAACATGTCTGCAGATCGGCGCATGATCAAAATCGCGATGGCCGCCCCCTATCTCGCCCGTCAGGAAGAGCACGATCTTGCCACTCGTTGGAAGGATCACGACGATCGCGGTGCCCGCAACCAGATCGCCATGGCCCATATGCGCCTGGTCATCTCTATGGCCGGCAAGTTCCGCAACTTCGGCCTGCCGATGAGCGATCTCGTGCAGGAGGGCTATGTCGGGCTGCTGGAGGCCGCCGCCCGCTTCGAACCGGAACGCGACGTGCGCTTTTCGACCTATGCAAGCTGGTGGATCAGGGCTTCGATCCAGGATTATATCCTGCGCAACTGGTCGATCGTGCGCGGCGGCACGAGTTCGGCGCAGAAGGCGCTGTTCTTCAATCTGCGTCGCCTGCGCGCCAAGCTCGCCAAGGGTGACACGCAGCTGACGCTGCAATCCATTCACCAGGAAATCGCCGCTGCCCTCGGGGTCAGCCTCGCCGATGTACAGACCATGGATGCCAGGCTTTCTGGCAACGATGCCTCGCTGCAGGCGCCTTCGGTTTCCGGCGATGCCGAGAGTGCGGAGAAGATGGATTTCCTCGTCAGTGACGATCCCCTGCCGGATGAGCAGGTTTCCAACATGATCGACGGCGAGCGCCGCCGCGTCTGGCTCGCCTCGGCGCTGAAACATCTCAACGAACGCGAGATGAAGATCATCAGTGCCCGGCGTCTGGCGGAGGACGGAGCCACGCTCGAAGAACTCGGCGCCGACCTCGGCATTTCCAAGGAACGCGTGCGTCAGATCGAAAGCCGGGCGATGGAGAAGCTTCGCAGCGCGCTCGTCAGCGCCGATCCGCATATGGCCGCCTATGCTTGAACCCAAAGCGCGTCGCGATCCTTCAGATTCGCTCCTCGCGCTTCAGGTCTTTGTTTTACGCATGTCGTTATCGTAAAACCGCTGCACAGTTTTGCGCGACATGCTTTGTCCCCTCCAGCAGCACAGACTGGCCCGGCGTAAGCCGGGCCTCTTTTATTCGGCGATGATCTTGACGCGGTCGCCCGGTGAAACGGCTGCGCCCGTGGGCAGGGCGTTGATGAGCTTGAAGAGATCGAGCTTGCGGTCGGTGCCCATCATGCGGGCGGCGAGCGTCGAGATGTTCTCCCCCGGCCGGACGGTGACGACGCGGATGCGCAGCGGCTTCAGCGAGGCTGCCTCTGCCGGCGTCATACGCCGGAAACTCGCACGCAGGACATTGGCCGTCGGCTCAAGGGCGTCACTGCCTTTCGGCACGGCGGTCAGGAAGCGGAAGATTTGCGAATTGTTGCGGATCACGGTGACATCGAAATCCCAGCGGTCGGCGCTTGCGCGCGCGGTGGCTGCTTCCATGCCGTTGATGGTGATCGGCTGGATGGTCGAGGGGTCGAGACCGGTCACCCAGCCGCTGGAGATATAGTTGGTGAGGCTCTGGTTCTGATTGTCGGCGACGCCGTCGAAGCGGACGGCGATGTCGTTCGGGCCGGTGGCCATCACGGCTTCGACCTTGTTGTCGATGTGGAAATCCGGTGGCACGTCGAAGCGGATCCCGAGACCGCCATGCAGGAAGGTCTGGCCGCGCACATAGCCTTCCTCCGGGCTATCGCCGTAGAGCAGTCCATCTATGCCATCGAGATAATAATCGCGGCCCTTGTCGCCGACGGAACCTTCCTGGCCGAAAGCGCGGGCGTGGGTGCGGGCAAGCTCGATGCGCTGGGCGGAGTTCGGGTGGCTCGACAGGAAGTCGAGGCTCTGGTCGGCTTCGGGATCGACCGACATGAAGCGGCTGTATGCCGCCATCGAATCGAGGAAACGGGCTGCGGCATAGGGATCGTAGCCGGCTTCGCCGAGCATGCGCACGCCGATGACATCGGCTTGCAGCTCCTGCTGGCGGGAGAAGGCGGCGAGCCGCAGCTTGCCGCGGGCCAGCGCCTGCTTGCCTGCGATGTCGCTGGAAAGCACCTCGGCGACGACGCGGCTGGCGATGACCTCAGCCTCTTCGCGCTTCTGCCGCTCGATGCCGTGGTTCGCCGTCACATGGCCCATCTCGTGCGACAGCACGGCGGCGACTTCCGAGGCGTCGTTGGCAAGGGCGAGCAGGCCGCGGGTGACATAGAGATAACCGCCCGGCAGCGCAAAGGCGTTGATCGCCGGCGAATTCAGGATGGTGATGCGGTAGGACTGGCTCGGATTTTCCGACACCGCCGTCAGCGCGCCGGCGATGCGGGCAACGAGGCGTTCGGTCTTGGCATCCTTGTATTCGCCGCCGTAGCTTGCCACGATGCGCGGATGCTCACGGGCGCCCATCGCCGCGCGCGGGTCGTTCTTCTGCACCTCGTCGACGATCTGCGGATTGGAAGAAGGCGAAACACTCGGCTGATAGGATTGGTCAATCAGCGATTGACAGCCATTCAGCGCCATTGCGAGGGCTGAAAGCAGCATTAGGCGACGCGGGAAGCGCCGCGGCGTGGAGATGGCATCACTGGAAAGCGCGGGCGATTTCCACGTCGTCAAGCTGTCCAGTCTGTTTCTCCGCATCATGTCGCTGTTTTGCCGGTTTGCCGCAGATTCAAACCGACCGTGGCAAGGGGAATTCAACAGGTGCGCACCCCTGATCTCGCGCTGCACAATCGGCCGATACAAGTCCTTGCTGTAGCTGATTTACGCATCGGTTGCATAGCGAGACTCTGTTTAAATGTGGCGCCGTTGCATTTTGGCAAGCCTCGGGCATTGAGGCCTCCCTTCGCTCGGATGAAATTATGGCGAAAGTTCCGTCGCAGAGGGGAGATTCGTCAACGGCGCGGAAAAAGAACGGGCCGATTGAATTAACCGGCGCGGCCGCGACAGCCATGCGCGAAAAGCGCAACCAGAAATATGTTCTTTGTGAGGGAGCGCCTCTTGGTGAGGCATTTCCGCGGGGCGATTCGACTATTCGGCAGCTTCCGCCGTCGCCGCTTGCGGCTTCTCCGTCTCGCCGGCGCGGGGCAATTGCACTGGCTTCAGCATGATGGCAGCCACAAGGCCGATCAGCGCAATGGCGCAGGAGGTCATGAAGAGCGGCGAGAAAGCGGCAGCATAGATATCGGCCACGGCCTGGCGGCTTGGCTCGGGAAGGGCAGCCATCATCTTTGGCGTCAGTTGCTCGATATCGGTGACGCCGGGAATGGAAATGCCGACCGTGCCGAGCCCAGAGGCAATGATCGCGCCGTAGATCGAGATGGCGATCGAAGCGCCTCCCATGCGCGACAGCGTCACCGAGCCGGTGGCCGCACCGACGTCGCGGGCCGGTGCTGCATTCTGCACGCCGATGATGGGAACCTGCTGGGCAAGGCCGATGCCGATACCGTGCAGCATCATGATCGCGCCGATGAAGGCGATCGGCGTTCCCGCATGGACCTGCGACAATAGCGCAAAGGCGGTGGCGCTGCAGGTGAGGCTTGCGATGGCGAAGGGCTTGTAGCGCCCCGTCCTCGAGATGATGCGGCCTGCCGTCAACGATCCGCAGACGAGGCCGCCGGTCAGGAGGATGAAGAGCAGGCCGGCGGCGGACGGTGAAAGGCCTGTGGTGGTCTGCAGGAAGAGGGCGAGATAATTGACCATGCCGATGGCGATGGCGCCGCCCATGATCGAGATCACCAGGAGCAGGCTGAAGGTCGAATTGCGAAAGAGCTGCAGGGGAACGATCGGCTCCGGCGCGCGGCGCTCCGTGAAAACCCAGATGACGGCACAGATCACACCGAAGGCGACGATGCCGACGCTCTGGGGTGAGATCAATGCGCCGAACAGTTCGCTGCTGTCGGTGGCAAGCACGATGCTTGTCGTCGTCATGGCAAGCAGAAGTGCACCTGCATAGTCGATCTTCGGTCGGCGATGCGGTTTTCGGTACGGCAACATGAAAGCAAGGCCGGCAAGTACGATGAAGCCGATCGGCACATTGACGAGGAAGATCGAGCGCCAGCCGAAGAGATCGCTCATCGTACCGCCGAGCACCGGGCCGATCGCACCAGATGCCATCAGCACGAGGCTGGAATAGCTTTGATAGCGCGCCCGCTCGCGCGGCTCGAACAGATCGGCGTTGACGGCGAAGATCGACACCATGATGCCGCCGCCGCCAAGGCCCTGCAGCACACGGGCGGCGATCAGCGTGTCCATCGAGACCGCAAGGCCGCAGACCGCTGAGCCGACGGTGAAGATCGTGATCGCCGTCATCATCACATATTTGCGGCCGAAGAGATCGCCGAGCTTGCCGTAAAGCGGCATGACGGCGCTCAGCGACAGGAGATAGGCCGAACCGATCCAGCCGAAGCGCTCGAGATGGCCGAATTCGCCGACGATCGTCGGCAGCGCCGTGGAAACGATCTGATTATCCAGCGTCGCCATGAACATGGCCGTCATCAGGAAGAAGAACAGGATAAGCCGGCGACGAGGATCGGTCACGAGCGGCGCAGGCACGAATTGCATGTCCATGGGAGCGTCATTCCGGGTTTGATGAGCTTTTATGTGCTAACAGCATATAATTGTCAACAGCACATTATTGACATCAGCATGTTCAAATTCCGCATCGGCTCTGTTATGGTCTCGTCATGAGTGACGTGCTGACCAAGACCATTTCCGCGCAATCCGCCACGCCGAATGAGGAAAACGTGCCTCGTATCGGCCGCAGCATGGCGCGCATGCGATTGATGACCGGTCGGCGGCTGATCGGTCGGCTGGCGATCCAGAGTGCCGCACCGGGCCTTGAACTTTCGCATCTCGATGTGCTCGATGCCGTGCGGAGGGCGCAGCCTGCCGGCGAGGTCACGGTCGGCATGATCGCGGAGATGCTGCGCATCGATCCGTCACGGGCAAGCCGCGTGGTGGCCGACATGGTCGGGCGCAACGTCCTGCGCCGCGAGGCCTCGCAGGCCGACGCGCGGCGGATCGTTGTCGTCATGACCGAGGTCGGCCAGGCTCTGCTTGCCGAGATCGTCGCGCAGAAGCTCGCGATCATCTCCGAGATCGTCGCCGACTGGCCGCAGGAAGATATCGATCGCTTCGCGATACTTTTCGAGCGTTTCATCGGCGGTTACGAGGCGGTCTTCCTGTCGCGCGACAAGGATACGCCGGGCTGAGGCGAGGCACGTCGTTCGGCGCCCCTTCCCCTCGACCCCCCGTTTGCGCTAAGGGCAGTGCCCATGAGCCAATCCACCTTCACCATTCTCCTTGGCGGCGAACTCAGCCTGACGGAGCGCCTGCGGCATGCCATCGGCGACAGCCGCTTCATTGCGGCCGATGGCGGGATGCGGCATGCGGCAGCACTCGGCATTATGCCCGAGCTCTGGGTCGGCGATTTCGATTCGACGCCCGCCGATCTCGAGGATGCATTTCCCGATGTGCCGAAACAGCCTTATCCCGCAGCGAAGGCGGCGACCGATGGCGAAATCGCAGTGTCGGAAGCGATCGCGCGCGGTGCGCGGCGGCTGATTCTGGCCGGTGCGCTCGGCGGCGAACGCTCGGACCATGCGCTTCAGCATCTGCTGTCGGCCGTCAGCCTGGCGGAAGAGGGCTTCGACGTGCTGCTGACCTCGGGCAAGGAAGAGGCCGTGCCGTTGATTGCCGGGACGATCGAACTGGACCTTCCCAAGGGCAGCCTGTTTTCCGTGCCCGGGTTCAGCGAGCTGATCGGGCTTTCCATCGAGAATGCGCGTTATCCGCTGGCCGATTTTCATCTGCCTTTCGGCTCGTCGCGCACCATTTCCAACGTCGCGGAAGGCAAGGTTCGCTTTTCGCTCCGCAGCGGCCAGGCGATCGTGCTCGCCAGGCCCTATGATCTTTCCGGAGTCTGATTTTGGCCCCTCCCATTCTGAAACTCGACGATATCTTCCTGAGCTTCGGCGGTGCACCGCTCCTCGCGGGGGCGGCGCTGCAGATCGAGCCTGGTGACAAGATCTGTCTCGTCGGCCGCAACGGCTCGGGAAAATCGACGCTGCTGAAGATCGCCGCCGGCCTGGTCGAGGCACAGTCCGGCGAGGTCTTCCGCCATCCGTCCTCGACGGTGCGTTATCTCGAACAGGCGCCGGATTTTGCCGGCTTCAACACGGTTCAGGCCTATGCCGAGGCCGGTCTCGGGCCGGGCGATGATCCTTACCGCGTCACCTATTTGCTCTCCCATCTCGGGCTGACCGGCGAGGAAGATCCGAAGACCCTTTCCGGCGGCGAATCGCGCCGGGCCGCCCTTGCCCGCGTCCTGGCGCCGGAGCCCGACATTCTCCTGCTCGACGAACCGACCAACCATCTCGACCTTCCCACAATCGAATGGCTGGAAGGCGAGTTGCAGAAGACCCGCAGCGCTTTGGTGCTGATCTCGCACGACCGGCGTTTTCTCGAAAAGGTCTCGACCGCAACCGTCTGGCTCGACCGCGGCACCTCACGCCGGCTCGACAGGGGCTTTGCGCATTTCGAAGCCTGGCGCGACCAGGTGCTGGAGGCCGAGGAGCTGGAGCAGCACAAGCTCGGCAAGGCGATCGAGCGCGAGGAGCACTGGTTGCGCTATGGCGTCACGGCGCGACGCAAGCGCAACATGCGCCGCCTCGGTGAACTGCAGACGATGCGCTCGCAATATCGTGGCCACAAAGGGCCACAAGGTACCGTGCAGGCGACCGTTTCGGACGCGCAGGAATCCGGCAAGCTGGTGATCGAGGCCGACAAGATCACCAAGAGCTTCGGCGACCGGACAATCGTCATGCCCTTCTCGATCCGCGTGCATCGCGGTGACTGCATCGGTCTGGTCGGGCCGAACGGCGCCGGCAAGACGACGCTGTTGAAGATGCTGACCGGGCAGCTTTCCCCGGATAGCGGCACGATAAAGCTTGGCACCAATCTGGAGATCGCGACGCTCGACCAGAAGCGCGAGGATCTCGATCCCGAGAATACGCTTGCCAACTACCTGACGGACGGGCGCGGCGAAAACCTGCTCGTCAACGGCGAGCAGCGTCATGTTACCGGCTATATGAAAGAGTTCCTGTTCCAACCGGAACAGGCGCGGACGCCGATCAAAAGCCTCTCCGGCGGCGAGCGCGCCCGGCTGATGCTGGCACGTATCCTCTCGCGTCCGGCGAACCTCCTGATCCTCGACGAGCCGACCAATGATCTCGATATCGAAACGCTCGATCTGCTGCAGGAAATCGTCGCCGGCTTTCCCGGCACCGTCATTCTCGTCAGCCACGACCGCGATTTCCTCGACCGCACCGTGACCTCGACGATCGCGCCTGCCGTGCCGGATGCGCCTGACGGTCGCTGGATCGAATATGCCGGCGGCTATTCCGACATGCTTGCGCAGCGCAAGGGCGCGCTTGAGGAGCGCAAGAGGGCGGAGAAAGCGGCGGAGAAGCCGAAGACGCAAGAGGCAGCGCCGTCCGCAGGAAGTGCCAAGACCAAGCTTTCCTTCAAGCAGAAATTCGCGCTTGACAATCTGCCGAAGGAGATGGCGAAAGCCGAAGCCGAGATCGCCAAGCGCGAACAGGCGATGGCCGATCCCAATCTGTTTACGCGCGATGCCGCGGCCTTCAACCGGCTTGCCGCCGAGATGGAAAAACTGCGCTCCAGCCTGACCAAAATGGAGGAGGAGTGGCTGGAGCTCGAAATGCTACGCGAAGAGCTGGAAGGCTGAGGCTTCCCAAACGCGCCGGCTCACCTTTCCTTGATTCGCCAGTTGATCGTCGTGCGGCATAGAGTGCCGCCCGGCAGCCGGGGATATTGCCGATCGCAATGGCGACAAGGAAAAGTCATATGTCTCGCAAGCCCAATTCCAAAATTTTCACAACCCTTGCCGCCGGCGGCATTGTCGCGCTTGCCCTATCGCAGGCCGTCGAGGCGCAGGATAGCCAGCGCGTCCGCATTCGCGGCGCCATCGAAAGTCTCAGCGGTGATCAACTCGTTGTCAAGACGCGCGAAGGCAGCGATGCGACGATCACGCTGAAAGCCGGCTGGAAAGTCGGCGGTATCCGGAAAGCCTCGGTCGAGGATATCAAGCCCGGCGATTTCGTCGGCGTTGCCTCACTTCCGAAGGGCAACGGCCCGGATGGGGCGATCGAAGTGCTGATCTTTCCGGCGTCGATGAAAGGCACCGGCGAGGGCAACCGTCCCTGGGATGCGCAGCCGAACAGCCAGATGACCAACGCGACCGTCAGCAACGCCGTCAAATCCGTCGAAGGCCACACGATCACGCTGACCTATCAGGGCAAGGAAAAGACCATCACGATTGCCGATGCGACACCGATCGTGACACTGGCGCCGGCGACCAAGGATGATTTGAAGACTGGCGCCGGCGTTATCGTCACCGGCGAGAAGGCGGCTGACGGCAGTATCTCGGCCAGCCAGGTGGCTGTCGGCCTCAACGGCATCACGCCGCCGATGTGAGCAGCCGGCTCATATCTTTATCTTAACGCATTCCCTTCTGCCAAAACCGCTCCACACTTTGGGGCGGCACGCATCAAAGCGCCGGCGCGGGCACGGCGGCAGCGCCTGCACTGGCGCTGGCGCCGGTCTGGGCGACAGGCGGTTCCTCGGATCTTGACGGCAGCGCCTGCAGATGCAGCACGCGCGGCTTCAGCACCTCGAGATAGGCTTCGGAACGGCCGATATAGATCATGCCGCTTTCGGGCAGGGTGGTGAGCAGTTTGGCCATGGTTTCCTGCCATTCCGGCTCCATGCCTTCCAGCACCTCGTCGAAAATGATCCAGCGCGGGCGTACGAGCAGCAGGCGGGCGAAGCCGATCGCCTTCTGCTCGTCGCTGTCGAGCAGCTTGTCCCAGCGGGCGCGGGTATCGAGCCTGGCGATCAGCGAATGCAGGCCGGCCTTCTCGAGGGCAGCCTCGACGGCGGCTTTCTCGTAGGCATCAGGACTTTCGGGAAAGGCCAGCGCCTCGCGCAGTGTGCCGCCGGGAACATAGGCGATCTGCGGCACGAACAGCATGTCGTCGACCGGCGGCAGCCCCATCGTGCCGCTGCCGCACGGCCAGAGGCCGGCCATCGCCTGGAACAGCAGCTTACGATTGACGCTGTGATCGCCGTTGATCATGACTTTTTCGCCGGCCTTGATCACGACATTGGTTTCACGCAGGCGGAAACCGCCGCATTCGTCGATGTCTTCGCCGATCTTGGCGACGATCACCACATCCTTCAGTGTCAGCGTATCGGGCGCGGTGCTTTCATAGGCGATGCTGTCCTTCAGGTCGAAGTCCTCGTCCATGTCGAGCAGCGCCTGACGGAAATCGGTGACGCGCATCAGCGTGGCGCGCCATTCGGCGATCGGGCCGAAATTGGCGACGTACCAGCGCAATGCCGTGTTGACCTGATTGAAGGCGCCGACGGACATCATCAGCTGGCCAAGGGTGAGGCCGCCGGAGAAATAGGCGGGGGCGGCGACGATGATCGGGATGACGATCACCAGCCAGCCGTAGCCGGCCGAAACCCAGGTGAGGTTGGTATTGGCCATGGCGAGCCGCTTGACGACCCTCAGTACCGAGCTGATATCGGTGTTGATGCGCCGACGCTCGTTTTCCTCGCCGCGGGCGACGGTGATCGCCGGCATGTTCTCATTGGCATGCATCAGCGTGAAGCGAAGCTCGGCTTCCTTCGAGAACCGGTCGGCATTGAGCTTCACCAGCTTGCGGCCGACGACCTGGCTCAGCACCGAGGCGGAAGCGGCATAGAAGATCGCCGCCCAGACCATGTAGCCCGGAATGGAGAAGCTATGGCCGCTGATGCGGAAGATGAATCCGCTCGAAAGCTCCCAGAGCACGCCGATGAAGCTCACCAGAAGAATGGTCGACTGCAGCAGGCCGAGAACGAGCCCTGTCGTGCTTTCGGCGAGATTGCGGGAATCCTCGTGCAGGCGCTGGTCCGGATTGACGCCGATCAGGCCACTGGAAGCAAGCCGTAGCGCCCGCTTGCGCTTCAACCACTGGTCGACGAGATCACGCGACAGACCTTCGCGCATATAGAGCGCGGTCATCTGGTTCAGCCACGCCTGCAGCACGTTGAGCAGCAGCAGCGTGCCGGCGATCATCGCGAAGATTTCAAGCTGGTGGAAGAATTCGCCGAGGTCGCGGCGCTCCAGCGAGTCGTAGAACGGAGCATTCCATTCATTGAGTATGACCTGGCCGTAGGACGTCGCCAAGATGACGAGAATCAGCACGGTCGCCAGAAACAGCACCTTGCCACGCACTTCCGAATTCCAGAATGCTGAGAACATCACCCCGAGGCGATATGTCAGGCTGAGATCATACCCTACCCTATCCTGCCTCCGGATTCCCGGCCTCCTCTCGATCTTATCTGCCATTACACTTTTCCACACCGCCCATGCCCCCATTATTAACATGGTGGCGTTACCGGTCTATCAACAGATTCTATCAGTCATTAAAGTGTGATGATGCTTGCATGGGCCGTGCCTGCATGCTTTCGCCATTGATTCGCGGTCCGACTGGGGCTAATTAAAGTGCTCCGTGGTGATTTGGCCGGCCGGCTTGCAGCCACGTTAAAAAAGTCGCTAAAGGGCCGCGTGCGGACCGGTAGCGATTTTTTTCGCCGCCGGTTTTTTGTTTTTGATCGAGTGACCGCAATGCCCATCAAGATCCCCGATACGTTGCCCGCCTTCGAAACCCTGGTTCAGGAAGGTGTGCGGGTGATGACCGAGACGATGGCGATCCGTCAGGATATCCGTCCGTTGCAGATCGGGCTGCTCAACCTCATGCCGAACAAGATCAAGACCGAGCTGCAAATGGCCCGCCTCGTCGGCGCCTCGCCGCTGCAGGTGGAGCTGTCGTTGATCCGCATCGGCGGCCACAAGGCGAAGAACACGTCCGAAGACCATCTGCTTTCCTTCTACCAGACCTGGGAAGAGGTGAAGCAGCGCAAGTTCGACGGCTTCATCATCACCGGGGCGCCGATCGAGCTTTTGCCCTATGAGGACGTCACCTATTGGGCGGAAATGCAGCAGATCCTCGACTGGACGGAAACGAATGTCCATTCGACGATGAACGTGTGCTGGGGCGCGATGGCTGCGATCTATCATTTCCACGGCGTTCCGAAATACGAGTTGAAGGAGAAGGCCTTCGGGGTTTATCGCCACCGGAACCTGAAGCCTTCCTCCATCTATCTCAACGGCTTTTCCGACAATTTCGAAGTGCCGGTGTCGCGCTGGACCGAAGTGCGCCGCGCCGATATCGAGAAATCCGAAGATCTGGAGATCCTGATGGAATCAGCCGAGATGGGCGTGTGCCTCGTGCACGAGAAGAAGGGCCGGCGGCTCTACATGTTCAACCATGTCGAATATGATTCCACCTCGCTCTCCGACGAGTATTTCCGTGACGTCGATGCCGGCGTGCCGATCAAGATGCCGCACAACTACTTCCCGCATAACGATCCGGCGCTTGCGCCGCAGAATCGCTGGCGCAGCCATGCGCATTTGCTGTTCGGCAACTGGATCAACGAAATCTACCAGACGACGCCCTATGACGTGGAAGAGATCGGCATGGACCTCTGAGGGCACCATCGCGCCTTGAGCCGATGCCGCATCGCTGCTGCAGCATTTCTTTCTACTCCGCCCGGTTGCGGTTTGGAACAAATGCGGGCAGGTTCCGGTCCGGAACACCACAGCGCCCGCGCGTCTTTGTCAGCCGTGCAAGGACGCTGCAACAGTTTGAATCGCTGAAATTCCTAAATCGATTTCGATGAGGAATAGGCAGCCGGGATAGAATGGACGGTCGATGATGTCGGATAAGTTGAAGCGGGATGTTTTCGGGCAGACGAAGGCGGGCGAGACCGTCTATCGCGTCGAGATCAAGGGCGGCGGGCTGACGGCCAAGATTATGACCTGGGGTGCGGTCATCCAGGATCTGCGCCTTGAGGGACATGACGCTCCGCTGCAGCTGGGCTTTGACGATTTCGACAGCTATCCCCTTTATTCGGCCTACTTCGGCGCGACCCCCGGCCGCTGCGCCAACCGTGTCGGCGGCGGCAAATTCACGCTTGACGAAAAGGACCATCAGCTCGAGCTGAACGAAAATGGCGTGACGCATCTGCATGGCGGCAGCGACAATATCGCCAAACGCAACTGGACGATCGTCGAGCGTGACGTCGACCGCGTGGTGCTGAAGATCGTCGATCCCGATGGCCGTGCGGGCTATCCCGGCAATTGCACCATCCAGGCGACTTTCCGGGTGCATGGCAATGGCGAACTGTCGATCACCTACGAATCGACCAGCGACCAGCCGACGCTCGCCAATGTCTGCCAGCACGCCTATTTCAATCTCGACGGTCGCGAAGATGCGCTTGGCCACGACATCATGATTGCCGCCGATCACTATCTGCCGACCGATGAGAAGCAGGTGCCGACCGGGGAGATCCGTTCCGTCGACGGCACGGAATTCGATTTCCGCGAGATGGCGCCGATGAAGCGTTTCGTCGGCAGCGAACAAGTGTTGTACGATCATAATTTCTGCCTGTCCGCCGAGCGCACCGCCAAGCGGAGCGTCGCGCTTGCCCGCAGCCTCTATTCCGGGGTGTCGCTGGAAGTGCGCAGCACTGAGCCGGGCGTGCAGTTCTATGCCGGCTTCAAGCTTAATACCGAGGCGCTCGGCATCGGCGGGCGCAAATATGGTCCATTCGCCGGGTTCTGCCTGGAGACGCAGGTCTGGCCGGATGCCATCAATCACCAAGGTTTTCCGAATGCCGTCCTGCGTCCCGGCGAGGTGCTTCGCCAGGAGACGGATTATATCTTCACCAAGAACTGAGTTTCTGCGCACGCACGGCTGTCAAATTTGATTGCTATGAAACCCTTGCCGGTCCACCGGTGAGGGTTTTTTCTTTCTATGCTCGATTCCGTCTTGCCGATTGGTTCTAGATAGGTTCTATTATGCGCCCATGGATAGAACCAGTCTGATAGCGGAACTGAAGAACCGCGGCCTGCGTGACGAGGCGCTGACCGGGCCGCTCTACAAGCGGCTGGCGCAGACGCTGACCGGTCTCATTCAGGAAGGATTGCTGAAGCCGGGCACTGCGCTGCCGGGCGAGCGCGACCTTGCCGAGGCACTGAAGCTCGGACGCGTCACCGTGCGCACCGCCTATCGCGACCTGATGGCTTCAGGGGCGCTGGAATCGCGCCACGGAAGCGGTACTTTCGTCTCGAGCAAAGTGGAACGCATGGAGCAGTCGCTCTGGCGGCTTTCCTCCTTCTCTGCCGACATGCGCTCGCGCGGGCGTCTGCCGGCTGCGCGGGTATTGTCGCGGGCGGTCAATACGCCGTCGCCGGAGGAATCCTTCTTGCTCGGCCTCGGCGGCGACGAGCCGGTGCTGAGACTCGACCGGTTGCGCCTTGCCGATGGCCTGCCGCTGGCGATTGAACGCGCCGTGGTGCCGATCAAGTTCCTTGGGCACGATGCCGGTGGCGAGGGATCGCTCTACGATGCGCTGACGGCCAGCGGCCACAGGCCCGTGCGCGCGCTGCAGCGGCTCACTGCGGTCACGCTCGACCCGTCTTCTGCTGCGATCCTGAACGTCAAATCAGGCGCGCCGGCGCTTCTGATCGAACGTGTCTCGCGCCTGGAAGACCAGCGCGTCGTCGAATACACCCGCTCGCATTATCGCGGCGATGCCTATGATTTCGTTGCCGAATTGAGAATTGGAGATGACCTATGAGTGAGAACCAGTCGCTGATGCTGCAGGAAGCCGGCCAGTCGCCAGAGGTGGTGGCCACGCTTCTCGAAAAGGAAAAGCCGGTCTTTGCCGAGATCGCCCGGCTGTTTTCGTCCGCCCGCCCGAGCGTGGTGACCACGGCGGCGCGCGGCTCCTCCGACCATGCCGCCACCTTCTTCAAGTATCTCTTCGAGATCACCTGCGGCGTTCCGGTCGCCTCAGTCGGTCCGTCAATCGCTTCCGTCTATGGTGCCGCGCTGCATCTGAAGGGCGGCGTCCATTTCACCGTCTCGCAGTCGGGCGCCAGCCCCGATATCGTTGCGCTGCAGGATGCGGCGAAGAAGGGCGGAGCGACGACGATCGCCGTCGTCAACGTCACCGACAGCCCGCTTGCGAAACAGGCCGATATCGTTCTCGGCCTCAATGCCGGTGCCGAAAAGAGTGTCGCGGCGACGAAATCCTTCATTGCCTCGGTCGCCGCCCTTTCCGGGGTGACGGCTGCGATCGGCGGCGCATCCGATCTGCAGACTGCGCTCGACAAGCTGCCGGAGGCGCTGTCGGCAACTGCCGGGATCGACACGGCGGCGGCCGAGGAGGTGCTCTTCAACGCAACCTCGCTCTATACGGCCGGCCGCGGCCCAGCTTTCGCGATCGCGCTCGAAGCGGCGCTGAAGGCTAAGGAGACCTCCGGCTTGCATGCCGAGGCCTTCTCGCTGGCGGAACTGATGCATGGTCCGATGCGCCTGGTGCAGCCGGGCTTTCCGATCGTCGCCTTTACGCCCGACGATGCCGCCTTCGCCAACAACGTCCAGGCACTGGAGCGCCTGCAGAAGCTCGGCGCCACCACCGTCGGCTTCTCGGCGCAGCCGCTGTCCGGCGTCCATCTGCGCGTGCCGACCACGGGCAGCGGCCTCGTCGATCCGCTGGTGTCGCTGCTCGTCTATTACCGGCTGATCGAGTCGGTGACGCGACGCAAGGGCTTCGATCCCGACAGACCGGCAAACCTGCTCAAGGTGACGGAGACGGTCTGATGGCCCGCAAGATCTTCCTTGGCGCCCGCATCTTCGACGGCGAACGCTTCCATGACGACAAGGCGCTCATCACTGCCGGCGGCCGAGTCGAAGCGATCGTCGCAAGAAACGATCTGCCGGACGGCGAGGTCGTGACACTTGCGGGCGGGGTTCTGTCGGCCGGTTTCATCGATGCGCAGGTCAATGGCGGCGGCGGGCGAATGCTGAACGACGAGCCTTCCGCCGCTTCGATGGATATCATCGCCGGAGGACACCGGCCCTATGGCACGACGTCGCTGTTGCCGACGCTGATCACCGATACATCGGAAGCCTCCATTGCCGCGATCGAGGCGGCCAAGGAGGCGGTCAAGGCGAGCCGCGGCGTCGCTGGCCTGCATCTCGAAGGCCCGCATCTGGCGCCGGCGAGAAAAGGCGCGCATCTGGCCGAGCTGATGCGGCCGGTGGAGGAACGTGACGTCAAGACCTTCATCCGAGCACGCGAGGAGATCGGCACGTTGCTCGTCACCATGGCGGCCGAGCAGGTGACGGTTGCCCAGGTGCGCGAGCTTGCGGAAGCCGGCGTCACGGTCAGCATCGGGCATTCCGATTGTTCGAGCGAGGCGGCGGAAGAACGCTTCGATGCCGGCGCACGCGGCGTCACGCATCTCTTCAACGCCATGAGCCAGCTGGGACACCGCACACCCGGCCTCGTCGGCGCGGCAATCGACCATCCCTCGACCTGGTGCGGCATCATCGCCGATGGCCATCACGTCGATCCGAAGGCCTTGCGCACGGCCCTGCGCGCCAAGCGCGGCGAAGGCAAGCTGTTCTTCGTCACCGACGCGATGTCGCTCGTCGGCTCGGAGAAAGACTCGTTCACGCTGAACGGGCGCACCGTCCGGCGAGAAAGGGGTGGCTTCTGCTCGAAGCTGGTGCTTTCCGACGGCACGCTCGCCGGTTCCGACGTCGATATGATCTCGACGATCCGGTACGGCGTCACCTATCTCGACCTGACGCTCGCCGAGGCCCTGCGCATGGCGACCCTTTATCCCGCCCGCTTCCTCAGGCTTGCTGATCGCGGTCATCTCTCGCCGGGCATGCGTGCCGATCTCGTGCATCTCACCGATGCGCTTGCCGTCACCGCCACCTGGCTCGGCAGCGAAGCGGCCTGACATCAAGGAGACGTGGGATGACCGACATTACCGATGCCTATTTCACTAACCTCATCGGCCGGCTGGAAGAGCTGAAGCAGGCGCTTGCCGAGCCGATGGCGCAGGCCGCGGCCGTCATCCTCGATGCTGCCCACGGCGACAAGCGCGTCTATGTCTTCGGCACCGGCCATTCGCATATGCTGGCGGAAGAGGTGCACTATCGTGCCGGCGGGCTCGCCTTCACCGTGCCGGTGCTCGTCGGCTCGGCCATGCTGCATGAGGGTGCGGTCATCAGTTCGGTCTATGAGCGCACGCAGGGCCTGGTGCGGCCGATGCTGGAGCGCTACGGCATGCAGCCGGGCGATGTCATCATCATCGCTTCCAATTCGGGCGTGAACGCCGCGCCGATCGAGGCGGCCGACTATGCGCGCGAAATCGGCGCAAAGGTGATTGCCATCACGTCGATCGCCTATTCCTCAGCGATCGCCAATGGTCGCCGGCGGCTCGCCGACGTGGCCGATGTGGTGCTCGACAACGGGCTGCCACCGGGTGATGCCGTTGTCGATCTCGAAGGCACGGGGCTTCGAGTTGGGCCAGTCTCGACGGCGGTCGGGGTAACGGTGATCAATGCGGTCTTCGCCGAAGTCGCCTCGCAGCTTTCGAAATCCGGCGATGCGCCAATTTATCTCAGCGCCAACATGCCGGGTGCGGCCGAGATCAACCAGAAGCTCGTCAAGAAATACCGGCCGCGCAACCCGCATCTCTAGAGCATGATGCCGAAAAGTGTGAGCGGTTTTCGGACAACATCATGCTGCAAAGAAGGCGGATACAAAAAGGCCGGCATAAGCCGGCCTCTTCAAGAGTTGTAACTCAGGATCAATCCTTGGCGCGTTCGACGTAGGAATTGTCTTCCGTGGCGATGACGACGCGGGTGCCGGCATTGATGTGCGGCGGCACCATGGTGCGCACGCCGTTCGACAGCATGGCCGGCTTGTAGGAAGACGACGCCGTCTGGCCCTTGACGACCGGTTCCGTCTCGGTGATTTCGAGCGTGACGTGACGCGGCATCTGGATCGCCAGCGCAATGCCTTCATGCATTGAGAGAACGCAGGTCATGCCTTCCTGCAGATAAGCCTTGTCGTCACCCATCGTCTCGACATCGACGACGACCTGATCGTAGTTTCCAGGGTTCATGAAGTGAAAGCCTTCGCCGTCCTCGTAGAGGAACTGATGGTTCACGTCTTCGACGAAGGCGCGCTCGACCTGTTCGGTGGTGCGCCAACGCTCGGAAACCTTCACGCCGTCGACGATGCGGCGCATGTCGACCTGGGTGACCGGCGTGCCTTTGCCCGGATGAAAGTTCTGGGCGGTGAGGACGACGTAGAGCTTGCCGTCGACGTCGAGAACGTTGCCCTTGCGGACCGAAGAGGCGATGACCTTGACCATAAGACTTCCTTGTAACTCGGCTTTCGGCGTCGTAGAGGACTGTCGAGACGCCCCGAAGACGCAAATGTTTTTCTTTGGGGGCGCAACTAACCTAAAATCCGGGAAATAGCCACCCCATACCGGCTTCTCCGGCGAAGAAAGCTTGGAATGAACTCTTCGGCCAAAGCGTCCCCCTGGTGGACCTCGTCCGTACATGCCGATCGCCGTCCGTTCCTGATCGGGCGCAATGCGATCCAGGCGGCGTTGCGCGGGTTTTTCGCGCGCGAGGATTTCATCGAGGTGGATACGGCGGTGCTGCAGGTCTCTCCCGGCAATGAGGCGCATCTGCATGCCTTCGCGACGGAAGCGCTGACGACGGACGGGCAAAGGGCGCCATTTTACCTGCACACCTCGCCGGAATTCGCCTGCAAGAAGCTGCTTGCGGCGGGCGAGGAACGGATCTCATGTTTTGCCCATGTCTATCGCAATCGCGAGCGCGGGCCGCTGCATCATCCCGAATTCACCATGCTCGAATGGTATCGGGCCGGCGAAAGCTATGAGAGCTTGATGATGGATTGCGTGCGGATCCTGGCGCTGGCGGCAGAAACGGTAAAGACTGGGACGCTTGCCTATCGCGGCGGCGAGAGCGATCCCTTTGCCGGGCCGGAGCGGGTCAGCGTTGCCGAAGCCTTCGAGCGGCATGCCGGCATCGATCTTCTTGCCTCGGTCGCCACCGATGGTTCGACCGATCGCAACCATCTGGCAGCCGAACTCAGGCGCGTCGGCATGCGGGTTGCCGATGACGACGGCTGGGCCGATCTCTTCAGCCGGGTGCTGGTCGAAAAGATCGAACCACGTCTCGGCTTCGGCCGCATCACCATCCTCGACGAATATCCGGTCTCGGAGGCGGCACTTGCGCGTCCCTCGGCACGCGACCCCAGGGTCGCCGAGCGTTTCGAGCTCTATGCCTGCGGCGTCGAGCTTGCGAACGGCTTCGGCGAGCTCACCAACGCTGCCGAACAGCGGCGACGGTTCGAGATCGAGATGGCCGAGAAGGCGCGGGTCTACGGCGAGACCTATCCGATCGACGAGGATTTCCTCGCCGCGCTGGCGTTGATGCCTGAGGCAAGCGGCATCGCGCTCGGTTTCGACCGGCTGGTGATGCTGGCAACGGGAGCATCGCGCATCGACCAGGTGCTCTGGGCGCCGGTTGCGGAGTATGGAAGATGAATGTCGTCAAACCGATCAAGAGCGTCGACGATCTTGTGAAGGCAGGGCTCGCCGCGTCTGCCGATCGCGCAACGCTCGAAGAGGTTGCCGCGCGCTATGCGATCGCGCTGACGCCGGTGATCAGCAAGCTCATCGACCGCACCGATCCCGATGATCCGATCGCCCGGCAGTTCGTGCCCGATATCGCCGAACTCACGATCGCCAGCGAGGAACGCGCCGATCCGATCGGCGATCATGCCCACAGCCCCGTCGAAGGCATCGTTCACCGCTATCCCGATCGTGTGTTGCTGAAGGCCGTGCATGTCTGCCCGGTCTATTGCCGTTTTTGCTTCCGGCGCGAAATGGTCGGACCGCAGGGCCTCGGCACGCTCGATGCCGCGGCGATGCAGGCCGCTTTCGACTATATCCGGGGTCATGAGGAGATCTGGGAGGTCATCCTCACCGGCGGCGATCCGCTGGTGCTTTCTCCGCGCCGTCTCCACGACATCATGGAGACGCTTGCCGGGATCGCCCATGTGAAGATCGTGCGTTTCCACACGCGTGTTCCGGTCGTCGATCCGGAGAGGATCGATGCGGCGCTGGTCGCCGCGCTGAAAGCAAGCGGCAAGACGGTCTATGTGGCGCTGCACGCCAACCATGTCAGGGAACTGACGATGGAAGCGCGCGCAGCCTGCGCCCGCCTTGTCGATGCCGGCATCGCCATGCTCAGCCAGTCGGTGCTGCTCAAGGGCGTCAACGACGATCCCGACGTGCTTGCGGGGCTGATGAAGGCCTTCGTCGAAATCCGCGTCAAACCCTATTACCTGCATCATCCGGATCTGGCGCCCGGCACCGGTCATTTCAGAGTGACGATCGAGGAGGGGCAGGAGATCGTCGCGGCGTTGCGCGGGCGGATTTCCGGTCTCTGCCAGCCGACTTACATTCTCGATATTCCAGGCGGTCACGGCAAGGCCGTCATCAGTGGGAGCGCTATCCGGGCGACAGGCGACGGATGTTATTCCATCACCGATTATCGCGGCGGCGAGCATTCCTATCCGCCGGCCGATTGAGACAAAAAGCGGCGCGTTTGCGTGTCATTTCTGTACTCGTCACGCCAGAAGCTATTGTGTGTCGCAGCGGCAAGATTGTCCTAAGTCGTTGATAGAAAATCGTTGTTTGCGACAATGCCGGAATGATCGCTAAAATCCTAACTGTGAGCCTTAGTCATATTTAACCCAACAAATTAGCGGAATGTTCTGTTTTCCGCACTAAAAGAACGCTCATGACAAGGCGATGAACGCCGGTTCGGGATCATGAGAATCTTGGAGTGATGGGATGAATACGACAATCCGCGACCTCGTAGCCAAATTCGGCAAGCTTCCTGTGTCGATCGACCAGGTTGGCGACGATGCCGATCTTTATGCGGCAGGTTTGACGTCCTTTGCTTCCGTGCAGCTGATGCTTGGCATCGAAGAGGCCTTCGACATCGAATTTCCCGACAATCTCCTGAACCGCAAATCCTTCGCGAGCATCTCGGCCATCGCCAGGACCGTCGATCTCATCCGGGACAGCCGGAAGGTCGCCTGATGAATTTCCCCGTCAAGATCATGCAGGACGGTCTTGTCGCAAGAGTGGCCCGCGTCGCCGAAATCGCGGCAAAGCACGCCGATGCCGTCGATGTCGAAGGCCGCTTTCCCCGCGAAGCCGTGGAGGCGATGAAGGCCGAAAGGCTGCTCGGCATCCAGGTGCCGCGCCATCTCGGCGGTGAATCCGCCTCGATCACCGAGATCGCCGAATTGTGCTCGATGCTCGGCCAGGCCTGCGCGGCAAGCGCGATGGTCTTCGCCATGCATCACATCAAGCTGTCGAGCCTCGTTGAACACGGCGCCGACAGCGAATGGCATCGCAGCTTCATGCGCCGCATCGCCGCAGAGCAGCTGCTGATTGCTTCCGCCACCACCGAAGGCGGCATCGGCGGAAACCTGCGCAACAGCATCTGCGCGGTCGAGGTCGATGGCGATACTTGCCGCCTCGAAAAGGATGCGACCGTCATTTCCTACGGCTCGCATGCCGACGCGATCCTCATCACGTCGCGTGCCCACGCGCAGGCGGCTTCCTCCGATCAGGTGCTGACGGCCTTCCTCAAGGATCAGTACACGCTCGAGAAGACCCATGTCTGGAATACGCTGGGCATGCGCGGCACCTGCTCCGACGGCTTCCTGTTCAAGGGCGAGGCGCCGGCGCATCAGATCCTGCCGAAGCCTTTCGCCGAGATCGCGGCGCAATCCATGCTCGCCTCCTCGCACCTGTTGTGGAGTGGCGTCTGGTACGGCATCGCAGTCGATGCCGTCGCACGTGCCCAGGCCTTCGTGCGCGCCGCCGCCCGCAAGGCGCCGGATGCCCAGCCGCCGGGCGCGTTGCGCCTCGCCGAGGTTTCGAACCTGCTGCAGATGGTGAAATCCAATGTGGTTGCCGGCCTCAAGGCCTACGAGGATGCCAAGGCCGATGTCGACAGGCTGTCCTCGATGGGCTTTGCGGTGGCGATGAACAACGTCAAGATCGCCTCGTCCGAGACGATCCTGGAGATCGTCAACCATGCCATGCTGATCTGCGGCATCATGGGCTACAAGAACGGCACGCCGTTCAGCCTCGGACGCCATCTGCGCGACGCGCATTCCGCACAGCTGATGATCTCGAACGACCGCATCCTCGGCAATACGTCGAGCATGCTTCTTGTCCATAAGCAGGACACTAGCCTACTGGGGTGACAGTCATGGATATGCAGACCTCGTTTCTGGACCGGCTTTTCGAATCCGGCCTGCTGATCGATACCGGCATCGACGGGCTCTATGGCCGCAGCGGCCAGTTCGAAGACGTGATCGCTGCCTTCGAGCGGCTGATCGACAGGTTCGGCGGCGCCGACGGCGCGGAGGCGATGCGCTTCCCGCCGGGCATGAACCGCGCCTTTTTCGAAAAGAGCGGTTACATGAAGAGCTTCCCGCAACTGGCTGGCACGGTGCACAGTTTCTGCGGCAGCGAACTCGATCATGTCAGCCTGCTGCAATGCATGGAAGTCGGCGAGGACTGGACCAAGGGGCAGGAGGCGACCGACATCGTGCTGACGCCGGCTGCCTGCTATCCGCTCTATCCGACGATCGCCAAGCGCGGCAATCTGCCAAAGACGGGCGGCCTCTTCGACCTGCAATCCTATTGCTTCCGCCATGAGCCGTCGAAGGATCCTGCCCGCCAGCAGCTGTTCCGCATGCGCGAATATATCTGCATGGGCACTGAACAGCACGTCACCGATTTCCGCCAGCGCTGGATGGATCGCGGCGTCGAGATGATGAAGGCCGTCGGTCTCGACGTGACGATCGACGTCGCCAACGATCCGTTCTTCGGCCGCGCCGGCAAGATGCTCGCCAACAATCAGCGCGACCAGAACCTGAAATTCGAGCTGCTGATCCCGATCACCTCGGCTGCCAATCCGACCGCCTGCATGAGCTTCAACTACCATCAGGATGCCTTCGGCACGAAATGGGGTCTCAATCTCGAAGACGGCAGCGTCGCGCACACCGCCTGCGTCGGCTTCGGGCTGGAGCGCATCGCGCTTGCCCTCTTCCACCATCACGGGCTCGATGTGAAGCAATGGCCGGCCAGCGTACGGAAAGCGCTGTGGGGCTGAGCACATCCATGACATCGGTATTTTCGGGAATCGACCCGGAAACCTACCGGGCGCATGCGCTGCATTCCAGTGAGCGCGCCTGGCCGGAAACCAATTGCTATGTCGATCTCTGGATCGAGGTGCTGGCATCATCCGGTGTCGCGCCCGAGGCGATGCTGGGTTTTACCCTGACGCAGGATTTCGAGGGCGACCAGTTCACCTTCTTCAAGGTGCCGCTCGAGGATCTCGAAGCGCTCTACGGTATTCGCGCCACCGAGCTTGCCATCTACGACCGTGTCGAACGCCATGTCGAGGTTCAGATCGCCCGTGCCCGTCTCTGCCTGATCGAGATGGATTCCTTCTACATGCCGGACACGCGCGGCACCGCCTACCGGCAGGAGCACGGCAAGACGACGGTGGCGATCAACCGGCTGGATGTTGCGGCCAAGCGCGTCGATTATTTTCACAATGCCGGTTATTTCCGCCTGGAAGGCGAGGATTTCGACGGGCTGTTCCAGCTGCATCTGACGGAGAACGATCCGCCGTTCCTGCCCTATACGGAATTTGCGCGGTTTCCGGAAAAGCCGGCTGATGAAACGCATCTGCGGAAGACCGCGCGGCAGCTTGCCGGCTTTCATTTCATCAGGCGTCCCCGCGAAAACCCGATCCGCGCCTTTGCAAGCGTCTTTCCGCAGCAGGTCGAAGCGGTAGCGGAACGGCCGTTCGGCTTCTTCCACAAATACGCCTTCAACACGCTTCGCCAGGTAGGCGCCAATTTCGAGCTGGCGGCCGATTACCTCACCTGGCTTTCCGCCGGTGAATTCGCGGCTGCCGCCGAGCATGCCAGGCGCATTTCCGAGGTGGCGAAATCGGTGCAGTTCCAGCTTGCCCGCGCCGTCACCCGCAGGAAGTTCGAGCCGTTGCAGGCAGCACTTGATCCGGCCGCCGATGCATGGGATTCCATGATGGCGTCGCTTGCGGGGCGAATCTGAAGCCGGAGATCTGACCATGCGGGGGCGTTTGGCAAGCATCGGTGCCGAGGAAAGCCTGCTTTCCGAAGGCTGGAACCTGATCCTGACGGAGCCGGGCGCCTGCGCCGTGCCGCACGACATTCACCTTTCCGCCCAGTTCATTCCCGCGCCCGTTCCCGGCACTGTCGCCGCGGCGCTCGAAAAGGCTGGGCTCTTCGACCGTGAAAATCCCGAGCCGCTGAACACGCGGGATGCCTGGTATCTCTGCCGGCTTTTCGATGCCGAGCCCGGCGAAGCGATCCTGCATTTCCAAGGGCTCGCGACGCTCTGCCATGTCTTCCTGAACGGCCAGGAAATCCTGTTTTCCGAGAGCATGTTCACGGCGCACGAGATTCCGGTGACGCTGTCGGGCGGCGACGAACTGGCGCTCTGCTTCCGGGCGCTCGGCCCCCGTCTGTCGGAGCCCGGCCCGCGCGCGCGCTGGCGGCCGCAGATGATCACGCCGGCGGGCCTGAGGAATTTTCGCGCGACGCTGCTCGGCCATATGCCGGGCTGGTGCCCCGATATTCATGCTATCGGGCCGTGGCGACCGATTTCCATGGTGCGGCGCAATCCCATTTCGATCGACAACGTCTCCATCCGCGCCCTGTTGGAGGAGAGCGGCGCCGGCCGTCTCAGCGTATCGCTGCATAGCAATGCCGAGAATCCCACCATGCTGCTGCGCTGCGGCGGAATGGAGCAGCCTTTCGAGAAGGTCGGCGACAGTCATTACTCGGCTATTCTCAAGCTTCCCGACATCGAGCCATGGTGGCCGCACACCCACGGCGCTCCGCGTCTCTACGAGCTGACACTGGTTTCCGACGGCGTCGAATATCCGCTCGGCACGACCGGCTTCCGCCGGATCGATGTCGACCGCGGTGGCGATGGCGACGACTTCGCGCTCACCGTCAACGGCGAACGCATCTTCTGCCGCGGCGCGGTGTGGACGACGGCCGATATCGTGCGATTGCCGGGCGGCCGGGCGGATTACGAACCCTTCCTGCGGCTTGCCGCGGAGGCCGGGATGAACATGATCCGCATCGGCGGCACCATGGCCTATGAGACGCCGGATTTCTTCGCGCTCTGCGATGAACTCGGCCTGCTCGTCTGGCAGGATTTCATGTTCGCCAATTTCGATTATCCGCGCAACGACAAGGCCTTTCTTGGCCATGTGCATGCGGAGGTCGAGGAATTTCTGCACGGTGTTCAGGCGTCGCCCTCCCTCGCTGTGCTTTGCGGCGGCAGTGAAATCCACCAGCAGGCGGCGATGCTCGGCCTGCCGGCGGAATTCTGGAGCGGGCCGGTCACCGACGAGATCATCCCGGCGGTCGTCGCGCGCATGCGTCCCGACGTGCCCTATGTCCCGAATTCGCCCTATGGCGGGGCCATGCCTTTTTCGCCCAATGCCGGAATTGCACATTATTACGGCGTCGGCGCCTATATGCGGCCGATCGCCGATGCGCGCCGCGCCGATGTGCGTTTTGCCTCCGAAAGCCTCGCCTTCGCGCATGTGCCGCAGCAAAGGACGCTGCAGCGTCATCTCGACGTGCCCGCCGTCCACAGCCCGCTCTGGAAGGCCCGCGTGCCGCGCGACCGCAGCGCATCGTGGGATTTCGAGGATGTTCGCGACTTCTATCTGCACCTTCTCTACGGTTTCGATCCGGCCCAATTGCGCCGTGAGGATCCGGAACGTTATCTCGATCTCTCCCGCGCCGTCACCGGCGAGGTGATCGAGGAGGCTTTTGCCGAATGGCGGCGCAAGGGCTCCGGCTGCAACGGCGCGCTCGTCTGGACGCTGCAAGACCTGTTGCCCGGTCCCGGCTGGGGGGTGATCGATTCCACCGGAGAGCCGAAGCCCGTCTGGTATGCGATGCGCCGTGCCTTCCGGCCGGTGCAAGTGGTCTTCACCGACGAGGGAACCAACGGTCTCGACGTGCATGTCGTCAACGAGGCGGACGCCGCGCTCGACGTGGAGCTCGAGGTCGTCTGCCTGCGGGACGGCAAGCAACAGGTCGTCAGCGGCAGCATGGCCTTCAAGCTGGCGGCAAGGAGCACGGAGCGTTTTGCCTGCACAACGCTGTTCGGCGCCTTCTTCGATACGACCTATGCCTTCCGTTTTGGACCACCATCGCACGACGCAAGCGTGGCGCGTCTGCGCTCGCTGGCAGATGGCGCCATTCTCGCCGAAAGCTTCCACTTCCCGTGCGGCCGGGGGAAGGCGCTCCATGACGCAGGGATCGAAGCGTCACTCGGCAGAGATGGCGACGACTGGTTCGTCGATCTGAGGACCGACCGGCTGGCGCAATCGGTGCATATCGACGTCGAAGGCTATCGGGCCGACGACGACTGGTTCCATCTCGCTCCCGGCGTGGCGCGGCGCGTGAAGCTGCATGCGCTCCTGAGCGCGGAAAGCGATGTTCCGCCTACGGGTGAGATCAGAAGTCTAGGCAGTTCGCATCGTGTCGCCTTCTAGAAAAGAGATAGAGCATGCTGCCGTCCGAAAACCGCGCACACTTTTCGGCATCATGCTCTGGGGCTGATGCCGATCCATTTGGAAAGACCGTGATTTGAGAACGATATACCGCTTTCTGCGCGCCCATGTCCTGCAGCGGCTGATTCCACGCGCGCGTCTTGCCTTCAATCCGCGCAAGCCGGTGGAGATCGTCGGCTATCTCTCGATGGCGGTGGGCGTCGGCGAATCGGCAAGGCTCTGCGCCGGCGCGTTGTCGGAGGCGGGGCGGGCGATTGCGCTTTCCGACGTCAGCACGCATCCCGACGAGAATGCCTTCGCCGGATGGATGCCGTCGCACCTTTCCACCGAACCCGCGGGAAGCCGGATCTGGCATCTCAATCCGCCGATGCTGCCGCGCGCCATCCTGAAGAAGGGCGTTGGAAATTTCACCCGCGCCTTCAACATCGGCTATTTCGCCTGGGAGCTCGAAGTTGTGCCGGCGGAATGGCGCAATGCGATGCATTACATGAATGCGGTCTTCGTGCCGTCGGAATTCACCCGGCGGACGATTGCGCCGCTGACCGCGGCACCCGTCATCGTGGTTCCGCATCCCGTCACGGAGAAGCCGGCGACGGAAGGCATGCGCCAGAAATTCGGCATCGAGGAAGACGCCTTTCTCGTCAGCTTCATCTTCAGTGCCGGCTCCTCGATCAACCGGAAGAATCCGCAGGCCATCATCGAGGCCTTCAGGATCTTCGCCGCCGAAGCCCCAAGCGCCTTCCTGTTGATGAAGGCCAGTGGCAATATCGATAGGGATGAAGGCCTGCGCGAACTGATCGCTTCGGTCGCTGGCAACTCCCGGATCAAGATCGTCACCGACAGGCTGTCGGACGCCGATATCAACGGCCTCATCCGCTGTTCAGACGCCTATCTTTCGCTGCATCGTTCCGAGGGTTTCGGGCTGACGGTGGCCGAGGCGATCATGCAGCGCACGCCGGTGATTTCCACCGCCTGGTCGGGCACGGTGGATTTCTGCGATCCCGATAATAGCTGGCTGGTCGCCTCTCCGCTCATTCCGGTCGTCGATACCCATCCCGAATTTGCCGGGCTCGCGGGCGCGGTCTGGGCTGACCCTTCTCCAGAGGCGGCGGCTGCGCACTTGCGGGACATCTTCCTCGCGCCCCAGCGTGCACGAGAGAAGGCCGAGAAGGCGCGGGAGTTCCTGCTGAGATACCTCGCAGAGAACAGCTATGAGAAGGCGCTCCAGAGGCTGTCGGCGATGCAAGCCAGCTAAGGTGAGGTCGTCACTCCGCTTTATTTTAACATTTTCGCATTAGAGATGGCGGGTATGCGACTTTAGAGCATGGCGCGCAAAAGTGTGCAGCGGTTTTGCGATAACGACATGGGTAAAAACAAAAACCTAAAGTGCGAGAAGCGATCTGAAGATCGTGACGCGCTTTAGGCCGATGCTGACGGATGGATGGATGTCGAAGGGTATTATCGCAAACTCGGTGATGAATGCGGCGGCAGGCATGCTGCTGCTTCTGACGGGCTTCGTTTCCTCGATCATAACTGCGCGGCTGCTCGGGCCGGAAGCCAACGGCATCGTCGCTTTCTCGCTGTGGCTGGTGGTCACGGGCGCCTCGATCGCCGAACTCGGTTCCAGCATCACGCTGCTGAAGACCTTGCCGCAGCTTTCGGCGGAGGGCTACGATACACGCCGCCGGCGGGGGTTTGCCGCGATCCTCGTCAGCTTCATGATGTTCTCGACCGTCGCGCTGCTGGCGCTCTATGCGCTGTTCTTCCTGACCTCGGAAAAGATGCACTGGGCGGAGACCGCGCCATCCGTCGCTCTGGTCACGGGCGTGCTGTTTTTCGTCCAGGCGATCGGTTCCTTCGTCAAATTCTACCTGATCGGCGAGAAGAAACTCGGCGCCTTCTTCCGGCTGACGGTCGCCGTTTCGATCGTGCAGCTTGCCGGCGTTGCCGTCGGCGCCGTTCTCTATGGCGTCGAAGGCGTCCTCGTCGGTTATGCGCTCGGCCAGCTCGTGTTGTTTTTCGCTACGCTGCCGATCCTTCTTGCGCGGCGCGACTGGTGCGGGGTCTCGCTCAAATATCTCGCCTCCTCCTCCGCCATCCTGTCGATCCAGTTCATCATCGATTCCATCTTCCTCAACCGGCTCGAACTGCTCTTCCTGCAGCAGTTCTGGTCGGTGGAGATGGTCGGCTATTATGCCGTCGGCCTGTCGATCGCCAATATTGCGCTGCAGTTGCCGATCCAGATGACCGGCAGCCTGCTGCCCTATTATTCCGAGCGGCGGCATAACAGCGACGACTCGACATTGCCGGTCGAGGTCTTCGCCGCCGTCACCCGCTCCATGGCCTATATCGTGCTGCCGATGAGCCTCGGGCTTGCGGCGATCTCCAGCGAACTGGTGATCGTGGTGTTCGGCGAAGCGTTCCGCCGCAGTGGGACGGTGGTGGCGCTGCTTGCGCTGGTCGCGCCCGCCTATACCTTCATGCAGATCCTCAGCCTCTATTTGCTGTCGATGGACAGGGCCCGCTCCCGCCTGAATATCAGTGTCATAGGTGGCCTACTGATGGTAGCGGGTTGTTTACTGATCGTACCTAGGCTTGCCGCCGAGGGTGCCGCACTCGTGCGCATCCTCGTCTTCGTTGCGATGTCGGTGATGATGATCAGACAGACAGGATTCGGATCCCAACTATCGGGTCTCTACGCAAGCCTGACGAAGGTGACGCTCGCCTCCGTGCTGTGTGCTTGCGGAGCGATTTCGGTGCTGGAATTCGTCGGGGGTCCGGCCGGTCTCGTCGGCGCGATCATTGCCGGTGCGTTCTGCTATTTCGCGGCACTGCGCGTGCTGCGCGCCGTGCCGGGCGAGGATGTCGACGTCATGCACTCCATTCTCGACAAGATGCCGTCCCTGCTGCGCCGGCCGTTCGGCCACGCGATCAATTTCATCGCGCCGCGGCTTCCCGGCGATCCCGATCGCGCCAAGGTCGCGCCCGGCGAATTCTCGCTCGAACCAGCCGAGGGCGCGGGACGCAGTGCTGCCCTGCCCGTCGTCTTCGACGGCACGATCGGGCTGTTCATGCCGGAGAATCCTCTCGTGAAGAAACGTTCGGCCGCCGTGCTTTTCGTCAGCCCCTGGGGGTTCGAGGAGATGTGCAGCCGCAAATTCTTCCGCGTCGCGGCCGAGCATTTCGCCGATATCGGCGTGCCGAGCCTGCGCTTCGACTATCGCGGCACCGGCGATGCGCTCGATTTCGATGCGCTGCCAGCACGGCTGGAAACCTGGGAAAATTCGATTCGTGCCGCCGCCGTCAAGCTGAAATCGCTGAGCGGCTGCGACCGTATCATCCTCATCGCACAGGGCCTCGGCGCAACGCTTGCCCATCGCATCGGTTCCTCGATCGAAGGCGTCGACAGCCTCGTCATGCTGGCGCCGGTGCTGAGCGGCCGGGCCTATCTGCGCGAACTCAACATGTGGTCGAAGATCATCGATGCCGATCTCGGCCTCGGCAAGGAACATGTTCAAACCGCGAAGGTGCAGATCGCCGGGCTCGTCATGCCCGAAGAGATTGCCGCCGAGCTCGGCAAGCTTACCATCGCCTCGCCACAGGGGCTCGCAGCCTCCCGCTATCTGATCCTCGAACGTCCCGCGAAGGCCGAGGATACCGGTTTTGCCGATGCGCTGAAGGCGCTTGGCGCCGATGTCGAGCAGAAGGCTTTCGAAGGCTATGACGAGCTCGCCACCAATCCGCTGTTTGCCAAGACGCCGATGGCTGTCGTCGAGCTGCTGACGACCTGGCTGGAGGCGACGACGACGGAGACATCTGCGGCGCATTCGCCTGATGTGATCGAGAATCCGCCGCTTGCCGGCGAGGGTTTTGCCGAAACGCCGGTGCGTTTCGGCAGCCACAATCATCTGATCGGCGTCGTCAGCCGGCCACTCGGTGAGATCAAGGGCAATGCCGTGCTCTTCCTGTCGACAGCCTATGACCGGCATGCCGGCTGGGGACGGACGACGGTGGATATGGCGCGCGCGCTTGCCCGCCAGGGCGTCGTTTCGCTGCGCTTCGATTCCGCCAATGTCGGTGACAGCCCGCCGCGGCCGGATGCACCGGAACAGGTGCTCTATTCGGATACGCAGACGGCGGATGCGGTCGCCTCGCTCGATCTGCTCGAAAGTGTGGTCGCCGGTCCCGTGATGGTCGCCGGCCGATGCAGCGGCGGTTACGTCGCCTTCCGGGCCGGCGTCGCCGACGAGCGCTTGAAGGCTGTCGTGTCGATCAATCCCTTCGTCTATTACTGGGATCCGAAGATGCCGGTGCGTAGGGAGCATGTCGTCTCCGTTCCACGCAGCCTTGACGACTACGGCCAGCGCATGGCGCGGCTCGACACGCTGAAGCGGCTGTTGCGCGGCCAGGTGGACGTCGTTGCGGCCCTGCAGAATATCGTCATCGCCGCCGGCCGCCGGCTATCGCCGTGGATCGCGCCGCTGCTCGAGCTGCTTCCCGACCGGCGCCATATCGCCCGCGAGGTCCGGCACTCCTTTGCGCTGTTCGGCAAGCGCAAGGTGCCGCTGACGCTGATCTACAGCGAGGGCGATGTCGGGCTCGACCACGTCTATTTCCACTTCGGGCCGCGCGGCGGTCGGCTTTCGCGCTATCCGAACGTGCGGTTGCTGATGCTGCCGGATGCCGATCACAATCTGACGCCGCCACAATCGCGCAAATTCGTGCTCGACGAGATCATCCGTCTCGCCAGAGCATGACCGGAATTGCAGCTCAGATGTTTTCCGCGGCGACGACATCCAGCGATCTGTAGAGATCGATATAACGTCCGGCCACGATATCCCAGGAATAGCCGCGCGCGGCGTCGAGAAGCCCGGCGCGCACGGCGTCCGGTTGGCGCGAAAGGTCTTCATAGGCCGTTTCGATCACTGTCGCCGCGGTCTGGGCATTGGTGAAGTCGGCAAGCGCGATAACAGGATGCCGGTCGGCAAGCGTCGCAAAGGCATCGTTGGCGTTCAGCACCGGGAGGAGACCGGCGCTCATCGCCTCCAGCGCCACCAGGCCGAAACCTTCATATTCCGAGGCGGAGGCAAAGAGCGAGGCCTCGGTGATGATACGCCGGATGGCGCCGTTGTCGGGTGATACATGCAGGGTAACGCGGCCGGAAAGGCTGCGGCTTTCGATCGCGGCTTCGACATCGGCCCGGTTCAGGTCGGATTCGGCCCCGACGATGTCTAGATGCCATTCGGGGTCGCGGGTCGTCAGCGCGGCCATCGCATCGAGCAGATGGTCGAGCCGCTTGTTCACCGAGAAGCGGCCGATCGTGACGATGCGGCGCTTTGGCCGGCGCGAAGCGATGTCGGCGAACTTACCGATATCGGCGCCGTTTTCGATCAGCAGGCTATCGGGCACGATCTCGGAAAATTGCCTGAGGTCGGAGGCGCTGCAGCAGACGACGCGGCGGTAGGCCATCGCCGAAGCGCGGGTCAGCGTCCGGAACCAGATCTTCTTGATCGCCGCGTATTTCTGCGTGTGGAAGAAGCCGCCATGGGTGGTGACGATCATCGGCTTGCGATGCAGCAGCCGGCCCCAGGCGAGCGCATCGAAGAAGAAGTCGATGGCATGGACATGCACGAGATCGGCATCGCCGAGATGGCGGAAAACCTCAGGCGCCAGCGGATAACGGCTGCTGCCCGACCAGGGGATGCGCACCACCTCGATGCCGTCGATATTTTCGCGAGGCGGCAGCTTGTCCTGCGGCGCAGTGAAGAGCGAATCGAGCGTGACGACGCGGACGCGATAGCCGCGGCGCACGGTCTGGCGGCCGAGATTGGCGACCACGTCTTCCAGACCGCCGCGATTGGGCAGGAACTGGCGCACGACATGGACGATCAGCGGGGCCTCTCCCAACTGCGGGTTCTCGCGCACCCTATCTGCCTCGACGATCGCCATTTTTCACCTATCGCTGCCCGCCGGCCCGTGTTGACGCGGGCTTATACTAGCAACGACCAGATATGCCCGGCGTTAAGGCGCGGTTTAAGCGGCCTGTTGAGAGGGCGATTCTTCGCGAAAAAGGTTAACCGTATCTGATGGGCTTTCAGAAGGCCTTGAACGTCAGTGTCGTCAGCGAACGGACGATGCCGGGAATATTGGCGATGTTGTCGTTGATGAACTTGCCGATATCCTGGCCTTCCTCGATATAGACCTTCAGCAGCAGGTCGTAGTCGCCGCTTGTGGAATAGAGCTCCGAGACCAGTTCGGTCTGGTAGATGGCGTCGGCGACATCATAGGTCTTGCCGGGTGCGCATTGGAGCTGGACGAAGATCGGCTTCATGGAGATTTCCTGCAAAGTTGTTTGGCCGGCATAATGGTCGAAAGCGCCATGCCGATGCAAGCCGTTCGTCACGCAGCCGGATTGGCGGCGGCTTCCGCGACGATCCAGTCGCGAAAGGCCGCAAGCGGCGCATAGTCGGCGCGCTCTCTGGGAAAGGCGAGATAATAGCGCTCGCGGCTTTCCATTTCACGGTCGACAGCGGCGACGAGATCGCCGCGCCTGACCTCCTCCTGCATCAGGAATGTCGGCAGCAGGGCGATGCCGAGGCCGGCGATCGCCGCCTGCGCGGCGGTGGCGAATTGGTCGAAGAGCATACCGTGGACGTTTTCGAAGGAAACGCCGTTGCCGGCAAACCATTGCTCCCAGGCGTCAGGGCGCGTCGTCAAATGCAGAAGCGGAACGGCAAGCAGATCCTCCGGCGTCTTGATCGCGTATCGCTCCAGAAAATCAGGGCTGCAGGCCGGCACTGTGTGCTCGGACATCAGGAAGACGAGTTCGGCGCCCGGCCAGTGGGGATGACCGAAATGGATGGCGGCGTCGATTGAATCGAGGCGGAAATCGAAGGGCGAAAGCCGGGTCACCAGATTGATGGTCACGCCGGGATTGGCGGCGAGGAAGCGCCCGAGGCGCGGCGCCAGCCAACGCGTGCCGAAGGTCGGCAGGATGGCGAGATTGAGCGTGCCGCCATGCGGATTGGCGCGCAGATTCAGCGAAGCGCTCGATATGCGCCGCAGCGCTTCGCGGATTTCGCGGGCATATCCGTCGCCGGCAAGCGTCAGCCGCATGGTCTGGCGTTCGCGCAGGAAGAGCTCGACGCCAAGCTGCTCCTCCAGCGCGCTCACCTGGCGGCTGACGGCGCTCTGCGTCAGATCGAGTTCGCGCGCCGCTGCCGTCACGCTGCCGGTGCGGGCAACCGCCTCGAAGGCGGCAAGATGCGAAATCGATGGCAGAAAACGTCGAGATGTCAGCATGGTCATTCCATTTCAGAATGGGCTATTTCCGAAATAGCGATATTTTCGGCTTTGTCACGCGTGTAAAGAGACTCATCCTGCAAAAACGGAATGATCCGGAGTTTCCCGATGCCGCAAGCCTTCGTTTCCACAGACCGCATCCGATCGCTGTTCACCGAGGCGATGTCGCAGATGTACCGGGCCGAGGTGCCGCAATACGGCACGTTGATCGAACTGGTGGCGGACGTGAATGCCGGCTGCCTCGAAAACGATCCCGATCTGCGCCAGCGCCTGGCCCAAGCCGGCGAGCTGGAGCGCATCGATGTCGAGCGCCACGGCGCCATCCGGCTCGGCACGGCAGAGGAGCTTTTCACCATCCGCCGGCTGTTTGCGGTCATGGGCATGCAGCCGGTCGGCTACTACGATCTCTCGGTCGCCGGCGTGCCGGTTCATTCCACCAGCTTTCGGCCGATCGACGAGGCGGCGCTCAACGTCAATCCATTCCGGGTCTTCACCTCGTTGCTGCGATTGGAGCTGATCGAGGACGAGAAGCTGCGTGGCGAAGCCGAAACCATCTTGGCTCAGCGGCGGATCTATACGCCGCGCGCCGTCGCGCTGATCGAGCGCCACGAGCGAAACGGCGGCTTGACCGAGGCGGAAGCGACGGAGTTCGTCGCCGAGGCGCTTGAAACCTTCCGCTGGCATGGCGAAGCGACGGTCAGCGCCGAAACCTACAAGCGGCTGCATGACGCCCATCGGCTGATCGCCGACGTCGTCAGCTTCAAGGGACCGCATATCAACCACCTGACGCCGCGCACGCTCGATATCGACGCGGTCCAGGCCCGCATGCCGGAGCGCGGCATCACGCCGAAGGCCGTCATCGAAGGGCCGCCGCGCCGCAATTGCGATATCCTGCTGCGGCAGACGAGCTTCAAGGCGCTCGAAGAAACGATCGCCTTTTCCGGTGATGACGACGGCGCGGTTCGAGGAACGCATACCGCGCGTTTCGGCGAGATCGAACAGCGCGGCGTGGCGCTGACGGCGAAGGGCCGGGCGCTCTACGACCGGCTGCTCGCCTCGGTTCGCGGCGAGGTGCAGGTGGGCGCCGGTGGCGCCAAGGCCGGTGCCTACGACCAGGAACTTGCCGAGCGTTTCAAGGCGCTGCCGGACAGCTGGGACGAGTTGCGCGGGCAAGGTCTGGCCTTCTTCCGCTATTCCGCGACGCCTGCGGGCATTGCCGCCGCGGCCGGCGGCACGCTGCCGAATGATCCGGAGGCGCTGATCGCCAAGGGTTATCTCGCCTTTGCCCCGATCGTCTATGAAGACTTCCTGCCCGTCAGCGCAGCCGGAATCTTCCAGTCTAACCTCGGCACCGATCAGCAGCAGAACTACGCAACCCGCTCGAACCGCGACGCCTTCGAGGCGGCCCTGGGTGCGACCGTTCAGGACGAGCTGGCGCTTTATGCCGAACGTCAGGCGGCATCGCTGGATGCAGCGATGGAGGCGCTCGGTCTCGCCGGCTTGCTGCTGAAGACCGTTGCCTGAAAGGGCCGCTTCAAGTCTTGGTTTTATGCACTAAAGTAGCGCGATTTCGATCCGATCGGACTGAGCCATGCTGAATGATCCGCGCTCCCACGGACTTTGGGAAAAGACCGCACCCGAACCGCCGGCGACCTCGTCGCTCGAAGGCGCCGTATCGGCCGATGTCGTCATTGTCGGCGGCGGCTACACCGGCCTCTCTTCCGCGCTGCATCTTGCCGAAGCCGGGTCGAAGGTGGTGCTGCTGGAGGCGAAGGAGATCGGCTTCGGCGGCGCCGGCCGCAATGTCGGCCTGATCAATGCCGGCATGTGGGTGATGCCCAACGATCTGCCCGGCGTGCTCGGTCCGGTGCATGGCGAACGTCTGCTCGATCTGCTCGGCAACGCGCCGAAGCTCGTCATGGAGTTGATCGACAAGCATCAGATTGCCTGCGAACTCGAACGCAATGGCACGCTGCATTGCGCGGTCGGCGAAAACGGGCTGAAGGAGATCGAGAATCGCGCCGCGCAATGGGCCGCCCGCGGCGCAGCCGTGACGCTGCTCGATGCGGCGGAAACGGCCAAACGCATCGGCAGCGATGCCTATACCGGTTCGCTGCTCGACAAACGCGCCGGTACCCTGCAGCCGCTTGCCTATGCACGCGGCCTTGCCCATGCCGCCGTCAAGGCTGGCGTCGCCGTTCATACGTCCAGCCCGGTCGTTTCAACGGAACGCAATGGCAGAAGCTGGACCGTGAAGACGGCAAGCGGCGAAGTCAGCGCCGAATGGATCATCGTCGCGACGGATGCCTACAGCACCGGCCCATGGGAGCAGGTGCGCAACGAACAGGTGCATCTGCCCTATTTCAATTTCGCCACCGTGCCGCTCGGCCATAATCTGCGCCAGTCGATCCTGCCCGGGCGGGAAGGCGCATGGGATACCAAGGAAATCCTCTCCTCCTTCCGCATGGACCAGGCCGGCCGCCTCGTTTTCGGCAGTGTCGGGGCGCTACGCAATACCGGACTTGCCGTACACAAGGGCTGGGCCAAGCGCGCATTGAAGCGGCTCTTCCCCATTATCGGTGATGTCGAATTCGAGTGTGAATGGTATGGCCAGATCGGCATGACCGACAATGCGCTGCCGCGCTTCCACAAATTCGCGCCTGGTGTCATCGGCTTTTCGGGCTACAATGGCCGGGGCATTGCCCCCGGTACGGTCTTCGGCCGTACGCTGGCGGAGCATATCCTCGGCCGGCTTCCGGAAGCCGATCTGCCGCTGCCGCTGACGTCGCCCACCGAGCCGAGCTTTCGTGCACTCAAGGAAATATGGTACGAAGCCGGCGCTCAGGTCGCCCATTTCGCCGATGCCCGCTTCTGAGAATTATAAGATTGGAAACACGACAATGACCATCGCCGTCCTCGATCTCGCCACCGAAACTGCCAAGCTGCTTGCCGAACTCGGCGTCGATGCCGGCCGCTATCACGGCGGCACGCTTTCCGTCACCTCGCCGGTCACCGGCAAGGAAATCGGCAAACTCAGGGAACATTCCGTTTCCGAAACGAAGGCGGCGATCGAAGCGGCGCACCAGGCCTTCCTCGAATGGCGTGCCGTGCCGGCGCCGAAGCGCGGCGAACTGGTCCGCCTGCTCGGCGAGGAACTGCGCGCCTCCAAGGCGGCGCTCGGCCGTCTCGTTTCGATCGAGGTCGGCAAGATCACTTCGGAAGGTCTGGGCGAAGTGCAGGAGATGATCGACATCTGCGATTTCGCGGTCGGCCTTTCCCGTCAGCTCTACGGCCTGACGATCGCCACCGAACGCTCCGAGCACCGGATGATGGAGAGCTGGCATCCGCTCGGGGTGATCGGCATCATCTCGGCCTTCAACTTCCCGGTTGCCGTCTGGTCGTGGAATGCCGCGCTGGCGATGGTCTGCGGCAATTCCACCGTCTGGAAGCCTTCGGAAAAGACGCCGTTGACGGCGCTTGCCGTACAGGCACTGTTCGAAAAGGCGCTGAAGCGTTTCGTCGCCGAGGGCGGTACCGCACCGGCCAATCTGTCGACGCTGATCATCGGCGGCCGCGAGGTCGGCGAAGTGCTGGTCGATCATCCGAAGATCCCGCTGGTTTCCGCCACCGGCTCGACGGCCATGGGCCGCGCCGTCGGTCCGCGCCTGTCGCAGCGTTTTGCCCGCGCCATTCTCGAACTCGGCGGCAACAACGCGGCGATCGTCTGCCCGTCGGCCGACCTCGACCTGACGCTGCGCGGCGTCGCATTCTCCGCCATGGGCACGGCCGGACAGCGCTGCACGACGCTGCGCCGTCTCTTCGTCCATGACAGCGTCTACGACCAGCTGGTGCCGCGTCTGCAGAAGGCCTATGGCTCCGTCACCATCGGCAATCCGTTGGAAAGCGGTACGCTGGTCGGACCGCTGATCGACGGCCAGGCTTTCGAGAAGATGCAGGCAGCGCTGGGTGAGGCCAAATCGGCCGGCGGCAAGGTGACCGGCGGCGAACGCGTCGACAATGGCTCGGCTGACGCCTTCTACGTTCGCCCGGCGCTTGTCGAAATGCCGGATCAGACCGGACCGGTCGAGCACGAGACTTTCGCGCCGATCCTCTATGTGATGAAATACAGCGACTTCGACGCCGTGCTGGCGCTGCACAATGCCGTGCCGCAGGGACTGTCGTCGTCGATCTTCACCAATGACATGCGCGAGGCCGAAACCTTCGTCTCGGCCCGCGGTTCGGATTGCGGCATCGCCAACGTCAATCTCGGGCCATCCGGTGCCGAGATCGGCGGCGCCTTCGGCGGCGAGAAGGAAACCGGCGGCGGCCGTGAATCCGGCTCGGATGCCTGGAAGGCCTATATGCGCCGCTCCACCAACACCATCAACTACGGCAGAACGCTGCCGCTGGCGCAGGGCGTCAAGTTCGACGTCGAATAAGCCAGCTGCAAAGAAGGGGCGGCGCTCGGGGAGTGCCGCCTTTTTGGCCAAATCGAGATTTATTCCCCTGTAATATGAAATATTTAGTCAAGATATTGTGATGACTTTTCCGGCCAAGCGAAACTTGAAATTGGTAGTCAGGAAAAATATACGCCTCTCATCGCCCTTGGAGAGCTCGGGTGACATTGCTACGGAGGCCATCATGAACATTGCTCTTAACCGCTTTTCCCTCGCGCTCGCCGCTTCGCTTCTCTCCGCCACCGCGCTTGCAGGCAGCGCCAATGCGCAGGACGAAGGTCTCGTCGTTTACAATGCCCAGCACGAAAGCCTCGGCCGCGAATGGATCGATGCCTTCACCAAGGAGACCGGCATCAAGGTCACCATGCGCCAGGGCAGCGACATGCAATTCGCCAACCAGATCATCCAGGAAGGCGATGCCTCGCCGGCGGACGTATTCCTGACCGAGAATTCGCCGGCAATGACGCTGGTCGATGGCGCGGGCCTGTTTGCCCCCATCGAAAAGGAAACGCTGGATCAGGTTCCGGAGCAGTATCGCCCGGCTGACGGCATGTGGACCGGCATTGCCGCCCGCACCACGGTCTTTGCCTACGACAAGACGAAGCTCACCGAAGACAAGCTGCCGAAGTCGTTGCTCGACCTCGCAGATCCGGCCTGGAAGGGCCGCTGGGGTGCGGCACCCGCCGGCGCCGACTTCCAGGCCATCGTTGCTGCCCTGCTGCAGTTGAAGGGCGAGCAGTCGACCGCCGACTGGCTGAAGGGTCTCAAGGAAAACGCCACGCCCTATAAGGGCAACAGCGTCGCCATGAAGGCTGTCAACGCCGGCGAAGTCGAAGGTGCGGTCATCTATCATTATTACTGGTTCGGCGATCAGGCCAAAACCGGCGAGAACAGCAAGAATGTCGGCATGCACTATTTCAAGAACCAGGATCCGGGCGCTTTCGTCAGCGTTTCGGGCGGCGGCGTCCTGAAGTCCACGCAGCACATGAAGGAAGCCCAGGCTTTCCTGAAGTTCCTCACCAGCAAGGCTGGCCAGGCAATTCTCAAGGACGGCACCTCTTATGAATATGCCATCGGCAAGGATGCGCCCTCCAACGACAAGCTCACTCCGCTTGCCGACCTCAATGCTCCGAAGGTCGAAGCTTCCACCCTCGACAGCAAGAAGGTCGTGGAGCTGATGACCGCCGCCGGCCTGATCTAACTTTTCTGCCGCAGGCTTGCCTCGGCCAAAACTGTTGCTTTTGGCTCAAGAAAACCTTAGGGCATGACGATATCCGGCAACCGTCCTTCAAAGGCGGTTGCCTTCCTTTTTCAGCGTGTAAAGGCATCGGCCTTGCTGCAGGACAACAGATTGCTCGCATCCGGCAACGAGGCGCCGGTCGCGCTAAGGGCCGCGCGCATGGTGTTGCCGCGCGGACGCATGCCGCACGCTTCCGTGATCCTGCTTGCAACGGTGGTCGCGATCCTCAGTCTTGTGCCGCTCGGCTTCATCGGCTGGGTCACCTATGATGTCGGCTGGGAAACGGTGAAGGCCCTGGTCTTCCGGCCGCGTGTCGGCGAACTCCTCGTCAATACGATTCTCCTGGAATCGATCACCATCCCGCTGTCGATCGCGCTTGCGGTGACGCTCGCCTGGCTGACCGAACGGACGGACATTCCTTTGGCGCGGCTCTGGGCCTGGCTGGCGATCGCTCCGCTCGCCGTGCCCGCCTTCGTCCACAGCTATGCCTGGGTCAGCCTCATTCCCGGCATGCGCGGCCTGCAGAGCGGCGTTTTCGTCTCGGTGCTCGCCTATTATCCGTTCCTCTACCTGCCGGTCGCCGCCGCATTGCGCCGTCTCGATCCGGCCATCGAAGATGCCGCGGCCTCGCTGGGCCTCAATCCCTGGCGGGTCTTCTTCCGCGCCGTGCTGCCGCAGCTCAGGCTTGCCATCTGCGGCGGCTCGCTGCTGATCGCGTTGCATCTGCTTTCGGAATACGGCCTGTTCGTCATGATCCGGTTCGACACTTTCGCGACGGCGATCGTCGACCAGTTCCAGTCTTCCTACAACAGCCCGGCGTCCAACATGCTCGGCGGCGTGCTTGTCGCCTGCTGTCTTTTTCTGCTCGGCTTCGAGGTGCTGGTGCGCGGCAACGAACGTTACGCCCGCGTCGGCTCCGGCTCGCCGCGTCCGGCGGACCGCCGCCGGCTCGGCTGGTTCGTGGTGCCGGCCGTCTTGCTGCCTTTCATCCTCGCAATACTGACGCTCGGCGTGCCGCTGGTGACGCTTGGCCGCTGGCTCTATCTCGGCGGCACCGATATCTGGCGCATCGAAGTCGGCAGCGCTTTTCTGCAGACGATCGTACTTGCCATTGTCGGCGGCGTGCTGGCGACGATCGCCGCAGCGCCGATGGCCTGGCTTTCGGTGCGGGCACCCGGCCGCCTCCAGCGCGTGCTCGAGGCCTGCCATTATTATGTTGGCTCGCTGCCGGGCGTCGTCGTGGCGCTGGCGCTGGTCACGATCACCGTGCGCCTCGTGCTGCCGCTCTATCAAACCTTCGCAACGCTGCTCGTCGCCTATGTGTTGCTTTTCCTGCCGCGCGCCATGGTCGGGCTGCGCGCCAGCATCGCCCAGGCGCCGGTGGAGCTGGAACGCGCTGCGATGGGCCTCGGCCGCACCCCGGGCCAGGCGGTGCGGCAGATCACCATGCGCCTTGCGGCACCGGGAGCGGCCGCCAGCGTCGCGCTGGCTGCACTCGGCATTACCAATGAACTGACGGCGACACTGATGCTGTCGCCCAACGGCGTCGATACGCTGGCGACGAAATTCTGGTCGTTGACCAGCGAGATCGATTATGTCTCGGCTGCTCCTTACGCCTTCATGATGGTCGTGCTGTCGCTGCCGCTCACCCTTATGCTCTATACTCAATCGAAACGGACTGCCGGCCAATGACGCTGCTTACGATCGAGAACATCAGCAAGCGCTACGGTCCCGTCCAGGCGCTGAAGGATATTTCGCTCGACGTCTCGGCGGGCAGCCGCACCGCCGTCGTCGGCCCGTCCGGCTCCGGCAAGACGACGCTGCTGCGCATCATTGCCGGTTTCGAGCAACCCGATGTCGGCCGGGTGACGCTGGATGGCGACCTGCTTGCGGACGGTCCGGCGGCGGTCCCGGCGCACAAGCGCGGCATCGGCATCGTCTCGCAGGACGGCGCGCTGTTTCCGCACTTAAGCGTTGCCGAGAATATCGGCTTCGGGTTCGAACGCGGCGCGGCCGATCGCGAGAAACGCATCCTCGAGCTGCTCGACATGGTCGAACTCGACCGCGGGATGCTGGCGCGGCGCCCGCATCAGCTTTCCGGCGGGCAGCAGCAGCGTGTGGCGCTCGCCCGCGCGCTTGGCCGCAAGCCGCGGCTGATGCTGCTCGACGAACCTTTCTCGGCACTCGATACCGGCCTGCGGGAAAACATGCGCAAGGCGGTGGCGCGCGTGCTGCAGGCGGCCGGCATTACGACCATTCTCGTTACGCATGATCAGGAAGAGGCGCTGACCTTTGCCGATCAGGTGGCGGTGCTCAGGGAGGGACGGCTGATCCAGGCCGGATCGCCGCAATCATTGTATCTGCATCCGCGCGACCGTGAGACGGCGCTGTTCCTCGGCGATGCCGTGCTGCTTCCCGCCATCATCCGCAACGGCCTTGCCGATTGCGCCCTTGGCCGCGTGGCCGTCGAGGGCAGTCGTCAAGGCAAGGCGGAGATCATGCTGCGACCCGAGCAGATCCGCGTCGTTGCCGATGAGAGCGATCGCGACTATGGCGGGCGTGTCGTTGAGGTGGAATTCGGCGGCGCCGTCTGCACCGTTGCCGTTTCGCTCGACGGCGTTGCGCTGCCGCCGATCCTGATCAAGACTTCGAGCGTTGCGCTTCCGGCGCGAGGCGATCTCGTTCGCCTCGATATCGCCGGCAAGGCGCATGTCTTCGAGAACTAAACCAAGAGCCCGCACCTCCTGTTGGACGCGCGGGCTCTATCATTTTTCGTTTTCGTGTCGTTCTTTCCGGAAATCCATTTCGATTTCCGGGCTTATGCGCTAGCCGAACTTGCGCACTACATCTGCCGGCTCGATGCCTTCGAGCCAGCCGCCGGTAAAGCCGGCGCGCTCGAGCCCGAGGCGGATGACCGGCGATTGCCGCATCAGCTTCCAGATGAAGTCGGAGCGCTCGTTCTCGACGGTCATGACGACAAGACCTTGATCAATGCCGACGGTGCGGTCGTCGACCCAGCCTTCCGGGCGCTTGGTCTTGACCGTGGGATTGAAGCCGCCGGGAAAGCCGCCTTCCAAGAGCAGGTTCGGATAGGTGGTCAGAAGCGCCTTGGTGCCGTCGAGAGCGGCCTGCTTGTCGTAGGGCAGGCAGGCAAGGGCTGCCCAGGGTGCGATCGTGCCGTCATCCGGGCCAAGCGGAGCGCCGCGCGCGGCATAACCCAGAACCTTCGGCTGGCGACCGCCGCGCATGCGCCGTGTCGGCGGCGGACCGTCACAGGCGGAGAATCCCCAAATATTCCTGTTATAGCCGACGAACTGCCCGGGATTGCGTTCGGCATAGTCGCGCTGGACGTTGATCATCACCTGCGTGTTGCGGAAATAATCCCAGTTCCGCTCCGCCATCGGCTTGTCCTGGATGGTGCGGAAATCGATCCAGGCATGCGAGAAGAGGTGGATGAAGAGCGGCCCGGCATAGAGATAGGACTGCTCGCCATGCAGCATCCAGGAATAGCTTGACGTGAAGGCGTCGTAGCTTGATTGCGGGATGGGGTGCGTCGGCGAGGCAAGCGCCAGCGTGTAGAGGATGATCGCCTCGTCGAAACCGTGATAGCGCCAGCGCAGGAAGCCGGAAGAGGGCTTCCAACCCATGGCAATCGTGTCGCCCTTGTTCAGCGCCCAGCGCCAGTCGACGCGCTCATAGATGAAGGTCGCGAGTTCACGGATTTCAGTCTCCGTTTCGTCGTCTTCGCGATCGAAATATTGCGCAGCCGTGAGAATGCCGGCGACAAGCAGGGCGGTATCGATGGTCGAAAGTTCGCTGTTCCAGGCGCGATGACCGGTATCCATATGCAGGAAGTGGTAGAAGAAGCCGCGGTGACCGGTCGCGTGGCGCTCCTCGCCCTGGCGCGCCTCGGCGAAGAAACGCAGCGTATTGACCGTGCGCTCGGCTGCTTCCTCGCGGCTGATCCAGCAACGCTCAACACCGACGGGATAGGAGGACAGCGCAAAGCCGACGGCCGCGATGCTCGCCGGCACGCCGCCGATCGAGGTGTCCGCCACCAAGCCGTTTTCGGGATTGGAATATTTCAGGAAGTACTTGAACGCCGAATGCTGCAGCCTGTCGACGAGCGCTGCATCAATGTCTTCGATCCGTTGCAGCATAGGCTCCTACCCAACTGTTGCATCGCCCCATGCTTCAACATGGTGGCCGTCCCCGGGCAAATCAAACCTTTTTGATTCGTAGGGATAAGAGAACACAAATCGGTGGAATCGGTCGTTAAGAATTATCGATGAAATAATATCTAGCAAAAGTCATATAAGCGGTGCAGCAAAAAGGGTGGCCCGCGCGCCACCGGCACGGGTTATTTTCCCGCAATACTTGTTTTTCAGATGCTTAAAGAGTGGGTTTTGCACGCTCACGCGGCTTCATCGACCCGCACCAGATGGCCTGCCGTCACTTCCCGGTATCGGCGTGGCGGCGTGACGTAGCCAACCGGGCGAACGGGGCTGTTGAGCTCGTCGGTTCCGAGGTTGCGCTTGATGCCGCGACGTGAGGGATCGGGCACGGGGACGGCTGCCATCAGCTTCTTCGTGTAGGCGTGCTGCGGGTTGCTGAACAATTCCGCGCGCGGGCCGATCTCGACGATTTCGCCGAGATACATCACCGCGACCCGATGACTGACACGTTCGACCACCGCCATATCGTGGGAAATGAACAGGAAAGCGAGGTTGAGGCTTTGCTGCAGGTCCATCAGCAGATTGCAGACCTGTGCCTTGATCGAGACATCGAGGGCCGAAACGCTTTCGTCGGCGACGATGACCTTCGGATCGAGCGCGAGCGCGCGGGCGATGCAGATGCGCTGGCGCTGGCCGCCGGAGAATTCGTGCGGATAGCGTTTCATCATGTCGGGTTTAAGCCCGACGCGTTCGAGAAGATCGGCCGCCTTGTCGCGGGCCTGGGCACCTGTGCCGAGGCGGTGTTCGGTAATCGGTTCGGCGACGGCGGCGCCGACGGTCATGCGCGGATTGAGGCTGGCGAAGGGGTCCTGAAAGATCATCTGGATGCTGCGGCGCATCCGTCTGAGGCTGACCGCGTCAAGGCTCAGCACGTCATAGCCGTCGAGGCTGACACTGCCGCCGTTCGGCTGGACGAGGCGGGTGATCGAGCGACCGGTGGTCGATTTGCCGCAGCCGGATTCGCCGACGAGCGATAATGTCTCGCCCTGGAAGAGATCGAAGGAGACGTCCTCGACCGCGTGGATCGCGCCCGTCTTGCGGCCGAGCAGCCCGCCGCGGATATCGAAACGGGTAACGAGGTTCTTGACTTCAAGGATCGGCGTCCGGCGGCGGTCGACGGTATCGGCCACCTCGATCGGCTCGCGGCGTTCGCCGGTCGTGGTGTCGACGACGGGAAAACGCAGCGGCCACTTCCGGTCGGCCATCGAGCCGAGGCGTGGCACGGCGGAGAGCAAAGCGCGGGTATAGGGATGCCGGCCGCGATGGAAGATATCGTCGGTCGTGCCGGTTTCCACCGACTCGCCGCGATACATGACGATGGTGCGGTCAGCGATTTCGGCGACGACACCCATGTCGTGGGTGATGAAGAGCACGGACATGCCCTCTTCTTCCTGCAGCATCTTGATCAGATCGAGGATCTGGCCCTGGATCGTCACATCGAGCGCCGTCGTCGGCTCGTCGGCGATCAGCAATTTCGGCCGGCTGGCGAGCGCCATGGCGATCATCACCCGCTGGCGCATGCCGCCTGAGAACTGGTGCGGAAATTCGTCGAAGCGCGCGGCGGCGTTGGGGATGCGGACCTTTTCCAGCAGGCGGACGGTTTCGGCCCGCGCCTCCGCCTTGCCGATCTCGCCATGGCAGGTGAGCGCTTCGGAGATCTGGCGGCCGATGGTGAAGATCGGGTTGAGGGACGTCATCGGCTCCTGGAAGATCATGGCGGCGTCGTTGCCGCGCACCCGGCGCATCTCCTTTTCCGAAAGGGCGAGTACATCCTTGCCGTTCAAGGTGACGGCGCCATCGATGCGGCTCGATCCCTTGGCAAGCAACCGCATGATCGAAAGGGAGGTGACGCTCTTGCCCGAGCCGCTTTCGCCGACGATTGCCACCGTCTCGCCTGGCATGACATCGAAGGAGACATCACGCACCACCGGCTTCCAGTCACCATCGACGAGGAAGGAGGTCGTCAGGTTCCGGACGGAGAGAACAGGAGAGGCGGGTGCTGAAGAAACATCACTCATGTCGTTCCCTTGGTTTTCTCTGGGTTACGTCTTCAAAGGCGTGGCGAAGGAGGCGGAGGGCCTGCCTGCCGCGATGCGGGCCGCTTCCAGCGTCGCGATCTTTTCATCGATCTCGCGCCTGTCGGTCATGCCGTTCGGATTTTGCCGCGTCGCCATTGTCTCCGCGACATGCAGGTAGCGTTCACTGGCCACTGCATGGAGGCGGACAAGTTCGCCGAGCGGATCGGGATGATCGTCGGCGCGGATACTCATCCACGGATAATCCTGATCGCGGTGGATGACGAGGGCGGCGGACTGCCTGCCGCGCTTGTCGCCGCCGGCATCTTCGCCTGCCTGCATCGCCAAGAGCAGGCGTTCGGCCAAGGGCTTGTCCAGCGCCTTGTTGTAGGTGGCAAGCGTTTTGGTGACGACGTCAGGTCCCGCGAGCATGTTGCCGGCAACCGAGACGTTTTCATCGATCAGATGTCCCGCCCAGTCGATGCATGCGGCGCCGGTGAAGGCGGCGTTGCGTCCCTTCGCATCGATGAGGTGCAGTTGCCGCTGATTACGGCCGGCGTCACGCCCGGTCAGTTCGGCGATGATTTCCTCGGGCGCCCTGCCGGCGGCCAGCAGCGACAGGCCGTCGACGCCGTAAAGCGGGCTGACAAAGGCCTGGGTCGCAACGGCGCCGATGCCGCCGCGAATATGCGGCACGAGAGCGCCGACGGCGAAGAAGCGGGTCGCGACGGCAATGCCGAGATGACCGGTCAAAGGGTCACGGGCGACGATTGACCAGGTCATGTCTATCTCCCGACCGCATAGGCCTGCATCAGGCGCGGGGTGGCTGCGGCACGCAACAGCCCATCGGCATCGCGTCTTGCGGCAGTCAGCCGGCCGATCGTCCAGACATCGGCGACCGTCAGCTTGTGGCCCTTGCGGCGCAGGGCATCAAGGACGTCGGGGCCAAAATTCGCTTCCGCCATCAGGCTGCCGGGTTCGCGGGTGCGCGGATAGAAGGAGCCTGGAAAATGCGAGGTGTGGAACAGCGGCTGGTCGATCGCCGCCTGCAGGTTCAGCTTGTGATGGGCGTAGCGCAGGAAGAAGGAGAGCTGCCACTGCTCCTGCTGGTCGCCGCCGGGTGTGCCGAAGGCCAGCGTCGGGCGGCCCTCATAAAGGCCGAGCGACGGCGTCAGCGTCGTGCGCGGCCGTTTGCCGGGGGCAAGCGAGGTCGGCAGGCCTGGTTTCAGCCAGAACATCTGGGCGCGGGAATTGAGGCAGAAGCCGAGGCCGGGCACGGTCGGCGAGGATTGCAGCCAGCCGCCGGACGGCGTGACGGAGACCATGTTGCCGTCGCGATCGATCACGTCGATATGCACGGTGTCGCCGCGCTTTTCGGAAAGATGCGCCATAGTCGGCTCGTAGACGGCGCCGGTCTTGGAATCCGCGCCGAGCATCGTCATCGTCAGATCATGCTGCGCCTCGAAGCCAGGCACGATGCCGGGGCGAAGATCGAAGGAGGCGTCTGCGCCGACCAGCTTGCGGCGCTCGGCGGCATAGGTCTCCGACAGCAGGTGCGCGACGGGGATTTCCGAGAAATCAGGATCGCCGTAATAGACTTCGCGATCGGCGAAAGCGAGCTTCATCGCCTCGACGACGGTATGGACGAAATCGGCGCCGGTGGGGTTCATCGCGGCGAGATCGAAGCCTTTGAGGATCGACAGGGTCTGCAGGAAGACCGGACCCTGGCCCCAGGGACCGATCTTGGCGATCGTCCAGCCATGATAATCATAGGTCAGCGGCTCCTCGATCGTTGCCGACCAGTTTGCCATGTCGGTCGCGGTCAGTACGCCCTTGTGGCGGTTGCCGCTCGCATCCATCACCTCGGCGGTTTTGAGGTAGTCGTCGATCTTCTCGGCGACGAAGCCGCGATAGAAGGCGTCGCGGGCCGCCTCGACCTGCGCTTCCCGCCCGCTTTTCGCCTCGGCCTCGGCGATGATGCGCTTCCAGGTTTCGGCAAGCACCGGATTCCTGAAATTCGCATGCGCTTCGGGGACGCTGCCATTCGGCAACCAGGTCTCGTAGGAGGTCGGCCATTCCTTCTCGAAGAAGGCGGCGAGCCCGTTGATGGTGGCGGAGACGCGCGGCAGCATCGGATGACCGCGCTCGGCGTAATAGATCGCCGGTTCCAGCACATCGCGCACGCTCATCGAGCCGTAGTCGCGCAGCATCAGCATCCAGCCATCGAAGGAGCCGGGGATGACGGTCGCAAGCAGCCCGTCGCCGGGGATCAGGCTCAGGCCTTCCGCCGTATAGTGTTCGATCGTTGCGCCGGCGGGTGCGGGGCCTTGCGCGCAGATGACCTCGACCTTGTCCTTCTTCTTCGAATAGATCACCGCCGGCAGATCACCGCCCGGACCGCAAAGATGCGGCTCGACAACCTGCAGCACGAAGCCCGTCGCCACCGCCGCGTCGAAGGCATTGCCGCCCTTTTCGAGAATGCTCATGCCGACCGCCGAGGCGATCCAGTGCGTGGAGGTGACGACGCCGAAAGTGCCGAGGATTTCTGGACGGGTTGTGAATGCGGTCATATCAAATGTCCTTCCAAGAGATCATGCTTCGCGCGGATCGAGCGCATCGCGCAGGCCATCGCCTAAAAGATTGAAACCGATGACGACGAGGAAGATCGCGGCACCCGGCCACATCGCCATCCATGGCGCCTGGGAGAGGAAGTTCTTGGCGACATTCAGCATCGAGCCCCAGCTCGGGGCCGGCGGCTGCTGTCCGAGGCCGAGGAAGGAGAGGCTCGCCTCGGCGATGATCGCGGTGGCGACGGTCAACGTCGCCTGCACGAGGATCGGTGCAAAGACATTCGGCAGGATATAGCGGGTGATGATGCTCGAGGACCGGAGGCCGATCGAGCGGGCGCCCTCGACATATTCCTCGGTCTTGACCGAGAGCACCTGGCCGCGCGTCAGCCGCACGAAGACGGGCATGGCCGAAAGGCCGATGGCGATCATCGCATTGGTCAGGCTCGGACCGAGAAAGGCTGCAAGCGCGATCGCGGTGATGAGGAAAGGCATGGCGAGAAAGGCTTCGGTGATGCGGGAGATCACCATGTCGATCCAGCCGCCGAAATAACCGGAGACAAGGCCGAAGGGCACGCCGATGATAACGGCGATTGCCACCGAGAAGACGCCTGCCATCAGCGAGGCCTGCGCGCCCCAGATCATCCGGGAAAGAATGTCGCGGCCGATGTCGTCGGTGCCGAGCCAATGGGCGGCGGACGGGGCCTTGCGGATCGCCGACCAGCTTGTGGCGTTCGGATCGGGAATTGGAAGGAGGGGGGCGGCAACCGCGAGGATCGCGAAAAAGGCGATGATAACAAGGCCGACGAGGGCGCCCTTGTTAGCCTTCAGCTTGCGCCAGGCGCGACTCGGCGTGCGGTCGATCGCGGCCGGAATGCCCGTCTCTCCGATCGCGGTCATAGGGCGGCCCTCATGCGCGGGTTGAGCAGGACATAGAGAATGTCGGCCAGGAGGTTCATCAGAATGAAGCCGATCGCGGTGCAGATCACGACGCCCTGGACGACGGCGTAGTCGCGGTTGAAGACGGCGTCGACGATGAGCTTTCCAAAACCCGGAATGGTGAAGATCTGCTCGGTCAGCACGGCGCCGGCGAGTAGTTCGCCGAAAAGCAGGGCGGTCAGCGTCACGATCGGCAGCACCGCATTGCGAAAACTGTGTTCGAGCACGACGGTGCTTTCCGGCAGGCCCTTGGCGCGGGCGGTGCGGATGTAATCGGCGCTGAGCACACTGAGCATTGCCGAGCGAGTGTGCCGCATCAGGGTCGCGGCCAGCGCGTTGCCGAGCACGAAGGAGGGCATCAGCATGGTTTCCAGCGAACGCAGCGGATTGCTGAAGAAGGGTTCGTAGCCGGATGCCGGCAGCCAGCCGAGATTGACCGAGACCAGCAGGATCAGCATGATGCCGAGCCAGAAATTCGGGATCGACAGACCGGTCAGCGCGATGATGTTGGCGATATAGTCGATCATCGTGTTCTTCTTGACGGCCGCCAGGATGCCCATCGGCACGCCGATCGCAAAGGCGAAGATCATCGACATGATGGCGAGCTGGATGGTGACCGGCAGTTTTTCGCCGACGAGCTGCAGAACCGGCTGGTTGGTGCGCAGCGAGATGCCAAGATCGCCCTGAAGGGCCGCACCCAGCCAATGGACATATTGATAGGGCACGGGATCGTTCAGCCGGTATTTCTCGCGCAGGAATTCGAGAACCTGCGGGTCACGTTCCTCACCAGCCATGGCGAGGATCGGATCACCGGGCAGCAACTTCTGCAGCGAGAAGACGAAGATCGAAATGATCAAAAGCGTCGGTATGGCGACCAAGAGCCGTTTGGCGATGTAAGTGTACATGGGCGATCCTGACACGACTGGGATCATGCGGCGGAGGGTTTCCGCCGCATGATCGGCTTCTGGTCAGCCGGCTTTCTTGACGCCGACGAGGCGGATCATGCCATCCGGCGAGGGAGTGAAGCCGGTGATGTTCTTGTGCAGCGCCCAGATCCAGGACTGGTGGCCGAGATAGATGATCGGCAGATCGTCGTTCAGGATGACGGCGGCGGCATCATACTTCTCCTTGCGCACGGCATCGTCGGTCGAGGCACGGGCTTCGTTCAGCAGCTTGTCCACCTCGGGATTGCAGTATTTCGTGTCGTTGATGCCACCCTTGCAGGTGATGAACTGATGGATGTTGCCATCGGGATCGACACGACCGGACCAGTCGGAACGGCTGAGCTGATAGTTGCCGGCCGTCTGCTCACTCAGCAGCGTGGCGAATTCCGTCGATTTCAGGCTGACGTCGAAGCCGGCTTCGCCGACCATCGACTGGATGATCTGCATCATCTGCATGGCAACCGGATTGTTCGGGATCTGTAGCTCGATCGGCACGCGGTCGAAGCCGGCTTCCTTGATCAGGGCCTTGGCCTTGTCGAGATCGCGGGCGGGGACGGGAATATCCTTGTCGAACCACGGGCTGCTTGGCGGGAAGGGCTGGTTGCCGGCAACCGCCGTGCCTTCATAGACGATCTGGTTGACGGCATCGCGGTCGATCGCAAGCGAGAAGGCCTGGCGCAGGCGCTTGTCCTTGCCGAAAGGATTGTCGGCACGCGCACCATTGCCGATATTGGTATAGAGCGCCATGTAGCCGGTGCCGACGGCGTCGGCATAGACCAGGCTCGAATCCGCCTTCACGGCTTCAGCGTCGGTCGCCGCCAGGCGCTCGATCATGTCGAGATCGCCGGACCGCAGATTGGCGAGGCGCACCGTCGTATCCGGGATCGGCAGATAGGTGAGCTTGTCGATGAAGATCTTGTCCTTGTTCCAGTAGTCCTGGAACTTTTCGAGCACGATGCGATCCTGCTGGACGCGCTCGACGAACTTGAACGGTCCGGCGCAGACCGGGTGATCACCGAACTTGGCGCCGAGTTCCTTGGCGGCCTTCGGCGAGACGATCATGCCGGCGCGGTCGGAAAGCTGGGCAAGAAGGGTGACGTCAGGCGCCTTGAGGGTGAACTTGACCTCGTATTCGCTTGTCGCCTCGACCTTTGCGACCGAACTCAGCTCGCTCTTGCGGCGTGATTCCGGCAGGGTGATGTTGCGCTCGATGGTGGCGACGACGGCTTCGGCGTTGAACGGGGTCTCGTCATGGAACTTGACGCCTTGGCGCAGCTTCATGGTCAGTTCTTTGCCGTCGGCCGACCAGCTCCATTCGGTGGCAAGCTGCGGCACGATCTTCAGGTCCGGTGAGACGTCGACCAGCTTGTCGCACATCGCAGTATAGACGATGCGGCCGACGAAGGTGCGCGACTGCGCGGGATCGAGCACGTCGGCATCGTCCTGCAGGCCGATCTTCAGGTCGACGGCGAAGGCAGGAAGCGCAAACAGGGCGCCGGCAACGGTGGCGGTCAGCAATTTGGCGATCTTCATTCCATTCTCCTCTGTTCTATTTTGCTTGGTTTTTGCTTCCAACCGGCGGTTATGGCCCGCTCTGCTTTTTTCTCTGCTCACCTCCCTGTTCAGGCGAGGGTCTTGTCGACCTCCGTTTCGCTGTGATCGAGCGAGGTGATGCGGATGAGGCTTTCCTGCAGCGTCAGCAGATGCTGGCGCATGGCTTCGCCCGCCCTGGCAGGATCATGGGCGGCGATGGCATCGACGATCGCCGTGTGCTGGCCGAAGGTGACGGACCGCGTCCGGCTGGCGCTGCGGGCGCGCTCGCGGATCGTCTGCCAGGCCTCGTCCTGCCGCACCCGGTTGATGACGTCGAAGATGGTGAGGAAGAAACCGTTGCCGGCGCATTGGGCAATCTGGCGGTGCAGCGCCCCGTCCCAGAGTTCGCGCCCGTCGGCATCGGTGCTTTCGTAGATCTTCTTCACCAGATCATACATGCGCTCGATTTCGGCGGCCTTGGCGCGCATGGCGGCAAGCTGGGCGAGCTGCGGCTCGATGCGCAGGCGCACTTCCATGACTTCCATGAGATCGGTGCCGGCGACGATGGAGCCGACATGATCGCTCCAGCCGTCGGGGCGCGGGCCGGCATAGGTGCCGGAGCCCTGGCGGCGCCAGATGCGGCCCTCGGCCTCCAGCACTTCGAGGGCGCGGCGGACGGCGCGACGGCCGACGCCAAGCATTTCCGAAAGGGCGCGCTCGGTCGGCAGCTTGCCGTCGGCGTCGAGACTGTCGGACTGCAGGAGGGCCCGCAGCTTCTCCAGCGCATAATTCGAATTGCCCTGCGTCTCATCCATCGGCATTCGCTAAATGGTCCGTACCAATTTTCTATTGGTTCAGTGCAAACCAAATCGCCCCGACCGTCAAGCGCTTTTTTGTGCAAATCGAAGTATGCCCATTTTTTGCTCAAACACGGCCATTGCCGCGATGCGGAAAAGCAGTCGCTCGTGGCGACAGGGCGGTGCCGCGATCGACAATATCATCCAGGAAAACGCAATTGGTTCAGGCGAACTTCAGGCCTGCCGTGAACGTGCGGAGATGAAGACCTGCGGTTCGAAGTCAAAATCCTTGTCGAACGGGTAGGTCGGATGCTGCTTGCGCAGCCGCGGCAGGCGCTCGACGAACTGGTCGACGACACCCGTCGATAGCGCCATCAGGTTCGGATTGGCGATCGGCGCCAGTTCCGGAGAGAGATAGCCCGATTTGACGACGATGATCTTCGCCCGATGCGGGTCGAGGCCGAGCCGGGTGAAATCGACGATGTTGTGATAGGGCCGGCGCTTTGCGGAAAGCACAAGATCGATGCCACTGACCGAAACCACCGCCTGACGGTCGGCGGCATCCGATGTTTCGTGGAGGAATTTGACGGTGAAGCAGGCGGTGACCGATTTGCTGCCCTTGGTGTCGAGCGAGGCGCCGACGCTGAGCTCCAGTTCCGCACCGATGCCGGCGGCATAACAGGCCTCGGTCGCCGCCTTGTCGGCGATGCCGGCGAAGACGACGCCGGTGGCGCCCCTGGCGATCAGCTCGGCCAGCACGTCGGCCCGGTCCCCGACGCCGCCACCTGTGGGGTTGTCGCCGGATTCGGCCAGCACGACAGGGGCGGTCGGGCTTGCGATTGCTCTCGCGACGCATTCCTCGAGCGAGCCGGTCTCGCAGCCGAAGACGAAGTCTTCGCGCACGTCCCAATAGGCCTTGGCGAGGCGTTTGGCCTCGCGCTCCAGCACGGTGCGGTCGGTGCCAGTCATGATGGCAGCGGCGGTGGCGCGCGGTTCATCGGCCCAGACATAACCGACCATCAGCGATGCATCCCAGACGCCGTCGATCGCATCGATCCCAGGCAGCATGTCATAGAGGCTTTTCGCCGGCTCATCGACGGTGCTGGTGCGCTCGCCGGGCAGCACCACCGGGATCGGCGCCCAGAGAACGATCGGCCTCTCGCCGGTCTTCAGGCTCTTGACCAGCATGAAGACCGAGCGGCGCATCGTCTCCTCGACATCGATATGCGGCGCAGTGCGATAGGTGGAATAGATGTCGAGCGCATCGATGATGCGCTGCGTGACGTTGCCGTGCAGGTCATAGCTGGCCGAAACCGTGCAATCCTCGCCGACCAGCGCACGCGCCGCACTGATCCAGTCGCCTTCGGCATCCTCCATGCCTTCGACATACATGGCGCCATGCATGGCGAGATAGAGACCGTCAAGCGGCAGCAACGGCTTCAACCGCTCGAGGAATTCGCCCTTGAAGGCCTCGTAGGTGGCGCGCGAAACCGGGCCGCCGGCAATGGCGCGCGCATGGATCGTCGGCAGGAACTCGGCATCGTAATCCCTGAGGAAGGCGAAATACGGCGCTTCCAGCAGCGCCGCGCCGCGCAGCACGCGAAAATCCTTCTCCTCGTTCAGGACGGGATTGTATGTGCTGCATTCGATATGAATGCCACCGACGGCGATGCGCATGGGATACCTCAGGAGTTGGGAGCAATCAGGACGTTATGGGCGGCGATGCTGGCGGCGTCCCCTGATCGATGATCCGCAGAAGCTCGCGCTGCGATGAACTGAACATAAAGGGTTTTGATCCGAAGACGCGCCGTCGCTATCTGATCGATGATAGTTCGCAAAATGAATCGATCAACGGCAATAAATTACAAAATCGATCCAGATCGGCCTGGTAGACTATCCGAAAGCAGCCGAGGCGGACATTTTTTGTGTAGACGAGTTGGTAACGTCGCTTACCAAGCGCAAAGCGACCGCGGAGTCGGCGTCAAGTGGGAGACCTCGATCCTACGCCAGCACTGGCTGTCCATCCGTGGATAAATCTCGCGTCCCCAGATGAGACTGCGCCGCAAGCGGCGCTCGTAGTCGGTGGCACGGTCTTGATCTTCGTGACATTCAAACCAGACAAATACGGTTTCTCCCTCGCGAACCGGCAGCCTGGGAAAATCGTTCTTACTTCGCTCCGTCACAAACAGAGCATCGATGCGCGCACCAGCATCCCGCATGGCCGGGAGTGCATCGTCGCGGAAAAACCTGGCAAAATCCTCCTCTGTCCCAGGGGCGAGCGAGCAGATATTCAGCCTGATAAGACCCTGCACCTTGGAGCGGCTCACCTCCTTGTCCCTTGGCAGATTATGCACGAACGGATGGACGCCTACCGCCGGCTTCAAGAGCAGGACATTATCCGAATTGAGCATCGTCGCGTTGGCTGCCGGCCCATGTTCTTTCCAGGTCGGGCTTGAATAAAAGGATGCGAGAGCCTCCGTTCGAGTTTCCATATCCTTGAAAGAGCGAACCCACACAAAGGAATCAGGATCGTCAAGATCGCGGAACTCCCCTTCGACGCGCATGCCCAGGGCCTCCTGAGGTTCAACAAATTCCCTGTCAAACAGATCGATCAATGATTCTCTGCCTTCCGGGAGAAGGCGATAACGGCGAAGTTCGAATACGGAATGCGGATTCATGGCTTCCTCAACAGGTCAATTGTCCTGTATTCATAACAGGACAATTGACCTGTTATGTCAAGGTGCTAATGTGCGCGCAGGACGAGTTGAGAAACCATGACCGAAAACAAAAGAACCAATGATCCCGAAGGCGTACGTCGCCGGATCATTGATGCCGCCTACGACGCCTTCGTTACCCAGGGTTATCTCGCAACCGGCATGCTGGAATTGCGCGAAAGGGCTTCAGTATCCGGTGGTGCCATGGCGCATCATTTTCCGGCCAAGCGCGACCTCGGACTTGCGGTCATTCGCGATCGCGTGGCTGAAGCCGTTCGGCAAACATGGATCGCGCCGCTCCACACAAGTGCAGATGTGCCGGCCGCCATAGACTTGATCTTTGAGAACATCATCAATGAACTGATTCATAACGGCCGGGTCTCCGGTTGCCCGCTCAACAACATGGCAATGGACGTCTCCCATCATGACTCGGAGATGCGCGAGGTTGTCAGCGCCGTATTCGGCGTCTGGCACGAGGCACTGTCCGCCAAGTTTGCGAGAGACGCGGAGGAAAAACACGCGAGCGAGCTCAATCCGCACAGCCTCGCAACGCTTGTCATCGCAGCCTATTCCGGCGCCATGGCGATGGCAAAGGCACGACAGGATGTCAGCCCACTGATCGATTGCCGCATGGAACTGGCGGCGTTGCTCGCGGCGAAATATCGCCTGCGTTGACGGCGGACATTCTTCTCGGAAGGATTGGTAAAAGTCGCAAGTAGATCTCGTCAAAGACGCTGAGATCGCATGTGCCTGACCTGACAAGGAAGAAACTGGAGCGGGCGAAGGGATTCGAACCCTCGACCCCAACCTTGGCAAGGTTGTGCTCTACCCCTGAGCTACACCCGCTCAATCCACATCGGTCCGGGGTAGTTGTTGGACCGTGGGCGCCGCCTCGTGGCGACGGGCGCTATATGGCCTAACGGGTTTTCAAATGCAACAGGGAAATGACGGAGAAGCGAAGAAAAAATTCTGGTGTCAGAGGAGGACGGGCGGAAAGGCCGCAAATGTGGGGGTAGAGCGTCGGTTCCGAAGATTGCCAAACGATGTGGACGGACTTAAGCAGGGCGCCTCGATTTTGTTATTCCGCCGAATGGATTGCCCGATGTCCGAAAATACCCCCAAGACAAGAGACGAATTGTTTGCCTTCCTCGACGGGCTCGGCATTGCCCATAAGACTGTCGATCATGCGCCGGTTTTCACCGTCGCCGAATCGGTTGCCCTTCGTGACGAGATCCCCGGCGGTCACACCAAGAACCTCTTCATCAAGGACAAGAAGGACAGGTATTTTATGCTGACCGTGGAGGAAAATGCCGAGGTCGACCTCAAACAGGTGCACAATCTGATCGGCGGGTCCGGCCGGGTTTCCTTCGGCAGGGCGGAAAAGCTGATGGAATATCTCGGCGTCATTCCCGGGGCCGTCACCGCGTTCGGCGCTATCAACGATACCGCGGAGAATGTCACCTTCGTGCTCGATGCCGATCTGATGCGCGAAGAGATCGTCAACTGCCATCCGCTGTCCAACGATGCGACGACCTCGATTGCGAGCAGCGATCTTATCCGTTTCATGGAGGCGACCGGGCACAAGCCGCTTGTCTTGAAAGTGACGTCCTGACATACGATTTTAGCGCTAAAGCGCGTCGTGATCTTTCAGATTGGCTTGCGGCGCTTTAGTCTTTGGTTTTGCGCATGTCCTTGTCGTAAAACCGCACCACAGTTTTGCGCGACATGCTTTGGCAAAGACGCCGGCAGGATCGGCGCGGCGGGAGATACCTATGAGCGGCAGCGACAACCCCTATAACGGTTCCTTCGGAAATCAGATGACGGCGACGACAAGCTTCGGCGCAGCAACGGCACCCGCAGCTGCGGCCGGCAGCTACATCACGGAAACGACGACCGCGAATTTCGGCAAGGACGTCATCGAGGAATCGCGCAAGCAACCGGTGCTGGTCGATTTCTGGGCGCCCTGGTGCGGTCCGTGCAAACAGCTGACGCCGGTCCTGGAAAAGGTGATCAACGAAGCCAAGGGCCGGGTCCGGCTGGTCAAGATGAATATCGACGATCATCCCTCGATCGCCGGCCAGCTCGGCATCCAGTCGATCCCGGCCGTCATCGCCTTCGTCAACGGCCGTCCGGCCGACGGCTTCATGGGTGCGGTGCCGGAAAGCCAGATCCAGCAGTTCATCGACCGCATCGCCGGTCCGGCCGGCGCCGATGAGGCGGCCGAGATCGAAGCCGTGCTTGCGGAAGCGGCAGAACTGCTTGCCGCCGGCAATATCGACGAAGCCGCCCAGCTCTATGGCGCCGTCATGCAGGCCGATCCCGAAAATGCCAAGGCGCTCGCCGGCATGGCCGAATGCATGATCGCCGCAAACCAGCATGAGCGGGCGCGCCAGGTGTTGACCGAGCTGCCGGAAGAGCTGTCGAAAGATGCCGGCATCCAGGCGGTGCTGAAGAAGCTCGAACAGATCGAGGAGGCCCGCAAGCTTGGCGATCCCGTTGCGCTCGAACGCGACCTTGCCGCCAATCCCGATGATCACGCGGCGCGGCTGAAGCTCGCCAAGATCCTCAATGTCGAAGGCCGGCGCGACGAAGCGGCCGAACATCTGCTTCTGATCATGCGCAAGGATCGTGCCTTCGATGATGATGGCGCCCGTCGGCAGCTGCTGCAGTTCTTCGAGGTCTGGGGCTTCAAGGATCCGGCGACGGTTGCCGCCCGCCGCAAGCTTTCGGCGATGCTGTTCTCCTAGGGCGGCTCGGCTTTCCTGGAATTGCTTTGGAGCGCGGCGTGTCCGGCAGGACGCGCCGGGCAATATCGACCCCGATTTTTGGGGTTAGCGCTAAGTTTCGAGTATCTGCCCTTGCGTTTTCGGACGGGGGCACCACATTCTCGTCAGAACGGGCATGCCCGTTACAAGAATGCGGGACGGTTTCATGCAAGTCGGGAATGCCAGATACCTGAAGCCGGGCGATCTGCCTGATTCAATCGCCGTCTTCCCCCTGACCGGCGCCCTTCTCCTGCCGGCCGGGCAGCTCCCCCTCAACATTTTCGAGCCGCGCTATCTGGCGATGCTGGATGCGGCACTGACCGGAAACCGGCTGATCGGCATGGTGCAGCCGGCGCTCGGCGAGCACGAGGACAAGGGCGGCGAGCCCAATCTTGCCGCTGTCGGCTGCCTCGGCCGCATCACCTCCTTCGCCGAGACCGGCGACGGGCGCTATATCGTTTCACTGACCGGTGTCTGCCGCTTCCGGCTCTTGGAGGAGAAAGCCACCAGCGATCCCTTCCGCACCTTCCGGATCGCCCCGTTCATCGCCGATCTCTCGGCCGCGAACGAGGAGGACGCGGTCGACCGCGCTGCGCTTCTGACCGCCTTCAAGGCCTATCTCGATGCCAACAAGCTGGAGGCCGACTGGGAGAGCGTCGAGCGGGCGAGCAATCTGACGCTTGTCAATTCCCTCGCGATGATGTCGCCCTTCGGGCCGGCGGAAAAACAGGCGCTGCTCGAGGCGCCCGACCTGAAGACGCGGGCCGAGACGCTGATCGCCATTACCGAAATCGTGCTGGCGCGTGTCTTCGGTGACTCCGACACGGTTCTGCAGTAGACTTCAGCCATGGACGAAAAACTCAGCCGTGTCGATCCGAAGCTGCTCGATCTCCTGGTCTGTCCGCTCTCCAAAGGGCGGCTTTCCTATGATCGCGAGCACAATGAGCTTGTCTCGGAAAAGGCGCGGCTGGCCTACCCGATCCGCGACGGCATTCCGATCATGCTGGTGTCCGAAGCCCGCCGCCTCGACGAATAAAGCAATTCCAGGAAAAAGTGCGAAGCGGTTTCTCGGGCATGGCGCGAAGCGCTTTTGCCGGCAATTGCGTAAAAACAAACGTCAAATCATCTCGCCGGCCAGAAGGCGCGGATTGTCCTTTGCCGTCGTCCCGGCCGCCTGGCCGATGAAGAAGGATTTGAGGCGCGGCAGCCGGTCGACCAGACCGAGGCCGACGTCGCGGGCGATGCGGATCGGCGTTGCATCGTTGGAAAAGAGCCGGTTCAGCACGTCGGTGGTCACGCCCATGCGGAACGTGTCGAAGCGCCGCCAGGTCTGGTAGCGTTCGAGGATGTTGATCGAGCCGATGTCGAGGCCGAGGCGATCGGCGTCGACAATGGTTTCGGCAAGTGCCGCCACATCCTTGAAGCCGAGATTGAGGCCTTGGCCCGAGATCGGATGGATGCCGTGGGCGGCGTCGCCGGCCAGCGCAAAACGCGGCGCGACGAAGGAGCGCGCCAGGGTGAGGCCGAGCGGGAAGGCACGCTTGTCGCCGATGACTTTCAAGCTCCCAAGTTTGTGGCCGAAGCGGCGTTCGAGCTCTTCCTCGAAGATCAGATCGTCGGCGGCGACCAGCCGGTTGGCATCCGGCGTCCGCTCCGTCCAGACGAGAGAGGAGCGGTTGTTCTTCAGCGGCAGGATGGCGAAGGGGCCGGCCGGCAGAAAATGCTCCTCGGCGCATCCGTCATGCGGCCGCTCGTGTTCGACGGTCGCGACGATGCCGGACTGGCCGTAGTCCCAGGTGACGGTCCTGATGCCGGCGAGATCGCGCAACGTCGAGCGCACGCCGTCGCAGGCAACCAGCAGCCGGGTCTCCAGCGCGCTGCCGTCCGAAAGCGTGACGGTGGCATGGGTGTCGTGGGTCTTCAGCTCGATGGCGCCGAGCCCGTGGCGGATGTCGATGCCGAGCCGCTCGCAGGCGCCGCGCAGCGCTGCGACCATTGCGACATTCGGGATCATGTGGGCGAAGGGCCGGCCTTCGGCGACTTCGCCGTCGAAGGTCAGAAAAACCGGGCGCACCGGATCAGAAGTCCTGGAGTCGGTGACGATCATTTTGGTGATCGGCTGGGCCTCCGGCTCGATCTCGTCCCAGATGCCGAAGACCTCGAGCATCTTTGCCGCCGCCGCGATGATGGCGGAGGCGCGTGTATCGTTTTTCCAGACATGCGCGGGAGCCGCCTCGACGACCGCGACATTCAGATGGGGTGCTGCCTGTTTGACCGCGACAGCAGCGGACAGGCCGACATAACCCCCGCCCACAACCAGCATGTCCAGCATCGCGCCGCTCCCGTACTTTGTGCCTCAGATGTGATCTATATAGATCATCGCAACTTCACTTCCTACCGCCGGGAGACATAGAAAATGACGCGCGAGACATCAGGACCTTCGGCGATGGAGACGTTGCTTTCGACGCTCGACCTGGAGCCGATCGAGGTCGATATCTTCCGCGGCCGCAGTCCCAAGGTCGGCTGGCAGCGGGTCTTCGGGGGGCAGGTGATCGGCCAGGCGCTGATGGCGGCGCAGCGCACCATCGAAGGCGAGCGTTTCGTCCATTCGCTGCATGCTTATTTCATGCGCCCCGGCGATCCCTCGGTGCCGATCGTCTACCAGGCGGAGCGCATCCGCGACGGATCGAGCTTCAACACGCGGCGTGTCGTCGCCATCCAGCACGGCAAGGCGATCTTTGCGCTGTCGGCCTCCTTCCAGGTGGAGGAGCCGGGCTTCGAGCACCAGATCGCAATGCCCGAGGTCGAGATGCCCGAAGCGCTGCTCGGCGAACAGCAGATCAAGGAAGAATATCTTGCGCATGCGCCGGAGGCGATCCGAAAATACTGGCAGCGCGAGCGGCCGATCGAGATCCGCCCGGTCTCGCTGACGCATTATTTTTCCGACAAGAAGCTCGATCCGAAGCAGGATGTCTGGGTGCGCGCCACCGGCCCGGTTCCCGACGACCGACTCTATCAGGCGGCGGTGCTTGCTTATCTCTCGGATATGACGCTGCTCGATACGTCGCTCTATGCGCACGGCACGTCCATCTTCGACCAGAGCCTGCAGGTGGCGAGCCTCGATCATTCCATGTGGTTCCACCGACCCTGCAAGCTCGACGACTGGCTGCTCTATACGCAGGATAGCCCGTCGGCTTCGGGCGCCAGGGGGTTGACCCGGGGCTGTCTGTTTACCCGAACGGGTGAGCTGATCGCCTCCGTCGCGCAGGAAGGTCTGATTCGGAAAAAGGCAAATGAATAAATAATGTGCATATTTGTAAATTTGCGCATTATTTGTGCGCTTATTGGCCGGTCAATTGCCTGTTTATTGGCATTCCTTATTATAATCTTTATTTTTCAATAACTTATAAGTTGCCTCGAATCTGGCACGCCCCTTGAATGTATATCGCCGGTCGCTGTTCAGGAACGTCAGCGGCAAGGAGAGTCGGCTCCGCGCCGAGGATAACGAAGGATGGGAAACCAGATGAAAATTGTGATGGCCATTATCAAGCCGTTCAAGCTCGATGAGGTCCGCGAAGCTCTTACGGCGATCGGTATTCAGGGGCTGACCGTGACCGAAGTGAAGGGCTACGGGCGCCAGAAGGGACATACCGAAATCTATCGCGGCACCGAATATGCGGTCAGCTTCCTGCCGAAGCTCAAGATCGAAATCGCCGTTGCATCGGAACTCGTCGACAGGGCGGTCGAAGCCATCGCGGCATCGGCCAAGACCGGTCAGATCGGCGACGGCAAGATTTTCGTCTATTCGATCGACCATGCCGTGCGCATCCGTACGGGCGAAACCGATTCAGAAGCGCTGTAAGAACGGCAGATCAAGGAGCTTTTTCCAATGTCACTTTCGAAGTTTTCTTCCGCCTTTGCGCTGACTTGCGCAGCAACGGCTGCCCTTCTGGCGCCGGCTGTGGCTTTTGCGCAGGAGGCTGCGCCAGCCGCTGCCGCTGCTGCCGCTCCTGCTCTCACCATGGACAAGGGTGACAATACCTGGATGCTCGTCTCCTCGGCGCTCGTCCTGCTGATGACCATCCCCGGCCTTGCGCTTTTCTACGGCGGTCTCGTCCGCGCCAAGAACATGCTCTCCGTGCTGATGCAGGTCTTCATGATCACCGCCGTCGTGGCGCTGATCTGGGTGACCTACGGCTATTCGCTCGCCTTCACCGATGGCGGCTCGCTGAACAGCTTCGTCGGCGGCTTCTCCAAGGCGTTCCTGGCCGGCGTCAACACCACGTCGCTCGTCGAAACCTTCTCGAAGGGCGTCGCCATTCCGGAATACACCTTCATCGTATTCCAGATGACCTTCGCCTGCATCACGCCCGGCCTGATCGTCGGCGCATTCGCCGAGCGCATCAAGTTCTCGGCCGTCATGCTCTTCGTCGTGCTTTGGGTCACCTTCATCTACTTCCCGATGGCGCACATGGTCTGGTTCTGGGGTGGTCCGAGCTCCTACACGTCGCCAGCCGGCCTGATCTTCTCCTATGGCGCAATCGACTTTGCCGGCGGCACGGTCGTTCACATCAATGCCGGTATCGCGGGCCTCGTCGGCGCCATCATGCTCGGCAAGCGCACGGGCTATAAGAAGGAAATCATGGCTCCGCATTCGATGACGCTGACCATGGTCGGCGCCTCGCTGCTCTGGGTCGGCTGGTTCGGCTTCAATGCCGGCTCCAACCTCGAAGCCAATTCCTATGCCTCGCTTGCCTTTATCAACACCTTCGTCGCAACGGCTGCCGCCGCTGTGTCCTGGTGCATCGTCGAAACCCTCACCCGCGGCAAGGCTTCCATGCTCGGTGGTGCTTCCGGCGCCGTCGCCGGTCTCGTCGCCATCACCCCGGCGGCAGGCTTTGCCGGCCCGATGGGTTCGATCGTTCTCGGCCTCATCGTTTCGCCGGTCTGCTACTTCTTCGTCGACGTCGTAAAGAACAAGTTCAACTACGATGACAGCCTCGATGTCTTCGGCGTCCATTGCGTCGGCGGCATCATCGGCGCTCTCGGCACCGGTATCCTCGTCAACCCGGCGCTCGGCGGTGCAGGCATCGTCGATTATTCGACAGCCGATTTCGCAGCCTCCTATGCCGGTACGGCAACCCAGGTCTTGAACCAGGCCAAGGGCGTGCTGACGACGCTGCTGTGGTCGGGTATCGGTTCGGCGATCCTCTACAAGATCGTCGACGTCGTCATCGGCCTGCGCGTCACCGTCGAAGCCGAGCGCGAAGGTCTCGACCTTTCGACCCACGGCGAAGCCGCCTACCACTCTTCCTGATCACAGGGTTTGCGGCGCCCGGCAAAAGGGCGCCGCTGAATGGCCCGTCGCGGCCTATCTAGAGCTTTTCCGGGTTAGACCCGCAAAAGCTGCCATAGACCGCATTTGGCCCGAACCTTCCAAGGTTCGGGTCTTTTTCATTTCCCTGTCCGGAATTGTCGTCCAGGCATGCATGGTTAACATCGCTTTAACCCGGCTCTGATTAGGTAGAGCGGACGCATTTTGGCACGACGAAGCTTCAGCGATTCGCGTGTCCTCAGGCATTGGACGGGTTAGACACATGGCAAGAAGCACGTCGCCGGCAATGGATGGCCGTCCGGATCGGTTCTCCTTCTCGGCATTCATGCTGCGGCAGATCCAGGCGCTCATCGGCTTTGCGATCTTTCTGCTGCTGGCGTTCTGCGTCGCGGCGCTGGCGACATGGAATGTCGCGGATCCGAGCTATTCCTACGCGACCGCCAACCTGCCGACGAATATTCTCGGTTATAGCGGTGCGGCCTTTGCCGATATCGTCATGCAGTTCCTCGGCCTTGCCAGCGTCGTTTCGATGCTGCCGATCGTCGCCTGGGCGCTGACGCTGATCTCGGGCCGTCGCTTCAGCCGTATTCCCGCCCGTGCCGGCGCCTGGTTCGGCGGTTCGGTGCTTTCCTGCGCCGTCCTCGGCTGTTTTCCGCCGCCGCTTACCTGGCCGATCCCGAACGGCATCGGCGGTGTCGTCGGCGATATGATCCTGCGTTTTCCCGCACTTTTCGTCGGCACCTATCCCACAGGCACCTTCGCCATGGTCGTCGGCTGCATCTTCGCTGCGCCGACCGCCTGGCTGATGCTCTTTGCATCGGGCCTTGTCGGCCGCAGCGACGTCGACGAGGAAATCGAGGAGGATTACGTCGAAACGCGTAGCAAGGCCCGCGTCGTCGGAGACGAGGACGAGGAGGACGACGAGTCCCGCTGGGTGGCTTTCAGCGGCGCCATGACGCATGCCTGGTACATGAGCCAGGGCCGGCTGCGCCGGCTCTTCGGCATGGGGCCGCGCAAGCGGCGCCAGGGTGATTACGAATCACCCTATGATTTCAACGATGACGAGTTCGGCACGCTGAACGAACCCGTGCGCGCCAAGGCGCCAACCGTCCGCGGCGAGCGTATGGAACCGTCGATGGAGCCATCGATGGGGGCAAGGGCGGCATCACCGCGCCGCATCGGCTCTGCGCCGTCGCTCTCCATCGATGACGACGATGATGACGACGATCTGCCCTTCGATGCCGACATGCCGCCGCGCCCGGCCGATATCCTGCCCGACGACGATGACGACGACTGGATGATCCGCGCCCCGGCAAAACCCGCCGGCAAGCCGGAACCGCGCGTCGTTCCCGTGGTGGCGCGTCCGAAGCCCAGCGCCCGCATCGAGCGCGAGGCACAGGGCTCGTTCATCCGTCCCGAGGGTTTCCAGCTTCCCTCGATGCATCTGCTCGCCGAACCCAAGAATGTCGTGCGCGATTCCACGCTCTCGGCCGACGCGCTGGAGCAGAATGCCCGCATGCTCGAAGGCGTGCTCGAAGATTTCGGCGTCAAGGGCGACATCATCCATGTCCGCCCCGGCCCTGTCGTAACACTCTACGAACTGGAGCCGGCGCCCGGCATCAAGTCGTCGCGGGTCATCGGCCTTGCCGACGATATCGCCCGCTCGATGAGCGCCATTGCCGCCCGTGTCGCCGTCGTGCCCGGCCGCAACGCGATCGGCATCGAATTGCCCAACCAGACGCGCGAGACCGTCTATCTGCGCGAACTCATCGCCTCCCGGGATTTCGAAGGCAGCAAGGCGAAGCTCGCCATGGCGCTGGGCAAGACGATCGGCGGCGAAGCCGTCATCGCCGACCTCGCCAAGATGCCGCATCTGCTTGTTGCCGGCACCACCGGCTCGGGCAAGTCGGTCGCCATCAATACGATGATCCTGTCCCTGCTCTACCGCATGACGCCGGAACAATGCCGGCTGATCATGATCGACCCGAAGATGCTCGAACTGTCCGTCTATGACGGCATCCCGCATCTGCTTTCGCCTGTCGTCACCGATCCGAAGAAGGCCGTCGTCGCGCTCAAATGGACCGTGCGCGAGATGGAAGAGCGCTACAAGAAGATGTCGAAGATCGGCGTGCGCAACATCGACGGCTTCAACACCCGCGTCGAGCAGGCGCTGTCGAAGGGCGAGGCGATCTCGCGCACGGTGCAGACCGGCTTCGATCGCCATACCGGCGAGGCGATGTACGAGACCGAAGAATTCGATCTCAGGCCGATGCCCTATATCGTCGTCATCATCGACGAGATGGCTGACCTGATGATGGTCGCCGGCAAGGACATCGAAGGCGCCGTGCAGCGGCTGGCGCAGATGGCGCGCGCCGCCGGCATCCACGTGATCATGGCCACACAGCGCCCATCGGTCGATGTCATCACGGGCACGATCAAGGCAAACTTCCCGACCCGCATTTCCTTCCAGGTGACCTCGAAGATCGACAGCCGCACCATTCTCGGCGAACAGGGCGCCGAGCAGCTGCTCGGCATGGGCGACATGCTTTATATGGCGGGCGGCGGGCGTATCCAGCGCGTGCACGGCCCGTTCGTTTCGGATGTCGAGGTGGAAGAGATCGTCTCCTACTTGAAGACCCAGGGCTCGCCGCAATATCTCGACGCGATCACTGCCGATGACGATGACGACGGCGATTACGGCGGCGGTGGCGGCGGTCCGGCCGGCACCTCCAACCTGTCCGATTCGGAAGATCCCTACGACCAGGCGGTCGCCATCGTGCTACGCGACGGCAAGGCCTCGACCTCCTACGTCCAGCGCCGACTCGGCATCGGCTACAACCGCGCCGCCTCGCTCGTCGAGCGCATGGAGAAGGAAGGCATCATCGGACCGGCCAACCATGCCGGCAAACGCGAGATTCTCGTTCCCACCGAAGGCGACATCCTCGACCGCTGACAGAACAGCCATATATTTCCGATGCAGCCGCTTTTGCGGAAACCTGACAGCATCGAAGCCGTTACCTCTCGCAGGCCGATCGCAATGCCTTGAAGACGCCGCCTTTCGGCAGCATGCAGATCGCATAAAGGAGATTTAGATGAGTCACTCCGATACCTTCCTCTCCGGCCTGACGGTAACGCGCCGCGATCTGCTCGGCGCCTTTGCCGTCGCTGCGGTGGCGAGCGCCATTCCCCTCGGCGCTTACGCTCAGGCGGCGGCTCCCGCCTCCGGCACCGCGCAGGCGATCGCCGACCATTTTTCCGGCGTCACGACGATGCAGGGCGAATTCGTGCAGTTCGGCCCGCGCGGCGAGCAGACCGGCGGGAAGTTCTTCATCCAGCGCCCAGGCAAGCTGCGCTTCAACTATGACGACCCGTCGCCGATGCGGGTGATCGCCGACGGCAAGAACGTCGCCATCGGCAATACGAAGCTCAAGACCTGGGATCTCTATCCGCTCTCCAAGACCCCGCTCAGCCTGCTCCTGGCGCAGCGCATCGACCTGTCGGCCGGCATGGTGAAGGGCGTGAAGGAAGAGTCGGACCTGACGACGATTGCGCTCGGCAACAATACGGTGTTTGGAAACTCGACCATCACCATGATGTTCGACCCGAAGACCTACGACCTGCGTCAATGGACGATCACCGACAATCAGGGCAAGGACACCTCGGTGATGATCTTCAACGTCAAGACGGGCATGCAGTTCGATGATCGCGTCTTCCGCGTGCCGTATGAGAGCATCCCAGGCACGCCTCAGTCGCGCGACTGAGCTTTTCGGTTGCTTTCGCACGCGGCCGGTTCCCTCGCGTCCGCGTTTATTCTAAAGCCCTTTCATGAAAGCGCGTCGCGTCGAGCTGCAGCTCGGCCGACACGCGGGCATTGGACGCGAGAGGACATCGGGCATGGGTTTTTCGATCACCACCTGGAACATCAACTCGGTGCGGCTGCGCATGCCGATCGTCGAGCAACTCGTCCTCAAGCACAGGCCTGATATCCTGTGCCTGCAGGAAACCAAGGTGACGAACGAGCTGTTTCCGGCGGCACCGCTGCGGGCGATGGGCTATAACCACATCATCATCCACGGTCAGAAGGGCTATCACGGCGTGGCGATCGCTTCGCGCATTCCGCTGACCGAGGATCACCGCCAGGATTATTGCGGCGTCGGCGATGCCCGCCACATCTCGGCGATCTTCGAGCACGGCAATCGCCGCGTCCGGCTGCACAATTTCTACGTCCCGGCCGGCGGCGACGAGCCCGATCGGACGATCAATCCGAAATTCGGTCACAAGCTCGATTTCATCGAGGAGATGAAGCTGCTGAAAGCCAATGGCGAGGCCAATACGTCGGCCATCCTCGTCGGCGACCTCAATATCGCGCCGCTGGAGCACGACGTCTGGTCGCACAAGCAGCTTCTGAAGATCGTCAGCCATACGCCGGTCGAAACCGAGGGGCTGCTCGAGGTGATGAAGCGCGGCGCCTGGCTCGATCTGATGCGCCAGCATGTGCCGGCCAGCGAGAAGCTCTACACCTGGTGGAGCTACCGCGCCAAGGACTGGGAAGCCGCCGATCGCGGCCGCCGTCTCGACCATATCTGGTCGTCATCGGATCTCGGGCCGCATCTGAAGCGGATCGAGATCCTGAAGGAGGCGCGCGGCTGGGACCGGCCCTCCGACCACGTGCCGGTGACGGCGCATTTCGATTTCTAGCGCGTCCTTTCGGACGCGCTGTCTCTATCAGTCTTAGCTGAAGCGGTAGAACTGACTTGCGGCCTTTGCCGCAAGTTCGGCGAGATTGTCGCGGATGCGGTTCTCGATCAGTCGGGCTGCGTCCGGATATTCCTCGATCAGCCGGTGGAAGAGGGCACGGGTGATGCGGATGATGCTGGTGTCTTCGCGGGCGATAGCGGTGAACTTGCGCTCCACCAAGGTGACCAGCGCCAGCTCGGAAACCAGCGTTCCGGGACCGGCGACCCCCTCTGTCCTCTGCATGCCGTCGCTGCTCGTCGCGCTCAGTTCCAGGCTACCGCTGAGGATGACGTAGGCGCTCTCGGCGGGCGAGCCCTGGCGAAACAGCATCTGGCCGGCAGCGATCATGCGCCGGTCGGCGCCGAAGGCGATCAACCGCAGCTGATCCTCGTTCATGTCCTTGAACAGAGGAAGCTGCGCGAGCAGGTTGATATCGTCGGTCAGCGCCATGCGGGCTTTTCGCCTTAGTACGGAGCGATTTTGCGTCCGGAATTGCGTGAAACGCAGAGATAGAGCATTTCGGTGATTCGGAGAAAACGGAAATGCTCTAGGGTATGATCTTGTAGCCGCCGTTTTCCGTGACGAGGATTTCGGCATTGGAGGGGTCGCGCTCGATCTTCTGGCGCAGGCGGTAGACGTGGGTTTCCAGCGTATGCGTCGTTACGCCGGAATTATAGCCCCAGACTTCCTCGAGAAGCACGTCGCGGGTGACCACCTTCTGTTCGGCACGGTAGAGATAGCGGATGATCGCCGCTTCCTTTTCCGTCAGCCGGATCTTCTGACCATTGTCGGTGGTGAGCAACTTCTGGCTCGGCTTGAAGAGGTAGGGGCCGACGGTGAAGGTCGCATCCTCGCTCTGCTCGTGCTGGCGCAGTTGCACCCGGATACGCGCGAGCAGAACGGCGAAACGGAAGGGCTTGGTGACATAGTCGTTGGCGCCGGCTTCGAGGCCGAGGATCGTGTCCGAATCGGTATCGTGGCCGGTCAGCATGATGATCGGCGCCTTGAAGCCGCCCTTGCGCAGCAGTTTCACCGCCTCGCGGCCGTCCATATCGGGCAGGCCGACATCCATGATCAGCAGATCGACCGGTGTTGAGCGGGCGGTCGCAACACCCTTGCCGGCGTTGGCTTCCTGCAAAACCGAAAATTCCTCATACAGCGACAATTGCTCCGTCAGGGTCTGACGAAGGTCATCGTCGTCATCCACCAGAAGAATGGTGCGTGCGGTCATGCCCTTGCTTTCCTCATGTTAAGTCCCCTAGTCCTACGCCAAATTCCTGGTTTGGCAAGGATCGGGCGCAGGCTGTTGCCGCGCAGGTTTTCATATGATTTCAATCAAAGCCCCAGACAATGCAAGACATGCGAGAAAAATGGAAAAAACAAGGCAGGGACGGGGCATGACGCCATCGACGATCGTGGTGCGCCCTGCGCCGGGGCGTAAGAGCCGGGCGATCGTCCGGCTTGGCGCGATCACTGTGCCTGCCGCGATCGGCCGCTCGGGGCGTACCGTGATGAAACGCGAGGGCGACGGCGCCACGCCGATCGCCTCGATGAGGCTGATATCAGGCTTCCGGCGGGGCGAGCGGAACGGCCGGCTCGTCACGCCGCTTCCCATCCACCGCATCCGTGCCGACATGCTCTGGTGCGATCAGTCCGGCAATGCCAGCTACAACCGTCTCGTCAAGGCGCCGTTCGGCGCAAGTCATGAAGAGATGCGGCGCAGCGACGGGCTCTACGATATCTGCCTGGTGATGGACTGGAACATTTCCTCGCGTGCGCGCAATCGCGGCTCGGCGATCTTCTTCCATCTGATCCGGCCAGGCTACGAGCCGACGGCCGGCTGCGTCGCGGTGAGCCTGCGCGACATGCGCCGCCTGCTGCCGCACCTTCGAAAGGGAACGATTGTCCGGGTCGTCTGATTGTCTTCCGGATGCGGCCGCCTATATGCTTTCGGTGACCGAACGCTCCGGCTGAAATGCGTTCCGGGACGCCCGCAGGTGCGGACGCAATTCATGCCTCGTCCAATTCTTCAAACTCCCGGAGACATAGTGTGACCGCTCAACCCATCATCACTTTCCATGACGGACATTCCATTCCCCAGGTCGGCCTCGGTGTCTGGCAGACGCCGCAGGAGATCGCCGCTCCGACGGTGCGGACGGCGATCGCCGCAGGCTACCGCCATATCGATACGGCTTCCGGCTACGACAATGAAGAGGGCGTCGGCGAAGGCATTCGCTCCTCCGGCCTCGACCGCAAGGACATCTTCGTCACCACCAAGCTCAGGAATACCGACCAGGGCTACGACAATGCGCTGCGCGCCTTCGACGGCAGCCTGAAGAAGTTCGGTTCGGAGTATGTCGATCTCTATCTCATCCACTGGCCGTCGCCGCATCGCGGTCTTTATACCGAGACCTGGAAAGCTTTCGTGCGCATCCGGGAAGAGGGCCGCGCCCGTTCGATCGGCGTGTCGAATTTCTATCCCGAACATCTGGAGCGCATCATCGGCGAAACCGGCGTCGTTCCCGTCATCAACCAGATCGAGCTGCACCCCGACTTCCAGCAGAAGGCGGCGCAGGAGGCTCATCAGAAACTTAACATCGTCACCGAATCCTGGAGCCCACTCGGCCAGGGCAAGTTCATCTCGAACGCCGTGATCGGCGAGATCGCCAAAAAGCATCAGAAGACGCCGGCCCAGGTGATCATCCGCTGGCACATCGACACCGGCCTCGTCGTCATCCCGAAATCGGTGACGCCATCGCGCATCGAGGAGAATTTTAAGGTGTTCGACTTCAAGCTCGATGCCGATGACATGGCGGCGATCGCCAAGCTCGACAGCGCCGACGCCCGCATGGGACCGGATCCGCACACAGCAACCTTCTGATCGCCGTCCCAATCATTGCTAAGCCAATCAGCGGCCGCCCCGGGAGAGATCGCCCGCGGCGGCCTTTGTATGGCGGTCGCATCAATAATTACATTTGGACGAGCCGTTGGTCGGGGTAAAACCGAAGTTGCAGGCATTGTTCAGGCGCTGCGGCCGTCCGATCGAGCCGGTATATTCGTCCGAAGCATTGAAAGCGCGCGCGGGATACCAGTAGCCGTTCGAGCTCCTGATATAGCCAGCCCGGGCGCTGCTGTAGCCGCGATACCCGTTGAGGGACGGTATCTTGCTTTGCGCGACCTGTTGCAGCAGGGCGGAAGAGATCACCGGCGGCGGTGTCGGATGGATCGGCGCGGCAGCAGCGACATCGATCGATGCCAGCGATACGAATAAGCCCAGGATGGTTCGCGGCAGGCGTCCTGCCATTTTCGGTCTCATGGCTATTCTCCCAGATCACACAACGCGGAGCTTTCCTGGTGCAGCCAGGCCAGTTGATCGCCGAGGCCGGTAACGGACGCCCGAAAGCGGTGCCTGTCGAACGTCGCGCGAGTTGCGCCTGAAAGCGCCATGTCGATGAAGCCACAGGCATTCTTCGATGTCGATTGCCCGAACGGGTGAAATCGGGAACTCGGGTCATGCACTGACACGGATATGGGGCATCGCCCGATGAGACAGGGTACCATAAAATGCGAAGCCCCCGATGCCTTCAGGAGGCATCGGGGGCTTCGGACTGTCATCCGTTTTGACGGATCAGTTCCACTCGCGGATATCGACGAAGTGCCCGGCGATCGCGGCGGCCGCTGCCATTGCCGGCGAGACGAGATGCGTGCGGCCTTTGAAGCCTTGACGGCCTTCGAAGTTGCGGTTCGAGGTCGAAGCGCAGCGCTCGCCCGGCTTCAGACGGTCGTCGTTCATGGCAAGGCACATGGAGCAGCCCGGCTCGCGCCAGTCGAAACCGGCGGCCTTGAAGATCTTGTCGAGACCTTCGGCTTCCGCCTGTTCCTTGACGAGGCCTGAGCCCGGAACGATCATCGCGTCGACGGTCGGGGCAACCGTCTTGCCTTCGACGACCTTGGCGACTTCGCGCAGATCCTCGATACGGCCGTTGGTGCAGGAGCCGATGAAGACGCGGTCGAGCGTGATGTCGGTCATCTTCGTGCCCGGCTTCAGGCCCATATAGTCGAGCGCGCGCCACTTGGAGGTGCGTTTGGTTTCGTCCTGGATATCGTCGGGGTTCGGAACGATGCCCTGGACGGAGATGACGTCCTCGGGCGAGGAGCCCCAGGAGACGATCGGCGGCAGGCTGGCGGCGTCGAGCACGACGACGCGGTCATAGTGAGCGCCTTCGTCGGTCTGCAGCGTCTTCCAATAAGCGATCGCCTGTTCCAGCGCCTCGCCCTTCGGCGCGCGCGGCTTGCCCTTGATGTATTCGAAGGTCTTTTCGTCAGGCGCGATGAGGCCGGCGCGGGCGCCGCCTTCGATCGTCATGTTGCAGATGGTCATGCGGCCTTCCATCGACAGCGCGCGGATCGCTTCGCCGGCAAATTCGATGACGTGGCCGGTGCCGCCGGCAGTGCCGATCTCGCCGATGATGGCGAGGATGATGTCCTTGGCGGTGACGTGCGGCGGAAGCAGGCCGTCGACACGCACCAGCATGTTCTTTGCCTTCTTCTGGATCAGCGTCTGGGTCGCCAGAACATGCTCGACCTCGGAGGTGCCGATGCCGTGCGCCAGCGCACCGAAGGCGCCGTGCGTCGAGGTGTGGCTGTCGCCGCAGACGATGGTCATGCCGGGCAGGGTGAAGCCCTGTTCCGGGCCGACGATGTGGACGATGCCCTGGCGCTTGTCGCTTGCCGAATAATATTCGACGCCGAATTCGGCGGCGTTGGTGGCGAGCGCCTCCACCTGGATGCGGCTTTCCTCGTTCTTGATGCCGAGATGGCGATCGGGCGAGGTCGGAACGTTATGGTCGACGACGGCGAGCGTCTTTTCCGGCGCGCGGACCTTGCGGCCGGTCATGCGCAGGCCTTCGAACGCCTGCGGCGAGGTCACTTCGTGGACCAGGTGGCGGTCGATGTAGAGAAGACAGGTGCCGTCTGCCTGTTCGTCGACCAGATGATCGTCCCAGATCTTGTCGTAGAGGGTACGCGGTGCGCTCATGGCGTTAAGTCCGTTTTTCTAAAGCTTTTGGAAAATCGAGAAATGGCAGATCAGGCTCCGCCGGCCGTCATTCGATCAACGAAGTCGGCTGTTGAGCGCACCGGACACGCAGGCAAAAAACCGCGCCGGCAGGCGATAATGGTCCTGCAGCACGAAAATATGCGCGCCAATGCATCTGAACTTGGATTCCATCGCCTGCATATAGCGATTTTTCGCGGCGGCTTCAATTTGAATCATCAGGAGGCGCTCTGAGCCTCTCCGCGCTGTGGCCGCTGTTGAAGCATTCACCGCGATTTCAGCCACTTCTCCGTCCGCCGCAGCGCCAGCGACAGGCCGATCGTCAGGATCAGGTAGATATAGGTGACGATCGAATAGGTCTCGAAGAAGCGGAAGGAGCCGGCGGCATAGACCTTGCCCATCTGGGTGATGTCGGCGACACCGAGCACGGAGACGAGCGAGCTGTCCTTGACCATCGAAACGAAATCGTTGGAGAGCGGCGGGAAGATCACCCGGATCGCCTGCGGAAAGACGACGGAGCGGAAACGCCGGTAGCGCGAGAGACCGAGCGCCTTGGCCGCCTCGATCTGGCCGATATCGACCGACTGGAAACCGGCCCGAAAGATCTCGGCGATGAAGGAGGAATAACCGATCGTCAGCGCGATGACCGCCCGCCACATCAGTGAGAGATCGCGCACCAGGATGGGCTCGGCCATGCCTGACGTCACCAGCGGCGAAATCAGGATATTATAGGCTGCGACCAGTGCCGGCGCACCGACGAAGGCGACATAGAACAGCAGCACGAGGATTGGGATGCCGCGGATGATCTCGATGTAGAACCGTGCGATCTGGCGCAACACCGGGCTGTCGGCCATGCCGAGCAGGCAGATGCCGAGGCCGAGCACGGTGGCGAGCACGAAGGCGACCAGCGTCACGAAGACGGTGATGCCGACACCGTTGACGACGGTGCGAAAGACCTGGGCATAGATATCGTTGGTGATGATGACAACGGCAAGGACGATGCCGATCGCGACGAGCGCGACCAGCCACCAGGGATAGTCGTCCTTGACGGGTCTGTGGGAAGATGTTTGCAGGGCCATTCGTCTAGCGGCTGCTCGGCATCATTCGCCCATCTTGTAGTCGAGGAACCACTTCTTGTTCAGCCCATCCAGCGTGCCGTCGGCCTTGAGTGCTGAAATGGCGGCGTTGACGGGGGCGACGAGATCGGACCCCTTCGGGAAGATGAAGCCGAAATCCTCGGTGCCGAGCGGCTCGCCGATCAGCTTCAGGGCGCCGCCTGAAGCATCGACATATCCTTTGCCGGCGGTGCCATCGGTCAGCACGACGTCGACGTCGCCGGCCTTCAATGCCTGAACGGTGGCGCCGAAGGTTTCGAAGAGCTTGATGCGCGGGTTCTGCTCGTTGCCATCCAGCACTTCATAGACAGCGGTGTAGAAGGGCGTGGTGCCGGGCTGCGCGCCGACCAGGCCATCCTTGAATTCGCCGAAGGACTTGGCATCGGTGAAACGCTTCTCGTCGCCGCGCACCAGCATGAACTGCTGCGAGCGCATATAGGGGTCGGAGAAATCCACCTTCTGCTTGCGCTCTTCCTTGATGGTGATGCCGGTCATGCCGATGTTGTACTGGCCGTCGGACACTGCCTGGATCATCGCGTCCCAGCTGGTGTTCTGGTATTCGACCTTGAAATTCAGCCGCTTGGCGATCTCGTTCATCGCATCATATTCCCAGCCGATCGCCTTGCCCGATTTCGGATCGACGAATTGCAGCGGCGGATAGGCATTCTCGGTCACGACGACGACACTCTTGCCGCCGAGATCAGGCAGTTCGGCGGCCGATGCGGCCAAGGGGGCAAGAGCAAGGGCGGCGAAGCTCGCAAGAACGGTACGACGAAACAACATTGAATGGTTCCTAAAAATTGAACGGCAAAAACTGTCACGGAAGATAGGCCCGAGGCAAGGCCGCCGGCTGCGTGACCAAACAAAAAATAGAAAAGGCGACCCGAAGGCCGCCTTTCCAAGCGAAGAATTTTGCTTCAAGCAAAGAATTTTGCGTGGCCAGATCTTATTCTGCTGCCGGTTCCGCTGCAGCGGCTGCTGCTTCTGCGGCGGCCTTTTCAGCTGCCGCCTTGGCTTCCGCAGCTTCTGCTGCTGCCTTCTCGGCGGCGAGCGCCTGGGCTGCTGCAACCTTTTCAGCTTCGATGCGTGCCTTTTCCTCGGCAATGGCGGCGCGCTCGGCGTCGTTGAGCTTGCGGGCGCGGACGCCGGTGTCTTCAACGATACGGGCAGACTTGCCGCGACGGTCGCGCAGGTAATAGAGCTTGGCGCGACGGACCTTGCCGCGGCGAACGACGTCGACGCTTTCGATCATCGGCGAGTAGACCGGGAATACGCGCTCGACGCCTTCGCCGTAGGAGATCTTGCGGACCGTGAAGTTTTCCTGCAGGCCGCCGCCGGAGCGGGCGATGCAGACGCCTTCATAGGCCTGAACGCGGGTACGGTTGCCTTCCGTGACCTTGACGTTGACGCGGACGGTGTCGCCCGGGGAAAATTCGGGAAGCGTGCGCTTGGCTTCGATCTTGGCGGCCTGTTCGGCCTCAAGCTGCTGAATGATGTTCATCGTCTTAACCTTTGGTTCTTCTGAAACAGCCAGAGCGCTCGACACTGATCCTTCGGAATTGTCCTCAGGACTTTGCCCGTCAAGGGCGGGAGCGGATTCGCCATTCTTTGTTTGCTGGCAGACGGGGATAAACCCCATTTCCGCGTGCGCCAATACACGAAAGGTCAGGGCTTGTCATCCCTTGGCGGACATTTTTGTGAAAAGGGCTGCGAAATCAGCCGTTTTTCTCGTTTCTGGCCGCTTCGAGCAGATCCGGCCGCCGCTCCCGCGTCAGCTGGACCGCCTGCTCGCGCCGCCATTTCTCGATGGCGCCGTGGTTGCCCGAGGTGAGGACGGAGGGAATTTCGCGGCCTTCCCACTCCTGCGGCCGGGTATAATGGGGATGTTCCAGCAGTCCGCCTTCGAAGCTTTCGTGCAGGCCGGAAAGATCGTTGCCCATGACGCCTGGCAGGATGCGGATGATCGCATCGAGGACGATCAATGCGGCCGGCTCGCCGCCTGACAGCACATAGTCGCCGATCGAGACCTCTTCCAGTCCACGCGCCTCGATCACCCGCTGGTCGACGCCCTCGAATCGGCCGCAGACGATGATGACGCCGTCGCCTGCCGCGAGCGCGCGCACGCGCTCCTGTGTCAGCGGCCGGCCGCGCGGGCTCATCAGCAGCCGCGGACGGGTATCGTTTTCCGAGGTGCTGTCGATCGCACGGGCGAGAACGTCGGGTTTCAGCACCATGCCGGCGCCACCGCCGGCCGGGGTGTCGTCGACGCTGCGGTGTTTGTCGGTGGCGAAATCGCGGATCTGCACCGCGTCCAGCGACCATTGCCCGCGCTCCATCGCCTTGCCGGCGAGCGAGAAGCCCAGATGTCCCGGAAACATTTCCGGATAAAGTGTCAGCACGCTCGCCCGGAAAGCCATGGCGTCATTTCTTCTTTTTCGGCTTGTCCGCGGTGAATTTCGAAAGCTCCTCCGGGTCGTCGACCAGTCCCGCCGCCAGCGGATCGATCAGCAGCGTGCCGGCCTCGAGATCGATCTCCAGCACCGAGGCTTCGGAGAAGGGGATCAGCACCGGGCGCTTGCCCGGGCCTTTGAGCTCCAGGAGATCGCCGGCGCCGAAATCGAAGACGCCGGTGACCGTGCCGTAGCTGACACCCTTGTCATCTAGTGCTTCAAGCCCTTCGAGATCGGCATAGTAGAACTCGTCGTCCTCCAGCTCCTCGTCCGGCAGGTTGTCGCGTTCGATATAGAGTTCAAGTCCGTTCAGCGCCTCGGCGGCATTGCGGTCGTTGACGCCGCGGAAACGGACGACGACGACATTCTTGGTCTCGCGGATTTCGAGGACTTCGAAACTGCGGCCGTCCATGCTGTGGAGATGGCCGTAGTCGCCAAGCGCGCTGGGATCGGCCGTATAGGCCTTGGCGCGCACCTCGCCCCGGAGGCCTTGCGCGCCACCGATCGTCGCCATCAGAACGGGGTTTTCAAGCTTTGTCATGGGTTCCTTCATGTGAAGCCGAAAGACAGGTTTCTCATAAACGAAGTGCGCAGGATTGGAAACGAAAACGGGCGGCATGTCGCCATGCCGCCCGCTCGATCGAGGGAAGTCCCGATTATTCCGCGGCGTCGGCAGCAGCAGCAGCTGCGTCGGCAACCTTCTGAGCCTTTTCGGCGGCGCGCTCCTGGGCGCGCTTGCCCGGCTTTGCCTTGATCGGGTTATTCTTGGTTTCGCGCTTGGCAACGCCGGCTTCATCGAGGAAGCGCAGAACACGGTCGGTCGGCTGGGCGCCGTTTTCGATCCAGTGCTTGATGCGCTCGGCGTTCAGCTGAACGCGCTTCTCGTCGTCCTTGGCAAGCATCGGGTTCCAGGAACCGAGGTTTTCCAGGAAGCGGCCGTCACGCGGGCTGCGCGCATCGGCGAGAACGACGTGGTAGTACGGGCGCTTCTTGGAGCCACCGCGGGCGAGACGAATTTTCAGTGCCATGTTCTTTACTCCTTAGGCTTTTCTTGACCACCTGGTTCGGTGGTACGGGTTATCGGGCTGCAGCGCTCTGTTCAGCGTGATCCGCAGCGATCTGCTCATGATGCCGGATGACTTCCTTGATGACGAAGTTCAGGAACTTCTCAGCGAAATCCGGATCCAGATTGGCGGTTTTCGCCAGCTGGCGAAGGCGTTCGATCTGGTATTCCTCGCGCGCCGGGTCGGCCGGCGGCAGATTATATTTGGCCTTCAGCACGCCGACCTCTTTGGTGCAGCGGAAGCGTTCGGCCAGCATGTGCACGAGAGCGGCATCGATGTTGTCGATCGACTGACGGTAGCTCGCGAGCTGGGCTTTGACGTTTGGATCAATCATGGGGCAAGCGATCCTTTCACTTCTTCTTCGGCAATCCGGGCAATCCCGGGAAACCACCGCCAAGGCCCGGCAGCTTGGCGCCGCCGAGGCCTGGCAAACCACCCGGCAGACCGCCGAGACCGGGCATACCCCCACCCGGTTTTCCAAGCCCCGCCGCTTCCGCCTGCTTCTGCAAGGCCTCGAGCTGCCGGGGATCGATATTCGAGAGATCGGGCATGCCGCCACCCATGCCGCCTAGGCCGCCCAGCCCCATCTTGCCGGCAAGTCCGCCCATCATCTGCTTCATCATGCCGCCTTTGCCCTTGCCGCCCATCATCTTCATCATGTCCGCCATCTGGCGGTGCATCTTCAGAAGCTTGTTGATGGCGGCGGCATCGGTGCCGGAACCGGCGGCGATGCGCTTCTTGCGCGAATGCTTGAGCAGGTCGGGATTGGCGCGCTCGGCCTTGGTCATCGACTGGATGATGGCGATCTGGCGGCCGAACAGCTTGTCGTCGAGGCCGGCTGCGGCCATCTTGTCCTTCATGCCGGCCATGCCGGGCATCATGCCCATGATGCCGCCCATGCCACCCATCTTCTGCATCTGGCGCAGCTGATCGGCGAGGTCGTCGAGGTCGAACTTGCCCTTGGCCATCTTGGCGGCCATGGCGGCCGCCTTCTCGGCGTCGATATTCTCGGCCGCGCGCTCGACGAGCGAGACGATGTCGCCCATGCCGAGGATGCGGTCGGCGATGCGGCGGGGATGAAATTCCTCCAGCTCGCTCATCTTCTCGCCGACGCCGATCAGCTTGATCGGCTTGCCGGTGACGGCGCGCATCGAAAGGGCCGCACCACCGCGGCCATCGCCGTCCATACGGGTCAGCACCAGACCGGTGATGCCGACGCGTTCGTCGAAATTGCGGGCGAGGTTGACGGCGTCCTGGCCGGTGAGGCTGTCGGCGACCAGCAGGATTTCATGCGGGTTCGAGCGCTTCTTGATGTCGGCCATCTCGACCATCAAGGGCTCGTCGATATGCGTGCGGCCGGCGGTATCGAGGATGACGACGTCATGGCCGCCGAGTCTCGCCGCCTGCACGGCGCGCGCGGCGATATCCGTCGGCGACTGGCCTGAAATGATGGGCAGCGTATCGATATTGGCCTGGGCGCCGAGCTGGCGAAGCTGCTCCTGAGCTGCCGGACGGCGCGTGTCGAGCGATGCCATCAGCACCTTCTTCTTCTCGCGCGTCGACAGGCGATTGGCGATCTTCGCCGTCGTCGTCGTCTTGCCGGAGCCCTGTAGGCCGACCATCATGACGACGACGGGGGCGGGCGCATGCAGGTCGATGCCGACCCCTTCGCCGCCCAGCATCTCGATCAGTTCGTCATGCACGATCTTGACGACCATCTGGCCGGGCTTGATCGACTTCAAGATCTCGGCGCCGACGGCCTTTTCTCGCACGCGGTCAGTGAAGGAACGCACGACGTCGAGCGCGACGTCGGCCTCCAGCAACGCACGGCGAACCTCGCGCAGCGCTGCGGAAACATCGGCTTCCGAAAGCGCGCCACGGCCTGTCAGTCCATTCAGAATGGATCCAAGACGGTCCTGGAGGTTTTCAAACATCGGCTCTTCCTTGATACGTTTCGGGCGGGTTGGGATATGCCCGGAAACGTCGTGCTTTTCCTTGACGAAAACAAGACGCAAAGCCAAAAAGCACCCGAGGGCGCATCGCGCTGTCGGGTGTTGACCTCCGGGATCTCAGGGTCCCGGTCGGCGGCTCGGAGTCATGCGGCTCGTCGCGGATTGGGCGCGATAAACAGGAAAGCTGCGCGAAAGTCAAGGTGAATGCGGACAAATGACCGCGTGGCGGCTTTTCAAAGGCTGTTTGACGTGGGCGCGGCGGATGTGCCGGCGGACAGGGCATGAAAGTACATGTTCAAGTCGACTTGTGTATAGCATTGCGCATTCCGCTTGGTTCTTCCGATTTTGCCGGCAAAAATTCCGCTTGTCGGCCTAAATTCCCTGGGCGGGCCAGTTGCAAAATATTCCGCTTATGATTCTATTTTCTACTTAAGTGCCTCCTGTAAAATGATTCGTGAATATCCTTGATGCCGAATGAATCGGCGGAGATATCGAATGATAGATCCTGATATTGAGAGCTGGGCGCTGGCGCGGGCTCATCATATTGTTCTGAACGAAGGCTTGAATCTTGCGAAGGCGGCACAGGATCTGGATCGCAAACGGTCCCGCTCGCTGGTCTACGAGTTGAGGAAGGTCATCACCGCAGCGATCGTCGAAGCCCATGCCGCGTCCTTCGATCGCGACGGTGTGCAGCGGTAACGCCTGCCCAGCACTCACCCACTGGTAATTCCCTCGCATTTCCGCCATATACACCGGAAGGACAGACGGAACGATACCATGAGTGCAACGGTCGAATTCGCGAGGATGAACGGACTTGGCAACAAGATCCTGGTCGTCGACATGCGCGGCCGGCCGGATAAGGTGACGCCGGCGGCGGCGATCGCGCTCAATGCGGATCCACAGACCGAGTTCGACCAGATCATGGCGATCCATGATCCGAAGGCCGAGGGCACCGATGCCTTCATCGATATCCTGAATTCCGATGGTTCGAAGGCGCAGGCCTGCGGCAACGGTACACGTTGCGTCGTGCAGGCGCTTGCCGCCGAAACCGGCCGGAAGGTCTTCACCTTCCAGACGGTCGCCGGCATCCTCAATGCCGTCGAGCATGAGGACGGGACGATCTCGGTCGATATGGGCCGGCCGGTCTTTGATTGGGACAGGATTCCGCTGGCGGAAGAATTCCACGACACCAGCCGCATCGAACTGCAGATCGGCCCGATCGACAATCCGGTGCTGCATTCGCCATCGGCGATGTCGATGGGCAATCCGCATGCGATCTTCTGGGTCGACAGGGACGTGATGTCCTATGATCTTGCCCGTTTCGGACCGCTGCTCGAAAATCATCCGATGTTTCCCGAGCGCGCCAATATCACGCTGGCGCAGGTGACCTCGCCGACATCCCTGACGACGCGCACTTGGGAGCGGGGCGCGGGACTGACGCTCGCCTGCGGCTCGGCCGCCTGTTCGGCTGCCGTCAGTGCTGCGCGCACCGGCCGCACCGGCCGCAAGGTGACGATCAATGTGGCAAGCGCCAAGCCGCCGGCCACGCTTTCCATCGAATGGCGCGAGCGCGACGATCACGTCATCATGACCGGCCCGGCCGAATGGGAATGGTCGGGCAGGCTCGATCCTTCGACGGGTCTCTGGTCGCGCGATGATACCCGAGAGGCGGAGGCGCAGTGAGCGGCATCGAGGTCATTACCTTCGGCTGCCGCCTCAACACATATGAATCCGAAGTGATGAAGGCGCAGGCTGAAAAGGCCGGGCTCAACAATGCCATCCTGGTCAATACCTGTGCCGTCACCGGCGAGGCCGTGCGCCAGGCCCGCCAGGCGATCCGACGGGCACGGCGCGACAATCCGCATGCCCGTATCATCGTCACCGGCTGCGCCGCGCAGACGGAAAAGCAGGCCTTTGCCGACATGGCGGAGGTCGATGCCGTGCTCGGCAATGAGGAGAAGCTGACCAGCGCCTCCTATCGCAGCCTGCCGGATTTCGGCGTCTCGGCCGAAGAGAAGCTCCGCGTCAACGACATCATGAGCGTCAAGGCGACGGCGCCGCAGATGGTCCGGCATATCGACGGCCATGTGCGCGCCTTCATCCAGGTGCAGAACGGCTGCGATCACCGCTGCACCTTCTGCATCATTCCCTATGGCCGCGGCAATTCCCGCTCCGTGCCGATGGGCGCCGTCGTCGACCAGGCCCGCAATCTCGTCGCCGGTGGTTATCGCGAGATCGTGCTGACCGGCGTCGACGCCACCAGCTATGGCGGCGATCTGCCCGGCGCCCCGACGCTCGGCCTCCTGGCCAAGATACTGCTGAAGCAGCTCCCCGATATCCGCCGCCTCAGGCTTTCCTCGATCGACAGCATCGAGGCCGATGCCCACCTGATGGATCTGATTGCCGACGAGCCGCGTTTCATGCCGCATCTGCATCTGTCGCTGCAGCATGGCGACGACATGATCCTGAAGCGCATGAAGCGGCGGCATTTACGCGCCGACGCGCTGCGTTTCATCGAGGAGGCGCGCCGCCTCCGACCCGAGATGAGCTTCGGCGCCGATATGATCGCCGGCTTTCCCACCGAAACCGAAGAGATGTTCGACAATGCCGTGCGGCTGGCGCAAGAGGCTGATATCGCCCATCTGCACGTCTTCCCCTACAGCCCGCGTCTCGGCACGCCGGCTGCCCGCGTGCCGCAACTCGACCGCTCGCTGGTCAAGGATCGCGCCGCCAGGCTGCGCGCCGCTGGACATATGCTGCATCAGTCCCATCTCGATCGGATGATCGGAACCCGGCAATGGCTGCTTGTTGAAAACAACGGCCTGGCGCATACGGAGAACTTCACGCTGGTTGCCGCGCCCGGCCTTCGTCCCGGCGAACTTGTGCCGGTCACGATCACCGGCCACAATGGCAAGCATCTCGACATGCAATTGACGGCCGCCGCCGCGGCCTGACTTTCACGGAATCCCCATGGCGCTCAGTTTCATCAAAAAGGTCTTCACCTTCGGCAAGCCGGCTGAAGAAGCTGTGCCTGCGGCCGTGGAAAGGGAGCTGGAGCCGCGTTCGCGCGACGAAGATCTGCCGGTTGCTGACGATCCGGTGCTGGCCGAGGAAATGGATACGGCCGGCGGGCCGGCTGCCGATATCGACGAGGGCGCAGTGGATGCGCCGGTTGCTGAAGATGATGACGAATCCGCAATCCTGCCCGCCGCCGACCAATTGAGCGATATGGGTGTCGTGCCGCTGTCATTGCTGGAAGCCGAGGCGGCCGCGGAAGCGGAGACGGAAACCCGGCCGGCCGCCGGCAACGTTGCGGAAGCCCCCCCCTCAGTCCCTTCGGGATATCTCCCCGACAAGGGAGGAGATCATCCGGAGACTGACGCGCCGGCTTCGATCGAAGAGATCGCCGAAGTGCTTCCCGAAGAGATTTCACCTGAGACCGACGTAGAGCAAGACATCTCCGTTCAGCCGATCTCCTCCCCTGTGGGGGAGATTCCCGGCAGGACGGAAGGGGAAAACCCCGCGGCAGAACCGGAGACCGGCTCTCCCATCCTCCCAAAAGGCTTTGCCACCGGTCCGAAGGTCGTCGAGCCGGAGCCGATTGTCCCGCAACCGAGGCTCAGCTGGTTCCAGCGCCTGCGCAACGGTCTTGCGCGCACCTCCTCGCAGCTGTCCAGCCAGATCACTGCGCTCTTCACCAAGCGCAAGCTCGATGACGAGACGCTGCAGGATCTCGAAGACCTGCTGATCCAGGCCGATCTCGGCGTCGAGACCGCGATGCGCGTCACCGATACGCTCGCTTCCGAGCGTTATGGCAAGGATGTCACCGGTGAGGATGTCAGCCGCATCATGGCGTCCGAAATTGCCAAGGTCCTGAAGCCGGTCGCCAAGCCGCTGCAGCTCGACCTTTCGCACAAGCCGCATGTCATCCTCGTTGTCGGCGTGAACGGCACCGGCAAGACGACGACGATCGGCAAGCTTGCGGCGAAGCTTTCAGGCGCCGGGCTGAAGGTGATGCTGGCTGCCGGCGATACTTTCCGTGCGGCGGCAATCGAACAGCTGAAAATCTGGGCCGACCGGACGAAATCCGAATTCATCGGCACCAAGCTCGGGGCCGATGCCGCAGGCCTCGCCTATGACGCCTTCGAACAGGCAAAGGCAAAAAAATGCGACGTGCTGATCGTCGATACCGCCGGCCGCCTGCAGAACAAGGCCGAGCTGATGGCCGAGCTCGAGAAGATCGTGCGCGTGCTCGGCAAGCTCGATCCCGATGCGCCGCACACCGTGCTGCAGACGCTCGACGCCACGACGGGGCAGAATGCGCTGAGCCAGGTCGAGATCTTCCGCAACGTCGCCGGCGTCAACGGGCTGATCATGACCAAGCTCGACGGCACGGCGCGCGGCGGCATTCTCGTCGCCATCTCCGCCAAGCATAAGCTGCCGGTCTATTTCATCGGCGTCGGCGAGGGTGTCGAGGATCTGGAGCCGTTCGAGGCCGAGGATTTTGCCCATGCCATTGCCGGACTTGGGCAATGATGCCACAGATATGCCGCCGAAAGCCTGCAGGGCACGGCCGGGAAACAGATTCCCAGGAAAAACAGGTTTGAAGAACGCATGAGCACAGAGAGCGATATCACCCCGAGCGCCGCCGACCGGCATCATCCGCTGCTGAAACTGGCGCTGGAACTCGGGCCGCTGATGATCTTCTTCTTCGCCAATCTGCGCGGCCAGTGGCTGGTAGAGAAGTTTCCCGCTCTTTCCGAACTCGGCGGACCGCTGTTCGTCGCGACCGGGCTCTTCATGGCGGCGACGATCCTCTCGCTGATCGTTTCGAAGATCGTGCTCGGCCATCTGCCGATCATGCCCTTCGTATCCGGCATCGTCGTCGTCATCTTCGGCTCGCTGTCGATCTGGCTGCAGAACGAGACCTTCATCAAGATGAAGCCGACCATCGTCAACGCGCTTTTCGGAGTGGCGCTGCTCGGCGGGCTGGCCTTCGGCAGGTCGCTGCTCGGTTATGTCTTCAACGCCGCCTTCCAGCTCGATGCCGAAGGCTGGCGCAAGCTGACCATCCGGTGGGGCATCTTCTTTCTCTTCCTCGCCGTGCTGAACGAAGTCGTCTGGCGCAATTTTTCGGACGATACTTGGGTCGCCTTCAAGGTCTGGGGCACGATGCCGATCACCATCATCTTCACGCTGGCGCAGATGCCGCTGGTGCTGAAGCATAGCGTCAACCTGGAAACGGACGGCGAAAAGTGAGCGCTGCAGAGGCCGAATATCGCGTAAAGCACCAGACCTTCTGGTTTGTCGCCTGCCTTGCGGTGCTGATCATTCAGATCGCCGCTGAATATATGATGGGCCGCGTGCCGATCTGCGCCTGCGGTTACGTCAAGCTCTGGGAGGGTGGGGTCAATACCAGCGGCAATTCGCAGCATCTGTCGGATTGGTACACACCGTCGCATATCATCCACGGCTTCCTGTTCTACGGGCTCGCGCATCTCCTGCTGCGCGGCAAGCCGCTGGCGGCAAGGCTGCTGCTGGCGCTGTTGATCGAATCCGGCTGGGAGCTGCTCGAGAATTCGCCGCTCATCATCGACCGCTACCGCACCGCGACGATCGCGCTCGATTATTACGGCGACAGCATCCTGAATTCGGCGATGGACACCGTCTTCATGTGCATCGGCTTCTTCTTCGCGCGGCGCGCGCCGGTGGCGCTGACGGTGGCGATCGCCATCTTCTTCGAGATTTTCACCGGCTACATGATCCGCGACAACCTGACGCTCAACGTTGTCATGCTGATCTGGCCGGTCGAGGCGATCAAGGTCTGGCAAGGCGGGGTGTAAGGATAGACCCCGCTACGAAGCGGGCTTGCCGAGCGCCTTCTCCATCGCTGGAAACAGCCCTTCCTTCAGGCTGGTATCGTCGAAGGGGCCGACACGCTTGTAGAGGATCGTCCCGTCGGGGCCGACCAGGTAGCTTTCCGGAATGCCGTAGACGCCCCAGTCGATCGCCGCCTTGCCATTCGGATCGATGCCGATTGCCTTGTAGGGGTTGCCGAGCTCGCCGAGGAAACGCAGGGCGTTGTCGCTCTGATCCTTGTAGTTGATGGCGACGATGTTCAGCCGCCCGTCCTTCGCCAGTTCTTTCAAGACGGGGTGTTCGTCCCGGCAGGGGAGGCACCAGGAGGCGAAGACGTTGACGAGGGTCAGCTTGCCCTTGATGGCGGCATCGGTCAGCGCCGGCAGGTTGGCGCCGTCGAGCGGCGGAAGGTTCAGCGCCGGTGCCTTGGTACCGATCAGGGCGGAGGGGATTTCGGTGATGTTCTTGCCATGGAAATCCTGGTCGTAGAGCATCTTGGCGGCGGTGGCCGCAATGCCGCCGAAGACGATCAGCGGCAGAAGCGCCAAGGTGTAGCGACCAAGCGCCCGTGGCCTGTCGGTCGTCTTTTCCGGCGTGTCGCTCATTCGCCATCCCTTACACGCGCCGAGCGGCGGCGGATACCGGCGGCCTCGAGGGCAGCAAGTTCCCGGCGGCGGGCGCGACCGTCGGCCCAGGTCCAGACCGTGACGGCGACCGTCACCAGAGCTGCGAAGCCATAGGAGGCGTAGACGTAGAAGGCATGCGTCACGGTCTATTCCTCCCGGCTGGCCATGCGGGCGGCAAGGCGGCGCTGGGCGGCGATGCGGCGGCGCCAGATCTCGTTCCTCATCGCCATGATATGCAGCGTGAAGAAGAGCAGCGTGAAAGCGATCGCCATGATGAAGAGCGGCCGCAGGAATTCCGGATCGATCGCCGGGCCGTCGAGGCGCAGCACGCTTGCCGACTGGTGCAAGGTGTTCCACCACTCGACCGAGAATTTGATGATCGGGATGTTGACGAAGCCGACGAGGATGAGCACGGCGCTGACGCGTGCGGCCTTCGACGGGTCGTCGATGGCGCGCCCGAGCGCAATCAGCCCGAGATACATCAGGAAGAGAACGAAGACGGAGGTCAGCCGAGCATCCCAGACCCACCAGGTCCCCCACATCGGCTTGCCCCACAGCGAGCCGGTGACGAGGGCGAGCAGGGTGAAGGCGGCGCCGAGCGGGGCTGCAGCCTTGGCAGAGACATCGGCCAGCGGATGGCGCCAGACTAGCGTGCCGATCGCCGAGACGCTCATGATCGTATAGCACATCATCGAAAGCCAGGCCGAGGGCACATGCACATACATGATGCGGACGGTCTCGCCCTGCTGGTAGTCGCCTTCGGTGGCGAAGCTCAGATAGAGGCCGACGATAAAACAGAGGGCGGTGATGCCGGCCAGCCATGGAATGGCGCGCGCCGCCAGCGCCAGAAACCGTGTCGGGTTGGCGAGATCGCTGAATTTGCTGATGGCAAGGCTCGTTTCGCTCATGTCCGCTTCCATACCTTGATCCGGCTTTTCCCGCAATCGAATGGCCCATCAATCCGCTGTGTTTCGCAGCGCCAGGGCGGCGGCGGCCGGACCGATGACGGCGAAGAAGAGCGTCAGCGCAATCAGGATGAGGAAGGGCGGCAGGAACGGGGCGGGATCCTCGACCGCGGCATAGGCGGCGCTGACGCCGAAGATCAGCACCGGAATGGTCAGCGGCAGCACGAGGATCGAGACCAGCAGGCCGCCGCGGGGCAGCGCCACGGCGACGGCGGCACCGACCGCGCCGATGAAGGTGATGGCGGGCGATCCGACGAGCAGCGTCAGCATGGTGGCAGCAATCGCCGTCTCATCCATATTCATGAACAGGCCGAGCAGCGGCGAGGCGATGACGAGCGGCAGGCTGGTGGCCGTCCAGTGGGCGACGCATTTAACCAGCACGGTGAGGACAAGCGGTGTTTCCTGCATCAGCATCAGGTCGAGCGATCCGTCATCGCGCTCGGCCTGAAACAGGCGGTCGAGGCCGAGCAGGGCGGCAAGCAGTGCGCCGATCCAGACGATGGCGGGACCGATGCGCGACAGCAGCTTGAGATCGGGACCGACGCCGAAAGGGATGACGGCGACGATGGTCAGGAAGAACAGCACGCCGATCAGCGCACCGCCGCCGGCGCGGATGGAAAGTTTCAGGTCGCGAAGGAAGAGGGCGGTCATGCGCGGCGGCTTTCTGCATGTGCGATGGATGAGGCACCCACGTCGAGAAACATCACCCCCATACCCCCGCATCCACGCCGGCAAAGCCCGTCATCTTCAATTCCCGCGCATTCTCCACCCCCAGCGGCTGATGTGTTGCCGCCAGCACGATGCCCCCCTTGGTCAGATGTGCGGCAATCAATTCGGCAAACAGCCGGTCAGCGCTGGCATCGAGCGCCGCTGTGGGTTCGTCGAGGATCCAGATGGGGCGGTGGGCGACGAGCAGCTTGGCGAAGGCCATCCGGCGCTGCTGGCCGGCGGAGAGATAACCGAAGGGAAGATGGGTGATTCCCGAAAGGCCGACGGCGTCGGCGGCGTCCTCGACGGAGAGGCCGGCAGCACCGCCTGGATTGCCGAGAAAGGCGCGCCAGAAGTCGAGGTTTTCTGCAACCGTAAGTTCATTCTTCATTGCGTTTCGATGACCAAGGTAGTGACTGACCTCGCCCGGATGGCGGTCTTCCCCGCCCTTTTCGTCGCGGAAGATGACAGTGCCTTTTTCCGGTCTCAGGAGGCCGGCGGCGACGCGCAGCAATGTGGATTTTCCCGATCCATTTCTTCCCGTGAGGACAAGCGCCTCGCCGGCCGCCAAGTGAAAGGAAATGTTTACGAAAATCAGATCCTCACCGCGCCTTGCAGCCAGATTTTCGGCGGTGAAATGCATGCGTCGGCTCTTTCTTGGTTTCGGCTTGCGGCGGGGTCAAAAAATGTCCGATTTTGACTGTTTTCGGGTATGGCAAGTTTTTAGGAAATTATCTATAAGACCTGCAACCACGCCAGCGGTCGGCGTGAATTTCATCCTTGCGCCGAACTTGGAGCGTCTGTTCCACGTGCGGACAGCGGAAATGGCCGTACCCGCATCCTGATGTGCATTAAGTGCATAGGCGTTCGCACGACTGTGTTGGCTATCAGAAACGGGGTCTCTCGTGTCTAAATCTCTTGACAGTTTCAATTGTCGTTCCACGCTTTCCGTGAACGGGAAGGACTATGTCTATTACAGCCTGCCCAAGGCTGAGGCAAACGGTCTGGCCGGCGTGTCGAAGCTTCCCTATTCGATGAAAGTGCTGCTCGAAAACCTGCTGCGCTTCGAAGACGGCCAGTCTGTCACCAAGCAGCACATCCTGGCCGTCGCCGAATGGCTGAACAACAAGGGTGCGGTCGAAAACGAAATCGCCTATCGCCCGGCGCGCGTGCTGATGCAGGACTTCACCGGCGTTCCCGCCGTCGTCGATCTTGCCGCGATGCGCGACGCGATGGTGTCGCTCGGCGGCGATCCCGAGAAGATCAACCCGCTCGTTCCCGTCGATCTCGTCATCGACCACTCCGTCATCGTCGACGAATTCGGAACGCCGCAGGCTTTCGCCCGTAACGTCGAGCTGGAATACCAGCGCAACGGCGAGCGCTACCGCTTCCTGAAGTGGGGCCAGCAGGCCTTCAAGAACTTCCGCGTCGTGCCTCCCGGCACCGGTATCTGTCATCAGGTCAATCTCGAATATCTCGGTCAGACCGTCTGGACCAAGGAAGAGGACGGCGAGACGATCGCCTATCCCGATACTTGCGTCGGCACCGACAGCCACACGACGATGATCAACGGTCTCGGTGTTCTCGGCTGGGGTGTGGGCGGTATCGAAGCGGAAGCGGCGATGCTCGGCCAGCCGGTCTCGATGCTGCTGCCTGAGGTCATCGGCTTCAAGCTGACCGGCAAGCTCAAGGAAGGCGTCACCGCGACCGACCTCGTTCTCACCGTCGTGCAGATGCTGCGCAAGAAGGGCGTCGTTTCGAAGTTCGTCGAATTCTTCGGCCCGGGCATGGACAACATGCCGCTCGCCGACCGTGCGACGATCGGCAATATGGGCCCGGAATACGGCGCCACCTGCGGCTTCTTCCCGGTCGACGGCGAGACGATCAACTATCTCAACATGTCCGGCCGCACCAAGGACCGTATCGCGCTCGTCGAAGCCTATTCGAAGGCGCAGGGCATGTGGCGCGAGGGCGACGGCTCCGAACTCGTCTTCACCGACACGCTGGAACTCGATCTCGGCGACGTCGTGCCGTCGATGGCCGGCCCGAAGCGTCCGGAAGGCCGCATTTCGCTGGAGAACATCGCTTCCGGTTTCGCCGGCTCGATGGACACGGACTACAAGAAGCCCGGTCAGCTTTCGAACCGCTATGCCGTCGAAGGCACGGATTTCGATCTCGGCCATGGCGACGTGGCGATCGCTGCCATCACCTCCTGCACCAACACCTCCAATCCGTCGGTCCTGATCGCTGCCGGCCTGCTTGCCCGCAACGCTGTTGCCAAGGGCCTGAAGACGAAGCCGTGGGTGAAGACCTCGCTGGCACCGGGAAGCCAGGTCGTCGGCGAATATCTCGCCAAGTCGGGCCTGCAGGCCGACCTCGACAAGCTCGGCTTCAACCTCGTCGGCTTCGGCTGCACCACCTGCATCGGCAATTCCGGTCCGCTGCCGGCGCCGATCTCGAAGACGATCAACGACAAGGGCCTCATCGTTTCCGGCGTTCTCTCCGGCAACCGCAACTTCGAAGGCCGTATCTCGCCCGACGTACAGGCGAACTATCTGGCCTCTCCGCCGCTCGTCGTCGCTTATGCGCTGGCCGGTACAGTGCAGAAGGATCTGACCAAGGAGCCGATCGGCGAGGACCAGAACGGTAATCCCGTTTACCTGAAGGACATCTGGCCGACCTCGAAGGAGGTCCAGGAGTTCATCCTGAAATACGTGACGCGCGAACTCTACGAAAGCAAATATGCCGACGTCTTCAAGGGCGACGTCAACTGGCAAGCCGTCCAGGTTCCGCCGGGCCAGACCTATGCCTGGGACGACAATTCGACCTATGTCCAGAACCCGCCTTACTTCGTCGGCATGGGCAAGAAGGGCACCGGCGTTTCCGACATCAAGGGCGCCCGCGTGCTTGGCCTGTTCGGCGACAAGATCACCACCGACCACATCTCGCCGGCCGGTTCGATCAAGGCGGCATCGCCGGCAGGCGCCTATCTGCTCGGTCACGACGTCGCCGTTGCCGACTTCAATCAGTACGGCACGCGCCGCGGCAACCATGAAGTGATGATGCGCGGCACCTTTGCCAATATCCGCATCCGCAACCACATGCTCGGCCCGAACGGCAAGGAAGGCGGTTACACCATCCACTATCCGTCGAAGGACGAAACCTCGATCTACGACGCGGCGATGCAGTACAAGCAGGAAGGCGTGCCGCTGGTCATCTTCGCCGGTGTCGAATATGGCAACGGCTCTTCGCGCGACTGGGCTGCCAAGGGCACCAACCTGCTCGGCGTCAAGGCGGTGATCGCCCAGTCCTTCGAGCGCATCCATCGTTCGAACCTAGTCGGCATGGGTATCATTCCCTTCGTCTTCGAAGAGGGCACGACCTGGCAGAGCCTCGGCCTCAAGGGTGATGAACTCGTCACCATCGAAGGTCTGGAAAAGATCAAGCCGCGCGAGAAGAAGATCGCCAAGATCACCTATGGCGACGGCACCGTGAAGGAGGTTCCGCTGCTGTCGCGTGTCGATACGCTCGACGAGGTGATCTACCTCAACAATGGCGGCATCCTGCAGACGGTTCTGCGCGATCTCGCTGCCTGATTTTCAGAGCATGATGCCGAAAAGTGTGAGCGGTTTTCGGACGACATCATGCTCTTCTTCTTTGATGTAAATCCGGATTCAGATTCATCCGGATTTAGGAGACTTGATTGATAATGGCCGCCGGAGAGCAGTTTCCGGCGGCTTTTCTGTGTGGCGACAGTATTCGGACGGGCTCACGATGATTTGTTTTCCGCAAGTTCCGGTGGAGCTCCGTCTCACCCGTTCGTGACTTTTCGTTTGGACCCGGAAGGATTATTCGTACGTTCATATGTCAGGGCCTGCGGTTCCAACATGCTGTCGGCGCTGAAAAAGAGGTGCAGGTGAATGTCCCCCCGTTTTTTGATTCCGCTGATCGCTGGCGTTGTTCTGTCAGGCCCGCTGCAGGCCGAAGACGGCACGCCGAAAGGTGTCGTTGAACTCTTCACGGCGCAGGGCTGCTCCTCCTGTCCTCCGGCTGATGCGGCTTTCCGCACGCTGGTGAATCAGGGCGATGTTATCGCGCTCGCCTATCATGTCGATTACTGGAATTATCTCGGCTGGGCCGATACGCTGAGCTCCAAGGAAAACACCGAACGGCAATATGGCTATGCCAGAACGATGGGCCGCAGCAACGTCTACACGCCGCAGGCGATCGTCAACGGACGCGGCCATCTGGCCGGCGCCGATCTCAACGGTATCAACAGCAAGATCGACACCTACAGCAGCGAAGGCAACGGGCTGACCGTTCCGATCAACGCCGCGATGCGCGGCGACGAGCTGGAGATCAAGATCGGTGCGGGACAGGGCAAGGCCAATGTCGTGATGGTCTATTTCGACAAGGAAAAGACCATCGACGTCGAAAAGGGCGAGAACAGCGGCCGGAAGCTTTCCTACCTGCACAGCGTCACCAATGTCGAAACCATCGGCATGTGGGACGGCAAGGCAACCAGTCTGACGCTGCCGGCCAGCGTGTTGCAGCGGCCGCAGCTCGAGGGCTGCGCGATCCTGCTGCAATCGGCGACCGCAGACGGCGATCCGGCTGCGATCCTCGGCGCGACCGTTGTCATGGCTGGCAAAAATATCTGAGATTTCATCCGGTTGTGGATGAAGTGCTGGGGCGGCCCGGCCGAGCGTATTCGGGGCTGGGGTTAAGGTCGATACGCTCCGCCGGGCCCTTTGGCGCGCTGGCGCCAAACTGGAATTCATAAATCTCCTGCAAATGAGGCGCTGTTTTGACTGAAATGCGGCGCTGCGGAGAAAGCGTGAGCCTATCCAGGGCATCATGCTTTCCGAATTCGGACCCAACTTTTAGAAGGCATGATGCGCAGATTCAAAGTGCCGCAGCGTCTTTGCCCGAGAGACAAGCGGCGTTGTCGTGCGGCCGAATGTGACGGCTGGCGCTCTTGCAATTTGCGGCGGCTCGGGCAAACTGTCACTCTCCTGTCACATGCGGAGGCCTTGGGAGACTGATGACAGATCAGCCGGATTTGCGACACGGCGAAAGCCGCTCCGTCGACAATAGTTCCTCAGTCGTCGTCGATCTCAGGGAATACAAGCAAAGCAAGGACCCGCTTCCGGTGACCTTCCACCGGCGCGAACTGGACGCGATCCTCTGGATCTACGGCCGCATGGTCGGTGACGGTGAATGGCGCGACTACGCCATTGATCACCTGAAGGACAGGGCGGTCTTTTCCGTCTTCAAGCGTTCCGGCGAAATGCCGCTCTTCCGCATCGAGAAAAACCCGAAGCTCGCCGCCAAGCAGGGCGCCTATTCCGTCATCAACGTCCACGGCACGATCCTGAAGCGCGGTCACGAGCTGAACCAGGTGCTGAAGGTGTTCGACAAGGCCCTGAAGCTCGTCGACAAATAAGCCGCATCAACCGGTAAACAGCGTGCCGGGATAGGCGGACGGATCCGGATCGGTCGCCATCCCCTCGCCGAGGCTGCGCTGCATCAACATCGTATCCAGCCAGCGGCCGTGCTTGTAGCCGGTGCCCCGCATCAGACCGATCTCCTCGAAGCCGGCCTTCCGGTGAAGCGCGATAGAGGCGGGGTTGGCGCCGCCGATGACGGCAGTCATCTGCCGAAAGCCGAGGCCGGTGCAGCGCTCGATCAGCTCGGCAAGCAACGCCTTGCCGACGCCCCGGCCGCGGGCCTCAGGCGCGAGGTAGATGGAGTCCTCGACCATCCAGCGATAGGCTGGACGCGTGCGAAAGGCCGAAGCATAGGCGTAGCCGAGCAGGGTTCCGTCCGTGCCGATGGCCGCGATATAGGGATATTGCTGGCTGACGATCGTCGAAAAACGCAGCGCCATCTCGGCCTCGGAAGGCGGCACGATCTCGTAGCTCGCGACGCCGTTGAGGACGGATTCGCGATAGATATCGGCAATGGCGGGGATATCGGCTTGGGAGGCATCGCGCAGGCGGAATGACATTCGGCGGCATCCATCGGGAAAAGTAAGGTTTCCTAAGACCACTCCGCGAAAGCCTGCGCAACAAAAAAGGCGGCCGAAGCCGCCTTTTCGATCTCAGTCTGCCCTGCTTATTTACGGTTGCCCATGAACTGCAGCAGGAACATAAAGAGGTTGATGAAGTCGAGATAGAGCGTCAGCGCACCCATGATCGCCTTGCGGCCGGCCACGGCAACGTCATCGGCTTCCAGGTACAGTTCCTTGATCCGCTGCGTATCGTAGGCGGTGAGGCCTGCGAAGATCAGAACGCCGAGCACGGAGATCGCGAACTGCACAGCCGACGAAGCCAGGAAGATGTTGACCAGCGAAGCGATGATCAGGCCGAACAGACCCATGATCAGGAACGAGCCCATCGCCGACAGGTCACGCTTCGTCGTGTAGCCGTAAAGCGACAGCGCGCCGAAGGAGGCGGCGGTGACGAAGAAGGTCTGAACGACGCTCTGGCCGGTGTAGATCAGAAAGATCGACGAGAGCGACAGGCCGACGAGCGCGGCGTAGACTGCAAAGGTCGTCTGGGCGGCGGCCACCGTCATGGTATGAATCCGGAAGCTCAGGAAGAACACCAGAGCCAGCGGCGCCAGAATGACCACCCACTTCAGCGGGCTCACATAGATCGCCTGACCGAAAGCGGTCAGCTCGCCATTGGCGAAGGCGAATTGGAACGACAGATATGCGGCCACACCGGTGATCGCCAGACCCAGCGCCATCAGGTTGTAGACCTTGAGCATATAAGCGCGCAGGCCTTGATCAATCATCTCGCCGGTCTGAGCGCGGCTTTGATAGTTACGGAGATCAGCCATAGTTTCCTCTTACAAGCTCCGATGGAAATACGGTGTCGGGGTTTTCGACCCGGGCGCCGCTGCGGAGCTCCAGCATGCCTGCGGATAATATGAGGCTTTCGCCCATTGCAAACAAGAGGCTTGCAGAGGCTCGGCCGGTTAAATCGCCGTAAGGTGAAGGGTTTGAGTGCCGCTGCCCGGTCAAAGCTCGCGCAAAACGGGGGCCGCCTTTTGCCCAAGTATGCGCCAAGTGCCGATCAGGCCGATGCCGACGGTGAGGACGAGCGCGGTCACAAGCGTCAACCCCGCCACGTCGGGCAGAAAGGTTGACGGCAGACGCATGATGCGGGCGACGATGAACCAGGCGGCGACGCTGCCGGCGATCAGCGCGAAGATCGCGGTCGCAAGCCCAAGGATCAGATATTCGTAGCTGAAGGCGCGGATCAGCATGGCGCGCGTGGCGCCGAGCGTCTTCAGCACCACCGCGTCGTGGGTGCGCGCCCGGTTTCCGGCAGCAAGCGCCCCGGCAAGGACGAGGATCGAGGCGATGAGGGCGACAGAGGCGGCGGCGCGGATCGCGGTCGCCAGCTGCGCGACCAGCTGGTTGACGATATCGATCGCGTCCTTGACCCGCACGCTGGTGATCGTCGGATAGGTGTTGGTGACTGATTTCAGGATTGCCGCATCTTCGGCGGGCGTCGACGAGGGATCCGTCAGCGTCGCCAGCCAGGCATGCGGAGCGCCGCGAAATGTGTTCGGCGAGAAGACCATGACGAAATTGATCGACAGCGATTCCCATTCGACGCGGCGCAGATTGGCGATCTTCGCCGTGATGTTGCGGCCGAGCACGTTGACGGTGACGGTATCGCCGATCTTCAGGCCGAGCTCATGCGCCTCTTCCGAGGAGAAGGAAACGAGCGGCTCGCCGCTGTAATCCTTGTCCCACCAGCTGCCTTCGGTGAGGGCGGCGTTCTCCGGCAGGGTCTCGGCATAGGTGATGCCGCGATCGCCGTTCAGCACCCAGCGGCCGGCCGCCGGCACGGTCAGTTTGCTGACGTCCTCGCCGTTGAAGGCGACGATCCGGCCGCGCAACATCGGCACTTCGACGAGCTTGCCCTGCGGCGCCTGCGCCTGGACGAGATCGCGGAATGCGCCGACCTCGGCGCTCTGGATATCGACGAAGAAAAAGTTCGGTGCGCCCTCGTTCATGCGGCCGGTCAGCTGCTGGCGCAGGTTGCCGTCGATCAAGGTCAGCGTCACCAGCAATGCCAGTCCGAGGCCAAGCGACAGCACGACCGAGGGCGTCAGTGCGCCGGGGCGGTGGATATTGCCGATCGCCAGCCGCAAGGCGGGTGAATTGACGCGCGGGCTGCGGCGCGCGAGCCAGGCGATCGCTGCTGCGACGAGGCGCAGGACGACGAAGGCGAAGACGATCGCACCGACGAAGACGACGGCGATGAAACGGTCATAGGCGGTCAGGATGGCAAGGCCGGCAAGAGCGGCCATGAAGACAGCGGCAAGCAGGATGTAGGGCCAAGAGGGCAGGCGGCGGGCCTCGAAGCCCTGCTCGCGGAAGAGGGCGGTCGCCGGCACTTCGCGGGCATGGCCGAGCGGCAGGATGGCGAAGGCCAGCGTCGTCAGGATACCGAAGAGCGTGGCGAGCAGCAGGGCGCCGGGATAGAGGGTCGGCATCGTGGAGACCGGCAGGAATTGCGCCAGGAACTGCGCGGCGAAGATCGGCGACAACGCGCCGATGACGAGGCCGATGAGGATGCCGCCGAGGGCGATGATGGCGATCTGGAAAAGATAGATCAGGACGACGACCTGGGCCGGGGCGCCGAGACATTTGAACGTGGCGATGGTCGTCCGCTTGGCATCGAGGAAGGCGCGCACGGCATTGGCCACGCCGACGCCGCCGACGATCAGCGCGGTGAGACCGACCAGCGTCAGGAACTGCGAGAAGCGGGTAATGTTTTCGGTGAGCGAGGGCGCTGCGCGATCGCTGGTGCGGATCGCCCAGCCGGCGGAGGGGAATTCCTTGGAGGCGCGCGCCTGGATGCCCGACATCGCGCCCTTGTCTTCCAGCCGGATCTTGTAGGCATGTTCGACCAGGCTTCCCGTCTGGATCAGCCCGGAGGCCTGGAGCGCCTGGCGGCTGACGAGCAGACGCGGCGCGAAACCGAAGCCTTCCGACAGCGCATCCGGCTCGGTTTTCACCGTGCCGGTGATGCTGAGCTTGACGTTGCCGAGCAGCAGTTCGTCGCCGACTGCAAGCCCGAGACGATCGAGAAGCAGGGGCGCTGCCACCGCACCATAGGTGCCGCCTTGGCCCGAAAGCAGCGCTGCAAGCGGATAATCCGGTTCGGCCACGAACCTGCCGTAGAGCGGGTAGCCCTCATCGACGGCCTTGACCTCGACCAGCGCCTGATCGGAGCCGTCAGGCTTGCGGGCCATCGAGCGCAGGCCCGTTGAAACCGAAACTGTGCCGAGGCTTTCGAGGAAACCCAACTCCTGAGGCGTGGCTTCGCGGTTGTTGAGTTCGAAGCGGACGTCGCCGGCCAGCAGCTCCTGCCCCTGCGAGGCGATCGTATCGGTGATCGACTGCGAGACGGAATTGACGGCGGCAATCGCGCCGGTGCCGAGCGCGATGCAGGCAAGGAAAATGTAGAAGCCGCGGATGCCGCCGCGCAACTCGCGGAGCGCCAGACGAAAAGCAAGCGAGACGCGCGGGGTGATCATTCTCATGCGATCGCCGCCTCGCTGTGGCGGGCGGCGCTGTCGCCCTCGATCCTGCCGGAGCGGACGCGGATCTGGCGTGAGCAGCGGTTTGCCAGCGCGACGTCGTGGGTGACGAGAAGCAGGGTCATGCCGCGTTCGGTCTGCTTGGAGAACAGAAGGTCGGCGATCTGGCGGCCGGTCTCGGTGTCGAGATTGCCTGTGGGTTCGTCGGCGATCAGCAGGGCGGGCGAGGGGGCGAGCGCCCTGGCGATCGCCACGCGCTGCTGCTCGCCGCCGGAAAGCTGGCCGGGATAGTGGTTCAGCCGTTCACCGAGGCCGACCGATTTCAGCTCGCGATGGGCGATCTCGAAGGCGTTGCGGACATTGGCGAGCTCGAGCGGCACGGCGACGTTTTCCAGCGCCGTCATGTTGGCGATCAGGTGGAAGGACTGGAAGACGATGCCGATGTTGCGGCCGCGGAAATCGGCGACCTCATCCTCGCTGAGACTATGGAGCGGCGTGTCGTTGATATTGATCTCGCCGCTGTCGAGTTTCTCCAGCCCGGCAAGCACCATCAGCAGGGTGGATTTGCCGGAGCCGGAAGGGCCGACGATGCCGACGGATTCGCCGGCCGCGACATCGAGATCGATGCCCTTCAGCACGTGAACGGAGGCGGCTGCGCTGCCAAGGGTCAGATCGGCGCTCTTCAACTCGATAATGGTTTTTGCCAACAGAAATCGCCCTATATAAATCCCCAACAGAATGGCCGCATAACGGCACTTCGCCAATCTAGGGAAGCCAGAATGAGATTTAAAGTTGCCGCCCTTCAATTCACCGTCATTGCCGTCTCGCTGATCTTTGCCGCTGCGGCCAATGCCCGGACGATCAACCTCGTCGGTTTTGGGGACAGTTTGATGGCGGGCTATCAATTGCCGGCCGGCGACGGCTTTCCGGAAAAGCTGCAGGCAGCCCTGAAGGCGAAGGGGCTCGACATCACCGTCGCCAATGCCGGGGTCTCCGGCGATACGACGGCAGCGGGCCTTGCGCGCATCGACTGGTCGGTGCCCGACGGCACCGACGGGGTCATTCTGGAGCTCGGCGCCAATGATGCGCTGCGCGGCATCCCGCCCGAGGAGAGCGAGAAGAATCTCGATCAGATGATTACCCGGCTAAAAGAGCGGGGGATTGCCGTGCTGCTCGCCGGCATGATGGCGCCGCCGAACATGGGGGCGGACTATGCCGCACGATTCAACCCGATCTACCAGAAACTTTCGGAAAAACATGGGCTTCCGCTCTATGCCTTCTTCCTCGACGGCGTCGCGCTGGAGGCCGGGCTGAAGCTTGAAGACGGCATGCATCCAAATGCGAAAGGCATCGACGTCATGGTCGAAAAGATGGAGCCTGCTGTCACAAATTTCGTCGAAACGATTTCTTCTGTGAAGAAATAGGGGCTTGCGCGGTTGTTGATTGCGTGATTCCGTGTGAGCACCTGCAAAAGATTCGGGGAGTGCTCGTGATGCCGAGACTGTTTACCGCCCTCGAAATTCCGCGCAATGCGGCGATGAGCCTTTCATTGCTGCGCGGTGGCCTCCCCGGAGCACGATGGATCGATGTGGAGAATTACCACATCACCCTGCGTTTCATCGGTGATGTCGACGGCCGCACGGCCGATGAAATCGTTGAACGCCTCGACCGGATCGATCGGCCGGAATTCCAGTTCCGGCTCGAAGGAATCGGTTCCTTCGGCTCGAAGAAACCGCATTCGGTCTGGGCCGGCGTTTCGCAATCGCCTGAGATGTACGCCCTGCAGGGCGAGATCGAGCGCATCTGCCAGCGAATCGGCCTGCCGCCCGATCCCCGCAAGTTCATGCCGCATGTGACGCTGGCGCGGCTCAAATCCTCGCGGCTCGACGATGTCGTGCAATATCTGGCGGGACGCGGCAACTTCCACACCGCAACTTTCACCGCGCCGCGCTTCGTGCTGCTTTCGTCGCGCGAATCGGTCGGCGGCGGGCCCTACCTCACCGAGGAAGTGTTCCCGCTGCATGAGGCCCGTTCGACGCCCAGCGTATCGAGCAGGCTGCTGCAGCCGGCCAAGAGCCTGGTGTAGACCAGCTCGAAGCCGCCCGGGCCGCCATAATAGGGATCGGGGATATCCTCTCCGGTTCCGAGCGCGGCATCCCCGAAAAGGCGGATATTCGCCCCATGCGGCGCGCTTTTTTCGAGCGCCGCCACATTGTCGCGGTCCATGGCGAGGATCAGATCGAAATCCCTGAAATCCCTCGATTGGATGCGGCGGGCGCGTTGCCCCGATATGTCGATGCCGTGGTTTTTCGCAGCGGCGATCGAACGCCGGTCGGGTGGCTCGCCTTCATGCCAGCCGCCGGTGCCGGCGGAATCGATGGTAAAATCGCCGGTCAAACCCGCTTCGGCGACGAGATGGCCAAAAATTCCTTCCGCGAGCGGAGAACGGCATATATTGCCCATGCAAACGAAGAGGATGCTGATGCGTTTCATCGGTAAACCTGTCGGACAGAGAAGAGGACCATGGCATGAAAATGGAAAGACTGGAACGGACGGCGGCCGAGGCGCAACTGGCCGGACTTGCAGGCTGGGCGCTCAATGATGCGGGTTCTTCGATCTCGAAGACGTACAAGTTCGCAAATTTCATCGAGGCTTTCGGGTTCATGACGGAGGCAGCACTTGCGGCCGAGAAGCTCAATCATCATCCCGAATGGTTCAACGTCTATTCTAGGGTGGAGGTGACGCTGAACACACATGATGCCGGCGGACTGACGGAGCTGGATTTCAAGCTCGCCAAAGCCATGGAGAAGGCTGCGGCGCGCCGTATCGTTTGACAGCGGGGCCGATTGAAAGCCGGTCCGCCATCACCATATGTTCGCTTGGACGAAAGGGATGCAGGGATGGACGAGGTTAAATTCGGGGAAATCCTGTTGCCGGGCGACGAGGACACCCAGAGCCGGCGCGAGAAGACCGTAAGGCAGAAATTCTGGCCGACCTTCCGGCGGGCCGTGCGGCAGATCCCGTTCTCGCGCGATGTGGTTGCCGGTTTCTATTGCGCGCTCGATCCGCAGACGCCGACGAAGGTGCGCGGCGTGCTGCTCGCGGCGCTCGCCTATTTTGTCATGCCGATCGACATGATCCCGGATGTTTTCGCCGTCATCGGCTTTTCCGACGACATCGCCGTGCTTTCGGCCGCCTTCGCTATGGTGCGTGGCCATATAAGGCCGGGCCATTACGAAGCGGCCGACCGCGTTCTTGCCGACCGGCCGGAAGAAGCGATGAAGACGATCTGAATCCCGTTCTAAATTAAAGAGTCAGGCGATTTCGCGTTCCAGCACCTTGCGGAGCTTGCCAAAGGCAAGCCGGATGCGCGACTTCACCGTACCGAGCGGCAGCCCGGTTGATTCGGCGATCTCCGAATGCGATTGGCCGAGGAAGAAGGCGGCGCGCAGCATGTCGCGCTGTTCCTCCGGCAACTGCCCGACGGCGGCGCGTATCCTGGCGTCGCGATCGTCATTGGCGATAATTTCCTCCGCGCCGATATCGGCGGGCGGCTGCAGGGCCGGGTCGGTCTCGTCGAAGATGCGGGTATTGGCGCGGCGTTGCATGTCGATGCGGCGGTTGCGGGCAATGCGGAAAAGCCAGGTTGAGAGCGAAGATCGCGTGGCATCATAGAGATCCGCCTTGTGCCAGAGCACGATCATGATCTCCTGGACCAGTTCCTCGGCCTCGCCTGGTGTCATCTTCTGGCGCATCAGCCAGGCCTTCAGGCGGGGTGCGAAATAGTCGAACAGGATGGAAAAGGCCTGCTGGTCGCGATCGTCCGCGACGGCCTTGGCGAGGGCAGCGAAACGCTGTCTTTCCTCGGCATCCATGTCTCCTCACAAGCCCCCTGCGGCAATAATTTCGTCCCGGATTTCCAAGTCTTAATGAGGTACAACGGATTTGGGAAAGGTCAAACTCTTGCCTGAATCTTTGTGTCTTAAATTCACCCGAACGGACGGCCAGTGCCATCGGGGCACGATGTCGCGGCCTATACCGTCAAAGGTGCGAAAATTGACACTCGAGCTGAAATGACACAGGCAGATACAAATCGCAGCTATTGTTGACCATTTGGTAACCTGAATTAAGTCAAAATAAAGCAGATCGTGATTATGCGGCGCCCGCTATGATCGCTTCGGGCCTTGAATCGCAAGAACCGGCAGGAATCCATGTTTGTAAAAAGTATCGTATCCGCTCTCGCACTCACCCTGACCATGGCCGGAGTTGCGGAAGCGCAGCAGGCCGCGCCGAACCGCATCCAGCAGTTCCAGGCATGGGGCGCCTATTCCTACAAGTCGGGCAGGAGCACCGTGTGCTACGTGTTGTCCGTTCCGACGGCAAAGCAGCCGGCAAGCGTCGATCACGGTGACAATTTCTTCATCGTCTCGCAGCGCCCCGGCCAGAACATCTCCTATGAGCCGCAGGCCATGATGGGCTATACGGTGAAGGAAAATTCAAAGATCAACGTGGTCATCGACAACAAGACCTTCGTGATGTTCACCAAGGACAAGGCCGGCTGGGTCGAGAATGCTGCCCAGGAGCCAGCCCTCGTCGCGGCGATGAAAACGGGTCATTCGATGACGGTGAATGCCGTTTCGCGCAAGGGCACCGGCACCTCCTACAGCTATTCGCTCTCGGGTATCTCGGCTGCGCTGAAGCAGATCGAAACCTGCAAATAAGCGTTTTTTTGTTCGCAGAGCTTCCAGGGCCGGCCTTGCGCCGGCCTTCGTCGTTTCCATCCAAAGCGCGGCGATCTTTCAGATCTGCCTGCCGCGCTTTAGGTCTTTGATTTCAGCATGTCGTCGTCGCAAAACCGCTGCACAGTTTTGCGCGACATGCTTGATAGTGACGCGCGGGCAAAATGATGCTAAAGGCCGCGCAACAGCGGACAGATCGCGATTTCAGTCGCCGTTCCGCCATTCAATTTCTGCCAATGTGCCGTCATGCACCCGCCAGTCTTCCGGCTTTGCCCTGAAGTTCGCAGGGCTTGCGGGGCGGTTACGTGTTCGAATTCGGGATGAATGCCTATGTCCGTCATGGATGCGATAGATGTGACCAAGCCGCAGGCGCGCACGTCCGCCAGCCTCGAGAAGCCGTCGTTGATCGGCATATCGCGCGAAGAGATGGCGGCGGCACTGCGGGAAAAAGGGGTGGCCGAGAAGCAGATCAAGATGCGCGTCTCGCAGCTCTGGAACTGGATCTATGTGCGCGGCGTCTCCGATTTCGACCATATGACCAATGTCGCCAAGGACATGCGCGAGATGCTGAAGCAGCATTTCACCATCGCACGTCCCGAGATCGTCGAGGAGCAGGTCTCCAACGACGGCACGCGCAAATGGCTGCTGCGCTTTCCCGCCCGCGGCGCCGGACGTCCCGTCGAGATCGAGGCCGTCTACATTCCGGAAGAGGGCCGCGGCACGCTCTGTATCTCCAGCCAGGTCGGCTGCACGCTCACCTGTTCCTTCTGTCATACCGGCACGCAGCGTCTGGTGCGCAACCTGACGGCGGAGGAAATTCTTTCCCAGCTGCTGCTTGCCCGCGACCGGCTTGGAGACTTCCCGGATCGTGAAGCGCCGCAGGGTACGATCATGCCTGCCGAGGGCCGCAAGGTCAGCAACATCGTCATGATGGGCATGGGCGAGCCGCTCTATAACTTCGATGCCGTCAAGCAGGCATTGCTGATCGCCACGGATGGCGACGGCCTGTCGCTGTCCAGGCGCCGGGTGACGTTGTCCACCTCCGGCGTCGTGCCGGAGATCTTCCGCACCGGCGAAGAAATCGGCGTCATGCTGGCAATCTCGCTGCATGCGGTGCGCGACGACCTGCGCGACATTCTGGTGCCGATCAACAAGAAGTACCCGCTGAAGGAACTGATCGAAGCCTGCCGGGCCTATCCCGGTCTTTCGAACGCACGGCGCATCACCTTCGAATATGTGATGCTGAAGGACGTCAACGATAGCCTGGAAGACGCCAAGGGGCTGATCAAGCTCTTGAAGGGCGTGCCGGCAAAGATCAACCTCATCCCGTTCAATCCCTGGCCCGGCACCAACTACCAGTGTTCGGACTGGGAGCAGATCGAGAAATTCGCCGATTTCATCAACTCGGCAGGTTATGCTTCGCCGATCCGCACGCCGCGCGGCCGCGACATTCTTGCCGCCTGCGGCCAGCTGAAATCGGAATCCGAACGCATGCGCAAGACCGAACGCCTGGCCTTCGAAGCGATGATGATCGCCAATCACGGCGCCGACGACTGATCAGCAAGTTTGATCCTCGCTACAATTCTCCTGCATTGATTTAAGCATGCGCTTTTCCTAATAGTGCCGCCAAAATCATTCAGGAGGATACCCATGCGTTCGGTTCTGCTCGCTCTCGCCGCCAGTTTGGCGCTTTCCCTGCCCGCAAAGGCTGATGACGTGACCGTCGCCGTGACGGCGATCGTCGAACATCCGGCGCTGGATGCAGCGCGCAAGGGCGTTCTCGATGCGCTGACGGCCGCGGGCTATAAAGAGGGCGAGAACCTGAAATTCGTGTTCGAATCGGCGCAGGGCAATCCGGCGACGGCAGCCCAGATCGCCCGCCAGTTTGCCGGCGACGAGCCCAATGTCATCGTTCCGATTTCGACGCCCTCGGCCCAGGCGGTCGTCTCTTCGACGCGTGACATTCCCGTCGTCTTCACGGCTGTCTCCGATCCGCTTGGCGCCCAACTCGTCAAGAACATGGACAAGCCCGGCGGCAATGTCACCGGTCTTTCCGACATGTCGCCGGTCGCCGAGCATCTGGCGCTGATCAAGGAAATCCTGCCTGATGTGAAAACCATCGGCTATCTCTACAATTCCGGCGAGGCGAATTCCGTTTCGCTGCTCGCCGTCCTGCAGGCCGAGGCCGAAAAGGCCGGCCTGAAGGTGGTGGAATCAGCCGCCACCAAGTCGGCCGAGGTTCAGGGTGCGGCGCGCGCCCTCGTCGGCCGCGCCGATGCGATCTATATTCCGACCGACAACACCATCATCTCCGCGCTCGAAGGCGCCGTCGCGGTGGCCGAAGAGAGCAAGCTGCCGCTCTTCACCGCCGATACGGATTCGGTTTCGCGCGGCTCGATCGCTGCCCTCGGCTTCAACTATTACGATGTCGGCAAGCAGACCGGCGAGATCGTCGTGCACGTGCTGAAGGGCGAAAACCCTGGCGATATCGCCGTCAAGACGGCTGCCGGCAGTGATCTCGTCGTCAACAAGGCCGCGGCTCAGAAGATGGGCGTCACCCTGCCTGAGAGCGTGCTTTCCCGCGCCAACAAGGTCATTGAATAATCGGCCGTCCCTTCAACGTTTAGTTGGATACAGCCGCTCCTGTTTGCACGGGGGCGGCTCTTCGTATTAAAAAGCTGCGGTTTCGCGACGGGCGAAACAGAAATCAAAAGGGGCTGAAAGCCTTGAGCCAAATCGCATTCTGGGGGGCCGTCGAGCTCGGCCTGGTCTATTCTTTCGTCGCTCTCGGCGTCTATCTCGCCTTTCGCGTTCTCGACTTTCCCGACCTGACGGTCGATGGCTCCTTTCCGCTTGGCGCGGCGGTCACGGCCGTGCTGATCATTGCCGGCGTCAATGCCTGGCTTGCGGCACTGATCGCCATGGCGGCCGGGGCCGCGGCGGGCATGGTGACGGCGCTGCTCAATGTGCGCTTCAAGATCCTCAACCTGCTGGCCTCGATCCTGACGATGATCGCGCTGTTTTCCGTCAATCTGAGGGTGATGGGCAAACCCAATGTCGCGCTCATCAATGCCGATACGATGATCAGCCCGTTCTTCGGCCATGGCCTTCGCGATTTCTACGTGCGGCCGCTCTTTGTAGGGGTTCTGGTCGTCGTCGCTCTTATCCTGGTCTGGCGTTTCCTGGAAAGCGATGCCGGGCTTGCCATGCGGGCGACCGGCGCCAATGCGCGGATGGCCCGCGCCCAGGGCGTCGATACCAGCCGACAGATCTATCTCGGCATGGCGATCTCCAATGCGCTGGTGGCGCTCGGCGGCGCGCTGTTTGCCCAGACGAACGGCTTTGCCGACGTCACCTCGGGCGTCGGCACGATCGTCGTCGGGCTTGCCGCCGTCATCATCGGCGAGACGCTGCTTGGGCGGCGCGGGTTGCTGATCGCGCTCGTCGGCTGCGTGCTCGGTTCGATCCTCTATCGCATCGCGATTCAGTTGGCGCTTTCCAGCGACGTCATCGGTCTGCAGGCGTCCGATCTCAATTTCGTGACCGCCGTGCTGGTGACCGTGGCGCTCATCCTTCCCCGTCTTCGCGGAGGTGCCGCATCGTGATCAGCGTCAAGGACATCAAAGTCGTTTTCGGACGCGGCACGCCGCTGCAGAAACAGGCGCTGAACGGCGTCAGCCTGACCATCGAGCAAGGCTCCTTCGTCACCGTCATCGGTTCGAACGGCGCCGGCAAATCGACGCTGCTCGGCGTGCTCGCCGGCGACGTCATTCCGAGCGAAGGGCAGGTGCTGATCGGCAAGAGCGACGTGACGCGCAAGTCGACGGCGGCGCGCGCCGGCCTGGTGGCGCGTGTCTTCCAGGATCCGCTGACGGGAAGCTGCGGCGCATTGTCGATCGAGGAGAACCTTGCTCTGGCTGCCCGGCGCGGCGAGAAGCGCGGGCTGGCATCGGCGCTCGGCGGAAACAGGCGCGACTATTTCAAGGAACGGATCGCCGAGCTCAATCTTGGGCTGGAGAACCGGCTGAAGGACCGCATGGATCTTCTCTCCGGTGGCCAACGGCAGGCCGTTTCGCTCGTCATGGCGACGCTTGCGGGATCGGAAGTGCTGCTGCTCGACGAACATACGGCGGCACTCGACCCCGGCATGGCTGAGTTCGTGATGAACCTCACGCAGAAGATCGTCGCCGAACGCAAGCTGACGACGATGATGGTGACGCATTCCATGCGCCAGGCGCTGGATTACGGCCACCGCACGATCATGCTGCATGGCGGCGAGATCGTTCTCGATGTCGCGGGCGACAACAGGAAGAACCTGCAGGTCGAGGACCTGATCGCCATGTTCCGCAAGATGCGCGGCCAGACGTTGGATGACGATGCGCTGCTGATCGGCTAACACTGACAGCGTGCAGATCGGCTGAGGCGACAGCGGCGGTTCGGTACCCGACCGCTGATTATTTCGCCTGGGTGAGCAGGATCTTGGCGGCGAAGATCGAGAAGACGCCCGCGAAGGTATAGTCCATGCCACGCAGCACTTTCTTGTTGCTCTGCAGCCATGAGGCCAGCCAGTCGGCGGCAAAGACCACGCTGGCATTGACCGGCATGCCGATCAGGATGAAGCAAAGCCCGAGGAAAAGCAGCTTGTGCGTGACGGCCGGATCGCCGGCGCTGACGAATTGCGGCAGGAAGGTCATGAAGAAGATGATGACCTTGGGGTTCAGGAGATTGACCCAGAAGCCCGACGAGATGTTGGAAAGTGCCGTACCCTTCTGCTCCTCGACCTTGGCGACCGTAAGCTTGGAGCCGAAGCGGATCGCCTGCACCGCCAGCCAGAACAGATAGGCGGCGCCGCCGGTCTTCAGGATCAGGAAAGCGGTCGGCGAGGCGGTGATCAGCGCCGAAATGCCGAAAGCCACGAGCATGGTGTGGACGACGATGCCGAGGCTGGTCCCGACGACGACGAAGAGGGCTGCCTTCTTGCCCTGGGCGAGCGCACGGCTGATCGACAGCGTCATGTCGGGGCCCGGGGTCGCCGCGAGCAGCAGCGTCGCGGCGGCAAAGGCGAGAAGGGTCGGTAGGCTGGGCAGGAAATCCATGGCACTCTCTGAAAGCCGGGAAAGACCTGACGATCTCTTACCCGGCTTTCGGAAAATTACCAATCAAACCTGATGATGGCGCCGATCACTTCTGTTCGAGGAAGGCTTTGAATTTGTCGGCGTAGTCCTTGTGCCAGCGCGACAGCGGCGGACGGTTCTCGATGATGTCGCCGGCGGCCCAGGCCATCCGGCGTTCGTCGAGCGGACGCGCCACGTCATTGTCGGGGCAGAGAATATAGAAATCACCGCGTTCGAGGCTTTCGACCATGAAATCGACCGTCTGCTCCGGTGTCCAGGCGGCGGCCGGTTTTTCCGCGCGGTCGCCCTTGGTGAGGCCGGTGAAGACGAAGCCGGGGATCAGAAGATGGGCGGAGATCTTTCCGCCTTCGGTATTGCGAAGCTCATGCTGCAATGCTTCGGTGAAGACCTTCACACCCGCCTTGGAGATGTTGTAGGCGGGGTTGCCGGGCGGCGTGGTGATGCCCTGCTTGGAGCCGGTGTTGATGATGAGGCCGGGCTCGCCATGCGACAGCATCTTCGGGCCAAAGGTGCGAGTACCGTTGATCACGCCCATCAGGTTGACGGCGAAGATATGGTCCCAGTTCGCCTGCGGGCTGAAGATCGAGGTTTCCGGGCCGATGCCGGCATTGTTCATCAGCACATGCACACGGCCGAAACGCTGGAGCACGGCGCGTTCGAGCGCTTCCAGGGATTCCTTGACGGCGACGTCGGTCTCGACCGCCATCACATTTTCCTCGCCGGCAATGGCCTTGAGTTCGTCGGCGGCGGCGGCCAGCCGGTCGCCGCCGAGATCGGCGATGGCGACGCTCATGCCGCGTGCGGCGAAATATTTCGCCGCGGCAAGGCCGATGCCGGAAGCGCCGCCGGTGATGACGGCAACATTGGACTTCTTGAAAATGTCTTGAATATTCGTCACGGGGCAGCCTCTCCTCGAGCATTTGCGGACGCTGGCGAATATGGGCTCCGCTTTCGCGCTGTCAAACGGTATCGGCACGGTCGCTGTCGCACTTGGCCTTGCGTCACGCGCCAATCTCGCTAAAAGTGCCGCGATACCGGGTTTTCGCCGGCCTATTATGCAACGGACCTCATCATCATGGCATCATACAAAGACGTGAAGAAAGTCGTGCTCGCCTATTCCGGCGGCCTCGACACCTCGATCATCCTGAAGTGGCTGCAGACGGAACTCGGCGCCGAAGTCGTCACCTTCACCGCCGATCTCGGCCAGGGCGAAGAGCTGGAGCCGGCGCGCAAGAAGGCCGAGATGCTCGGCATCAAGGAGATCTACATCGAGGACGTGCGCGAGGAATTCGTGCGCGATTTCGTCTTCCCGATGTTCCGCGCCAATGCCGTCTATGAGGGCGTCTATCTGCTCGGCACCTCGATCGCCCGTCCTTTGATTTCCAAGCATCTGATCGACATCGCCCGCAAGACGGGCGCGGATGCGATCGCCCACGGCGCCACCGGCAAGGGCAACGACCAGGTTCGTTTCGAACTGTCCGCCTATGCCCTGAACCCCGACATCAAGATCATCGCGCCGTGGCGCGACTGGGCCTTCAAGAGCCGCACCGACCTGCTGGCCTTTGCCGAACAGCATCAGATCCCGGTTGCCAAGGACAAGAAGGGCGAAGCGCCGTTCTCCGTCGACGCCAACCTTCTGCATTCCTCTTCCGAGGGCAAGGTTCTCGAGGACCCCGCCCAGGAGGCGCCGGAATATGTGCATATGCGCACGATCTCGCCTGAGGCTGCGCCCGACAAGGCGACCACCATCAAGGTCGGATTCCGCAAGGGCGATGCGGTCTCGATCAACGGTGTCGAGATGTCGCCGGCAACGCTGCTCGCGACGCTCAACAATTACGGCCGCGACAACGGCATCGGCCGTCTCGACCTCGTCGAGAACCGCTTCGTCGGCATGAAGTCGCGCGGCGTCTACGAAACGCCAGGTGGCACGATCCTGCTCTCGGCGCATCGCGCCATCGAATCGATCACGCTCGACCGGGGTGCTGCCCATCTCAAGGACGAGATCATGCCGCGCTACGCCGAGCTGATCTATTACGGCTTCTGGTTCTCGCCGGAGCGCGAAATGCTGCAGGCGCTGATCGACAAGAGCCAGGAGCATGTCGAAGGCGAAGTGACGCTGAAGCTCTACAAGGGCAATGTCATGGTCATCGGCCGCGAGAGCCCGAAGTCGCTCTATTCCGACAAGCTTGTCACGTTCGAGGACGATCAGGGTGCCTACGACCAGAAGGATGCGGCCGGTTTCATCAAGCTCAATGCGCTGCGCCTGCGCACGCTCGGCAAGCGCAATCTCATGAAGTGATCAAGGTTCATTTTCGAGCCGGATACGAGTCAGCCGTCATTGAACTGATCCCAATAAGTTGGACGGATTAAGGGCTGGTTAGATTTAAGGGCTGAGTTCTGTACTGGACAGGGCTCAGCCCTTTGAGTTTCAACTTGATGCGCTCGAAGCCGCCGGGACGTGGCCCGCGACATCGCAAAAACCGACACCTACGTGCCCTCACGGCGTCAGCGGAAGAGCCTGCGTAAACTCGCTAAGCTGATCCGGCCAGCGCCCCTGCCCGTCGCTGAGGAGGCGCAGGCCTCCGGCCGTTTTTCATCCGACGACGCGCGGGATGAGAGCCTTCTTCAACGGTATCGAGCCGCAGCAGACGATTATTGCTGCCGCCGCCGCGGTGCATGACCTCGAATGACCGGTCGACGGCAGGGAAGAGTTCGGGAGGCTTGCGCTTCCTGCGCGAGCAGGTTATATACTGAACTACATGGTTCAGTATCCAAGTCATTGCCTCGATCGCTCGTTTGCGGCGCTGTCCGATGCGACCCGCCGCGGGATCATCCATCAGCTTGGCCGAGCGGACGAGTCGATCACCAGTCTCGCGGATAAGTTCCAGATGACGCTGACCGGCATGAAAAAGCACATCCAGGTCCTCGAGCGGGCGGGGCTCGTCGTCACGCAGAAGGTCGGACGGGTGAGAACCTGCAAGCTTGGGAAACGCGGTCTCAAGGCGGAGGCCGATTGGATCGAGGCGCATCGCAAGCTCTTCGAGGCCCGCTTCGAAGCATTGGACGAAATCATCAGCGAAATGAAACAGGATGGAAGCGATGAATCAGCAAGTTGACGGTGAAGGTGGTGCACAGAACCGCACGTCAGTCGAGCGCAGAGGGGATCGCGAACTCGTCGTAACGCGGACATTCAATGCGCCGCCAAGCACGGTTTACAGGGCGTGGAGCCAGCCCGAGCTGTTCCAGCGCTGGTGGGTGCCAAAATCGGCATCCGGCGTTTCGCTCGTATCGTGCGATATGGACGTCCGTACCGGCGGCAAATATCGGCTGGAATTCGGCGCCGGCGGTGCGGACACCATGGCCTTCTACGGCAAGTATCTTGAGGTGGTGCCGAACGAGCGCATCGTCTGGACCAACGACGAAGGCGAAGAGGGCGCGGTCACGACCGTGACCTTCGAGGACCAGGGCGGGAAGACGCTGCTGATTTTCCACGAAGTCTACCCGTCCAAGGAGGCGCTAGAGGAGGCACTACAGGGCTCGGCGGTCGCATTGCCGGAGCAGTTGGAGCAGCTCGACGAATTGCTTTCCAGCTTGGGCGAGTAGCGCGGGTCGGGAAACTCGCCTCGCGGGACTCTGCTCTTGGGAAGTGACTCCACCGGCCTTTCCGGCGGGAGCAGGGCGCAAAGCAGCCGCATCCTTCAACGATGAGATGTCCGCTTCGTGTCGAAAGCCGCCTCTGGTCGCCTTTGCTACCTGATCCATTTTTCACGGCGGTGCACCACCCTTGACGGATGGCTGTGATCGCTTAGTCTGCCGTTATCATCCTCCGGAGCATTTCCATGACGCAGTCCTTGCTCTTCGGCGCCTTTCTGGCGGCGCTCTTCTACGTGCTCATTCCGGGACCGGCTTTCCTGCAACTGCTCGGCATCGGCGCCGGGCAGGGCCGGAAGGCCGGCGCCTTCTTCATGATGGGGCATCTGGTCGGGGATCTCATCTGGTCGTCGCTGGCGCTGATCGCGATCGTCGGGGCCAAGACGATCGGAACCTTCGTCTTCGACCTGCTCGGACTTGCCTGCGGTTTCTACCTCGCCTGGATCGGCTGGAGCGCCATCAATGCCAAGCCGAAAGCGGAGGGGCAGGCGCTTGTTGTGGTCGAGCGGCCGTTTCGCCGCGGTCTGATCTTCGGCGTCACCAATCCGAAGGGTTATCCGGTGGCGCTCGCGACCTTCACGGCGCTGGTCGCAGGCTCGGCCGGCGCGCTCGATTTCGAGGCGTTGCCGGTGCTTCTCGGCGTATCGTTCGTCGGTTTCGTGACTGCCGATATCATCCTGATCGGCGTCATCGGCGCAGGCGCGGTCCGCCGCTTCTACCGCGCCCATGAGCGGCTGATCGTGCGCTGCTCCGGCGTACTCTTCATGGGATTTGCAGCCCAGGCGCTCTGGCATGCCACACCCGGCCTGCTCGGCTGGCGCAAGGCCTGACCTAGAGCGGTTCAGCTTTTAACGGAAACGCAGAACCGCTCTATCCTTTTGTTTTTACGCAATTCCGGACGGAAAACCGCTTCGGACTTTTCCTGGAATTGCTCTAGAACAGGCATCATGCTCTGATCAGCCGTCCAGGAAATTGACGATCGATTTCAGCGTCTGAACCTCGTTGGGATCACCGATCGACATGGCGACCTGGAGCTGGTTCTTGTAATAATCGAGGAAATTGAAGCTGGTGCCGTCGGTGACGCTGGAGAGATCGATGACGTTGCCGAGCGGATCGATCGCATGCATCGGCAGCGGCTCGGAGATCGCGGCATAGGTGTTCTGATCGATCAGGCCGCTGTCGAAACTCTGGCGCGCGTAGTTGCGCAACTCTCCAGGGCTGACCGCGGTAAAATCAGGCCCTTCGTCAACATTGTCTTCGATCTGGAACGAGGCCGGGGCCGGAGCTTTGGTCTCGATTTGAATATCAGAGGTCTTCGAACTTTTTGCGTTATTAGGATTGTTTTTAAATAGCAAACTCTGAGAAGACCGCACAGAAAAAATTTCCATGGCGCATGTCCCCTTACAAGAAGAACACCTGAAAACTAGCGCTTGCGCGTGATTCGCGTCAATCGTTAACGATTGGTTAATTGTCACGCGTCAACTTTTGTCCACCGGATTTGGCAGGCGTTCGCCAGATTTGGTGGACGAGGCAAAAGGTCTTCCCCGCCAACATACCAATTCCATGGTTGCTCTCCTATGTTGACGATCCACCTGCATGCCAAAAAGGAATTTTCCAATGCCTTCTCCACATGATTTCAATCCGGCGCTGGTAAGCTGGGACGGTCTTCACGGCCTGCCGCGCTTCGATGCCGTTGATGACGGCGACTTTGCCGCCGCCTTCGAAGCCGCCCTTGCTGCGCATGAAAGGGAGATCGACGAGATCGCCGGAAACGGCGATGCGCCGACATTCGACAATACAGTCGTGGCGCTGGAGATTGCCGGCGACGCACTGTCGCGCGTTTCGGCGTTGTTCTGGAACAAGGCGGGCGCCCATACCAATGATGTGATCCAGGCGCTGGAGCGGGAGATCTCGCCGAAAATGTCGCGCCACTATTCCAAGATCGGGATGAATGCTGCGCTTTTTGCCCGCATCGATACGCTCTGGGAGAGACGCGAGAGCCTTGGCCTGACGCTCGAACAGACGCGCGTGCTGGAACGCCATTGGAAAGGCTTCGTCAAGTCGGGCGCCAAGCTTGACAAGGCCGAGCAGGAGAAGCTCGCCGCGATCAACGAAAAGCTTGCCGGCCTCGGGACGCAATTCGGCCAGAACGTGCTGGCCGACGAGAAGGCCTGGGCACTGCTGCTTTCCGACGGCGCCGAGCTCGCCGGGCTGCCGGAATTCCTTCGCGACGCGATGGCGGCGGCCGCGCGCGAACGCGGCGAAGAGGGCAAATATGCGGTGACGCTGTCACGCTCGATCATCGAGCCGTTCCTCACCTTTTCGGAGCGCCGCGATCTGCGCGAGCAGGCTTTCAAGGCGTGGGTGGCGCGCGGCGAAAATGACGGGGAGACGGACAACCGCGCCGTCATCAAGGAAACGCTGGCGCTGCGCCATCAGGTGGCGACGCTGCTCGGCTACGGCAATTTCGCCGAGCTGAAGCTCGACAACACGATGGCGAAGACGGCGGAGGCGGTGAACGGCCTGCTCAAAGCCGTCTGGGCGCGGGCGGTGAAACGCGCCGGCGAGGAGGAGGCCGATATCGCGGCGCTGATATCAGACGAGGGCCGGAACCATGAGGTGATGCCCTGGGACTGGCGCCACTATGCCGAAAAGATCCGGACGCAAAAGTTCGATTTCTCCGAGGCCGAACTCAAGCCCTATCTGCAGCTCGAGAAGATCATCGAGGCCTGCTTCGATGTGGCCGGGCGGCTGTTCGGCATCCGCGCCGTCGAGAAGAAGGGTGTGGCCGCCTATCATCCTGACGTCAGGGTGTTCGAAATCAGGGACCGCGAGGACCGGCTGGTCGCCCTGTTCCTCGGCGATTATTTCGCCCGCAGCTCGAAACGTTCCGGCGCCTGGATGAGCTCATTGCAATCGCAGCACCGGCTTGAGCTGAAGAACGGCCGCCACGGCGAATTGCCGATCATCTATAATGTCTGCAACTTCGCCAAGCCGGCGGAAGGCAAGCCGGCGCTGCTGTCGCTCGACGACGCGCGCACACTGTTCCACGAATTCGGCCACGCGCTGCACGGCATGCTGTCGAATGTTACCTACCCTTCCGTTTCCGGCACCAGTGTTTCGCGCGATTTCGTCGAGCTGCCGTCGCAGCTTTATGAGCACTGGCTGACGGTGCCCGCTATCCTGAAGCGCTATGCCGTGCATTTCGAGACCGGCGAGCCGATGCCGCAGGCCCTGCTCGACAAGGTGCTGGCCGCGCGAACCTTCAATGCCGGTTTCAATACCGTGGAATTCACCTCGTCGGCGTTGGTCGATATGGCGTTTCACACGAGAACGACCGTCGAGGACCCGATGGCGGTGCAGGCGGAGGTGCTGGCCGAGATCGGCATGCCGAAGTCTATCGTCATGCGCCACGCAACGCCGCACTTCCAGCACATCTTCTCCGGCGGGTATTCGGCCGGCTATTACTCCTACATGTGGTCGGAGGTGCTCGACGCCGACGCCTTCGCCGCCTTCGAGGAGACGGGCGACGCCTTCAACGGCGAGATGGCGCGCAAGCTCAAGGAGAATATCTATTCCGTCGGCGGCTCGGTCGATCCAGAGGATGCCTATAAGGCCTTCCGCGGCAAGCTGCCGAGCCCGGATGCGATGCTTCTGAAAAAAGGACTTTCGACCTTCGAGGAATTGACAGGCAGCGACGCCTAAGACAATTTGATGACACGCTGTGATGCGGCGGGGCGAAAGCCTTGCCGCAGCTTTTGCGCGTTCCCCCCTTTCGCAAACGCAAAAAAAACTGTATGGACGCCCCAAACTAATAGGCGCGTCCTCTAGAGCGTGCGCCCCAGCCTCAGAGATTTCACATATGGCACTTCGCAATATCGCGATCATCGCGCACGTTGACCATGGCAAAACGACCCTGGTGGATGAGCTTCTCAAGCAGTCCGGCTCGTTCCGCGAAAATCAGCGTGTCGCTGAACGCGTGATGGACTCGAACGATCTCGAAAAGGAACGCGGCATCACCATTCTCGCCAAGGCGACCTCGGTGGAATGGAAGGGTGTCCGCATCAACATCGTCGACACCCCCGGCCACGCCGACTTCGGCGGTGAAGTCGAGCGCATTCTCTCGATGGTGGATGGCGCGATCGTTCTCGTCGATGCCTCGGAAGGCCCGATGCCGCAAACGAAATTCGTCGTCGGCAAGGCGCTGAAGGTCGGCCTTCGCCCGATCGTCGCGATCAACAAGATCGACCGTCCGGACGGCCGCCACGAAGAAGTCATCAACGAAGTCTTCGACCTCTTTGCAAACCTCGACGCGACCGACGAGCAGCTCGACTTTCCGATCCTCTACGGTTCGGGCCGCGACGGCTGGATGAACGTCAATCCAGAAGGTCCGAAGGATCAGGGTCTTACCCCGCTTCTCGACCTGGTGCTCAAGCATGTTCCGGAGCCGACCGTCCACGAAGGTCCGTTTACGATGATCGGCACGATCCTCGAAGCCAACCCCTTCCTCGGTCGCATCATCACCGGCCGCATCAATTCCGGTTCCATCAAGCCGAACCAGGCGGTGAAGGTTCTCCACGCCGACGGCAAGACGATTGAAACCGGCCGCATTTCCAAGATCCTCGCCTTCCGCGGCATCGAACGCCAGCCGATCGAAGAAGCGCATCAAGGTGATATCATTGCGATCGCCGGCCTTTCCAAGGGCACGGTCGCCGACACCTTCTGCGATCCTTCGATCACAGCACCGCTGCCGGCGCAGCCGATCGATCCGCCGACCGTCACCATGTCCTTCATCGTCAACGATAGCCCGCTGGCGGGCACCGAAGGCGACAAGGTGACGAGCCGCGTCATCCGCGACCGCCTCTTCAAGGAAGCGGAGGGCAACGTCGCCCTGAAGATCGAAGAAGCCGAAGGCAAGGATTCGTTCTACGTGTCCGGCCGCGGCGAACTTCAGCTCGCCGTCCTCATCGAAACCATGCGTCGCGAAGGCTTCGAGCTTGCCGTGTCGCGTCCGCGTGTCGTGATGCACAAGGATGAAAGCGGCCAGCTTCTGGAGCCGGTCGAAGAGGTCGTCATCGACGTCGACGAAGAACATTCCGGCGTCGTCGTGCAGAAGATGTCCGAGCGCAAGGCCGAAATGGTCGAGTTGCGTCCGTCGGGCGGCAACCGTCTCCGCCTGCGTTTCTACGCACCGACCCGCGGCCTGATCGGCTACCAGTCGGAGCTGCTGACGGATACGCGCGGCACGGCGATCATGAACCGCCTGTTCCACGACTACCAGCCCTACAAGGGTGTGATCGGTGGCCGCGTCAACGGCGTGCTGCTCGCCAACGCTCCCGGCGAAGCCGTCGCCTATGCGATGTTCAACCTGGAAGATCGCGGCCCGATGATCATCGAGCCGGGCGAAAAGGTCTATGCCGGCATGATCATCGGCATCCATTCGCGCGACAACGACCTTGAAGTCAACGTCCTGAAGGGCAAGCAGCTCACCAACATCCGCGCCGCCGGCAAGGACGAAGCGGTGAAGCTGACGCCGCCGATCCGCATGACGCTTGATCGCGCACTCTCCTGGATCCAGGACGACGAGCTGATGGAAGTGACGCCGAAGAATATTCGTCTGCGCAAGATGTATCTCGACGCAAACGATCGCAAGCGTTTCGAAAAGTCGAAGGCGGCCCTCTGAGAGCCTGGCGCAGTTTAGAGAAGTCCTTAAAACCCCGGCCCTCGCGCCGGGGTTTTTGTTGTGCGCCGCGTCGATTCCATCTTGTGACAATCGTTAAAAAAGCGTTAACTTTTGACCATCGTCCACATGTTAAGTCTGTGGGCAATGGACCGGAATGCGGTATCGCATATGGTTAATTGCCTCTGGCGGGACCAGAGTAAACGTTATGAAGACGTTGTCGATCGATGTCCGGCGGGCCGAGCCGCATGATGCCCGCGCTATATCGGAAACACACAGGCTCGCCTGGCAGCATACCTATGCGGGTATCATTCCGCATCGTGCGCTGACGCAGATGATCGAGCGGCGCGGCGAAAGCTGGTGGCGCAAGGCGACGCGCGGGCCGGCAACGCTGCTGGTTCTCGATGTTGCCGGCACCGTCGCCGGCTATGCGACGCTTGGCCTGAACCGCGCCCGCGCTTTACCGCAGGAAGGCGAAATCTACGAGCTTTACCTTCGGCCCGAATATCAGGGCATCGGCCTCGGCAGGATGCTGTTCGGCGAGGCGCGCCGGCTGTTGAAGTCGCTGGGCTGCAACGGGCTGGTGGTCTGGTGCCTCGAGGAAAACGAGACTGCCGGCCGCTTCTACCGCCATCACGGCGGTGTCGATTTCTGCGAAGGCATGGAAAGTTTCGACCACAGGCAATTGAAGAAGATCGGCTTCATCTGGAGCTGATCGATCCCTAGCGTGTCTGAAAAGACGCACGGCGCTAGAGTCGGCCTTCGCCTATCTCCTACCGGAAGTTTTTGATGTGAATGTGCGCCGCTGCAGTCAAGCATTGGCGCTGTGCGATGTTGCGTTGCCACATGAAACTGATTATCTGGCTGCGAACAAATTCAACCTCGCGGGAGTTTCCTATGCGCATCGACGCTATTTCCATCGGTAATAATCCACCTGAGGACGTCAACGTTATCGTCGAGGTTCCGGTCGGCGGTCATCCCATCAAGTATGAGATGGACAAGGAAGCCGGCACGCTGGTGGTCGATCGTTTCCTCTATACGCCGATGACCTATCCCGGCAATTATGGTTTCGTGCCGCACACACTGTCGGAAGACGGCGACCCGATCGATGTGCTGATCGCCAGCACCCGCCCGCTGGTTCCCGGCTGCGTCATCAATGTCCGCCCGATCGGCGTCCTGAAGATGGAAGACAATTCCGGCAAGGACGAGAAGATCATCGCCGTGCCGTCGCCGAAGCTGACGCTGCGCTACGAGAAGGTGAAGGACTACACCGATCTTCCCGAGATCACGCTGAAGCAGATCGAGCACTTCTTCGAGCACTACAAGGATCTGGAGCCCGGCAAGTGGGTGAAAATCTTCGGCTGGGGCGACTCCAAGGAAGCCGGTGAACTGATCCTCGAAGCCGTCGAGCGCGCCAAGACGACGAAGGGCTGATCGTTCAGCGAAGAAACGCTTCGAGCTTTCTTGCCAAATCCTCCGGGTCGCCGTCGATCCGGAGGATTTTTTTGCGTGCGGTCTCGCCGGAGACAAAGCTGACGCTGGATTTGGGAATGCGCAGCGATTGCGCGATCAGCAGGATGAGGGCCTTGTTTGCCTTGCCCTTTTCCGGGACCGATGTGACGCGCGCCTTCAGGAGGGCTTCACCCTCGCCGTCGGCCTCGATGCCATCGATTGCGTCACGCCCGCCATTCGGCGTCAGCCGGACGGCGAGGCGCAGATGGTCATCGAAAAGGCGCCAGGGACGGCTCAAGCGACCAGCGGGTACAGCGTGGTCCACAGCAAGGTGCGCAGGAAGAAGATGATCAGCAGCAGGATGATCGGCGAAATGTCGATGCCGCCAAGGTTCGGCAGAAAGCGGCGGATCGGCTTCAGCGCCGGTTCGGTGACGTTATAGAGAAAAGTGCCGACCGAATTGACGAACTGATTGCTGGAGTTGATGACGTTAAAGGCATAGAGCCAGGAAAAAATGGCACTGCCAATCAGGATCCAGGTGTAAATATTCAAAGCCAAATCAATGGTTTGAAACAGCGCAAACATCGTCATCTCCAAATTCGTTGTTGACAGACATGTAGACATTGGCGACTAAACGAGCAAGTGCCGTGTGGAGACGCGCGGTGAATCATGTTTAACGGGCGGCTCTGCAGCTATTGCGGCGCCCGTCTCCTCGGAAAACATCCATGTCGTTTGCGCCCACCGGAGACCGTTTTGCCGCGTTTCGGCATTCGTCCTACACGCGGTTTTTCTTCGCGCGCTTCCTGCTTTCCTTCTCGCAGCAGATCGTCAGCGTTGCCGTCGGCTGGCAGATGTACGACCAGACAGGCAAGGCGATCTATCTCGGCCTGATCGGTCTCGTGCAATTCCTGCCGTCGCTGCTGCTCATGCTCGTCACCGGCTCGGTGGCCGACCGGTACAATCGCCGGGCGATCGCCGCGCTCTGCTCGCTGGTGAGCGCGCTCTGCACACTGGCGCTGCTGGTCATGACTATCATGGGCACCTTTACACCTCTGCCTGTTTTCGCCGTCCTTTTGATCTTCGGCATCGAACGTGCCTTCATGTCGCCGGCGGTGCAGTCGCTGGCGCCCAATCTCGTGCCGGAGCAGGCTCTTTCCAATGCGATCGCCTGGAATTCGTCGTCCTGGCAGCTTGCGGCGATCACCGGGCCGGTGCTCGGCGGCCTGCTCTACGGCGTCAGCGCGACGACCGCCTATAGTGTGGCGGTGATCTTTTCCGTGCTCGGTGCAGCCCTTCTCTACATGATCCCGAAGCCGGAACAGAAGACGACGGGCGAAACCAAGAGCTGGGCGATGATCCTCGGTGGCTTCAGCTTCATCCGCGCCGAAAGGGTGGTGCTCGGGGCGATCTCACTCGATCTCTTCGCCGTATTGCTCGGCGGCGCGACGGCGCTGATGCCGATTTTTGCGCGTGATATTCTGACACTCGGTCCCTGGGGGCTCGGGCTGTTGCGTGCCGCACCCGGCCTTGGCGCCATCGTCATGGCGATCTTCCTGGCCGCCTACCCGCTCAAACACCGCGCCGGCATCTACATGTTCATCGGCGTCGCCCTGTTCGGCCTTGGAACGATCATTTTCGGCGTGTCGACCAACACCGAGGTCTCGATCGCGGCGCTGGCGCTGATGGGGGCGGCCGACATGGTGTCGGTCTATGTGCGCGAGAGCCTGATTGCGCTCTGGACGCCGGATCATCTGCGCGGCCGGGTCAACGCCGTCAACATGGTCTTCGTCGGTGCTTCAAACGAACTCGGGGAATTCAGGGCAGGAACGATGGCATCGATCTTCGGTGCGGTGCCGGCGGTTGTTATCGGCGGGATCGGAACGCTTGCTGTGGCGGCGATCTGGGCTTCGAGTTTCCCGAAATTGCGGCAGATCGATACGCTCGACGCGCCCACCGCATAGTCGGGATCGATTTCGAAACCGATTATGCGCGAAGAGCGATAGAAGACGTCGCCTTCGCCGCCTTTCCCTCGAAGACGATGTCGAGGAATTCGGTCAGCCAGGCTCTCAGCGGCGCGTCGAACAGCATGCGGCCTTCGAGATGTTCGCGGCCCTGCTGGGCGTTCGGCAGGATGAAGCGATGGGCGCCATGCACGACCCAGCGATGCATCATCACCCGGGTTAGCTCGGCATGGAACTGCAGGCCCCAGGCGTTGCCGTCGTAGCGGAAGGCCTGGTTCGGATAGGCATCGCCTTCGGCCAGCAGGTCGGCGCCGCGCGGCAGTTCGAAACCCTCGCGATGGAAATGATAGACCATCTTCGGCCAGTGCATCAGCAACCGGCCCTTCTCGGTCGGGTGCAGCGGATACCAGCCGATCTCCGTCGAGCCGTCGGCATTCGGCTGCACCTTGCCGCCGAGATGATGCACCAGCATCTGCGCGCCGAGGCAGATGCCGAGATAGGGGCGTTTTTCCCGCAGCGGAATATCGATCCAGTCGATCTCCTTCTTGATGAAGTCATCGGGATCATTGGCGCTCATCGGCCCGCCGAAGACCACGGCGCCGGCATGGTCTTCGAGCGTCGTCGGAAGCGGCTCGCCGAGAACCGGGCGACGAATATCGAGGCGGTAGCCCTTTTCGACGAGCAATTGGCCGACACGGCCGGGGCTCGATCGCTCCTGATGCAGGACGATGAGGATCGGGCGCCCGTCGCGGTTCGGGTTCTGCTCAGTCGGCATCATCTTGCGCAACCTGGACATCCGTCACCCTGGCGGCGGCCTCTTGCCGCTTCTGGATGCGCTCGCGCGAGGAGACGCCGAGCAGATCGGCGATACGCCAGATCACATGGTCTTCCATCTCGCTGCGTTCGCCATCGGCATAGACGATGTCCCAGAGGATGCCGATCAGCTCCAGCCGTTGCTCGGTATTGAGATGGCGTTTCAGGTCGGCGGTGAAGCGATAATAGTCGACGGCGGTGCTTTCCGCCTCCAGACCAGCGGCCATCAGAGCATCGAGCTGCTTGCCGTCGAGGGCATACTGCTCCTTCAGGAGCTTGCGCAGCCGCTTTTTCTCGCTGGCTTTGATCTGACCGTCGGCCTCCATGACCTGCATGCAGAGCGCTGCCACTGCGATGCGCGGATCATCAGGGGCAAATCCTTTCTTCGGGTGGTCGGCGGTGAGCTTTTGGAAGAATGCCTGAAAGCGTTCGAACATGCGGTTTTCGTTCCATTTCAGAAAAGGCGGAGCCGTGTCTTGGGTTCCGGTTCCACCCTGGGATCGCGAACGCCGGGATCATCCGGCAACCCGCCAAAGAAAGGTTTTGCCTCATTCGGCGCCGGCGCTTTATCGCTCACGGCCGGTTCGACGGGTTTCGATTTTGCCGGCGCTGGTGCCGGCGTGGGGCGCACAGCCTCGGCAATCGTCGCAGCGCGTTCCAGCTCGATGATGCGATGGTCGTTGACGGGGCTTTCCGGCCTGACGTCACGCAGCGGCGGCAGCGTCTTCAGAGCTGTTTCGATCGAGGCCGGCGTCGAACCGTCTTCGAGCGGACCTTCGATCTGGCCGAAAGGCGCCTTCCATTCGAAGGCGTCGAGACGGCCGGTCACCGGCGATATCGGCAGCCATTTGTCGGAGACGAAACCATCCGCCACCCAGGCCGGATCGCGCGGCGCCTTGAGCGCCTGGGCCAGCCAGTGGCGCACGCGGCCCTGGTCGCCGGTCTCGGCCTCTTCGATGTCGGCCAAGAGCAGGAAGGCGGCTTCACGCGGCTGCATGCGTGCCGCCGCTTCCGCCTTGGCGCGCGCCTTGGCGAATTCCTGCGCGTCGAGTGCCGCCTGCGCGACGACGAGAAGGGATTCGACATTGTTCGGGCGCAGCCCTTCCAGCCGTTCGGCACGCTTCAGCCGGTCGAGCGTGGAATCGCCGCTGCGAGCCCTGACATAGGCCTGGCCGATCTCCGGATGCGGTGCCGATTTCCATGCCTGTTCGAGGATCGAGGCGGCTTTGCGCACGCCGCCTTCGCGGAACAGCGCCTTTGCAGCGACGAGAGCTGCCGGAATGAAATCGGCGGCGAGCTTCAGCGCCTGCTGGGCGTCGTCGCGGGCACCGGCCGGGTTGCTTTCCAGCTTCTCGCCGGCGCGCGCCGTCAGCAGGACGGCGTGCAAACGGTTGGCTTCGGCCTTTTCGACGACGCGGGCAGCCTTCTGCTGTTCGAGCAGGCGGATCGCATCGTCCCAGCGGCCGGCCTGGCTGCGATATTCGAGCGTCGCCTGGGCGGCCCAAGGCAGATAGGGCGCGTTGTCGGCCGCCTTTTCAGCATATTGGCGGGCCGCCTCGTTGGCCCCGAGACGGCGGGCTTCGAGATAAAGGCCGCGCAGGCCGAGTTCGCGCGTCTCGGGATCGTTGGCCATGGCCTCGAACTTGGCGCGCGCCTCGTCATGGCGGCCCTCGATCAGGGCGGCCTGAGCTTCGAGCAGGTTGATCAGCGGTTCCTGATCGGCGCGGATGAGGCCGCGCGAGCGGGCGGCCATCTTGCGGGCAAGCAGGGCATTGCCGGCGCCGGCGGCGATCAGGCCGGTGGACAGCGCCTGATAACCGCGGTCGCGCTTGCGGGCGCGGAAATATCGCGTCACCGAATGCGGCGAAGTCCAGACCAGGCGGACGAACCACCATGCGATCATCACGGCGGCGATGAGAGCGATGATGGCGCTTGCGGCAACGATCAGCTTCGTCTGGTAGATCTGGCCCTCCCAGATCAGCGAGAGATCGCCGGGGCGATCGGCAAGCCAGGAGAAGCCATAGGCGAGAAGCAGCACGAAGAGGGCGAAGGCGACAAGGCGGATCAGCATGGTCTTATCCTTCCTTGCCGGTGCCGGAAACGGCTTTCGACAGCGCGCCCCCGACCAGTTCCTCGACGCGGATGCGCGCTTCGAGTGATTGCTTGAAGGCGGTCGACGCCTGCTTGCCGAGGGCGGGCAGATTGTTCCATTCGGCGGAAGCGCCGGGCAGGTCACCGCTCTTCACTTTGTCCTCCATGCGGGCAGCAATGGCTTCGACGCTTTCACCCTCTATATTGCCGACGGGGCGAACGCTCACCAGCGACTTGGCGCTCGACATCAGCCGGTCCGACCAGCTCTGGTTCGGATCCGGCTGGTTGACGGCTTCGACGATCGCGGTGGCGACATCGGGAACCGCTGCCACCAGTTCGGCGCGTGAGGGAATGCCGGTCTCGGCAAAGGCGCGGAGGTCGGCGACAGCAGGATCGTCGGGCGCGACGCCGGCGAAAGTGTCGAGTTCGGCCACAAACGGACCGCCGCGATCGATCGCCGCCTTAAGGGCGGCGGCCGCGATCGCCCGGGCGACGGCGACGTCCTCGCGCGGCTCGTTCAGCTTCTTTTCGGCCTCTTCGAGGCGCTTGGATATATCGGCGCCGTTCGTCGTCTGCTGTTCGGAAGACTGGGCAAGTGTGGCGCGCAGCTGATCGACCTGGCCGGTCAGTTCCGCAATCTTCTGGTTGAGCGCCTCGACATTTGCCGAATCGGCCGGTGCACCGGCTGCGGGAGCCTTCGCCGCCGATTCCAGCGCAGCGACGCGCTTCTCGAGCGCGCCGTCATCCGTGCTCGCCGGGTTGGCGGCAAGGTTGGCGACGGCCTGTTTCAGGCCGTCGATCTCGCCGGAAAGCTCGGCGGTCTCCGGCGAGGTCGCCTGTGGCGCAGACGAGCTCGGGAGGTAACCGGCATACTGGATGGCGCCGGCGCCGAGCAGCGCCACGAGGCCGCCGAAGATGCCGGCGGCAATGAGACCGGAGGTGCCGGCGCTCTTCGGCGCGGGCTGTTCGGGAGGAGGGGTGTAGGACGGTTCCGAAGCTACCGGTTCCTCCTCAAGCGCCTCCGCCGCAGGCTTTTCTTCATATTCGGCATGCGAGGCAACTTCGGTTTCGGGCGTCAGGCCGTCGTCCGTGGCGGCGGTAGTGTCGGCATCACCGGCTGGGCTCTCTACCGGCTTTTCGGTATCGGCTGCGGAGGCGAATTCCTGTGCATCGAGGTCGATCGTGACCGGCTCGTCGGCGCTCTTCGAATGGCGTGGCGGGTTTCCCGATACCATGAGGTCCTCTTTATCCTGCATTGCAACGAAACTAGACAGTGATCCCAGTTAAGGGAAGAGGTTAGATCAAATTTGGGCAGTTAGAGCCTTCAAAGCAGCGACAAAAGGCTTCTCTCATCCGGCATCGGCGCAATCGTCACGTTTTTTCGAAGTACTGCCGGAACGGCTCCCGCCACCGCCTCGCTCAGGCAAAGGAGGCGAATTGTGCTGCGCTTCAGTAGGGCGGACCGCGGCTCCGGCAGGCGAAAGAAATCCTCAGCCGTCTGGCGGGAATAGAAGAGGATGACGTCCGGGCCACCGTCAGCGAAGATCGCGTCGACCTCGGCAGAATCGGGGACGGCCGATTGCATGCGATAACATTCGGCGACGGAAAATTGGATGCCAAGCTCGCGCAATCTTCCTTCGAAAGTTTCGGCGCGCGGGGTGCCGGCAAGATAGAGCAACCCGTCGGCTCCCTGCACCGCGATGAGATCGGCAAGATCGCGGCCGTTGCCCGCGGATGCGGCGACATATCGGAAGCCAAGGCTGCGCGCCTCTCCCGCCGTCGTCTCCCCGACCGCGAAAAACGGGCGGGTAAGATGCGGACGAAGCTGCTCACCGAGGGCGGAAACGACCCTGATCGCTTCGGCGCTGGTCACCGCGATTGCGCCGCTGGTGGTCGCCAGCGCGGCTACGGCGGCGGTGTTGTCGTGGACCGGCTGGCGCAGCGGCAGCAGCAAGGGCTCGTGGCCCATATCGCGCAAACGTTGTGCGGTTCTCGTCGCCGAATGGGCGGGGCGGGTGACGAGCACGCGCATCAGCGGCCTCAGTGCCAATCGTCGAAAAAGGCGCTGCCGGCCCTTGCGCGCACGTCCTGGCCGGCGCGGGTGCCGAGTGCCGCCGCGTCGCGGCGGTGGCCGTCGGTCGTCACGGCATGCTGGCTGCGGCCGTCGGGGGTGATGATGAGGCCGGAGAAGCGGATCAGGTCGCCTTCGCAGATGGCATAACCACCGATCGGCGTGCGGCAGGAGCCGTCGAGTGCGGCGAGGAAGGCGCGTTCGCAGGAGACGGTGTCGAAAGTCGTGATATCGTTGACCGGTGCCAGCAGATCGTCGACCCTGGCATCGCCGATGCGGCTTTCGATGCAGATCGCCCCCTGCGCCGGGGCGGGCGGGAAGGTGTCGGGATCGAGGATATCGGTCAGCACATCGACCTTGCCGAGACGCTTCAGGCCGGCCAGTGCCAGCAGGGTCGCGTCCACCTGGCCCTCCTCGAGCTTGCGCAGGCGCGTTTCCACTAGGCCGCGGAAGGTGATGACGTTAATGTCAGGCCGCATGCGGCGGATCAGCGCCTGGCGGCGCAGCGACGAGGAACCAACGGTGGCGCCATGCGGCAGGTCGATCAGTTTGCGCGCGGTGCGACCGATGACGGCGTCGCGGATATCCTCGCGCGGCAGATAGGCGGAAAGATGAAGGCCCTCGGGCAGGTGCGTCGGCATGTCCTTGGCGGAGTGCACGGCGAAATCCAGCTCGCCAGCGGCAAGCTTCTGTTCGAGCTCTTCGGTGAAGAGGCCCTTGCCGCCAATCTCGGAAAGCGACCGGTCGGTGATGCGGTCGCCCTTGGTCGTCAGCACGACGATCTCGAACATTTCTTCGGGCAGATGATGCGCCGCCATCAGCCTGTCGCGGGCCTCATGCGCCTGGGCAAGCGCCAGCGGGCTACCCCGCGTGCCGATCCGGAAAGGTTTTGTTTGCATCCGCTCAATTCCGTTGTTACCGGAGTTCTCGTAAACGGGTTTCCATCCCATCGCAATCAACGAACAGGCTTCATGGTTCCCTTTCTACGCATCCTTGGCATCGAAACAAGCTGCGACGAGACCGCCGCCGCCGTCGTCGAGCGCGATGCGGAGGGGCATTCCAACGTGCTGTCGGACGTGGTGCTGTCGCAGCTCGACGAGCACAGCGCCTATGGCGGCGTGGTGCCGGAGATCGCCGCGCGCGCCCATGTCGAGGCGCTGGACGAGCTGATCGAAGAGGCGCTGAAGCGCGCCAATGTGTCGCTGGGCGATGTCGACGCCATTGCCGCCACCTCGGGGCCGGGGCTGATCGGCGGGCTGCTTGTGGGGCTGATGACCGGCAAGGCGATCGCCAGAGCCGCCGGCAAGCCGCTCTATGCGGTCAACCATCTCGAAGGCCATGCGCTGACGGCGCGGCTGACGGACGGGCTCACCTTTCCCTATCTGATGCTGCTCGTCTCCGGCGGCCATACCCAGCTCATCCTGGTGCGCGGCGTCGGGCAATACGAGCGCTGGGGCACGACGATCGACGATGCGCTCGGCGAAGCCTTCGACAAGACGGCAAAGCTGCTCGGCCTGTCCTATCCCGGCGGACCGGCGGTGGAGCGCATGGCGCGGGACGGCAATCCCGATCGTTTCAATTTTCCGCGGCCGCTGGTCGGTGAGGCAAGGCTCGATTTCTCCTTCTCCGGTTTGAAGACGGCCGTGCGGCAGGCGGCACAGGATATCGCGCCGCTCAGCGATCAGGACGTGGCGGATATCTGCGCCTCGTTCCAGAAGGCGATTTCGCGGACGCTGAAGGATCGCATCGGCCGCGGCCTGCAGCGGTTCAAGACGGAATTCCCTGCTGCAAGCGAAAAGCCGGCGCTCGTCGTTGCCGGCGGCGTCGCCGCCAATCTCGAACTGCGCGGCACGCTGCAGGCGCTGTGCGACAAGAATGGCTTCCGTTTTATTGCACCGCCGCTGCACCTCTGCACCGACAATGCCGTGATGATCGCCTGGGCGGGACTGGAGCGGATGGCAGCGGGTGCCGCGCCGGATGCGCTCGACGTACAGCCGCGGTCGCGCTGGCCGCTCGATTCCAACGCGGAAAGGCTGGTCGGTTTCGGAAAAAGAGGAGCCAAGGCATGAGCGAGACCATCGCCGTCGTTGGATCGGGGGCTTTCGGCACGGCGCTTGCCGCCGTCATCGCCCTTGCCGGGCGCAGTGCGGTGACGCTTGTCGGGCGCAATCCGGCGCTGATGGAAGATCTGAAGAGCGAGCGGCTGCATGATGCGGTGCTGCCCGGCATTTCTCTGCCTGACACGCTGGAATTTTCCGCCGAGGCGGATGCAATCACCGGCGCCTCCATTGTGCTTTTTGCGATGCCATCGCAGGCGCAGGCCGATGCGGCGCGGCAATATGGCCCCTATCTTGCCAAAGATGCCGTCGTCGTCACCTGCGCCAAGGGCATCGAGCGGGCGACGGGCAATCTTCTGACCGACATGCTGGAACGGGAACTGCCGGACCATTCCGTCGCCGTGCTCTCAGGCCCGGGTTTTGCCGCCGATATCGCCAAGGGCCTGCCGACGGCGATGGCGATTGCGGCAGCCGACATGGAGACAGCGGAGCGGCTGGCGCAGGCGATATCAGGCCGGACCTTCCGGCTCTATGCCTCCAGCGACCGGATCGGCGTGCAGCTCGGCGGCGCGCTCAAGAACGTGCTGGCGATCGCTTGCGGCATCGTCGAAGGCCGCGGCATCGGCGATTCCGCGCGTGCGGCGCTGATTGCGCGCGGGCTTGCGGAAATGTCGCGTTTCGTCGTCGCCAAGGGCGGGCAGGCGGATACGGTGCGCGGGCTTTCCGGCCTCGGCGATCTGGTGCTGACGGCGACCAGCCATCAATCGCGCAACCTGCGCTTCGGCATCGCACTCGGGCGCGGCGACAAAACCGATCCCCTGCATGGTGCGCTGGTGGAAGGCGCGTTTGCCGCCTCCGTCGCCTCGCGGCTTGCGGCGGAATTGAAGGTCAGCATGCCGATCACCGATGCCGTTTCCGCCATCATCGACGGCAGGCTCGATATATCAGAGGCGATCGAGCAGCTGATGACGCGTCCGATCACCACCGAATAGGAGACAGACATGCTTTTCGCCCTTCTCTGCAAGGACAAACCGGGACATCTGAACGTGCGCATGGATACGCGTCCGACGCATATCGAGCATCTGAACAAGCTGAATGCCGAGGGCACGCTGAAGATCGCCGGCCCATTTCTCGACGATGACGGCAAGCCCTGCGGCAGCCTGATCATCGTCGAGGCGGAATCGAAAGAGGCGGCGCGGGCGCTTGCCGATGCCGACCCTTACGCCAAGGCCGGACTGTTCGAAAGCGTCGAGGTCCAGGCCTACAACTGGGTCTTCAACAAACCGGAGGCGTGAGCATGGCGCACTGGCTCTATAAATCCGAACCCGCCTCCTGGTCCTGGGAGCAGCAGAAGGCTGCCGGCGAAAAGGGCACGGAATGGACCGGCGTCCGCAACTATCTGGCGCGCAACAATATGCGAGCGATGCAGATCGGCGACAAAGGCTTCTTCTACCATTCCAATGACGGGCTGGAGATTGTCGGCATCGTCGAAGTCTGCGCCCTCTCCCATCCCGATTCTTCCGCCAAGGGCGATCCGAAGTGGGATTGCGTCGATATCCGCGCCGTCATGGACATGCCGAAGCCGGTGACGCTGAAGGATGTCAAGGCGAGCGAGAAGCTTGCCAAGATGGCGCTCGTCACCTCGATGCGGCTGTCGGTGCAGCCGGTGACGGAAGAAGAATATCTCGAAGTCTGCCGCATGGGCGGGCTGGACAATCCGCCGCGTTGAAGACCGATCCCGAAGCCTTCATCCGCGCCAATACCAGCCTGATGCCGCCGCCGCATGTGCCGGAGATTTCGCTCTATCTGGCGAGCGAGGCGCATGAACTCTGGCTGAAGACGGAGGAGGAGCTGGAGGCGATCGGTCTGCCGCCACCCTTCTGGGCTTTTGCCTGGGCGGGCGGTCAGGGACTGGCGCGCTACATCCTCGACCAACCGGAAACGGTGCGCGGCAAGCGCGTGCTCGATTTCGCCAGCGGTTCCGGCCTTGTCGGCATTGCGGCTGTGATGGCCGGTGCCCGCAAGGTCACCGCCTGCGATATCGATCCCTGGGCGCAAGCCGCAGTCCGGATGAATGCCGAGGCCAATCGCGTTTTGCTCGGATTTACCGGCGCCGATCTGATCGGCCAGGCCGTCGATGCGGATATCGTGCTTGCCGGCGACGTCTTCTACGACCGCGCTTTCGCCGATGCGCTCGTTCCCTGGTTCGCGATGCTGGCGGCCGAGGGCAAGGCGGTGCTGGTCGGCGATCCCGGACGCAGTTACCTGCCGCGGGATCGGCTGGAATTTTGCGCGGTTTACGAGGTGCCGGTGACGCGGGCGCTAGAGGACAGCGAAATCAAGAGGACGACGGTGTGGCGCTTCGCTCCCTAGGTCGGGCCGACATTCAGGTTTCGATCACGCGGGCTATTCTATGTTGGCATTCCAGCAAGCACTCGCCGGCTGGTTTTTGCCGGTCAAGCCTTTTCGAAGAGCGGCGAAATCACCATGTCCGGCACCAGCACCAGGCCCTTGTCGGTTATCCGGATTTCCGGGATGACCGACAACGGGATGAGGTTGAAGCCCATATAGGCGATGGTGCAGCCTGCCTTTTCCCATTCGAGCTTCAAGGCCTTTACTTCGTCCGCGACCTGGTGCACGCGCTGGTCGGACAAAAGCCCGGCGATCGGCAGCGGCACCATGGCCGTCACCTTGCCGTCCATGACGACACAGACGCCACCCTGCCTTTCTTCGATCGCGTCCAGCGCCACCTGCATGTCGGCGGCATTGGTGCCGGCGACGATGATGTTGTGGCTGTCGTGGCCGACCGAGGATGCGACCGCGCCTTGTCTGAGGCCGAAGCCGTTGAGCAGTCCGTGGGCGACATTGCCGGCTGACTTGCCGTGGCGCTCCACCACCGTCACGAAGCAGAGGTCGTGCCTGTCGAAATGCACCTGCCAGTCATTGGCCGGCTCCAGCGTGACGGTGACATGGCCAAGGGTAATGCCGGGCAGCTCCGTCTTGATCGTATGAGCGACGACCGTCTCCGTCGGCAGGTCCGGTGTCAGCTTGAGATTTTTGGGCAGCTTGACCGTGTGGTAGGCGGCATCCGGGTAGCGGTACGGTTTCGACAGGGCGTCATCGAGGATCGGCGTGATCTTCTTGCCGTCGACGACGAGTTCGCCACCATACCAGGTGCTGACCGGCGTAAGGTCGTCGCTGAGAAGCACCAGATCGGCCCGGCGCCCGCCGCCCAGACCGCCGATTTCGCCTTCCATGCCGAACCGCGTCGCGCCGTGCAGCGAACCCATCGCCCAGGCCTCTTCCGGCCTCATGCCGTATTTCACGGCTTCGCGCGTCACCCAGTCCAGGCCGAAGGCGAGCAGATCTTCCGCATCACGGTCGTCGGTGCAGACGGCGACGCGCTTGTGGGAGGCGCCGAGCTCGGTGATCGTCTTGATCGCCTGCGGCAGCGAATGCCAGGGAGTCGTCGGCGGGCCGCCGCGCAGGAAGATCCATACGCCGGCTTCCAGCAGGTCGTCGGCAATATCGCGGTCGATGGCTTCATGCGTGTCGGTGACGCCGGATGCGGCATAGGCGGCAACGAACTCTCGTCCGTAGACATGGCCCGACACCGGCCTGCCGCGCTCGAGCGCCGCAGCCAGGATCGCATGGCTGCGCTCGTCGCCCATCGCAACGGGGACGAAATCCATCTTCTCACCGAGAGCCACGGCTTCCGGCCACTTGTCGAACAGGGCGGCGATCTTGTCCGGCGTCAGGTCGCCGCCGGCTGTTTCCAGATCCGGCGTCGTCGCCGGCACGGTGCTCGGCACGGTCAGGAAGATCGACAGCGGCGCCTGCCGCGCATCCTCGAGCATGGCCTCGACGCCGGCGACGTCCATGACGTTGCCGATCTCGTGGCTGTCGCAGAAGATCGTCGTCGTGCCGTTGAGGAGTGCCGCTTCCGCATAGGCGCAGGCCGTGACCATCGAGGATTCGATATGGATATGCGGATCGACCAGGCCGGGGGCGATGATGCCGCCTCTGGCGTCGTAGAGCTTGGCGCTCCCGCCTCTGTAGCTGCCGGCCGGCTTGACGGCTGCAATGCGGCCCCCCGAAATCCAGATTTCGCGTCCGTCGAGAAAGCGCTCCGAATAGGTAGACAGGACGCGCGCGCCCTGGATGACCAGGTCGGGTTCGCGACGAGCTGAGGCGACATCCGCAAGACGGCGGGTCATGGTCGAGAGCGGCTGAACGGAGAAGCGGGTAAGCGTGCTCATGAAAACCTCATTTCCAGGACTCGGGGAGGACAGGCCAGAGTGTAGGGAACGCCGTCGGGGGAGGGAAGCACGAATAGTTCTTGCTTCTGGCGCGGGTCCCTGGCTGCTGGAACCGGGCAACAGGCGCGTTCCGATCATGCGCGATCGCCCGGGCCAGAAGGCGTCAGCCGGCAATCAAGGCGGCTTCATAGACCATCGTCGCGGCGGCAAGATCAGCCAACGCCGTTCCGACTGCCTTGTAGAGAGTGATCTCGTCGTTGGACGTCCGCGCTGGAACATCCCGGCGACACAGCTCGTCAAGTGTTGCACGCACCACATCTGTGGAAAGGACACCGCCTTGACGGGAATAGAACCGTGTGCACAGCACCGCCTTATCTGCTCAACAGGGGTATCACAGCGTCATCGCGCATCACCACCTCTATATGGGCGCGGAATGCTGAGAGACGGACGAGGAGGACTTGGCGGCGAAGCCATGAGTCTCTGTAGAAGAGACATCTTACGCGGTTTTGGCTGCTTCTGCGGCGGAGGCAGTTCTTGCGCCGCTCTTTTCGCAAGTTCGAAGTCAAAATCAAAAGACATTTCGGGCCTCGTCCACCATTTGGAAATCTCGAAGACTAGAATGCAGGAAACGTGCCAACCGCTACGTTAGGCGGTGCTGGCACCCCGGCGTCAACCCTGTCGTCTCGCGCTATTGCGCCTAGAACAGGATGATTTTAGGCCGCGTCGGCCTAAAATCTGAATCCTGTTCTAAATTAGATAGTTAGAGCATGATGTCATCCGAAAACCGCCCACACTTTTCGGCATCATGCTCTAGGATACGGCCTCAAATCGAATGGATTGCGCGCCTTCCCACAGCGTGAGGCGCCCTATTTCGGCGAGTTGGTCGAGATTGGATGTGATTGTGATGAAATGATTGCCAGCCAGTTGGCCCATTTTCGATGAAAAATCGACACCTCCATAGGCAAGCAGGATTTCCGTTTCGCTAATGCCTCCTGGGTAAAGGATGATATGACCGGGGGCCGGATGGCTCGTATGGTTCTCATAACCGACGCCGAAATCATGGTCGCCAAGCGGAATCCAAACGCCCTCGCCAGACCAGCGAACGTGCACGATTTTACCATCGAACGGCATCTGCTTGATGAATGCGTCACAGGTTTTGGGCGCTCTGGCAGTTTCCAGGACAGCGTCGAAGATGAATGGCCCTGCTGTAATTTTCAGTTTCATGATGTCGCTCTTGTTAGATTTGACCGTTTGTTGATTTGTCTCGCCGCGGCTTTCCGATATTGCCCGTGGCCCTTAGTACCCACTAGGACGCCGTTTTCGACGACAGGCTTTCCGGCGACAATTGTCGTTATCGGCCAGCCGGTGATCTCGATCCCCTCGTAGGGCGAATAGTCTGCGCCATCATGCAGTTCCGCATGACGGATGGTCCGCTCGATGGTTGGATCCCAGATCGCGATGTCTGCATCCGCCCCTACGGCAATCGTTCCCTTTTGTGGATAGAGGCCATAGGTCTTTGCATGGTTCGTTGATGTCAGGGCGACAAAGCGCGGCAGATCGATGCGCCCGGCCATGAACCCTTGCGAAAATAGGATGGGAAGGCGGGTTTCGACGCCTGGAATGCCATTGGGGATGTGCCTGAAATTCATGCGACCTTTGGGATTAAGCTTCCCGTGCTGGTCGTCGTAACGGAATGGACAATGATCGGATGAAAAGAGTTCGAATGCCCCGGTCTCGATCCCGCGCCAGCATTCCTTCTGGGCATCTTCATCGCGCGGCGGCGGAGAGCAGACAAGTTTGGCGCCCTCCCAATCCATGCCGTCGAGGTCCTTGGCGGTGAGCGTCAGATATTGCGGGCAGGTTTCCCCGACGACTTTGACGCCTCTCATCCTTGCGCGAGCGATCTCTTCCATGGCCTCGCCGTTCGAGACATGCACAATGACAACGGGAACGTCCACGATTTCGGCCAGCGTCAGGGCGCGGTGCGTAGCTTCGCGTTCGACGGCGACCGGACGGGTGGAGGCATGAGCGCGTGGGGCAACGTCGCCCGCCAGTTCGTGTTTTTCGATCAGGAACCTGATTGCGTCCTCGTTTTCACAATGGACCATGACGGTGGCGCCCGTCCGTCGCGCGACATCGAGCGTCTTCAGGATCTGTGCGTCATCAAGGCGCAGGCTCTCATAGGTCATGAAAACCTTCAGCGACGGATAGCCGTCGGCCACAAGCGCTGGCAACTCCTGCCCCAGCACGGCGTCGCTCGGGTCGGATATGATCAGATGAAAACTGACGTCGGTATAACACTGGCCCTCTGCGAGCGCATGATAGGCCGTTAGCACCTCTCGCAGCGACTTGCCCTTTTCCTGAAGGCAGAACGGCATGACGGTCGTATTGCCGCCGAACACCGCCGACAGCGTTCCGCTCTCGAAGTCGTCCGCCATCTCGATCCCGTCGCCCGAAGGCTGGGAGATATGGACATGGCTGTCGATGCCGCCTGGAAGGACATATTTGCCCGAGGCGTCGATCGTGTGCGCAGCGCCCGACAGGCTTTGCCCGATCTGGACAATCTTGCCGTCTTTAATGCCGATATCCGCCTGGAAAACATCCGCAGCAGTCGCCACCGTGCCGTTCTGAATGATGAGATCGTAGTTGCTCACAAGCCTGACCTTCAGTGTTGCAGGATTTTGCCAAGGAAGGCTTCGGTTCGTGGGTTGTGTTTTCCCGCGAAAAACTCCTCGCTCGGACGATCCTCGACGATCTCGCCCTGATCGATGAAAATCACGCGTGTCGCCACCCGGCGGGCAAATCCCATCTCATGGGTGACGACCATCATCGTCATGCCGTCCTTTGCCAGTCCGGTCATGACGTCGAGCACTTCGGAAATCATCTCTGGATCAAGCGCGGAGGTCGGCTCGTCGAAGAGCATGGCGAGCGGATCCATCGCGAGCGCCCGCGCGATCGCCACGCGCTGCTGCTGCCCGCCGGAGAGTTGGCTTGGATATTTTTTCGCGTGGTCCGTCAGCCCGACGCGATCAAGAAGCGCCATGGCCTTGGTGTGAGCTGCCGTTTCGCTGCGGCCAATGACAATCTTCTGCGCCAGCATGATATTGTCGATGATCGTCAGATGAGGAAACAACTCGAAGTTCTGGAAGACCATACCTACCCGCGTGCGAAGGTTCGGCAGGTCGGTCTTCGGGTCGCCGACTTCGATACCATGCACCCGGATCGAACCTTCCTGAAACTGCTCGAGCCCATTGACGCATTTGATCAATGTCGATTTGCCCGACCCCGAGGGACCGCAGACAACCACGACCTCACCGCGTTCGACGTTCACCGAGCAGTTCTTAAGGACAGCGAACTGTCCATAATATTTGGTAACGCCAGTGATCTCAATCATGCCCGGCCTTTCTGGAAACGCGCGATGGAAAAGGGTTGCAAGGCTCTATCGGTCTCGCGACCGAGAACGAGCCGAGATGTTAACTGGCCGACGATCGGGCCGAGCGTATAGCCGTTTGAAGTGACGGCGTTGAAGAACCCCGGCATTGACGGATGTTCGCCGAGGATCGGCGCACCGTCGATGTTGATGTTCATCGCCGCCCAGCTTCGGATGACGTGAAGTTTGCGCAGAGCAGGAACGACGTGCTGGGCAACCCAAAGGTTCCCCTCAAGGCTCGACAGCAGCGGGCGTGGATGTTGATGGACGGGATCGAGGCCTGCGGTCCAGCCACCGCCGATGATGAAGTTCCCGTTTGCCGCCTGCTTCAGGGTCAAATGGCGGTCGGCATGGGCGACGAGACACGAGATCAAAGGTGCTGCGGCCTCGGTAACCACCATCTGCAGCGGAGCACCAAAGACCGGCACGTCGACACCGAGCATCGCGCCGATCCTTGAAGCGAAGGCTCCGGCTGCATTGACGATGCGTCTTGTCCGCAAGATGCCCCTCGATGTCTTGACCTCGAACCCGTCGTCCGAGGTTCTTATTCCGGTGACCTCGCAATTTTCGAAGACTTGCGCGCCGTCTCGCCGTGCCGCCTCCAATATATATTGCGTAGCGACGAGAGGATTGATCTTGCCCTCCTGGGAGCAGTAGGCAGCGCCGACGAAATGAGAAGACAGAGCAGGCTCCAGGCAGCGCAGTTCCTCTTGCCCGATCAAGCGGCAATCGATCCCGGCCGCGCACTCCACCCTGACCTTTTCCGCCAGAAAACGCATGTGGTCATTGGTTTCGGCCACCATGAGGCCGCCTGTAACCTTCATCTCGAAATCCTGTCCGAGCTCGCTTTGCAGCGCGGCCCAAAGAGCGATTGAATCACGCTGGAGGGGAAGTGTTTGAGCGGCCGCTCCGCCGCCACCTTCGGCACGGGCACCGTGGTCGAAGGAAAGCAACTGGGCATGAAGGCTTCCTGCATTACCTCCAGATGCCAGCGAGTTCGCAAAAGCGCGCTCCACCACCACAACGTCCTCGCCTTCCCTGGCAAGGAAGAGCGCCGTCGAAAGGCCCGCAATGCCTGCGCCGATTACCAGCGTGGACGGTTCCGTCACCGGCAAAGCTTGAGAATTCGCCACTGGGGGTTTTTCCGGCAAAAGTGCGCGCTTGTGGCCGCCCCATTCCGGCTTTTCGACCGCAAGCGCCGCCAGCGGAATAGGTCGAAGTGGCATTTGCGGAGCCAGAAAACCGCTTGTTTCGCCAGTGAGGTGCCGTTCTTTCGTGACGTCAGCGATCGCTTTGCCGCAGTAGCGGCTCTGACATCGCCCCATGCCCGCACGCGACAGGCGCTTTAATGTCGAAATGTCCTGCGCACTATTTGCGCTGAGCGTCCTCAAGACACCGTAAGTCACCCCTTCGCAACGGCAGATCAATGCATCGTCTGGCAGAATTGCCGTCTTTGTCTCTGCATCGTCCTTCGGCGCAAAGACCTGCCAAAGGGCTTCTTGAAACCGTCGATGGCGGGCAAGCCTTTTCACCACGCTTTCGTCAGTTTGGACAAGGAGGCCCAGTTTTCGCGCAATCGCCGCGGCGGCGATCTGCCCTTCTGCCATCGCAACATGCGCGCCGCCGAAATGCGCCGCTTCACCGACAACATGCACGTTTGCAAGCGTTGTCTGACCGTCGAGATCTCGCACTGCCCGCAGATCGCCGCCGACGACCTCATGGCCGCAGCCGAGCAGCCGGGACAGCTCATTGGAGGATGCGAAATTGCCGCCGATAAGGACCGTGTCAGCTTCGAGATTGGTCTCACCGCTTGGTCCGGCGAAGGTGACGCTCTCCACACACTGAGAACCGTTGATCGAGGTAAGCACGCTATTCCAGCCTATCTTGACGCCCGCGGACCTGAGCGTTGATATCTGGCGCAATCCGTGACGGGCGAGAGCGGGATCCGTTGTCAGAAGGCCGAGGGCTGCGACAGGCCGAGACCACGGTGGCGGTGCTGCTTCCAGCAAAGCGACTATGGAGGCTCCCGCCTTTCGAAGTTCGTTTGCGACCTGCATATTCAAAGGACCGTTTCCGGCGATGATGATCCTTCGGCCGGGAACGGTTCCATAGCTCCTCAGCAACGTCTGGGCGGCCCCTGTTGTCATCGCACCAGGAAGTGTCCAACCCCTCACTGGCGTTGGGCGTTCGTAGGCCCCCGTCGCGATGATGAGTATTTTCGGCTTGCAGTAAAACGCATGGCCGGACCCATAGCAGGCGATAATAGGCGAACCGTCGTCGTCACGTGCGGCACCCCACACCACTGTAGCGGTTAGAAATGTCACGCCATGGTCGCGCACTTCCCCTATAAGCGCTGCGCCGGATAAAGCCTGCTCGTCGCCACTCAATCGCTCGGCAGCGCTGCGTGTCGAGGGTTGCTTGAAATACTGCCCGCCGGCAGACGGCCGTTCATCAATGACAGTCACCTTGGCGCCGGCCGCAGCAAGGACCTTAGCTGCGGCCAGTCCCGCAGGCCCCGCTCCGACAATGAGAACGTCCATCGTCTTTGTCGCTAAGGAATGCGGCACACTGCAGAGATCGGCAATCTGACCAGTGGCAAGGTCGGGCCGCGCAGCAGGACGCAGGACCTGCATGTCCTCGCCGACGATGGTCATGCAGGCCCGCTGGCTGACTTTCCCGTCGATCGTCACGAGGCAATCGTGACAGACACCCATTCCGCAGAAGAGGCCACGGCCTTCGCCTTTGATGCCTCGGGAAAATTCATGCCGCCCCGTCGCCTCGATGGCAGCGGCAACAGACATGCCCTTTTCGGCAAATATCTGCAGACCGTCGACTGAGAGCCTGACCCGCGCATCGTCGGGTCTCAAGCTCTGGTTTATGGAAGCGACGGGCATCATGGAATTCCTCAGGCGCCGAACCTCAGACCGAAATCGGCCACCAGCGTCTTCATGGCGGCGTCCTGCGCGGGCGGCAACGGTAGGCGCGGCGGCCGCGGCAGGCCTGCGCCAAATCCCATGTGGGTCAGCAGTGACTTCGTTCCTGCGACATAGGCCTGGCCGCCGACCGCCTGAATGACGGGCAACCATTTGAGGTAAAGCTCTCTTGCCTCATCGAACTTTTTCTCATTTGCAACAAGTTCGAAGATCCGCGCCATCGGTCCTGGCGCAACATTTGAAGCCACTGCCACCCAGCCCTGCGCACCCATAACGAAAGACTCAAACCCGAGAATACCGCCAAACACAGTCATATCGTCGCCAGCCAGCCGGATGATATCGCGCACGCGTGTCACTTCGAGGGTGGACTCCTTGATATAGTCGCAGCCGTCGATTTCGGCGATGCGCTTGACCAACTCCGGCGTCAGGTCGACGTTTGCGGTCGCGGGATTGTTGTAGACCATAATCGGGATGGCCACGGCAGACGCAATGCTCTTGTAGTGATGAACGAGTTCGTCATCCGTTGGGGTGGAATAGAACGGCGGAATAATCATGACACCGTCAGCTCCCATTGCCTCGGCCTTGACGCTAAGGCGAATGGACTCCCGCGTATCTTCCGCTCCCGTGCCGATCAGAACAGGCACTCGTCCCGCGACAGTTTCTATGACGATCCTCGCCACACTATCGCGCTCATCCTCGCTGAGCGATAGAAACTCACCCGTCGATCCAAGAGGGATCAGGCCATGGATACCTTCCTTGACCTGCCAGTCGGTAAAGGCAGCCAGCCCCTTCAAATCTACCGCGCCGCTGGGATCCAAGGGCGTAATCATCACGGTGTAGACACCGCGGAACGTCTTCTGCATTTGAAAATCCTGGTTCTAGCGCTTCTCGTTAATGGAAAGCCGAGATCCGGCTTGACCGAGACGCTTTTCGATGTGGCTCTGGAAGAAGTCCCAGAGTGTTGTGAGGAGGAGGTAATAAATCGCCGCGACAGCAAACAGTTCGAGCACCATGAACCGCTCCTGGATGAGAACCTGAGTCCGGCGAAGGAGTTCTTCGACCGAGATGACGGAGGTGACAGAAGTCGTTTTCAAGAGACCGTTCACCGAATTGCCGAGAGGCGGAACAATCACTTTGAAGGCTTGCGGCATCACGATGTAGCGCATGATCTGACGCTCCGTCATGCCGAGCGCGCGCGCTGCCCTGGTCTGGCCTTCCGGCACGGCTTCGATACCGGCGCGAATGATCTCCGCGAGATAAGCTGCCTCGTTGAGAGCCAATCCGAGCAACGCCGCTTCTATGACGGTGAACTTGATGCCGAACAGCGGAAGCGCCGTATAGATCGCAATCAACTGTACGAGAAGCGGCGTGCCGCGAAAAAGCCAGATATACGCCTTGGCAATGTAGTATGGCACCCGCCGCGACGATCGCCGCATCAATGCAAGAACAAAGCCCAGAATAAGCCCCGCAACCAACGAGACGATGGTGAGCCAAACGGTCGTGAACACCCCGCCAAGTATAAAGGGGTTGAACAGATACCCGAAAAAACCAGACCAGTTCCAAAGCGACATGAAGACGACTTTCTGCGAGAGGTTTGGCGCGACGTGGTCGCGTCCCGCCTCATCTCTAAACGATCTGTGAAATCAGTTCAGCGACCGGGGCCTTTGACCGAATAGTCACCCGCGACCATCGGCAGACCGTATTTGTCAAAGAGCGCCTTCAGAGATCCATCCGCCTTCATGTCTTTCAACGTCGCAGACACGGCATCAGCCAAAGCCGGGCTTTTGAATGCGACAGAAACCGGAGCGGGGTAGAGGCCACTGATTGCCCGTTTGAAGTCCCCGCGAGAATCGTACTCCTTGGCGACGGCGTCGATCGACACGACACCCTGCACCTGGCCCGCCCGCAGAGCCTGGTAGGCCAGGGCGAAATTATCGAACGTCTGGATGGTCAAGCCTTCTTTGCCAGCGTCACGCAGTTCCTTGTCGAGAAGGCGTGTCTTTGTTTCCTCGAAACCACCAATTTCGACACCGATCGTCATGCCGGCAAGATCATCTTTTGCGGCGACGTTTTTCTTCGAATCTGGTGCCACGGAGATGCTGATGGCCTGATCTTCATAGGGGATCATCTGCATGATCTTGGCGCGTTCTTCGGTGAAGAAAATGCCCGTATTGATCATGTCCCAGCGGGCAGCCTGCAGGCCCGGAACCATCGCGGAGAATTCGATGCGGACATATTCGGGCTCAAGGCAAAGGCGCTTGGCGATCTCTTTGCCGAGGTCGATGCGCATGCCCTTCAGATCACCCGTGGAGTCGATGAATTGGAGCGGCGGAAGCGTTGGATTGGTCGACATGACGAGCGTGCCGGGCTTGATCAACTCGCCTGCCGCCACTTTTGGTTCGCAGGATTGAGCGAAGGCAAAAGACGCTGTGATCGACAGGAAGGACGCGGAAAGAATGCTGCGAGAGAAGTGTGAACGGAGCATGGAGAGCCTCTGGAGTTCGGTTCTTTATCGTTGGATCCCAACCTTGCATTCAAGTGGGATCCCACTTTTATACAAAAGTTCACCGTTGATGCAAGTGCATTCTCAATTCATCGATTCAGTAGTTTGCTAGGACGCCCTGACGTACGACTTCGAGATGATCGGTCATGGCTTGGCGAGCCGCCTCGGCATCGCTGGAGGCCAAGGCAAGCAGGATCGCTCGATGTTCTCGCACGCCCGGCTTCGCGCGTACGACAGGCAGCTGTCGCTCGAAGATCGTTGTGTAGCGCCGCATCTCCGCGATCGTGGTTGCCATAAAGGGGTTGCGGCTCTCGCTTGCGATATAGTTGTGAAGCGCATCGTCAAACGCCCAGACTACCTCAGGGTCAGGTTCGGGGTCGTCCTCGATCTCGTCAAGCATCCTTGTCAAAGCGTCCAGTTCAAGTCGCGAAACGTGGGGACTGGCGAGCGCGGCCGCAGTTGGTTCGAGCAGCATCCTCATGGTGAGGCTGTCAAGGTAGTCCTTGAGACTGATGACCCTGACCGAGAGAACGCCTTTTTCGTTTCTGACAAGAAGTCCTTCCCCTTCGAGACGTCCCAGCGCGTGACGCATAGGAGAACGCGAAACAGCATGTTTGGTCGCCAGGCGACGTTGCTGGACGACCGATCCCCCCGCGAGCCTGGCTGATAGAATATCGGCCAGCAGGGAACGGTAGGTTTCGTCAGCAAGGCTGGAGTCGCCAACTTCATTCAGACCATCGTCCATCTGCACTCGTTCCAGTCCTTTTCCAAATCGGCTATCATATGTAACAAGTGATCGCGTAAGGAAAGCACGATGCCGCGTCGAGCGGCCAACGACCTAAAGAACAAGGAAATGGCAAACGGTGACAGACGCCTTAGAGGCCTCGGGTCGGAAAATTGCGGAGAAAGGGCAGCATAATCTTGCATCGCTGACCTACAAGGCCGTGTCCGACATGATCCGGCATCGCCGGCTGAAAGGCGGGCATGTCATCGTTGAGGCAAGGCTTGCCGAGACACTTGGGATTTCGAGGACGCCGCTGCGGGAAGCGCTGCAGAGGTTGGAGGGCGAAGGCCTGGTTCGCAAGGGCGACGGCCGAAACTACGTCGTGCGACAGGTGGATGTCGGCGAGTATCTTCAAAGCTTGAAACTGAGGTTGTTGATCGAACCTGAAGCAGCAGTACTGTCGATAAACGCTATTCCGCGACGACTTTTGATGAGCGTCCGGCAGGAAATCCACGACCTTCTGGACGCCACGGCGTATCACACAGACGCCCATTGGTTCTCGGACGACAATCTCCATAATATGATCATCGATCATTGCGGCAACGCGGTAATGGCCAAGGTACTACGGGAGCTTCGGGCGACCACGCGTCTCTTCGAAATTGACCGCCTGAAAGATCGCCTGAAGCCGGACTCCACGGAACACCTCGTTATCATCGAGGCGATCGACCGGGGCGACGTCGAGGAAACTCGCCGAGCTGTCGCCCACCACATCGAAAGCTTAATCGCATTTACCCGGATGCATCTACACGTCGCTGACCTCTAGCGATCGAGTGGACCGTAGGAGCAAGCCCGGTGAAACGATGATGGAGCCTCAATCAGAGGCTTTTGTTCGAGTCAAAGTCCTCGATGCCTCGATCAGCCATCTTCTTTTCGCTGGGCATCGCCCGGACCAAAAGACGTCAGCCGGCGATCAAGGCGCCTTCATAGACCATCGTCGCGGCGGCAAGATCAGCCAACGCCGTTCCGACTGCCTTGTAGAGCGTGATCTCGTCGTTGGACGTCCGCGCCGGAATATCCCGGCGGCACAGCTCGTCAAGTGTCGCACGCACTGCATCTGTAGACATGACGCCAGCCCTGATCGGCTGAACCAGATCGCCCGCTTCGTGAAGGGCTTCGTGCGTGTCGATATAGACCGAGGAGCGCCGAAGCGCTTCGTCATCGGCCTCGCGCATCGCCGGCGTGAAGCCGCCGATCAGATCGACATGGGTGCCCGGCTTCAGCCATTCGCCTCGGATAAGCGGTGCGGTCGCCAGCGTCGCTGCGCTGACGATATCGGCTTGCCGCGTCCCGGCTTCCAGATCCGTGACGGCGGTGGCCTGGAGGCCGCGTCGTCGGAGGCTCTGCGCCAGCCGTTCCGCGCTGGCGGGATCGATATCCCAGATATCGACATGCGCGATCGGCCGGACGGCGCGGTAGGCATCGGGTATGAGGCTCGCGACGCGGCCTGCGCCGATCACCAGCAGACGGTGCGCGTCCTTTCGGGCAAGATAATCCGCGGCAAGGGCCGATGCCGCCACCGTACGGCGCGCCGTGATCGTGTTACCGTCAAGGAGCGCAAGCTGCATCCCGGTCCGGCCATCATAGAGCATGTAGGTCGAGGTCAAACCGGGAATGCCGCGCGCCGTGTTTCCGGGAAAGACGGTAACGATCTTGATGCCAAGGTAGCGCTCCGACCGGTGCGTTTCATGCCAGGCCGGCATCAGAAGCTGGGTCGCATCCGGCTCGCCGCTATTGGCTATCGTGTGGTGATGCCGTACCGGCACAACACAGCCTTCGGCAAATGCTTGCCGCAAAGTCGCAACCAGCGCGTCGAAAGGCAGAAACTCGCCCGTTGTCCGGGCATCGAGAATACGGATTTGTGTGTCGGTCATTGAAGCGATCTCTCAGTGAGTTCTGACTGCTGGATAAAGCGAGTTCTGTGTGATTGAACGAGGCCGCGTCGCCGCTGCGCGGCGCACCAGCTTTTCAACCGGCATCGGCCCTTTGGACACTCCGTTGCGATCGGAATGCGGGGCAACTCGGCACCGCTCAGCCAAACGCCGCCTTCTTCTCCAGAATTCTGGCGTATTGCGTCAGCGGATAGCACAGGGCGAAGAAGATCACGGCGACGAGACCGTAGACCTTGAACGGTTCGAAGGTCGCGTTGTTGATGGCGTTTGCGGTCTTCAGCAGTTCTTCGAAGCCGAGGATCGAGGCCAGTGCGGTGCTCTTGATCAACTGAACCAAGAACCCGACGGTCGGCGCGCGCGTGATCCGGAAAGCCTGCGGCAGGATGACAAGGCGAAGTTCGAGGAGACGGTGCAAACCCAGGCTGGCTGCGGCGTCCCATTGTCCGCGCGGCACCGCCTCGACGCCGCTCCGCCAGATTTCGGCCAGATAGGCGCTGGCATAGAACGTCAGGCCGCAGACGGCGGCAGTCCATGACTCGATGCGGAAACCCAGCATCGGCAGGCCGAAGAACATCAGAAAGAGCTGCATCAGGAGCGGCGTTCCCTGAAACAGGGCAATGTAGCCGGACGCGAAGCTGCGCGACCAGCGCGTTTTCGATATCCGTGCAGAGAGGATCGCCAGGCCAACGATGGCGCCGCCGACAAAGGCTGCGAGCGAAAGCAGCAGGGTCCAGCGTGTTGCGAAGACAAGATTGCGCAGAATGTCCCAGAAGGTGAACTCAATCATGCCAGACCGGCTCCCAGAAAACGGCGTTTCCCGGCGAAAAGAAGCCGGCGAAGTGCGGCGGACATCGAAAGGTAGATCAACGTCGCCACCAGATAGGTCTCGAAGGAGCGGAAGGTGCGCGACTGAAGCAGATCGGCCTCCTGCGCCAGCTCGCGGACGGATATTTGCGAAACCACCGCCGATTCCAGCATCATGATGATGATCTGGCTCGTCAGCGCCGGAAAAATGATGGCGAGCGCTTGCGGCAGAATGATCTTGAAGAACACCAGCCGAGGTCTGAGGCCGAGTGCCTGTGCCGCCTCCTTCTGGCCTCTCGGTATGGCATCGAGCCCGGCCCCGACCACCTCGATCGTGTAGGCCGCCATGTTGAGGGTCATGGCAAGAACTGCGGCAGAGATCGGATCAAGGCGAATGCCGAGGCTGGGCAAGCCAAAGAAGATGAAGAACAGCTGCACCAGGAATGGCGTATTGCGCATGACTTCCACATACAGGCCGACGGCCTTGCGCAACCATGGATAAGGTCCCCGGCGCGCGGCCGCGCCGAGAACGCTGAGAACGATCCCGAGGACCGATGTGGAGGCCGTCAGTGCAAGCGTCGTGCCCGCGCCATAAGCCAGAGCGCCCATTCCGTCCCATAGCCAATTGAAATCGAGGCTGTATCTCATCGCTTGTCCTTTGGAGCCGGATGACCTGGGCTGGGTCGGCCCGAAATCTCGATCCGCCTCTCAACCAAAGAATTGGAGCATGATGCCGCCGGAATCGCTTGCGGTTTTCGACATCATGCTCTGGTGAGGGGGTGGCCGACCTCAGTCCTTCAGGTTTTCAGGGTTGAGCGGTGCTTTCAGCCAGCTCTTCGAGCTTGCGTCGAGTGAACCATCGGCAATCATTGCGGCGACGCTATCATTGACGGCCTTCTTCAGGCCTTCCTCGCCCTTGCGGAGTGCGATGTGCGAGGGCGAGCTGAGGAGCTGGAATTTCTGCTCCGGCTTCAGTTCGTCCTGTCGTGCCAGAACCTGCGCACCGACATCGTTGCCGACGACCATCAACTGGGTCTGGCCGGATATGAAAGCCTGGATGACCGAATTGTAGTTCTCGAAACGCTGGATCGCAGCCGAGCCGGGGGCGGCGGCGGTCAGCGAGGTGTCTTCGAGCGTCCCACGATTGACGGCAACGGTCTTGTCGGCAAGGTCTTCCTTGCCGCTCACCTTCAGCGCAGCCGGACCGATGACGGCGATATAGTAGGGGGCGTACGGGGCGGCAAAATCGATAACCTCGGCACGCTCCTTCGAATAGCCGACGCTCATCAGCAGATCGACGCGGTCGTCGTTCAGGTAGGCGATCCTGTTCTGACCAGTCACGCTCACGAGATTGAGTTTCACGCCGAGCCCGTCGGCGATCTTCTGGGCGACGTCGACGTCATAGCCTTTGATGCTCATATCGGCGCTTGCCGAAGAGAAGGGCGGGAAATCGGAGAAGATGCCGATGTTGATCTCGCCTGCAGCTTTGATATCGGCAAGTTCGTCGGCCTGTGCGGCCCCTGCCAGGATGCCGAACACGGCAATTGCTGCGGTGGCGGCGTAGCGCAATTTCATAAGAGCAGTCATGTCGTTCCCCTTTTTGAGACGTCTTGTGCGACAGGTGATGGATGGCAGCGGACACGAGGCACGCTGCCGGTGTGAAGCTGGTTCTCAGGTCACGTTTGTCCTGGCCGCGGGACTGAACATCGCGAGGCACAGGAGTTCGAACAGGACCTGCGCGGCGATCTGCGCGGTGTTGGTGGTGTTGTCGTATTGCGGCGCGATTTCCACGACGTCGCCGCCGATGAGGTTGATGCCTTTGAAGCCGCGCAGCAGGGTCAAGGCCTCCCTCGGCTGAAGCCCGCCCACTTCTGGCGTGCCGGTTCCCGGAGCGAAGGCCGGATCAAGGCTGTCCACGTCGAAACTGAGATAGGTCGGACCGGCGCCGACAACCTCCAGAGCCTTTGCGATCACGGCCTTGAGACCCATCTCCGCCACCTCTTCTGCGTGGATGACGGTCATGCCGGAGGCAAAGGAGAACTCCCAGAGATATTCGCCGCCGCCGCGGATGCCGATCTGGATCGTCCGCTTCGGATCGAGCACGCCCGCCAGAACCGCCTCGCGGAACGGCGCGCCGTGATGGAACTTGGAGCCCTCATAGGGACCTGCGGTGTCGCAATGAGCGTCGATGTGGATCATGCCTACCGGCCGGCTGGCCGCCAGGCCCTTGAGAATGGCGCCGGAGATCGAATGGTCGCCGCCGACCGACAGCGGAATAACCCCGGTTGCCGCGATCATCCGGTAGCAGGCCTCGATATCGGCATGGCATTCGGCCAGGCCGAACCGGCTGCGCATCGGCACGTCGCCGACATCGGCGACTTTCAACCCTCCCATCGGCGCGACACGCAGAACATGCTCGTAGGGGCCGACACGCTCGATCGCCCGGACGGCCCGCGGCCCCAGCCGCGCGCCGGCGCGATTGGTGACGCCGAGGTCCATCGGCACGCCGATCAGAGCCACGTCAAGCGCCTCAAGCACCTCGGGCCGCAAGCCGTTCTCGATGAAACGGGCGTCCAGAAAGGTCGCAGGATCGGCAAAGGGCCATTTGCGGCTGTCGCCGTCCTTGAACACGCTCGCCGCCACGGCGCGGAAGTGCGGATCTTCCATCTCCCCGCCTGCGGCGCTGCCGAAGCGCTTTCTCAAGTTTTCCAGAAAATCCCGATCAATGGTCAAGGCAGGCTCCCACGTATTGATGCAGCCGTCATCATCAGCGCCGCACGCTTCTCTTGGAACCGCGAAAATTCGAGAGGGGATATAACGATTGCTGATAGCTCGGATCCGCCGAGGCGCCGCGATGCGGGTTGTGCATTCATCGGTATGTTCAGAAAACTTTATAACCCGGCGAGAATTTTCCCACTACCGCGGTCGGCAACCTCCCAGCAGTCTCCGATACGAACGGTCCGGCAGAGGGCCGACAACAAAGGGAACCTACCATGTTGCACGATATGACACGCCGCCGCTTCCTCGGATCCGCCGCTGCCGCGGGGATTGCCGGCACGATGACCGGGTTTGCGAGATCCGCCGCAGCCGGCAGCGGCAATCTGACCGCCGTTGAATGGGGCGGCGATGTCGTCGAGGCCATGAAGCAGATTGCCGCCGACCAGAATGCGGCGACGTTCAACTGGGTTCTCCATCAGGGCGGCGCGGGCGCGATCCTGCCAAAGATCAAGGCCGTCTGGCCGAATGTCGACTACGACTACGTCGCCGGCTGGGAGGGCTCATTCAACAGCATGGTGAAGGAGGATTGGCTCGAGACCATCAATCCTGCCGATGTTCCCAACCTTGCGAATATTCCCGAGAAAATCATCATTCGGGACGGCAAGGGGAATATCAAAGCGGTCCCACGCGCCGTTGGCGGCATGTATTTCGGCGCCCGAACCGACACGGCTCCGATCGCTGTGAAGACCATCGATGATCTGCTGAGCCCCGATCTTAAGGGGGCGATCTGCTGGCCAGGCCCGACACAGAGCATGATGCTCCAGATCGTCGCGCTCGCCCTTCACGCCGGCGGCAGTGAAACGAATATGGAACCCGGGTGGAAGCTCATGACGGAACTGGCGAAATCCGGCAATATCGGCCGCGTCGCCATCACCGATATCGATTTCACCAATTCGTTGACGTCTGGCGAGACCTCCGTCGGCTTCTTCGCTGAGCCCGGCTGGGCGGCCGTGGCGAAGAACTTCCCGGTTACGCGTTTCACCAAGGACAGCAACTTCAAGGCCTTCCTCTACCAGAGCGGTTTCGGCGTGCTGAAGAATAGGCCGAACACCAAGGCAACGCTCGATTTCGTCAACTTCGCGATCAGCCCGGACATGAACTCGCTCTACGCCAAGGTGGCGGGCGAAGCGCCGTTGAACAGCAAGGCGGTCACCCCCGACAATCTCAAGCATCTGTCCTTCACGCCGGACGAGTTTTCGAGCTTCGTCTATGTGCCGGACTACAATGTCGTTCTCGAACAGCAGGATGCCTGGTCCAAACGCTGGGAACAGGACATTGCTCCGTTGCTCTAAGGCACCTCGCGGCAGGTTATCGAAGGCGCGACGCGGGCTTCGATAACCTCCCTTTCTCATGCCCCGCAAGGGCGAGGAAAAGGCTGTTCCACCATGACCAAAGCAAGGCGGCAACCCGTTGCCATTTCTATTCCTGATCGCCGAGATGTCGCCCTGACGCTCGGACCAGCCCTGCTGGTGTTCGCCTTCGGTTTTCTGTCGCCATTAGTCAATCTGGCAATCGAAAGCTTGAAGGAGTTTACGCCGGGGCGCGTCGGTTCCGTTGAAAATGCCGCGGCGACAGTTCAAAACTACTATGAGCTGGCAAACCAGGCGTTTGCGAGCGTCCTGCTGACGACTTTCTGGATCGGTGGAGCTGCCGCGATCATCGGCCAGCTCGTGGCATTCCCGCTGGCCTACTTCATCGTACGGCGCATTTCCCCGCGGATGCGGGCGCTCACTCTCGGCTTTTTGATTACGCTTGTTCTCTCCAGCGTCCTGATCAAGACCTATGCGATCGAACTGACCTTCGGGTCGGTCGGCATCTTCCGCCCCTTCCTCTTGACACTTGGCCTTTCGCCCAACAGCCGCGAATATATCAATATCGTCGTGACTGCGGGTCTGGTTCACTCGATCATACCGGTCGCAACGCTGACGCTGATTGGCGCGATGCAATCGATCGATCCGCGTCTGCTCGATGCAGCCCAGTCGCTCGGCGCGCCGGGATGGAAAGCCCATCTGTCGATCACGCTTCCCCTGAGCTTCCCGGCTCTGATCTCAAGCACGCTTGTCTCGCTGACTTTCGCGATCAGCGCCTTCGTCATTCCCATGGTGCTCGGGAGGGGCCGGGTGCTTTTCATATCGAACGTCATCTACACCCGGTTCAGCGATATCGCCAACTATCCGAGCGGCGCGGCGATCTCGCTCGTCATGCTTGCGGCGGCGTTGGCGGTGGTCGCTGTCATAACGTTTGCGCAGGCCTGGAAGGTTTCCCGATGAGCAGACAGTCTCTTGCAGCGCGAACCGGAGACCGGATCGCCGTTTCCCTTGCCTACGGTGTCATCGGCCTTGGATTGGCGTTCCTCGCCATCCCGTTGGTGATAACATGCATCATGGCTTTCGACGCCAGGACCTACCTTGGTCCAATGCCGCCACCTGCCTTGTCGCTTCACTGGTTCGAACGGCTGGTTTCCCAGGCGGATATCCTTACCAGCCTACGCACCAGCCTCATCTTGGCGGTACTCACGACGGTTCTGTCCGTCACGATTGGAACTGCGGCGGCTGTTGGCCTTGCCCGTGGCAATTTTCCAGGAAAGGCGGCGCTGACTTCGGTCTTTCTCTCGCCACTCATCGTCCCGCCCGTCGTCATTGGATTCGGCCTGCTGCTTTTTCTTTCCAAGGCCGGCATCACGAATGGTATGGCGCGCCTGCTCCTCGGCCACGTGATCGTGACGTTGCCCTATTGCATAAGGACCAGTCTCGCCAGCCTTCTCGGCAGCGATCAACGATTGACGGAAGCCGCAATGGTTCTCGGCGCCACCGAGCGCCAGGCCTTCTGGACCATTACCCTGCCGCTCATGCGGACGGGCGTCGTCACCGGGGCGATCTTCGCCTTCGCCATTTCAATAGATGACGTATCGATCAGTCTCTTTCTGAGCGATCCGTCCGCAACGACCTTGCCTGTTACGCTGGTCAGCAACATGCGGGCGGCTTTCGACCTGACGATCGCTGCGGCGGCCGTGGTCCTGATTGCCGTCACCGCGTTGCTGATCGTCGTGCTGGACCGGGTCGTCGGCTTCGACACTGTCGTCGGCCAGGGTTTGTTTCGTTCTTGAGGACAATACGATGATTTCTGCCGTGGAATTTCAAGGGGTCAGCAAGCGCTTCGGCGAAACCGTCGCCCTCGGTAATATCTCCTTCTCGGTGAATCCAGGTGAAACAATCGCACTGCTCGGACCAAGCGGCTGCGGCAAGACCACCATTCTTCGGCTCATTGCCGGATTCGAGCGGCCCGACAAAGGCTCGATCTTGATCGACGGCGAGCCGATGGCCGGATTGAAACCCTATGAGCGCAATGTCGGGCTGCTGTTCCAGCATTACGCTCTTTTCCCGCATATGACCGTCGAACAGAACATCGGCTACGGACTTCGCCATCGCAACCATCCGCCGGAGCAAATACCTCGCCGCATTGCCGAGATGCTTGAGCTCGTCCGGCTCGTCGGTTTCGGACAGCGGCGGCCGCACCAGTTGAGCGGCGGCCAGCAGCAGCGTGTTGCGCTGGCGCGGGCGCTTGCCACCCATCCGAGCCTTGTTCTTCTGGATGAGCCCTTGTCGGCCCTCGACGCCAAGCTTCGGCATGAGTTGCGCACTGAATTAAAGGATGTGCTCGCCGCGGTCGGCTCGACCGCAATCGTGGTAACCCACGACCAGGAAGAGGCGATGAGCCTGGGAGAGCGCATATTCGTGATGAACCGTGGAGCAATCATGCAATCCGGCAGGCCGGATGATGTGTATTGGCGTCCAGACTCGCGTTTCGTCGCGGATTTCATGGGACGGACGAATTGGATTCACGGCTCGATTTTGGCAGCGGGCGGATCGGCGCGCAAATTTCGCTCCGAATCCGGCTGGGAGTTTCCGGTCGCGTCCACGGGAAGCCTTTCCGGTGCCGCCGAGATTTGCGTGAGGCCGGAAAGCGTCGAGATATCGTCCGGCGCTCCGGGAGCCGGGGCCATGCCCGGACGCGTTGCCGACGTTGTGACACTAGGTGCGTTCAGGCATATCGTTCTGGACCTCGTCAGCGGTGACCGCATAATCTCGGCTTGCCCTAACCGTCCAGACATAGCCTTCGCTCGCGGGCAGGAGATCAGCGTTTCCATTCCGCCGGAGGCATGCGTCCTCTTCGCGCGATAAGCTGGCATTGACGGGACGCAGCTTGCGCTGCGCCCCGGGCAAAGGATCGCCGGTTGCCGGAAGAACATGGTTCGTCCAATATCCGCTTATCGGCAGAGAAGCCCTCGGCTCTCGAGCGCCACAAAGTATGGAATGCGGCTCCTGATGCTTGATCTTGATTCCTATCTGCTTCGTGCATTTCTGACCGTCGCGGAGATCGGCACCGTCAATGGAGCAGCCGCCAAGCTGAACAGAACGCAGGCGGCGGTGAGCATGCAGATCCGCAAGCTGGAGGAGCTTGTCGGCGTTACGCTGTTTTCGCGTTCGTCAAAAGGCCTCGAGCTCACGAGCCATGGGCAGATCATGCTGGCTTATGCCCGCGAAATGGTCGCCCTCAGCGACGAGGTCGAGAAAAGGCTGACAGGCAAGATGATCGAGGACCGCATCCGCCTCGGCGTCGTTGAGGACTTCGCAGCCGGCCACCTGATCGACATTCTTAGCGACTTCAGAGCCCAGAACCCGAAGGTCGAGATCGATATCATCGTCGAGCCGAATCGCCGCCTCGCCAGCCTGTTTGAAGACAGGAAGCTGGATCTCGTGGTTTGCGACATCACCTGCCTCTCGCGAAAACCGACCCTGATCTGGACCGAATATTTGATGTGGACGGTCAGATCCGACTTTGTGGCGGATGCGGAAAAACCGCTTCCCATCATTATGTTCGAGGAGGAGTGTCCCTGGACGCTCCCGACGATTGCCGCTCTGTCTCAGCGGAACATCAAGTGGAAGACGGCGTGCGTCGCATCGACGCTGGTGGCCATGGCGACCGCGGTTCGCGTCGGTATCGGTATCGCACCGATGATGCTCAACACGAAACCGGAGGGCTGCCGGACGCTTGACAAATCGGCGGATCTGCCCGGGCCGGTGCGCATCGAGATCGGTCTCTATGCTCAGTCCGAGACGGCCGAGGGCGCGCGCTACCTTGTGGACTTCATTTCGCGGCATACGGCCATTTTGTCCAGCTAAAGCCTTGAGCCAACAGAATGCTTCAATCTGACCAGGAAGGCTTTAGGAGCGTTCAGCTTCTATTATATCGGCTCAACTTAATTCCCCCTACCGGAATGGCCAGCCAAGCCCCACAGTGATTCCAATGAAGGGTCGAACGGCCCAATCTCAAGCATTCATGGAAGTCGCGAATACGATGATGGGGCAAGCCAAAGTTGACGAAACTCTCCTCGCAGATGCCGCCTATCTGCCCGGTCAGGTCGCAAACCTGACGAGAGGAGCGAGCGTGACGGCGCAAACCAACGAAATACTGGAGCGCATCGATGACATGCTGCTGCGCGAAGGGACCGATAAGGCGGAGATCATTCTCGCCAACATTTGGCTCAGCGACCTTGCCTCATTCGAGGAAATGAACAGAGCCTGGGATGCCTGGATGCCGGAAAGCGGAACGCCACGGCGGGCGACGTTTGAGGACAAGAATCTCCCGCCGATGTGCGCCATCCGTATTGACGTAGCCGCGTCGCGAAAGAGTGGGGCCGGGCAAATTTGAGCCGCCGGCGTTCGTCATCTTCATATCCTTGTCAGCAAAGCTGATCAGGAAAGGCTCTAAAGCGCGTCGCGTCAAATCGGAATCATGCGACGCGCTTTAAGTCATTGTTTTATGCATGTCGTTGCCCCAAAACCGCTGTACACTTTTGGGCGACATGCATTAAGGCCGGATGATGCAGACATTGGCCTCGTAGGTGCAGGGATCGTCCTGCACGGCGACGTCGATGACCTTCGCCTTCGGCGCCAGCTGTTCAGGCCGCGGGGCCGGATAGAAACCATAGCCGTCGCCGCCGACATAGGTTCCGCCATCGACCTGATAGGCATAGGAAGAGCCGGCATAGGTGCCGCCGCTGTCGCCACCCTGCGCTTGGGGCAGGAAGAAGATGAGATTGCTGCGGGCGATGCGATTTGTCGCCGGCGATGAAAACTGTTTCAGGAACGGCATCCGCTCTTTGCGGTTGCGATACCGATAGGCATCGTCGAAACGGATGCCGCGATCGCGCCAGCCGGCACGTTCGCCGAGGAACAATCCGCCGTGGACAGCGTGGCGATGGCCGGGAAAGCGATGATCGCTGCGGCGGTCGCCGGCTTCGGCGGGCAAGGCGGCAAGTGCGGACAGGGCAAGCAGGGTGACTGCGGACAGACTGCGAAACATGGGTGGCCGGCCTCCGGAATTCCGATCCTTAACAAATCGTTAACGCCAGATTGCGCCAAAAGCCGAAGCTTGTCCATTCAGGTCCGAGCATCGGCATCAAATTTGAGCGGAAGAGACCAGTTTCTTTAGCCTGCAAACTTCCCGGTAACGCGAATCGATTAAATTAAAAGCAGACAGCGATTGTGCTTGTCGTCGGCGTTTCCGGTGATTAAACGTCGCAATTGATGCAACGCACACAGAGAATTTTGTCATTCGTGTGGTTGACTGAGCATGCTCCGAAATCCGGGAGCGCAGAGAAGCCGCCGCGAGGTTCTGATGGCGAACGTGACAAATAACCGGCCCCTATCGCCGCATCTGCAGATTTACAAACCTATTCCCACCATGATCATGTCCATCGTCCACCGCATTACCGGTGGCGCCCTATACGTCGGCACGCTGCTCGTCGCCTGGTGGCTGATCGCGGCGGCAAGCGGCCAGGGCTCCTACGATTGGGCCAACTGGGTGCTCGGCAGCCTCCTCGGCAAGCTCGTGCTTCTCGGTTACACCTGGGCGCTGCTGCACCACATGCTCGGCGGCTTTCGCCACTTCATGTGGGATCTCGGTTACGGTTTCGGGAAGGAATTCTCGACCAAGCTCGCCATCGCCAACATCATCGGGTCGCTCTGTCTGACCGTGCTGGTCTGGGTGATCGGCTTCCTCATTCGCTTCTGAAGGTCCTCTCATGGATATGCGCACCCCCCTCGGCAAGGTTCGCGGGCTCGGCTCCGCCAAGGACGGCACGGACCATTTCTGGCGCCAGCGGCTGACGGCCGTCGCCAATGTTCCGCTCATCCTCTTCTTTCTCATCTTCATGCTCGTCTATGCCGGCGCGCCTTATGCGGATGTGGTTCGCGCGCTGTCGAACCCCTTCGTCGCTGTTGTCATGGGGCTGATGGTGATCTCCGGCGTCATCCACATGAAACTCGGCATGCAGGTCATCATCGAGGATTACGTGCACGGTGAGTTCGGCAAGATCGCGCTGCTGATGCTGAACACGTTCTTTGCAATCCTGATCGCCGGCCTCTGTCTCTTCGCCATTCTGAAAATCGCATTCGTAGGATAAGCTTGATATGGCACCGACTTCACCCGCCCAGAATGGCAAGGCCTACAAGTATGTCGATCACTCCTACGACGTGATCGTCGTCGGCGCCGGCGGCGCCGGCTTGCGCGCCACGCTCGGCATGGCCGAGCAGGGCTTCCGCACCGCCTGCATCACCAAAGTATTCCCGACCCGCTCGCATACGGTCGCGGCCCAGGGCGGCATCGCCGCCTCGCTGCGCAACATGACGCCGGACAGCTGGCAGTGGCACCTCTACGACACCGTCAAGGGTTCCGACTGGCTCGGCGACGTCGACGCCATGCAGTATCTCACCATGGAAGCGCCGAAGGCGGTCTATGAGCTCGAGCATTACGGCGTGCCGTTCTCGCGCAACGAGGAAGGCAAGATCTACCAGCGCCCGTTCGGCGGCCACATGCAGAATTACGGCGAAGGCCCGCCGGTCCAGCGCACCTGCGCCGTTGCCGACCGTACCGGCCACGCCATCCTGCATACGCTCTACGGCCAGTCGCTGCGCAACAATGCCGAATTCTTCATCGAGTATTTCGCGCTCGACCTGATCATGTCGGAAGACGGCAGCCGCTGCACCGGCGTCGTCGCCTGGTGCCTTGACGACGGCACGATCCATCGCTTCGCCGCCAAGATGGTGGTGCTGGCGACCGGCGGTTACGGCCGCGCCTATTTCTCGGCAACCTCGGCCCACACCTGCACCGGCGACGGCGGCGGCATGGTGGCGCGTGCCGGCCTGCCGCTGCAGGATATGGAATTCGTGCAGTTCCACCCGACCGGCATCTATGGTTCGGGCTGTCTGATCACCGAAGGCGCCCGCGGCGAAGGCGGTTACCTCGTCAACTCCGAGGGCGAGCGCTTCATGGAGCGTTACGCGCCTTCGGCCAAGGACCTTGCCTCGCGCGACGTCGTTTCGCGCTGCATGACGCTTGAGATCCGCGAGGGCCGGGGCGTCGGCAAGAACAAGGACCACATCTTCCTGCATCTCGACCATCTCGATCCGGCCGTTCTGCATGAACGCCTGCCGGGGATTTCCGAGAGCGCCAAGATCTTCGCCGGCGTCGACGTCACGCGCGAGCCGATCCCGGTTCTGCCGACCGTTCATTACAATATGGGCGGCATTCCCACGAATTATTGGGGCGAAGTGCTGAACGCCGACAGCGCCAATCCGGAACGGATCATCCCCGGCCTGATGGCCGTGGGTGAAGCCGGCTGCGCTTCGGTGCACGGCGCCAACCGCCTCGGCTCCAACTCGCTGATCGACCTCGTGGTCTTCGGCCGCGCCGCTGCGATCCGCGCCGGCGAGGTGATCGACCGCGCAGCGCCGGTCCCGCATCTCAATGTCGCAGCCTGCGACAGGATCATGGACCGCTTCGACGGTCTGCGCCACGCCAGCGGCGGCACGCCGACGGCGGAACTGCGCGAGAAGATGCAGCGCGCCATGCAGGAGGACGCCGCCGTCTTCCGCACGCAGGAATCGCTGGAATCCGGTTGCCGGCGCATTTCGGCGATCTGGCAGGAAATGGGCGATCTGAAGGTCACCGACCGTTCGATGATCTGGAACTCCGATCTCGTGGAGACACTCGAGCTGCAGAACCTGATGGCCAACGCCATCACGACGATCTACGGCGCCGAGGCCCGCAAGGAGAGCCGTGGTTCGCATGCGCGCGAGGACTATACCGAGGGTGCATTCGCCGGCCGCGACGACGTCAACTGGCGCAAGCACACGCTCGCCTGGGTCAACGAGGCAGGCGACGTGAAACTCGACTACCGGCCGGTCCACACCGAGCTCATCGCCGAAGGCATCGATCCGCAGAAGATCGCGCCGAAGGCTCGCGTGTACTGATCTCAAGAGGAACCTGCTATGGTTGAACTCGCTCTCCCCAAGAATTCTCAGATGCGCGAAGGCAAGGTCTGGCCGAAGCCAGCGGGTGCCAAGAACACCCGCGAGTTTCGCGTCTATCGCTGGAGCCCGGACGACGGCCAGAACCCGTCGATCGATACGTTCTACATCGATGTCGACGATTGCGGGCCGATGGTGCTCGATGGTCTGCTCTACATTAAAAACAAGATCGACCCGACGCTGACGCTGCGCCGTTCCTGTCGCGAGGGCATCTGCGGATCCTGCGCGATGAATATCGACGGCACCAACACGCTCGCCTGCACCAAGGGCCTCGACGATATCAAGGGTGCGGTGAAGATCTATCCGCTGCCGCATCTGCCCGTCGTCAAGGATCTGGTTCCCGACCTCACCAACTTCTATGCCCAGCATCGTTCGATCGAGCCGTGGCTGAAGACGGTGTCGCCGGCACCGGCCAAGGAATGGAAGCAGAGCCATGAGGACCGGCAGAAGCTCGACGGCCTGTATGAATGCATCCTCTGCGCCTGCTGCTCGACCTCCTGTCCGAGCTACTGGTGGAATGGCGACCGTTATCTCGGTCCGGCCGTTCTGCTGCAGGCCTATCGCTGGCTGATCGATTCCAGAGACGAGGCGACCGGCGAACGCCTCGACAATCTCGAGGATCCGTTCCGTCTCTATCGCTGCCACACGATCATGAACTGTGCGCAGACCTGCCCGAAGGGCCTCAACCCGGCTAAGGCGATCGCCGAAATCAAGAAGATGATGGTCGAGCGCCGGGTTTGATCAGCGTGCATACCGATGTCGGAATCGACGGCTTCGATCCCGAAGCCGTCACAGAGATCAGGTCGCGGCTTGCCTCGGTGCGTGAACAGGGCATCCGCATCGGTTTTGGGATCGAAAGTGGCAGCCGCGCCTGGGGCTTTCCATCTCCCGACAGCGATTATGATTGTCGCTTTGTCTACATCCGTCCCGTCGAACATCATCTTGCTCTTGTTTCGGCGCGCGATGTCATCGAGTTCCCGATCATTGGCGATATCGATACCGGTGGCTGGGATCTCAGAAAGGCGTTGCGGCTTGCGCTCAAGGGAAACGCCGTGGTGGTCGAATGGCTGAAATCGCCGATCGCCTACGAAGAGGAAGCTGGTTTTCGCTCCCGTCTCGGCGCGTTTCTTGATCGCGTCATGGTGCCGGAGAAGGTCGCTGCGCATTATGTCGGACTTATGCGGCGGCATTTTCAAAGTCATGGCGAAGACGTGATGAAGCTGAAGACGCTGCTCTATGCCCTGCGTCCAGCCATCGCGCTCGAATGGATGCGGCAGCGTTCATATCGCGTGCTGCCGCCGATGAATATGCTGGAATGCCTTGAGACGATCTCCGTCGCGCCGGAATTTCGGGCAGCGATACTCGATCTCGTGCATGTCAAGAAGCAGACGCGTGAAATGGGTGTGGGCCTGCCACCGGCACTGGTGCAAGTGTTCCTGCAGGGGGCACTGGAGCGCTATTCCGCGACATTGCGCGAGTTCGACAGGGATCCTGGCAGAGATCAGCGCGCGCAACACCTTGCTGACAAATTCTATGTGCAGGAAGTTTTGCAGCGGGACAGTTGAACTGTATCGTTTTTCGGTTAGTTGTTGTGACGGGCAATTTATGCAGCCTCACTTGATTAACCAAAGCGAATTACGATAATCGGACTTGTCTCACGCCCGTTTCTCTACGGCGATAGCCGAATTCAGGAGTATGATGATGCAGTTGCGATATGCGATGACAGGTCTGGTGGTGGCTCTCGCGCTAGCCGGTTGTCAGCGTACGGCATATGATTACAGCTCCAGCCCGAATGCCGGGCCGGCGCCGTTGACGGCGCAGCCGGTTCCCTCGGTGCAGGGCGGGCAGCTTCCGCCGCCGACCGGCAGCTCGCAGTTTCCGGCGGCGCCGACGGCGACGACGGCATCGATGCCGGGCGCTCAGCCTGGCGCAATGGCCGCGAATGCGCTTGACGTCACCAAGGAATCGATGGTCGGAAGCTGGCGCGTCAACGGCGGCTGCGACATGTTCCTGACGCTGACCAATCTCGGCAGCGGTTCGCGCGGCGGGACCCGCGGCTGTGTCGGCGAGCTGACGGCGATGGGGTCCTGGGAGGTCTCCGGCAAGCAGGTGCTGCTCAAGGACCGTTCCGGCAACCAGATAGGCAGCGTCTACAAGACGGCCGACAACCGCTTTGACGGACAGACGAACACGGGTCAGCCGATCAGCCTCAGCCGGTAAATGTTCCGGCAGCTCTGCTGCGACGACTGACAGGCGGATATGCCCTCATGCAACCAATGCCGGATTATGCGCTCAGCGTCTGCGAACAGCTTAAAGCGCTGACCGCATCGGGGGCACTTCAGGTCGATTCCGCACAGATGGACGTGGCAAAGAGCCTCGACCGGGTGCTTGCCGGGCTCAAGCAACGGCGGCCGGCGGCAAAATCGAGCGCGCTTGGCTGGCTGTTTGCCGCCAAGAAGAAATCCGTCGACGGCCACAAGGGGCTTTACATCCACGGCAGCGTCGGGCGCGGCAAGACCATGCTGATGGACATGTTCTTCTCGATGGCGCCGTGCAGGAAGAAGCGCCGGGCGCATTTCCACGAATTCATGGCGGATGTGCATAACCGCATCGCCGCGCACCGGCTGAAGCTCAAGAATGGCGAGACGAAGCAGGCCGATCCGATGCCGCCCGTCGCCGCCGCGCTTTACGAGGAAGCCGAGCTTCTCTGCTTCGACGAGTTCACGGTCACGGATATCGCCGATGCGATGATCCTGTCGCGGCTGTTCTCCGAGCTTTTCGCACGCGGATGCGTGCTGGTCGCGACCTCGAACGTCGAGCCCGACAATCTCTATAAGGATGGCCTCAATCGCGGCCTCTTCCTGCCTTTCGTCACCTTACTCAAGCAGCATGTCGATGTCGTAACGCTGGATTCGCCCACCGATTACCGGATGGAGAAGCTGAACAGCCAGCCGGTCTATCTGGTGCCGATCAACGAGCATAATGACATGGCGATGGATGCGTCCTGGACGCAGGCGCTGCATGGGCGCAAGGCGCAGCCGCTGGATATCCCGATGAAGGGGCGCCACATCCATGTGCCGTTCGCCGTCGACCGGATGGCGCGGTTTTCCTTCACCGATCTTTGTGACAAGCCGCTCGGAGCAGCCGACTTTCTGGCAATCGCCGAACGCTTCGATATGGTCTTCGTCGATCACATTCCGTTGCTCGGGCCGGAAAAGCGGAACCAGATCAAACGGTTCATCATTCTGGTCGATACGCTCTACGATCATGCCGTGCGGCTTTACATCTCCGCGGCGGCGATGCCGGAGGAACTATTGGTGCACCGCAAGGGTACCGAAGGTTTCGAATTCGACCGCACGACGTCGCGGCTTTTCGAGATGCGCAGTGCAGAATATCTTGCGCTGCACCATGAGAAACGCGCCGCCGAGTAACAATCCGGTAACGAAACGTCTTACGTTTACGTAAGAATTTTTGTATCTAAACGATTGAAAACGCTGCATCAAAATTAATGGATTGCCATTTTTTGGCTTTGGGTCTATGCGATTGCGTCATTGGGCGGTGCCTTGTTGCGTCCGTCCGACGAATTTGATCGCAAAGGAAACAGCGAAATGGCGCGTAACAAGATCGCACTCATTGGTTCTGGCATGATTGGTGGCACGCTGGCGCACCTCGCCGGCCTGAAGGAACTGGGCGACATCGTCCTGTTCGACATCGCGGACGGTATTCCCCAGGGCAAGGGCCTCGACATCGCACAGTCCTCTCCGGTCGAAGGCTTCGATGCCAATCTGACCGGCGCCAGCGACTATTCGGCGATTGAGGGCGCTGACGTCTGCATCGTCACTGCCGGTGTTCCGCGCAAGCCTGGCATGAGCCGCGACGACCTTCTCGGCATCAACCTCAAGGTCATGGAGCAGGTCGGTGCCGGCATCAAGAAGTATGCGCCGAACGCCTTCGTGATCTGCATCACCAACCCGCTCGACGCCATGGTCTGGGCGCTGCAGAAATTCTCCGGCCTTCCGGCCAACAAGGTCGTCGGCATGGCCGGCGTTCTCGACTCCTCGCGTTTCCGTCTTTTCCTCGCCAAGGAATTCAACGTCTCCGTCCAGGATGTCACGGCCTTCGTGCTCGGTGGTCATGGCGACACGATGGTGCCGCTCGCCCGCTACTCGACGGTCGGTGGCATTCCGCTCACCGATCTCGTCACCATGGGCTGGGTCACCAAGGAACGCCTCGAAGAAATCATCCAGCGCACCCGTGACGGCGGCGCCGAAATTGTCGGCCTGCTGAAGACCGGCTCGGCCTATTATGCGCCGGCCGCCTCGGCGATCGAGATGGCCGAATCCTACCTCAAGGACAAGAAGCGCGTTCTGCCCTGCGCGGCCCATCTCACCGGCCAGTACGGCGTCAAGGACATGTATGTCGGCGTTCCCACCGTCATCGGCGCCGGCGGCGTCGAGCGCATCATCGAGATCGACCTCAACAAGACCGAGAAGGAAGCCTTCGACAAGTCCGTCGGCGCCGTCGCCGGTCTCTGCGAGGCCTGCATCAACATCGCGCCTGCCCTCAAGTAATCGGCGCTGAAGTAATCGAAACAGGGATAGACCCATGAACATTCATGAATATCAGGCCAAGGCTCTGCTGAAGGGCTATGGCGCGCCGGTTGCCGAGGGTGTGGCCATTCTCAAGGTTGAAGAAGCCGAGGCTGCCGCCAAGTCGCTTCCCGGTCCGCTTTACGTGGTCAAGAGCCAGATCCATGCCGGCGGCCGCGGCAAGGGCAAGTTCAAGGAACTCGGTCCGGATGCCAAGGGCGGCGTTCGCCTCGCCAAGTCGATCGAGGAAGTCGTTTCTCACGCCAAGGAAATGCTCGGAAACACGCTGGTGACCGCGCAGACCGGCGAAGCCGGCAAGCAGGTCAACCGCCTTTACATCGAAGACGGCGCCGACATCGCCCGCGAGCTCTATTGCTCGCTGCTGGTCGACCGCTCGGTCGGCCGGGTTGCCTTCGTCGTATCGACCGAAGGCGGTATGGACATCGAGGCTGTCGCCCACGACACACCCGAAAAGATCCAGACGATCGCCATCGATCCGGAAGCCGGCGTGACGGCTGCCGACGTTGCCGCGATCTCCAAGGCGCTTCAGCTTGACGGCGCTGCCGCCGAAGATGCGAAGTCGCTCTTCCCGGCGCTCTACAAGGCATTCGGCGAAAAGGACATGGCTCTCCTGGAAGTCAATCCGCTGATCGTCATGAAGGATGGCCATCTGCGCGTCCTCGATGCCAAGATGTCTTTCGATGGCAACGCGCTTTTCCGTCACGACGACGTCAAGACGCTGCGCGACGAGACCGAAGAAGATGCCAAGGAAATCGAGGCCTCGAAGTGGGACCTCGCCTATGTCGCGCTCGACGGCAATATCGGCTGCATGGTCAACGGCGCCGGCCTTGCCATGGCGACCATGGATATCATCAAGCTTTACGGCAAGGAGCCGGCCAACTTCTGCGACGTCGGCGGCGGCGCCGGCAAGGAGAAGGTGGCAGCGGCTTTCAAGATCATCACCGCGGACCCCAAGGTTGAAGGTATTCTCGTCAACATCTTCGGCGGCATCATGAAATGCGATGTCATCGCCGAGGGCGTGATTGCCGCGGTCAAGGAAGTCGGTCTCAAGGTTCCGCTCGTCGTGCGCCTTGAGGGCACCAATGTCGAGCTCGGCAAGAAGATCCTGAACGAGTCGGGTCTCGCGATCACGGCGGCTGACGACTTGGACGATGCGGCCAAGAAGATCGTCGCGGCGATCAACGGCTGAGGACGATCATGGCCTTCCAGTCCACGCCCTCCGCTGCTCATTTCCGCCTCAACGCCTTCGCCGGCGTGTGGGAAGGGGACGAGCGCGTCGCGGCGTCGGCGTGGACGAGCGAAGGCAAGGCCAGTGCTGAGTTTTCCGGCGAGGCGTTGTTCGGCGGATTCTTCCTCGAGCAGCGCTATCGCCAGACGCGGGATGGTGCTGTTTCGTTCGAGGCGCGAAATATTTTCGGCTTCGATGCTTCGGACCAGACCTACAAACTCTACCAGTTCGACTCCGCAGGTTTTGCGCCGCCCGTACCGGCGTCCGGCGAGTGGAACGGCAGTGAGCTTGTGCTGATGAAGACTTCGCCGCGCGGCAGCCAGCGCACCGTATTCACGTTTGAAAATGAAGACTGCTACCGGATGGGCGTCAGCTTTTCGCCTGCAGGCAGCGATACTTGGCAGGAGGTCGTCGGCGGCGTCTATCGTCGCGCGTCCTCCACGTCTTCCAACCTCTCCTAAACAAAGGCCTCGCATGTCCATTCTCGTCAACAAAGACACCAAGGTTCTCGTTCAGGGCCTAACCGGCAAGACCGGCACGTTCCACACCGAACAGGCGCTCGCTTACTACGGCACCCAGATGGTCGGCGGCATCCATCCGAAGAAGGGCGGCGAAACCTGGACCGGCGCAAAGGGCGAAAGCCTGCCGATCTTCGCAACCGTTGCCGAAGGCAAGGAAAAGACCGGCGCCGACGCGACCGTCATCTATGTTCCGCCGGCTGGTGCTGCCGATGCGATCATCGAGGCGATCGACGCCGAGATCCCGTTCATCACCTGCATCACCGAAGGTATCCCGGTCATGGACATGGTGCGCGTCAAGGCGCGCCTCGACCGCTCCAAGTCGCGCCTGCTCGGCCCGAACTGCCCGGGTATCCTGACGCCGGAAGAGTGCAAGATCGGCATCATGCCGGGCTCGATCTTCCGCAAGGGTTCGGTCGGTATCGTTTCCCGCTCGGGCACGCTGACCTATGAAGCCGTCTTCCAGACGTCAAACGAAGGCCTCGGCCAGACGACGGCCGTCGGCATCGGCGGCGACCCGGTCAAGGGCACCGAGTTCATCGACGTCCTGGAAATGTTCCTGGCCGACGCAGCCACCCAGTCGATCATCATGATCGGCGAAATCGGCGGTTCGGCTGAAGAGGATGCTGCGCAGTTCCTCAAGGACGAAGCCAAGAAGGGCCGCAAAAAGCCGATGGCTGGCTTCATTGCCGGCCGTACGGCGCCGAAGGGCCGCACCATGGGCCATGCCGGTGCTGTGGTTTCCGGCGGCAAGGGCGATGCGGAATCGAAGATCGCGGCGATGGAATCGGCAGGCATCAAAGTGTCGCCGTCTCCGGCCCGCCTCGGCAAGACGCTGGTTGAAGTCCTCAAAGGCTAAAACCACTTAAAGACCCGGGCGGAGGAACGGCATCTGCGCCTTCCGCCCGGCCTTGACGGTACGAGACCAGCAGATGCGCCGCGGACAGGCGGCAATCGGAATGCGGCAGCCGGCGATCGAGCCGGCAAATTCATCAAAGTCAGGAGGCGGACGGAAGCGTCCGCATATCACCATGGCACGGCAAGAAGCCAACGAGCAATTTCAGATCACCTCGTTTCTGGATGGCGCCAATGCTGCCTATATCGAGCAGCTCTACGCCCGTTATGAAGACGATCCCAACTCGGTCGACGATCAGTGGCGGTCCTTCTTCAAGGCGCTGGAAGACGATCCGAACGATGTGAAGAAGGCGGCCAAGGGCGCTTCCTGGCGCAAGAAGAACTGGCCGCTGCAGGCAAGCGGCGATCTCGTCTCGGCGCTCGATGGCGACTGGGGCATCGTCGAGAAGGTGATTGAGACCAAGGTCAAGGCCAAGGCCGAAGCTGCGGGCAAGCCTGCCGACAGCACCGAGGTGCTGCAGGCGACGCGCGATTCCGTGCGCGCCATCATGATGATCCGCGCCTACCGCATGCGTGGCCACCTGCATGCCAAGCTCGACCCGCTCGGCATCGCCGCTCCGGTTGACGATTATCGCGAGCTGTCGGCGGAGAATTACGGCTTCACGGCCGCCGATTACGACCGCAAGATCTTCATCGACAACGTGCTCGGCCTGGAATACGCGACCATCCGTGAGATGATCGAAATCCTCGAGCGCACCTATTGCTCGACGCTCGGCGTCGAATTCATGCATATCTCCAATCCTGAAGAAAAGGCCTGGATCCAGGAGCGCATCGAAGGACCGGACAAGGGCGTGGCCTTCACGCCGGAAGGCAAGAAGGCGATCCTTGCCAAACTTGTCGAAGCCGAAGGCTACGAGCAGTTCCTCGACGTCAAGTTCAAGGGCACGAAGCGTTTCGGCCTCGATGGCGGCGAATCGCTGATCCCGGCGCTGGAACAGATCCTCAAGCGCGGCGGCCATCTCGGCCTCAAGGAAGCCGTGTTCGGCATGGCCCATCGCGGCCGCCTGAACGTGCTCTCCCAGGTCATGGGCAAGCCGCACCGGGCGATCTTCCACGAATTCAAGGGCGGCTCGGCCGCTCCCGACGAGGTCGAGGGCTCGGGCGACGTCAAGTACCATCTCGGTGCCTCCTCAGACCGCGAATTCGACGGCAACAAGATCCACGTTTCGCTGACGGCGAACCCGTCGCATCTCGAAATCGTCGATCCCGTCGTCATGGGCAAAGCCCGCGCCAAGCAGGACATGAATGCCGCGGTCTGGGACGGTGACATCATCCCGCTTTCCGAACGCGCCAAGGTTCTGCCGCTGCTGATCCACGGCGACGCGGCTTTTGCCGGTCAGGGTGTCATTGCCGAAATCCTCGGCCTTTCCGGTCTGCGCGGCCACCGCGTCGCCGGCACCATGCATGTGATCATCAACAACCAGATCGGCTTCACCACGAACCCGGCCTTCTCGCGCTCGTCGCCCTATCCGTCCGATGTCGCCAAGATGATCGAGGCGCCGATCCTGCACGTCAACGGCGACGATCCGGAAGCGGTGGTCTATGCGGCGAAGATCGCCACCGAATTCCGCATGAAGTTCCACAAGCCTGTGGTGCTCGACATGTTCTGCTATCGCCGCTACGGCCACAATGAAGGCGACGAACCGTCCTTCACGCAGCCGAAGATGTACAAGGTGATCCGCGCCCACAAGACCGTGCTGCAGCTCTATGCGGCCCGCCTCGTCGCCGAGGGCCTGCTCACTGAAGGCGAAGTCGAGAAGATGAAGGCTGATTGGCGCCTCCACCTCGAGCAGGAATTCGAGGCTGGCCAGCAGTATAAGCCCAACAAGGCCGACTGGCTGGACGGCGAGTGGTCGGGCCTGCGCACGGCCGACAATGCCGACGAGCAGCGCCGCGGCAAGACCGCCGTGCCGATGAAGACTCTGAAGGAGATTGGCCGCAAGCTGTCCGAGATCCCGGCCGGCTTCAATGTGCACCGGACGATCCAGCGCTTCATGGAAAACCGCGCCAACATGATCGCCACCGGCGAGGGCATCGACTGGGCGATGGCCGAAGCGCTGTCTTTCGGCGCGCTCTGCGTCGAAGGCAGCAAGATCCGTCTGTCCGGCCAGGATTGCGAACGCGGCACCTTCTCGCAGCGCCACTCGGTTCTCTACGATCAGGAAACCGAAGAGCGCTACATCCCGCTCGCCAATCTTTCGCCGACGCAGGGGCGCTACGAAGTCATCAATTCGATGCTTTCGGAAGAGGCCGTGCTCGGTTTCGAATACGGCTATTCGCTCGCCCGCCCGAATGCGCTGACGCTCTGGGAAGCGCAGTTCGGCGATTTCGCCAACGGCGCGCAGGTGGTCTTCGACCAGTTCATCTCGTCGGGCGAACGCAAGTGGCTGCGCATGTCGGGCCTCGTCTGCCTGCTGCCGCACGGCTATGAGGGCCAGGGTCCGGAACACTCCTCGGCCCGCCTCGAGCGTTTCCTACAGCTTTGCGCCGAAGACAACATGCAGGTCGCCAACGTCACGACGCCGGCGAACTACTTCCACATCCTGCGCCGGCAGCTGAAGCGCGACTTCCGCAAGCCGCTGATCCTGATGACGCCGAAGTCGCTGCTGCGCCACAAGCGGGCAGTCTCCACCCTTGCCGAAATGGCCGGCGAATCCGCCTTCCATCGCCTGCTCTGGGATGATGCCGAGGTGATCAAAGACGGCCCGATCAAGCTGCAGAAGGACAACAAGATCCGTCGTGTCGTCATGTGCTCCGGCAAGGTCTATTACGATCTTCTGGAAGAGCGTGAGAAGCGTGGCATCGACGACATCTATCTCCTGCGTGTCGAGCAGCTCTATCCGTTCCCGGCAAAGGCGCTGATCAACGAGCTGTCGCGCTTCCGCAATGCCGAGATGGTCTGGTGCCAGGAAGAGCCGAAAAACATGGGCGCATGGTCGTTCATCGACCCCTTCCTCGAATGGGTGCTCGCCCATATCGACGCGAAGTATCAGCGCGTTCGTTATACCGGCCGTCCGGCCGCCGCCTCGCCGGCGACGGGCCTGATGTCCAAGCATCTGTCGCAGCTCGCCGCATTCCTCGAGGATGCATTGGGCGGCTAAAATTAGGGGGGCGCAATGGCTTATTTCTTTCTGAGACTGCTGCCGCCGCGCCCCACTTTCCCGCATGACGGGACCGGGGAGGAAATGGCGGCGATGAAACGCCATGTCGAATACTGGCATCGGCACGCCCTTGCGGGATCGGCTGTTATAGTCGGCCCCGTCTTCGAGGGTGAAGGCGCCTGGGGCATGGCAATCGTCGAAGTCGAGGATCAGGCGGCGGCACAGGCCCTCGCCGACGGCGATCCGATCATCGCTTCCGGTTTCGGTTTCCGTTTCGATATCCTGCCGATGCCCTCGATCATCTCGCGGCCACCCGCCGTCTGAAACGCATAAACGAAAACACACGAAATCAGGATTTGAACAATGGCCACAGAAATCCGCGTTCCAACTCTCGGTGAATCCGTCAGCGAGGCAACCGTCGGCACCTGGTTCAAGAAGGTCGGCGACGCCATCAAGGCCGACGAGCCGATTCTCGAGCTTGAAACCGACAAGGTGACCATCGAAGTTCCGGCACCCGCCTCCGGCACGCTTTCGGAAATCGTCGCTGCCGCCGGCGAAACCGTCGGTCTCGGCGCACTGCTCGGCCAGATCGCCGAAGGCGCTGCCGCTGCTGCCGCGCCGGCTGCTGCTGCACCGGCCGCCGCGCCCGCTCAGCCGGCCCCGGCTGCTCCCGCTCAGCCGGCACCGGTTGCCGCTGCGGCGGCATCGTCGGCAAGCGCCTCCGTCTCCACCATGCCGCCGGCCCCGGCGGCTTCGAAGATGCTGGCTGAAAACAATCTTTCCGCCGACCAGGTCGACGGCAGCGGCAAGCGCGGCCAGGTGCTGAAGGGCGATGTCATCGCCGCCGTCGCCAAGGGCATTTCCGCTCCGGCGGCCGCACCCGCCGCCCCTGCTGCTGCACGCGGCCCGTCGACGGTCGAGGATGCCTCGCGCGAAGAACGCGTGAAGATGACGCGCCTGCGCCAGACGATCGCCAAGCGCCTCAAGGACGCGCAGAACACTGCCGCCATGCTCACCACCTACAATGAGGTGGACATGAAGGCGGTCATGGATCTGCGCAACAAGTACAAGGACATTTTCGAGAAGAAGCACGGCGTCAAGCTCGGCTTCATGGGCTTCTTCACCAAAGCGGTGACGCATGCGCTGAAGGAACTGCCGGCTGTTAATGCCGAGATCGACGGCACCGACGTCATCTACAAGAACTATTGCCATGTCGGCATGGCCGTCGGCACGGACAAGGGCCTCGTCGTTCCTGTCATCCGCGACGCCGACCAGATGTCGATCGCCGAAATCGAGAAGGAACTCGGCCGTCTTGCCAAGGCAGCCCGTGATGGCTCGCTCTCCATGGCCGACATGCAGGGCGGCACCTTCACCATCACCAATGGCGGCGTCTACGGTTCGCTCATGTCTTCGCCGATCCTCAACGCGCCGCAGTCCGGCATTCTCGGCATGCACAAGATCCAGGAGCGGCCGGTCGCGATCGGCGGCCAGGTGGTCATCCGTCCGATGATGTATCTGGCGCTGTCCTACGATCACCGCATCGTCGACGGCAAGGAAGCGGTCACCTTCCTCGTGCGCGTCAAGGAAAGCCTGGAAGATCCGGAACGTCTGGTTCTCGATCTCTAAGGGAGCGCTTTCGATGCGGAACCGGATCATGCGAGCGGCGCGCCTTCTTCTTTGCGCTGCCGCCGCGCATGTCCCGGTCTCCGCATCGGCCGCCGGCTGGGACATCAGCAAGGCAAGCAGCAATTTCGACCTGGTGGCGCTCACCGATGCCGAACTCTCCGGCCGATCGATCGGCGTGATCCATATGGGCAATGTCGAATTGACGTCGGGGCGCATCGTCGCGGCCGATCCGCTCGCCCAGCCCGATCGTCCGGCGCTCGCCAGAACGGTTGCACCGGGCGAATATCCGGTGACGCTCTACCAGGCGTTCGGGCGCATCGCTGCCGCCAGCATGCGGTTTGCCGAGGGCAAGCCGGATCATTGGGAGCTTGCGGTCCTGGCCGGGCAGGATCCGGCGACGCTGAAGGACGGAGAGATTTTCGGCTATCCCGTCGATGCCGGCCTCGGCTGCTACATGGATGCCGATACGCTTGATCTGATCGGAGAGCGCGAAGCGCAGGCGCAGGCGCAAAAAACCGATGCCGACGTCAATTATTACGACGACGTGCTGGCCTCGGACCTCGATGCCAACAAGGGCGCCTATGCGCTGCATCGGCCGGTTGCCGGCAAGAAGGGCAATGTTGCGGTGTTCTGGAGCGGCTGGGGCGACGGTTTTTATCCTGTCTTTTGGGGCCTCGACAAGGACGGTCGCGCGCTGGTGCTGCTGACGGATTTCAGCGTTGTCGAGAATGCCGACGGGCGGAAGGAGCCAAAGCTGCAATGAGCGGAAAGATCGGGATCACGGCGGGGAAAGGCGTGGCTGCAATCGCAGCCGCAGTGTTTTTCGCCGCTCCGGTGTCCGCCTTTGCTGCCGCCTGCAAGCAGGAACGAGCCGTCTACGTCGATCGCGACGGCGCCTATGAATTGCGCTTTGCGCCGCTGAATTCTCCGTCGGCTGCCGCCAGCAACCAATTCAAGATCAGCGCGCTCAAGACGTCAGTCGTGATGGAAGGTTATGTCATGCCATCGGAGGATCCGGTGCGGGCCATCGGCATCCTGATGTTCAACTGCCCAGAGGGTGATGCGACCGGCGCCGATCTTAATGCCTGCACGGTCTGGCAGGGCGCCGTCTATGGCATGGATGCCGAGGGCGAGATGGACAATCTGCAGCCCGAGGGCGCCGCGGCGGCCGAAAAGGTCGTTCTCCCCGGCCTTGGTCCCGCCATTCGCGAATCCAGCGCCTGGGGCGAGGGCAAGGCTATGGTAGCCCCCTGGGACGTGCTGATTTTCAAGGAGTGTGCGACATGAGCGATGCCCCCGTTGTTCTCATTACCGGCGGAAGCCGGGGTATCGGTGCCGCCGCCGCACGGCTCGCCGCGCGCCAGGGCTGGCGTGTCGCGGTGAATTACGCCGCCAACCGTCAAGCCGCGGATGCCGTCGTGGCTTCGATCACGGGGGCCGGCGGCGAGGCCGTGGCGATCCTGGGTGACGTCGGCAAGGCAGCGGATATCGTCTCAATATTTGCGGCGGTCGACCGGCATTTCGGCCGCCTCGACGGGCTCGTCAACAATGCCGGCATCGTCGACTATCCCCAGCGGGTCGACGAGATGTCGGTGGAGCGGATCGAGCGCATGCTGCGCGTCAATGTGACCGGCTCCATCCTCTGCGCCGCAGAAGCGATACGCCGCATGTCGAGCCGGCATGGCGGCCAGGGCGGCGCGATCGTCAATATCTCGTCGATGGCGGCGGTGCTCGGTTCGGCGACGCAGTATGTCGATTATGCCGCCTCGAAAGCGGCGATCGACACGTTCACCGTCGGGCTGGCGCGCGAGGTTGCCGCCGAGGGCGTCCGCGTGAATGCCATAAGGCCGGGTGTCATCGAAACCGACCTCCATGCTTCCGGCGGTTTGCCGGATCGCCCGCGCGAGCTGGCGCCGTCGATCCCGATGCAGCGGGCGGGCACGCCCGAGGAGGTGGCCGATGCGATCCTCTATCTTCTGTCACCTTCGGCTTCCTATATCACCGGCGCGATCCTCAATGTGAGCGGCGGCCGTTAGAGCGACAGGGTGAAAACAGCATGCAGCATATTCTCGAATTCCTCGGCCTGACGTCGCGCGCGGCCGATTAAACGAAAAATCCAAAGGGAAAGAAACAATGTCCTACGATGTGATCATTATCGGAACCGGCCCGGGCGGCTATGTCTGCGCTGTGAAGGCAGCCCAGCTCGGCCTCAAGGTCGCCGTCGTCGAAAAGCGGGCGACCTATGGCGGCACCTGCCTGAACGTCGGCTGCATTCCGTCGAAGGCGCTGCTGCATGCCTCCGAAATGTTCCATCAAGCCGGCCACGGGATGGGCGCTCTCGGCATCGACGTCTCGGCGCCGACGCTCAACCTCGGCAATATGATGGCCCACAAGGATGCGACGGTGAAGGCGAATGTCGACGGCGTCGCCTTCCTCTTCAAGAAGAACAAGATCGATGCCTTCCAGGGCACCGGCAAGGTCGTTTCGGCCGGCAAGGTTTCCGTCACCGCCGACGACGGCAAGGTGCAGGAGATCGAGGGTAAGAACATCGTCATCGCCACTGGCTCGGACGTCGCCGGCATTCCCGGTGTGCAGGTCGAGATCGATGAAAAGACCATCATCTCGTCCACCGGCGGCATCGCGCTGGAGAAGGTGCCGGAAACGCTGATCGTCGTCGGCGGCGGCGTCATCGGCCTCGAGCTCGGTTCGGTCTGGTCGCGCCTCGGCGCCAAGGTGACGGTGGTCGAATATCTCGACACCATCCTCGGCGGCATGGACGGCGAAGTCTCCAAGCAGTTCCAGCGCATGCTCGCCAAGCAGGGCATCGATTTCAATCTCAGCGCCAAGGTCACCGGCGTCGAAAAGGGCGACAAGGGCGCCAAGGTCACGTTCGAGCCGGTCAAGGGCGGCGACAAGGTGACACTCGACGCCGAAGTCGTGCTGATCGCCACCGGCCGCAAGCCCTATACGGCGGGTCTCGGGCTGGAAGAGGCCGGTGTCGTGCTCGACAATCGCGGCCGCGTGGAGATCGACGGTCACTTCAAGACCAATATCGACGGCATCTATGCGATCGGCGATGTGGTCAAGGGTCCGATGCTCGCGCACAAGGCGGAAGACGAGGGCGTGGCGCTTGCCGAAATCCTCGCCGGGCAACATGGCCATGTGAACTACGAGGTCATTCCGAGCGTCGTCTACACCCAGCCGGAAATCGCTTCCGTCGGCAAGACCGAGGAAGAGCTGAAAGCGGCAGGCGTCGCCTATAAGGTCGGCAAGTTCCCCTTCACTGCGAACGGGCGCGCCCGCGCGATGCTGGCAACCGACGGCTTCGTCAAGATCCTTGCCGACAAGGAAACCGACCGGGTGCTCGGCGGCCATATCGTCGGCTTCGGCGCCGGCGAGATGATCCACGAGATTGCCGTGCTGATGGAGTTCGGCGGTTCGTCAGAAGATCTCGGCCGGACCTGCCATGCGCATCCCACGATGTCGGAAGCGGTCAAGGAGGCTGCGCTCGCGACCTTCTTCAAGCCGATCCATATGTAATCTTACATATTCGTAACAAAGCATGCAGCCGCTTGCCGTGAGGCAGGCGGCTGTTTTAATTGTTGCGCATTGCAGAATTCAAATATCGGACGAAGGTGAGGAAAAATGGAGCAGCCGTCCATTGCGGGTTACAGCCTGAGCCAGCGTTTTCTTCACTGGGCGATCGCGCTGCTGATTTTCTTCAACCTGCTGTTTCCCGATGGCATTAATACCTGGCGTCGGCTGATACGCAGAGGCGAGGTGCCGACGCCGGAACAGATTTCGTCGGCGAATATCCACGCCTATGTCGGCATCGCCATCCTGCTGCTTGCCGTTCTCAGGCTGGGACTGCGTTTTAGCAAGGGCGTGCCGGCCGAGGTCGCGCAGGAGCCGGCGATCTTCCGTCTTGCCGCCAGGCTTGCCCATGCCGGCCTCTACATCCTGATCTTCGCGATGCCGCTTTCGGGCATCGCCGCCTACTACTTCGGCATCGTTCCCGCCGGTTCGTTCCACGCGGATATCATGAAGGTTATTCTCTGGGCGCTGATCGTGGCGCATGTCGCCGGCGCCCTCGTCCATCAGTTCTATTGGAAAAGCAACGTGCTGCGCCGCATGACGCTCGGCTGACCGTCGGCGGGTTCAGTTTATCGCGGTGACGGTAAAGCCTTGCTGGCGCAGCAGTTCGATGACGCCGTCCTTGCCGGGCAGGTGCAGGGCGCCGACGGCCATGAAGACGTTGCCGCCGTCGAGGATGGGAGCGGCGCGCTCGGCCATCACCTTGTTGCGGTCGAGGATGACGCGCTGCTCGAAGGCCGCATAATCGTTGGTTTCGCCTTTGTCTTCCGGTGTTATGGTTTTCAACATCGGCATCGTCAGGCCGATGTCGCCGGAGAGGTAGAGGTCGGTCATCGTCTCGACGACATCGCTCATCTTGTCGCCGAGTTCCAACGTCTCGATCAGCGACTTCAGATGGAATTCGATCGGCAGATCGGCCATGGCCTGGATCTGCTCGGCAAGGGTTTCCAGCCCCTTGACCTGTTTGCCCTGAGCAACGGCGTCGGTGGCGATCTTCTGGTCGAGGAACTGCACGCCTTTCGCCTTGCGGGCGATTTCGCAGGCCGGCAGGGCGACGGCGCTCGAAATCATCCAGGGCCGCATGCGGGAAACGGCACCGAGCGGAATGCCGCGCTGCTTCAGCCCGGCTTCAAGGCGCTTGTAATCTTCGGGAGAAAGCAGCTTGTCGATCGTCGTGCCATCGGTAAACATCGTCAATTCAGGCTTTGCGAGCAGGGCTGCGGTTGCCTTCCGCTCGTCGAGGATCTCGTCGGATTCGATGATGATCGTGCCGGCGGCGTCATGGGCGGCCTGGGCGCGGGGCGGCAGAGCCAGCACGCGCGGATCGGTGACATGCATGCTGCCGAGCAGCCACGAGGGTGCCAGTCCCGGCTTTTCGATCTTCCAGAAAATGCCCTTGCCATTCGGCGTGGCGTCGGCTTCCTTCAGCGCCTCGGCGTAGCGGGCGGGATCGTTCTGCTGCAGCTCGACCATCAGGTTGCGGCCGGCGCAGGCCGCCTCTTCGGCCGCCGCCGGCCTTGCAGCCAGGAAAGCGACAAACAGCGCGGCAAGAAGCAGCATGTGAAAGGCTGCAATCAGCCAGAGCAACAGATGAGCCGGCACTGCGAGGTAAGACGTCCGGCGGCCGATTGATGTCGTCATGATGGGTGTTCCGTCACATGCTCTGGTGGCTTCATGCTCTACGCCCGGCTTGCGCATATTCCTTTAAGAGAATGCGTTAACGAAAAGTTGCGAACGAAAAGTTACGCGCGCGGATGCGCCCGATCATACACCTCGAGCAGCCGCGACGCATCGACGCCGGTATAGACCTGCGTTGTGGAAAGGCTGGCATGGCCGAGCAGTTCCTGAATGGTGCGCAGATCGCCGCCGCCGGCAAGCAGGTGGGTGGCAAAGGAATGGCGCAACGCATGCGGTGTCGCCGTCTCCGGCAGGCCGAAGGCGCTGCGCATCTTCTGCATGGTCCGCTGAATGATCGCCGGCTGCAGCCTGCCGCCGCGGGCGCCGCGAAACAGCGGTTCGCTACTTTCGAGGTGATATGGGCAGAGCGCGCGATATTTCTCGACCGCGTCGAAGACCACTGGCAGCAGCGGCACCAGCCGCGTCTTGTTGCCCTTGCCGGTGATGCGCAGTGTCGTCGCGCCCTTCTGCAGGTCGGCGGGAACGAGATCCAGCGCTTCGGAGATGCGCAGGCCGCAGCCGTAGAGCAGCGTCATCACAGCCGCATCGCGCGCGGCGATCCAGGGTTCGTCATGGAGCTGGGCTTCGTCGCTGACGACGGTGATCGCCTGGGTATCCGAGAGTGGCTTGGGCAATGATTTCGGCTGTTTCGGCGAGCGTATCGCGGCAGCACCGGCGGCATTGACCAGGCCCTTCTTTTCGAGATGGCGCAGCAGCGAGCGAAGGCCGGCGAGATTGCGGCCGAGCGATCGGGCGCCGGAACCCTGCTTGCGTCGGGCGGCCAGGAAGGCGCGGAAATCGGCGGGGCGCAATTCCCTGATGTCGCCAAGCGTCGCCGGTCCGGCGAGGTGGCCGGTCAGAAAGGTCAGAAACTGGCGGGTGTCGCGTTCGTAAGCGTCCAGCGTGTGCTCGGAAAGACGGCGCTCGCGGGCGAGGTTTTCGAGCCATGCGGCCCGCTCCGCCATCAGGCGCGGATCGGCGATAACAAGCAGTTCGTTCACGTCGCGAGCCTTGAATTTGCCTTCAAGTCCGCCAATTTGAAGCAGGAACGGTTATGGAATTGCTAATGCCGGCCAAGCCTTTGTCATCCTTCGATCATATTGTACTGCGATAGCTTATACCCCATAGACAGGATCTTTCATGGCACGGCGCGATTCCATGACGGCTTTCGGACAGCTCGCGGAAGCGATCGCTCTCGTTTCACAGGGAAAGCCCGGTCATATCGTCGACACGCTGATTGCCGAACGCGGCCAGAGGATCGTCAAAAATCCACTCTGGCCGGTGATGCGACCGTTCCTCTACACGCTGCTGCGCTACAACAAGGCGCTCGAATTCGCCAATGCGGTTGCGAAAATGCCGGGCTTCCAGTCGTTCGAATATCTGAGCGACGTGCTGAAACTCGACATCGGCATCAGCCATGGCGAACGCATTCCGGAAACCGGCGGCTTCATCCTCGTCAGCAACCATCCGACCGGCATCGCCGACGGTGTTGCCGTGTTCGATCTCCTGAAAGCACGCCGGCCTGATATGATGTTCTTTGCCAATCGCGATGCCATCCGCGTCAATCCGCGCTTTGCCGAGATGATCATTCCCGTCGAATGGCGGGAGGAGCACAAGAGCAAGCTGAAGGCGCGCGAGACGCTGCAACTGACGAACCATGCGGTGAAGGAGGGCAAGGCGACCGTGCTCTTTCCCTCAGGCCGCATCGCCTATTGGGCGAACGGCCGGCTGAACGAACGCCCATGGAAGACCTCGGCCGTCGGACTGGCGCGCAAATACAATCTGCCGATCCTTCCCGTCCATATGACGGCGCGCAATTCCGGCCTGTTCTACTGGCTGGCGAAATGGTCGACCGAGCTTCGCGACATGACGGTGTTTCACGAGTTGCTGAACAAACGCGGCGATCGCTTCGATTTCGTGATCGGCAATCTCATCCCGGCCGAACATCTGGACGGCGACCTCACCGAGGTGACGAAAGCGCTGGAGAAACATACGGTGCGTGACATGGCGGTCGATGGTGATGCGACCTTCGCTCCGGTCGGCCTGCCGGATGCGGCAGTGCGCCGCGAGATTCCGGTCCCTGCAGCCTAGATTCGCGCACCACCATGACAATCGATATCCGCATGATCCGCGATCGATTGCCGCAGCAGATTGCAGATCTCGAAAGCGAGGCCCGGCAGGAAGGTTATCGCCATATCACCCGCCTTATCGACGAATGGTCGGCCGGCGATGTCAGGTTCGAGGGTAACGGCGAAAGGCTGCTCGGCGCTTATGTCGATGCGGTGCTTGCCGGCGTCGGGGGCATGACCGTCGAAGCGGCCATGTCAGGGGCGTTGCGGATGCGGCGTTTCTATATCAGTCCCGCAATGCGCGGGCGCGGCATCGGCCGGATGCTTGCCCTGGCACTGCTCGACCATGCGCGGTCGTGCTACTGCATCGTCACCGTTCATGCGGGAAACGATGGCGCGGCGAAATTCTGGGAGTCGCTCGGATTTCAGGCCAACGGGCAGTGCGGACACACACATCGTTTCGATCTGCATGGGTCGAGCTTCACGCCCCGATCTCGTTGAGGCGGATGGCCTGGCGCGCCAGCAGCCGCTCGACATCGGCAATATCGAGCGCCGACAGCCCGGCGCCCGGCTTGCGCAGGGCGGCGGACCTGATCACGCCGCGCTTGGCGAGCACGTATTTGCGCGAGGCAAGGCCGATGCCCTGCTGCTGTTCATAGCGGGCGAGCGGCAGATAGGCATCGAAGATCGCATGGGCGCGATCGGGATTTCCGGCCGCATAGGCCTCGACGACGCCGACCATCATCTCCGGATAACAAAAGCCGGTCATGGCGCCATCGGCGCCGCGGCCCATCTCTTCGGGCAGGAAAAGCCCGCCATTGCCGCAAAGGATGGATATGCGCCGCATGGCGCCCCTGTCGCTGGCAGCGCGAAGCGCTGATATTTTCGAAAGACCCGGCCAATCCTCGTGCTTGAGCATGACGCAATTCGGCACCTCGTTGACGATGCGCTCGATGACCTTAGGCGCGATCGTCACATTGGTGGTGAGCGGATAATCCTGCAGCACGAAGGGCGTATCGCCAAGGGTTTCGCCGACCGACTGGTAGAAGGCGAAAGCCTGATCGTCGGTCTTGACGGTCCAGGGCGGCGCGACCATGACGCCGGCGGCACCCGCCCCCATGACGGCTTCGGCGAGTTCGCGCATCGGCGCAAGTCCCGGCGCCGAGACGCCGACAACGACGGGAAGGCGCCCGTCAAGGCGCTTCAGGACCCGTTCGACCACGGCCCTCGATTCCTCGGCGGTCAATTTCGGGGCCTCGCCGAGCTGGCCAAGCACCGTCAGCCCGGTGACGCCGGCGCCTTCGTAGAAATCGACCATGCTGTCGATGCTGGCGAGATCGAGAGAGCCATCATCGGTGAAGGGGGTTACGGCGATCACATAGACGCCCTTGGCATCTTCGGTCAGTCTGGCCATTCGTGGTCTCCCATTCAGCGGCCGAAGAACAGCACTTCGGCATTTCGAACAAAAATCTTTTCGGCAGCCGTGGGATCGTCGATGGCGGCCTGCATGGCCTCGATCAACTCGGCGTCATCGGGCATGCCATCCCATAATTCGGTGTGCGGCCAATCGCTGCCCCAGAGCAGCCTCTCCCCATGGCTCGCGGCAAGCGTGCGGGTGACCTCGGCGAAGCCTTGGTCGTTCGTCTCCTTCGTCAACCGATAGGGCGCGGTCACTTTGACATAGGCATCAGCCGCGTCCATCAGCCTTTTCAGCGCATCGACATGCCGTGGTCTCGTCTCTGTGGCAAGCGGAATGAAGCCGAGATGATCGACAACGATGGGCAGGCGGATGCCGGATAATGTTGCCGGAAGATCGGGAAGCTGTTCGGGATTGATCTGCAGTTGCAGCGACCAGCCGAAAGGCGCAATCCTTTCCGCCAGTGTCCTGGCGGTAGCCAAGGGAAGGCCGCCCTTGTTGCGTGTGTTGATCCGCACTCCGCGCACGCCGTGCCGGTGGAGCCGCTCGATCTCGGTCTCTCCAGTTTCGGGATCAATGACGACGATGCCGCGCAAACGGCCCGGAAAGGCGGCGAGCGCTTCCAGCAGCACGCTATTGTCGAGGCCATAGACGCTTGGCTGTACCAATACGCCCTTGGCGATGCCAAGGCTTTCTGAGAATTCGATCCAGTCGGCAATCGTCGTGATGTCAGGCGTATAGCTGCGCGGGGTGTTGAGCGGAGCGTCGGCGCGAAAGACGTGGAAATGCGTATCGACCGTGCCTTGCGGCAGTGCCGGCCGCGGCAAGCGCGCCAGTTGCCGGCGGGGCAGGCAAAGCGGGGCCTCTATATCAGCGGTACTCATCATGCGTCGAGCTCGTCGCTTTGCAGGAAATCGAAATCGGCGCCTTCGTCAGCCTGGAGCACGCGTTCCTGATAAAGTTTTGCATAGCCGCGCAACGGGGCAGGGGAGGGTCGGTCGATGATCTCCAGCATGCGGCGATCGAATTCCGCCTGGTCGATATCGATGTCGATGCGCCGGCCCTCGACATCGAGGCGAATGCGATCGCCGGTACGGACGATCGCCAGCGGGCCGCCATCGGCGGCTTCAGGCGCGATGTGGAGGATGATCGTACCGAAAGCCGTGCCGCTCATCCGGGCATCGGAAATCCGCACCATGTCCTTCACGCCCTGCCGGGCGAGTTTGCGGGGAATGGGTAGATAGCCGGCTTCCGGCATGCCGGGCGCGCCTTTCGGCCCGGCATTGCGCAGGACCAGAACATCGTCGGCCTTGACGTCGAGATCGTCGCTGTCGATGCGCAGCGTCATATCCTCGACGGAATCAAAAACGACGGCGCGGCCAATATGTTGGAGAAGATCCTTGGAGGCGGCGGATTGTTTGATGACGGCGCCGCGCGGCGCAAGATTGCCGTGCAGGACGGCGATCGTGCCGATCGGCTTTAACGGTTTCTCGACGGTGCGGATGATCGTCTGGCCCGGCTCGTCGACGACGTTGTCGATAATCTCGCCGATCGTCCTGCCGTAGACCGTCGGGGCGCTGCCATCGATTTCATGACGCACCGCCTTCAACAGCGCCGGGACGCCGCCCGCCTCGTGAAACTGCTCCATATAATGCTGGCCGGACGGCTGCAAGTCGACGAGCAGGGGTATGCTCCGGCCCAGCCGGTCGAGTTCGGCCATGTCGAGGCGACGGCCGAGGCGGCCGGTGATTGCGGCAAGATGCACGACGGCATTGGTCGAGCCGCCCATCGCCTGCAACGCCACGAGGCCGTTGCGGATCGCCTGTGGCGTCAGGATCTCGCGCACCGTCGGGGCGGCCTCATCCACGGCGAGCCGTGCGGCGACACGGCCGGTCTCCTCGGCAAGGCGGACGCGTTCGGATTCGACGGCGGGTGCCGAACCGGCGCGGGGAAGGCAGAGACCCATGACTTCGGTCAGGTTCGCCATGGTGCTCGCCGTGCCCATCACCGTGCAGGTGCCGATCGAGCTGGCCAGCTTGTTATTGACCTCGGTGATCTCGGCCTCGTCGATCTCTCCGGCGCGGAAGCGCCCCCAGAAACGGCGGCAATCCGTGCAGGCACCAAGCCGTTCGCCCCTGTGGTGGCCGACGGCCATCGGACCGGTCGGCAGGAAGATCGCCGGTATCTCGCTGCTGGCGGCCGCCATGATCTGGGCCGGCAAGGTCTTGTCGCAGCCACCAATCAGCACGACGGCATCCATCGGCTGGGCGCGGATCATCTCTTCCGTTTCCATCGCCATCAGATTGCGCAGATACATCGAGGTCGGCGAGGCAAAGCTCTCGTGGATCGAGATGGTCGGAAACACCATGGGCATCGCGCCCGCCAGCATAACGCCGCGTTTGGTGGCCTCGATGAGTTGCGGCACATTGCCGTGACAGGGATTGAAATCGCTGTAAGTATTGGCGATGCCGACGATGGGACGGTCGAGTGCATCGTCAGAATAGCCCATGGCCTTGATGAATGCCTTGCGCAGGAAAAGGGAGAATCCCTGATCGCCATAACTCGTCAGCTTGCGACGAAGACCGTTCGACAAACCTGTTCCTCCCTCGCCAACTTGACCATGGCCAATGTGCTGTCAGCGTAGTGGGATATGGAGGATTGTCAATAAATAAGATGGCGGCACCATATCGTATTTTTGGATATCTTCAGCGATACTCATAAATTTCCAAGGAAATATCGATCGATCGTCGCCTTATTTTGATGAGTCGATGATTGGCTTTCATGAGGAAGCCGGATAGATTATTGATAAAATGAACTTGAAGCAGAGGGAAGCGCCATGACGGGGACGAGACGACGGCGTATCGGAATGGTCGGCGCCGGCTGGGTCAGCGCCTACCATCTATCGGCATGGAGGCGGCAATTGCATCGCGCCGAGGTCGTGGCGATCGCCGACCCGTCGCGGAGCGCGATCGAGGCCCGGCTGACCGCCTTCGAGGTCGCGCGCAACTATGCGGGCGCTGAGGCGATGCTGGAAGCCGAGCAGCTCGATGCCGTCGATATCTGCGCGCCGCGGGAGTTTCACGCCGAACTGGTCCGGCTGGCGGCGGCAAGGGGGCTCGATATTATCTGTCAGAAGCCGCTCGCCTCTTCCTACGACGAGGCTGTTCACCTGCTGGCAGAGCTTTCCGGCAAGGGCAGGCTGATGATCCACGAGAACTGGCGGTTCCGCGCCTATTATCGGCGGCTGAAGGCATGGCTCGACGAAGGACTTGCAGGCGATGTCCGTCAGGCGCAGTTCGAATTCCTGTCCAGCGGCATGCTAGCGGATGCAGAGGGGCGAAGGCCGGCGCTGGTGCGCCAACCCTTCTTCCGGACGCAGGAGCGGCTGCTGGTCATGGAGGTCATGATTCATCATCTCGATACGCTGAGATATCTTCTGGGCGAGATGGAGGTGGTCGGTGCGCGGCTTGAGAGGAGCAATCGCGATATCGTCGCGGAGGATGTGGCATGCGTCGTCCTGCGCCGGCTGGGCGACGGCGTTCTTGTCACCGTCAACGCCAATCTCGCCGCGCATGGCGCTCCGCCGGTGCCGCGTGATCACTTACGCATCTTCGGAACGCGCGCCACGCTCGAACTCCAAGGCAATCTGCTCTTAGCGCAGGGTGCGGAGCAGCGCCGGGAGAGCTTCGATCTCGACGAGACCTACCAAGGCGCTTATGACGCGACCATTGTGCATTTCCTCGACAGTCTCGATGGAAAGGTCGCGATGGAAACATCGCCGGGCGATAACATGAAGACGCTTGCTCTTGTCGAGGATATCTATCGCTTGAGCCGGTTCGACCCGGAGCGCAATCCACGGTAATATGGCGCGCGCCCGTCAGAGGAGATGACATTGCAGACGCTCAACGAAAGCCGCGAAGACGGCATCGAGCATGATGATCTAAGCATTGCCCGCGCGCTGGAGGAGGACATTATTTTCGGCCGGCTTGCGCCCGGGACCCGTCTGACCGAAGACGCGCTTCTAGCCCGCTTTCACGTCACGCGCCATTTCGCCCGCCAGGCGATCGTGCAGCTCGAGACGATGGGTATCGTGGTTCGGGAGCGCAACAAAGGGGCGACCGTCCGCTCGCTGACTGCTCGCCAGGTTCAGGAAATCTACGATGTCCGTGAGTTGCTGCAACGGCAGGCTGCGCTGTGGATAAAGTTGCCGGCACCTGAAGCGTTGATCGAGGAACTGCTGGCGCTGCACGAGGAGCATGGCCGTCACGTCGAATCCGGTTATCTCAGAGGCGTGCACGAGGCCAACGACAAATTCCACCTGACGCTTTTCGGCGCCTGCGGCAATGCGCATCTCGTGCAATCGATCGAGCTCTATATGCGTCTCAGCCTGCCGGTGCGCGCCAATTCGATGTCGAGCAAGGAGTCGCTGCGCATCTCGCATGAGCATCACCGGCTGATGATCGAGATGCTGCGCGGCACTGACAACTGGGTTCTCGCCCAGCTCTGTGTCGACCATCTGCAGCCCAGCAAGAAACGTTATCTCGCCTATGTCAGCGATCATTGACGCGGCTAGCCGTTTGAAGGGGAGCGCATCGTTCGATTGCGCTCCCTTCGCCTACCGGCTCACCAATCGAGGCGCAGCAGAGACACGCCTTGACGCGGTAGGGAGACCTTGAGGACGATCTTGCCGCCATCAACCTTAACCGATGCCTCGTCGATCTCGGCGAGCTTTCCCGACGCTTCCAGCCTGGCATAACCTTCGCCGGTCGGATTCTGCGGCTTGCCCATCGCCGTCCAGACGCCGAAGGCGTTGGAATGTTCCTCGTCCATTCTGAAATGCCTGAGTGACGCGGACTTGTCGCCCCAGCCGTCGAGATTGACCGAAATGTCTGCGGACGGCCCGGCTTCATCATCGTCGTGATAATGCCAGAGCAGAATGGAAACGCCCTTATCGTCGCGGGTCGCCACGACATTGACATCGGGCTTGCCGCGCACGCCGTGGTTCATGATATCCTCGATGTCGCGGCGATAATCGCTTTCCGATTCCAGCCACTCGCCGCCGAGTTTGCCGAGCATGCGGAAGCCATTGAGAACGGCCTTGTCGACGCCGTTGGTCGCAAGATCGCGGAAACCGTCGAAATAGGGCTGGTCGTCGAAGAGGAAGGCCCAGGTGACCGCCCCTTCGATATGGATGTTGGCGCGTCTTGCAAGCTCATAGGTGCGGATCATACTCTCGACGATATAGACGCCGTAGAGCGGACCATTGCGATAGCCGTTCTGGGGATGGACGCGTGCGGAACAGGCCGCGCAGCCTTCCGGATCGGATTCGCCGATTACCACGGGCAGGTGCCGGAGTTCCGGAAATTCATTGATGATGGCAAGGTTTGTCTCGATGTCACGGAGCTGTTTGTGCAGGCCCATCCGAACGTGACCCTCATAGATCACCGGATTGCCCTTGGCGTGGAAAGCGAGGAAATCGATTGGCGACTTGTTCTCGACGACATGCTTGAGGAAGGCACGCAGGAAGGTCTGGGCCTTTTCGTTGGCAAAGGCGCCACAGGTATGCGGTCCGCCGACACGGGCATTCGGCAAGGCACGCTTCAGAGCCTTGGCGCTGACATCATACATTTCGCAGAATTGCGGGATGGTGCCGGTCCAGTAGTGACCGTCCGGCTCGTTCCAGACTTCCCACGGCCAGCTTGAAACGACGGCCTCGCCATATCTTTCGGCGAGATGGCGCGCCCATGCTTCGATCAGGTCGCTCCATTTCTTCAGGTCCTTCGGCGGAGCCGTCCAGCCGGTGGTGATCGTCGCGTATTTATCGGCCGGCTCCCATTGGTGACGGTAAGGACCGTTGAAATCGGAGAGAGCTTCCGGTGTGAAGCCGATCTGGATCAGCGGAATGTTGCCGGCTTCGACATAGGTGTCGAAGATCTTGTCGATGATCGTCCAGTCGTAGACCGGATTGCCGTCAGCATCCTCGGTATAGGCATTGGTCGAACCCCATTTGAGGGCAGGCAGGCCGTCGCCGCTGGTCAGAAGATTGTGCGCGCGGATGCGGGGCGGCTCGGGGCTGAGTTCTGTGAGTTCCTTGAGCAGCTTCCTGCCGTGTGGGGAGTAAGTGTAATTCGGCTCGTCGTAGCCGAACCAGTTCCACAAGGGTTCGTATTTGCCGGTCGGCCGGTTGGCGTGAACGGAGATCGTCACGTCATAAGGGCTGCTCATCGTGGTGTCCTCTTGAACGATCATGCCAAAGCCCCTCCCGAAAGCGGCCGACCTGTCTGGTGATGAAGTACGGCCTCTTGGGAGGGTGCCGCGCTCGCCGCAAAAGCTAAGCCAAATGCTCACTTTGTCAATAATATAAAAATATGCTTTATCATTGAGCGTCAAAAATGCCTGAAAATGCGCTATTTTTTATAGTCACCAAAATTATCGGTTGCCGTTTCTTGAAAAATTGTCGATAACTGTGGCGTGAGCTCGCCCGCCGTCGAGGAGTGCATGTGTCCCTGCGGCACGCGCAGGCAGGGGTTTGCTGGACGCATCGTCAATTGATTACGGGAAGCGCTCGCCGTGGCGAGTTGAGGAGGAGGAACATCCGATGAAGTTCCGTAGATATGCAGCCATCGCGCTAATGTCTCTTATGGCCCTTCCGGCATTTGCGCAGGATTTCATTGCCGGCATACCGCGCAACGAAACGCTGATTATCCAAGGCACGCCGCAGCAGAATGCCGACTGGTTCAACCTCTGGGCTCCTGGGGGCGGGGCGGCGGCAAACCTCAACGGCCTGCAGCAGCTGACCACCGATACGCTATGGTTCATCAATCCCGAAGGCGGCAAGGACGCCTGGCAGAACGCCCTTGCCAGCGAGCCCCCGAGCTACAACGCCGATTTCACCGAGATGACGGTGAAGCTGCGCAAGGGCATCTTCTGGAGCGACGGTGTCGAATTCACCAGTGACGATGTGGTCTATACCGTGCAGACGCAGATCGATCATCCCGGCATGGCCTGGAGCGCGCCCTTCACCGTCAATGTCGCGAGCATGGAAAATCCGGATCCGCAAACGGTCGTCTTCCATCTGAAGAAACCGAACTCGCGCTTCCACACGCTTTTCACCGTTCGCTGGAATGCCGCCTGGATCATGCCGAAGCATGTCTTCGAGAAGGCTGCAGATCCGCTGTCGTTCAACAACAACCCGCCGGTCTCGCTCGGGCCCTATCAGCTGCAAAGCTATGACAAGGGCGGCAACTGGACGATCTGGAGGCTGCGCGACGACTGGCAGCGCACGTCGATCGGCCTGGCTGCGAAACAGCCGCCCGAGGTCAAATACGTCGTCTATCGCGCCGCCGGCAATCCGGAAGCCCGCGTTATCGAACAGCGCAACCACAATCTCGACGTCATCAACGACATGGCGCCCGAGGGCATGTTCTCGATCATGCGTAACAGCAAGAGTACGGCCTCGTGGCTGAAGGGTTTCCCTTTCGCGCATCCGGATCCGACGCTGCCTTCCGTTCTCTTCAATACGAAGAAGGCGCCCTTCGACAATAAGGATGTTCGCTGGGCTCTCGCGCTGCTGATCGATATCCGCGAAGTGGCGCTCGGCTCCTATCGCGGTGCGGCCAATATCGCAGCCCTAGCCACGCCACCGACGGGTTCTGCCCCTGACGACTATTACGCACCGATGCAAGACTGGCTGACGAATTTCGAGCTCGACACCGGTTCCCGCAAGATCAAGCCTTACGATCCGAACATCTCGGCGCAGATCGCCAATATGGTGCGCAGCCAATGGGCCGATCAGATCCCGACGGATCCGGCCAAACTACAGCGTACATTCGGCTTCGGCTGGTGGAAGAAGGACGTTCAGGCCGCCACCGAACTGCTGCAGAAGGCAGGCTTCAAGAAGAGCGGTCGCCAGTGGGTAAAGCCTGACGGAACGCCCTTTACGATCCGTCTGCAGGTGGAAGGCGATGCCATTCCGACACTGGCCCGCGCCGGCACGGTGATTGCTCAGCAATGGACGCAGGCGGGCATCGCGACCAAGGTCGATGTCGCCGGCCCAACCAACGGTCAACGCCTCAGCACAGGCGATTTCGAGACGGCGATCTACTGGAGCATCGAGACCTGGGGCGGTCATCCCGATCTCTCCTTCTTCCTCGACAGCTATCATTCGGAGTTCATCAAGCCGCTCGGGCAGATCCAGCCGCCGCGCAATCTGCAGCGCTGGCAGGATCCGCGTCTCGACCTGCTCATCGAGAAGAACCGATCGATCGCCTTCGATTCGCCGGATGTCGCCAAGCTCGGTCAGGACTTCCTGAAGCTCGCCGTCGAGGAAATGCCGATGATCCCGCTGATGGCCTACAACAAGTTCGCGCCGCTCGATACGACCTATTGGACCAATTATCCAAGCGCGGACAATCCCTATTCGGCCTCGGGTCCGAACTGGTCGAACATCCGCTACATGGTGGTCGGGCTGAAGGCCAACCCGGATACGCCGAAGCCTTGATCGGGGCACCATAAAGGAGACAGCCGGCCGCCGGCTGTTTCCGTTCTGCTATTGAAGGGTCGATGTCATGAATGGCTTTCTGATCTATGCGGCAAAACGTTTTCTGCAATTTCTCTTCGTGGTCTTCACCGGCATCACGCTGGCCTTCCTGATCGCGCATTTTTCGCCGGTCGATCCGATCGAGCAGACCGTGTCGCTGCTGACGAGCTTCGGCTCCACCGATCCGCAGGCCGTCGAGATCCTTCGCGAATCGCTGCGTGAACTCTACGGCACCGGCGGGCCGTTGCTGGACCAGTACGTCACCTTCTGGGGCCGCGTCCTGACCGGCGATTTCGGTCCATCGCTCTCTTCCTTCCCGACCCCCGTCATGACCGTGATCGGCCGGGCTCTTCCCTGGACGGTCGGGCTTCTGACGCTCGCAATGATCATTTCCTGGATCATCGGCAATTTCCTCGGCGCGCTTGCCGGTTATTTCCACAGCAGTAAGTTGCTGAAGGTCGCCGGTGTCGTCATCATGGCGCTACAGCCGATCCCGACCTACATCATCGGCCTCAGCCTGGTGATCCTCTTCGGTTTCATCTGGCCTATCCTGCCGATCAGCGACGGCGCACAGGTCAATCTCCCGCCCGGCTTCAACTGGGCCTTCATCAGCTCGGTGATCGAGCATGGCATCTTGCCGGCCCTGACCCTCGTGCTCGTCGGCGTCGGCGGCTGGTTCATCTCGATGCGCTCGCTCGTATCCAACATCGTCACCGACGATCATGTCGTTTACGCTGAACTCGGCGGCGTGCGCTCGCGCAGCATCTTTTCACAATATGTCGCGCGCAACGCCATGCTGCCGCAGGTCACCGGCCTGGCGCTCAGTCTCGGCAACGTCTTCGGCGGCGCCGTCATCGTCGAGTTCGTCTTCAATTATCCCGGGATCGGCAAGCTTTTGATCTCCGGCATTTATTCCGGCGATTATAGCCTCGTGCTCGGCGTCACCACCATCGCCATCATCGCCGTCGCCGCCGCGGTTTTCGTGATCGACATCATCTATCCGCTGATCGATCCGCGCGTGAAACTGGGATAATCCGTGATGTTCAAAGTCCTCAGAGACCTGCTGCGCTACAACAAGGAGTTCCTGCTCGGAACCGTCCTGATCTGCCTCATCCTGGCGTTGATCGTGGCATCGTTCTTCTCGCCCTATGACGAGAACGCCATCTATGTCGTCGCGCCCGACATGCCGCCTTCGGCCGAATTCTGGCTCGGCACCACCTCGCGCGGCCAGGAGGTTTTCTGGCAGATCGCCGCCTCGATGCGCAACACGCTGTTCTTCGGCATCATCGTCGCTTTCGTCAGCCGCATCATCGCCATCGCCGTGGGGCTGATCTCGGGCTATATCGGCGGCCGGACAGACCAGATCATCATGGCGGTCAACGATACGCTCGGCGCCCTGCCGAATATTCCGATCCTGCTGCTTCTGGTTTTCGTGCTTCGCGACCAGATGACGTGGTTCATGCTGGCGATCACCGCAGCGCTGCTTGGATGGACGCATGACAGTCGTCTGATCCGCTCCGTCGCCCTGTCTCTCCGCCACCGGGAATTCACCCGGCACGCGGTCTTCTCGGGCATGCGCACACGGCAGATCCTCATCCGCGAGCATCTGCCCTATGTGATGCCGATCGTCTTCTTCACGACGATGAACAACCTGATCTGGGCGATCGGCCTCGAGGTGACGCTCTCGGTGCTTGGGTTTTCCGACATCAACCGGCCGACGATCGGCGGCATGATCTACTGGGCCAATGCGCATTCCGCAATGGTATCGGGCATATGGTGGTGGGTCGCCTTCCCGATGCTCTTCGTCGTCATCCTGTTCCTCGGCCTGTTCATGCTCGCCATGTCGGTGAACGAATATATCGACCCGCGTTCGCGCCTGGCCCGGATGGGAGCTTAAGGAGATGCAGAATCTGATGAGAAGGCGGCCGTTGACCCTTGCCGAAAACGCCATGGACGCCCTGACGATCGATGGGCTGAAATGCTACTACGTCAATGATTATTTCGGCGTGCGGCGGGAGATCCGCGCCGTCGACGATATCAGCCTGACCATCCGCAAAAACGAGATCTACGGCATTGCCGGCGAATCCTCGAGCGGCAAGACATCGCTGATCAAGACTTTGGCCGGCGCCATCCGCCCGCCGATGCGCGTCGTCGGCGGAACGGTGAAATTCAATTTTGCCGACGGGCCCATCGATGTCTATGCCGAACCGGACAAGATGAAGGCGGCACGCTGGCGCCACCTTTCCTACATCATGCAGGGCTCGATGAACGTGCTGAACCCGGTCAGAAGGGTCAAACACGCCTTCACCGATTTCGCCTCCCGCCATATGAACCTCGATCCCGCTGCCTTCCACGCCCGTGTCGAAGCACATCTTGCCCGGCTGCATCTCGATCCCCATGTGCTCGATGCCTTTCCGCACCAGCTTTCGGGCGGCATGCGCCAGCGTCTGACGATCGCCCTTGCAACTGTCTGCGAGCCGGAATTCATCATCGCCGACGAGCCGACGACGGCGCTCGACGTGCTCGTCCAGCAGGACGTGCTGGCGCTGATCAAGGAAGTGCAGATGCGCATGCAGTCCTCGGTCATCTTCGTGACGCACGATATGTCCGTGCATGCCGCCATCACCGACCGGTTGGCCATCATGTATGCGGGCCGGCTGGCGGAGGAGGGGCCGACGCAGGCGATCTTCGACAATCCCCAGCATCCCTATACCGTCCATCTGATCGGCAGCCTGCCGCGCATCGGCGACGTCTCGACGCGAAAGAGCCTTAAAGGCAAGCCGCCGGCGCTTTCGGATCCGCCTTCAGGATGCCGGTTCCATCCACGCTGTCCGATTGCGATCGACAAATGCGCCCGTGAAGTGCCGGCCATGCTGCCGAGCGCCACAGGCGGGCGGGTCGCATGCTTCCGCGCCGGGGAGTACCAGATCCAATGAGCAGCCATTTCCTCCTCGAACTCGACCATGTGACCAAGCTCTTTCCGATCGGCGGTTTCTTCTCGCGCGAAAAGATGAAGGCGGTGAACGATGTCAGCTTCGCCCTTGCCGCCGACAAGCCCGAGATATTCACGATCGTCGGTGAATCCGGTTCCGGCAAATCGACGCTGGCAAAGATGATCCTCGGTAATGAAAAGGCCGATCGGGGCAGCATCCGCTTCGACGGCGCTGATGTGAAGTCGGTGCATTCCCGCAGGGACCGCGAGGCTTTCATGGCAAAGGTCCAGCCGGTCTTCCAAAATCCGTTCGAGGCCTTCAATCCGCTGACCCGGATCGACGAGTATCTGCTGGCCACCGCCCATCGCTTCAAGGGCGCGAAGAGCCGCGCCGAGAAAGAGGCGCTTGCCGACGTTGCCCTTCAGCGCGTCGGCCTTTCGATGGCGGAGATAAAAGGTCGTTTCTCGCATGAGCTTTCAGGCGGTCAGTTGCAGCGCATTGCCGTCGCCCGCGCCCTGATACCGGAGCCGAAGCTGATCGTCGCCGATGAGCCCGTCTCGATGGTGGACGCATCGCTTCGCATGTCGATCGTCAATCTCTTCCGCGATCTGCGCGACTCTCTCAACGTCTCGATCGTCTACATCACCCATGATCTTGCGACCGCCTATTACATTTCCGATCGCGTGGTGATCATGCGCAAGGGTGTGGTGGTGGAGAGCGGAGATGCCAGGGACGTGCTGGAACATCCGAAACACGCCTATTCGATCGCCTTGAAGAACGCGGTGCTACCGCCCAATCCTCGCGACGCGTCGGCGATCATCCGCCTGCGGCAGCGCAACGGCGAGACAAATGAAGCCTATTCCGGCGATGGCGACCGCTTGGCCAGATGAAGCTGGCGCTCTGAGCTTCGGTCGTCAAATCGTCGCGACGCCCCGGAACCCATCGCTCTGTCTTTGCGGTTCCAATTCCATCGATTTGCGGGCATGGTCTCGCCCGATGAGCACAGATTCGTCCGATCTCTTTGGCGCGCTTTTCGAGGCACCGCCCGCGAACCGAACGGTTCCGGTGCTGGTGCCGATGCCGGCGCCAAAGCCCTATTCCTATTCGGTGCCGGATGGCATGGCGGTCGAGCCCGGCTCGGTCGTGCAGGTGCCGCTCGGCCCGCGGCAGGTGATCGGCGTCGTCTGGGACGGCGGCGAGGACGGCGTCGATCCGAAGAAGCTCCGGCCGATCAGCCATGTCTTCGATTGCCCGCCGCTTTCCAAAGAGATGCGGGATTTCATCGATTGGGTGGCCACCTATACGCTCTCGCCGCCCGGCCTCGTCGCGCGCATGGCGCTGCGGGCGCCGAACGCCTTCGAGCCGGAACCGATGGTGGAGGGGTTGAAGTTCGTCGGCGGCGACCCGGAGCGGATGACGCCGGCGCGCGCCCGGGTGCTCGACACGGCCTCCGACGGCTTTTCCTGGACGCGCAGCGGCCTGGCGCATGCGGCGGGCGTTTCGACGAGTGTCGTCGATGGGCTGATCACGCTCGGCATCTTCGAGACGATATTTTTGCCGCCGCCGCCGGTGGTGGCGATGCCGGATCCGGATTTTGCCGCAGCCCGTCTCGAAGGACCCCAGAAGCAGGCGGCCGAGGAGATCGTTTCCGACGTCCGCAAGGGCGAGTTTTCGGTGTCGCTGATCGACGGGGTGACCGGCTCCGGCAAGACGGAGGTCTATTTCGAGGCGATTGCCGAGACGCTGAAGCGCGGCAAGCAGGTGCTGATCCTGCTGCCGGAGATCGCGCTGACGGCAAGTTTCATGGAGCGCTTCCAGGATCGTTTCGGGGCAAAGCCGGCCGAATGGCATTCCGATCTGGCGCCGCGCATGCGCGAAAAGGTCTGGCGCCAGGCGGTGACCGGCGAAGTGCGCGTGGTGGCGGGCGCCCGCTCGGCGCTCTTCCTGCCCTTCGAGGATCTCGGTCTGATCATCGTCGACGAGGAACACGATCCCGCCTACAAGCAGGAGGATCGCGTCTTCTACAATGCCCGCGACATGGCCGTCGTGCGCGGCCGCATCGGCGATTTTCCCGTCATTCTGGTGTCGGCGACGCCGTCGGTCGAAAGCCAGGTCAACGGGCAGAGCGGCCGCTACAGCACCGTTCACCTGCCGACGCGTTTCGGCGATGCGGCGCTGCCGGACCTGCATCTCATCGATATGCGCCGGCATGCGCCGGAGCGAGGCGGCTTCCTGTCGCCGGTGCTGATCCGGGCGATCGGCAAGACGGTGGAGAAGCGCGAACAGGCACTGCTCTTTCTCAACCGGCGCGGTTATGCGCCGCTAACGCTCTGCCGGGTCTGCGGTCACCGATTCCAGTGCCCGCAATGTTCGAGCTGGCTGGTGGAGCATCGCTTCCGCAAGCAGCTGCAATGCCATCAATGCGGCCATGCCGAGCGCACGCCGGAAGCGTGCCCGGAATGCGGTACGCTCGACCATCTCGTCGCCTGCGGGCCGGGAGTCGAGCGCATCGCCGAGGAGGTGGAGCGGCATTTCCCGGAGGCGCGAACGATCGTTCTTTCCTCGGATATCATGGGCGGGGTGAAGCGGCTGCGGCTGGAGCTGGACGCGATCGCCAAGGGCGAGGCCGATATCGTCATCGGCACCCAGCTCGTCGCCAAGGGGCATAATTTTCCACTGATGACACTGGTCGGCATCGTCGATGCCGATCTCGGCCTTGCCAATGGCGACCCGCGCGCGGCCGAGCGCACCTTCCAGCTTTTGTCGCAGGTGACCGGCCGTGCCGGGCGCACCGGCCTCAAGAGCCATGGGCTGCTGCAGACCTACCAGCCGCAGCATCCGGTCATGCAGGCGATCGTGTCAGGCGATTCCGACGCCTTCTATGAGCGCGAGATCACCGAACGCGAACGCGCCGTATTGCCGCCCTTCGGCCGGCTCGCCTCGATTATCGTTTCGGCCGAAACCCGCCACGACGCCGAAAACCATGCGCGCGGCATGCGCAACGCCGCACCTCAGGTGTCGGGCATCTCGGTCCTCGGCCCGGCCGAAGCGCCGCTCGCGCTGGTGCGCGGCCGCCACCGTTTCCGCCTGCTGGTGCACGGGCGGCGGAACTCCGACATGCAGGGGTTCTTGCGGGTGATGCTGTCGCAATCGCCCAAGGAGCGCGGATCGGTGCAGGTGCAGCTGGATATCGATCCGCAGAGTTTTCTCTAAAACAGAACGTCGCCATTTCATCCTTTTTCGGCGCATGCCATAAAACACTGATTCATCCGGGTGATTTGGGGCTGACGCATGGAGTTTTATTTTCCGACCGAGCTTGGCGAGCAGCTTGCCTTTTGCTCCGCCGCTTTCACGGCGCTCGCCGGCTTCATCATGATGTTCGCCCCGGGCCAAACTTTCCGTCTCCTCGGTCTGCAGGCACAGGAGGGGCGGCCGGAAGGCTTCGGCGAGGGACGCTCGATGGGCGGCTTTTATCTCGGCTTCGGCCTGTCGGCGATCATGCTCGCCCAGGACTGGATCTACATGGCGCTCGGTGCCTCCTTCGCCATGGCTGCCTTTGCCCGGATCATCTCGATCCTGTCCGATAAGGGGAGTAATATCGTCAACTATTTACTCCTGGTTGTGCAGATCGCTTTGGCCGCGTTACCACTGCTCTACGTTTTCGGCTTCACCCAGACGTAACTCTTGCTGCCGGCAGACGGCTTCCGTGGCCTGCTTTCAGGCCATTGCGCAATTTTGCGGACAGAAATTCATGTGAAAGGCGTATTCGGGCATTACGCGTGTTGCGAGTCCGAACATCCTATGTTAGACGGACCCCGAATTTCGGAAGAAGCAAGAGGCTTCTCTTGTGATTTCTGGGGGAAATCAAAACGAATTCAAGATCATAGGTTCGGCGCCCGCCGAGAGCCGGATTTTGGGTTGAAATCAGGGAAATTTGTGCCAGTGGCAGACACGTCCCAGCTTACTTCTGGCGTTGCCGAGCGCTATGCCTCGTCGCTTTTCGAACTGGCGCTCGAGCAGGGCGCCGTGGACAGCGTAACCGCAGATCTTGACCGTTTCCAGGCGATGCTGGATGAGAGCGCCGATCTTAAGCGCTTCGTCGTAAGCCCGGTTTTCTCCGCCGACGACCAGCTGAAGGCGATCGTCGCCATCAGCGAGAAGGCTGGCATCAGCGGTTTCTTCGCCAATTTCCTGAAGGTCGTGGCGCGCAATCGCCGCCTGTTCGCCCTGCCGGGCATGATCAAGGCCTTCCGCATCATCGCCGCGAACCATCGCGGTGAAATCTCCGCCGAGGTCACCTCGGCGCATGCGCTTTCACAAGCGCAGGAAACCGAATTGAAGGTGGCACTCAAGAGCGTTACCGGCAAAGACGTGACGATTGCCGTCACGGTTGATCCGTCAATTCTTGGTGGTCTGATCGTGAAGGTCGGGTCCCGTCAGATTGATACGTCTCTTCGTACCAAACTCTCTACCCTTAAGCTCGCATTGAAAGAGGTTGGCTGATGGATATCCGCGCCGCGGAAATTTCCGCAATTCTCAAAGACCAGATTAAAAATTTCGGCAAAGAGGCAGAAGTCTCGGAAGTCGGCCAGGTTCTCTCCGTCGGTGACGGTATCGCTCGTGTCTATGGTCTGGACAATGTCCAGGCCGGTGAAATGGTCGAGTTCCCGGGCGGCATCCGCGGCATGGCGCTGAACCTTGAAGCCGACAATGTCGGTGTCGTCATCTTCGGCGCCGACCGCGACATCAAGGAAGGTGACACCGTCAAGCGGACTGGCGCCATCGTCGACGTTCCGATCGGCCCTGAGCTGCTCGGCCGCGTGGTCGACGCGCTCGGTAATCCGATCGATGGCAAGGGCCCGATCAACGCGACGCGCCGTTCGCGCGTCGACATCAAGGCTCCCGGCATCATTCCGCGCAAGTCGGTTCACGAGCCGATGTCGACCGGCCTCAAGGCCATCGACGCGCTGATCCCGGTCGGCCGCGGCCAGCGCGAGCTTGTTATCGGCGACCGCCAGACCGGCAAGACCGCGATCCTTCTCGATGCCTTCCTCAACCAGAAGGCTATTCACGACAACGGTCCGGAAGGCGAGAAGCTTTATTGCGTCTACGTCGCTGTCGGCCAGAAGCGTTCGACCGTCGCGCAGTTCGTCAAGGTGCTCGAAGAGCGCGGCGCGCTCAAGTACTCGATCATCGTCGCCGCCACCGCGTCCGATCCGGCGCCGATGCAGTTCCTGGCTCCGTTTGCCGGTTGCGCCATGGGCGAATATTTCCGTGACAACGGCATGCATGCGCTGATCGGTTACGACGACCTGTCCAAGCAGGCCGTGTCCTACCGCCAGATGTCGCTGCTGCTGCGCCGCCCGCCGGGCCGCGAAGCCTATCCGGGCGACGTTTTCTACCTGCACTCGCGCCTGCTCGAGCGCGCTGCGAAGATGAACGACGACAAGGGCGCCGGTTCGCTGACCGCTCTGCCGGTTATCGAAACGCAGGGCAACGACGTATCGGCCTTCATTCCGACCAACGTGATCTCGATCACCGACGGTCAGATCTTCCTTGAAACCGACCTGTTCTACCAGGGTATCCGCCCGGCCGTGAACGTCGGTCTGTCGGTTTCCCGCGTCGGCTCTGCGGCACAGATCAAGGCGATGAAGCAGGTTGCCGGCTCGATCAAGGGCGAACTCGCCCAGTATCGCGAAATGGCCGCCTTCGCCCAGTTCGGTTCGGACCTCGACGCTGCGACGCAGCGCCTGCTGAACCGCGGCGCACGCCTGACCGAACTCCTGAAGCAGCCGCAGTTCTCGCCGCTGAAGACGGAAGAGCAGGTCGCCGTGATCTTTGCAGGCGTCAACGGCTATCTCGACAAGCTGCCGGTCGCTTCGGTCGGCAAGTTCGAGCAGGGCTTCCTCTCATATCTGCGTTCGGAAGGCTCCGCCATCCTCGACGCGATCCGCACGGAAAAGGCAATCAGCGACGATACCAGGGGCAAGCTTACCGCTGCTCTCGATAGCTTCGCAAAGTCTTTCTCGTAATCGGGCCCTAAGTTAGGACGGATAACGGATGCCTTCACTTAAGGATCTGAAAAACCGGATCGCCTCCGTCAAGGCGACGCAGAAGATCACCAAGGCGATGAAAATGGTCGCCGCGGCGAAGCTTCGGCGCGCGCAGGAGGCGGCCGAGGCCGCTCGGCCATATTCGGAGCGCATGGGTGCAGTTCTGGCGAATATCGCCAAGGCTGTCACCGACGCCGATGGCGCGCCGGCGCTGATGACCGGCACCGGCAAGGACCAGGTTCATCTGCTGGTGGTGTGCACGGCCGAACGCGGTCTTTGCGGCGGTTTCAACTCGCAGATTGCGCGCTTCGCGCGCGAACATGTGCGCAAGCTGGTTGCCGAGGGCAAGACGGTGAAAATCTTCACCGTCGGCAAGAAGGGTTACGACATTCTTCGCCGCGAATTCGCTTCGCTGATCATCGAGCGCAAGGAATTGCGGGACGTCAAGCGGGTCGGCTTCGAGAATGCGGATCAGATCGGTAAACGCCTTATCGAGATGTATGCTGCCGGCGAATTCGACGTCTGCACGCTGTTTTATTCCGAGTTCAAATCGGTGATCAGCCAGATTCCGACAGCGCAGCAGCTCATCCCGGCTTCAACGGGAGCTGTGCAGGCCGAAGATGCCGCCCATGCAGGCGCTGTCTACGAATACGAGCCGGATCCGGCATCGATCCTTGAAGATCTGATCCCGCGCAACATCTCCGTCCAGGTCTTCCGCGCGCTTCTTGAGAACGTCGCGGGTGAAATGGGCGCCAAGATGAGCGCGATGGACAATGCGACGCGTAATGCCGGTGAGATGATCAATAAGCTGACGCTGAGCTACAACCGCCAGCGTCAGGCGCAGATCACCAAGGAACTCATTGAAATCATTTCGGGCGCGGAAGCGCTCTGAGGCTAGGAAAAGAGGGTCAGAAAATGGCTGAGGCAGCTACCCCCAAGATCGGCTCTGTCGGCAGAGTCACCCAGGTTATCGGCGCCGTCGTCGACGTTGCTTTCGAAGGCGAACTGCCGAAGATCCTGAATGCGCTGGAAACCAGCAACAATGGCAACCGCCTGGTTCTCGAAGTTGCGCAACACCTTGGCGAAAACGTCGTCCGTACCATCGCGATGGATTCGAGCGACGGTCTCGTGCGCGGCCAGGAAGTCGCCGATACCGGCGCTCCGATCATGGTTCCGGTTGGCAACGAGACGCTCGGCCGCATCATGAACGTCATCGGCGAGCCGGTCGACGAAGCCGGTCCGCTGGTCACCGCTCACAAGCGCGCCATCCACCAGGATGCGCCGTCCTATGTCGAGCAGTCGACGGAATCGCAGATTCTCGTCACCGGCATCAAGGTCGTTGACCTTCTCGCTCCCTATGCACGCGGCGGCAAGATCGGCCTGTTCGGCGGCGCTGGCGTCGGCAAGACCGTTTTGATCATGGAACTGATCAACAACGTCGCCAAGGCGCATGGTGGTTATTCGGTTTTTGCGGGCGTCGGTGAACGTACCCGCGAAGGCAACGACCTCTATCACGAAATGATCGAATCGAACGTCAACAAGCATGGCGGCGGCGAAGGTTCGAAGGCTGCGCTGGTTTACGGCCAGATGAACGAACCGCCGGGCGCCCGCGCCCGTGTCGCCCTGACCGGCCTGACAGTCGCTGAACATTTCCGCGACCAGGGCCAGGACGTTCTGTTCTTCGTCGACAACATCTTCCGCTTCACGCAGGCAGGTTCCGAAGTGTCGGCTCTGCTCGGCCGCATTCCGTCGGCCGTCGGCTATCAGCCGACGCTCGCAACCGACATGGGCCAGATGCAGGAGCGCATCACCACGACGACGACCGGCTCGATTACCTCGGTCCAGGCCATTTACGTCCCGGCCGACGACTTGACCGACCCGGCTCCGGCAACCTCGTTCGCGCACCTTGACGCAACGACGGTTCTGTCGCGCTCGATCGCCGAAAAGGGCATCTATCCGGCCGTCGATCCGCTCGACTCCACCTCGCGCATGCTCGACCCTCTGGTCGTCGGCGAAGAGCATTACGAAGTCGCCCGCAAGGTCCAGTCGACGCTGCAGCGTTACAAGGCCTTGCAGGACATCATCGCGATCCTTGGCATGGACGAACTGTCCGAAGAGGACAAGATCGCGGTTGCCCGGGCCCGCAAGATCGAGCGTTTCCTGTCGCAGCCGTTCTTCGTCGCCGAAGTCTTCACCGGCTCGCCGGGCAAGCTCGTTGCTCTCGAAGATACGATCAAGGGCTTCAAGGGCCTCGTTAACGGCGAATATGATCACCTGCCGGAATCTGCCTTCTATATGGTCGGATCGATGGAAGAAGCGGTCGAAAAGGCCAAGAAGCTCACAGCTGCTTAATGAGCGACGCGCTGGACGAGATATTCTGCTGCGACTCCCTGAAAGGGGTCGTGGCGGATCTTCCGGAACCAGCCGCGCCGACTATCTATCGCGCCGATAACGGCGTGCTGATGATGGTGGTGGGTCTGGTCCAGAGCGAGGAAGGCCTCGGTTATCTCGACCAAGCGATAATGCACTGCCCGTTCTGCGGGACCAAATTGCAAGATGCGAAAGCCATAGCCGAGAAGGTAAGTCACTGATGGCTGACAATTTCAACTTTGAGCTCGTTTCGCCGGAGCGTCTGCTGTTGTCGGAGATGGTGACCGAGGTGGTCATTCCCGCGACTGAAGGCGAGATGACGGTCATGGCGAATCATGCGCCGACGATGACGACGATCAAGCCGGGTGTCGTGAGCGTGCGTTCGGCCTCCGGCAAGAAGCAGGACTATGTGGTGTTCGGCGGTTTTGCCGATATCCTGCCGACCGGTTGCACATTGCTTGCCGAATCCGCGGTTCCGGTCGAGGAACTCCACAAGGACGAGCTGACCCGCCGCATCGAGGCTGCCCGCCAGGAGCTCGAGCATGCCGAGCTGCACGAGCACAAGTCGAAGCTCGAGCATTTCATCATGGAACTGACGCATCTGAGCGGCATCGTCCAACAGGATTGATCGCCATCGACTGCGACGATCAAGGGCGGCTGCAACAGCCGCCCTTTTTTGTGCCTGTTCAGCTGTCGCGATAGCGCGGGCGGCTTGAAATGAAGAAGCGGCCCGATGGGGCCGCTTTGCCGATGTGTACCGAGTGGCCGGCTTCGGCTCAGAAGCCGGTGCCGCCGCGTAGCTCGATGGCAATCGTCTTGAACAATATCTTCAAGTCGAGCAGCAGGCTGAAATTCCTGACATAATAGATATCGCAGGCAATGCGGGCGCGGGCTTCCAGCCGTCGCGCCGTCGGGCCGCGCCAGCCGCGCGTCTGCGCAAGACCGGTGATGCCGGGACGCATGATGTGGCGGTGATGATAGTCCGGCACCAGTTCTTCGTAGAGCCGGCCGGCTGCCCGCATGTTGATGGCATGGCAGCGCGGGCCGACCAGCGACATGTCGCCCCTGATGACATTGAAGAGCTGCGGCAGCTCGTCGATATTGGTCTTGCGGAGCACCGCGCCGATGCCGGTCACTCGGCTGTCACCCTTGACGGTCTGTTGAACGCCGCTGGGATCACAAGCTTCCGCGCGCATCGATCGGAATTTGAAGATCGTGATCTTCCGGCCGTTCAGCCCCCAGCGGATTTGGCGGAAAAACACCGGACCGCCATCATCGAGTTTGATGAAAAGAGCGATTGCCAGAAAAATCGGCGCCAGCACGACGAGGGCGCTGAGTGAGGCGACGATGTCGATCAACCGCTTCACGCTCAGTCGCACAGCCATTTTTCTTTCGACAGGGGAAAAGCTATCCGGCTGGCGAATATTGGAGTTCGCGATAACCAGGGTCTTGGTTTTGTCCTGACGCTGAGACGGATCGAAGCGTGAATTCGTCTTCGAAGTAAAAGCATTCATTACGCAAGGTCCACAAGTTTAGATGCGATACTGAACAGCAAGGAGACAGATACATGGTCACGTATCGTTTGTCATCGGTATAAATAAGAATTCCGTAACCCTAAAGACACCAAAAATGGGAGTATTTCGCGTTAACCTTAATGCCTGTAGTTGCGCTATCCGGAAACTTATACTTTGAAAGGAGTAGCCCGATTGGATTGGCGAGCTGTCAGCCGGTTTCCGAAATCGATCGCCGGTTTCTCCAGCAGATGGTAGCTGAGGCTTGCTACCAGAAGGATAAGCGCTGCCGCCAGTCCGCAAGACTGCAGCCAGCCGGTCACAACATTTTCCGAGGAAGCGCCGAACGAGCCCGGGTCGAGCTTCTGGATCAATAGCAGGATAATCTCCTGCCAGATATAGATGCCGAAGGAGATCTTCGCGACGTAGCGGACAGGCGCGTTGTCGAGCAGCCTGCCCAACCGTTGCGAATGGCTGAGCGAAACGAGGGCCGCCCCGACCGCCAGCGGGAAGACCGGAAAGCCATAGGGGATTTCGAGCCAGCCGTAACCCTCGGCGGAGCCGCCGGGCGATATCACGAGGCGGTAGCCGGCAATGGCGAGGGCGAGAAGCGCTGCGGCATCGAACCAGGAAGAGCGTCTTCGTGGGAGCATGGTCTCGAGGCCGGCGGCGAGCGCACCGAGCGCGAAGACGGCGAAGAAGCCGATCGGATTATATCTCGGCATCCATTCCTTCGCCCCACCCTGCAGGCCGTACTGCCAACCGCGTCCGATGTCGCCGAGCGGAAACAGGGTGAGGATCAGCAGATGGGCCAGGAGTACGCCTGTGATGACGCATAGCCAGGCGAAGCGCGCAAGCAGCGGGCGTTGTCTCAGGATGGGCAAACGAAACAGCAGGAGAAAGCAGACCGGCAGGAGCACATAGCTGGTGACCTCGAAGGGAATGGACCAGAGCGGCCCGTCGGCTTCGACAGGAAAGAAGGTGCGCCAGTGCCACTGGCTCATGAACAGCAGCCCGGAGACATAGCGGAGTGCAAGCTCCGGTGTCAGCGGCAGGGCAAGCAGCGTCAGGCTGAGGGCGAAGCTGATGGTGGCGGCAACCCAGAAGCCCGGAGCGATGCGCGCTGCCCTGCGGATCGTGTAATGCCGCAGGCTCGGCAGGTTGCTGCCCGCGTCGAGCGCGCGCCAGAAGGGATGGGCAAGAAGAAAGCCGCTGAGCACAAAGAACACGGCAACGCCGAAATTGCCGAAGCGGAGGACATGTGCGGTCGGTCCGAGTTCGTCGGGGATTCTGCGCATATCCAGCCGCAGCGCGAAGTGGTGGGCAAGCACCAGCAGACAGGCCGTCGCGCGCAGAAAGTCCGCTCCGGCCAGTCTCTCCTGTTGTCGCATCCTATCCCCCGCCTTGCCTAGCGCATCGGCCCGAAAATCGGAATCGATTTTCGGAAAGCACGATGCCTAAATTCTAAGTGTTAGAGCGTCCTTTGCGCATCCGAAAGGACGCGCGGCGCTCTAAAGAATGATGCCGAAAAGTGTGAGCGGTTTTCGCACGACATCATGCTCCGGGTCTCGGACTTTGCAGCGGAAAGCCGCGACGGGCAAGGCAGGCGTTGGGCTCAGTCGAGAAGTTCGTTGGTATAATAGGTGGAAAAGTCCGGCTTCTCCTTGAGTGCGGCGCCATTGGCGTCGACCAGAATCCCATTCTCGAGCAGGAAGCCGCCGAGGGCTTCGGCCTTTGCCGGATCGAGCTTACCGATCACGCCGGCCTCGGATTTCAGGAAGTGCCCCTCGATCAATGCCTTCTGAGACGCCTTTACCAGTTCCGTATTCATCAGTGCGCCATTGCTTCCAGAGATCAGCAGATCGCAGGCTTCGTCGGGATGGTCGACGGAATAGGCATAACCCTGGCGCGTGGCCTGGATGAAGGCGCGGGCGTGTTCCCGGTTTGCCGAGAGATAGGCGTCGCTGGAGACGATGACCGTCGTCTGCTCGTCGGGAATGCCATAATCGGAATAGTGGAAGCGGCCGATCTTCCGGTTCTCCAGTTCGGCGGCTATGCCTTCCCAGGTGTAGATCTCCAGCGTGAAATCGATCGAGCCATTGTCCAGCGCCTCGTAAGCGGAGGTGCCGAGGGTGACGGTCTTGACGTCGCCCTTGCCGCCGTCATTGCGGATCATTGCGGAGATCAGCGCGCTCTCCCAGGTGCCGCCAAAGCCGCCATAGGTCTTGCCGTCGAGGTCTTTCGGGCTCTTGATGTCGTCGCGTCCGCCCTTGAAGATCAGGCGTGCGGTTTCTGTCTGGACGACGCCGTAGACCATCTTCACGTCACCGCCGCCGGCGCGCTGCGTGAGGGTCTCGATCTCACTGCTGATGCCGAAATCGGCAACGCCGTTCGACACCAGTGTTCCGGCGCTGGTATCGGTGAAGGGAAGGATCTCGACATCGAGTCCGGCATCGGCGTAGAAGCCCTTCGCCTTGGCGACATAGATGCCGATATGGTTGGTGTTGGGCGTCCAGTCGAGCGCGATGCGAACCTTTGCGGGCGCCGATTGGGCGAAGGCGGTGCGGCCGGCAAGGCTTGCCGCGATGGCGGTGAAAATCGTCTGGCGGCGGGTGAGAAGCAGCATGGTGACCTCCTCAGGTCTCTAGAGCATGATGCCGAAAAGTGTCGGCGGTTTCGGACGACATCATGCTCTAACTCTATAAATTAGAACAGCGATTCAGATTTTGGGCCGACCGGCCTAAAATCATCCTGTTCTTGCGGATGAAGCAGGGTTTGCAGGATTTCGGTTTCGATCGCCTGGGCCGCCGGCGAGCCGAGGTCGGCGATGCTTCTCGGACGGGGCAGGGGAACGCGGAATTCGCGGATGATACGCGCCGGACGGGCCGAAAGCACGTAGATCCGGTCGGAGAGGAACACGGCCTCGCGAACGTCATGGGTGATCAGCAGCGCCGTCCAGCGGTGCTCGGTCCACATGCCCTGCAGCCATTCCTGGATCTGCGTGCGCGTCAGCGCGTCGAGCGCGCCGAAGGGCTCGTCGAGCAGCAGCATGTCCTGCGTCTGGACGACGGTGCGCAGCAGTGCGGCGCGCTGGCGCATGCCGCCGGATAGTTCGGAAGGATAGTGGTGTTCGAAGCCGGAAAGGCCGAAGCTCTCGAACAAAGGCGCGACGGCGGCGCGGGCCGCGCGGCGGCTCATGCCTTTCACCTCGAGGCCGAGTGCCGCATTGTCGATGATCCGGCGCCAGGGCATCAGCGCATCGCGCTGCGGCATGAAGGCGAAGGAATGCGGTGCCTGTTCCAGCGGCACGCCGTTGAAAAGCATGGTGCCGGAATCGGGTCGAAGCGCCTGTGTCAGCAGCCGCAGCACCGTCGATTTTCCGGAGCCGGACGGTCCGACGATCGAAACGAACTCGCCGTCTGCGACGGTGAGCGAAATGTCGCCCAGCACCTTCATGCCGTCGAAGGACTTCGAGATACTACCGAGTTCAACCATTGTATCGCTCATCGGCGCCGCTCCCCGGTTGGCTGCCAGGGCATGACGAGGCGCTGGATCAACAGCGTCAGCCCGAAGAGGCCGAGCGTGAGCACGGCGCTGACGACGACGGCGGCGAGCACGAGATCGGGACGGAAATTGTTCTTGGCGTTGAGGATATAGATGCCGAGGCCGCGGGCGGCGCCGGCATATTCGGCAAAAATCGCGCCAACGACGGCATAGGTGATCGAGATTCTGAGGCCGGCGAAGAAATAGGGCAGCGAGGAGGGAAGCCGGGCCAGGCAGAAAATCCGCCAGCGACTCGCCTTCATCGAATTCAGCAATTCGGCGATGTCGCGGTCGGTCGATTCATAGCCCTGCAGCAGGGCGACGAGCAGCGGAAAGAAGGTGACGAGCGCCACCAGCAACACTTTCGGCAGCAGGCCGAAGCCGAACCAGAGGACGACGAGGGGCGCGATCGCCACCAGCGGCAGGGTCTGGCTGGCGATGAAGATCGGCAGCAATGCCCGGCGCATGAAGGGCACGAAATCCATGAGGATGGAGGCTGCGAAGGCGAAAGCAAGCGACAGCGCGAAACCTCCAAGCGTCGCGCCGAGCGTCGGCCAGGTGTTTGATATCAGCGCCTCGCGGTTCAGCCAGCCCTGGATGACGATGCGCGACGGCGCCGGCAGGATGGAGGGCTTGATCCCGGAAAGATCGACATAGAGTTCCCATGCCGCCAAAAAGGCGCAGCCGGCGAGCAGGGCAGGTATGCCCCGGTAGACAGCGGCGCGGAGCGCGGTAAGGCGCGAACCCAGTGGTGGTAGCGGTGTCATCGGCGTTCGATTTCAGGCTTTCGTCGGGCACTGCATAATTCCTTAAATCGGAATCGATTTAAGGATAAAATTATGCAGCAATTTAAAGTGTTACAGCGTCCTTTGCGCGTCTGAAAAGACGCGCGGCGCTGTATTGGCTGACACCGTGATATCGAGGGTCACATGCCCCTCGGGGTCGCCGAAGCGATAGAAGGCCTCACGAATGGTTGCGAAGACGGCGCCGGCATCGCCAGAAAGCCTGGTGCAGAAATTCTTGGCGCGGTCGAAAGTGCCGGAGCGTTTGAGAAAGTCGATGCAGCCATAGATCTCGTCCATATGGGTGCCGGTTCCCATGACGTAGAGCGAGAATTGGGCAGCGGTCGGCTGTCCGGTCTCGGCGGTGATTTCAACGGCGGCAAGGGCGGCCGCTATACGGTCAGCAAGCGGCTCTGCCTGGCCGGAGGAGGGGTTGACGCCGCAGATGGCCTCGTCGGGCTCACCGGGGCAGCCGCGTGACACGGCGGCGGACAGCACGCAATGTTCGCCGGTCTTTGCGGCGGTGACGAAAAGATCGTGCATGGCGGCGAAAAGAATGTCAGGCGGGCCGACCAGCAGCGTAGAGATGTCATCGGTCTCGATGCGCAGCCGGTCGCGATAGGGATCGAGCGCCTTGACGGCATCGAGAATGATGCCGACGAAATCGCCGGACATCGGATAGAGTGACACTTGTGCGCCTGAAAACATCTGAACCTCGCTCCGCTGGCATTACCCAGATCAGCTTTGAAGGGTCCAGAGGCTTGCACCTCACATCTCAGCCCCGGCAATACAGAGCTCCCCCGTTAATGGCGCGGAAACTATCACCGGGGTTTTCTCCCCGCAACTGCAAAGTTGCGAACCCGTCCATGCGGTCGGGATGAGCCTGCCATGCCCGGTATCGCCTGATATGCCTTACTGTTGAGAACACCCGGACGGAGGTCCTGCCCGGGTGTCCCTCGAGGTTCCGTACCTGCCGGGAACGGAACCGGAGCTTGCTGCCTCAGGCGGCGATGTCGGCATAGGGGCAATCGCTGCGGGCAGTGACGAGCGCCCGTGTCCACCATTCCAGCCTTGCCATCATCCGGTCGAGCAGACGCATCGCGTCGGTGGGATTGTCGAGCCGTCCCTCGGTGTCGAAGCGGTTCCAAGGTGCTGTAAAGCTCACCGAATCGCGGATCGTGACCGCGTGGAGTTCGGCAAAGACGAGGCGCAGCTGTTCGACGGCGCGCAGGCCGCCCGATATGCCGCCATAGGAAACGAAGGCGACAGGTTTGCCCTGCCAGGGCTCGAAGAAGAAATCGATGATCGACTTCAGCGAGGCCGTGAAGCTGTGATTGTATTCCGGGGTGACGATGATGAAGGCGTCGGCCATACCAAGCCGCCCGGCGAGCCTGTCGATTTCGGGGTGTGCCATGTCACGGCTTACCGGCAGCGCGAAATCGAGCGGGTCGATGATGTCGATATCAAATTGCGGGAAGCGGACGAGCTCCTGCGTCAGCCATTTGACCACCCGGTCGCAGATGCGGCCCTCTCTCGTGCTGCCATAGATGACCGCCAGCCTGGTGGGTGTTTTCATGCGTTGCTCCTTGTCGCGATTGGACTTTACGATTATCGAAGCACGGGTTATAAAACCTCAACTAATATTGAGGTCAAGAGCCGATGGATACGATTCCTGCAACGCCGCTCGGCAGACTTCTGACGGTTGGCGAAGTGGCGGAGCGCAGCGGCCTTGCCGTCTCGGCGCTGCATTTCTACGAGACCAAGGGGCTGATCTCGAGCATCCGGTCCCGCGGCAACCAGCGGCGATACGGTCGTGACGTGCTGCGCCGGCTTGGCATCATCAAGGTGGCGCAGCGTGTCGGCATTCCGCTTTCGGAAATCCAGGCGGCGTTCGAGTCGCTGCCGCAGGGACGCACGCCCACCGTCGCCGACTGGCAGGTACTGTCGGCGCGCTGGAAGGATGATCTCGACGCGCGAATCAGGCGGCTGAGCCTGCTGCGCGACCGTCTGACCGGCTGCATCGGCTGCGGCTGCCTGTCGATCGAAAGCTGTCCGTTGCGCAATCCCTGCGATCGGCTCGGCAAAGAGGGGTCGGGTGCGCGGCTTCTGGAGACAGAGAGCTAGAGCCCTTCCCCAGAGGGGGGACTTGGCTGTGTCTCCCGGGAAAGATCGGTACCTGCCTTTCTTTCGGTCGGCGCGCTCATATGTTAAGGGCGAGTGACGCAACCGGCGGCACTGTCCGCGAGGAGGACGGCTTCGTGTTTCATCCCAGACTGTTCGAAAATCGCAATGTCGTCGTGACCGGCGCCGGCCGCGGCATCGGCCTCGAAGTGGCCCGGCAGTTCCTGGACTGCGGCGCAAAAGTGATCGTCCATACCGGGCGCAAGCCGGGACGCGAGCTGCCGGATTTCCTGCTGACGGCTGAATCCGAAAGACGGGCGCTGCTGCTGCACGCCGATTTCTCGGCGGCCGGTGGGGCGGCGCAATTTGCCGAAGACGTTCTCGCCTTCTTCGACAGGGTGCATGTGCTGGTGAACAATGCCGGCACCATGCTTGGCCGGTTTCCCGCGGCCACGCTCACCGACGCAGAATATGAGGCGATCGTGCGGCTCAACCAGACATCGGTGGTGGCGCTGACACGTGCACTGTTGCCGGCATTAAAGGCGGCTGAAGGCGCCGCTGTCGTCAACACGGTTTCGATTTCGGCGCTGACCGGCGGCAGCCCCGGTTCCTCGATCTATTCGGCCTCGAAAGCCTTCGTTGCGACCTATTCCAAGGCGCTTGCCCGTGAGCTCGCACCGGATGGAATCCGGGTCAATTGCGTGTCACCGGGAACGATCGAGACGGATTTCCATGAGCGCTATTCCTCCCGCGAAAAGCTGGAGCAGACAAGAAAATCCATCCCCCTGCAAAGGCTCGGCACGGCGGAGGATTGTGCTCCCGCCTATCTGTTCCTGGCGGCTCCCTCCCTCTCGGGCTACATTACCGGCCAGGTGATCGAGATCAATGGCGGTCAGCTTATCTGCTGATTTGCTTGGACCTTTTTTGGCATTTCGTCATTTTGGCCAATTCGCTTGTGCGAATATGCTATTGTACTGATCTACCTCATCGCCTCCCTTCCGAGATACCGCATGCCGTTGCCCAAACCCAAGCCGGGGATGACCGGCCAGGAATTGCACACACTCGCTGCAAAAGCCCATGAAGCGAGCGACCTGCTGAAAGCGCTGGCGCACCAGACCCGACTTCTCATCCTCTGTATATTGGCGAATGAGGAGCGGACGGTCAGTGAAATCGAACATATTCTGGGCATACAGCAGGCAATGGTCTCGCAGCAGCTGGCGCGCTTGAGGCTCGAAGGCCTGGTCAATACGCGCCGTCAGGGCAGGCTGGTCTATTACAGCATCGGCAATGTCAGCGTGCTCGCCTTCCTCGAATCGCTGTTCGAGCTTTTTCCGATTGCAGAAAACTGTTAGCGACCGCCCTTGCGGAGCACGGCTGCTATGTCGAAGATAGGCCCGGACGCGAAATGGCGCGGGAGGCCGGATGATCGACAAGCTGGAATTTTTCATCGCGCTTGCCAATGAAAAGCATTTCGGCCGCGCCGCGGAGGAGTGCGGCATCTCGCAGCCAACGCTTTCGGCGGCCATCCGGCAGCTCGAGGATCAACTCGGCGTCATGCTGGTACAGCGCGGTTCAAGGTTCCAGGGGCTGACGCCGGAGGGGCAGCGCGTGCTCGAATGGGCCCGGCGCATCGTCGGCGACGCCCGCACCATGCGCGAGGAGATGCGTGCCGCACGCCGCGGCCTTTCCGGCCATATTCGTCTTGCCGCCATTCCGACCGCGCTCGCCATGCTTTCGCGCATCACCACGCCCTTCCAGGAACGGCATCCCGGCGTGACCTTCTCGATCGTCTCGCGCAATTCGCTGCAGGTGCTGAGCATGCTCGAGAATCTCGAAATCGATGCCGGCATCACCTATCTCGAAAACGAGCCGCTCGGCCGCGTCACGACCGTTCCCCTTTATGCCGAGCGTTATCATCTGATCACGGCAGCCGGCAGCCCACTGTCGGATCGCGACAACGTGACCTGGCGAGAGGTCGGCGATCTTCGGCTTTGTCTATTGACTGCTGATATGCAAAACCGCCGCATCATCAACCGACACTTGACGGAAGCCGGCGCCACCGTGCATCCGACACTCGAATCCAACTCGATGATCGTGCTGTTCTCGCATGTCAGGACCGGACGCTGGGCCAGCATCATGCCGCGCAACGTCGCCAAATCCTTTGGATTTCCAGTGGAAATCCGCATGATTCCGATCGTCGAGCCGGAGGCGCATCATCTGGTCGGCCTCGTTGCCCCTTATCGCGAGCCTTTCACGCCGCTTGTCTCGGCCCTGCTGCACGAGGCGAGAGTGCTCGTACAAGACGAGGAACTCTGATAGAAAAAAACTATCGTGCAACGTGATAGCTTTATTGATCGCCGGCTGCTTCCCTGAGATGCTGCTTGCGGAATGGCACTCGGCCGGGGGAGCCCGCCATTCCGCAACGAGCGAGCCGCCGGGAGGGCTGCCTTATGACCATTCATATCGCCGAAGGCGATATTGCAGCGCGCACACGTGCCATCGTCGCCGATCTTCGCTTTCTCGAAGGGCCGCTGCTTCCCATTCTGCACGAGGTCCAGCAAGAATTCGGCTATGTGCCGCAGGAGGCCATGCCCGTCATCGCGGAGGAACTGAACCTCTCCCGCGCCGAGGTGCATGGCGTGGTGACCTTCTATCACGATTATCGTGACCATCCCGCCGGCCGGCATGTGCTGAAGCTCTGTCGCGCCGAAGCCTGTCAGTCGATGGGCGGCGATGGCTTGGCTGAGCGCGTCAAAATGCTGCTCGGTATCGATTTTCATCAGACGACGCTCGATGGCGGCGTGACGCTGGAGCCGGTCTACTGTCTCGGGCTCTGCGCCTGCGCGCCGGCGGCGATGCTCGACGGCGAGGTCTATGGCCGGATCGACGATCAGATGGCGGCGGAACTCGTTGCGGAGGCACGCCGATGACGGTCAGGATATATGTTCCGCGCGATGCCGCAGCGCTGGCGCTCGGGGCCGAAAAGGTGGCAAAGGCGATTGCCCAGGAGATCGCCGCCCGCGGCCTCGATGCCGAGATCGTGCGCAACGGCTCGCGCGGAATGTTCTGGCTGGAGCCGCTAGTTGAGGTCGAGCTTGACGGCAAGCGCATCGGCTACGGCCCGGTAAAGGCCGGGGATGTGGCTGTTCTGTTCGATGCCGGGATGATGAACGGCGGCGAGCATCGGCTCTGTCTCGGGGAGGTTGAAGACCTCCCGTTCCTCAAGGAACAAACCCGCCTGACCTTTGCCCGCTGCGGCATTACCGATCCGCTTTCGCTTGCGGATTACGAGGCGCATGGCGGCCTTGCCGGCCTTCGCCGCGCCGTTTCGATGACATCAGCCGATATCGTCAAGGAAGTCACCGATTCCGGCCTGCGTGGACGCGGCGGTGCCGGTTTTCCCACCGGCATCAAGTGGAAGACCGTTCTCGAGGCCGCCGGCGACCGCAAATATATCGTCTGCAATGCCGATGAGGGCGACAGCGGCACCTTTGCCGACCGGATGATCATGGAGGGCGATCCCTTCGTGCTGATCGAGGGCATGGCGATATCAGGGCTCGCCACCGGCGCGACCAAGGGCTTCGTCTATACGCGTTCGGAATATCCGCACGCGATCGCGGTAATGACCGAAGCCGTCGGCATCGCCCGGCAGGCCGGCATTCTCGGATCATCGGTGCTCGGCTCCGGCCGCGCCTTCGATATCGAGGTGCGCACCGGCGCCGGCGCCTATGTCTGCGGCGAGGAGACGGCCCTGCTGAACAGTCTCGAAGGCAAGCGCGGCATCGTGCGTGCCAAGCCGCCGCTGCCGGCGCATAAGGGGCTGTTTAACTGTCCGACCGTCATCAACAACGTGATCTCGCTGGCTTCGGTGCCGGTCATCCTGGAAAAGGGTGCCGCCTTCTACCGCGATTTCGGCATGGGCCGTTCACGCGGCACCATCCCGCTGCAGGTTGCCGGCAATGTCAGATATGGTGGTCTCTTTGAGACGGCCTTCGGCCTTTCGCTCGGAGATATCGTCGACAGGATCGGCGGCGGGACGGCGACGGGACGGCCGGTCAAGGCCGTGCAGGTCGGCGGGCCGCTCGGTGCCTATTTCCCGCGGGCGCTGTTCGACACGCCTTTCGATTACGAAGCCTTCGCCGCCAGGGACGGGCTCATCGGCCATGCCGGCATCGTCGTCTTCGACGACACGGCCGACATGCTGAAGCAGGCGCGTTTCGCCATGGAATTCTGCGCCGTCGAAAGCTGCGGTAAGTGCACGCCCTGCCGCATCGGCTCGACACGCGGCGTGGAGACGGCCGACAAGATCGCTCAGGGCATCGAGCCGGAGAAGAACCGGGTGCTGCTTGCCGATCTCTGCAACACGATGAAGTTCGGCTCGCTCTGCGCGCTGGGCGGTTTCACGCCTTATCCGGTGATGAGCGCCATGACGCATTTCCCGGAGGATTTTTCGCCGGCACCTCTGGTGGAGGCGGCGGAATGACGAATTGTTCATGGAACGCCTGCGCTGACCTCACCATCTCAAGCAAGGAGACCGACCATGTCTCTCATCCATGAAATCGACTACGGCACTCCGGCTTCGACATCCGAGACCATGGTGACGCTCACCATTGATGGACAGCGGATCAGCGTGCCGGAGGGCACCTCCATCATGCGCGCCTCGATGGAGGCCGGCATCAAGGTGCCGAAGCTCTGCGCCACCGATATGGTCGATGCTTTCGGCTCCTGCCGGCTCTGCCTCGTCGAGATCGAGGGCCGCAACGGCACGCCCTCCTCATGCACGACGCCGGTGGCGGCAAACATGGTGGTGCACACGCAGACAGGGCGGCTGAAGGATATTCGCCGCGGCGTGATGGAACTCTATATTTCCGACCATCCGCTCGACTGTCTCACCTGCGCGGCCAACGGCGATTGCGAATTGCAGGACATGGCGGGCGCCGTCGGCCTGCGCGACGTGCGCTACGGCTACGAGGGCGATAATCACGTCAAGGCGCGCAACAACGGCGGCATCAATCTGAAATGGATGCCGAAGGACGAGTCCAATCCCTATTTCACCTATGACCCCTCCAAATGCATCGTCTGTTCGCGCTGTGTGCGCGCCTGCGAGGAAGTGCAGGGCACCTTCGCGCTGACGATCGAAGGACGCGGTTTCGGTTCGCGCGTTTCCCCCGGCATGCACGAGCATTTCATCGAATCCGAATGCGTCTCCTGCGGCGCCTGCGTCCAGGCCTGCCCGACGGCGACGCTGACGGAGAAGTCGGTGATAGAGATCGGCCAGCCGGAACATTCGGCGGTCACCACCTGCGCCTATTGCGGCGTCGGCTGTTCCTTCAAGGCGGAGATGCGCGGCGAGGAACTGGTGCGCATGGTGCCGTGGAAAGACGGCCAGGCCAATCGCGGCCATTCCTGCGTCAAGGGACGTTTCGCTTACGGCTATTCCACCCATAAGGACCGCATCCTCAACCCGATGATCCGCGAAAAGGTCAGCGATCCCTGGCGGGAGGTGAGCTGGGACGAGGCCTTCGCGCATGTGGCGCTGGAGTTCCGCCGCATCCAGTATCAATACGGCCGCGAGGCGATCGGCGGCATCACCTCCTCACGCTGCACCAATGAGGAAACCTATCTGGTGCAGAAGCTGATCCGCGCCGGTTTCGGCAACAACAATGTCGATACCTGCGCCCGCGTCTGCCATTCGCCGACCGGCTATGGTCTCGGCCAGACATTCGGCACGTCGGCAGGCACGCAGAATTTCGACAGTGTCGAGCATTCGGATGTCGTCGTCGTCATCGGCGCCAATCCCACGGACGGGCATCCTGTGTTCGGCTCACGGTTGAAGAAGCGGCTGCGCCAGGGCGCCAAACTCATTGTCATCGATCCGCGCCGCACCGATATCGTCCGCTCGCCGCATGTCGAGGCCTCCTATCACCTGCCGCTGAAGCCCGGCACCAATGTCGCGGTCATGACGGCGCTGGCTCATGTGATCGTCACCGAAGGACTCTACGACGAGAGCTTCATCCGCCAGCGCTGCGACTGGTCGGAGTTCGAGGACTGGGCTGCCTTCGTTGCCGAACCGCACCACAGTCCCGAAGAGACCGAGATCTTCACCGGAGTGCCGGCGGCGGATCTGCGTGGTGCGGCAAGGCTCTATGCCAAGGGCGGCAACGGCGCGATCTATTATGGCCTCGGCGTCACCGAACACAGCCAGGGTTCGACCACGGTCATTGCGATCGCCAACCTGGCGATGGCGACCGGCAATATCGGCCGCCCTGGTGTCGGCGTGAACCCGTTGCGCGGCCAGAACAACGTGCAGGGCTCCTGCGACATGGGCTCCTTCCCGCACGAATTGCCGGGCTACCGGCACATTTCCGACGATGCGACGCGCGATATCTTCGAAAAACTCTGGGGCGTGAAGCTCAACAACGAGCCCGGCCTGCGCATTCCGAACATGCTGGATGCGGCAGTCGACGGTTCCTTCAAGGGCATCTATATCCAGGGCGAGGACATTCTCCAGTCCGATCCCGATACCAAACACGTCGCCGCCGGGCTTGCGGCGATGGAATGCGTCGTCGTCCAGGATCTGTTCCTCAACGAGACCGCCAATTACGCCCATGTCTTCCTGCCGGGCTCGACCTTCCTCGAAAAGGACGGCACCTTCACCAATGCGGAGCGGCGTATCAACCGCGTGCGCAAGGTCATGTCGCCGCGCAACGGCTATGGCGACTGGGAAGTGACTCAGAAGCTTGCCCAGGCGATGGGGCTCGACTGGAATTACACCCATCCATCGGAAATCATGGACGAGATCGCCGCGACGACGCCGAGTTTCGCAATGGTCTCCTACGACTATCTCGATAAAATGGGCTCGGTGCAGTGGCCCTGCAACGAAAAGAATCCGCTCGGCTCGCCGATCATGCATGTCAACGGCTTCGTGCGCGGCAAGGGCAAGTTCATCCGCACCGAATATGTGGCGACCGACGAGCGCACCGGCCCGCGCTTCCCGCTGCTCCTGACGACCGGCCGCATCCTAAGCCAGTACAATGTCGGGGCGCAGACGCGGCGGACCGAGAATGTCGTCTGGCATGCGGAAGACCGGCTGGAAATCCATCCGCACGATGCCGAGCAGCGCGGCGTTCGCGACGGCGACTGGGTGAAGCTCGGCAGCCGCTCCGGCGACACGACGCTCCGGGCGTTGATCACCGATCGCGTCGCGCCCGGTGTGGTCTATACGACCTTCCATCATCCCAATACGCAGGTGAACGTCATCACCACCGATTTCTCCGACTGGGCGACCAACTGCCCGGAATACAAGGTGACGGCGGTGCAGGTCTCGCCTTCCAACGGGCCAAGTGAATGGCAGCTCGAATATGACGAGCAGGCGCGGCAATCGCGCCGCATCGCCGGCAATCTCGAGGCAGCGGAGTGACGATGCGGGGGTGGCCCTGTCAGGAGGAACGCGCGTCATGACCTTCACCGTCACTGCCCGTGCTCTCGAAACCGCCCGCCGCAACGGCATCGTGCAGACCGGTTCGCGCATCGTCCCGGAAGAAGTGCCGATCGCCTTTTCCTATGGCGGCAGTTCGCATGCGGTGATGATGGCAACGCCGGCGGATCTCGAGGATTTCGCCGTCGGGTTCAGCCTGACCGAGGGGATCATTGCCGGGCCGGCGGAGATATCGGCCATCGAAGTCGTCGAGGGTGAGCAGGGCATCGATGTGCAGGTAAGCCTTGTCGATGACGTCGCCGATCTGCTGCGGGCACGCCGCCGCAGCATGGCGGGGCCGGTCGGTTGCGGGCTCTGCGGCATCGAATCGATCGAACAGGCAGTGCGGCCGGTGCCTGATGTCTCGCCATCACTGCTGGCGCTGTCGCATGCGGATATCGTCCGCGCCGTTTCGCTTCTGAACGAGGCACAGCCGCTGCATCGTGAGACGCGGGCGGTGCATGGCGCCGGCTTTTATCGTCAAGGCGGGGGACTGATTGCCGTGCGCGAAGATGTCGGCCGGCACAATGCACTGGACAAGCTCTGCGGCGCCGTCATCCGCGCCGGCGAAAAAGGCGGGGACGGCGCGGTCGTCGTCACCAGCCGGCTTTCTGTCGAAATGGTGCAGAAGGCGGCGATCCTCGGCAGCCCGGTGCTCATCGCCATTTCGGCGCCGACGGCTCTGGCCATCCGCACGGCCGAAGCGGCCGGCATGACGCTCGTCGCGCTGGTGCGCGGCGAGGATTTCGAGATTTTCACCCACCCGCACCGTATCTCGCCTGGAAGCATTGCCGATGTCGCATGATACCAAGACCAAGCTCGTCTATATGGCAAATCAAATCGCTACCTTCTTCAAGAGCCAGCCGGAAAGCGAAGCCGCGCAGGGGGTCGCCACCCATATCAATAAATTCTGGGATCCGCGCATGCGGCGGCAATTGTTCGAAATTCTGGAGAATGAGGAGAACGGCCTGGATGCGCTGGTGCTGCAGGCCGCGCCTCTGATCCGAAAGCCGGAGCCTGCGACACACTAAAGCGCGTTCCTCGCGCTTTAGGTCTTTATTTCAAACCTTTTGTTTTTACGCAATTTCGGACGGAAAACCGTTTCCCACTTTTCCTGGAATTGCTCTCGGTCCGATTAGCCAGGATCGGTCCATGCGGGAGGGAAGGCAGGAGCAACCTGCCTGCGCATGTGCCGGTGATAACAAGTCTGAATCAAGCCAGGTCTGAATCAAGGAGGAGTTGTTCATGACTGCAGCCGAAACACGTACAGACGGGGTGGCGGGCTCGGGCCTGCTCGATCGTGAAAGGATCGTTGCACGGCCTGGGTTCAATCGGTGGCTGGTGCCGCCGGCAGCACTCGCCATCCACCTCTGCATCGGCATGGCCTATGGTTTCAGCGTGTTCTGGCTGCCACTTTCCAAGTCGCTCGGGATCACCGCCTCGACGGCCTGCCCGGATCTGACACTCGCCTCGGCGCTGTTCACCACCACCTGCGACTGGCGTGTTGCCGACCTCGGCTGGATCTATACGCTATTCTTCGTCCTCCTTGGCTCGTCCGCCGCCATCTGGGGCGGCTGGCTCGAGCGCGCCGGCCCGCGCAAGGCGGGCGTCGTTTCCGCCTGCTGCTGGTGCGGCGGTATCATTCTTGCCGCTATCGGCGTCATCACCCATCAGCTCTGGATGATGTGGCTTGGCGCCGGCGTCATCGGCGGCATCGGTCTCGGTCTCGGCTACATCTCGCCGGTCTCGACGCTGATCAAATGGTTTCCCGACCGGCGCGGCATGGCGACCGGCATGGCGATCATGGGCTTCGGCGGTGGCGCGATGATCGGCGCGCCGCTTGCCAACCTGCTGATGAATGCCTTCAAGACCGACAGTTCGGTCGGTGTCTGGCAAACCTTCATCGTCATGGCGGCGATTTATTTCGTCTTCATGATGGGCGGCGCCTTCGGCTATCGCATCCCGCCGGCCGGGTGGCGTCCTGACGGCTGGACGCCGCCTGCGGCCAAGAGCACGATGATCACCACCAAACATGTGCACCTGCGCGATGCCCACAAGACCAAACAGTTCTGGCTGATCTGGGCCGTGCTCTGCCTCAACGTTTCGGCCGGTATCGGTGTTCTCGGCATGGCTTCGCCGATGCTGCAGGAAATCTTCGCCGGCTCGCTGATCGGCCTGCCGGATGTCGGTTTCGCCCAGCTGGACGCCGGCCAGAAGGCATCGATCGCCACGATCGCCGCCGGTTTTGCTGGCCTGCTGTCGCTCTTCAATATCGGCGGACGGTTCTTCTGGGCGTCGCTGTCCGACAAGATCGGCCGCAAGAATACCTATTATTGCTTCTTCATCCTCGGCATTGTGCTCTATGCACTGGCGCCGACCTTTGCGGGCATGGGCAACAAGGCGCTGTTCGTTCTCGCCTTCGGCATCATCCTGTCGATGTATGGCGGCGGCTTCGCGACGATCCCTGCCTATCTCGCCGATATTTTCGGTACGCAGTTCGTCGGCGCCATCCACGGCCGGCTGCTGACGGCCTGGGCAACGGCCGGCATCGTCGGTCCCGTCGTCGTCAACTATATCCGCGAAGCGCAGATCGCCGCCGGCGTGGCACCCGGTCCAACCCTCTATACCGGCACCATGTATATCCTCGCCGGCATGCTGGCGCTCGGCCTCATCGCCAATTCGCTGATCAGGCCGCTTTCGGACAAATGGTTCATGTCGGACGACGAGGTTGCTGCGCTGCAGGCGAAGTCTGCGGCGGTCAATGCCGGCCCGACCGGTTCCTTTGGCATCGGCACAGGCGGGTTGGACGCCAAGGCGATGCTTGCCTGGGCCGTCGTCGGCATTCCGCTGCTCTGGGGTGTCTGGGTGACGCTGAGGGCGACGTTCGCGCTGTTCGGATGAGCCGTCACAGCGCGTCGCACGGGCTTCATGCGACGCGCTTCATCTTCGTCTACCGCCTCAGTCTGATCAGAGTGTCGCCTGGTGGCGGCACGATAGGATGGCTGCGGCGGCTGGGATCAGAATTCTTCCCAGCTCTGGGCGGTCGCAGCGGCGCCGTGCGCCTTTGCGACGCGTGAAATAAGGTGCAGCGCCGGTGAACCCGCTTGCCTCGCCTCATGTCTCACCTCCGGCCGGCCGGCGGCCTGGGTCTGGCCCGGCAGACGGAATCGTGTCAGCAGGACGCGCAGCGTTTCGGCTTCCTTGGCAAGGCTATGGCTGGCGGCGGTGCTCTCTTCGACCATGGCGGCATTCTGCTGCGTTGCCTGATCGAGCGTATTGACCGCGTGGTTGATTTCCTTGAGGCCGGTTGCCTGCTCCCTGGAGGCCTCGACGATGGCGACGACGTTGCCGTCGATATCGCCGACCTGTGCGACGATCTCCTCCAGCGCCTTGCCTGTCTGGCCGACGAGGCCGACGCCGTTCCTGACATGCTCGCCCGACGTGTTGATCAGCGCCTTGATCTCCTTGGCGGCTTTGGCGGAGCGCTGAGCGAGCTCCCGGACTTCCTGGGCCACCACGGCGAAGCCCTTGCCGGCTTCGCCGGCGCGGGCCGCCTCGACGCCGGCATTCAATGCCAGGAGGTTGGTCTGGAAGGCTATATCGTCGATGACGCCGATGATGTTGGTGATCTCGTGCGAGGACTGTTCGATCTGGCCCATGGCGGCAACGGCATTGCGGACCACGGTGCCGGATTGCTCGGCGCCCTGTTTGGTCATGGCGACGAGGCGGCCGGCCTCATCGGCGCGGCGGCTGGAATCGTTGACCGTGGTGGTGATTTCCTCCAGCGCGGCGGCGGTTTCTTCGATCGATGCGGCTTGCTGTTCCGTCCGTTTGGAGAAGGAATCGGCCGATGCGCCGATCTCGCGTGAGCCGATGGCGATCGCACCGGCATTCTCGCCGATTGTCTTCATCGTCTCGGCAAGGACTTTGATCGTCGTGTTGAAATCGTGGCGCAATTGCTCCATCGAGGGGACGAAGGGCGTGTCGACCGTCCTTGTCAGATCACCTTCGGATAGGTGACGCAGCGCGCCGCCGAGCGAAGAAATCGCGCTCATGCGTTGGGTGACGTCGGTGGCGAACTTCACCACCTTGTAGACCTTGCCGTCGGCATCGACGATCGGGTTATAAGCTGCCTGGATCCAGATTTCGCGACCGCCCTTCCCGAAACGGACGAATTCGTTGGCGATGAATTCGCCATTGGCCAGACGCCGCCAGAAGCTTTTGTAATCCTCTGTGCCGACATAGGCCGGATCGCAGAATATGCTGTGATGCTTGCCGCTGATCTCGGCCAGGGAATAGCCCATGGCGTTGCAGAAATTCTCGTTCGCGGTCAGGATCTCGCCCATCGGGCTGAATTCGATCACCGCCTGCGAACGCGAGATCGCCTGCAGCTTGCCGGAATCCTCGACCGCCTGCTTCTTGGCGGCCGTGATGTCGGCTGCAAATTTCACCACCTTGAATGGCTTTCCGCCCTTGAAAACAGGATTGTAGGAAGCCTGGATCCATATCTCGCGGTTGCCCTTGGCAAGACGCTTGTAGGCGCCGGCATCATATTCGCCGCGCCCGAGCCGCGCCCAGAAGGCGCGATAGTCAGGAGTTGCCGTATAGGCCGGCTCGCAGAACATGCTGTGATGCTTGCCGACGATCTCGCTCAGGCGATAACCAAGCGCATTGCAGAAATTCTCGTTCGCCGTGAGGATATTTCCATTGAGATCGAATTCGATGATCGCCTGCGATTTGGAAATGGCATTGAGAATATATTTCGAGTCGGAAGATAGACCAAACATCCTTGCCCCTCTGAAATGCGCGTTCTGCTGCTTCGGCTAATCAGACGAAGCGTGTCGGACGAAGAATGCCGGTGATGGAATGACAGCCGTATCGTCTGTCATTCCTCCGAGATTTGCGGAAAACGTATCATCCTTGTGTGTCGTATGATGATAGGACGTGGTTAATATCTCGTATAAAAGAAATAACTAATATTGAGCCGTGCGGAAAAGCCTTGCGGTACATAATAAAAAACCGCCCGGATGGGCGGTTTTTCAAATGCGAATTGTCTAGATACGAATGCCTAGGCCGATCAGGCCGCCAGATCATCGGTCTCGTTTTCCTTGAACATCTTGGAGAGGTTCAGGAAGCAGATCATGCCATTTTCTGAAGCGATGATGCCTTCGCAATAGGCGCGGTCGAAGGAGGCGGTCACCTCAGGCACCGGCTGGACCTGGCTGGACGAGATGGTGAGAATGTCCGAGACGCGGTCGACGAGCATGCCGATGACCATGCTGTGAACTTCGGCGACGACAATGGCGCTGCGCTCGTTGGCGACGGTGCTCTTCATGCCGAGCTTGTAGGCAAGATCGATGATCGGGATCACCGAGCCGCGCAGGTTCATGACGCCGATGACATCGGCCGGGGCGTGCGGGATCGGCGTCGACGGCGCCCAGCCGCGGATTTCGCGGATGGTCGTGGTCTTGACGCAGAATTCCTGATCATGCAGGCGGAAGGCAATGATCTCGAGCGTATCGCCGCTGAAGCTAGTGGAATTGATCGTGGCCATTAGAATTCTTCCCAACTGTCGTAAGCCAAAGCAGAAGCGGGTGCGCCACCATTGGCGCTGACGAGCCTTGCCTTCACACCACGCGATGGCTTTGCGCTCGGCGAAGCATCGTTACGGTTACGACGACATTAGCGAAAGAGTGTTGCCCAAATCTAAATCGGGAGGGGGGTTGCGAAGGTTTTCAGCCCCGATTTACCTCAGCCTATGGTCTTTTCGATCTGCGAGACTGCCCAATCCACCTGCTCCCTTGTTATGACCAATGGCGGAGCGAGACGAATCGTATGGTCGTGGGTATCCTTAGCGAGCAGGCCGCGCTCCTTCAGCGCATGGCAATATTGCCTCGCGCCGCCGGCTTCGGGTTCCAGTTCGATGGCCATCATCAGACCGCGGCCGCGCACGTCCCTGACGATGTTCGAGCGGATCGACCTGAGCCCATCGAGGAAATAATCGCCCATGACCGCAGCGTTCTCGATCATGCCCTCTTCCGTCAGCACCTTCAGTGCGGTGCGTGCCACCGCGCAGGCGAGCGGATTGCCGCCGAAGGTCGAGCCGTGCTGGCCGGGCTTCAGCACGCCGAGGACTTCGGAATTCGAAAGCACTGCTGACACGGGGTAGAAGCCGCCGGAGAGCGCCTTGCCGATCAGCGTCACGTCGGCCTCGATGCCTTCGTGTTCCTCAGCCAGCAGCTTGCCGGTGCGGCCGAGGCCGGTCTGGATCTCGTCGAGGATGAGGGTGACGTTGTTATCAGTGCAGAGTTCACGAATGCGGGTGAAATAACCCGCCGGCGGGATGATGACGCCGGCTTCCCCCTGGATCGGCTCGATCAGGGCGGCTACCGTATTGGCATTGATTGCCGCGGCAAAAGCCTCGGCATCGCCGAAGGGAATGATGCGGAAGCCCGGCGTGTAGGGGCCGAAGCCGGTGCGGGCATCGGGATCTGTGGAGAAGCTGATGATGCTCAGCGTCCGGCCGTGGAAATTATCGGCGCAGACGATGATCTCCGCCTTGCCCTCCGGCACGCCCTTGACCTCGTATCCCCATTTGCGCACCGCCTTGATGGCGGTCTCCACGGCTTCGGCGCCGGAATTCATCGGCAGGATCTTGTGTGAGCCGGTGAGAGCGGCGAGTTCTTCGTAGAGATAGGCGAGCTGGTCGTTGCGGAAGGCGCGGGAGGTGAGCGTCAGTCTGCCCGCCTGCTCGACCATGGCGGCAAGGATCTTCGGATGACAATGGCCCTGGTTGACGGCGGAATAGGCCGAGAGGCAATCGAGATAACGGTTGCCGTCGGTATCCCAGACATAAACGCCTTCGCCACGCGTCAATACCACGTCGAGCGGCTTGTAATTGTTGGCGCCGAGCCGCTGTTCGGTGGCGATCAGTTTTTCCGAAGTGGTCATGGCCGTTCTCCCTTAGTCTTTGGTTTCCGCATGTCGTGATCGCAAAACTGCTGCACAGTTTTGCGCGACATGCTCTATGCCGCGCGTGTCGGACGATCGAAGATGCGGCGGCCGAAGAGGCTTGCCGTCAGCTCCACCAGGATGCGGGCGCTCTTGCCGCGATCGTCGAGAAACGGATTGAGTTCGACGAGATCGAGCGACGAGACGAGGCCGCTATCCGAAAGCATTTCCATCACCAGATGCGCCTCGCGAAAGGTCGCGCCGCCCGGGACCGTCGTGCCGACGCCAGGGGCAATCTCGGGATCGAGGAAATCGAGGTCGAGGCTGACATGCAGCAGGCCGTTCGCCTTGGTCACGACGTCCAGGATCTCACGCATGATGGCGCCGATGCCCTGCTCGTCGATCGCGCGCATGTCGAAGACGTTGACGCCATGTTCGTGGATTTCTTCGCGCTCACGCGCATCGACCGAACGAATGCCGACCTGGAAGACATTCTTCGGATCGACGAACGGACGGTCCTTCGGCAGGATCTCGGCGAATTCGGCCTCGCCGCAGAAGAAGGCGACAGGCATGCCGTGAATATTGCCGGAGGGCGAGGTGGCCGGAGAATTGAAGTCGGCATGGGCATCGAGCCAGAGGACGAAGAGCGGGCGGCCCTTGCTGGCGGCATAACGGGCCATGCCGGAGACGCTGCCCATGGAAAGGCTGTGGTCGCCGCCGAGAATGAGCGGGAAACGGCCGGCGGCGGCGACGTCATGGACGCTGCTTTCGAGCGCGCGGGTGAAGGCGCCGACGATCCTCAGATTGTGGGCTTTCGGATGGTTCGGCAGATCCATCGCCGGCACGATCCTGAGATCGCCGATATCGGCGACGTCATGGCCAAGCTCGATCAGCGTCTGATCGACGCCGGCAATGCGCAAGGCGGCAGGCCCCATGGCAGCGCCTCTGCGGCCGGAGCCTTCTTCCAGCGGCGCGCCGATGAGGGTGACGGATCGCGATTGGGCATTCATATCTGGGGCTCCGTGTTCAGGCCTGTTTCGACCGATAGTGAGATAAAGGGCTGACGGCAAAAAGATGGAAAATTGTCAGAAATGGATTATGATTGCGCAGAATGATAAACCTATTTTGACAAAGTGATCAGCGTGGATGATCTCGACACCGAACTTCTCAGTGCCCTTCGCCACAATGCCCGGATTTCCGTCTCCTCGCTTGCGGCGATGACGGGTGCATCGCGGGCAACGGTCGCTGCCCGGATCGACCGGCTGGTCGCCAGCGGCACCATCGTCGGCTTCACCATCCGCACCGGTCACGAGACGCGGTCCGCCGGCGTGCGCGCCATCGTCATGATCGAGGTGCTCGGCAAGCTCGCCGACAGGGTGGCCGATCAGCTGCGGGGCCTGCCACAGGTGCGCGCACTTCACAGCACCAACGGCAAATGGGATTTCGTCGCCGAACTCGAGGATCGGGATCTTCCCTCCTTCGACGAGACGCTGCGCCGCATCCGACTGATCAACGGCATCAATTCGACCGAGACCAACATTCTTCTCAAGACGAGCAAGACCGGTTTCTAAGCCGGCTTAGAGCTCGCGCGTGCCGTCATTCCAAAACTGCCGCGCAGCAGCTTCAGGCGAGATGCGATGCATCAGTATTCCCGTTCATAGACGATGCCAGCTTCGCCTTCACCATTGCCGCCTGCTCCGCCGCGCAGCTTGACGCCGCGGCCGACATCGAGGTTGATCACCGCCTTGGCGCCGGCCGAACCGCCCTGCTGCAATTCGAAATAGGTGCGGTCGTTGAGATAGCGGCCGACGCTGACGCTCGTCTGGCCCTTGGAATCGGTGCTGACGTCAAAGTCGTCAACGCCGAGCTGGTTGCGCAGGCCTTCGAAAAGCGAGGTGGAGCGGTTGCCGGCCAACTGGCTGACGGCGTCGGCGAGCTGGGCGATCTGCACCGGTGAGAGCTTCGACATCGACTGGCCGAAAATCAGCTGCGCAAGGACCTCGTCCTGCGGCAGCTGGGGCGAGGAAGAAAAGGTGATGGCGGGGTCGGTGGCGAGGCCGGCGACGTCGACGGTCAGCGTCGTGGTGCCGGAGGTCGAGGTCGCTTCCATATCGAGCGCCGGCGTCAGGTCGCCGGCAAAGGTGATCCGGCTCTTGTCGGAGAAATCCAGGCGGCGGTTGAGAATGGTCAGGCGGCCGCGGCGCATGGTGAAACCGCCGGTGACGACCGGTGCCGCCGCCGTCCCGCGAATGGTCACGCGGCCGCCGAGCTCGGCATCGATGCCGCGGCCGCGCACGAAGATATGCGATGGCGCGTCGATTTCGAGATCCAGCGTCATCACGGAGGATTTCTCGCCGGGTTTGCGCTCGCCGTCATCGCGCAGCTGCGCCAGCACCGCCCGCGGCGCGTTCTTATGCCGGATGTCGATTTCTCTGAGCGAGGTCGGCAATTTTTCCGGGACGGTGATCGAGGTCTTGTCCAGCCGAAGCTTGCCGCTCAGCGTCGCGTTTGCAATCGGCCCGCGTAGGCCGAGCGTGCCATTGACGGTCGAGACGACAAGGGTTCCATCGACATAGACCGCCTTATCGAGCTTAATCGAAATGTCGGCGGGAAAGCCGCCGGCCGGCTGGATGCCGATCGTGCCGCTGGCCGAAATCGTGCCGCCGCTGCCAAGGCTGCCGTTGAGGCGCGATATTACGGCCTGGCTGCCATTGAAGGTCACCGTCGCCGCAAGGTTGTTGACGGCCAGATTGCGCCGGACATCGACGAGCTTTGCGCCATTGGTCAAGACAGTGCCGTTGATGACGGGTGCTGCGGCCGTTCCGCCGATCTGGAGATTGACGGTGGCGACGCCGTCGGCGACGAGACCCTGCTGCGCAAGCGGGGCGCCGAGCACGGCGAAAGGAAGATTGCCGTTGAAGCGCATGTCGATGGCGCGATTGCCTGTGATCGCAACACTGCCGCCGCCCTTCAGCGACATGCCGGCGTCACCGGCAAGGCTGGTCTCGACCGTCAGCTTGTTTCCGGCAAGTTTGCCGGATGCGTCGATGCTGAAGGGCGAAAGGCCGGCGCCCTTTGTCTGGCTCGTCGCTGCGTTCTTCCAGTCGACCTTGAAGTCGACGGAGGGCGAAGACAACGCACCGGTGGCCTTGACGGTCGCCGAGACCGCGCCCTCGGCCGCAAGGCCGGGAACAAAGCCGTTGGCGATGCCAGCCGGAAGATTGCTGGTGTTTGCCGTGACGTCGAGCGAGCGGATCGATGTGCCTTCGATGGCGAGATTGCCGGTGGCTTTCAGCGCAATGCCGCCGCTGCCGGTGAGGGCGGCATTGAAATCCAGCCTGTCACCGGCGTATTTGCCCGTCGCCGCCAGCGCAAGGCGGGAAATGCCGGCAGCCTTGGTGTGGCTGGTCGCGGCATCTTTCCACTCGAGCTTGAAATCGACGATCGGATTTGTCGGCGTTCCCGACGTCACGGCATTTGCCGAGAGCGTGCCTTCGGCACCAAGACCGGGAACGAAGGCATTTGCGATATTTGCCGGCAGCGCCGGGATATCGGCATTGATCGATAGGTCCCGGATGGCCGTTCCCGCGATGGTGACGCCGCCCTTTGCCTTGGCCAGCACGCCGTCCTTGCCGGCGAGGTTTGCGTCGAAATCGACCCGGTCATTGGCGAATTTGCCGGATGCCGCAGCACTCAGTCCCGACAGGCCGCTGCTCCTGGTCTGGACGGTGGCGGCATTCTTCCAGTCGAGCTTGAAATCGACGGCCGGTTTCGGCAGTGCTCCGGAGGCGGATGCCGTTCCCGAGACCGTGCCTTCGGCGGCTAGACCGGGGACGAAGCCGTTGGCGAGACCTGCAGGCAGGTTGGCAAGATCGGCCTTGACGTCGATGTTACGAACTGATGTGCCCGATATCGCGATATTGCCGGCGGCGTTGAGCGAGAGGCCGTCCTTGCCGGCGAGATTGGCATCGAAATCGAGGCGATCGTCGGCGAAGCGTCCGGATGTGGACAGCGCGAGGCCTGAGAGATGAGCGCTTCGGGTCTGACTGGTCGCAGCATCCGTCCAGTCGAGCTTGAAGTCGGCCTTCGGTGCGGCGGGTGTCCCGGCGGCGGACACAGTGCCGGAGATCGTTCCGCCGGCGGCCAGATCGGGAACGAAGGCATTTGCGAGACTGGCCGGAAGCTTGGCGACCTTGGCATCGACCTTGATGCTGTCGATCGCCGTACCGGCGAGTGCGACATTACCCATGGCCGTCAGTGAGAGGCCTTGATCGCCGCGGGCTGCCGCGTTGAAATCCAGCTTGTTTTCGGCAAATTTTCCCGACGCGGTCACGCCGAGCGCTGCAAGGCCGGCACGTTTCGTGTGGCTCGTCGCCGCGTCTTTCCAATTGAGATCGAAATCGGCACTCGGGGCGGAAAGCGGGCCGCTGGCCGAGACCTTTCCCGAGATCGCCCCTTCGGCGGCGAGATCGGCGACGAAACCGTTTGCGATATTCGCCGGGACATTCGTCAGCGTGGCGTCGACTTTGACGTTGCCGATCGTCGTGCCGGCGATGGCGACATTGCCTGTTGTCTTCAGCGAGAGGCTGTTGGCGCCTGATATCGCCGTGTCGAAATCGAGATTGCTGTCGGCGTATTTTCCGGATGCTTTGACGGTCAGGTCCGCAAGGCCGGCGCGCTTCGTCTGGCTCGTCGCAGCACTTTTCCAATCGAGATCGACATTGGCGGTTGGAGCAGCGAGGGAGCCCGACGCCGTCAATTTTCCTGTGATCGTGCCTTCGGCGGCGAGATCGGGAACGAAACCATTGGCGATGCGGGCAGGCAGGTTGAGGATATCGGCGTCGACCTCAAGCACCGGTGCCTTCGGGTCGGCGAGCGAGACATTGCCGGCGGCCTTGAGCGAGAGGCCGTCACCACTGCCGACCGTCGTGTCGAAATCGAGCTTGTTGTCGGCGAATTTGCCGCCGGCGGCAATACCAAGCGGGGCCAGGCCGGCGCCCTTGGTCTGGCCCGTCGTCGCATCCTTCCAGTCGAGCTTGAAGTCGGCGACGGGTGCGGCCGGCGTTCCCGTCACGGCAATCCTTCCGGAGATCGTGCCGCCGGCTGAGAGATTGGGCACGAAACCGTTGGCGAGCGCTGCCGGCAGTTCGTGGATGTCGGCATCGAGCTTCAGCGTTTCGCCGGCGGAGCCGGTGACGGTGACCGAGCCGGTTCCGGTCTTCAACGTCAGTCCGTTCAGGCTGGCGGCCCCGCTGGCGATTGTAACCTGCGTTGGTGCGGCAAGCTCGATCGGGATATTGCGGGGGCTTGCCGAGAACCGATCGAGGTTCAGGTGCATCGTGCCGCCCGCCGCCTCGATATTGCCGGTCGCCAGTACGGGATTGCCGTCATAGGCGGTATTGAGATCGAAATCTGTATGGTCTTGTTGCTTGGTGAACCCAAGCGAAAGGCCGGCAAGCTTATTCGTTCCGGCACTCACCTCCTCGGCCTTGACCGTACCGCTTGCGGCCAGGGCGCTGAGATCGCTGACCGTGACATCGATATCCGGCTTGACGATCGCAAGCGTATCACGGCGGATCGAGCCGCCTGTTGCGAGCAGCTTGAGCGCGATCCTGCCGCCATCGCTGCTGACGCCGAGCGAGCCTTTAAGGTCGCCTTCGGCCCTTTGCCCGCCGAGTGCGGCGAGCAGGCCGAGATTGGGGAAATCGAAGGTCAGGGCGCCTGTCGGCTCCAGCGCGGGCGAGAATTCCACATTGCCGGTCAACCGGTTGCCGCCGATATCGGCGGTCAGTGCCGGAATACTCGTCTTGCCGTCCTTCGAACTGATGTCGCCGTTGATGCCGATCGGCTGGCCGTCGATCGTGCCGGTGGCGGCGATCTTGCCTTGCGGCGCCTTGGGATCGGCGAGGCCCGACAGGTCGATATTGAGGTTGCCGAGCTTGCGGTCGGCCATGTCAAGGCTGGTGGCCTTGAGATTGGCCGTCACCGAGACTGCCGGGAGCTCACCTCCTATTCTCAACGCATAACCCACCCCGCCGCTGGCGCCGGGGATGAGCTTGCCGACGTCAGGCAGCCGGCCGGAGAGATCGGCATTCAACATCTGGCCATCAAGCGCGACGTTGCCGGCCGCTTCCAGCGTTCCGGACTTGAGGACGAGATTGGACAGCGCGAATTTCGACGGGATGGTGCCGACCACCTGGCTTTCGAGCGAGATCGGTCCGTCGAACCTGGCTGTTGCCGCAGCCGGCAGGGCCGCCGGTTCGACGGTGAGCTTGAGGTTGCCGGTCAGCGCCTGGTCTGCCAGCCGATAGGAGCCGTTGAGGCTGCCGTTGATATTGGCGCTTTCGACGGTGGTGCCGTTGAAGCCGATGCCGGAGGGCGTGATCTGCAGCGGCGAGGCGATCGTGACCGGTCCTTGGACAGCGCGATTGAGGTTCGGCTCGGCAAAGCTCATGTCACCGGCAACGAGGCGCAGCTGGATGCTGCCAGAACGCGCGGCGAGATTGAAGGCGTCGCTCTTGGCTGTCAGTTTGACGTTGCCGATATCGGCCTGGGGCAGGGTTGCGGTGTCGAGCGAGCCGCTGACGTTGAGCCGGGCCGCCTGCGCATCGCCTGTCAGCGCCAGGTTGAGACCTGATATCAGGAAGCGCGCTTCGCCTTCGGCGAGCGGCCAGCGGAAATCGACAGGCCCCGAGGTGCCGAGCAGATTGGCGTTCAGGCTGTTGTTGCCGGCCGGATCGAGGGTGCCCGAGGCAGCGATGACGACGCTGCCGGTGGCGATATTGCCGGTCTGGATATCGATCTTGCCGTGGTTGTCGAAGGTGGTGGCAAGATCAATATTGGTCTGGCCGGCAAAAAGCGGCCGGAATGCCGATGGCAGCAGCGAGCTCAGGTCGCCGCCGCCCTTGAGGTTGAGGTGATGCAGTCCGTCTGCCGAGATCTGATGCCGGGCCTCGATTGCGGCGCGTTGCTGCCCGTCGAGGGCGGCCTGCACTTTGCCTTTCCAATCGGATATCGGCCCCTGGCCGTCGAGATCGATGTTGACCGCCGGGCTGTCCGGCAGGCCGAGAAAGCCCGCCAGCAGCCCGCCCTTCGGTTCGGAAAGCTGTGCCTTTAGCCGCAGCCGGTTTTCGGCCGGCGCATAGGCGATGTCGGCGGCAAGCCGCGCATCGGGGACCGCGTGACGGCTGACATTGACGATAGCCTCGCCGCCATCGCCGTTCGCCGAAAGGCTGCCTTCGGCGGCGAGCGCAAAGGCGCGCCCGGCAATGGGTGCGGCGAGTTTGATATCGGGCAGTGCGACGCGGTCGATATCGATCTTGATCGGCAGGCTGAATCCGCCGGAGGCTTCAGTTCGGGGCCGCGAGGGCAGGGTGCGCACCGGCTTGCGCAGCACGTCGATCGCTTCGATCTCGAAGCGTTTGGCGTGGAAGGTTCCGGTCAGCAGCGCCAGCGGATTCCAGTCGATTGCGATGCCATGAATTTCCGCAAAGACGCCCCGGGTGTCGGAGAGGGAGATCTCGGCAGCGCGAAGCCCGCCGGTCAGAAGACCTTGCGGTTCACGCACTTCGATCGTCATGTCGCGGTTGGAAAGCGTCGAGGCTATCCTTTCGGTGACGATGCGAGCGCCAAAACTGGTGAAGCCGAAGATCGCAAGGGCTGCGACAGCGAGAATCAAAGTGGCGCCCAGCGCATAGCCGGTGAGCCGCAGGATCCAGTTGACGATTTTTGCCAGCGTTTGCATCGGCGCGGACACTACCCCGTTTTCATGACGGCTCGCAGATCGGAAAACACGAGCGGATCGGCAATTCTAGAAGGATTGGCCGATGCCGGCGTAGATTCCGTAATCTGTGCCATCTTCGTACTTGTTCAGCGGCATGGCAAAATCAAGCCGCAGCGGGCCGAAAGGCGTTGCATATCGTATTCCGGCGCCGGCGCCGGCGCGGATATCGGAAAAACCCGGAAAGGTGCTGTCCGATACAGTACCGACATCGATGAAGGGCACGATGCCGATCGTATCGGTGATCTTGATGCGGGCCTCCAGCGAACCGGTCACATAGGAGCGGCCGCCGGTGGCATCGCCATTGTCGTTATAGGGCGAGATTTCCTGATAGCTGTATCCACGGACCGAGCCGCCGCCGCCGGCAAAGAAGCGCTGCGTGGCGGGAATGTCGCCGATGCTGTCGCCGCCGATCAGGACGCCGGCGGCTACCTTGCCGGCCAGCACCAAGCCGTCGTCCTGGCCGAACGGCAGATAACCGGAGATCGAGCCTTGGAATGCCGCATAGGGCGTGGCGTTGAAGATTTCGTAGCCGGGCTTTGCCGAGAAGGTCGCGCGATAGCCCTCCGTCGGGTTGAACTTGTCGTCGCGTGCGTCGCGATCATATTGGATCGGCAGGGTGAAGGTCAGATAGTCGTTCTCGCCGAATGCGTCGTCGTCGCGCTCCCAGCTGAGCTCGCCGCTCGCCGAGACACTGTCCTGGTCGGTCAACTCGTAGGACAGGCCGAGCGAGGCGGTGACGAGCGTCGCATTATAGGCATCCGGATTTTCGGTCTTGGCGACGATGCCGGCCTTCAGGGTGGCGGCGGGGAAGAAGGCGCCGGGTTTGGTGAAGAGGATGCCGGCGGAATAGTCGAGGCTGCCCACATCCGTCGTTTCGCCAAGCCGAGAGACCGCTCCCTCGATCCTCAGCGTTTCGGCTTCGCCGAACAGGTTGCGGTGGCCCCAATAGCCTTGAATGCCGAAGCCGTCGGTGGTGGAATATTGCGCGCCGACGCCGAAATAGCGCCTCTTGCCTTCGGAAACCTCGATCGTCATCGGCAGGGTGCCATCCGGCGCCAGCGCATCTCCTTCGTGGATGGTGACGCTCGAAAAGACGCCGAGGGCGCGAAGGCGCTCGCCGGCTTTCTTCAACGCTTCCGGGGAATAGGCTTCGCCCTTGTTCAGCCGGGAATAACGCTGGATGAAAGCTGGCTTGACGGTCTTCTCGCCGGTGACGCCGACATCGCCGATCGGGGCGACCGGACCACCTTCGGCGGCAAGGACGATATCGACGGTATCGCTTTTGTGGTCGGCGACCACCTTGCGTTCGGTCAGTTTGGCGAAGGGACGGCCTTCGCTCTTCAACTGTTCGACGATCTTGTCGCCGGCTCTGATGATGGCGAGCGAGCCGGCCTCGGCGCCCGGGGCGAGATCGTAATCGGCGGGATTATGGTTTGCGGCATCGCCGCCGAACTGGACCTCCCTGACCTTGAAAACCGGGCCGGGAGCAATGTCGACGGTGACGGGGATCGGCCCGGACCGGTCGAATGTCGGATTGGGCGGCAGGTCGTCGATGTTTCTGCCGTCGATGGTGATCGTTACCAGGCCGCCATAGCGGGCCTTTTCATACAAGGTGGCGATCAGCCGCTCACGGTCGTCGCGCGCCTTGACGACGATGCCGAGATCGCCGGACACCGGCAGTTTCTGGTCACTGAGGAGGCGGGAACTGTTTTCCAGCGCTTCTTTCAGGTCGGGATCGACGGTATCGGCTCTGAGGTCGACGTGGTAGCGCACCGGATCGGGCACCTGTTCACCTTCGTCTTCTTCCTTGCCGAAAATGGTGATGCCGAAAAGCTTGAAGGCATAAGCGTCGCCGATCAGGACCGGTGAGAACGCAGCTGCCGCTGCGACCACCATCATGGTGCCTGTTCGCCGATACGCAGTACCTGTTTTCGGGCCTGTCCCTCTGATCCGCATCCGCCGCTTTTGGTTATGCCTACAATGAAGCTTCGTTGCCCAGCCGTGAACAGCTTAGCGGCAAAATCGCGCGGCGTGTACCATTTTAAATTGCCAACGCGCTAATTTAGCACAAAAAATCCCGGACATGTGTCCGGGATTTTCCGAATTTGACGCTTTCCAAGCGCTCTCAGCGCGGGCAGCTATCGATGTAGCGGCGGCCGTAGCGGTCGCGATAGTAGCACTGGCCGGGCTGTTCGGCGACGCTGCCGATCAGGGCGCCGGACACGCCGCCGATGGCGGCGCCGACTGCCGCACCACGGACATCGCCGGTGACGACGCCGCCGATCACGGCACCGGATGCAGCGCCGATGCCGGCGCCCTGCTGTGTCGGTGTGCAGCTTGCGATCGACAGGCCGATCAATGCGAGTATGACAGCTTTCTTCATCTTTTCTCTCCGAGGTTGTTGCCCAACGGGCAAAGGCCGTCCCTTCTATTTTTTCGTCACGCTAGACCGAAAACTATGTCGGAAGAAAGGGTTGTCCATCCGATGTGCTGATTTTTTTGCGATGCGGCCGTCGTCACCTTTCGCATGGTTGGTAAACTCCGCTGCATTCTGCCGCATCAATTCCATTGATCTCGGCTCGCATATTTTTTATCTGGAATCATTCAAAAATCTGGGCCTTTTGCCGCAGTTGATGTTAAAGCAAAGGGTAAGCATTGACGCGCGGACGTCCGGTCATCAAGAACGTCCGCGTGATACTGGAGCATATGATGGATTTCGAAGCGTTTTTCAAAAACGAGCTGGACGGGCTTCATGCTGAGGGCCGTTACCGCGTTTTTGCCGATCTCGAACGTCACCGCGGCAACTTTCCGCGTGCGACGCGCCATACGGCCGATGGCGAGAAGGAAGTCACGGTCTGGTGCTCCAACGACTATCTCGGCATGGGCCAGAACCCGAAGGTGATCGAGGCGATGAAGAACGCCATCGACCACTGTGGCGCGGGTGCGGGAGGCACCCGGAATATTTCTGGCACCAACCACCATCACGTCATGCTCGAGCGTGAGCTTGCCGATCTGCACGGCAAGGAAGCGGCGCTGATCTTCACGTCGGGCTATGTGTCCAACTGGGCAGCGCTTGGCACGCTCGGTGCGAAGATCCCCGGCCTGATCATCTTCTCCGATGCGCTGAACCATGCCTCGATGATCGAGGGCATCCGCTACGCCAAATGCGACAAGGTGATCTGGAAGCACAATGACGTGGCCGATCTCGAAGCCAAGCTTGCGGCCGCCGATCCGAAGGCGCCGAAGCTGATCGCCTTCGAGAGCGTCTATTCGATGGACGGCGACATCGCCCCGATCAGGGAGATCTGCGACCTC
>NZ_JBLKNU010000005.1:0-352384 GCF_047532935.1 Rhizobium sp. IY2
GCTCAACGCATCGGGCGTCTATAGCTATACCGTCAACGAGACCAATGCGGCCGTCCAGGCATTGCGCCAGTCGACCAACACGCTGAGCGATGTCTTCAGCTATACGATGCGCGACACTGGCGGCGCCACCGCCACGGCCAACCTGACCGTCACCATCCACGGCGCCAACGACGCACCGGTGCTGGCCGTCCAGACGACGACCCAGAACGCCACCGTCGGCTCGGCCTTCTCCTTCGTGCTGCCGACCACCACCTTCACCGATGTCGACAGCACCGAGACGCTGGCCTATACGGCAACGGCTGCCGATGGCACGGCGCTGCCCGCCTGGTTGGCCTTCAACGCCACGACGCGGACCTTCTCCGGCACGCCGACGGCAACCGGCACCTACGGCGTCAGAGTGACGGCGACCGATCTCGGCGGCCTCTCGACCAACGAGACCTTCAACATCGCCGCATCGGCGGCGCCAACGACCTACAGCCTGTTCAACGCCTCCAGCACGCCGACCCAGACCAACCTCAACGATGGTCAGCAGCTCGAGCTCGGCGTCAAGTTCCAGTCGAACGTCGCCGGTGATGTCACCGGCATCAAGTTCTATCGCAGCGCCAATGACAACGGCCAGAACGTCGTCGACCTGTGGACCACGACCGGCACCAGGCTTGCCACCGCCACCTTCAGCAACACCACGGCGAGCGGCTGGCAGACGGTGAACTTCACGACGCCCGTCACCATTACCGCAAACACCACGTATGTCGCCTCGTACCACACGACTGGTGCCTACGTGGCAACTGATGGCTTCTTCGCGAATGCGGTCACCAATGGTCCATTGACGGCCCAATCAAGTGCCGTCGCCGGGGGCAACGGTGTCTATGCGTATGGCGGATCCGCCACCGCAGGTCTCTTCCCGACCGACACCTACAATTCAGCGAATTACTATGCCGACGTTGTCTTCCGACCACAGCTCGTCGCGTGAAAAAAAGGACAAGGTTACGGACCGGTTTCGAATGAGGCTCATACGCAAATGCTGGTCGCGGCGAAGTGCGCTTCGACCGCCCGCATTCAAGGAATGCCGATGAACAGGATCGAGCGGCTCCCGGTAACCGTGCTGGCCGGCTTCCTCGGCGCTGGTAAGACGACGCTTCTTAGCCACGTCCTGAATAATCGTCAGGGCCTGCGGGTCGCTGTCATTGTCAACGATATGAGTGAAGTGAACATAGACGCCAGTCTCATTCGAGACGGCGGCTGCAACCTGTCGCATACGACGGAGACATTGATCGAGCTCAGCAATGGTTGCATATGCTGCACCCTGCGCAACGACCTGCTGACGGAAGTACGGCGACTGGCAGAAGAGCGGCGATACGACTATCTGTTGATCGAAGGCACCGGCATTGCCGAGCCATGCCCTATCGCGGCAACCTTTTCCTTCCGTGACGAGAACGGCGTCTCCCTCGCAGATTTTGCCAGCCTCGACACAATGGTCACCGTGGTCGACGCTGCAAACCTGTTAGCCGACTACAGCAGTGCCGATCTGCTTGCCGACCGCGGCCTGCAGCGCGACGGCGAGGACCGGCGCACACTCATCGACCTGCTGGTGGATCAGATCGAGTTTGCGGATGTTGTCGTGATCAACAAGATCTCGGACGCGACCGAAGAGATCCGCGCGGAAGTCCGCAAGATAGTTGCTGCGCTCAACCCGGATGCGCGCCAGGTGGAGACGGATTTCGGCAAGGTTTCTCTTGCAACCATCCTCAGTACGGGCCTCTTCGATGAAGCAAAAGCCGCCGCCCACCCGTTGTGGCACAAGGAACTGTACAGCCCGGGCGACCATGTCCCGGAGACGGAAGAATACGGGGTGTCGAGTTTTGTCTATCGCACGCGGCGTCCCTTCGACCCCAGGCGGTTTCGAGCATTCCTGGACGAGCCCTGGCCGGGGGTAATCCGCGCCAAAGGTCATTTCTGGCTTGCCACACGCCCGCGTCATGTGGGCCTGATGTCGGCGGCCGGGGTGCAGCGGCGCTGCGAGCCGATGGGGCTCTGGTGGGCGGCCGTGCCCCGGCAGGATTGGCCGAGCCATCAGCAGTTTCGTCAGCATATCGAAAGCCGGTGGGACAGCGCTTGGGGCGACCGTCGGCAGGAGCTCGTATTCATCGGTGTTGATATGGACGAGACAGGTGTGCGGACCGCACTGGACGGATGCCTCGCCAGCGCCGATCCGCGCGACTGGGCCGCCCTCGAAGATCCGTTTCCGGCCTGGTAGCACGGGCGCTCGAGTTAAAAACCGGCTCGACCAGCCGGACCGGCCCAGAATGCCTTTTCAACCAGCGTCAGCCACTTGGAAGTAGCCCGGCTGGTATGCGTTGAGGGTCATCATATGGGCGTAGGGGATACCTCCCTCATACCCCAGATTGCTGTCGTACATTCCCTTGGCAAAGGTGCCAGAATGAAGCTCTTGCTATGGCGGCCGAAGGGCGGGCCGATGCGGAAGGGGACGCCGCTGATGCGGAGAATTCATGTCAGTAATCGTGAGTATTTGAGTACATTTGGTGGAGCGTTGAGTATCTGTCGTGCACCCTCAACCTGGAGCGCAGTGCTGGGAACCGCGACGGTTGTATCTTCCACGAGTACCGATGGTTCCCTAAGCTTTGCCAGTAACGGCAGCTTCGCCAATCTCGACGGCGCCGCCCTCCCGTCCTCCTTCACCGGTCCGTCTTCCTTTACCGGCAATATCATGCAGCCTGCCGCGCTGATCTCATCGGGCGGCGTGCAAACTGCCTCGATACCACCGACGGCGATGCCCGCGCCTGCAGGCGACGGCGGCGCGCAGGACACCTCTGCCAAGACGGCGTCGGTTGCGACGGTGTTGCAGACGACGACGTCATCCGAACGCACCGTGCTCGGCCCGGACCCGTATGAGGAGGCTGCGACACTGCCTGCCGCTCCGGCGCTGACGGGTGTTACCGGCGATGCCGATACCGGCAGCGCCAAGACGGCGGCGCCGGCCGGTTCTTCCAGCAGTGTCGGCACGACTTCATTGCGCCTTCAGGCCTCGATAGCATCCATCTCGGTGGAGCCGAGCCAGGACGTTTCTGCTGAGACGACCGCCGCCGCGACGGCATTGGCGACGCCAGCGACGGCAACTTCGGTGGCAGCGACTTCGGCGGCGTCGGTCGCGACGGTAACGCCCAACAAGATCGCGCTCGAAAACCTGAAGCAGGGCAACCCGATCAGCGAGTGGGGTCTTGAAGGCGACGGCGGCGGCACCATCCAGGGCTTCGCCACCGAAATCAGCACGAATATCGGCCAGACGGTCGATTTCAAGATCGCCACCGATTCCACCCATTACCGCATCGATATCTACCGCATGGGCTATTATGGCGGAGCCGGCGCACGCAAGGTCGACTCGATCGAGAAATCGCTGACAACGGCGCAGATCCAGCCGCATCCGATCGTCGACATGTCGCTCGGCCTTATCGATTGCGGCAACTGGTCGGTTTCGGCGAGCTGGCAGATTCCGACGGACGCGGTCTCCGGCGTCTACTTTGCCAAGCTGGTGCGCGAAGACGGCACCGAGGATGCAAGCATCATCCCCTTCGTCGTGCGCGACGACGCCTCGACCAGCAATATCGTCTTCCAGACGTCGGACACGACATGGCAGGCCTATAATGCCTGGGGCGGCGCCAGCCTCTACTACGGCGAAGTGCCCGTCGACCCGGCAGACATGATCGGCTACCTGCCGCCGAACTGCAGCTGCGGGCTGACGGCGATCGGCCGGGCCTCGGCGGTCAGCTATAACCGGCCGATCATCACCAATACGAGCCCGATCGGCGGCTCGCACGACTACATCTTCGGCGTCGAATCCTCCGCCATCTCGTGGCTGGAACAGAACGGCTACGACGTTTCCTATATTTCCGGCGTCGATGCGGCGCGCAACGGCACGCTGCTGCTGAACCATGATGCATACCTCTCCGTCGGGCATGACGAATACTGGTCTGCCGAACAGCGCGCCAATGTCGAGGCGGCGCGCGATGCCGGCGTCAACCTCGCCTTCTGGAGCGGCAACGAGTGCTACTGGAAGGTCCGCTGGGAAAGCAGCATCGACGGCAGCGGTCAGGCCTACCGCACCATGGTCTGCTACAAGGAAACCTGGGGCACGAGCACGGATCCGAGCAATGTCGGCACCGGCACCTGGCGCGATCCGCGTTATGCCGATCCGGGGCAGCAGCCGGAGAATGCGCTGACGGGCACGATGTTCCAGGTGGACAGCTACCGCCAGGATACGATCTCCATTCCCTACGACTATTCGAACCTGCGCTTCTGGCGCAATACCGATGTCTCCCAGCTGAATGAAGGCGAAACCTACAATCTGGTGCAGAACCTGCTCGGCTATGAGTGGGATTCCGATGTCGAGAACGGCTTCCGTCCGGATGGCCTCATCAACCTGTCGCTCTCTTCCATCGCGGTGAGCACCTATCTGCGCGATTACGGCACCACGGTCGGCGATGCGGTGGCGACCCATAGCCTAACCATGTACCGGGCAGAAAGCGGCGCGCTGGTCTTCGGCGCCGGCACCGTCTTCTGGTCCTGGGGGCTGAGTGACAACCACCAGGGCCCGGCCACGTCAACCGATCGCAACGTGCAGCAGGCGATGGTCAACATGTTCGCGGACATGGGCATTCAGCCGACGACGCTGGATGCGAGCCTGATCCTTGCGACACAGTCGACCGACATGCTGAAGCCAACCTCGTCGATCAGCTCGCCGATCATAGCCGCAAGCTTCGTCGAAGGGCAGCGCGTGACGATCACAGGCACGGCGCAGGATTTCGGCGGCGGCATCATCGCCGGCGTCGAAGTCTCCACCGATGGCGGCCAGCACTGGTTCAAGGCGTCAGGCCGCGAGAGCTGGAGCTATAACTGGGTCGTCCAGGCGAGCGGCACCTATACGATCATGTCGCGCGCCGTCGACGACAGCGTCAATATGGAGGCGCCGTCTGCCGGCAAGCAGGTCACCGTCACGCTGCCGGGCACGCAGGGCCTATGGACGCTTGCGGAAAAGCCCGCGGTCGAAATGGCGATCGATCGCGATTCCGTCGAGCTCGGCCTGCGCTTCCAGGCGACGACGGCAGGCTACGTGGAAGGCATCCGCTTCTACAAGGGTTTCTACAATATCGGCGACCATGTCGTCAGCCTCTGGAGCGCCAACGGAACGCTGCTGGCATCAGGCGTGTCGGTGGGCGAACCGCTTTCCGGCTGGCAGACGGTGATGTTCTCCAGCCCGATCCAGATTGCCGCCGGCACGACCTATGTGGCCTCCTATCACACCAACGGCTTCTACTCCGCCACCGAGAATTATTTCGCCAGCCCCTATGCCAGCGGCGCGCTGAAGGCCGTCGATGGCGGCGGCGTCTATGCCTATGGCGACAATGCCGGCACATTCCCCGGCCAGAGCCCCGGTACCGGCACCAACTATTGGGTCGACGTGGTCTTCGATGCCGGCCCCAACAGCGCGCCGGTTGCGACCGACGACGCGGGGCTGACCATTACCCGCAACGACAGCCTCGTCGTCTCGATCGCCTCGCTCATCGGAAACGATACAGATCCCAATGGCGATGCGATGACGATTTCGGCGGTCGGCAATGCCGTCAACGGTACGGTGACGCTCAATAAGCAGAACGGCACCGTCATCTTCACGCCGAGCAACAATTATTCGGGGCCGGCAAGCTTCACCTATACGCTGTCGGACGGGCGCGGTGGCACGGATCAGGGCAACGTCAGCCTCACCGTAAACCAGGGCCCTGCCGGGGAAACGCTGTTTAAATCAAGCGAAGGGCCGACGGGCGCAAGCTTCAACGAAGGTCAGTCGCTCGAACTCGGGATGAGGTTCGTCGCTTCGTCCAGCGGCATGATTACCGGCATCCGCTACTACAAGGCTGCCGGCGATACCGGCGCCCATACCGGCTCCCTCTGGACGACTGACGGTACGCTGGTCGCGACCGTCAGCTTCGCCGACAGCGGATCGGCGAGCGGCTGGCAGACCGCGACATTCACCAACCCGGTGCATATCGCGGCTGGCGCGACCTATGTCGCCTCCTATCACACCACAGGCTCCTATGTGGCGACATCAGATTATTTCACTTCAGCCCATACCAACGGCGCGCTGACGGCGCTCGCCGGCAGTAACGGCGTCTTCGGAAATGGCACGGGGTTCCCGACCTCCAGCTACCAGTCGTCGAACTACTGGGTGGATGTCGTCTACAACCAGACAAGCAATGCGGTGCCGTTCGCCGCCAATGACAATGGCTACACGACCTATTCCAACACGGCGCTGTCGATTGCCGCAGCCAGCCTGCTTGCAAACGACAGCGATGGCGATGGCGACCCGCTCAGCATCACCGGCGTCAATGCTGTGGTCAACGGAACGGTGACCTTCAATAGCCAGACCAAGTCCGTCATTTTCACCCCGACGGCGGGTTATACGGGTGCGGCAAGCTTCTCCTATTCGATCGCGGATGGATATGGCGGCATAGCGTCGGCCACCGTCAGCCTCACTGTCGGCACGCCGCCCGGGGGAGGAACGACGTCAAGCCTGTTCACCGGCGCCGACACGTCGGGTGTTGCCGCCGCCAATGACGCCAACTCGGTCGAACTCGGCGTCAAGTTCATCGCTTCCGCCAGCGGCCAGATCACCGGGCTCACCTATTACAGGAGCGCCCAGGATACCGGCACGCATGTCGGCTCGCTCTGGACGGCCAGCGGCCAGGTTCTGGCCCAGGCCACCTTCATCAGCGAGACGGCGAGCGGCTGGCAGACGGTTTACTTCACCCAGCCGATCAATGTTACGGCCGGCGCCACCTATGTGGCGAGCTACCATTCGAACGGCTTCTATTCCGCAACGGCGAACTACTTCACGACGGACCATACGAACGGCGCGCTGACGGCCCCGTCGAGTGCGGCGAGCGGCGGCAACGGCCTTTATGCCTATGGCTCGGGCAGCCTGTTTCCGACCGCTTCCTACAATGCGAGCAATTACTGGGTCGACGTGCTCTATCAGCAGGGCGGCGCGCAGAATGCGGTTCCGGTCGCCGCCAATGACAGCGGCTTGTCGACCAATACCGGCACGCCGATCACCATCCAGGCATCAGTGCTCCTGGCAAACGACACCGATGCCGATGGTGATCCGCTTGTCATCACCGGCGTCAGCGGCGCGGTCAACGGCTCGGTCGCCTACGATGCCCAGGCCAAGACGGTGACCTTCACGCCGACGGCAGGCTATTCGGGACCGGCGAGCTTCAGCTACGCAATTGCAGACGGCAAGGGCGGCACGGCGTCGGCGCAGGTTGCGCTCACCATCAACGGCGGCCAGACGGGAGGACCGGAGCAGAACCTCTTTGCCGCCGATGCGACGCCTTCGATCGTCTCCGTCAACGACAATCAGCCGGTTAATCTCGGCATGAAATTCCAGGCGGATACGGCAGGCTGGGTTACCGGCATCCGCTTCTACAAGGGGGCAGACAATACGGGCCCGCACAACGGCTATCTCTGGACCGCCTCGGGCACATTGCTCGGCAGCGTCAGCTTCGGCAACGAAACGGCAAGCGGCTGGCAGACCGCCACGCTCACGCAGCAGGTCGAGGTCGCCGCGGATACGACCTATGTCGTTTCCTACAGCACCAACGGCAACTATTCGGCGACCGGCAATTACTTCAGCGCCGATGTGACGAACGGCGATTTGAGGGCGCTCAGCGGCAACAACGGCGTCTATGCCTATGGGGCGAGCGGCTTGTTCCCAAGTGCCAGCTATAACAGCACAAACTACTATGTGGACGTAGCGTTCAGACCGCAGCTCGCGGCGTAGAAGAAGCGAGCGGGGAGTATCGATGACGAGTGCAGACAACAGACTTCCGGTCACGGTCCTTGCCGGCTTTCTCGGCGCCGGCAAGACGACGATCCTCAACTATGTCCTGCGCAATCGCGAGGGGCGTCGGGTCGCCGTCATCGTCAACGACATGAGCGAGGTGAATATCGACGCCGATCTCGTGCGCGACGGCGGAGCGAACCTGTCGCGGACGGACGAGACGCTGGTGGAGCTCACCAATGGCTGCATCTGCTGCACATTGCGCGACGATCTCCTGAGCGAAGTCCGCCGGCTGGCCGCCGCCGGCCGCTTCGATTATCTGCTGATCGAGGGCACGGGCATTGCCGAGCCGCTGCCGGTCGCAGCCACCTTCTCCTTCCGCGACGAGAGCGGGGCAGCCCTCTGCGACGTCGCGCGGCTCGACACGATGGTTTCCGTCGTCGATGCGGTCAATCTTCTGGTCGATTATGCGAGCGCGGAGTTCCTGAGCGATCGCGGCGAGAGCCGGGACGGAGACGACGAGCGCAAGCTGGTGGAACTGCTCGTCGAGCAGATCGAATTCGCCGATGTCGTGGTCATCAACAAGGCGCAGGATGTGCCGCCTGCAGCGCTTGCCGAGGTTCGCCGCATCGTTGCCGCACTCAACCCCGATGCCCGCGTCATCGAGACCGGCTTCGGCCGGCTGAAGCTCGACGCCATCTTGAATACCGGCCTCTTCAGCGAAGCGAGAGCTGCCCGCCATCCGCTCTGGCACAAGGAACTCTTCGGTTGGGGCGAGCATGTGCCGGAGACCGAGGAATACGGCATTTCGAGCTTCGTCTATCGCAGCCGCCGGCCGTTCGATCCCTCCAGGCTGAGCGATTTCCTCGACAGAAAATGGCCGGGCCTCATCCGGGCGAAGGGCCATTTCTGGCTGGCGACAAGGCCCGACGAGATCGGCCTGCTGTCGATTGCCGGCACGCAGTGCCGCATCGACACCAAGGGTTTCTGGTGGGCCTCCGTGCCGAAGGCGCAATGGCCGCGCTTTCAGCAGTTCCGCCAACTCATCGACCGGCATTGGGACGCGATCTGGGGCGACCGCCGCCAGGAACTGGTTTTCATCGGCGCCGGCTTCGACGAAGACGCAATCCGCACCGCGCTCGACGACTGCCTGACCGGTGAGGAGACAGGCTTCGATCCGCAGACCGCCGCCCGGCTACGGGACCCGTTTCCGGCCTGGCAGCACGCCCATTCAAATAGTTAGAGCATCCCAATGGACGTAAGCCGCCCAAAGAGGAAGACGTTTTGATTATCAACCGGAGGAGAGAACAATGAGCAACGAACTTTATGCAGATGGCATCGGCGAAATTACCATCACCGGAACGATCGTGCGGATCGACCTGATGTCGCTCTCGGCCACCGAGCGTGACGCCAACAACAATCCGAAGCCGGTTTTCCGCCAGCGCATCATCATGCCGGTCGATGCCTTCGCCAATGCGGTCGATCTCATGCAGAAGGCGCTTGGCGGGTTGGTCGAAGCTGGTGCGGTCCGTCGCATCGGCGATATGTCGGCGGCGGCTGCCGATATCCAATCGGTGCAGGCCGGCGCTTCGAACGCTTCGCCGAACTTCAACTGATAAAACAAATATTGCCTCGGTCTCGTATTGTTTCAGGTGGGCCATGACTGGTTTTCTGCATACCAACCTGCATTGTCTTGCGCTGGTCGCGCGTCATCACGGCGTCGACCTTGCTCCTGAACGATTGCAGCACGATTATGCCGTCGGCAACGATCCTGTTGCCTTGCGGCAGCTGCTGCGCATGGCCAAGGATGCCGGCCTCAGGGCAAAGCATCTGACGCTCGACTGGCGATCCCTGTTCCAACTTGGCGAGGCGTTCCCGGTGCTCGCTGAGCTGACGAACGGCAACTGGGTGGTCATCGCCGGCGCTGTCGGGAGCGGGGAGGACGAGAGAATCCGTGTTCTCGACCCGCTGGCATCACGCGCCGAAGTGATGATGCTCAGCGAAGAGCAGTTCGCCAAGGCCTGGCTCGGATCGGTGATCCTGCTGAAGCGCAACTATCGCATGTCCGATGAGGACCGGCCCTTCGGCTTCCGCTGGTTCGTCCCCGAGATCATCAAGCAGCGCAGCTTCTTCCGCGATGTCGCGCTCGCCGCCTTCGTGCTCTACGGGCTGGGGCTGACGACGCCGATCTTCTTTCAGCTCGTCATCGACAAGGTGCTGGTGCATCAGAGCTATGCGACGCTGACGGTTCTCACGGCGGGCATTGCGATCGCGCTCGTCTTCGACGCGACCTTCACTTTCCTGCGCCGCTATTTGTTGCTGTATGCGACGAACAGGATCGACATCCGCGTCGCGACTCGCACCTTCGGCCATCTGCTCAACCTGCCGATCGCGCTCTTCGAGCAGGCCTCCGCCGGCGTTCTCGTCAAGCATATGCAGCAGACGGGGCGCATTCGCGAATTCCTGACCGGCCGGCTGTTTCTCACACTCCTGGACGGCGTTTCGCTTCTGGTCTTCGTGCCGATCCTGCTTCTCTACAGCGTCAAGCTGACGCTCGTCGTGCTCGGTTTCGCAGCCCTCGTCGGGCTGGTGGTGATGATGCTCGTCGGGCCGTTCCAGCGCCGGTTGCAGGCGCTCTATCAAGCCGAAGGCGACCGCCAGGCATTGCTGGTGGAGACCGTGCACGGCATGCGCACCGTCAAATCGCTGGCGCTGGAACCGCGCCAGCGCAAGGTGTGGGACGATTATTCGGCCCAGTCGATCTCCGTGCGTTTCCGGGTCGACAAGATCTCGACCATCGCCCAGGCGATGACCGGACTGCTGGAGAAGCTGATGAGCGTCGCGATCATCGGCCTCGGCGCGCTCGATGTCTTCAGTGGCGCGATGACGATCGGCGCACTGGTCGCCTTCAATATGCTCGCCGGTCGGGTCTCGGGACCACTGGTGCAGATCGTCACCATGGTGCACGAATATCAGGAAGTCGCGCTCTCCGTGCGCATGCTCGGCGAGATCATGAACCAGCGGCCGGAGCAGGCGGGCCGCGGGCGAGGTGTTCGGCCGAATCTACAGGGCCGCATCGAATTCGACAGGGTCACCTTCCGCTACGGCCCGGATAGCGCGCCGGCGCTCGACAATGTCTCCTTCGCCATACCGGCGGGCTGCTTGTTCGGGGTGGTCGGCAAAAGCGGCTCGGGCAAGACGACGATCACAAGGCTGATCCAGGGGCTATATCAGAGCCAGGAAGGCCTCGTGCGCATGGATGGTTATGACAGCCGCGAGATCGATCTCGTGCATCTGAGAACGAGCATCGGCGTCGTGCTGCAGGATAGTTTCCTGTTCCGCGGCTCGGTGCGCGAGAATATTGCCGCCGCCAAGCCCGATGCCAGCATCGAGGAGATCATGGAAGTTGCCCGTATCGCCGGCGCCGAGGAGTTCATCGAGCGCCTGCCGCGCGGCTTTGACACGATGCTGGAGGAAAACGCCTCCAATCTGTCAGGCGGCCAGAAGCAGCGGCTTGCCATTGCCCGGGCGCTGATCACCGATCCGAAGCTGTTGATCTTCGACGAGGCGACGAGCGCCCTCGACCCCGACAGCGAGGCGATCATCCGCGAGAATCTGAGCCGCATCGCCGCCGGCCGCACTGTCATCATCGTCTCGCACCGGCTTTCGACGCTCGTCGATGCCGATGCCATTCTCGTCATCGAGCGTGGCAAGGTCGCCGATATCGGCCGGCACGATCAGCTTGTATCGCGCTGCATGACCTATCGCCACCTGTGGGCCCAGCAGATGAGGCAGGTCGCATGAACGCGCACAGCAGAAAACCCAGCGAGAACCTGCCGGTCCCTTCGGGCAAGGGGCCATCAGACAAGGAGCCGGAGAAGGGCAGGGAACTCATCGCCCGCCCGCCGCTGCCACCGGCAATTGCCGAGTTCCAGTCCGATGCCGTCGAGCTCGAAGAACGCGCGCCGCCGCGCGTTGCCCGCATGACGCTGTATTGCGTGACAGCACTGCTTGCCGCAGCGATCACCTGGGCCTCGGTCTCCTCCATCGACGAGGTGGTGATTGCGCCCGGCAAGCTCGTCACCACACAGCCCACTATCGTCGTCCAGCCGCTCGAAACCTCGATCATCCGCACGATCGACGTCAAGGTCGGCGAGGTGGTGCATGCCGGCCAAACGCTGGCGACGCTCGACGCCACCTTCAGCCAGGCCGATGTTGGCCAACTGAGGGCGAAGTTTTCCGCTCTCGACGCCCAGGTGAAGCGCCTGGAGGCCGAGCTTACCGGCGAGGACTATTCGAAGATCGCCGGCAACACGCAGGATGAGCAGCTGCAGCTGCAGCTCTTCGCCCAGCGGCGGGCCTTCTACACGGCGCAGCTGCAGAATTTCGAACAGCAGATCGCCGGCCAATCGTCCGCACTTGCGGCAAACCGCAATCAGGAGGCCGTGCTCAACGACCGGCGCGACAACCTCTCGCAGATCGAGGCCACGCGAAAGAAGCTCTATGATAAGGAAAGCGGTTCGCTGCTCACCATGCTCGGCTCGCGCGACGCTCGCCTCGATGTGGAGGCCGATATCACCGCGGTGCGCGGCAAGGCCGAGGAGGCGGTCCACGCCTACGCGAAACTGAGCGCCGACCGCCAGGCCTTCATCGAGGATTTCCGCCGCGCCGCGATGGAGCAGCTGGTGGACCTGCGCGGCCAGCGTGACATGACCGGCGAAGAGCTGAAGAAGATGGAGCTGCGCCGTAACATGGTGGCGCTGACTGCACCCGCCGATGCCGTCGTGCTCGATCTTGCCCAGCGCTCGGTCGGTTCCGTCGTGCGCGAGGCCGAGCCGGTGGTGACGCTGGTGCCGATCAACGTGCCGCTCGAAGCAGAAGTCTCGATCAACACCCGCGACATCGGCCGCGTGGTCGTCGGCAAGGAAGCCCGCGTCAAGCTCGACGCCTATCCCTTCCAGAAATACGGCACGGCAACAGGCGAAGTGCGAACGATCAGCGAGGACACTTTCCTCACCGGCCAACCGGAACAGACCGCCACCCCGAGCCAGCCGTCCGCCCCCTTCTTCAAGGCGCGCATCCTGCTTGCCGATACCCGGTTGAATGCCACAGATGTGCCGGTGCGGCTGCTTCCCGGCATGACTGTGACCACGGAAATCAAGGTCGGCAACCGCACGGTGATCTCCTATTTCCTGTATCCGCTGCTGCGTGGCCTCGACAACGCAATACGCGAACCGTAGGGCGCCACAGCTCAGTTCGCCCCGAACGAGCTTTTAGGCAGATAGTTCTGTCGTTCCCTAAATCATTGTTATTCCACATAGGGTTCAAATCCCTTCAAAGGGTCGCTGCAGATTTTTCAAATTGAACAAAATATCAAATTGACAGTATGTGTAATTTATGAATGTATAGAGTTGAAAGCGGATCATGGCCGTTAGCTAGATTCCACTTGGCGTTGAAGAAAGAGCGATGTCGTCCTGGGAGCTTGGAGCCGCGTCGCAAAGCGATCGCCCGGCGCCAAGGGCTGGGCTGCAACAATAGTGGGGTTTTGAAGCGAAATCGTTGCTGCGTGTTTAAAGCTTGCCGAAATATTAGCAGTTTATTTTCAGTATCAGGGAGGAGCTGAACATGAATATCGCACCACGCGTGGGACTCAAGAACCTGGAGTCCATTGTCAATGACGCCGGAGGTCCGGTAAAATTGCTTCGTGGGTCCAACATCGGGCCTTACACATTCCCGGTTATTCCACCGGAGTTCACCAATTGGCGCGATGAGGTGAGATCCTGGAAGGATAGCGTTGCGCTGCTTGAGCTTTCCTACCACATGACGGAACTGCATCTTCGCGGTCCGGACGCCGTAAAGTTTCTTTCCACGCTGGCGACCAACAAGTTCGATTCCTTCCCGGTTTTGCGCGGCAAACAACTGGTGCTGGCCGGCCACGACGGTTATATGATCGGTGATGCCATTGTCTTCCGCGAGGAAGAGGAATTTCTGCGCATCGTCGGCGCCCCTTTTGCCAGTGACTGGGTGCAGTACAACGCCGAAATCAGCGGCATGAATGTGACCGCGGTGCGGGACGACAACTTCTCGATCCGTTCGGGAACGCGCGATGTCTTCCGTATCCAGGTCCAGGGCCCCAACGCGCTTCCCTTGGTGCGTGAGGTTTCGGACGGGACGTTGCCGGACATCAAGTTCTTCAATATCGGTGAATTCCAGATTGCTGGTCACGCGGTTCGTGCCCTTCGCCATGGCATGGCAGGCGAGCCTGGCTACGAAATCTACGGGCCTTGGGACATTCAGCACGAGATTCGCGCCGCCTTTGCCGAGGTCGGGCAAAAATATGGCATGCGCAAGATTGGAGCGATGGCCTATTCGACCACCGCGCAGGAATCCGGCTGGATGCCAATGCCGCTTCCGGCCATCTATCACAGCGCCGAAATGAAGCCCTACCGCGAATGGCTGAACCAGTACTTTCTGGAGTCGGTCGCCTCGCTCGGCGGCAGCTTCCTGTCCGACAAGATTGAGGACTACTACGTCGATCCGGTTGAAGTCGGTTACAAGTCGCTGATCGACTTCAATCACGATTTCATTGGCAAGGAAGCCCTGCGTGAAAGGGTCGCCAATCCGAAGCGAAAGAAAGTGACGCTCGAATGGAACAACGACGACGTCATGGCATGCATGAACTCGTCGCTGATCGATCCGGACAACGGCGGTATGTTCATGAAGCTGCCAAATCCGATGTATGCGACGTTCCAGTCGGACGCGATCATGAAAGGTGGCAAACGCGTCGGCATATCGCAATGGCTTGCCTATTCCGCCAATGCCAATCGGGTCATCTCGCTCTCGCTCGTTGATATTGAGCACGCCGAACCCGGTACGGAAGTCACAGTGCTTTGGGGTGAGCCAAATTCCCAGCGCCTTCCGGTCGGCACGCACCAGCTCCGCGAAATTCGCGCCAAGGTAGCTCCGGCTCCCTACTTCGAAAAAGTCATCAAGACCGGCCAGCAGTAACCTCAAGCCGCTTGGCGCTCAAAGCAAGCTTCATGGTGAACGGCAGCACTGCCCAGTGGCCCTCAGCGGGACCGCGGCAGTCTGCCGTACGCATCCCTTGTGCGATCCAGCTGGGGATCGTCGACAATTTCCGAAGACGTCTATAGGGGCCATCGCATGATGCATAATATCGATATGGCGGAAGACGCCCTTGCCGTGCGACCGGTGATGTCGCCACGCGCAGCATTGATTGACGGATACTCATTCGAAATCACAGGAAAAGACACTGCCGGCCTCCAAGATGTGAGCAAACTGCTTGCACCGGCCACATGCGTTTCAATTGCCTTCATTCCCAATGAAAATCATGACGCGCGCCTTGCAGCCGCGGCAACGGTGAAAGAGCTCGGCTTTCATCCGGTGCCACATATTTCCGCCAGACGTTTGGGCTCGGCTGCAGAATTGGATCGTCTCTTGGCGTTGTTTGTGAGCGTGGCGAACGTCGATCGTCTATTTATCGTGGCCGGCGATCCTGACGTGCCTGTCGGGCCATATGAGGATTCTTTGGCCATCATTCGTTCGGGACTGTTGTCCAAGCATGGAATCAGGAAGGTCGGCATAGCCGGATATCCGGAAGGGCATCCAAAGATCCGTGACGGGGTGCTTTTCGAGGTGCTGCAGGAAAAACATGCCCTCCTGACCGCCGCTGGGCTGGAATATGACATCACGACGCAGTTTTCCTTCGATGCCGAACCGGTCATCGAATGGATCGGGCGCCTTCGCCAGGCGGGCATAACAGCACCCATACGCATTGGTGTCCCAGGGCCTGCCAGTGTGAAAACCCTGTTACGCTTCGCCACGATCTGCGGCGTCGGCGCGTCCACGAAAGTCATGGCGAAATACGGGCTCTCGATCCGGAAACTTCTGAATACCGCCGGCCCGGATGCGCTTGTGGCGGAGTTCATAAGAAGGCTCGATCCAAGCAAGCACGGATCAGTTTGTTTGCATTTCTATCCATTCGGCGGTGTTGGAAAAACGGCCGAATGGATCCGAGACTTTCTGGCAAGTCACATATCGAAGTAGGCTTTATGCAATGAAAACAATCTCCGTGCAGCAGAACTTCGTCTTGACTTTGTCATGTCAAGACAAGCCTGGAATCGTCGCCGCGGTGACCTCTGAACTTTCAGCGCTCGGCGCCAACATTTCCGATTCCAATCAATTCTGGGATCGTGTCTCCAACACCTTTTTCATGCGCATCGCGTTTTCTGTCCCGACAGCGGTCACGGAGGCCATGGTTCGTCGTGCACTGAAATCTCCGATTGAACGGTTTTCCATGAAGCTCGAGTTGATCGACGTCGGACGGAAGCCGCGGATCATCATCATGGTTTCGAAATTCGATCACGCGCTCTTACATCTGCTCTACCAAATCCGGGTTGGCTGGTTGAACGCGGAGGTTGCGGCAATCGTCTCAAATCATGAGGACTGCCGCCCGACAGCGGAGCGTGAGGGCGCACCTTTCCATTACCTGCCGGTAAACAGCGATACGAAGGCTCAACAAGAGGAAAAGCTCCTGACGCTGATGAGCGATGCGCAATCGGATCTGATCGTCCTGGCGCGCTATATGCAGGTTCTGTCGACGGAGCTTTCGAGCCGCCTGTTCGGAAGGATTATCAATATTCATCACTCTTTCCTGCCAAGCTTCAAGGGAGCCAAGCCCTATCATCAGGCCTTTGAAAGGGGGGTCAAACAGATCGGAGCCACCGCGCATTATGTCACTCCTGATCTGGACGAAGGGCCGATCATCGAGCAGCAAGTCGAGCGTGTGCATCACGCCATGGGCCCGGAGGATCTTGTCGCGACCGGCCGCGATATTGAAAGCCGAGTGCTCGCCAAGGCCGTCAAATTGCATCTTGAAACCCGTGTCATGCTCAATGGCCTGAAGACTGTGGTCTTCCCGTAGGAGGGTCATCCGCGAGATCCAGGCTTTGGCGCTTAAAACGTAAGGCGTCATGATCAATCCTTCCGAAGGCGGCAACTGTTGCGGCCGTCGAAAGCAGGTTCATGGCACGATGTCGCACATCTTCATCGCAGGCAGTTTACGTCCCGATGTCGGCAGAACTACTTGCATCAAAACAGTATTTTCTCATGCTTCGAACGGAGCTGATCGGTAAGATTTCCAAAAATCCCATGCATTGTTCTGAAAATGGTTTCGTGACATGACCGGCCTATATACGCTGCGATTGAATGAGGAATCGAGCAGGCATGGCGACGAAAATAAGCCCGGAACGGCGTGCGCAGATCGGCGTGGAGAAGCGTGCGCGTACCCGGGCGACTATCCTTTCAGCGGCGTTTCATCTGCTTGGCCGTCCAAACGGGAGGTCAACGCGTATCGAAGAAGTGTGTGGGATCGCCCTCATCTCACGGGGGACCTTTTACAACTATTTCTCTGACATTGACGAGCTGTTCGAGGTGCTCACCTATGAAATGAGCCATGAGTTCAACGTTGCAGTGCAAGAGCTCATGCGAACACTTCCTATCTGCGCGATGCGGGTTGCACTGGCCATCCGTTATTACCTGCATCGCGCGCGCCAAGATCATTCCTGGGGTTGGGCGATGGTCAACCTTTCCAGTGTCGGGCCCATTTTCGGTTCGGATACGTTCCAATACGCAACGGCGTCCGTTCAGGAGGGCATCGAGTCGGGCGAATTCAAATTGCAAAGCGTCACGATCGGGCGAGATATGATGATTGGCACCGTTCTCGCGTCGATGACAACGCTTCTCCGGCAAGAGCAGGAGCACGATCATCCTGAAAAGGTCGTGCGCCAAATTCTGTCAGCCTTTCAGGTGCAGCCTTCCATCATCGACGACTGTGTGGCGATCGAATTGCTCGATTTGCCACTCCAAGTGCCTTGAATTTTAGGGCAGCATGCAGCGAGGTTGGAGCGGGGCTTTGACGGGTGATGAGGATGTGCGGGTCATGGCCTGAGTTCGCAGCGCGTTGACGAGTTGGAGGAAGAGTTGCCGCCCCATTTGGGGATGGGCAGATATCCACGCTGCGATCAGTAAGCCGTGTTCAAATGAACAGGTGGAATGCCAAGGCGAGGTGACCGCGCGGTATGTCAATTGCGCGGTAGCGCCTGCGAACGCGAAACAACGGCGTCCCCATCGCATCCAACATGGAACCAAGAGGAGCTTTTGCACCGAGAGTGTCGAGGGGTTCGGGTCACCGTCAAAGGTTCGTTCGATGATGCGGGCTTTGCCGGTTACGTCGCCCGTCGGGTTGAAGATCGCCATCTGTCCCTTCCGCAGGGAGCCGCATCACGCCTCCGCAGCGCCAGCAAGGTTCTCGACGCCCGCGTCATCAACAAGGAGGAGTGCACCTCCAGCATCATCGTCAACCTGACGGCGGTGTTCAATCTCACGCAGGGTCGTTATCCGACTGACGAGTGAATTCCAGGCCTGCTCCTTAGTACCAATCGGGACGTACGAATGCATGACGACCAAGAGCGCCGTCCTGCCGCGAAGATGTCGACAATTCCCGCGCTCGTCGTTCAACTATCGGACCCGGTAAATTTTGCCGCCCATGCTTGCCAAATCTGCCTCACCTGTGTGGGCGCCGGTTGCCGGCACCCACTGGTAGGGAGCTATTCGTATGTTTTGCCTTCAAAGTCCAAGACGCCACCGAGCGGTGCGTATTCTTGGCCATCGAACTGGTATAGCTGGAGTGCCTCCACGGGGTAGATGTCGGATCCTTCCTTGGTTGTCATTGTGATGCCCTCTTGGAGCAATGGGTTCTTCCAACCGTCCATGTTGTGAACGACCTTCATCAGCTCTTCGCGGGTGGGGTCCTTGAGCTTTTCGAGGGACTGGACGAGCGTGTCGCCAATTGCATATCCGGTCTGGCCAATCGTATTGGCGAAGACGAAGTTCACCTTGGCTGCTTTTATGGCGTCGAGATAGTGATCGACGCCTTCGTCACCGGATTTCTGATTGCTGGTGATCGGCTTTAGGAAGTCGGAGGTGATGATACCCTTGGCATTTTCCAGGCCGACTGACTGGAGAACCGGATACGCCGATGACAAGTTGGTGACCAGGGTTAAAGGCTTCCAACCGCTTTCGGACTGGAAACGGATGGCCTCGCCCCCCTGGCGGGGCGCGGCGATAATAACCAATGTATCAGCGCCAGAAGCTTTCAGAGTATTTAGCTGGGTCTCGACAGTGGGGTCCTGCGATGTCACCGGCTGGCGTTCGATCACCTTGATGTTCGTTCCGTCGATTGCGCTATCGAAGGCCTTCATGAAGGTTTGGCCCGTCTCGGTGTTCAGATACAGGAACGCCACCTTTGCGTCGGGCTTGTTGATCTGAAGATACGCAGCAAATGAGTCTGCTTCGGTTGAAAACGACGGTACGAAGCCAACCTCCCACTCGGGTGCGTTCAGGGAGACGACACCGGAATACATGAAAACGTTCGGGACTTTCTTCTGCGTGATGTAACGGCCGATCGCCAGATTGTTTGGCGTCGCCGCGGTGCCGACGAGAGCAAATACCTGATCTTTCTCGACCATCTTGCGGACATTCGCCAAGGTGCGCTGGGGATCAAGGCCATCATCTTCGATGATGAGATCGATCTTGCGGGTCTTGCCGTCGCCCATCTTAACGCCGCCTTCGGCGTTGGCCTGCTCGACGCGCGCTCGTATGCCTTCGGCGACACCGCCGACGACCGCGACCGGTCCAGTCAGTGGTCCCGTGACACCAATTTTAATGGTGTCGTCGGTAACACCCGGCGACGGTTCCGCAGCATTGGCATTGCTTGCCGCGAGCAGCACCGCGACAGCCAGCGGCATTGCGCTTCCTGTCAGTATAGAAATAAATCTCATATCAGTTCCTCCCTTGTTTCAATTTGGCGTCGGCTACTCGCCATCCTCCGAAAAGTCATCGAGAGCCATTTTTCGATGAAGCCAGTGACCCCATTGCGCGCGACCATCATGATCAGAATGAGCGCAAGGCCGTAGATCAGATTGCCGAGGCTCAGGTTGATGTCAGATGCCCAGGTCGGGACGAAGACCATGAACAGGCCGCCGAGAAATGCTCCGACGATACTGGTAACGCCGCCGACAATGCTGCCGATCACGATGTTGATGGACAGGATTGCCAGGAACGACTCCGGGCTGATGAAACCACTGATGATCCCGAACACTCCGCCGCCGAGTCCCGCGAGCGCCGAGCTTGCGGCAAATGCCCAAAGGCGAGTACGTATCAGGTTGATGCCGAGCGCTTGGGCAATCTGTGGATTGTCCCGCTGTGCCCTGAGCGCGCGCCCGTTGTCGCCGAAGAGCATTAGCGAGACAAGCAGGGCACCGATCCCCGCGCAAGTGAGCGATATGATGTAGAGCCACAACTCGGGATTGTCCGGCATGAAGCTCGGAGGTTCGAGGGCATCGATTGGAAGCCCCGACACTCCACCCGTCAGGCTCCCCATCTTGAGCAGCAATTGCGGGAACGCGGCCGCGATACCAAATGTCACGATGGCAAGCTGCAAGCCCTGAAGCCTGAGTGCCGGAAGGCCGATGGCAAGCCCGACGACGGCCGCCACGGCTGCAGAGACAGGCAACGTTACGAGCGGCGAGATGCCGTAGGTGGCATTGAGGATCGCCGTCACGTAAGCGCCGACGCCGAACAGCGTTCCCTGCGCAAGGCAAATTTGGCCAGCGAACCCCATTAGCAGGTTCAGACCTAAAATAGCGATGGCGTAGGCGATCGCGATCGCCACCTGCTGAAGTGCGTATCCCGGCACAAAGACTGGGATAAGGATCGCGACGATCGCAAAGAGACCGAACTTGAGAGCCGCCGCGCGGAATCCGTCATTCATAGTTTTGTCACCTTGTAGGATCCGAACAGGCCGACGGGCTTCACGAGCAGGATGATGAGCGTGAGGGCGATCGGCACGGCGATGCGCATGTCGGCGCCGATGAACGAGAGGTAGCTGGCACCTAAGCTCTCGGCGACGCCGACGGCGAGGCCGCCGACGATTGCGCCAAGCGGACTGTCCCAGCCGCCGAGCGTTGCTGCAGCGAGCCCGTAAAAGAGGATTGGCGTCATCATCGTCGGGCTGAGGAAGAGCCGAGGGGCAATCAGGATTGCGGCAAGTGCCCCAATAACGGCGGCAAAACCCCAGCCCAACATCAGCATGCGTTCGACATTCACGCCGACAAGTACGCTTCGGGCATGGTCGAAAGCCGCCGCACGCATCGATAGGCCAAGCCTGGTGAACCGGAAGATAAAGCCCATCGCCAAAGCGATAACAAAAAGGATCGTTAGCGTGCCGATGGCGGAAGCGAGCACGCGAACGCCGCCGATATCCCAACCGCCGTCAGGGAAGAGGCTTGGGAACGAGAGTTGTTCGGCGCCCCACATCCACATGCACGCCGCTTGGAAGAGGACGAGGATGCCAAGGGTGATGACGACGACCGCCTCCACGGGAGCGCTCAACATCGGCCGGATAATCAAGCGGAAAGTCACAATCCCAATAGCAAACGCCACAATGAGGCTCGCGAGGACGGCGAGCCAGAGCGGCGCACCCCATTGCATCAACTGCCAGGCGACATAGGCGGAAAAGGTCGCCATCTCGCCCTGGCCGAAGTTGACGACGTTGGTTGCCCTGAAGATGAGGACGAGCGCCAGGGCGAGCGCCGCGTAAATTGCGCCCGTGGTCAGGCCGCTGACGACGAGCTGGAAGAAGAGGCTCATCAGGCAACTCCCAGGTAAGATTTCTTGATGTCTTCGTTGGCGATCAGCTCGGTTGCCGCACCGCTTGCCACAATCTGGCCGGCCTCGATAACGAAGGCCCGGTCGGCATATTGAAGGGTGATGTCGACATTCTGCTCGACCACGAGCAGCGTCATGCCGTGATCCTTGTTGAGCGTCTTGAAAATCGCCAGGATTTCCTGAGTGATCGAAGGGGCGAGCCCGAGCGATGGTTCGTCGCACATCAGAAGCTTCGGACGAGACATGAGCGCGCGTGCGACAGCCAGCATCTGCTGTTCCCCACCGCTAAGGTTTCCCGCAAGCTGATCGCGCCGTTCACGCAGACGCGGGAATGTCTCGTACCAGCGGTCCTTGTCCTCTCTCACTTGTGATCGGTTCGACACGATCGTTGCCCCGAGGGAGAGGTTTTCATCGACCGTAAACTCGGAGAAAGTCCCGCGCCCCTGGGGTATGTGAGCAATGCCGAGCGCAAGGCGCTTCTGCGCGACGATCTTGTCGAGCGCCATTCCAGAAAAGGCAATCGAGCCTTTGAATGGGAGCAGTCCGGAAACGGCACGCAGCAGCGTCGTCTTCCCAGCCCCGTTGGAGCCGAGCAGGGCGACAAATTCGCCTTCTCCCACTGAGAAAGAACAGTCGAACAGTGCCTGCGTCTTGCCGTAGAACACGGAGAGGTTCTTGAGATCCAGCGTCATGCCGCCTTCCCGAGGTAGGCGGCAATCACCGCGTCGTTGGACTTGATTTCGGAAGGGGTGCCTTCGGCCAAGTTGCGACCCAGATGCAAGACAACGATCCGGTCGCAAAGGCTCATGACCAGCCCCATGTGATGCTCGATGAGAAGAATGGAGAGGTTCCGCTTGCGTCGGATGCCATCGACGAGCGACCCAAATTCGTGGACCTCGCCGTGCGTCAGTCCGCCGGCGGGTTCGTCAAGCAGAAGAATTTTAGGCTCGGCGGCAAGCGCGCGAGCGATCTCCATACGCTTCTGCAGGGGATAGGAAAGCGATCCGGCCGCGCGCGCGGCGAGCTCGACCATGCCGACCTCTTCAAGCACCGCCATAGCCTTCTCGCGTGCAGACCGTTCCTCCGCCCTTATCCGAGATGGAGCGAAGATCGCTTGAGCGAACTTGCCGCCAAACCGGTGATGCGCCCCGAGCATGACATTCTCCAGAACGGTCATCGAGCCATAGATACCGAGGTTCTGGAAGGTCCTCGCGATGCCCATTCCGATCATCTCGCGCGAACCGACGCCTTCGAGTGGCTGACCGCCAAGCATGATGGATCCGCTTGTGTAATTTACGAGCCGGGTCGCCGCGTTGAGAAATGTCGATTTGCCTGCTCCGTTCGGCCCGATCAAGCCACAGATTTCTCCTGCCTTCACGGAAACCGACACATTGGTCAGGGCTTTGACGCCGCCAAACTGCACGGAGACATCCCGCGCCTCAAGCACAAGGCGCACCTCGGCGATGCTGCTGTTGCTCACTGATTTCCTCCCTTCCGAAGCGGTCTCTCCACGGCCTGTCGATTTCTCTTGTTGACAGCCAACCTCGCTTTGGATACCTATCAGTATCCGAAGACGTTTCGGTATGTCAAGCATCAATCGCGTGGCGATTGCTCCAAAGGAACGTCCTGAAAATGCATGCCGCCGGGTTGGAGAACATGGTGGCGGATTGGCGAAGACCCCGCGACGCGGGTGAGGGAGGAAATCAATGACGGGAACGCACACCGAACTGACGGGCGAAAATCTCTATAGGGATCCCTATCCCGTCTACGCGAGGCTTCGCGCGGAGGAGCCTGTGGCCTTCTTCGAAGGCACGAAAGAATATTTCATTACGCGGTTCGACGACTGCCGCACGATCGGCGGCAACGACAAGGTGTTTGGACCGTCGGGCTCAGCCGACCGTCCGGAAGCTCGCGTCATGGGCATGCCGAACGTCCTGACCATGTCTGGTGAAGATCACCAGTGCCTCCGTCAGGGTATCGACGAAAATCTCACGCAGGAACGCGTGCGCTCGTTCGTCGAAGGTCTGACGCGCCCGGTCGTGCAGCGTTATATCGACTCCATCAAGAAGAATGGCGAAGCGAACCTGACAACGGAACTCTTCGAGCCAATCTCGGTGCGGTGCATTGGCGACGTCATCGGCCTGACGGAGACGCCAAACGAAACCCTCGTCGAGTGGTTTCACGCGATGGCGCTCGGCCTGCAGAACGTCAGCAATGATCCGGCCATATGGAAGCGACTGGACGACGCGCTCGCCGACATCGACAAGCAGATGGGCGATCTTTACCAGGCGTGCCTATCAAAGCCCAACCACTCGCTGCTCAGCCATGTCATGTATGGCGGCATGGCAAAGGGCGAGGTTCGCAGCTGGGAGGAGATTTCTCCGACCATGCGCGTCATCATCCTTGGCGGTCTCCAGGAGCCGGGGCATGCGGCGGCGAATGCCTGCACGGGTCTTCTTTCGAATCCCGACCAGGCGAAGCTTATGGCCGAGCAGCCGCAGGAAAACGCGATGCGCGCCTTCGATGAGGGCTTGCGCTGGATCGCCCCGATCGGCGTAACACCGCGCATCGCCAAGGAAGATTTCGAGATCGCCGGAACGGTCATCCCAGAGGGGGCATCCGTCGCTATTGTCATGGGGTCGGCCAACCGCGATGAGACGCGTTTCGAAGATGCCGACCGTTTCGACATGTTCCGCAAGAAGAAGCAGCACCTGTCATTCGGCTTCCGTCCGCACTTCTGTTCCGGCCACTTCCTGTCGCGTGCGATGGGTGAGATTGCGCTTGCCGAGGTGTTCCGGCAGTTGCCCGATCTTCGTCTCGATACTTCGCGGGAGATCACAGGCAAGGGCTGGCGGTTCCGTGGCATCTCCGACCTTCCTGCGAAGTGGAATGGATGATGTCTTTGATCATCGACTGCCACGGCCACTTCACGACGGAACCACCAGAGCACCATGCCTTCCGAACGGCGCAAGTCGCCTATGCGGAAGGCAAGTCCTCCGAGCCGCCGATCTATCCGGGGATACCCGACAAGCAACTGCGCGACATTATCGAGGCGAACCAGCTTAAAATTCAGCGCGAGCGCGGTTCGCACGTGACGCTTCTCAGCCCGCGCGCCTCCGGCATGGGTCATCACGTGCCGGGACCGTCGGTCGCCAAGGAATGGTCGCGCCTGTCGAACGACAATGTCGGCCGGATCGTCGACATGTTCCCGGATAATTTCGCAGCCGTCTGCCAGCTTCCCCAAACAGTTGATGGCGACCTGTCTGATGTCATCGAGGAGTTGGAGCGCTGCGTCGAAAGCGGCTTTGTGGGCTGTAATCTCAACCCCGACCCGTCAGGCGGGCGTTGGAGCGCGCCGCCGATCTACGATCCATGGTGGGACCCTATGTGGGAGGCCATGGTCGCCCTCAGGGTCCCAGCGATGATCCACGTTTCGAGTTCCTGCGAGCGGTGCCTTCACATGACGGGTGCGCACTACATCAACGCGGATACGGCGGTATTCATGCAGTTGATTCAGGGAGAGCTGTTCGAGCGCCATCCGGAACTCAAGCTTATCATACCGCACGGAGGCGGGGCTGCGCCGTATCACTGGGGCCGTTATCGCGGCCTGTCGATCATGCTCGAAAAGCCGGGCCTCGACACGCACCTCATGAACAATGTGTTCTTCGACACCTGCGTCTATCACCAGGCGGGCATCGACACGCTCTTCCGCGTCGTCGACACCAAGAACATCCTGTTCGGATCCGAGCTGCTCGGCGCAGTCAAGGCGATCGATCCGGAGACGGGGCACCCGTTCGACGACACCAAGAGATACATCGACCAGCTCACGCTTGATGACGAACAAAGACACGCAGTCTTCGAAGGAAACGCACGTCGGGTCTATCCGCTTCTGGATGAGCGGTTGCGCAAGCGCGGCCTTTGAAGCCTCGAAATTGTCAGGGAGAAAACATATGGCTTCCAGCCAAAGTCTAAGCCTCGCGGGCGGGGCGCAAGGGTTCAACTGGCTCCCGGTCTTCGTGGCCGAAGAGCATGGAATTTTCGCCAAGCACGGGCTGGTGATCGAATACAAGAAGATGGGCACCGTCGACAAGGCGACCACCGCGGTTGTCGAAGGCGAGGCCGATCTTGCGATAACGCCACCTGAAGGTGCCGTCTCGAACTTCGTCAAAGGCGGCGAACTCAGGGTCATCGCCTCGAATGCCAATCGCCTGCCGATGTCGCTGGTCGCTCAGCCTTCGATCAAGAGGATCGAGGACCTCAAGGGCAAAAAGGTCGGCACATCGTCGCTGACAGAGGGCACGGCGATCTACACCCAGATGCTGCTGTCCCAGGAAGGCCTGCGGTATCCCGGCGACTACGAATTCGAACTCGCCGGCATCCACACCAAGCGCTGGGAAGCCCTGCAGACGGGGGAAATTGACTGCGCCCCGCAGCCCGCGCCATGGAATTTCCTGGCTGAACGTGATGGCTACAACCTGATCGGCGAGATCAATGATGTCATCCCCGAGATCGTCTTCGCCGCTGTCATTGGCCGCAAAAGCTGGTTGGATCGTAACCGTGATGTGGTCGGCCGTTTCCTCAAGGCATTGTTCGAGGCCTATTCGATCACGAACGACCCGAGCCGCGAAGAAATCACGCTTCCGATTTTCCAGCGCATTACCACGAAGGACGACACCGAACTCGCCTCGCGCGGCCTCCACTACATGCGCGACATGGGTATGTGGCCCGGCGATTTGTCCATTCCGCAACGTGCCATGGATACCACGGTCGACTTGATGATCCGCGCCAACCTGCTTGACGGATCAGCCAGATCCAGCGCCGCAGGCGTGTTTGATCGCAGTTTCCTCCAAGGCGCGGTCGGCTGGTTGAATCACGTTTGATTCCATCTCGAGAGGTTCCCAATGAAGGTAATGACCAAGACACCGCGAACGGATCGCGAGACATGCGAAGCCTTGGGTAAGCTCGGCGTCGCTACAGTCCATGAAGCGCAAGGCCGGAAGGGATTGCTGGCCCCGCATCTGCGCCCCGTGATCGACGGCTCGCGCATCGGTGGCACGGCGCTCACATGCGAGGTGCCACCGGGTGACAATTGGATGATCCATGTCGCGCTTGAGGTCGCGCAGCCCGGCGACATCCTGGTCGTCACACCAACTTCGCCGTGCACGGACGGATATTTCGGCGATCTTCTCGCGACATCGTGCAAGGCTCGCGGAATTCTGGGACTCGTGATCGATGCCGGCGTACGCGATGTCGCTGACCTGCGGTCCATGAACTTTCCCGTTTGGTCGAAGGCAATATCGGCCCAAGGCACGGTCAAGGAGACGCTCGCGAACGTCCAGGTCCCCGTGGTCTGCGCCGGAGCCCACATCGAACCCGGCGACGTCATCGTCGCCGACGACGATGGTGTCTGTGTCGTCAAGCGCGATGAGGCCGCGATGGTCCTCGAAAAGGCGCGCCAACGCCAGAAAATGGAAGACGAAAAGCGCGGTCTCTACGAGAGAGGCCAACTGAGCCTCGACATTAACAACATGCGTCCGCAGCTTGAGGCGAAGGGCTTGATCTATGAATAGGGCAACGCAACTGCGCATACCCCGGCGCGTCGTCACAGGGATTAGTAACGGCAGGTCAGTGTTCATCAGCGACGGCCCCGCACCCAATGCCCATGTGTACGGCTCTGTGCCGGGCCACCTTACCTCGGTCCTTTATGCAACTTCGGCGAAACCCAGCCTTCCGCAAAGTCATGCGGAGCAGGCGCCGCCGCAAATCCTGATCACCCCCGAACCGGGCCAGACGAAGCTGATGATCGTCGTCTTTCCGCCAGACTCGGTATTCGCAACCATCGATCCAGCGGCCGCGGTTGAGGAACAGGCGATGCACATCCCCGGCCTGATCCAGGCGTTCGAGCCTGATGCACCCGGGATGCACACTACAGATACCATCGACTATGACATCGTACTCGACGGTGAAGTGTGGCTTGAACTCGATGACGGCGCCGAAACGCTGCTGAAGCAGGGCGACGTCGTCGTCCAATGCGGCACGCGCCACGCCTGGCGCAACAAGGGCGACAAGCCCGCGACCATGTGCTTCGTCCTCATCGGTGCTGAAAGAAAGTCGTGACAATGACGCAGGAGCATCACAATGGCTTCTTCGACTGCATCATCGTCGGCGGCGGACATGGCGGCTCGCAGTCAGCGGCGGCGCTCAGGCAGTCCGGGTTCACCGGACGCATTGCCCTGATCGGCGCTGAGGCGGAAGTTCCCTACGACCGCCCTTCGCTTTCGAAAGAATATCTCGCAGGCAAGAAATCCTTCGAAAGGATGCATCTGAGGCCGGGGGACTTCTGGACCTCCCGGCAGGTGGAACTGATGCTGGGCAGGCGTGTGACCACCGTCGATGCGGCAGCCCATGTCGTCGTCACCGACCTGGGCGAACGCTTCTCCTACGGCAGGCTCGTGTGGGCGGCCGGTGGCGAACCGAGGAAGCTTTCCTGCTCAGGCAGCGAGTTGGCCGGAATCTGCTATATACGCAACAAGGCAGATTGCGACGCGCTCGTCGAAGGCCTTCCCGACGCCGAAAGGATCGTGATCGTCGGCGGCGGTTATGTCGGTCTCGAAGCGGCAGCCGTGTTCCGAGAGATCGGCAAGGAGGTCACTTTGGTCGAGGCGCTCGACCGCGTACTCGCGCGCGTGGCCGGGGAAACGGTATCGAGGTTCTACGAAGCCGAGCATCGCGCACATGGCGTCGACATCCGCCTCAACTGCGGTGTCGGTTCGCTGGAAGGTTCCAACGGCCGCGTCAAGAACGTGGTGCTTGCGACCGGCGAGAAGATCCCAGCCGATATCGTCGTGGTCGGTATAGGCATTGTCCCTTCGGCCGGCCCACTGACCGAGGCGGGCGCGGAAGGCTTAAACGGTGTGGATATCGATGAGTTATGCCGGACATCCCTGCCGGACATTTACTGCATTGGAGACTGCGCCCGGCTTAGACATGGCCGCGGCATTCGCATTGAATCTGTGCAAAACGCGACGGATCAGGCGACGACTGCCGCGAAGGCGATCTGCGGCGAACTCAAGCCCTACGATGCAACGCCCTGGTTCTGGTCCAATCAATACGATTTGAGAATGCAGACCATCGGTCTCAACTACGGCTTTGACAGCGTGGTGACGCGCGGCAATCCCTCCAGTCGGAGCTTCAGCGTTATTTATCTGAAGGACGGGGCGGTTCTGGCCCTCGATTGCGTCAATGCATCCCGAGACTACGTGCAAGGACGAAAGCTTGTCGATAGCTCAGCGAGGATCGACCGCGACGCCTTGGCGGACACATCGAAACAACTCAAGGAACTTGGCCCAGAAGTGCTGTGAGGCATTCGAGGCCCGAATGAAAGTGGAGGAAAAAATGTCCATGATATCAGTGCGTACGCGGGATGGAGAGCTGCATAGTTTCGAGGGAAGGGTGGGCGCTTCGCTGATGGAGAACATCCGAGGCGCGGGCTTTGATGAGCTGCTCGCAATGTGTGGCGGGTGCCTTTCCTGTGCCACCTGCCACCTCTACGTCGAGGAGCTACCGAAGACCGCAACTCTGGCAGAGCCCTCGATCGACGAGAGTGAGTTGCTGGAAGGCTCCGACTACCGCCAAGAGAACTCGCGGCTTTCCTGTCAGATCCCCTTTGACGAGACTCTCAGTGGAATCGTCGTTCGCATCGCCCCCGAAGATTAACAATAGATCCGCTCGCATCACGGGCGGATCTCGAGGACTATTTGCCAATGCTGCCGGGCTAACGAGTGAATGCCCGGCGGACGAACCTGACGACCCAACATCCCTTTATTCGATCGGCTCAGCCTGCAATTGGCCCTGTGCCATACTTCGCCATCCAGGGTAGACCGTTCGAGCCGCCTTAACCGCATGTGGGCGTACCCGTCTTAGCGCTATCGCGCTCTGACGACTGGGGAGGCGGTCCGCCCCCCTCAATCGGGCCAGATTTCGAGATCGCCAGCGGCCCTGCTCCCAAATCCTTTGTCGCGCAACCCGTATCCATATGTCGATTGCCGCTTTCGCTATCGCATGGTCATGGTCGGACGAATTTGGGAGGGGCCGAGCGCACAAGGGCGAGCCTGCCGTGACGGGCTTACGGCTGGCGCGCACATGTTTCTTTGAGAAAATGTCTCCAGTCGGAAGCGGAGATCATCAAGCTCTCAGGCCAGCTTCGGAAGCAGGCCGTTGACCGACTCCTTGGCGTCGCCGTAGTACATGCGGGTGTTTTCCTTGAAGAACAGCGGGTTCTCGATACCGGAATAGCCGGTGCCCTGGCCGCGTTTGGAGACGAAAACCTGCTTGGCTTTCCAGACCTCGAGGACCGGCATGCCTGCGATCGGCGAGTTCGGATCTTCCTGTGCCGCCGGATTGACGATGTCGTTCGAGCCGATGACGATGACGACATCGGTTTCATGGAAGTCGTCGTTGATCTCGTCCATCTCCAATACAATGTCGTAAGGGACCTTTGCTTCCGCCAGCAGGACGTTCATGTGGCCGGGCAGCCGACCTGCGACCGGATGGATCGCAAAGCGCACCTGCTTTCCGGCGGCGCGCAGCTTGCGCGTGAGTTCCGAAACCGCACTCTGGGCCTGCGCAACCGCCATGCCGTAACCCGGAACGATGATCACCGAGTCGGCATCGTTGAGCGCTGCGGCAACACCTTCGGCATCGATGGCAACTTGCTCACCCTCGACGACCATCGTCGGGCCCGAGGCATTGCCGAAGCCACCGAGAATGACCGACAGGAACTGGCGGTTCATCGCCTTGCACATGATGTAGGACAGGATCGCGCCCGACGAGCCGACAAGCGCTCCGGTAACGATCAACAGGTCGTTGCCGAGCAGGAAGCCCGTCGCCGCGGCCGCCCAGCCGGAATAGGAGTTGAGCATCGAAACCACGACCGGCATATCGGCGCCGCCGATGGCCATGACGAGATGAGCGCCGATGACAAAGGCGATCAGCGTCATCAGGTAGAGGGTCCATGCACCTGCGCCATTCATGTACCCGATCATCAGCACCAACGACCCGAGCACCATCAGGATATTGAATATGTGCCGGCCGGACAGGATAAGTGCCTTGCCGCCGATATGGCCAGAAAGTTTGCCATAGGCGATGATCGAGCCGGTGAAGGTTACCGCACCGATGAACACGCCAAGGAAGATTTCCACTTCATGGATGATCTTTTCCGCATTGGAGGCGAACTCATGTGCCGTCATGTCGGAGTTGAGGCCGATCAGTACCGCAGCGAGGCCCACAAAGGAGTGTAGCGCCGCCACGAGTTGCGGCATGCCGGTCATTTCGACGCGCTGTGCCAACAACGTGCCGACGACAGCACCAACGACGAGCATGGTGCTCAGGACGACGGAAAGCCCCACGCCCGGCCCAAGAATGGTCGCGAGCACGGCTATTGCCATGCCTGATATGCCGTACCATACGGCGCGCTTGGCGCTTTCCTGACCGGAAAGACCGCCGAGCGAAAGGATGAAGAGAACGGATGCGGCGATGTAAGCCGCGGTCTGGATACCGATAGACATAGTTCTATACCCCGGGCTGGCGTCACGACTTTTGGAACATGTTCAACATGCGCCGCGTGACCATGAAGCCGCCAACGATGTTGATGGTGGCGATCGCCACCGAAACGGCGGCAAGGGCGGTCACCAGCCAGCCGCCTGCAGTGACCTGCAGCAACGCACCGATGATGATGATCCCGGAAATCGCATTGGTCACGGCCATCAGCGGCGTATGCAGCGAATGGCTAACACCCCAAATGACCTGGAAGCCGACGAAGCAGGAAAGCGCGAAGACGATGAAGTGGCCCATGAAGGCCGACGGTGCATAGGCGCCGATAAGCGCCATGAGAACACCGCCGACGACGAGCAGGCCGACCTGCTGCCGCGTTGCCGACTTGAAGGCGGAAGCTTCGGCTGCACGCCGTTCTTCCGGCGTCAACTCCTTGGGCTTTTCTTGTCGTTTCTGGGCTGCAATCGCCTGGATCTTCGGCGGCGGTGGCGGATAGGTGATCTCGCCCTGGAACGCCACAGTGGCTCCGCGAATAACATCGTCTTCCATGTTATGGACGAGAACGCCATCCTTCTTCGGCGTCAGGTCCGTCATCATATGGCGGATGTTCGTCGAATAGAGGGTCGAGGCTTGCGCGGCCATGCGGCTCGGGAAATCGGTATAGCCGATGACGGTGACGCCGTTCTCAGAAACGATCTTCTGATCCGGAACAGTCAGGTCGCAATTCCCGCCGCGTTCCGCCGCAAGGTCGACGACCACGGAGCCCGGCTTCATCGCGGCGACCATGTCGGCAAGCCAGAGCTTCGGCGCGTCGCGGCCCGGGATCAGCGCGGTGCTGACGACGACGTCGATGTCCGACGCGATCTCACGGAACTTTTTCAATTGCGCTTCGCGAAATTCGGGGCTCGACGGCGATGCATAGCCACCCGTCGCCGCGCCGTCCTGCTGCTGTTCCTTGAAGTCGAGGAAGACGAATTCGGCACCCATCGATTCGATCTGCTCGGCCACTTCCGGTCGAACGTCGAATGCATAGGTGATGGCGCCGAGCGAGATGCTGGTGCCGACGGCGGCCAGACCGGCGACGCCGGCGCCAATGACCAGAACTTTGGCTGGCGGGATCTTGCCGGCCGCGGTCACCTGGCCGGTGAAGAAGCGGCCGAAATTATTGCCGGCCTCGATCACGGCGCGATAGCCGGCGATGTTGGCCATGGAAGACAGCGCGTCCATCTTCTGGGCGCGCGAAATGCGCGGCACCATGTCCATGGCAACCACGTTTGCGCCGGTCGTCTTCGCCTGCTCGAGAAGCTCTTTGTTTTGCGCAGGATAGAAGAAGGAGATCAGCGTCTTGCTTGCCGAAAGCCTTGCTAGGTCGTTCGCTTCGGGCGGCCGCACCTGAGCGATGACGTCTACGCTTGCATAAAGTGCGTCAATGCTGTCGACGACCGTAACGCCAACTGCGCGATAGGCGTCGTCGGAGAAGCCGGCAAGTTTGCCGGCGCCCGTTTCGATGGCACAGTGATATCCGAGTTTCTGAAGCTGGGTGGCGCTGTCCGGCGTCATCGCGACGCGTGCTTCCCCCTCGAACCGCTCTCGTGGCGAACCTATAAACATGTCACTCCCCATAATGCGATTTGTCAGTACACGACGACGCCGCGGATGCTCTTGCCGGAATGCATCAGCTCGAAGCCCTTGTTGATGTCATCAAGCGGCATGGTGTGGGTGATCATCGGATCGATCTGGATCTTGCCCTGCATGTACCAGTCGACGATCTTCGGCACGTCGGTGCGCCCGCGGGCGCCGCCGAAGGCGGTGCCCATCCAGTTGCGGCCGGTGACCAGCTGGAACGGCCGGGTGGAGATCTCCTGGCCGGCGCCGGCCACGCCGATGATGATGGACTTGCCCCAGCCGCGATGGCTGGCTTCCAGCGCCTGGCGCATCACCTTGGTGTTGCCGGTGCAGTCGAAGGTATAGTCGGCGCCGCCGATCAGGTCGCCGTTGCGTTTGGTCAGGTTGACCAGATAGGGCACGATGTCGTCACCGACCTCCTTCGGATTGACGAAGTGGGTCATGCCGAACTTTTCGCCCCATTCCTTGCGATCACTGTTGATATCGACGCCGATGATCATGTCGGCGCCGGCAAGCTTCAGGCCCTGCAGCACGTTGAGACCGATGCCGCCGAGACCGAAGACGATCGCCGTCGAACCGATCTCCACCTTGGCGGTGTTGATGACCGCGCCGATGCCGGTGGTGACGCCGCAGCCGATGTAGCAGATCTTGTCGAAGGGGGCGTCGGGATTGACCTTGGCAAGGGCGATCTCCGGCAACACGGTGAAGTTCGAAAAGGTCGAGCAGCCCATATAGTGATGGATCTTGTCCTTGCCGATCGAGAAGCGGCTGGTGCCATCCGGCATCAGCCCCTGGCCCTGGGTGGCGCGGATCGAGGTGCAGAGATTGGTCTTGCGGGACAGGCAGGAATAGCACTCGCGGCATTCCGGCGTGTAGAGCGGAATGACGTGATCGCCCTTCTTCACCGAGGTGACGCCCGGACCGACATCGACGACGATGCCGGCACCCTCATGGCCGAGGATGGCGGGGAAGAGGCCTTCCGGATCGGCGCCCGACAGGGTGAAATCATCGGTGTGGCAGATGCCCGTCGCCTTGACCTCGACCAGCACTTCGCCGGCCTTCGGCCCTTCCAGCTGCACGGTCATCACTTCGAGCGGTTTTCCGGCCTGAACGGCAACGGCGGCGCGAACGTCCATGGGTTTCCTTTCGATTGTTACGAAATTTGCCGCGGCGCGGCCTGAGTGCGAGTGTTACGTCGCAGATGAATGAGGGAGATTTTGATCGGCCGTTGTCACTCCGGATACGGTCGAGCTTGGCGGCGCGGCCTCACCACAAACGAGGACTGCAAACGAACGCATGTAAAGATCCTCCCGATGCGCGCTAACGGCTTTATCCCTGCCTTCCAGCAAGCGCTATCTCTCGTTAACATACCATTTCGTATTTGCATACCAAAAAGTATCTGAGAAGTCGGAAAAACCAACTCGGCTGCCTATCCCAGGCCGGACGGCATAAGGGTTGCGCCCATACGGAAAAATACCGTCGCTTTGTGGCGACGGTATCCTTTCGGGAAGGGACTCTACGGTCCGGATTGTTTGATCAGCCTTGGTGCTCGCGGCCTTCCACCTGAATCACGAGCTCGACCTCATCACCGATCATTCCGAGCGCTGCCTTCATGCCGAAATCGCTCCGCTTCACCTTGGTTGTCGCGCTGAAGCCGACCACGTGGCTTTTGTCCCACGGGTTCTGGCCTTCCTTATTGAACTTGACATCCAGGGCAGCGGACTTGGTGACCCCGGCAATGGTTAGGTCGCCAATAATTTGTCCCGTGGTGTCGGAGGTTTTCTTGAATTCCTTGCCGACGAAGGTGATTTCCGGAAATTCCGTCGCATTGAACCAATCGGCGCCCTGTATGTCGCCGTCGCGCTGCTTGTTGTTCGTCGAGATCGAACCGACCGCGACTTTGACATCAAGGCTGCTTCCCTCGGGCTTCGTGGCATCGAATTCGAAAGCGCCTGAGAATTCCTGCGCGACGCCAATCACTTTCGAGAAGCCGAGGTGATCGATGTAAAACGCGATCCCTGAATGGACCGGGTCGATGTCGAATTTGGTGGCCCAGGCGGGCGACACTGTTCCGGCGAGCGACGCCATCGAAAGCAACAAAGCTGCAAGTCTGTATTTCATTTTCATTCTCCTCCTCATGTTAAACTGGAAAACTCGATCCATAGTCCAGGAACGCGACAACGACCGCCAACGCGGCCGGAAGCGCAGCCAGGGCGATATGGACGAAAAGGCGCGGAAACTGCCGAGATACAGCAAGCAGCCGGCAGATACCCTCCGAGAACACTGGCAGCACAACGCAGAGGCCGAGGATCGCGATGGCGATGGGATCGGCTTTGCGCGTGATCAATACCACGGTGTAAGCGACGGAAATCAGTCCACCCAATGCGCCGGTCGCCGAGGCGCCGCCAAAGCGGAAAACGGGATTGATGATGTGTATCAGGAGAATTCCCAGGCAACCTGCTACGAGCATCAGACAGAGCTGAAACGAAGAGGACGATGCACCCAGAAGGGCAATCGGCGCGAAGCCGAGCGCGAGCATGGCAACGACGCCGCCCCGCTTTACGTCATCCTCCGCGCGAACCGACGCCCCGCCCAAGACGAGCCACACTATAGCCACGCCAGCCGTTGCAGCTGCCGCCACTTCCCACGTCGCCACTCCCAAGCGGGGCAGGCCAATATAGAATGCGGCCGCCACCGGCTGAAAAAGGGACACAACTCGAACCGCGCGTTGGGCGGCGATCTCGACCGCGAACCCGACTGCCGTCCCGATAACAATCACATAGAATACCTTGTTGACCGCCCCGACAGGTGGAAAAGCCGGCACTTTGTTGTAGACGAGCCAATAGGCTGCCAGCAATGCAGCAGGCATTAGGAGGTCAGTGGGGCGCATCAGGCGGCGCCAGCGCATCAGGCCCGACGCGATAATGCCGACGAGCACCATGGCGAGCAGGGACGCGGCCAGCGCCTCCTGCGGGGAGTTGCCAAATCCAAACATGCGAAGTCTTCCGAATTGCGAGATGTATATCCTGCAGCGCCAGCACGCTGACGCGTGGCACCCGGCGCCGACAAAACCGGTGCCTTAGCCTCCGGCTTGCGTGCTTCGACAGCTCACTGTCATCTTACCTTTGCTCATAATCCCCCCATAGCCCGCATGCTCCTCAACAGCGGTCGCCGCAGTCTGTAGCTTAAATACCGTATGGTTTTCGCATACCAATTAGACTTTGAATGAAACCTAGTCTTTGAATTTTTAGATGTCAAGCTTGCTATAGGCGCAATGTGGGTGCTTTCCCCCCGCAGCGCTGCAGCGCCGCAGCTTCGACGATCGACAGAATGTTGACAGGTTAAGTGCGTGCGGGACGACTAAGGCATAGCCGCCCGTTTCTCATGTCGACGGCAGATGGCCTCTGTCAGGCTTTTGCAGGGACGCCGGGCGTGGTTGCCCGCGACGAGCGGTACATGTCTCGCAAGACGACCCGGACCATGTCCCCAGGCGCTCCGTCCTTGAGGAAGCTCGAAATACCGCCATAGGTGAGCTCGAGAACGATACCGCCGATATAGAATGGGCTCGCAGGAGGCTGCATAACGAGATCCAACTTGTCGATGAGGATCTTACCTACGCCTTCCCATTGATCCCGGAAAAGCTTGATGTGACGATCTCCCAGCGTGTGATCATGCTGTGCCATGCGCAGCAGCTCGATCGCCAACATCCCCCACTTGCGGTCATCTCCGCGATTGTTCGCCCACGTTGCGAGAACGTCGATGAGGTCCATCGGCTCATCACATTTCCCGAGAAGTTCCGTCAGTTGGACCACGTCGCCACCGGCATTGCCGGCGAGGAGTTGGAGGAAGATGTCTTCCTTGTTGGCAAAGTTCGAATAGAACGCTCCTTTCGAATAACCGGCCTCCTCGGCGATCCGCTCAATCGAAGCCCCAGCGTAACCGTAGCGTGCCATGACTTCATACGCCGACGCTAGAAGCTTCTCTTTCGTTCGAGCCTGACTTTGCTCACGTGTCAGCCGTGCCATTCGCAATTCCCGTTCTCGCGTATCCAGACACCGAGGCGTACCTCAAAATGCAGTGATCATACAAGAGCCGTTAGCAGACAAATGAGTGCCCAGAAGATCGGATACTCCGGCCCCATCTTCTGCCAGCGCCAGTTCATGCCGTTGATCTTCACGACCGCGTAGCCGGCCCCGAGCAATACCGAGGCACCTACGACGGCTGCAACCCTGGGGTAGATAGTAAAAGTCATGCCCACTGCGGCACATGCCTCAGCAACCATGGTAAGGCCCACGAAAAGTCTTCCGGGCTTGAAACCCGCCGCTTCGAATGTACTCCCGGCTTTCTCATAGTGCAGGCCCTTGCCGATGAGATGCGGAATGAACCAGACGCCGCAGAGAATGCGGAGCCAGTCAACCAAAACGAAATCCATTTCTCCTCCTTGACGCCGGCCTCCGCCGGGTCGGCGAGGATAGTTGCCATTCCCCGCTTGCCTTTTCAGATACTAAACGGTATTCACAATCTATATAGGATGTCAATACGACGCAATCTTTGAGTTTGGGAGGAATACCAATGGAACTGATGCGTGCCGCCCGGCTTCATGCCGTGGGTCAGCCGATGAGCATTGATGAGGTCGAGCGTCCGAAGGCCACCGGAAGTGACGTGATCGTCCGCGTGAAAGCCTGCGGAATGGTTCCGAATCTCGCGAACGTTCTGGCCAACTGGGAGACTTGGTATCCGCAGATGCCATTGCCGCCACGGCCCGCGATTCATGGCCTCGATCCAAGTGGAGTGGTTCACGAGGTCGGTCCCCAAGTGGTCAGCATTAAGCCGGGCGACAGGGTGTACGTGAATCCCGGCCGCTTCTGTGGTGCATGTCATCATTGTTCTTCGGGCAAGCCGCAGGCCTGCGAATATTGGACGCTTGGCGGTTACTTCGGCTACAACCAAAAAAGCATGGATATGTTCGCCCGTTATCCTTACGGCGGGTTCGGCGAATTCATGCTCGCACCGCAGGCTCAGGTCATCAAAATCCCCGACAATATGACGTTCGTCCAGGGTTCCCGTATGGGCTATCTCGGCACCTCCTATGCCGCGCTCAAAAAATGCGGTCCGCTCATGGGCAAGACTCTGATCATCAACGGCGCCACTGGGACGCTAGGCTTGGGTGCAACGCTGTTCGCATTGGCGATGGGCGTTGCCAAAATCTACGCCGTGGCCAGGGGCGAGACATTGCTTAAGCGGCTGAAAGCGATCGCGCCGGACCGGATCGTCACGTTCTCGAACGTGAAGGGATCCTCGGGAGCTTTCGTCAAGGAGCAGACTAACGGGAGCGGCGCGGACTTGATGCTTGATACGCTCGGCGCCAAGGCGCCGCTCGACTCCATGCTGGACGCCATGGGTGGCGTCAAACGGGGAGGGCGCGTCGTCAATATCGGCGGCACGTCTGGGGCTTTGCCCGTCGACGTCAAATGGTGGATGGACGAGCAGATGGAATTGATCGGCTCGGTTTGGTTCACGGCCGCAGAAGGGGTGGAGATTGCGGCGATGGTCGCAGCAGGGATCATCGACATGTCGGTCATGTCACCGATGGTTTGGCCGCTGGAGAGGATCAATGAAGCCATTTCTGGTGTCGGAAAGGACGAAGGCGGCTTCACCTACTACGCTGTCGAACTGTAGCGGAGTTCCAATCGAGCGGCCTAATCGCTGATCGGCCACCTGCCGATCTGAAAGCCGGGCGCAGTTGTCTGGCCAAATAGGAGGAAAGAAGCAATGGCAACCATACACCCTTATGTCGATGGGGGATTGAAAAAGGGCGGCGGCCCGTTCGTTGGAGGCACTCTCGTATGTGAGTGCACGACGAACCCTGTAAAGGTGAAGATCAACGGCGATATCGCCCATAATCATGCCTGCGGCTGCACCAAGTGCTGGAAACCGGTAGGCGCAAACTTCTCGATTGTTGCAGTGGTACCCACGGAAGCCGTGGAAGTCGTTGAGAACGGCGATAAGCTCACGGTCGTCGACGCAACAGCCCTCATCCAGCGACACGCCTGCAAGGAGTGCGGTATCCATATGTATGGGCCGGTGGACCGGGATCATCCGTTCAAGGGCTTATCCTTCGTCCATCCTGAGCGTTTCGAAGAAGAAGGATGGGCGGAACCCGGATTTGCCGCTTTCGTATCCTCAATCATCGAGGCTGGCTATGACCCCTCGAAGATGGATGCAATCCGTGAGCGTCTCACCGAGCTGGATCTTGCGCCTTATGACTGCCTCTCGCCTGGTCTGATGGACTACATCGCCACGTGGACGGCAAAGAAGAGCGGTGTCCTGGCGGCTTAGATCGCAAAGAGCCGGACAGCGGTCCGGCTCCCAACCTGAGCCAGTTCAGGAAAGTTCCATAATTCAGCTTATGCCGCAAATTGTTCTAGCGGGGGTGGGTTCAAGGATGAAGCGTCCTGTTTCTGCAAAAGTTGGAATGTCACTCTCCCCGAGTCTGAACGAGATCTGGGAGACGAGCGGATGGGATTGATAGCGACTTGAATACGTGATGACGGCGTCGTGTCTGGCGATCAGGCATCAAAGAATTCGGGGCCGTCACCTCGAACGAGACAGGACGCATTACTCGATATCCTTCAACGCATCGAGTGGGCCGATCAGCGCCGTGCGCGGCGGCACGAGTGTCGGCTGCACCAGATGCGTGATTGCCGGGCCGCGATCCGCATCGAGGATCGCAAACCCCCTGGTGATCATCGCCTCGCTATCCTGCCGGATCATGAAGACGGGGAAAGGCAGGAAGGAGCCGAAGGGATCGTAGTCGTAGCAGCCGACGATGATATCGGCGAAGGTCTCGTGCGGATGCAGCGCGAGGAAGCGCATCAGCCCTTCGAGATTGATCGAGGAATTGACGAAAAATGCGCGTGGCAGCTTTCCGTGGCCTTCGTAGAAGGCTTCGAAGGCGCGGGCAGTCATGGCGGGGGAATAGCCGGTCGGCTGGATGCAGATGTCCGGATCCGCGCCCAGCAGGGCGCGCTTTACGTCGCGGAAACCGCGAATTCGCTCATGGCTGGCATGGTCGTTGCGGCCGCCGAACAGGTACAGATCGTCGGGCGAAAGCGGGCCATCCTCCTGTGCGCGCTCGATGATCGCCTGTGTCAGCATGCGCGCACCTTCATAATTGTCGCTGATGATCGACGGCGCCAGCGTGCCCGGCAGATCGATGTTGACGTGCTTCAGCCCCGCCTTTTCGCAGACCTTGTGCACCCCATCCGGATCGGTCGCGCCGGCGATGAACAGCTCGTCGATAGAATAGGAGATCAGCGTCTCGACGACCTGCCGCTCCTCCTCCGGGTCGCGACAGGCGCTGACGACGAGCGGGCACTGGCCGCGGCTTCGGACCTGCGCCTCGAAAGACTGCGCCATAGAGGAGAAATAGCGGTTGTCGTGCACCGGCAGGAGAAGACCGACGAGGCCGGAGCGGGACGACCGCAGGCCACGCGCCTGCAGATTTGCCTTATAGCCGTGCTCGTTCGCCAGCTTCTGAATGAGCTGGGCTGTCGCCTCTTTGATACGCCGCTTCCGCCAGCTTCCGTTCAGCACGGCGCTCACGGTGGAAGGCGACGCGCCCGATAGGATCGAGAGATCGTAGATTGTCGCCTTTTTCTTGCTGATGTCCGTCATTCCCAGCCTTTCCTCTATCGTTCCCTTAGAAACAAACCCCTCTTGACGAAAGCCCCACCTTGATCGATAGTTATTGCACCATCGATTGTGCAAAAAAGAAAGATCGATTGTGCAGGATGGTTCGCCGGAGGAGGCGAGACGGGAGGCAAGGGTATTCCCTCGCCATGAAACAATCAGGAGCAACCTGCCGTGAAGCCGGCCGGTGGTCGTCGTTCGCATGAGCGACCTTTGAGGAGGAGTGAGGATGAGGAGCCTTATCGTAGCGGCATTTGCCGCATCGCTGTCGCTTGCCGGGGCGGTGGTCGCGTTTGCACAGGACGCACCGAAGGTCGGCATTGTCGTCAAGATCGGCGGCATTCCCTGGTTCAACGCGATGGAAGCCGGCATCAAGGAACAGGGCCAGAAGTTAGGGGTCGATGCCTTCATGATCGGCCCGACCAGTGCCGACCCGGCGCTGCAGGTGCGCGCCATCGAGGATCTGATCGCCCAGGGCGTCAAGGTCATCGGCGTGGTCCCGAACGATGCCAAGGTGCTCGAGCCCGTGTTCACCAAGGCGCAAGCCGCCGGCATCAAGGTCATTACGCATGAATCGCCCTCGCAGAAGGGCGCCGACTGGAATTTCGAGCTCGCATCGTCGACTGGATTTGGTGAGGCCCATGGCAAGCTGCTCGCCGAAAAGATGGGCGGCAAGGGCGAATATGCCGTCTTCGTCGGTTCGCTGACCGTCCCGCTGCACAATGCCTGGGCGGACGCCGCAATCGCCTATATCAAGGCGAACTATCCGGACATGAAACTCGTCGGCGATCGCTATGGCGTCGCGGAAGACGTCGACAAGAGCCGCTCGACGGCGCTCGACCTTATTGCCGCCCATCCGGATCTGAAAGGCTTCCTTGCCTTTGGCAGCCAGGGTCCAATCGGCGCCGGGCGCGCTGTCGAAGAACGCCGCAAGACGGGCAAAATCTTCGTGCTCGGTCCGTTCTCGCCCGGCCAGGGCCAGAAGCTGATCAAGTCCGACGCGATATCGGGCGGCTTCATGTGGAATCCGAAGCAGGCCGGCGAAGTCTTCGTCACGCTCGCCGATCGCCTGATCAAGGGCGAGAGCGTCAAGGAAGGTGATGACATTCCGGGTCTCGGCGTGATCAAGCCGGTTGGCAACGACATCATCGTCGATCAGCTGCTGCCGATCAACAAGGATACGGTCGACGAGCTGGCCGCAATGGGCCTCTGAAGAGGCCCCCTCCCCGGGTGTCGGGCCGGTCGACATGGACCGGCCCGACGTTCGGGAAAAGAGCGGTATCCGGCCATGGCTGGACCATTGACCTTTCATGGCATTCGACTGGACAGGCAACCGGCATGAGCATGGCAACGGATGATGGTGTGAAGGCCCCGCCGCTTCTTTCGCTTCGCGGCATCAACATGACATTCGGCGGTGTGAAGGCGCTGAAAAACGTCTCCTTCGAAGTCTTGCCCGGCGAAGTGCATTGCCTGGCCGGCGAGAACGGTTCCGGCAAGAGCACCCTTATCAAGGTGATATCAGGCGTCTATCGGCCTGCAGACGGCGCCGAGATCGTCTTTGACGGCGAGACGATATCCCACATGACGCCAGGCATGGCCCAGTCCCGCGGCATTCAGATCATCTGGCAGGACCTCGCGCTCTTTCCGGAAATGAGCGTGGCGGAAAACATCGCCTTCCAGACCCTTTCCGGTTCGCGCCCGCGCTTCGTCAATTATGCCGCGATCCGCGGAATAGCCGAGGAGGCGCTCGCCCGGCTTGGCGTCACCCTCGACGTCGACAGGCCTCTCAAGGATTTCGCCATCGCGCAGCGTCAGATCGTCGCCATTGCCCGCGCGCTGGTCGGAGAGGCCCGGATCGTCTTCATGGACGAGCCGACCGCCTCGCTCACCCAGTCTGAGACCGACCATCTGCTGGCGATCGTGCGCACGCTGTCGGCTTCGGGTGTTGCCGTGGTCTTCGTCAGCCATCGCCTTGCGGAAGTGCTGGATATCTCCTCGCGGATCACGGTGCTGCGCGATGGCGCGCTGGTCGGGGTCTACCCGGTGGAGGGCATGACCCAGTCTGACATCACCGAGCTGATGACCGGGCGCACCTTCGACCAGAATGTTCTCGCCCGCGACGTATCGCAGAACCCGGTGGTGCTCTCGGTCAGCAAGCTTTCCCGGCCTGGTGAGTTCGACGACATCTCCTTTGATCTGCGCCGTGGCGAGACGCTCGGGATAACCGGCCTGCTTGGCTCGGGGCGCACCGAACTTGCGCTTACGCTGTTCGGCATGCGCCGGCCCGCCGCCGGAACGATCGTGTTGGAGGGAAAGCCGGTGCGCTTTGCCTCCAACCGCGAGGCGATCACATCAGGTGTCGCCTATCTCTCCGAAGACCGCCTTTCTCTCGGTCTCAACCAGCCGCAATCCATCGCCGACAATCTGGTCATGGCCTCGCTCAACCGCATCCTGGGCCGGCGGCTCATTTCGCCAGAAAAGAAGCGCTCGCTCGTCGCGCGCTGGATCGCTGATCTCGGCGTCAGGATCGGCAAGCAGGACGATGCGATCTCGACGCTTTCGGGCGGCAATCAGCAGCGCGTCGCGATCGCCAAATGGCTCGCCACCGATCCCAAGGTGCTGATCCTCGATGCGCCCACGGTCGGCGTCGATGTCGGCGCACGCGCCGGTATCTTCGAAATCGTTGCGCGTCTCGCCGAGGCGGGGCTGGCTATCATTCTGATTTCGGACGAGGTGCCGGAGGTCTATTTCAACGCCGATCGGATCATCCATATGGAAAAGGGCCGCATCGCCGGCTGGCATGATCCGCGCGCGACCACACTGAAGGACCTGGAGGCGGCGGTCTATGCGTAAGCTGTTCCTGTCCCATACGACTGAATTCGTGCTCATCGCCGTCATCATCGCGATGAGCATTGTCCTGGCTTTCATGACCGACCGTTTCTTGACGCTCGGCAATGTCTTCGACCTGCTCAATATCAGCGCGGTCAACATTATCTTTGCCGTTGGCCTGCTCGTGGTGCTGATATCAGGCGGGATCGACATCTCCTTCGCCGTCGCCGCCTCGATCGTGCAATACGTCACTGCACTTGCGCTCGAGCGGATCGGCGGGGGTGGATGGATATCCGGCTTCCTGATTGCGGCCGGCATCGGCATCGTGCTCGGCGTGATCAACGCCTTCCTGATCCACCGCTTTCGCATCATCTCGATCGTCGCGACGATCGCAACCTTCAACGTCTATTTCGGCTTGCTGATGTTCTTCACCAAGGGTGTGTCGATCTACAATCTGCCCGACTGGCTGACGAGCCGCGTCATCATCTACGAGCGCGAAATGGCCGATGGGAGCTGGGCTGAGATCACGTTGCCTGTTGTGGTCATGGTCGTCTGCACGCTCGCCACCTGGTTCTTCATTACCCGCACGACGACTGGCCGGCAGCTCTATGCCTTCGGTGACAATCCGGAAGGCGCGCGCCGCTTCGGCATCAATATCGGCGCCATGCAGTTCATCGCCTTCGGCTGGCTTGGATTGGTGGCAGGCATCGCCGGGCTGATGCAGGCGCATTATGCGCAGGAGGTCGTTCCGAACGCACTCTATGGCCGCGAGCTCGATGTCCTGGCCGCAGTGGTGCTCGGCGGTGCGCGGCTGGGCGGCGGCAAGGGCTCCGTGCTCGGTTGCGTGTTGGGCGTGCTGCTCGTCTCGATCACCCAGAACGGCCTCAACCTGATGGGCGTCTCGCCCTTCGCCTTCAAGATGATCGTCGGCGCGATCATCCTCGTTGCGATCACTTTGTCGAGCGCTCGCATCGGCAATCTGGTGCCGGTGTTTGCCACCCGCAAATCGACCGGTGACAGACCTGCAGAAAGGGGAGAGAGCTGATGAACGCGCTCGCCGCCCGCTTCAACGCCATCTTCGGCGCCGACATGGCCGGTCCCCTCGCCGCGCTGGCGGCGGTGCTTGTCGTCTTCGGTTTCGCTTCGCCCCATTTCCTGACGGGCGCGACCTTCGGATCGGTCGCTTTTCAGCTTCCGGAGCTGGGCGTCTTGACGCTTGCGATGCTGATGCCGATCCTAACCGGCGGCCTCAACCTTGCGATCACCTTCACCGCCAACATCGCCGGCCTGACGCTCGCCTGGACGCTGCAGGCCAATGGCGGCATCGACGCCGGTCCGGGCGCCTTTCTGCTCGGCTCGGTTCTGGCGCTTGCCGTCGGCGCGGCAAGCGGCCTGGTCATGGGACTCGTCATCGCCTTTACCCGCGCCCACCCCATCCTCGTTTCGCTGTCGATGATGATCTTCCTGCGCGGCCTCGGTGAGTTCCTGACGCGCGGCGGCGATATCTCGGGCTTCCCCACCTTCATCGCTCCCATCGGCCACGGCAGCATTCTCGGCATCCCGGTACCTTTGTTGATCCTGATTGCCTGCGTGATCGCCAGCCACGTCCTGCTCTCGCGCTCCAAGCTCGGCTTTTCAACCTACATGATCGGCTCCAATATCGAGTCTGCCCGCTATTCCGGCATCAACACCCGCAAGATCCTGGTGCTGGTCTATATGCTCTCCGGGGTGATGGCTGCGGTTGCCGGCATCATCATGCTTGCACGCTTCAATTCGGTGCGCGTCGGCCACGGCGAATCCTATCTGCTGATCACCGTGCTCGCCTGCTTCCTCGGCGGCATCAATCCCTTTGGCGGCTTCGGCCGAGTCCTGCCCGTCTTCGTGGCGCTCATCGTGCTGCAGCTTCTCTCTTCGGGGCTCAACCTGCTCGGCGCCAACCAGCATCTCACCACTGCCGTCTGGGGCATCCTGCTCATCGTTGTGATGGTGCTGCGGTGGCTCTCGGCCAAGTTCCTCAGAATCGTGAAATAGGAGATACGACCATGGAAGGTTTCGGCGTTCACACCAGCATGTGGACCATGAACTGGGACCGCGCAGGCGCCGAGAAGGCGATTGCCGGGGCCGTGCACTACAAGATGGATTTCATCGAGATCGCGCTGCTCAACGCGCCTGCCGTCGATGCCAAACACACTCGCGACCTGCTTGAAAAGAACAAGCTGCGCGCCGTCTGCTCGCTCGGCCTGCCGGAGCACGCCTGGGCCTCCATCCGCCCGGATGCGGCAATCGAGCATCTGAAGGTTGCGATCGAAAAGACCGCGGAAATGAGTGCCGAAGCCCTGTCCGGCGTCATCTTCGGCGGCATCGGCGAGCGCACCGGCGTGCCGCCGACGCAAGGCGAATACGACAACATCGCCAAGGTGCTCGACGCCGCGGCAAAACACGCCAGGAAGTACGGCATTCAGCTTGGCGTCGAGGCCGTGAACCGCTACGAGAACCACCTGATCAACTCGGCGCAGCAGGCCGTCGACATGGTGGAGCGTGTCGGCGCGGATAACATCTTCGTCCACCTCGACACCTACCACATGAATATCGAAGAGAAGGGCGCAGCCAACGGCATCCTGATCGCCCGCGACCACCTGAAGTACATCCATCTTTCCGAAAGCGACCGCGGCACGCCGGGTTACGGCAACATTCCGTGGGATGCGATCTATGCCGCGCTCGCCGCAATCGGTTTCAAGGGCGGACTTGCCATGGAGAGCTTCATCAACATGCCGCCTGAGGTAGCCTATGGCCTGGCCGTCTGGCGCCCCGTTGCACGCGATATGGAAGAGGTCATGGGCAATGGCCTGCCATTTCTGCGCAACAAGGCGGAACAATACGGGCTGATCTGAGCGGATTGCCGGGTCACTTGAACACTCCGGTGGTGACCCTTACCGTTGTCGTAGGCCCCCTGCCGTTCAAGTGCCGTGGACCCTTGCGCGGCGTCGCAAAGGTCATCTTGTCAGCCTGGTTCTTCCTTCGAAAAACCAGGCTGATCAAGTGGCGAAAGGCGTGCGGCCGCATGCTGGTGACGAGCAGCAGGGCAGCCGCGTCGAAAGAAGCGAAAATAGTTGATTGCTGCTCTCATCTTTAGTACCGACCTATCACCCGGTTAAAGGATGTCACGTGGCCATACTCCCCCCGATGCAAGATCCGCCTCGAGCGGCCGAAACTTTTGTCGCCGAAAATATAGGCCTTTCGATCGAGGGGAACGCAATTCTCAGCGACGTAAGCCTGACATTTCCGGGCGGAGAAGTCGTGGCCCTGGTCGGCCACAACGGCTCCGGCAAATCCAGCCTTCTCAAAATGCTGGCGCGCCAGCTCGTGCCGAGCGCCGGATCGATCTCTTACGGAAACAGGGATCTGAGGACGTATAGCGAACGCGCCTTCGCTCGTTCGGTCGCCTATCTGCCCCAGGATGTCACGACCGGATCGGACATGACCGTCCGCGAGCTTGTGGGATGCGGTCGCTATCCGTGGCACGGAGCGCTTGGCCGCTTCACCAAGGACGATGAAGGGAAAGTCGAGGAGGCCCTTCAAGCAACGCATATCGAGAAGTTCGCCGATCGCATCGTCGGAACACTGTCGGGCGGTGAGCGGCAACGAGCCTGGATCGCCATGCTGATCGCTCAGGATGCCCGCTGCCTGTTGCTCGATGAACCGACTGCGGCACTCGATGTTCCCCACCAGATTGAGGTGCTCTCACTTGTGCGACGCTTGGCGCATGAGGGCGGAAGGAGCGTCGTCATCGTTCTCCACGACATCAACATGGCCGCGCGTTTCTGCGATCGGATCCACGCATTGAAACGCGGTGGCGTGGTTGCCAGCGGAACACCGAGCGCGATCCTCGCGCCGAAGACGCTGCAGGAGATCTATGGAATCGACATGGATGTGATCTCCGCGCCCACCCTGCCCTACCCGCTCGCCTATGTTTGCTGAGGTTGGGCGTTCAATGGGTGTTTCGCGGCGCTTCCTTCTACAGTTCGCGGCGGCCTCGGTCATTCCAGCTCCGCTGTTTGCGCAATCGATCGGCCCAAGGGTCGTCAGCCTCGACTACGGTCTTGCGTCCACGCTTTTATCCCTCGGATTGCCTCCGATCGGGATCTCGGACCTCGCCGATTGGGACAGATGGGTTGTCGAGCCGCGAATGCCAGAATCCGTCGTCGATATTGGCAGTGCGTTCGAGGTCAATTTTGAAATTCTCGTCGCGCTGAAGCCCGATATCATCCTGACCACACCCTACCTCGATGAGCTCTTGCCCAAGCTGCAGTCGGTGGCGAAAGTCGTTCGGCTGGAAATCTTTGTGCCGGGCATTGGAGCTATTCTTCCCGCTGCCATTGCGGCGACGCGCAAATTGGCCGTTGAGCTTGGTCGTCAGAATGAGGCGGAGCAGTTCCTCGCGCGCTCCGACGCCTTCTTCGAGCGATGCCGCAGCCGCCTGGCGGACAAGAACCTGCCGCCGGTCGCCCTGGTGAATTTCATGGATGCCCGCCATGTCCGCATCTATTCGAGTCCCGGGCTGTTCCACAATGTGCTCGAGCGCATCGGTGTCCGGAACGCCTGGACCAGAGAGTCGAATTATTGGGGTTTTGAAACGATCGGCATTGAAGAGCTCTCCAAGATCACCGATCCAGATGCGCGTCTGATCGCCTTCGACCCCGTTCCTCCGGACGTTCTTCCGAAACTCGCTCAGAGCCCGCTGTGGAACAGGTTGGCCTTTGCGCGTCCCGGCCACCTGTCAATTCTGCCGCCGGCCCTGATGTTTGGCATGGTGAACGAGGCCATGCGCTTCGCGGGCCTTTTGACAGATCTTCTGGAAAAAGAAGCATGATGATATCCCGCCGCGACAATATCGGGCCAGCATTAGTCTTCCTTCTCCTGATTGGCGGTGGAGGCGCGGCATCGTGGTTTCTTGCCGCTCCTGCGCTGTCTGAAATGGCGTTACCGAATTACGATGTCACGCGAATGGTATTGTACTATTCGACGCTTCCCCGCCTTGCGACGGCGCTCATTGCCGGCGCTATGCTTGCCTTGTCTGGTGCGCTGTTTCAGCAGGTTTTGCGAAACCCGCTCGCCGACCCTACCACTCTCGGCGTGTCGGCCGGAGCAAACCTGGCGCTGGTGGTAACCTCTCTGTTTCTCCCGGACTTGCTGGGCGCCGGCCGTGATATTGTCGCTCTGATCGGCAGTGCGACCGCGGCCGTGATCGTCGTCAGCCTTGGGGCGCGCCGCGGTTTTTCGCCTTATTCGCTTGTTCTGTCGGGGCTGGTTCTCAGCCTATGGTGTGGCGGCCTCTCTGCCATCCTGATCTATCTGAACCAGCGCTATCTCTCGAGCCTGTTCATCTGGGGTGCCGGCTCGCTGGCGCAGCAAAGCTGGGTCATTCCCCTGTCGCTTCTTTGGAAGTTGAGCGTCGCCGCGATCGTCTGCACTTTCGTGATCAGGCCGCTTTCGCTGCTCGATCTTGGCGAGAGCAGTTCCACGGCGCTCGGCGTCAGATTGGTCCGTCTGCGTTTCGTTGTCGTCGCGCTTGCTGTCGCGCTTGCTACCTTCGTCACCAGCGCCGTCGGCGTCATTGGTTTCATTGGACTGGTCGCGCCGACGATCGCACGATTGTCCGGAGCGCGGCGTCCCGCGCAGCTCATCTTCTGGTCTCCCCTGATCGGCGCCGGGCTGCTTCTCTTCGCCGACTCTGTTCTGCAACTGGTCGCAGGCGGGCTTGGTGATTTCTTGCCGACGGGAGCGGTAACGGCCATCTTCGGTTCGCCGCTGCTCCTCGCGCTCCTGCCGCGGCTGAAGATCCGTCATAGATTGCAGCAAGCGCCGGCGTTCGGACAGTCACGTCGATGGAATGGAACCGCACCGGTCCTCATCGCCGCTGCCGGCCTGCTTATGCTGTTGATGGCCAGCGTTTTTCTCGGACGTGACGTCAATGGCGGCTGGGCCTTCGCTTCCGGCGAATTCTCGTACGATGTCCTTGCCATCAGGATACCTAAAATCCTCGCCGCTCTGGCATCGGGCGCGATGCTTGCGGTCGCGGGCTCGATCCTTCAGCGGTTGACCGGAAATGAAATGGCAAGTCCCGAAGTTCTCGGGATCAGTGCCGGCGCGACCTTCGGCGTTGCGATTGCCCTCTTTGCCGTCGCTCCCGGATTTTCCGGTCAATTTGCCTTTGCCGTGGCCGGTGCGATCAGTGTGCTTGCCATCATCTTCGCCAGTTCCCGGCGATCGGGCTTCGCTCCCGAGCGAGTCCTGCTTGCGGGCATTGCCTTAAGCGCGATGGTCGATGCCGTCGTCGGCGTGTTGAGCTCGACCGGAGATCCGAGAGCCGTTCTGCTGATGCGCTGGATGAGCGGGTCCACCTACCTTATCGAAGGGTCGACCGCGGCAACGGAGGTAGCGCTTGGCGCTGTGCTGATTGCCGTCGCGCTCGCCGCCCGCCGCTGGCTTGACATACTTCCCCTTGGGCCGTCGCCTTCGGCGGCGGTCGGCGTACCATTGGCGAAATCGCGATTTGCGCTTTTTGGCCTCGCAGGATTGTTGACGGCCGCCGCGACGCTGACGGTTGGCCCCTTATCATTTATCGGCCTGATGGGACCTCACCTGGCGCGGGAGGCGGGACTGACGCGCGCGTTGCCGCAAATGGCTGGCGCCGCTCTGATCGGCGGGGGGCTTATGGTTGCCGCCGATTTTGTTGGCCGCACGATCGTATCGCCCTATCAGATCCCGGCCGGTCTCGTTTCCGCACTCATCGGAGCACCGTTCCTGATGCTGATGATGCGCAAGCGCGGTGTCGGCTGAGGGTTGCCACAGGAAGGCCCGGCATTAGGTAGCAAAGACCACCAAAAGCGCCTTACGCCTCTGAATCAAAACAGAATTTCAGGCCAGCATTCCCATGAATGCGGCTGACGTTGATTGGGTTATTGACAACGTTGCCACGGAGCCTACGTCGGCGGAACGGCAATGCGATTGCGGAGAGTGACGCTTTTCAGAGTAGAGGGTGTGAATACTTCGGACATGTTGCCTCTGGTTGGGCAATTCGATGCACGGCTTGGGCTGCCTAAGCCTCTCTGGTCCCGCGCCCCTTTTCATCGGATGCAGGTGTTCGCGATTCCTGACCCGGCATCTGTTCCGCCTCGTCAAGAATCCATTCGCGAAAGGCGACGACACGGGGATCGGAAGCCGTTTCCTGCGGATACACGAGGAAATAGGCGAGTTCGGACGGAATCGGGATGCCAAGATCGAAAAGCCGGACAAGCCGCCCCTCGGCCAGATCGTTTGCGACAGTGGTGAGGTCCACAAGTGCCACAGCATCCCCGCTGATCGCGGCTTGAAGCATTTCCGATGACGTGGCGAGCGCAACCGTACGACTGTCGTCGAAGGCGTCGATACCGGCAGCCGCCATCCACGTCGACCAGTTCGGCCACGCGACACCCTGTCGCTCCCATTCGATATGGACCAAGGTGTGATCAAGCAGATCAGTCGGCGTTCGAATGGGCCTCTCGGACGCGAGTAGCCGAGGACTGCATACGGGCACGACAACGTCATCAAACAATCGATCAGCGCAAAGGCCGGGATAGTTTCCCGTGCCAAAGCGAATGCCGATATCGATGTCGTCCAGCTCGAAGTCGCGCACCTCGGGGGAGATATCAAAGCGCAGGTCGATTTCCGGCCAAGCGCCACGGAAGCGTTTCAGCCGCTGCATCAGCCATTTGACTGCAAAGTCCGGATCGACGGTGATTTTCAGGTGGCGGGAGCCGCGCTCGCTCCTGCGGGCCTGTGCGACGGCACGCTTCATGAGTTCGAGCGCGTCACCGGATGCGCGGCAAAGGATCAATCCAGCCTCCGTCGTGCGGATCGAGCGATTGGTGCGCTTGAAAAGCGACAGGCCGAGCCGGTCCTCGATTTCCTTGATCTGGTAGCTGACCGCCGCCGGGGTCAGGCCAAGTTCGTCGGCCGCTCGACTGAAGTTCAGATGTCGCCCCGAGGCATCAAGCGCTCTTAGCGCCCGCATTCCAGGAATTATGCTCATTTTTGCTTCAAAGAAAGTTTGAAATTCTGAACGAGAATACTCGTTTCCCTGCTCGCATTCAATATGCGAGTATGTCAATTATTCGAGAAATATCAGGTCGCCGCGATAACGGCAAGGAATATGCCACATGAACTCGACCAAAATTACCCTCAATTTTTTTAATTCAAAAATGCACGATCTGGTGCGTCGATTCAACGATGAAACCCGCCGGCGGCGGACACTGCATTACCTCAAGCGAGACCTGCGTCGTCTTACTGAGCAACGCCTGCGGGACATAGGCATCAACCCGCAGAACATTCCTCATCTGACGAAATGTGAATTCGAGTTTTGAAATCAGGCCCCAATGGGCTTCTGGGAAGAAAGCCCCGACATCTGGGCATTCATTTCCACATGCCTGCAATGGGCCGAAAGCAATCGCGGGTCGCACGGATATCCAGCAAAAGGCTTTCGATCTCTCGCCAAAATTAACCATTTAGACCTCCTTCGGTCGACCTCGACGCGAAGTCCAGATAAGAACCTGGATCATGTTCAGGATGATACAAATACAGCTCTGATCTCCCGCGGCCTTTTCGTCCGCCGATCTGCTGTGCCTGCCGTCGACCTCTGGAGTCTGAACATGACCCTCATCGCCACCGCTGCCATTGCCCATCGCTCCCGCGCCGAGGTGTCGACCGTCAGTGTGTTGGTCGATGGCTTGGAAATACGCCCAGCCGCCTTCCGGATGGCGGAGTGGTTGAGCCGTGGCGAACCCCGACGACACGCCCAAGGGCCAGCATTTCCTGCTCTCGCCAGAGTGCCGAACGCTGACGGTGCTCGATCTCGCCAAGATGCGGGATGCGACTGCCTACAACTGGTTTAAGCGCCTGCGCTGGCACCAGACGGAGGGCAAGCCTTACTGCCCCCGGTCATGAGGCAGACACCAGCAGGATACCGGTGCGATGTTCGGCTTCTTCCGACGATAGGGCGCTGGCAGCACCGATAGCGAATAGCTTCTATGGTCAAAGACGGTAAGGGCGGCCGTTCATCGAAAGATGAGCATTCACCATGGCGTTCGGTATAGATGCCTTGGAACACTGGCTACAGCGCAGCGATCCTTATAACTTCGACGTTCAGATTGCGGACGCCGCCTTGATCGGACAAGGCGGCGTCCGTCACCTTTACCAGGAATACTTCAGCGTGCCGACGACCTTGCGCCGATCGCCGTAGAACTCAGTTCCGTAGTAGCTGCTGGCGATATATTTGCGATCGAACAGGTTCGTCGCGTTGACGGCAAGCGTCACGTCCTCGGTCACCTTGTAGCTGACCGCGGCATCAAACAGCGTGTAGGCGGCAACCGACACGGTATTTGCATCGTCCCCATAGGACTGGCCGATATAACGCACACCGCCGCCGAGCGTCAGGTCGCCGCGCTTTCCGTCTCCGGGGATCGTGTAGTCGAGCCAGGCGGATGCCAAGTGCCGCGGCACGCGTGAAGGCCGGTTACCGATGTTGCCGCCGGTGCCGTCCTCGCGGATTTCGGCGTCCCAATAGGAATAAGCAAGCGTGAGATTAAGCCTGTCGTTGATTGCGGCTTTGCCTTCGAGTTCGATGCCGCGCACACCCACCTTGCCGATCTGCTCCTGAACCAGAGGGGTGACATAGCTCGGCACATTCGTTTGGGTAAGATCAAACAGCGCCAAGGTGAAGAGGCCATCAAACCCATCAGGGCGATATTTGAGGCCAATCTCGTATTGTTCACCTTCCTGTGGCTTCAGCGAGCCCGTCACGGTGTATCCGTTTGCGGTCTGCGCGACGAGCGGCTGGAAGCTTTCCGAATAGTTCGCATAGGCTGCGAGATTCGGCGTAAATTTATACGTCAGCCCGGCACGCTTGGTGAAGGCTGACGCCGTGTCGTCGTCGCTTGTCCCGCTGTCGAGGTAATCCGCAGTCGTGTGGACATGGTCCCATCGTCCGCCCAGGGTAACGATCCATCGGTCGTCGAAGGTCAGTTGCTCCTGTGCGTAGATCCCGACCGCCTGCTGCTTGACGCGCCAGTTCACGTACGGGCCGAGATTGATGCAGGAGAGACCGCAATAGACGGGGTCGTTGATATCGATCGGTCCGGCCGTCCCGAACAGGATGTTCTCGCGCGTATTGTCGTTGGTGTAATCGACGCCGACCAGCGTCTTGCTGTCGATCCCGTTCCATGTCGCATCATATTGCAGCTGATTGTCGATGGCATAACGGTTGGACATGCCGTCGACCGAGAACGCCGTTCGATCGGCGGTCGGATCCAGTGATGCGCCATAGACTTCGGCATAGTCGAGCTCGAGATGCGTATAGCGGGCATTCGAGCGAAAGGTCAGATTTTCATTGATCTCGTGTTCGAACTGATAGCCGATGTCGGCCTGCTCCGTATTGAAGCGATTGAAGTCCGGCTCGCCGAGGAAGGTGTCGATATCGATATCGGCGTCCGTGGGAAATCCGCGCGCGCCCGTTCCATCGCGTTTGTAATAGTCGGTCAGGATGGTGAGCGAGGTCCCCTCTTCCGGTTTGATCGTCAGGGCCGGTGCAACGTAGGTGCGGTCGTCGTTCGAATGATCCCAGCCCTGATCACCGTCCTTGGCAAGTGCGGTAAGCCGGTAGCTCCACACGCCGTCGGGATCGATCGGCCCGCCGAAATCCGCGCCTACTTCCTTGGTGCCATCACCATAGGAGGTGTAAATTTCGCCATGCTTCTCATCCAAGGGCCGCTTGGTGATCGCATTGACCAGTCCTCCCGGACCGTTGAGACCGAAGAGGGTCGAAGTCGATCCCTTCAGGACCTCGACGCGCTGAAGACCATAGGGTTCAAGGCGGCTGGCCGTGAACCACGCGGGAATACGCGCCGCCAGACCATCCCGATAGGTGCCGAGCGCCGTCTGATCAAAGCCGCGAATTCTTATATAATCGTACCGGTCGTCGTTGCCGAACTCATCCGAAAAGACGCCGGCAGTATAAGCGACCGCCTGCTGAAGATTGTCCACATGACGCTCTTCCAACTCCTTTTGCGTCACCACCGATACGGAGGCCGGGACATCGATGACCGGAGTGTCTGTTTTGGTGCCGGTGGCGGTATTCTTGGCGACGATGGTGCGATCCGGGCCAACCACACGATCCGACTTGCCCGTTATGACGATCGGGGCCAATTGCGTCGCCTCTTCGGCCGAATTGTCCTGTGCCCAGCCGATGCCTGCCGATCCGAACGACACCGTTATCAACGCGCTGCTCGCAACCAATCGGCTTGTGAACATGCGCAACTTTCCCTGTAGTCCCACTGTCATACTATCCCCTGTCAGACCAATATCGGGCAGTGTGACGGCCGCCCCTCCGGCCACTGCTAAGGTTGCGTTTACTCAAACAGGAGAATTGGAGTCAACTTAATAATCACGGTTTGTGACCATCTTTGCACCCAGTCGAACCTTGAGGTTTTGGAGCAACACGGGCCGCGCGCCCGGCAGTCTCGATCGGGCTTGGGGCGGGCAACGAAGCGGCAACAGACCCGCACAAGCTTCAATTGGAAGGATCGGCAATGGGATGGTTTGAGATGGACCATTCCGATCTAAACCGCTTCCGAAAGATGCAAGCTAGCCTGATGATCAATACAAGCTTCGAGGAGTCCTGTGCGTGGGTTCGTCGTATAATCGTCGACACCGCGTTTCGGTGCGGACAGTCGGCGCACATCGGCGGTAGCCTGAGCATGGTAGAGCTGTTGAATACGCTCTTCGGCGACGTGCTTTCGCATCGCCCCCATGAACCTCAATGGGACGGTCGCGACATCTTCATTCTTAGCAAGGGGCATGCAGTGCTGGGCTATCTGGCGGTGCTGCATCGCTTCGGCTATTTCGACGCCGAAAAGCTTGCGACCTTTCAGACAAACGGCAGCGATCTGATCGCTCACCCGGTAAAGAAGGTCGCGCTCGGCATCGAAAGCTCCAATGGCAGCTTGGGCCAGGGCCTTGCCTATGGCGTGGGCATCGCCCTTGGTATGCGCAAGCGCAAACAAGACCGTCGTGTTTATGTGCTTCTCGGCGACGGCGAATGCAATGAAGGGTCCGTCTGGGAGAGCGCCGCTTCGGCTTCGGAAATGGGCGTCGGCAACCTTACCGCGATCATTGATGAGAACGGATTCCGCAACGACGGGCCGAATGCCACCTATAGCAATAGAATTGCATTGACGAACATCTGGAAAGCTTTCGGCTGGAACGTCATCAATGTCGATGGCCACGATCACCATCAGATCCTGTCGGCACTCCAGCAGGCAAAGCAGGTCGCGGATATGCCGACCGCCATCGTCGCCCGTACCGTGAAAGGCAAGGGATTGTCATTCATGGAGAATAACAACGATTGGCATCACAATCGCATCACGGGAACTGTCTATGAAGAGTGCCTGAAGGCGCTCGGCGAGGGCACTGGATCGGAGCTGGAAACGGAAGGAGAATTCCGTGGTTGAGTTGTCGAGCCGCAATGCACGCACATGGTCGCGCATCGGGCCGCGGGCTGTTTATGGCCAGGCGCTGACAGCGCTTGCGACCGAAAACGAGAACATTATCGCGATGAGCGCCGATCTCGGCCGGTCTTCCGGTCTAGACCGATTCTCCAAGGAATATCCGGACCAATTCCTTAATACCGGAATTGCCGAGCAGAACATGGTGGGCTGCGCTGCCGGTCTCGCGCGCATGGGGTTCGACGTGTTTGCCTCGACGTTTGCGCCCTTTGCTTCAATGCGGGCAAGCGAACAGGTGCGCATGAACATGGGTTATATGGGCGAGCCGGTGAAGCTCGTTGCACTTGGTAGCGGTCTGGCGATGGCTTATCTCGGCAACTCCCATTTCGGCCTGGAGGATGTCGCGGTCATGCGTACTGTGCCGGGCCTGACGATCATATCGCCGGCCGACTGCTCGGAAATTTACAAGACGTTGGAGGCTTGTGTCGGCTTCGACCAGCCTGTCTATATCCGCCTGACCGGCACGCCCAATGCACCGGTCGTCTATACGGAAGACTACACGTTCGAAATCGGCAAGGCCGTTTGGCTGACGCCGCCATGCGAGGTGATGCTGATCTCGAGCGGCACCACGGTCGGGCATTGCCTTCTGGCTGCTGAAAAGCTGAAAGAAGCCGGTCTGGAAGTCGGCGTCCTCAACATGCATACGATCAAGCCGCTGGATGCGGTCGCACTGGCTGACGTCGCCCGCCATGCCAGCACGGTTTTCGTCATCGAGGAGCACACGACGGTCGGCGGTCTCGGCAGCGCAATCCTTGATCACTACAATGCTTCGGGAACGCCGTTTCCGCGCATCGTGACCCATGGCATTCCGGATCGCTTCGTCGAGACTGGTGATTATGCGTTCATGCTGAAGGCTGCGCGCTTGGATGGCGAGGGTATCGCCGGTTTCCTGCAGGAAAAGTTGTTGCAATAGGAAATCGAAGCATGAGTCTGGATCATTGGTACATCTACGGGGCGGGCGGTCTCGGCATTGAAACCATGGACATACTGCAATCGGCAATCCGCCGAGGCCTGCAGCAACCTCACCATTGTGCATTCATCGTCGATCATCCGACGGCGACCGAGGTGCTTGGGTTTCCGGTCGTCGCCGTGGGGGATCACGTTCCCGGCGCCAAAGTGACGATCGCAGTCGGGGAACCTTTTGCCCGGAAGGCTCTGCTCGAGAAGGTGGAAAGGTTGGGCCTCGTGCTTCAATCGATCTTCTCCCCCGATGCCTTCATTTCTGAGTATGCGGAGATTGCCGACGGCGTGATCGTCGCGCCGCATGTCTCCATCCAGGCGACGGCAAAGATCGGTCGAAACGTCGCCGTCAATACAGCTTCGATCCTTGGCCACGACATTGTGGTAGGAGAAAACTGCGTCGTCTCATCCATGGTCAATCTGGGCGGCGGCACGCAAGTCGGGACGTTGAGTTATCTGGGCATGGGCGCACTCGTCAAGGAACGCGTGCAAATCGGACACTCGTCAATTGTCGGCATGGGCTCGGTCGTGCATATCGACATTCCCGATGAAGTCATTGCGCTGGGCAATCCCGCGCGCGTCGTTCGCAGGAACGAAGACAAAAAAGTGTTCAAGTAGGAGCAAGACATGAGCAACAAAGAAAAATACGATGCCGCCTTCATCGAAACGTTCGGTATTGGCGCCGAGGATTTGAGCGACGGCCTCCAGTATCAGAGCATTCGCGCTTGGGACTCGGTTGGTCACATGGCGCTTATCGCATCTCTTGAGGATACGTTCGACATCATGCTTGATATGGACGACGTGGTCGATTTCGGCTCGTACAAGACCGGCCTGAAGACGCTCGAGAAATACGGCGTGTCGTTCTGAATGTTCTGGCAAAGCCTCTCGGATGGCGCCGATGACAGGACGTTCCTGATCGCCGATGGACGCCGCTACAGCTACAACGACGTTTTCGGACTCGGAGATGCGCTATTCTCCAAGGCCGACAGGGCGATCGTACTGATTCTGTGCGATCGGTCGCCCGAAACCGTTGCGGCCTATCTGGGAGCCTTGCGGAAAGGTCTCGTGCCCATGTTGGTCGACGGTGAACTGACCCGTCACTCGCTGGAACGCACCGTTGGAGCCTATAGCCCCCGTTACATCGTCGCTCCCGCAGAGATGGCGCTGGAAGACTATGCGCCAAACGGGCGATTGGGCACAAAGGCTCTGTTCGAGCGGTCGTCGGTCGTAAACACGACGCTGCATCAAGATCTTGCCTTGCTCATTCCCACCTCGGGTTCGACAGGCGACCCTAAATGCGTGCGACTGACGGCCAACAATATCGATGCCTGCACGCGTTCGATCGTCGAATATCTCGGCATGACCGGAGAACGCATTACGGTCAGCCTTCTGCCATTTCATTACTCCTACGGGCTTTCCGTTCTCCACAATACGATATTTGCGCGCGCCTGCATGGTGTTGACTGATAAGTCCATCCTCGACAGGAGCATTTGGCAAATGATCGAAGAGGAGAGAGTTACCGACCTTGCCGGCGTGCCCTTCACATTCGAAACATTGCGGCGCATTCGCCTGAGCGAGGCCTGCCTTGGCAATCTCGTCTGCGTGACGCAGGCCGGCGGGCGCCTGGCACCGGAACTGACTCGCCATTTCTGGCAGTATTTCGCCGATCATGGCGTGCGCTATTTCACCATGTATGGCCAGACCGAGGCTGCCCCGCGCATTTCCTATGTCCCCCCCGGCCAGGCGATCGAGAAGCTGGGAAGCGTCGGCATTCCGCTGCCCGGCGGTCGAGCTTTGATCGCGGAAACGGGCGAGCCGATCGGCGAAGGTGAGCTGCTCTATGTCGGCCAGAACGTGTCGATGGGCTATGCGACCTCCGCTCAAGACCTTGAAAAGGGCGACGAATTCCACGGTAAACTTTATACCGGCGACTATGCCAAAATCGATGAGGACGGGTTCATCACAATCGTGGGCCGTAAGAAGCGCTTCATCAAACTGCACGGAATTTCAGTCAATCTCGATCATGCGGAGTCCGTGCTGAAGTCCGGCGGGCTTGATTGCATCGTCATCGGTGCCGAAAACCGGCTGATGGTCTGCATCAGGGAGCCGGATGCGGAGCGAGCGCAGACGGCGTTGAAGGATAACTTCAATTTCCACCCGTCTGTTGCAAGGGTGGTTGTCTCCGAAACCCTACCGCTCACCTCCGCCGGAAAGCCGGACTACGTTACGCTGTCCGAGCGTTTCCTGTAGACCTCTGCGAAATCAAAGGCGGCAGAGCCGCATCTGTCCTGCAGCAGCCTATCGGCAATATCAGAGCTTCGCCAGCATGGCCTGCAAGTCGACGATCCGGGCCCTCAACTGCGGATAAGCGTTCTGCCAGTAGCCGTAGTGCTCGAGCAGACGGCGCATGGAGGCCGGCAGATCCTCTCTTGTCATATAGCCCTTTTCGAAGGCCATCTTCATCACTTCCTCATAGTAAAGAATGCCGTTGATGAAGAGCGGATTGATCTCGTGATTTGAGGTCGAATTGGCATGCTGGCGGAAATAGGAAAGCGGATGCGGATGTCCGATGATCGGGCCGCGTTTGGCGAGATCGATCCATGCCGATAGATCAAGGATGCCGCGGAAGATCCCATCCTCATCGACCCGAAACAGGCGGAATGCGCCGTTCTCGTCGAAGCAATCGTCCTTTCGGAACATCACGCTCGAGAATTCACCAATCAGGTTCATGTGATTGACAGCTGTCACACGGATGAAGGCGCCGCCGTCGATGACCTTTGCCTGGTCGGCGATGCCGAAGTGATTGACCAGCGACGTGATGCGGTTTTTCCCATCGATCAGGTAACGCGGCGAAAAGGCGAGCCTCGTGCCGAGATGGCGGCTCTCCTCCAGTGTCTCGAGCAGGAACTGAACGCAGAATGGGTTGATAATGTCATCATCGAACAGAAACTTGATGTATTCGCCGTTCGCAAGATTGGCCAGCCGGATGACATTGGAAAACTCGCTCGGCTTCGGATTTCGGCTATAGGAGAGATGCTGCTGATATCGCTCGCAGATATTTGCGATTGCATCCGTTGGGCAATCGTCTGAAACGATAATCTCCGTATCGCCATAGCTTTGCCCGATGGCACTCTTCAAGGCTTGCTCAAAGAAATCCGGCTTGTAGGCGGGGATGCAGATCGATACTCGGGGCATTGCTGGTCCTTTTTGCGGTTGTCTCACCCGTGAGCGGTTGGAAGTGGCATGACGCTGGCGCGGCGCGCGCAGTTCCCCAGCACGAGATTCAATGTCGGATGAAGTCGATGCCTGGCGACTGTCGATGGGGCGGCACGGCCAGTGCCCTGATTTCCGGCAGTCGTTGTCTGCTCAAAACGCTTGTTGTCGAAGAGCAGCTCGCTGCGGCATGTTCCACGGGCGCCTCATTGACGACGATACGGCGACCACTCGAAGCGTGTGAGATCATCAGGCGGACTGCACTTTCGGAAGCGGTTTCTGTGCGGAAACGGCCCATCTCAAACCATCTCGCCGCCGATTTTTCCAATTTAACCTTGTGCGAGTCTTTTGCCCTCTTGCTCACCGTCCGGCACCCCGCGCGCAAGCCACGAGAAAGCTAACCCCCCTAGTCTGCGGAGACAATCAAGGCCCGGTTTCCGCCTTGTGGCATATATCGTGATATGGAGCAGTGAAATGACGGCGAACGAACTACCCATTGTTCCAGTAACGAAGCCGCTCCTTCCCGATCTCGCAACGGTCAACCGTACCCTCGCCGACATCTGGGCTACCGCCTGGCTGACCAACATGGGTGCTCAGCACCGTGAACTGGAATCACGGCTTGCCCACTTTCTCGACGTTCCCTTCGTTAGCCTGTTCAATAACGGCACCGTCGCCCTGCAGATCGCGCTGAAAAGCCTCGGCCTGCCTGCCGGCGGCGAGGTCATCGTCACGCCCTTCACCTTTCCGGCGAGTGTACACGTCATCGATGCCTGCGGACTGACGCCGGTATTTTGCGATATCGATCCCGTCACGCTGACCATCGACCCGGTTCGGATCGAAAACCTTATCACGGACCGCACCTGCGCCATCCTCGGCGTTCATGTCTACGGCATTGCATGCGACGTGAAGGCCATTGATGCGCTCGCGGCAAAGCACGGCATCAAAGTCATCTACGACGCTGCTCACGCCTTTGCCACGCGTGTCGACGGGAAGCCGATCAGCCTCTTCGGCGACATCACGATGCACAGCTTTCACGCAACGAAGCTTTTTCACACCGTCGAAGGCGGTGCGCTGATTTCACCGCATGCGGAACTTCAGCGCACGATCTACCTTCAGCGGAATTTTGGCATTGCCAACGAAGAAACAATCCTGCTCGCCGGCCTCAACGGCAAAATGAACGAACTGCAAGCGGGCGTCGGCCTTGCCGTACTCGACATGGTGAAGGATGAATGGGAACGTCGCCGGTCATTGCTCGAGCAATACCGCACGTTGATCTCCGCCATGCGCGGCGTCACCATCCTCGAGCCACAGGCCGGTGTCACGCCGAGCTATCAATATCTGCCGGTACGCATCGATCCCGATCAATCCGGCTTCACACGCGACATCCTCTACAGCAGATTCCGCGAAAAGAACGTGCTCGCGCGCAAATATTTCTACCCGCTTTGCAGCGATGCCCCGCACTATAAGAACCAGCCTTCCGCGCAGGCTTCCAACCTGCCGGTGGCGACTCAGGCGGCGAAGGAGGTCCTTTGCCTGCCGTTCTTCGGCGCGCTGACCGCCAGCGATCTGGCACGGATATTCAACGTCATGATCGCCACCTACGAGGAATATCACTCGGCGTCGCTGCCCACGGTCGGCCTTGCTACGGCAGCCATGGGACGAAGAGGCTGAAACGCCATGGCTATGGACGACCAACTCGCCAATGATCCTGTTGTGTTCCTGAACGAAATCAATTTGTTGACCGAGCACCACAAGGCTTATTGCGATCTTTACGGTCATTATGTGCACACGATGTTCGGCGACCGCGCGGCGACGTCGCTCGCCGAAACACCCTATCTGCCAGTCCGGGCCTTCAAGAACTTCGACCTCAAAAGCGTCCCCGATAGTGAGGTCGTCAAAATCATGACCTCGTCCGGCACGACCGGACAGGTTTCAAGGATCTATCTCGACAAGGAAACGTCACAGGCACAATCGCGCAAGCTCGTCGAGGTCTTCTCGATCGCCTTCTCGAAAAGCCGCTTCCCGATGCTTGTCATCGATGCGGAGAACACTGTTGCCGACCGCCGAAAATTTTCCGCGCGCACGGCGGCGATCAATGGTTTCAGCATGTTCTCAAGAGGACGCGATTTCGCGCTCGACGACGAACTTTCCGTCGACATCGATCGCGTGCAGGCCTTCGCCGAAAGCAATCGCGACAACCGCATCTTCATCTTCGGTTTCACTTCTATGGTCTGGTTGAACTTTGTTCAGATGCTGCGCCGCCAGAATGTGCGGCTCAACCTGTCAAACAGTTTCCTGCTGCACGGCGGCGGATGGAAGAAACTCGCCGATCAGAAGATCTCGGATGCGATGTTCAAGGACGAGGTCCGCGAATGGACCGGCTGTAGCGACATACGGAATTATTACGGCATGGTCGAGCAAACGGGTACGATCTTCATGGAGTGCGAACACGGCAATATGCATGCCGCACCCGGCTCCGATGCCCTCATTCGCGATACTTCGTCGCTCGATGCGCTCCCGCACGGCCGGGAAGGCCTTATCCAGGTCTTCTCCTCCATCCAGAAGAGCTATCCGGGCCACTCGTTGCTGACGGAGGATGTCGGCTTCACGCTCGACGGCGCATCCTGCTCCTGCGGCAATCGAAACACGATCGTCAAAATCAACGGCCGACTGCAGAAGGCGGAAATTCGAGGATGCAGCGATGCCTATAATTCGTGACGACAGGTTCGAAGCGGGCGACTGGCTGAAGCAATTCGATCTTTCGTCACGCCACGCTTTCTTCGATGAGCGGGTTGTCGATTTTCTGCATGAGCTTTCCCGTCGTCTGATGAAGGACAACGATGCCCGGCATTATCCGGACCTCGTTACCTTCGCCTATTTCTGCCGCAAGGCGAATCTGCGGACACTCTCGCAGCAATATCGAGATGCAGAATATCGCAGTGGATGGGGTACTGTGGCCCATATCGCGCCATCCAATATTCCCGTCAATTTCGCCTTCTCGTTGGTCTTCGGCATGCTGTCCGGCAATTCGAACATTGTGCGCATGCCGAGCAAGGCGTTTCCACAGAACGATATCTTCTTGCGGGCATTCGACGGCGCTGCAGAGTCGGAAACATTCCGATCGATCGCAGTTGGCAATGTATTCATCCAGACGGCGCGGGGAAGTGCCAAGCTCAAGGAGATCGTTGCAGCGGTTGATGGCCTGACAGTTTGGGGAGGCGACGCGACCGTCGCCGAATTCCGCTCGCTGCCGAAGAAGCCTCGATCCGTCGAGCTTTATTTTCCGGACCGGACATCATCGGCCGCGATCGACGCCAGCGCCTATTCCGCGCTTGAGACGGAACAGAAGACGAAACTGGCGCGAGATTTCTTCAACGACACCTATCTGGTCGACCAGAATGCCTGCTCCTCGCCAAGTCAGATCTTCTGGCTTGGGGAACCGGCCGCGATCGCCAAAGCCAAGGTCGATTTCTGGCATCATCTCGACGAAGAGCTGCATCGCCAGGACTTTCGTCTGGATACGGTCGCACGACTGGACAAGTTTCTCGACCTGATGAATGCAATACGCACGACCGGGGGAACCCTGGCGCTCAACCGCTATTCGCCGGATATCTGGTGCATCGGCCAATCCTTGCCGAAGGAAACGCGGCTGCGCTTCGGCCAGTTTGCAGAAATTGACGTCCAGGCGCCTTCCGACATCGCAGCGTTTCTTCGCCCGCAGGAACAGACACTGACCTATTTCGGACTGCAACCGCAGGCGCTCTTCCTCGCTCTCCAGTCGGGTTCTGCCAATCACGCGATCGACCGCATCGTCCCTATCGGCAAGGCGCTCGATATCAACCCCTTCTGGGATGGCAAGGACATTCTGTCGCTTCTATCCCGGCGCATCGAAATAGTGGAAGGGCGCGAGAATGCAGCAATATCCGCAACGGCTTTAGCGAGTTTCCAGACCTGAGCGGTTCAGCTCGCGATTCAATGCAGCCCCCTGTCCAGCCGCAGGATCTGTCCGGTCATCTTTGATGATGCATCGGACACCAGATAGGCGACAAGTTCGGCCACGTCGGCCGCTTCGACCACTTCCTGCAATGCCGATCGCTCATCCAACGCTGTTCTTGCTTTCTCGTCCATCTGAAGAGCCATATCGGTTTCGACCACCGCGGGCGCAATGGCGTTGACGCGAATCCCGAATGGCCCCAACTCGGTCGCCATCACCTTTGTGGCGTGGATCAGCGCAGCTTTGCTGCCCCCATAAGCGAGCGTTCCCGCGTCTGAAAGCAGTCCGGCGGTCGATGCGATATTGACGATGGAGCCCGCCTTCGCGCGTACCATTCTCTTCGCCACATATTGAGAAAACAGAATCTGGTTGAAGTAATTGACGTCGAATATCCGTTTCAGATCCTGGATCGAAGCCATCGAAAACAGCCCGCCCGCAGCGACACCAGCGCAATTCACCAGCGCATCGATGCGCTGGTATTGCCGGTGAAGTGCCTGTGCACATTCCTTCACCGAATTCGGGTCGGCGAGATCGAGCTGGAAGAAGCGGACATCGCCTTCATCCCCCGTCGGAAGTGCGGGAGACGGATGGCGGCTGCAGGCAGCGACTGAAAAACCGTCCCCGACCAGCTTCCGAACAACGGCGAGACCTATACCTCTGCTGCCGCCTGTTACGACCGCAACGCGTTCAGGATCGTTCGGCATCTGCAAGCCCTCCGCAATTGGCGATCACCGGTTCCAGGAGATCATAGTCGATATCGTCCATAACGGTCCGGTTCGGGAAAAGCGGAACCGGTTTGCCGGTGAGAGCCTTGGAGACGGCCGGCGTCGAAAAATAGAGGACCACCGCTTGCTCTGTGAAATGATCGACCAGATCCGGTGCGCCACTTCGCAGCGCCTTGAGCAGGACATTGACGTCCTCCGGCCATGCGGCCTCCGTCTCCTTCAGAATCAATGCATCAATCTCGGCCAGACCGGCAAACCGCTCTTCCAAGCGCGCGGCCGCAATTGCATCGAATGCCGGGACCGACCTTTCTGGTTCACCGGGAAACATCCTTGCCAGCAGTTTATAGAATGGTCTGTCTGACACGTTCATCGATACGATCCGAAAGGAGAAGGGCAACTGCCTGAATGGTATTGGCAGGATTAACGCAGGAACCGGTGACGAAGACGCTGGAGTCGATCACGTAGAGGTTGTCGGTATCGTGAACTTTTCCCGATGGATCGACGACGGAGTGCTGCGGATCGTCGCCCATCCGCGCGGTTCCGAGCAGATGCCATCCGGTGTTGCGGACCGGGCCATAGGCCGAGCTTCTCACGGCTCCCGCCGCCGCCATGAGTTCGCGCCCGCGGGTCATGCCGCGCACCATCATCTTTTTCGTATTTTCGTGCAGCTTGTAGTGAACCTTGATGCCCGGATCTCCGAAACGATCCTGTCGTGTTTCGTCCAGCTCGATCCTATTCTCCACCTCCGGCAGATCTTCGCAGATGATCGCCACAACGAGTTGCTTGCCGTAGAGCGCATCGAAATCGCCATAGATATCGCTCCCGAAACGCAGCTTGCGTTTGCCGAGCGCAGACATCGCCGTCTCGACAGGGCCTGTCCCCCGCAATGCATGCATCATATAACCAAGCTTATGCCCCGCCTCTTGCGAACGGTAAAACTGCAGGCTGTAAAGCATGCACCCCTGCGGGCCGGCGTCCGTGTCCATCCGCTCGGCAAAGATGCCTTCCACATAACCAAGCGGATGGATCATCAGATTGCGGCCGACGAGACCCATCGTATTGCCGATCCCTGTCGGGCGCTCGGCATTCCTCGAGTTGAGGAGAATGCGCGGCGTACCGATAGCGCTTGAAGCAAGGATGATGTTGTCGGCGTGAAACGCATGGCGCTCGCCGTTCGCATCAAAACCCTCGACACCATAGGCCACACCGTCCTTGACAAGGACGCGCGACACAGCGAATTCGGGAACAATCGTTAGTCCTTGCCTCAACGCATCCGTCAGATAGGTATTGTCGGCACTCGCCTTGGCCCCTTGCGGGCAGCCCGTGTTGCAAGGGCCAAGGTTGAGACAGGCACTGCGCCCGCCCTTGTCCCGCGTGGCGATTGCGGCAAAGCTTGGCCACCAGTGCCAGCGTTTTTCATTGAACGCCCGAGCGAGCCGGGCACCCGCCACGCCAAGCGGCACAGGCGGAAGCGCCTCCTCGATGTGCGGATAATAGGGATCGCCGACGAGACCGGACATGCCCATCTGCCGTTCGTTCAATGCGAAATACGGCATCAGTTCGGCATAGCTCAGCGGCCAGTCCTCACCGAGGCCCTCATTGGTCTTCAACGAGAAATCAGGCTCAAGAAACCGTGGAAAATGACCGGAATACAACACCGTTGAACCACCAACAGCGTTGAAGTTGCACACCGCAATCGGGGAATCTGCGTCATCAACCGGGTAATCGAAACGGTTCTGCCGTTCTGCAATTGCTGGGTTGAACTCCGCCCTCTTTCGGATCTCCCAGTCCGGGCCTGTGGATGGGTAACTGGAGGGCTCCATCCGCGGGCCGCGGTCAAGGCACAGCACCCGATATCCCTTCGACGTCAACCGCCAGGCCGCTGCCGCTCCCGCGGCCCCGGCTCCGACAATGATGAAGTGGAAACGGTCCATTACTTCGGAAGAAACTGCTCTAGGATTTCCGGTATCGTAATCAACATATCGGCCTCGCAAGCGATCGTGCCGTTGGTATAGCCCGTCGCGTGACCCTTACATATGCCGCGTCGCCAGCTGTCCACGTAAGCTTCGATCTGCAGGCACTCTCCCGGCAGAACTTCCTTGCGAAACCGCACCGTGTGCTGAAGCGCATGAGTGACCATCCCCTTCAGCCCTTCCTGCGTGGTGATCGCGACGGTGAGCATCTGCGCCATCGCCTCAAGCTGCAGCGCGCCGGGCATGTTCGGACGGCCGGGAAAGTGGATGGGAAAATACCACTCGTTGTTGGAGAGGTTCTTGTAGCCCTTTGCATATTTACCTGGCTCGACATCGGTGACGCAGTCGATCATCAGGAAAGGATATCGATTTGGCTGATAATCCTTCAGCGCTTCCGCGTTCAACATGAATCCCAATGTTCTTACTCCTGTCTGACAGCTAAATTCAGCATATGCGGCAGCACGATCCTGGATAAGCAATGTTCATGGATCTGACTCGCGAAGTGAAGGCGTACTGCGACTTAGCAAGCCAACCCTGCCGCAGGCTTGCGCAGAAACCCCGCCCAACTTGCGCTGCAAAGGCGCCTATAGGCTGGTTTCACCAGCCAGTGTGGCTCTCATTGAGAACGAGAACAACGGCTTATCAAAGCAAACGAACTCATGCTTCCGGAGTGCCGTCAGCTATACCGAAAATGCGATAACCGTCGATGTCATGGATTGCAATGGTGCGCCTACCAGCGCATCGGCCCGAAAATCGGAATCGATTTTCGGGCCGATGCGAGGATTGAAAGTGTTAAGGCGTCTTAGGCAGCTCGCGAAAGCTGGCTGAGGGTAAAGACAGAATGCTCGCCGGCGTTCGAGAAGCGGGGAATTTCACTCGCCCTTTCGCTTTCGCAGGACATAGCTGCTCTCGTACTCCGGCAATTGACCCAAAACATCATAATTTTCGAAAAGGCCCGCTGCACCTATTCTATCTACGGCGGGTCCTACTTCTGGTGAATGGGCAAAATCGCCATAGTCGTCGAAGACGATATACCCACCAGGTACGACAAATCGCTCATAAAGAAGGAAATCTGCCCATACATTCTCGCTCGCATGACCGCCATCGATATGCAAAATCTTGAACCGTTTGGTGGCCTGAAGCGTGCGCTCGATGGCATTTTGCGAGTAGCCTCTTACCAAAATGCAGGTTCTATAAAGAACATTGCGAAAATAATCGACTTCTTGAAGTTGTCCTGGCAATTCGAATGGATCGATTCCAACGAGTTTTGTCGAAGGCGACGAAAGCCTTTGCATAAAGGCGAGAGACTTGCCTTTCCAGACGCCGATCTCAACGATGTCTCCCTCGAGTGAGGCCACGTCGATACTGAGAAATCCCAAAAGCTTCACGTAGGAATGAAAGGACAATTCTGTTCGGGACATGTACTTGACTGGCATCGCGGCATAAGCTGCGGCAAAATCTGTCTCCAGCTTATCCCATTCGTTGTCGACGCGTGCCCGCACTGCAGGGTCCGTCATCAGCGTTATTAGACTATCCATTACCCAGTCCCCTGCCAGATTTTTACCATTTCTTCGATGTGTTATTGCTCTGATTCTGTCAATATGGAGTGCCCCCACCAACTCCCGAGGGGAGGCCATTTCGCCGATGAAGCCTTTGCAGAGAGCGTTATCTGTCGGCCAAATCCTGGACGGCGAACGCAATGCTCACCGCGCGATTGACGGCCGCCGCAAGAACCGACATATGGGTCTCGCCGGCATACAGCTCGAATTCGGTACGCAATCCGTCGGCGGTGCCGTTTAATCGCTCCGCCATCTCCCGCGCCAGGAGGACGGTCCGCTCGATCTTCCTCTTCTCCAGACGTGTCGCGGCATCCTCGTTCCGGTACTGGAAGGGTGCCAGCTCATCGCCTTCGTGTTCTCCGGCGGACAAATGCAGGAAGGATGCCTTTCCCGGTATGACTTGGCGGTTCGCCTCATTCTTGAGAATTTCACTGTTCTCCCAATAGATGGTTGGGCTGGCGGCAATCCAATTGGCAAACAGACTTGGACGCTCGAACAGGCCATAGAGAGTAAAGAGGCCGCCGAAGGAATGTCCGAAAAGCGATCGGCGCATGGGATCCAGGATCACCATCTCTGCAATCCGCGGTATAAGCTCGTGCTCGATGAAATCGAGCAGCTTGCCGGTCCCTCCGATGACAACCGGCGGACCGCCCTCAACGAAGGGCGGATAGGATTTGACCGGCGGAGGCCCTAGATCCCAAGACCGGCGGAGTGGATCATAGGGCGCGTCGCACGGATAGCCGATCGCCGCGATCACCCCCCAGCCGACATTCGTTCCCGTGGGATAAGGTGCCTGCGTGACCAAGCTGGCGACCGCGAAGGGGAAAGTGGCGTTGCCGTCGGTCAACACGAGAAACGGCCATCCTTCCGCTGGTGGTCTCTCTGCCGGAATGGACAGGAATATGCGATAGGGCTCGCCGCCCGCGACAGGAGTCAGATCGAAAAAACACGTTCCGGGCATTGAATAGACGCTGGAAGGAATGGTCATGAGAATCGCCTTGTCGATATGCGCGCCAACGGGAAGAGCCAGTACACGATGCCGAGTGAATATCTGGACGCCCTTATTCGCGAAGATATGGCACGCGAAGAAGATGGCCGCTATGCCCTATGCTCGCTGTTGCGGGCGGAAGAGGAATCCCGGCGCGGAGAAATGCTGCCCTTTTCGGCTCTGGATGCCGTCGACGCGGAACTGGATGAAGAGCTACGCTAGTGGCTCAGTGCGTTCTCATCCTGCCGGCCGACGACGCCGGCCGGCATAAGCGAGAGCATGTCGTCGTTTCTTAACTGACACCGAGGAACTGCTTCAGCTCTGCCGTCTGCGGATTGGCGAAGACTTCCTCCGGCCGGCCTGCTTCGTGGACCCGGCCCTGATGCATGAAGACGACACGGTTGCAGACGTCGCGGGCGAACTTCATCTCGTGGGTTACCATCAGCAGTGTCATGCCCTCGGCGGCAAGCTCGCGCACGACGGCCAGAACTTCGGCGACCAGTTCCGGATCGAGCGCGGAAGTGATTTCGTCACAGAGAAGGGCTGCAGGCTGCATGGCGAGCGCGCGGGCGATGGCGACGCGCTGCTGCTGGCCACCCGAGAGCTCGTCCGGATAGGCGTCGAACCTGTGGCCCAGCCCCACCCGCTCCAGCATCTTGCGGGCGGTGGCTTCGGCTTCGGCCTTCGGGGTTTTCTTGACCACGGTCTGCGACAGCATGACGTTGCCGCCGACCGTCAGGTGCGGGAAGAGGTTGAACTGCTGAAAGATCATGCCGACCTTGAGGCGCAAGGCCTTCAGATGCACTTCGTCATCGAGGAGCTGCGCGCCGGCCACGGAGATCGAGCCGTCGGTGATGGTCTCCAGGCCGTTGATGCAGCGAAGCAGGGTCGATTTTCCCGAGCCGCTCTTGCCGATAATGGCGATGACTTCGCCAGCCTCGACATCGAGATTGATGCCCTTCAGCACCTCGGTGGTTCCATAGCTCTTGCGGACTTCAGTGATTTCGATGAGCGACATTGAGCTTCCTTTCCAGGATCTGGCTGCTTTTCGACAAAGGCCAGCAGAGGGCGAAATAGATGAGGGCGACGAGCCCGTAGACGGTGAAGGGCTGGAAGGTGGCATTGGTGACCACGGTGCCGGCTTTCGACAGTTCGACGAAGCCGATGATCGAGGTCAGCGCCGTACCCTTGACGATTTGAACGGAGAAACCGACCGTGGGCGGTATGGCGACCCTCAGCGCTTGGGGCAAGATGACGTAGCGCATCTGCTGCAGCCGTCCCATGCCAAGGCTGGCAGAGGCTTCCCATTGCCCCTTGGCGACCGCTTCGACGCAGCCGCGCCAGATCTCGGCGAGGAAGGCAGCACTCCACAGGATGAGCGCCAAACCTGCGGCAAGCCAGGCCGGCACGTCGATCCCGAAGAGGCCGAGGCCGAAAAACGCGATGAAGAGCTGCATCAGCAGCGGCGTGCCCTGGAAGAGCTCGATATAATATTTCGCGATTGCCCTGAATGCCTTGCGCTTGCTGATGCGCAGGAACAGCAGCCCCAGTCCGACCACGCTGCCGCCGATGAACGAGACGAGCGAAAGCAGGATCGTCCAGCGGGTGGAGAGCAGCAGGTTGCGCAGGATGTCCCAGAGTGTGAACTCGATCATCGTGCCGCCCTCCTCGGGAAAATGAACCCGCCGACCACTCCCAGCAGCTGCCGGAGCAGGATTGCCAGGACGAGATAGATTGATGTCGAGACGATGTAGGCCTCGAAGGCGCGGAAGGTTCGTGATTGTATGAAGTTCGCCGCAAAGGTCAGATCCTCGGCGGCGATCTGCGACACGACCGATGAGCCGAGCATGACGATGACGACCTGCGACGATAGCGCCGGCCAGATGCGCTGCAGTGACGGCACGAGAACGACATGGCGGAAGGTTTCGAAGCGCGTCATGGCGAGGCTCTCGCCTGCCTCGAACTGGCCCTTCGGGGTCGCCTGGATGCCCGCACGGATAATTTCGCAGCTATAGGCGCCGAGGTTGATGACCATCGCGAGATTGGCGGCCGTCAGTTCGGGAAGCTGGAGGCCGAGCGACGGCAGACCGAAGAAGATGAAAAAGAGCTGGATCAGAAAGGGCGTGTTGCGGATCAGTTCGACATAGGTCGCAACGACAGGTTTCAGCCAGGCCGGGCCGAGTGCGCGCACCCAGGCGCAGAAGATGCCGAGGGCAATGCCGAGCACACCGCCGATCGCGATAAGCTCAAGGGTGACCAGTATGCCCTTGATGATCTCAGGGTAATATTGCAGCAGCCAGCCAAATTCGAAATGATAGCTCAAGGAATTGTCCCCTCTTGCGGTGACCGAGCGTCACGTCATCCCGCGTGCGGGCGCGGGATGACGTTGGTAAGACCGGGTCCTTAGAGATCCGACGGGAGATCAGCGCCGAGCCACTTCTGCGATATGGCGTTGAGCGATCCATCGGTTTTGGCGGCGGCGATAATGCCGTTCACCTTCTCCAGAAGCGCCGCCTGCTCCTTGTTGAGGCCGATGTAGCAGGGCGAATTCTTGATGAGGAACTTCAGCTCAGGGCGCTTGGGAGGATTTTTAGCGAGGATCGCAGCGGCCACGACGTTGCCGGTGGCGATGGTGTCGACCTGGCCGGACAGGAAGGCGGAGATGGTGCCGTTATTGTCCTCGTAGCGCTTGATCGTCGCATCGGCCGGCGCGATCTTCGTCAGTTCGAGGTCCTCCACGGCGCCGCGCGTGACGCCGATGCTCTTGCCCGCAAGATCCTCCGCCTTGGCGATCGAAAGATCGGCCGGCGCGAACACGCCATTGAAGAAGGGGGCATAGGCTGTCGAGAAATCGATCACCTTTTCGCGCTCCGCATTCTTGCCGAGGCTCGATATGACCAGATCGACTTTGTTCGTCTGCAGATAGGGGACGCGGTTGGCGCTGGTGACCGGCACGAGTTCGGTCTTGACGCCCAGCTTTTCGGCAATGAGATTGGCTACATCGATATCGTAGCCCATCGGCGCCATATCGGTGCCGACGCTACCGAAGGGCGGGAAATCCTGCGGGACGGCGACACGCAGCGTCCCGCGCGCCGTGATGTCGGCGAGAGCATCGGCATAGGACGCCGAGCCGAAGCCGAAGGTTGCAGCCAGGGTCGCGATTGCGAAGAAGAATCGTCTTGTCAGCATGTTTCAATTGCTCCTTTGAAGTTGTGATTTTTTGGGTCTGACGGTTGGGGATACGGCTCTGGGAGGAAGGGACAGGGAATTGCGCAGTTCCGAGAGCGGATCCGGACGCGCGGTGAGGTCGAGGCCCATTTCCACTTCGTCGAGATGTTCGACGGAGAGCTCCGCAGCTCTGCCGAAATCGCCCGCCTGCATCGCTTCGAAGATGCGGCAATGCCCGTCGTGAGACTGTGTCGCATGAAATTCAGACTGATAGAGCATCGAAATGAGGATCGTCCTCGCGGTGAGATCGCGCAGGATGTCGACGATGATGGCGTTCCCGCTCAATTCTGCGATGCGGATGTGAAAATCGCCCATCAAATAGGTCAGGCGCTGGCGGTCGCCGGCAGCCATGGCGCTTTTTTCCTCGTTCAAATGCGCGTCGAGAGCTTTATGTCCCTCGTCTGTCAGCACGCGCATGCTGCGCAGCAATCCGGCCTCGATGACGCGCCGCGCCTCATAGACCGCGATCGCCTCTTCGGCAGACGGCTCGACGACGAACCAGCCCCGTCTCGGACTGACATGTACGATGCCGCGTGTTTCCAGGCGCATCATGGCTTCGCGAACGCGGGTGCGGGACACGCCGAAAAGGGTTGCCAGCTGGTTTTCGCTGAGCCGCGTACCGGGCCGGATCTTGGCTGACAGAATCCCGGAAACGATCGTTTCCTCGATGGTCTTCTGCGTGGTCTCGGATGTCTGGCTATCTTGCATACAAGACAGAAAGCAAAGCGCGTGCCAAAATTCTGCGTTCAGGATTTCCAGGATATCTCGGATTCGGCGCCTGGAATTTGCACCCTGGGAATGCAGACTGAACGTAAATTGAGCGAGTGCCGGCAACTCGTTGTCAATCCGGATCGGCGCCGGCCGCCCAAAGCCCACAAAGCCCCTTCCTCTCGAAAAGCTGCTTGCGGCAAGACCGGTTCGGCCGAGGAATGGCAGCGGAAGACCGCGCGCAAGGGAACCCTTGCAGAGTTTCTGATGCAATCGCCTTTGCGTGGCGCCGATCTGGATGCCGAACGGCAGCGCGACGAACCGCGGGATCTCCAGCTGTGAGACTTCTGCCGGCCACGAACGTGCTTTCCGAGGTGACAAGGCCGCGTCCCGATACACATGCCTTACAATGGCTGGACAGCCTCGACGAGGATCGCTCGTTCATCAGCGTCGTGTCGATCGCGGAGATCCGGCGTGGCGGTGCACTGATGGCAAGCGGCCCCGGAAGCGCGACGCGCTGGCCGAATGGCTCACCCAGGACCTGCCGCAGCGCTTCGAGCAGCGCGTCATCCCTGTGGACGAGCCGGTTGCGATAGCCTGTGGCGACTTGATGGGGTTCGCAAAGCGAAGCGGACGCGGCTTGTCGTCAATGGACGGCCTGATTGCCGCCACTGCGATTGCTCACGATCTCACCCTCGCCATCCGCAATATAAAGGATTTCGAGGGCTTTGGGATCGAACTTGTCGATCCTTGGACCGAGCGCCCGTGACGATCCGCAAAGCGGAGCGCCGTGGGATTTTTCTTTGTTTATGCAAATCGTTTGCCCAAACCGCCGCGCACCTTTGGGTGACATGCATTAGAGCATTTCCGTTTTTCTCCGAATCATGGAAATGCTCTATCTCTTTGTTTTCACGCAATTCCGGACGCAAAACCGCTTCGCACTTTTGCTGGAATTGCACTAGTTGAAACTCGAGGTCTTGAGGAATTCCGCCAGCCGTTCGGTCTTCGGTTGCACGAACATCTCCTTCGGGTCGCCCTCCTCGCAAATGACGCCCTGGTTCATGAAGATGACGCGTGACGAAACGTCATAGGCAAAGCGCATCTCATGGGTGACGAGCAGCATGGTCATGCCGTCGGCGGCAAGCCCCTTGATGACCTGCAGCACTTCGCCCACCAGTTCCGGATCGAGTGCCGAGGTCACCTCATCGAACAGCATCAGCCTGGGCGACATGGCGATGGCGCGGGCGATCGCGACACGCTGCTGCTGGCCGCCGGAAAGCTGTCCGGGATAATGGTTCGCGCGGGCGGCAAGGCCGACACGGTCGAGCCATTTCTCCGCGATGGCGCGAGCGTCCGGCTTCGTCATTTTCTTGACCTTGACGAGGCCGAGCATGACGTTTTCGGCGGCGCTCATATGCGGGAAGAGATTGAACTGCTGAAACGCCATGCCGGTCAGCGCGCGCTGTCGAGCGATTTCCTTCTCGCTCTTGCGTCGCCGCGTTGTCCCTTCCGCGCGGTAGCCGATCTCCTCGCCATCGAGGCTGATCGTGCCGCCCTGGAATTCCTCCAGCATGTTGATGCAGCGCAGCAGGGTAGTCTTTCCGGAGCCGGACGAGCCGATGATGGAAATGACTTCGCCCTCCTCCACGGCGCAATCGACGCCCTTGAGGACTTCGTGGATGCCGTAAGTCTTGCGCAGACCCTTGATGTCGAGAATGGTCTTGGCCATCGGGGGAACTCCTCAGGACGGCAGGGCGGTCTTGCGCTCGACATATTTGCCGAAGTGCTCGATGCCGTAGTTGATGATGAAATAGAGACCGCCAGCCAGGAAATAGAACTGGAGACTCATGAAATTGCGGGAGATGATTTCCTGCGTGCGCAGGAGAAGCTCCGCAACGCCGATGACGGAAAGCAGCGTCGAGGCCTTCACCATCTCGGCCGCCGTATTCACCCAGGCCGGCAGGCACTGGCGCATGGCCTGCGGCCACAGCACCGAGGTGAAGGTCTGGGTAAAGGTCAGGCCGATCGCCTTGGCGGCTTCGGTTTGTCCCTTCGGGATCGCCTGAAGCGCTCCACGGACGATTTCGCCGACATGGGAGGAGCAGAAGATAGCAAGGGCGAGCACGCCTGCCGAGAACGGCCCGAGATCGAGGCCGACGGCGGCGGAGACGTAGTAGCTCGCCAGCACCAGCACGAGCACCGGCGTGCCGCGGATGATATCCGTATAGGCGCGCACGACCAGACGCAAAATGACGCCGCCGTAGACCAGCGCCAAGCCGACGAAAATGCCGAGCACGGAGCCCGCGAGGATGGCCAGCAGCGAGATCGACACGGTCACGCCGATGCCGTTCATGATGACGTAGCGGGCAATCCAGAGTTGTTCGAGAAAGGTGTAGGACATCAGGGTCTATCTCGGCAGGGCCAGACGGCGTTCGACGAAACGCATCACGGCGGCGATGAGGAAACAGGTCGCGACATAGAGGGCCGATGTGACCATCCAGGTTTCGATGACGCGGAAACTCTCGACATTGATCTTGCGGGCGGCAAAGGTCAGTTCCGGCACGGCGATGGCGGCGGCGAGCGAGGTGTCCTTGAAGAGCGAGATGATCGTCGAAGACAGCGATGGCAGCACGTTGCGCAGCATCAGCGGCGCGATGATGGAACTGCGGATCTGCATGCCCGTCAGGCCGATGGCAAGGCCCGCTTCCGTCAGTCCTCTGGGAATCGACAGCAGTCCGGCGCGGAACACCTCGGCCAGATAGGCGCCGGAATAGAGGGATAGAACCAGGACGAAGCTTTTTATCTTGTCGAGGCGCAGGCCCATCTGCGGCAGCGCAAAAAAGGCGAAAAGCACCAGGACGAGAATCGGCAGGTTGCGAATGACGGTGACATAGGCCCGGGCCGGCACGACCGCAAAGCGGCTCTTGGAGGTCAGTGCGAAGGCCACGACGAGACCGATCACGGCTCCGATCAGGATCGAGATCACCGCGAGGCCGAGACTGAGCGCAAGCCCGCTCAAAAGAAAATCGAAATTGCGCCAGACGGCCGCGAAATTCAAAGTGTAACCCATACGGGCTGCCCTTTCAGATCAGAGCGTGATGCCGAAAAGTGCGAACAGTTTTCGGACGACGTCACACTCTCACTCTTTAATCGAGCGGAGCGGGAGCAAGTCCCGCTCCGCATGGATGTTACTTGAACTCGACGGGAAAGCCGATCTGCGGCGGCGTCAGATCCTTGCCGAACCAGGTCTTGAAGGACTTGGCGTAAAAGTCGAACTCAACGCCGGTCATGGCTTCGTGCAGGGCGGTGTTGACGAAGTTCAGCCAATCCTGATCGCCGCGCTTGACGGCGCAGGCATAGGTCTGCGGGTTCCAGCCGTAGCCGGCATCCTTATAGCGGCCCGGATTCTGCGTCATGTACCAGGCGAGCGACGACTGGTCGGTGGCGACTGCATCGGCACGTCCCGACTCCAGCGCCTGGTAGATCAGGTCGACGGATTCGTACTGATCGACGGTCGCCTCCGGCAAGGCCGCATGCACCATGGCCTCGGCATAGACGTTCTGAAGGACGGAGATGGTGACGGAGGAGCCGGCGGCCTTGAGGGCGGCGTAATCGGCATACTTTCCGTCCGCTTTCAGCATCAGGCCCACGCCTTCGCGATAATAAGGAATGGTGAAGGCAACCTGCTGGGCGCGCTCGCCGGTAACGGTCATGAACTGGCAGGTGATGTCGACCTTGTCAGTGGTGATGTTCGGGATGCGGGCGTCGGAGGACTGGTTCACATAGTCGATCTTTTCAGGATCGCCGAAGAGGGCCTTGGCGATGATATGGCCCATGTCGACGTCGAAGCCCTGAAGCTTGTCGTCGGCGCTCTTGAAGTGCCAGGGCGCATTGGTGCTGCCCGTGCCGAGGACGAGGTGGCCGCGGGCCAGCACTTCATCGAGCTTGCTGCCTTCAGCCAGCGCAGGCGTGGACAACAGGGCGGCAGCGATCAGCGACAGCACGCCGGTGCGAAAGGAAATGGTCATGGCGTTCCCCTTAATGGATGTTTCCAGTTAATCCAATATACCGGACACATGTCTATTTTATTGGATGGACTTATCAAGTGCCATCAAGGAGAAATTGTCAATGGGGCATGCCGAAAAAACGCGCAGTGGCGCGCGTGGCGATTTTTTCGGCAGTGCAGCATTTCCCTCTTGTTTCAGAGGTTCACCGCCATGACCTTGCCGCCAGCGACTTGGCGGACATTGGCGGGTCTCATTTTCGGTGGGTTGATGGAGGTCGAAGATGCAGCCCTCGGAGCCGGCGCCTCGCGATCCGGCTGCCTTGCGCTTTCTCGCCATATGGTCGCGGCTAGATCGAGCTGGCCCGGAGGCTCCCGCCCTTCCCCCGATGAATCAACGCCGCTGCCGCTCGCAAGGCACGTTGATTTTGGAAAGATGCTGCCGAGCCGGAGGAACGTTATAAGCGCGCCGCCGAGTTCATCGAGATCGTCAACGCGCTCTATGATGCCAATCGACACCGATTATGTCGGAGAGGATTTCCGCTCCAATCCGGAGCTGCCGCCGCTTGCGTCACCGACAGCCATCCAGGCATCGCGAACGGCCTGACGCAGATAACGTTCACGCGTCGCCAAAGGTTTTGGCGACGTGCCGCGCTTTGGCCGTTTCGCCGATCCAGCTGTTGAGCAACGACGCAGCCGCATGGCTCTGCAAGACGATCTGAGGCACCAGATCGATATCCGGAAGACTGCCCAGGCCGAGTGGCCCCATCGCAAACAGCCCGTGCAACGCGCTCGCCTTGGTCCGCCCGAATTCGTCGACGACGATGCCGATCTCCAGTTCGTCCCGCGTTGCAAGGCCTGCAACGATAAGCGAGCGAACCAGCGGGCTATCGGTCCCGGACGGCCGGAAGCGGCAGTCTATCGTCAGATCCGCGGGAAGGACCTCGAGCCCGGCCGGCGCTGAAAACAGCACGCCGTTGGTGGCGATGCAATTCACTTTGCCCTTCCTGACGGCGATCGCGCCGCTGGCGATCGCATGATGCAGGCGCTGATAGTGCTCCGGCGGCAAGCGGTTGCGATGGCTGTCGTAAATGGCCTTCACGTGGCGTTTGAACCGCGCTCGCTCTTGTGCCGTCAATCCCGCCCAAAGATCGCGCGCACGTGAACGAAAGCCGTTCATAATGCCTTGCCATCCCGAACCTTCCAGATCGGCTTTGCTGGCGGCCTCACGCAGGAAACGGAACGCGCCGCGCAGCGTCCGCGGCATGGGTTGGTCGGTGACAACAGCTCCGACGGCGGCGGGAGCATGCGACTGAGGCAGGAAGCCCGATTCCGAGATCAACGTGACATGGGAAATCTTGGCATCCGCCAGCAAACCGAGCGCCCTGTCGACCGCATGGATGCCGCCGCCGATCACGACGGCGCTTCGCACTCCGCCGGCAGGCGCCACGTCTGTATTGTCCCGCATGCCGTAACCGGTCGCGAGAAACACGGCATCGAAGCGGGTTAGTTGCTCTCTTCCAAGGCAAACGGAATATCCCCCGTCCAGATGCCTGTCGATCGCCGTGACCGCATCCGAGCCAAACTGGACGATCACATCAGGCCGATGCGTCAGGGCTTCGGAAAAGCGTTTATACACATAGGTGCTGAAAATATCTCCGGGTACAAAGGCGTGTTCGAGACCGGCAGGATCCGAGATCAGTCGATCGCGCCATGTGTCATCCGTTTCCAGCCAGCGGCGAAAATCGTCCGGGAGTCCGGGATCGACGGAAAGGTCGCGAACGCGGCTGGTTAGCACCGTCGATGCGGGCTGACTGATGCCCTCGCCAATATCGATCTTCGCGCGCGGATCGAACATCACCAGATGGAAGGGCCGATCGACTCTCTTGAAAAGAGCGATTGCGGTCATGATCCCGGTAAAGCCCCGGCCGATGATCGCAATCCTTGCGAGATGGTCGGCATCTCGGCTCTCCGAATTCGAAGAACGTGAGGAGAGAAGAGTCATTCATTGGCTCCTTCTGCGTTGGATCGCTCGGCTCTGTATCCATCAGAACCGACCGGCCGCATAATTCTCTACTAAAACCATAGAAATTTATATCCGGAACGCAAGCACTATTCGACTTCAAGTGATGACGGCCCGGCTTTGGTGTCTGGCGAGCCTTGGCTTCCTTGCGGCTGCTCGCTTCAAGCTCTTCCCGAGCACTGGTGACGGGTGATGCGGCGACTTGGAAATAATTTCCCGTTTCTCACGAAAAAAGAGAGGAATTTTGGAGCTGCTGCGAAGATCCACGTAATTATAGACCATCTATCGAGGGCCGGATTCACCTAACCTCATGCCGGACGTCACGACGTTCGCCTGTAGAAGGAAGGTGCTATGACGGTTCCACTGGTCAGCTTGAGCAATCTGTCGACCGAGCCATCCCCCTCGCCTCAGGTTGCCGCCATATGGGAGGCTCTTTGCGCGGAGGCCGTCAATGCTTCGGCCAAGGATGCAGCACTCACGCGCGCCATGAATTCCGCCGTGCTTTATCATGCGAGTTTCGCCCAGGCGCTGGCACAGCGGGTCGCGATCAAACTGGCCAATCACGACCTCGACCATGACGAGCTGCTGGCGGTGATCGCCCAGGCGTTCATCGGCAATCGCAATATTGTCGCCGATGCCGCCGCAGACCTGACGGCGATCAAGGAGCGTGATCCGTCAAACACGGAAATCCTGACACCCTTCCTGTATTTCAAAGGCTTTGTGGCTCTGCAGGGCCAACGCGTTGCCCACTGGCTATGGCACCATGACCGCCTCCATTTGGCGCGCCATATTCAAAGCCGCATTTCCGAAGTTTTCGGCGTCGACATTCATCCCGCCGCAAAGATGGGCCGGAGCATCATGCTCGATCATGGGAGCGGCCTGGTCATCGGCGAGACAGCTATCGTCGAAGACGATGTATCGATCCTCCAGAACGTCACATTGGGAGGAACGGGTAAGGAAACCGGTGACCGGCACCCGAAGGTGCGGCGCGGCGCCCTGATCGGAGCGGGAGCCAAGATCCTCGGCAATATCGAAATCGGCGTCGGCGCCAAGGTGGGTGCAGGCAGCGTGGTCGTGAATGCCGTTTCCGATTACACATCGGTTGCCGGTATTCCGGCAAAGCAGGTGGGCAGGCGTCACTTCAACCTGCCGGGTATCACCATGGACCAAACCGTGTCCGAACCGGAGTATATGATCTAAGGGCGCGGTGCGGATATACGCTGTCCTGGATCGAGCATCCCTACTGCGCGGCGGTCCGAAAGGGATTCGACGGGAGATCGCGAAGGCGGAGGTCCCAAAGGGCATCGGCCGTCATTGTCTCCCCTGCCCCGGATTGACCTATAAAAGAAAGCGCAGAGCGACTATCAACCGCATTTATCTCCACGGCCAGTTCGGCGACGGCGCATAGATATCCCGCATCTCTGCAGTTCACTGAAAATATGATTAATTGATCGGTATAATGAACTTAATTAGCCAATTAGTTCCGCTACTGCGGAATGGGATGGAAGTGCCTCCCTCACGCTATAGCTAGGGGTCCAATACCGCTAGTGATGGATCTGGCGCCGCAAAGACGTAAAACAGAACAGATCGGAGCCATGTCCGGAGATTTGCCCATGCCCAGTGCAATGTTCACGGCCGACGACCTTGCGGTGATCCGCCGCGCTTATGCCCATCAGGTGGCGGCGACCGCCGGGATGACGAACCCGCGGATCGAAGCTGCCTTTGCCGCTGTGCCACGCGAGAAATTTCTCGGTGCTCCGCCATGGCAGATCGCCAATCTGGGTGGCGGATATCGCCCCCTCCCCTCCTCCGATTTGGTTCTGGCCTATCAGGATGTGTTATTCGCCCTGCAGCCCGACAAGGGCGTCAACAACGGCAGTCCCTCACTGCATGCCCGGCTCCTGGGCGAACTCGACGTCAAGGTCGGTGATCGTATCGTCCATATCGGTGCCGGCACCGGTTATTATAGCGCCATCCTCGCGGAGCTGGTCGGTGCTGCCGGTCATGTCTATGCCGTCGAGATGGACGCCGATCTGGCCGGCCACGCTCAAACGGCGCTTGCCGACCGAGCCAATGTCAGCGTCATCATCGCCGACGGCACTCAATGGCCGCAGCAAGAGGTGGATGCGATCTATGTGAATTTCGCCGTCACGCGTCCCGCGGCATCATGGATCGAAGGGCTGCGGCCCGGAGGGCGCCTAGTGCTGCCGCTTGGCGTGCCGCGCCAGGGCCGACCGTCGAATGGCGGCCGTCACGCATCCCACGGCGCCGCGCTTCGCATCGAGCGCGGCGAGAATGGATTTGCGGCGCGGTGGATCAGCACGGCTTATTTCGTCTGCGCCGAGGGCGGTTTGACGATCGACGAGAACGAAATCGAAGCGCTGACGGCCGCCTTCAAGCGCGGCGGTATCGAGTTCGTCAAAAGCCTGCTGTGGAAGGCGGATCCGCGTCTTGGACGCTGCTGGTATATCGGCGACCAATGGGCGCTTTGTTATGACGACGTTTGAAACATCCGTTCCGCCCGAGTCGACCGCTCCATCTTCGTGAGGAATGGGAGCGATGCAGCACATCGCCGTGCCGGGAGATAAACGCCCTCGATGCCGCCCTGCCCTTCGGCGGCGCAATCAGCCGGTCACACTTCTGGCCGGCAATGGTATCGCCACACCCAAACACTCTGCCCAGGACGGCATGGGTGATGACAAAGCTTGGAGTGCCGACGTCTGACTCACCCTCCCTAAGCTGAGTGCAGGCGCGTCACGGTCTCCCCTGCCCTGGCGCCGGAATGCTTGCCGGTGAGATTTTACTGCCGGTGCCTTTGAGATTGGCCAAGTGCGCCGAGGTGTCCGAGCCACGGCCGTGTCCGCGGAGGACGAAGCGGGATTGCTCTGGTCCGTATGGATCTGGATACGGCGCGTCCACGGACGAGCTGCTGGCCGATCCGAGCGCGCGCGGTCTCGCCGAGGCATTCGAGGCTCCTCTGGGAAGGCGGCGTTCAGATGCCAGTGAAGATCAGCAGGCGACGGGTACTAAGTCGCTTCCGCCGGCTTCACCGGTTCACGGCCTATCGCTTGAGGAGCGTCCACAAGAATGGAGAAATTGGGAAGCGTTGCTGACTGGCCGGCGACGGAAGGCGGCCAAAACGACAAAAGCCCGGCGCGGGAGAGATGCGCCGGGCTTCGATTGTGACCGACAGCCGGGGAGGAGAGATGCTGTCCGTCGGACCGAAGCTGCTCGGAGGGGTTAAGCGCTTCAGTCCGTCACGAGGTAGTGCCGCAATGCGGCAAATTCAAGCCTGGCGGTTGCGCCGCTCTTTATGTGGATCACGCTGCGGACGAAGGCGGTCGGGCAGGTGCAGCTTTTCTCGCAGGTGATGGGGCTGGCATGGTGTTGTCCGCGGACAACCAGCCGAGGTGCGATGCCGGAGGAAGGGCTGCGCTTCGCTGCGAGACGACGGAGGTCGGCTCGGTCCGGGGTGAAGCGATCGGTGAGAGCATCAGTGATCGCATTGCTGCGCCTCAAGCGCCGGGGTGCGCGAAGGTGAGGGCGGCTCGGTGGTCGACGATGACGATCCTCTCTTGGTCTGTCTTGGTTGGGCCTTTCGCTCGGTCGAGCGCGTGACCTTACGCATCGCCGTCCAGCTGATGGGTGCATTGATCGAATATTCGACAAGCGGTCGCCAAACTGACCACCTTACACTGGTCATTTGCGGCAGGGACCGGCCCATCGGCTTCCACCGCATGCGGATGCTGCCGCTGTCATCAAGCCACTTTCGCTTCGGCCTTGTTAATTGGTCCAGTGGCTTCCCACCGCGCGGTGGATGAGTTCGTTTCCGCCTCGTCGCTGAGCCAGCCGACGATCATCCGTGGAAGCTTTCGGCGAGAAAAATCACTACGCCGGCAACTGCGCGGCTTTTCGAATGGGCCGCATTCCGTCCCTTGTGGAACGAGCGGGCAGATCTGCCGGCTGGTCCGATCTTTACCAAATTCTTTGCGCACATTCACGAAGCTGTTCGACAAGGCGCCGCTCTGCGATGGCTGGCGGCGCCGCCACGGCGGTCATGGTGCTGCGCGTCCAGGATGCCGGCTGGCAAGGTGACATCAGGGGTATCTCGTCGGTCGCGCCATCAATTGCTGTGGGGCCGTTCGCGCAAATGATCTGATTGGAATCACGTTGATCATCCCGTTGTCCGCGGACAACGGGGTCCATCAGGCAGTTGTCCGGGCGCAGGGATTGCCGTCCCGCCATTGAGGCTGCCGTCTCGGTGTGATGCGGTCCAGCGGCGCAGCTGTCATCTGCAGTCGGGTCCTTATGTGATTGAGTGGAAGGATTGCGGGGCAGGGGATCGGCAGTTCGCGGATGAGACCTTCGTTAGCGCACATGAAGCTGCGGTGACGTTCAGCGATTTGCCCGCGGTGGCGAGCCGAATGCATGTGTGAAACGGCAGCCCCCGGTTCATTCTCGTGGGATAGGCATATGTGGCGCTAAGGCCGCGCCGCCATGGCAGATGGAGCAGCGCCCGACAGTGGTGCGCGTATTGATGGGGAAGTCCCTTGCTCTCAGGCAGTCTGGGGAAGACCTGCGTCAATCCCGGCCACTATACCTCGAGATGATCCTGCGCCGTGCGAAGGGGGTGCCCACGGGCGCCTGATACTGAACTGCCGGAGCAGCGCCGCCGGCGACGGTCGGGGCGCCGATGGCTGAATGAGGCCAGGCTGCGAACTGCTCGCCATCCTGAGTGGGCAGCTGGCTTCGCCTTCTTGCTGCGCAGATGCTTGCGTGTTCGTCGATCGCTGGGCGTATTCTGTCAATTGCCGACAATCTGGTACGCGACAACGAGGCCTTCAAGATCGTGTCCGTGAGCAGGCAGCGTCTCGGTCTCGACGACGCTTGGTCGTGAGCTGTGCCGGGGGAAAGCAATCGGTCGTGGATGCTCTGACCCGATATTTGTCGGGTGAAAACGCAAGCGGCTATTGCAGGCCATCGTCGCCGGCGCTATTCTTTTGCCAGGCTTGTGATCAACGCTTCATCTGCGGATGCCGGTCGCCGAAAGGTGCCGGAATCGGGATGGTGGCGAGTGGATTTTGGATCCAAATTGCGCTCCGGATGTGAGCCGAGCGCCAATCTATGGCCTCGTGGCCGCCAAGAAACCCTAGTTGGCAGCCCTTTCGGACAGGCAGCCGGCAACGCGGTAACGAAACCAAAGTCCGATTTTGCTTCCGTAGTCTTATGTGATTGAAGCGATATCAATGACTTATGGCTTTCCGAATTGCTCCCACTTTCGTGTCCATTCCCCTGCAGCCTGACCCGCCTGGGAACAGACTGACGTCGCCCCCGCATCAAATGTCCGTAGGAAAGCAACGGCTTGCATCCTTTAGCGGCGGCCTGCGTTATGTCAGCACCAGACCGGAGAACATCCTCATGTCCGATGTGCTTCACCTCAAGAGGCTCTCCATTGCCGCGACAGTGATGGCCGCGGGGATCGGCGCGCTTGTCTTGATGCAGGCAAAAGAGCGCAGTTCGGTCGCCCCGTCTGCGAATACCGGCCACCGGGGTGACGATCATGGCCGCAGTGCCAGTGTGCCCGAGGCCATTCCTCTCAGCGGTCTGCGCGACGTGTTCTGGCGTGTCTTCCACGAAGTCCTCGCCGACCGAGTGACGTTGATTGCGGCGGGCGTGACCTTTTATCTGTTGCTGGCGCTGTTTCCAGCCATGGCGGCCTTGGTCTCTCTTTACGGGCTGGTTGCCGATCCGATCATCATATCCGAACACCTTCGCGAATTGGCCGCGCTTTTGCCGCCCGGCGCGTTCGATCTTCTTGCCGACCAGATCAAGGAACTGGTCAACCGGCGCGACGCCACGCTCGGCATGACCTTCTTCGTCGGTCTCGGCATCGCCCTGTGGAGCACGCATAGCGGCACGCTGGCGATCTTCGACGCGATGAACGTCGCCTATGAGGAGGAGGAGAAGCGGGGGCTTGTCCGGTTGAACCTGATAGGTCTCTGCTTCACCTTGTGCGCGATGCTTTTGATGGTGGTCATGGTGGCGCTCGTCGGGGTCATGCCGGTGGTCCTCTCCTATCTCTGGCTCGATCAATTCAAGGAGCATATGGCGCTTCTCATGCGATGGCCGCTGCTTCTGCTGGTCGTCGCGGTGGCGGTCACATCGGTCTACCGCTTCGGCCCCAGCCGCGAGCCTGCCACGCTCCGGTGGATGACGTGGGGCGCGGTTCTGACCACGGTCGCCTGGGCTGCCATGTCCCTCGGTTTCTCCTTCTATCTGGATCATTTTGCCAATTACAACGCGACATACGGCACGCTCGGCGCGCTGATCGGCTTCCTCATCTGGATCTGGCTTTCCGTCGTCATTCTTATCGTCGGAGGGGAGCTTAACGCCGAACTGGAGCATCAGACCGCAAAGGGCACGCCGCTGCCGATGGGAGCGCGTGGCGCCTATGTCGCGGACACTCTGGGCGAGACCATGAGCTGACCGCGATGATTGCTCCTCTCATATAGTTTTGATGTATTCTGCCGTTTCTGCAGTCCCGAAACAGGAGACGATGATGACCGCCCCGCATCCTTCCAAAACCCATATCGGCAATCATGCCTTGCATCCCGAAACACAGATGCTGAACTACGGCTACGATCCGGAACTCTCGGAAGGGGCGGTCAAGCCGCCGGTGTTCCTCACCTCCACCTTCGTGTTCAATACCGCGGAGGATGGCCGCGACTTCTTCGATTATGTGTCGGGCCGCCGCGAGCCGCCCGAGGGGAAAGGGGCCGGCCTCGTCTACTCGCGTTTCAACCATCCAAACAGCGAGATCGTCGAGGACAGGCTTGCCGTCTACGAACGGACGGAAAGCGGCGTGCTGTTTTCATCCGGCATGGCGGCGATCGCCACCACTCTGCTTGCCTTCGTCCGGCCTGGCGATGCGATCTTGCATTCGCAACCGCTCTATGGGGGAACGGAAACATTGCTGGCGAAGACCTTCCTCAACCTCGGCACCGCCGCCGTTGGATTTGCCGACGGCGTCAGCGAAGGATCGGTGCAGAAGGCGGCGGAAGAGGCGATGGGCAAAGGCCGCGTCTCCGTCATCCTGATTGAGACGCCTGCCAATCCGACCAACAGCCTGGTCGATGTCGCGATGATCCGGCGGGTGGCCGACATGATCGGTGCAAGACAGGGCCATATGCCGATCATCGTCTGCGACAATACCCTGCTCGGACCGGTCTTCCAGCGGCCGATCGAGCACGGCGCCGATATCTCGCTCTATTCGCTGACCAAATATGTCGGCGGTCATTCCGATCTGATCGCCGGCGCCGTTCTTGGTCGCAAGGCAGTGATCAAGCAGATCAAGGCCCTGCGCGGCGCGATCGGCACGCAGCTCGATCCACATTCCTGCTGGATGCTCGGCCGTTCGCTGGAGACGCTGCAGCTGCGCATGGAGCGGGCAAACAGCAACGCGCGGGCCGTTGCCGATTTTCTGCGTGATCATCCGAAGGTTGAGAGGGTCCACTACCTGCCCTACCACGATCCGGAATCGCCGGCCGGCCGGACCTTCAGGGCGCAATGCACCGGCGCCGGCTCCACCTTCTCTTTCGATATTCGCGGCGGTCAGCCCGCTTCGTTCAAATTCCTGAACGCGCTACAGATCTTCAAGCTCGCGGTCAGCCTCGGCGGCACGGAATCGCTTGCGAGCCATCCGGCCGCCATGACGCATTCCGGTGTGCCTGCCGATGTCCGCCAGCGCATCGGTGTGTTGGAATCGACGATCCGCCTGTCGATCGGCATCGAACATCCGGATGATCTGATTGCCGACCTGGAACTGGCGCTGCAGGCGGCCTGAGACACGGCGAGGAAGTGATGCCCGGCGCCGCCGGGCATCACGCATGGCGTCACTTGTCGTCGATCGTCAGCTCCGTCTCGTCGGTGTTCAGCACGAAGACCGCAAGCAGGCGCGCCGGCTTTGTCTTGCTGGCGTTTTTGCTGACGCTGTGATGATCGCCGGGAAATTCGGGAAAGCTTTCGCCGGCCTTGTAGACTTTTTCCGGCCCGTCATTCACCTTGCTGGTGATCGCTCCTTCGAAAACGGTGGCATAGATGAAGGCCGAAGCCGGATGCGTATGGCCGGGCGAGGAGCCGCCTGGCCCATATTCGACAAGCACCGCCCGCACGCTCTTGCCGGGAACATTGGGGAGCTTCTGGTCGTAAACGACGCTTACCTTCGCGTCGCCGCCTGCCGCGTGAGCCTGAGTGCCTGTGGTAAGGACAACGGCGAGCGCCGCCGCCGAGATCATTTTGGTGAGCATGTCTGGTCTCCTACGTTGATGGGAATGGGTCGGACGCCCGGTATCAGGCGCTCTTTTTCTGGGCCGGCTGACGGCTGAGCCAGTCGTCGAAGCGGATCCGGCCGAGCCGCGCCTTGGGGCCGGTCACGAGCGAATTGTCCTCGAGCTCCACGCCGAAGTAGCGGGCGTGCGGATCGGCGATCACCTGGCGCGGATCGTTCGTCGCCTTGAACAGACGCGTTACGATGTCGGTAAGGCGGATTTTCTCCGGCCCGCCGATTTCGATCGTGCCGTTGACAGGCGGGGCGAGCGCCACCTCGGCCATGACGTCGGCGACGTCGTCAGAGGCGATCGGCTGCAGATAGGCCGGCGACAGATGCGCCGCCTGGCCGACGGTGTTCGACTGAGCGATGCCAGCCATGAATTCATGGAACTGTGTGGAGTGCACGATGGTGTAGGGTAGCCCGGAGCTCTTGATCAGCTCTTCCTGGGCCATCTTGGCGCGCATATAGCCGCTGCCCTGCAGCCGTTCCATGCCGACGATCGACAGAGCGATGTGATGCTTCACGCCGGCAGCAGCCCCCGCCTTGAGCAGGTTGCGGCCCGAGGTCTGGAAGAATTCCAGAACGGCCTTGTCCTCGAAGGAGGGTGAATTTGCGAGATCGAGCACCACCTGTGCGCCTGCGAGCGCTTCCGTCAGGCCTTTGCCGGTGATCGTGTCGACGCCCGAATTCGGCGAAGCCGCCAACACCTCGTGCCCTTTGTTGCGCAATCTTTCCACGGTCTTCGAGCCGATCAGGCCGGTGCCGCCGATAACGACGATTTTCATGGGTAGTCTCCTTGTCCTTGGTGAGGATAATCCTCTGGTGACTTGAAGGTGAGCAGGCAGCTGCTCGGCGTGCCCACCGCGTCCTCGATGAGCGAAGCGACTTCGTCGGCGCCGTCGCACGCAAGATCTCCGGTGCGGCCGGTAAACCGATGGATTGGAGAATGCGCCTGATCGCAGTCCCAAACCATTCTCCCTCGGTCGCTGTCACCCTATGCGAACGCAGTAGGGCAGCTGGCTCTGCGGTCCATGCATCCGGCCGAAATGGAGGAACGTGTCACGTCGACAGGCATCGGCCGAACTTACCGTCGGGGCAGCTAGCCGACCTGGAGGGCAAGGCGTATTCACTGGCCTGCAAACCTTGGCTTGCACCATCAATCCTCTCACGATGGAGACAAGAATGATCAAGCGTCTGAACTTCATGGCTTATAGAAATAGCGGCATCGATGGTCTCGTGGCGGTTGAAGCCTGGATTGCCAAGAGCTTCGATCCGAAGTTGCTCGAGCTCGTCAAAGTGCGCGTGTCCCAAATGAACGGATGCGCTCACTGCCTGCATATGCACCGCCAAGACGCGCTGAAGCTCGGCGAAACGGACGACCGGCTGCTGCTTCTGAACGCCTGGCGGGAGTCGCAGCTCTTCACCACTCGGGAGCGGGCCGCGCTCGTCTGGGCCGAGGCTCTCACCGAGATCACCAAAAGCCATGCGCCGGATGATATTTATGAAGAGGCGCACGCCAACTTCTCGGATGACGAGTTTCTGGCGCTTTCGATCGGCGTCGCGATGATCAATGCCTGGAATAGGCTGGCGATCGGCTTCCGGCTTCAGCATCCGGCGGATCACAAACGCGCCGCCGCCTGATAGCAGCTGAACGACGAATGAGCCGGGCGAAAGACTTCGTCCGGCTATTTGACTGGTTTCTTTCCAGCTCGCCGGGATCTGCCGGAATAAAGTGATGGATCAGCGTTCGACGGGCAATCGCAGCGTCACGACCGTGCCTCGGCCTGGCTCGCTTTCCAGATGGAGATTTCCCCGTGCTTCCTGGGCGAAGCGTTTGACCATCGGCAGGCCGAAGCCTCCAAGCCCCGATGCTTTCGTCGTGAAGAAAGGATCGGTCGCCCGGTGCAGCACATCTTCTGTCATCCCGAGACCGTTGTCCGAAATCCGCAATTCAATCCCGGCGCCTTCGCCTTCGCCGTCGATGGCGGCGGCTGCGATCGAAATCACACCGCCATCCGGCATGGCGTCGCGCGCGTTGAGCAGCAGGTTCATGATGGCGCTTTGCAACCCCACGCGGCTGCATCTGAGCATGGGAAGTGTCTCGCTCGCATATATCTCGAACGCGATATCACGGTCCCAGGTGGCTCTCGCCAGGGCTTCGATTTCCATCAGGCAAGCCCGGATGTCGATTGGCTCGGCCGCGGCATTGCCGTCACTCGCAAGGCGCATCGTCTGCTGAACGAGCGTTCCCGCCCGCTGAAGCGAGATCCTGGCACTGGCGAAGACCGGCACCAGGGTCGAGCCCATCTCGATGTCGGGACTGCGCGACATCATGTTCAGCGCGGAGGTGGCGACCTGGATCAGGTTACCCAAGTCGTGGACGATGCCGAGTATCGCATCCGCAGGATTTGCATTGAGGGAGATCGCTTCCGGTCGCGTGTGAGAAAAGTAAGCTTCACCGGCGAGGATATTCGTATCTGAATCCGACATGCTTTTGCTCCTCATCCGCTCCATCGACAGACATGTCGTTCCCGAGCAGATGGAGGCTATGATACGAGCCGGGCTGTAGTCGATTGGTTCAAGGGTGAGGGCAGGCAATACCGTCGTATGGTCTCGCGCCGGACGCTGTTGCCCCTTGGGTTCAGGAAAGCTCGACAGCCTCAAACATGGCAGTCAGTCCGATGCCGCCGCCAATACCGATCATCGCAAGCCCGGTCGCGCCTGTCATCAAGGTTCCCCCGGTGTCGCGGATCATCTGGCTGTATAGACGGGTCACGAGGACGGCGCCGGAGGCCCCGAATGGATGGCCCAAGGCAATGGCGCCGCCGCTCCTGTTGACCGCGTCGGCCGGGATTTCGAGCTGATCCAGCGACGCCAGAACCTGGGCCGCGAAGGCCTCGTTGAATTCGATGGCATCGATGCCCGCGAGCAAGAGCCCGGGCTGACGCTGCATGAGTTTCCTGGTCGAGGCGACCGGCCCGATGCCGAGCAGATTGGGATCCACACCGGCAGCGGCACTGTCGATGAAGGCCAGGCCCTCGTCGATGCCCATGCTTCTTGCCATTCCGCGGCTCATCACAAGCACCAGGCAGGCGCCGTCGTTCAGCGGACAGGCATTGCCTGCCGTCACCGAACCATCCGGCAGGAAGACTGGCCGGAGGTTTGCAAGCGCCTCAGGAGATGTCGCGGCGCGGGGGCACTCGTCCCGTTCTATCAGGCCGTGGCTGGTGGAAATTTCAACGATCTCGGGTCGAAAGATGCCCGCCTCGGCCGCCTGCACGGCGAGCCGGTGGCTGCGCAGGGCGAATTCATCCTGTCGCTGGCGCGATATGCCGAACTGACGTGCGACGTTTTCGGCGGCAATTCCCATTTCCGGGTCGCCGATCGTTTCAGGCGAAAACCGGGCGCGGCCGTAAAAGCGCGGCAGCGCCCCATTCGCCTTTGGTCTTTCGACGCGCCATGGCGCGGTGCTGACGCTCTCCACGCCGCCGGCCAGAAAACACGAGCCCGCTTTCGCCTGGATCAGCCGGGCTGCCATGATGATCGCTTCCAGGCCCGAGCCGCATTGCCGGTCGATCGTCATACCCGGAACCACCATGGGCAGGCCGGCGGTGAGGGCTGCCAGCCGCGCGATGTTTCCGCCGCCGCCTGCGGCATTGCCGACCAGCACGTCGTCTATGGTTTCGGGCGCAATTCCCGTTTCGGCAACAATGCGACGGATGATCGGCGCAAGCAGGTCTTCCGCCGCGACGGTCGCAAGCGATCCGAAAGCCCGGCCGATCGGGGTGCGGTAAGCGGCAACCACGACCGGCTGCCAATCATCGTCAGGCTGATAGGCGTAAGACAAGATCGCCTCCAGAAACCACTGATGTCTCCACTTGCCCCCTCGAGATCTTGCCGCTGCTCGTCATCGGCCAGGTTCCGATATGGTAGAATTGCTTGGGGATCTTGTACCTGGCGAGCTCTCGCGCGCAATGATCGGCCAGGATTTTCGCGTCCTTCATCTCTCCCGAGACGACAGCAATGATCCGCTGACCCAGATAGGCGTCCGGTAGCGCGAAGACAACGGCATCTTCGACCCCTGGGCAGGCTTTCAACGCGCTCTCGACTTCGGCAGGATAAACGTTGTTGCCGCCTGATATCATCATGCCGCCCGCCCGGCCGATCACCCGCAACATGCCGTTTGCATCGAGTTCGCCGAGATCTCCGACCGTCGCTCCGGCTTCCGTGACCCGGAACGCCTGACCGTCGTCGCCCCAGAGATAGCCATCGGCGATCAGGTCGCTTCTGACGAAAATGGTGCCCGGCACGTCGCTCCCGACGTCGTTTTCATTCGGATCACGAATGGAGATTTCGACGCCGGGATAGGCTTGTCCAACCCGGTCGATCGGAAAATCGACTGCGCCGCCAACGAGGGTCGAGACCGTCATGAAGCCGATCTCGGAGGCGCCGTAATATTCGCGAATGCGCGCCTTCGGAAAGAGGCGGCGCATGGAGTCGACGCCGTTCACATCGAGTTTTGCGCCGGCGGTCAGCACGTCGCGCAGCGATGTCAAAGCGGGCTCCGTCGACCAGGCCCGAGCGATGCCCGCTATATGCGTCGGCACGGCAACCATCCGTTCTATCTGCGCGGAAGAGAGAATACGCGCGACCGTGCCGGGTTCCCATTTCCTGACCGAATGGAAGGTCGCCCCGGCATCCAAGGCTTCGACCAGGGCGTAAAGCGCCAGCCCATGCGCGAGGGCTCCCGGGCACATGGTGGAGGGTGCGTCTTCCAGTTGGAAAACGACGCGCCCCCGGTCGAGGCTTCGGCGCCACTGCTCGCGTGAGCGATAATAGGCTTTCGGCTCGGCGGTGGTGCCCGAGGTAAAACCGATCAGGAAGATTCCGTCGGTATCGACAGGCAGGTCGTCTCCCGTCGCGGCGAGGTCGAAGGGCTCCGCACTGGCCGTGATCACCGGTATGCCGAACCTGCGGCCGATTTCGGCGCTTGGGCCTGCAGCATCGTCGACAACAAGCACGTCCGGCGCCAGGCGCTCGACAATGCGTTCGATCCTTTCCGGCGGCATCATCGGATCGATCACCGCGCAAGCAGTCGGGAAGGCGGTAGCAGCTGCAAAATATTCGGCAAAGCCGATATGGTTGCCGAGGCTGAGAGCGGCAAGCTTGTCCACACCGGGTAGATCGAGCATGCGGCGGTTCGAGCGGGGGAGCTTCTGGAGAAACCGATAGATTGCCTTGGCGCGGGAATAAAGCTCGCCGTAGCTCAGGGAATGCCCGTCAATCACCAGCGCCGGCTTGTCCGGTGTCTCCGTTACATGTCGAAGAAGCTGCGCATGGATCGGCATAAATACCCACTGGGCTTGATTGATCGGCGACTAACCCAGAGACAAAGCGGTTTTGGTCGCGTCCGGTATTGGTGTCGGGCGGCTGTCGGAAAGACTGACGCATACCCAGACGAGGCAAGCCGATGCGCAATGGGCGCCGTCGCGCTGGCGAAAGAGTTCGATTGCAAATGAGAGGCTCGATCGCCCGATTTTCTCGATGCTGACCTTCGCTTCGACGACGTCATCGACGTCGATCGGGTTGTGGAAGGTGATCTCCGCCTTCTTCACGTGATAGGCAACGCCGGAGGAGGTATGGCGGAAATGGCTGAGAATTTGCCGGTGCCGCAGGAACTCGACGACCGCATCCTCGCAATAATCGAGATAGACGGAGTTGTGGACATGGCCATAAATGTCGATGTCTCGCATCGAGACCCGGAAGGATGCTAAAGGCCTGTCGTCAACACTCATTCGATCACCCAAATTCGAAGGCGTGATCTAACCGGGAGTGTGTGGGGGATGCAATGCAATATCAGGCGGTCGTGCGAAAATTCGGGCCGGCTCAGGAGGTCGTTGAGCTCGAGCGGGTAGCACTGGCGCCGCTGCGGCGCGACCAGGTCCGGGTGCGCCTGCTGGCGCGGTCGATCAATCCCTCCGATATCATCACCATCTCAGGCGCTTATGCCGGGCGCACGACCTTGCCCTTCATTCCGGGCTTCGAGGCGTTCGGGGTGGTCGAACAGTGCGGCGAGGAGGTTCATGGGCTTTCACCGGGAACACGCGTGCTGCCGGTTCGCAGCGCCGGCGGATGGCAGGAGTTCAAGGATACCGATTCCGGCTGGTGCCTTCGCGTTCCGGATGAGCTCACCGACTTCGAGGCGGCGACCAGCTACGTCAACCCGATGACGGCCTGGCTGATGCTGCACAATAAGATCGGGCTGAGATCCGGCATGCGCATCGCCATCAATGCCGCCGCCTCTTCGATCGGATCGGTATTGATCGGGCTCGCCAATGCCGCGGGCGTGGAGCCGGTGGCAATCGTTCGCAGCGAAGCCTCGCTCTCGCGCCTGCGCGGCCGCCTCGAGACGGTCATCGTCGACAGGGCGGACAGCGACCTCGCTGCCGGTCTCACCGGTCGACACGGGCTCGACGCGGTGCTCGATTGCGTCGGCGGCGCGCGCGCCTCCCTCCTCGCCGATGCGCTGAGGCCGGGCGGGCATTTCGTGCATTACGGCCTGCTTTCGGGCCAGAGCATCCCAGCTTCCTTCTGGGCCTCCCATCCCGATATCGTCTTTTCCTATTGTCATCTGCGGGAATGGGTCCATTCCGAAGCGATGAGCGAGGTCCAGCGCGCCTATTCCGAGATCGCTGCGCAGATCGCCTCGAAGGTCATCGCGACCGAGGTGCGGGAGGTGTTTCCTCTGGAAAAGGTCGGCCAGGCGCTGCAATCCGCCCTTCCGTTCCGGACCGGCGGAAAGGTTCTGCTCGCCTGACAGGATTTCCCCGCTAAGGGGTTTCGTATCGCTGCCGCGCGCTCTTGATTGCCGTGCGGTTCTGCTCAGCCCATCCGATCAGGGCTTTCATGGGGATGAGAAAGGATTGCCCCAGCTCCGTCAGCTCATATTCCACGCGCGGCGGCACCTCCGGATAGACGGTGCGCCTGATGAAGCCGTCCTGCTCCAGATGCCTCAACGTCTTGGAGAGCATCTGTTTCGAGATGTCCCCGATCTCACGCAGCAGCTGGTTGAAACGCTTCTTCTCGTCTTCCAACGCCTCGAGGGTGAGCAGGCTCCATTGATCGCCGATACGATCGAGCACGCCTCTGATCGGGCATCCCGCCCCAGGCCGCTGTTTCGGCTCGTCCGTTTCCCTGGGCATGCTGCCTCCTCGGTCACTATCGGCTGACCTTGCCACCAAAACCTGCCTCCTTGCTCGACATGTCGAGGTTTCATAGACCAGTTCTCATAGTCTGCTTTCTAGACCAGATCGCCGATCCATACCAAGGAGCTTGATACATGACACTCGGGAAATTGCTTTTCGCACTCGTCATTCTGGCGGGCGTCGCCGCGCCGGCCGGCGCTTTTGCTGAATCGGCCTCGCGGGATTTGAAGGTCGAGGAAGCCAACCGGAAGCTGGTGGTGGAGTTCTACGACCGCTTCTTCAACAAGCACGATCTGGAAGCCGCCTCGGTCGTCGCCGACGACTACCGGCAGCACAATCCGCAGGTTCCCGACGGCAAGAAACCTTTGATTTCCTTCTTCTCCGGCTTCTTCAAGGACAATGCCCAATCGAAGGCGGAGATCGTCCGCAGCGCCGCCGATGGCGATCTCGTCTGGCTGCATGTGCATGCGACGAACGGCGCCGACGACCGCGGCCAGGCCATCGTCGATATTTTCCGCGTCAAGGACAGCAAGATCGTCGAGCACTGGGACGTGATCCAGGCGGTTCCGAGCGAGGCTGCCAACAAGAACACGATGTTCTGAATTCTAGGGGGCCGGCTTGCGGCCGGCCCCGTCATTGGCGCCACGCGCCTGGTTCAGCCGTTTCATTGCTGCCGATTTCCGCTGCGCTGCTGGGTCAACATTCGCCAATGGCCTGACGCCCATACGCCAAGATAACTGGCACCATCAATCGATTCCGATCAATCAATCCGCGGACGCTCCGATTTCGGCGTCGCCAGTCCGTGTTTGGCGAGTTCCAGTGTCAGGATACGTGTTTCGAGAAGGTTGAAGATGCGCAGCACCGCCTCGATCGCATCGAAGGGCTTCGTCAGAAAATCCTTCGCACCGAGCGAAAGCGCCCGTCTGCGCGTCGGCAGGGTCGCATCCGCAGTGAGCACCAGGATCGGCAGATAGCTGTTTTCGGGAATGAGCCTCGCAAAGGTCTCCAGCAGGGCGAAGCCGTCGAGATCGGGCATCATCAGATCGAGAAGAACGAGATCGACAGGATGTTCGCGGAAAAGCCGCAAGGCCTCGCGCGGTTCGGTGGTGCTGATCAGCGCGGTAAAGCCTTCGCGCTTGAGGATGCGCTCCAGCAGCGAGACATTGGCGGGCTCGTCGTCGACGATCAGGATCGTCGATCCTCGCACGATATCGGTGGAATCTGTCATGGACCCAATATTTCGTTGAAGCGATGCCGAACTGATATCAAGCGGCGCGGCCAAATCAAAGGCGATGCCATTAAGGTGGGCTTCGCATCGCAGCCTGCCTTGCCTCTACCGACGCCGGCACGCGCGGCAGATCGATATGGAACGTGGCGCCGCCTTCCCGGTTGCTGAAGCCGAGCGTTCCGCCCATGGCATCCGTCAGATGTTTCGACAGCGCCAGTCCGAGACCGGTTCCCTCCTGGCTGATCCGTTCGGCTCCCAGCCGATCGAACGGGGTGAACAGCCGGGAGACCCGTTCGGCCGGAATGCCGGGGCCGGTATCGCTGACCTCGATGCGGATATAGCCGCCATCCATCGCGCGGTGGCTGACGGTTACGCTTCCCTGGGGACGATTGTATTTCACCGCATTGGAGAGAAGGTTGAGGAACACCTGCAGCAGCCGCCGTCGGTCGGCGAGCACCGAAAGATCCGGCTCGGCCGGCTCGACGACCTCGATCGTGATCTGCTGCTTGCCGCAGAGCGGTCTTGCAAGCGACACGGCTTCGTCGATCACCTCGGCGACGGACTGTGCTTCGACCGCGAGATCCATGCGCCCGGCCTCGATCCTCGCCATGTCGAGAACCTCGTCGATCAGGCTGAGCAAATGTCGGCCGGCCCTCAAGATCTGCGCGACGCTCTCTTTGGACTCGGTATCGGTGACGTCCATTTCCAGAAGCTGCGCGAAACCGAGCACGGAGTTCAGCGGCGTGCGCAGCTCGTGGCTCATGCGCGACAGGAATTCGCTCTTGGCATTGCTCGCGCGGATCGCATCCTCGCGGGCGGCAAGCAGGGCCTCTTCGATTTGCTTGCGCTCGGTAATGTCACGCGTGATCTTGGAAAAGCCACGCAACCGGCCCGCCTCGTCATGGAGTGCGGTCACGACGACGTGCGACCAGAATTGTGACCCGTCCTTGCGCACGCGCCAGCCTTCCGCTTCGGTGCGCCCATGACGGGTCGCTTTGGCAAGCTCTTCTGCCGGAAAACTATCTCTGGTTTCGGTGGGATAGAAGCCGGAAAAATGCTGACCGACGATCTCCTCGGCGCCATAACCGGTGATCCGCTCGGCGCCGGCATTCCAGCTCACCACCCGCCCTGTCGTATCGAGCCCGAAGATGCCGTAGTCGCTGACGCCTTCGACCAGTTGCCGGAAGCGCTCCTCGCTCTCGGTCAGATCGGCCTCGCGTCTTTTCAGAAGGACGCTCGCATCTTCGAGCGCCTGTCCGAGGCTCCCCAGTTCATCGCGGAAGGGGTCCGCCACCGTCACGACCTCGCCTTGCGACAGCCGATGCGCCTCGGCTTTCAGCGCATGCACACGGCGCACGATGCTTGCCGAAAACAGGAAGACGGCGACGAGCGCGCCGGCAAAACCAAGAAAGCCGGCGGCGATCATCAGGCTTCGCGACAGAGTGCGAACCCGGTCCGCGGCCTCGGTTCTCGAGTGAAGCAGATCCGCCTCCCGCCGGCTCATCGCGTCGATCTCCTGTCTCAGCTCATCGAGGACCTGCTTGCCCTCGATGAGCTTGGCCGCAAGGTCCTCGCGTCCGCCGGCGCGCAGGGTATCGGCCTGTTTCAGGAGTTGGAGACGGTCGACTTTCGCGTCGACCAGGGCGCGGATGCGGTCGAGGCGCATCTTTTGCTCCCCATCCCGCAATCGGCCGCCGACCTCGTCGAGCACGACGGGCAGCCTATCCTCGGCGCGGTCGAAAGGATCGAGAAAATCACTTCTGCCGGTCAGCAGATAACCGCGCATCGCGGTGGCGGCTTCGGCGATCGAGGCGTGGATCTCCTGAATGCCCGATTGGATCTCCAGCGTCACCCGCACCTGATCCTCGGCAATCCGGCTTTGCCGGTCGGCCACGAAGACCGAGGCCAGCGCCGCCAGCAGCAGCGCCAGCGGCACCGTGATGATGACGATGCCCTTTGCTCTGAGCGGAAGGTCGGCGAAACGCAACGCCCGCCGGCGCGTAGCGGTCATGGCTGCTCTTCCCGGGATGTTGCGACGAGCCCGCCGCGCACGGCCATGACCGCGGCCTGCGTCCGGTCCCCGGCATCCAGCTTGCCGATGATGCGCTCGACGTGGATCTTCACGGTGCCGGGCGAGATCTTCAGCGCCCTGGCGATTTCCTTGTTGGTCAGGCCCTCGGCCACTTTCGCCAGGACTTCGCGCTCCCGGATCGTCAGCGTCTCCAAAGCGCTGCTGTTGGTCTGCGGCTTGGTGGCGGCGCGGCGCAGCAGCTTGGCGACGAGCGGACCGTCGAAGAAGGCGTCCCCCTGAAGGACACACCGGATCGTGCGGAGAATGTCTTCCCGGCTGGCATCCTTGAGCAGGTAACCTGTGGCGCCGGCTTCGATCGCCGCTTCCAGGTAGTCGAGGCTGTCATGCATCGTGATGATCATGACGCGTGTGCCGGGCGACACGCGCCGGATCTCCCTCGTCGCGGCAAGGCCGTCCATACGCGGCATGCGGATGTCGAGGAGTGCCAGATCCGGCTTGTGCTGAGCTGCTGCTTCCACCGCTTCGACGCCGTCGCGTACATCCCAGGCGACATGGAAATCATCCTGGCCGCCGATCATGGCGATAAGGCCGGCGCGGGCGATGTCGTGATCGTCGGCGACAAGGATCGATGCCGTCATGCTGATGGCGTCCCCTGCGCAAGGGGGGCAGCGGCGTGGACATGCGTGCCGCCCGAAGACCCGGCTCCGATCTCGATCCGGCCGCCGAGCAGCGCCAGCCGTTCACGCATGCCGACGATGCCGAGCCGCCCGCCCCGCATCTGGGGATGGCGCAACGCGCCGATGCCTTTGCCATCGTCGATCACTTCGAGATGCGCTTCGCCCTTATCGTCCTCGAAGAGACGCACGACCAAGCGGCTCGCCTCGGCGTGCTTGATCACATTGGTGATCGCTTCCTGCGCGACGCGGTAGAAGATGATCCCGGTCGATGTCGGCCAGCGGTCGGAGGCGGCATCGAGGTCGGCGATCACTTCGAGACCGTCGATCGCATCGAGACGCGTGCGCAGCGCCGCGGCGACACCGAGATCATCGAGTTCGGGCGGGCGAAGATCGGCGATAGCAGCCCTCAGATCGGCAACGGAATGGCGCGCCAATGCAGCGAGCTGGTCGATCTCCGGCTTCAGGGCATGCGCTTCGCCGATGCGGGCCGCAAGGTCCTGCAGGCGGTAGCTGAGGCCGGTGGCCAGCTGCGCCGAGCCGTCGTGAAGATCGAGCGCCACCCGCTGCCGCTCCTGTTCCTGCGCCTGGATCAGTTGGGCGACGAGGGCGGCGAGTTCACTTCGCTGCCGCTGGAGATCGCCGAGAAGCGCCTGATTTTCCGCTGCCTGCCGATTGAGATTGTAGGCGTCGGCGAGCTGCCCGGCCGCCACCTCCAATGTCTGCCGGTCATCGGCATCGATGGCGCGCGCCTTCGACGAGCCGACAATCGTCAAACAGAGATCGGAGCCGTCCTGCGAGGCAAACAGGATGGTGTCGCTTTCCGGGCTCGTCGACTTGCCCACCGTCAGCTGCACGGGCGCCTCTCCCTGCAATGAGGGGAACACGAGCCTGGCGAGCGATCCTCCCGCGAAGTCGGCAAGCCGGGACAGAACGTCCCGGGCAGCCGTTTCGAATGCCGCGGCATCGAGCAGGTTCTGCACTTCGATGATGAAACGCAGACGCGCCGCCCGCGCTTCCGCGGCCCGGTAAAGGGCTCGCAGTTCCGCAACGTTTGGCGAATGCGTCGGACTTGTATCGTGCTCCATGCCCAACAGGACTGCTCCGAAGATGAATGACGCCGGCACGATAGTCATTCCGGCGGGAATGTCATCTATGCCGTTCGGCAGATCGGATCGAAGCCATCCGGCAGATGAGGCGGCAGCACAGGATACTTAAATTGCTGGTCATGCGGTCGACCGATGCGATGTCCGCCGGAGCCGCCACATAGGAAAGTCAAAATGCGTACCATCATTGCTGCCGCTCTCGTTCTCGGTTTCGTTCAGGTCCAGTCGGCCGCGGCGGCTGCCGAAACCGCAGCCTGTGCGCCGACAAGCGAGGCGGAAATCGCCAAGCTCTTCGATCGCTGGAATACCTCGCTTGCGACGCTGAGCCCTCAGGAGGTCGCTAAGAACTACAGCGAAGATTCCGTGCTTCTCGCGACGCTGTCGAACAAACCTCGCCTGACCCAGGCCGAACGGATCGATTATTTCGAACACTTCCTGGCGAATGAGCCCAAGGGCCATGTCGACAGTCGCGACATCAAGATCGGTTGCAACTGGGCCGTCGACCTCGGCACCTACACCTTCACCATGAAGGACGGCTCGAAGGTTCCCGCCCGCTACACCTATACCTATGAGTTCAAGGACGGGAACTGGCTGATCACCTCGCACCACTCCTCGATGATGCCGGAGAAGTAAGGCCTCATGGCCTGCCGGTCATCTCCCCCACAGCTGTGAGATCGGCCCGACGCACCAGTTTCCCCAAAACAATTGGCATCGCAGTGCGACGAAACGGCGGAGGGTGGCCACGGCACGCCCTCTCCTTATTCCTTGCAAAGCCTGAGTAATCCGCGCCCGAAGCTTTGACGGCTAAGCGGGATCGGGAGTAGCATCCACGCGGCAGCGGCAAGGTGGTCAAAGCGGCCGGCGGTGGAGATGCAATGATGAAACACAGGCCTTTCCTCCTGACGTTCGCGGCGCTCGCATTTTGTTCCGCATGGCCGATTTCTGACGCCTTCGCTGCTGCGCAGCCTATCTTCTGGAGCGCTTTACGGCCGGCCGATCAGCCCAAGGCGACGGTGCCGCTGTCGGGTAAGCCGGTGAGCGGTCCGCAGGGCGAAACACTCGCCTGGCACGGCGAGGAACATCCGATCGAATTGACGGGCTTCGTTCTGCCGATCGACCAGGATGGCGATCTTGTCTACGAATTCATGCTGGTGCCTTGGGCCGGAGCCTGCAGCCACATGCCTTCCCCTCCGCCCAACCAACTGGTTCGGGTCGTTCCGCAAGCGCCTTTGCACCTTACAAGAATGTACGAGACCGTCACCGTGACGGGTGCCCTGCAGCCCGGCCTGGATGAGGCGCAATTCTTCATGATCGACGGTAACCGCGTCCTCACCTACGGTTACAGCATGAGCTATGCCCAGGTAGCGACGGCGACGGCCACGACCGATCCCGATCTGCTGTCACTCTCGCCTTTCGGCATTCTGCCTCGCTAAAACGCACATGTGGCGCCACCCCGCGTCTGCGCGGTGAATGACTCCAATCAAAGCAAGGACGTCTCGCGCGCCTAAGGACTTGGGCGCAGTGGATCTCCGTGACATCACTCGGGTCGAGCCCGAGCACAGAGATGAGGGAGAAGAAGGGCTGCAGTGGAAGCGCAAACCGACCCAAAAAAGAAATGCCTGGGCGCAGCCGAAACTGCGCCCGGGCAAAATGCTACCGATCAGACGAGGTCGAAGCGGTCGGCATTCATGACCTTGGTCCAAGCGGCGATGAAGTCCCCGACGAACTTCCCCTTGGCGTCGGCCTGGCCGTAGACTTCGGCGAAGGCGCGAAGCTGCGAGTGCGAGCCGAAGATCAGGTCGACGCGGGTGCCGGTCCACTTGGCAGCGCCGGTCTTGCGGTCGCGGCCTTCATAGACGCCTTCCTTGCCGGCGAGGGGAACCCACTGCGTGCCCATGTCGAGCAGGTTGACGAAGAAGTCGTTCGTCAGCGTCTCGGGACGCGAGGTGAAGACGCCGTGCTCGGGGCTGCCTGCCTTCAGGACGCGCAGACCGCCGACGAGGACGGTCATCTCAGGTCCGGTCAGCGTCAGGAGCTGGGCGCGGTCGACGAGTGCTTCTTCCGGCTTCATGAACTGATGGCGCTTGTCGTTCACGTAGTTGCGGAAGCCGTCGATACGCGGCTCGAGCGCTGCGAAGGAATGCGCGTCGGTCTGGGCTTCGGAGGCATCCATGCGGCCCGGCGTGAAGGGCACGCTGACGGCGTTGCCGCCGGCCGCTGCCGCCTTCTCGACACCTGCTGCACCGGCGAGAACGATCAGGTCGGCGAGCGAGATCTTCTTAGCCCCGGTCTGGGCGGCGTTGAAGTCCTTCTGGATGCCTTCGAGAACGCCGAGCACCTTGGCGAGCTGCGCCGGCTGGTTGGCGTCCCAGTCCTTCTGCGGGGCAAGGCGGATGCGCGCGCCATTGGCGCCGCCGCGCTTGTCGGAGCCGCGGAAGGTCGAGGCTGACGCCCAGGCGGTCGAGACCAGTTCCTGCACGGTGAGGCCGGTGGCGAGAACCTTTTCCTTGAGGTCGGCAATGTCCTTGTCGTCGACGAGCGGATGGTCGACGGCCGGGATCACATCCTGCCAGATCAGGTCTTCGGCCGGAACTTCCGGGCCGAGATAGCGTACCTTCGGTCCCATGTCGCGATGGGTCAGCTTGAACCAGGCGCGGGCGAAAGCGTCGGCAAACTGGTCTGGATTCTCGAGGAAGCGGCGCGAGATCTTCTCGTAGGCCGGATCGAAACGCAGTGCCAGATCGCTCGTCAGCATGGTCGGCAGGTGCCTCTTCGAGGCGTCGTAGGCATCCGGAATGGAGGCTTCGGCGTTCTTGGCCTGCCACTGCTTCGCGCCGGCCGGGCTCGTCGTCAGTTCCCATTCGAAGGCGAAGAGGTTTTCGAAGAAGTAGTTACTCCACTTGGTTGGCGTCTGCGACCAGGTGACCTCGAGGCCGGCGGTGATGGCATCCTTGCCGACACCGGTGCCGAACGAGCTCTTCCAGCCGAGGCCCTGATCCTCGATCGCGCCGCCTTCCGGCTCGGGGCCGATCAGGGACGGGTCGCCGGCGCCATGCGTCTTGCCGAAGGTGTGGCCGCCGGCGATCAGCGCCACGGTCTCTTCGTCGTTCATCGCCATGCGGGCAAAGGTTTCGCGGATGTCGCGGGCGGAAGACAGCGGATCGGAATTGCCGCCCGGGCCTTCGGGGTTGACATAGATGAGGCCCATCTGCACGGCGCCGAGCGGTTCGGCCAGCTCGCGCTCGCCACTGTAGCGTTCGTCGCCGAGCCAGGTGCCTTCAGGACCCCAGTAGAGTTCTTCCGGCTCCCAGACGTCGGCGCGGCCGCCGGCGAAACCGAAGGTCTTGAAGCCCATGGATTCGAGCGCGACGTTGCCGGTGAGGATCAGAAGGTCGGCCCAGGAGATGCGGTTGCCGTATTTCTGCTTGATCGGCCAGAGCAGGCGGCGGGCCTTGTCGAGGTTGGCATTATCAGGCCAGCTGTTGAGCGGCGCGAAACGCTGCTGGCCCTGGCCGGCGCCACCGCGGCCGTCGGTGATGCGGTAGGTGCCCGCGCTGTGCCAGGCCATGCGGATGAAAAGACCGCCGTAGTGACCGAAATCAGCCGGCCACCAGTCCTGCGAATCCGTCATCAGTGCTTGAAGATCCTTCTTCAGGCCGTCGAGATCGAGCTTCTTGAACTCTTCGGCATAATCGAAGGCCTGGCCCAACGGATCGGCGCGGCCGGAATTGTGATGAAGAATCTGAACATTCAGCTGGTTCGGCCACCAGTCACGATTCGTCCTGGCAGTCGGAGCCTTATGCGTATGTGCAACAGGACATTTGCCTGCGCTGTCAGTGGGGTTGTCCATAATCGTCTCCTTCATTGCTTGATTTGTCTGCCCGTCGAAAAAGATGAGCCGAGCCGGCGCCCGCTCTCTCCCCTGCAGTCTTCATATCGGAAGCGTTTAATAATTTTAAGTTGGATTTACTGATCGTTGCGATAAGCTGAGCTTATGAAGAATCTTACCCTGAAACAGCTGCGTTATTTTGAAGCCCTGGCAAGGGATGGCCGCTTCCGACGTGCTGCCGACGCCTGTGCCATCTCCCAGCCTGCGCTCTCAATGCAGATCAAAGAACTTGAGCAAGAGTTGGGCAACGAGCTCTTCGAGCGCAGTGCGCGCGAGGTGAAGCTCACTCCGTTCGGCCAGACCTTCGCGCTAAGGGTCCGCGATATCCTACGCGCTGTGGACGAACTGGGGGAGCTGGCGCGCGCCTCGCGCAATTCCTTCCTGACGCGCCTGCGCATCGGCATCATACCGACGATCGCACCTTATCTGCTGCCTGTCATCATCAACGACCTGAACAGGACCTTCGCCGGCATCCAGATCGAGGTGCGCGAGACGCAGACGGCGAAGCTGGTTCAGGAACTGGCACAGGGTCAGCTGGATATGGCGATCGTTGCGCTGCCGGTGTCGGAACCCTCCCTCACGGAACTCGAGCTCTTCAAGGAAGAGTTCGTGCTGGTCAGGCGACATGAGGACGAGGGCAAACCGGTGCCGGAACGCGAGGCGCTGCGCGAAATGCGGTTGCTGCTGCTCGAGGAAGGCCACTGTTTCCGCGATCAGGCCCTGTCTTTCTGCAAGATAGGGCCGGCTCGGCCCCGCGAAGTCATGGAAGGCAGTTCGCTCTCCACTCTGGTGCAGATGGTCAGCGCCGGCATCGGCATCACCTTGATTCCGGAGATGGCCGTTCCGGTGGAAACACGCTCGGCGCGTGTGTCGATTTCCCGATTCCCGTCTCCGCAGCCGTCGCGCACGATCGGCATGGTCTGGCGCAATTCGACACCGATGGCCAAACAGCTGCTGCAGGTTTCCGAGGCGGTCCGCCGGTCGGCCGAGACGATGCGCCAACAGTCTATCGTCCGGTGATGGGCCGGGCGGCTCGCTTCAGGGCCGCCGCTTGAATGTATGCTCGGCTGCCGGAAACTGTCGCGACCGGACCTCGTCCGCATAAGCAGCGGCGGCCGCCGCGATCCTCTTGCCCAGTTCGTCGTAGCGCTTGACGAAACGCGGGGTGAAATCGTTGAAGAGCCCGAGAATGTCGTCGGAGACCAGAACCTGGCCGTCGCAGGCCGAAGAGGCGCCGATACCGATGCTCGGTATGTGCATGGCGGCCGTTACCTCGCGGGCGAGCGGCTCCACCGTGCCCTCGATGACGACGGCAAAGGCGCCCGAGCCGCCGATGGCGTGTGCGTCGCGCCGGATCTTCGACGTCTCGTGTTCGGAATGGCCGACGGAACGATAGCCACCTGCGGTCTGGACCTGCTGCGGCATCAGACCGATATGCCCCATGACCGGGACCCCTCGCTTCGTCAGAAAGGCGATGGTCTCAGCCATCTCCTCGCCGCCCTCCAGCTTGACGGCATCGCAGCCGGTTTCCTGCAGGATTCGGACGGCATTGCGGAAGGCGACCTCCTTCGATTCCTGATAACTGCCGAACGGCATGTCGACGACGACGCAGGCCTTGCCGACGCCGCGCATCACCGCCTTGCCGTGCGCGATCATCATGTCGAGCGTGACGCCGATGGTGGTCTCCATGCCGTAGAGCACCATGCCGAGTGAATCCCCGACCAGCAGGAGATCGCAATGCTCATCGAGCAGCCGCGCCATCGGCGTCGTATAGGCGGTCAGGCAGACGATCGGCTTGCCGCCCTTCATCGCCAAGATTCGGGCTGGCGTAAGGCGCTTCTGAATTCCGGCGGCGCTCATCTGGCCACTCCCTTTCCCGGCAAGCTCCGCCCGCCGATAATGCGGTTGCCCCCGGCGACCCTGTTGCCCCCGGCAATCCTGTTGTCACCGATAACCCTGTTGTCGAGAAGCCGTGTCGAGCCGACCCGAACGAAGAGTGCGATGACGACGGGTTCCGCAATCGACGTGACCGGCTGCAGTGTCGAGGCATCCCTGACGGCGACGACCTCCGGCTTTGCCAGAGGCTCGCGATTGAGAAACGCCGTGAGCTTGGCCTCGAGCTTCCCCGGATCGGTAAGGCCGCCGGCGACCAGACGCTCCGCCTCGTCGAGGGTCTGAGGAACGATTACGGCGGCACGCCGCTCCGCTGCGCTGAGATAGACGTTGCGCGACGACAAGGCGAGGCCGTCGGCGTCCCTGACCGTCGGCACCGATATTACCCGCACCGGCACGGCCAGATCGTCCACCATGCGCTTGATGATGACGACTTGCTGGTAATCCTTCTCTCCGAAATAGGCGGTCTGCGGCTGCACGATGTTGAAAAGCTTGCAGACGACAGTGGCGACGCCGGCAAAATGCCCGGGGCGTACCGCCCCCTCGAGTTCGCAGCCGAGATCGGGAACGTCGACGACAGTCAGCATCGGGCGGGGATACATGTCCTCGACGCCAGGCGAAAAGAGGAAATTGACGCCGGCCTGTTTCAGCATGGCGGCATCGCGTTCCAGATCGCGCGGATATTTGCTGAGGTCTTCCGCCGGGGCGAACTGCAGTGGATTGACGAAAATCGAGACGACGACGATGTCGTTCTCAGCGCGCGCACGCGCGACGAGCTCCATATGACCGGCATGGAGATAGCCCATCGTCGGAACGAGGCCGACGGTTCGCCCCTGCCGCTTCAGTGCATCGAGCGTGTGGCGCAGCTCGTCAATACTCGAGAAAACCCGCATATATCCTCCCCGCGGCCGGTCACTCCATCTTGGGCGCGGATATGAAGTGTAATCGATGTGACAGGTCAATGCATATTTCTCGATAAAAACGATTAGATGCAACGGCAGCCGATGACACCAGGCGATATCGACCCCGGAAACGCCATTTCACCACACGGGCTCCCATACCGCTCCTCACCGGCTTGCAGTGGAACCGACGATGTGCGACTTCCGTTACTCGCCCTGTCCGTCAAGATACCATCACAGTCGGTCGCTATGGACGTTACATGGAGGACGCATGGACAAGCCCTGGAAGATCAGCCGCGGACCGATTGCGGCAACCGAGCTCGACGTGGAGAAGGCAAACGCGATCAACATGCTGTTGATCCGGCCGGTCGGCGTCCTTCCGGCCAAGTCGGGAGATGCGATCCGTCCCTTTGCCGTCGGTCTTTTCAACGAGTTCCGTCCGCTCCTGAAGCCCGATGCCGGCGTCACGACCCTGCGGCGGGCGACCGCGGCCTATGTCCACTGCCGGCGCTACTATTTCGCCAGCGCCCAGCCCGATTCCATGCGCCATGGCCTTGACGGCGAACCCGTCGAGCCACTGTCGCCCGAAGACCGGCTGGTCGCGCAAAAACGTTTCCTGAGTCTCAAACAGATCACCGGCAAAGCCGACGCGCCAGAGCAGGCAGCACCGGTTCCCGCTCCCCTGTTGAGCAAAAGCGAACAGATCCGCGCGGCCCTCCTCGGCAAAAGGAACGTCGTCAGCTAAAGCACCCCATATCTGGCTGCAGTCATTGCGCGTTCTTGCGCAAGGCGATTCTACGAGATCGATAGAACAGTATCGTATTCCGCGGCGAATAATATCTGTGTGCGGCCGGCGGCTGTGGTTTCCTCCACCATCGCGGCGTTCTGCCGGGTTACCGAATTGGGCAGGGCGCAGGCCAACACGCGGACCTATCGCGACGCAGCTTGAGCGCATTCGGGGTCGGGGGGGGGGGGGGAAGCCCCCCCCCCCCCCCCCCCCCCCCCGGGGGGGGGGCCGGGGCCGGGGCGCGGGGCCCCGCCGCGCCCCGCGCGGGTGCCCGGGGGGTGGGGGCGGGGTACCGGTGGGGGCCGGGCCCCCCCCAACCCCGCCCCCGCCCCGGCCGGCCGGTGGGGGGGTGGGGGGGGGGGGGGGCCCCAACCCCCCCCCCCGACCGAAGCCCGGCCGAAGGGGAGGGGCAATCGGCCGGGTCAGTTCAGCGCGGCTTCGCCTGACGTGATCCGCTGTTCGTCTGCGGCGAACAAGTGAACCGCATCGTGGATCGGCGCAATCCTCAGCACCTCGCCGGGTGCCGCCCTGATCCGTTCCCGGAAGACGCAGGTCAGCGTCTGCGTTCCCAGCCGGACGATGACCAGCGTCTCAGAACCCGTAGGCTCGACGACCACCGTCGTGACCTCGATCCCGCCGGGGTCCAACTGGATATGCTCGGGACGAATGCCGTAGGTCACGGCTGCGGGCGGACGTCGCTCGCTCGGCAGCAGCAGGCCGTCGGCAGTTCGAAACCCGTCTTCCGTCATCTTGCCCGCGATGAAATTCATCGCCGGGGAGCCGATGAAGCCGGCAACGAAAAGGTTGTTCGGACGATCGTACAATTCCAGCGGAGAGCCTGACTGCTCGATCAGCCCATCCTTCATGACGACGATCTTGTCGGCCATGGTCATGGCTTCGATCTGATCATGGGTGACATAGATGGTCGTCGTCTGCAGCCGTTGATGCAGTTCCTTGATCTCCGAGCGCATCTGCACCCTGAGTTTGGCGTCGAGGTTCGACAAAGGCTCGTCGAACAAGAAGACGGCCGGATCCCGCACGATTGCCCGCCCCATCGCCACCCGCTGCCTCTGGCCGCCGGACAGCTGTTTCGGATATCTTTCCAGAAGGCTCTCGAGACCGAGGATCTTGGCGGCATTGCCGACCCGCTGGTCGATCTCCGTCCTTGGCATTCGTTTCAGCCGCAACGAAAAGCCCATGTTCTTCGCGACGGTCATGTGCGGGTAGAGCGCATAATTCTGGAACACCATGGCGATATCCCGATCCTTGGGCGCAAGCTCGTTGACGATATGCTTGCCGATCTGAATCTGCCCTGAAGTGATGCCCTCGAGACCTGCGATCATTCGCAGAAGCGTGGATTTGCCGCAGCCCGACGGGCCGACCAGCACGACGAACTCGCCGTCGCCGATGTCGACCGATACGCCTTTGATGGCTTTGAACGCACCGTAGTCCTTGCGCGCATTGTTGACCGAAACATGGGCCATAACAGTCCTCCAGAAATTGCCGTCAAAGTCCGTTCAGGACATTTCTCAAATAATCGAGCCCGAAGCGCTCGCCCTCTTTTCGCGCGGCTAAGTCCTTGCCTGGCCAGCCATAGGCGGCATCCTCGTGTTCTATGGACAGCGTGCCATCGAAGCCGGAGCCACGCGCCTGGCGCAGGAACCTCGGCCAATCGATGAGGCCGAGCCCGGGCAGCTTGTATTGCCACCAGCCTTTGCCGTGATAGCCGACAGCCTGCAGTATCTCCGGATCGATGGCCGTGTCCTTGGCATGAAGGATGGCAATGCGGTCCTTCACCGCCTCCATCGCCTGATAGGGATCGACGCCGATGCGGATGAGGTGCGAGGGATCGAATTCCAGGCCGAAGCGGGGATTGTCGATCCGCCGAAAAAGCTCCTGCCACCCTTTCGGTGTCGTGCCGATGAAATTGTCCTTCGGACCCGGCCAGTTCTCGATCGCGAAGGTGAGGCCGCTCGATTGCGTCTGCGCAATCAGCCGGTTTGCGAATTCGGCGAAGTCATCATAATTGGCTTCGTCGCTGGCCGTGTCGTCCCGGCCCGGGAAGATCACGAAGATCGGAACGTCCGCTTCTCCAATCGCACTGGCAAATTCGGCGGTCTTTGCTCGAAGTTCCTGGCGTCTTGTCGGGTCGGCATCGAGCTGGTTGCCGAAATAGGTGATCGACGACACGAAGAGGCCGCGGCCGCGTGCAAGCGCGACGGCGCCCGTCACCTGATCGGGTGTCTTGATATGGCCGCCGACATCGATCTCGATTGCGTCGAAACCGGCCGACGCGGCGAATTCCACCACTTCCTCCAGGGGACGATCATTGAATGTCGAGGTGTAAAAGCCGATCTTCACCAAAGTTCTCCGATCTTCACCAAAATCCCTGGGGCCTAGCTGGCCGTTTCAATTGTTCAGGCGATCCATATTCTTGAGTGGCGAACGTGTGCGTTGAGCAGCATCGGCCGATGCGAGCATCAGGGCCGCCGCCATCGGCATGACCGCCGCCCCCATGGCCGAAGCATCCTCTCCGAGCGAGGCACGGTGAAGCGAGGGGAGGTTGGTGTCCTCGGCGTCGAGATGCTCGTGCACATACCGAAGCAGCTCGTCGACGATACGGATCGGCAGCCGGCCGCCGACAAGGACGGCATCGGGATCGACGATCATGCCGATATGCTTGACGGCGACGGCCAGATGCGCGCTCATTTCCTTCAGCCACTGTGAAACCAGGCGCCTGCCCTGTGCATCCAGCGTCAGCAGATCGTGGGGAACGCTGACCTCGACGCCGTGCCGGGCAAGAAAATCATAGAGGAAAAACAGCGAGAATATCTCGCCGAGAAGCTGGACCTTGTGTGCCTTCTCGTCCCGGTCATCGGCAATTGGGAGCCAGCCGATCTCGCCGCTGAGGCCCATGGCGCCGCGATGACCGTTGCCGTCAAGCACCAGGCCTCCGCCCGGGCAGGCATTGATGGCGATGTAGAAGAAGCTGCTGCTTTCGGCACCCAATCCGTAATCGAGTTCGGCAAGGGCCGCGGCATTGGCTTCGTTTTCGATGAAGACAGGATGCTGCGTCAGGTTCTCCAAAGCAGCGCGCACATCGAATGAAGTCCATTCCTGATAGGTGTCGGGCTTGCCGAGGAGCGAAATCTCGCCGAGCCAATCCGGCATGGCGAGACCGATACCGGCCAGGCGCGCGTCGTCGATCAGGCGGCTGCGCTGGAAATGCGAAATCGCATCGGCGGTGAGCTGCAGGAATTCCGCCGGCAGGATGAAGCGCTTTTCGTGATGCACGCGGGCACGGACATTGCCGACCGCATCGACGGCCAGGATCGTCAGATGGTCGCGATCGATGTTGATGCCGATCGCAAAACAGGCATCCGGATTGATCTCGAGTTCGATCGCCGGCTGGCCCCGCAGCCCGTGTCGCCGGCGGGCTTCCATGATCAGGCCTTCGTCCAGCAGGCGATCGACGATCCGGGCGATCGCCGGTTTGGTAAAACCCGTCCGCCTGGCGATTTCGGCGCGCGAAATCGGCGCCTGGCGATGGATGCAGCGCAGGACGACCGCCCTGTTATGCTCGCCTGCATCTTCGACATTGGCGCCGGTCAGATCCGGGGACAGCCTGGCGCCGAGTGTCTGGTTCATCGGGTCAAATCCTTCATCGCGCATGGAGACCGAACCGACCCTCATCCCTTGACGGCGCCGCTGGTCATCGCGCCGAGGATCAGCCGCTGCAGCGACAGAAAGGCCACGATCGCCGGAACGACCGAGATCAGGCAGGCGGCGGCAAGCAGTTGAATGGACGAGTCGGTTTGCATGCCGCGGAAGTTAAAGATTCCGACGCCGATCGGCATCAGGTCATTTTTCGTGAGCAGCAGGAAAGGCACCAGGAATTGCGACCAGCCGGCAATCACCGTGATGATGAAGACCGAGGCAATGCCCGGCGCCGACAATGGCAGGATGATGCGCCAGAATACCGAAAACCGGTTGCAGCCGTCGATCATGGCCGCTTCGTCGAGGCTGCGCGGGATGCCGTCGACCGTGCTCTTCAAAAGCCAGGTCGCCAGCGGAACGCCGAGCGCGATATAGACCATGACGACGGCAAAATGCGTATCCAGCAGACCGAGCCGGTTCATGTAGCGGTAGAGTGGCACCATGATGACAAGCGGCGAGATCATCTGGAAGAGAAGCAGCGCCATCATCGACAGGCCTTTGCCGCGGAATTGAAACCGGGAAAAGGCGTAGGCTGCGGGCAATGCGACGATCAGCACGCCGAAGCCGCTCAAGGCCGCAAGCTTGAGGCCGTTCCAGAGATAGACCGGAAAATAGCTGTTGTTCAGAACGGTGATGAAATTGTCGATGGTGGGATTGTTCGGAATATACCGCGCCACGCCGCGATAGATCTCGCGCTTGTCACGCATCGCCATCGACAGGAGATAGGTGAGGGGGCCGGCGAAGAATACGAACATCGCCAGCATGAACAGATAGCTGAAGAAATCGCCGAGCCGCGTTCCTGTCCGTCCGCTCATTGCTCTTCCTCCTTCGGCAGGAATGACGCGTAGACGAAGGCAAGTCCGAGGCTGATGATCAACATAAGCACGGAAAGCACGCTGCCGCCGGAGAGGTCGTAGTTTCTGAAGACGATATTGAAGACGTAGAGCGAGATCACCTCGGTCGCGCGCCCCGGTCCGCCGCCCGTCAGCGTGATGATCGCATCGAAAGTATTCACGGTCTGGATGGTGATGAGGATCATGTTGACGAGGATTGCGGCGCGCAGCTGCGGAAGCGTGACGAAGAAGAACTGCTGCGATGCGGTTGCGCCGTCCACCTCCGCCGCTTCGTAGAGCGAGGGATCGATCGCCTTCAGTGCCGCATACATGACGACCATCGAAAAGGCCGTGCCGCGCCAGATGTTCGATATCAGCGTCGACCATGGCGCCATGGCCGGATCGGAAAGCCAGGCGACAACAGGCAGATGCATCAGCCGCAATATGCTGTTCAGCGCGCCGTAAGGCGCTTCGGAAAAGAGCATCTGCCAGATGATGCCGCCGGCAATGCCCGGCACGACCCAGGCGACGAGCGCTGTCGTCCTCAGGATGGTGGTGCCGAACAGGCCGCGCTTTTCGCCGCGAATGACCGTGACGGCGACCGCCAGGCCCAGGATCTGCTGGCCGATCACGCTGCCGCCGACGAAGATCAGGGTTGCCCAAAGAATGTCGGGCAGTTGCGGCGAGCTCAGCGCATTGGTGATCGACCCAAGCGTATATTCCTGATTGTCGCCGATCAGCGTCGCATTGGTGAAGGAGAGTCGGAAAACGTCGATGACGGGATAGAGGTAGAAGATGCCGATGACGACGATCACGGGCATGATCCAGGGCAGGGGCGCGCCGGCGAAACGACGCATGAACGTTCTGCTTTGAGGCGGGCTGTCAGCCTCGATGGCAATGGGGCTCATTGGGCCTCTCTGTCCGGGTTGGCAATGTCGACGGCGCCTGAGGGCAGGCGCCGTCGCGATTGGAAGCGTCACGGACGCCCGGCACTACAGCCGCTTGTAGGCCTCCAATGCGGCGTTGAAGGCGGCATTCAAAGCGTCTTCCGGTGTCTTGGTCCCCGAGAGCACGTCGCCCATCATGATCTGGATCTGGTTGGAGATCTCGGGATAGATCGGTACGCCGGGGCGCGCCTGGCCGTCGACCAGAGCCTTGGCGAAGGTCTTGTTGGCTTCGGTGGAGAAGACCTCATACTTGTCGAAGAGCGACTTTCTGGTCGGCAGCTGCTGCTGTAGCGCATTTGCCGGCCCCATATAGACCTCGCGTGCAAGGTTTGCGCACATCTCGATCTTGTCCTTGTCCTTGCTGAAGGAGGCGATCGTCCAGCCGCCCGTGCCGGTCGAGAGTTGATCGGCCGCGGGGCCGGGGATCGGTGAGAAGGTCCAATTCTTGAACTCGTCTTCTTCAAGCGTCGTCTTCAGCTGCGCATATTGCCAGTTGCCGCCGATGAAGAGTGCCGTCGTTCCCGCTGCCGCCGCAGCATTCATGTCGTCATAATTCGCGATCGTGGTGACGCGTTTGGGCGCGGCGCCGGAATCGACGAGATCCTTGAAATAATTCAGCGCCTTCAGGAATTTCTCCTTGTTCTCGCCTTCGCCGAACACAGGCTTGCCGCTATCGTCGACGAGCTTGCCGCCCAGCGCCCAATAGTTCGCCAGCCAGTCAAAGGTCGTACCTTCCCAGCGTCCGCCGTTGAACAGAACGCCTTCCATGCCTTCCTTGGTGGAGGCGAGCGCAGCCTTTTTCAGGTCGTCCCAGGTCTGCGGCGCATCTGATACAATCGACTTGTTGCGGTAGAGCACACGAAGATCGGTATCCCACCACCACGCGCGGACCGTCTGGTCCTTATCGGTGATGCCGCTGCGGATGAAGGGGAAGAGGTCGTCCACTTCCTCCTTCGAAAAATACGGCGTGAAGTCCGCCAGCACGTGATTGACCATGAACTGCGAGAGCACGAAGGAGTCGACCGCGGCGCAGTCGGGCGCGTTGCCGGCCTTGGCCTGCTCCAGCATCTTGGCCTGTTCCGTGCCGATATCCGACGACATGAACTGCATCTGCAATTTCCAGTCGGGATGCTTCTTGATGAAATCGACGAAGAGCTTCTGATAGCCCTCGGCGATGGCCGGATCCGAATTGTTCGGACTATCGTTCGTCAGGCGGACGACGAGGGATTTTGGCGCATCGGCAAGGCCGATCCTGTCCTTGGTGGCAAGTTCCTGGGCAAATGACGTGGATGCTGAAAATAACATTGTGCTCAGCGCAAATGCGCTGACGGTGGCGCTCTTCATGATGGGTCTCCTCCCCATTTGAACGAATACAGCCTGGCGGTCGGTTGACCTCTCCTCAATTCCGTGCTGCATTAATTAGATTAAGTTACTTTGATTTGATGTCAAGCCACAGCTTGGAAAGCCAGAGCCTGGGAGGTTGAGATGCTGGCGACAATCAACAGCAGCTAGCGCATAATTTCCGAAAATCGAGATCGATTTCTGGAAAAGGATCCGCGCCATTAAAGCGATGGAGCGTGCTGTCGGGCGCGTGGCGCATCGACCGAAATTTTCCTGAAGAAGAGGACGAGGCGATCGCGGATGGCCGCGATGGCAGGAGTGCGATTTTGCCCGGCTGCGCTGCCGGAATCAGCTCTGACACACCCGCGTCCGATAGGACGCGCCAAGGGAGGATAAGATGCGTTTACTCATTCTCGGTACCGGCGGCATGGCCAACCAGCATGCCGCCAACTTCAAGGCGATCGAAGGCGTCAGCGTCGTGGGCGGCGTCGACGTCGTCCCGGAAAGGCTTGCCGCCTTCTGCACCGAACATGGCATCGCCAACCATTTCACGTCTCTTGAAGAGGCGCTCGCCTGGGGCGAGTTCGATGCGGTGGCGAACGTCACGCCTGATAGCATCCACCACCCGACGACGCTTGAGGCGATCGCCGCTGGCAAGCATGTCTTCTGCGAAAAGCCGCTCGCCACCGATGCACTCAAGGCCATGGAGATGACCGAGGCGATCGAACGATCGGGCAAGGTCGGCATGGTCAATTTCACCTATCGCAACTCGCCCGCCCTCCAGAAAGGCCGGCAGATGGTGCTCGCCGGCGAAATAGGAGACGTGCGCCACGTCGAGGCGTCCCATCTGCAAAGCTGGCTGGTCGGCCGTCACTGGGGCGATTGGAAGAGCGAAAGCAAATGGCTGTGGCGGCTGAGCAAGAAGCATGGATCGAACGGCGCGCTCGGCGATATCGGCATCCATATCGTCGATTTCGCCTCCTACGGTTCCGGCCTCGACGTTGCCCATGTCTTCGCGCGGCTGAAAACCTTCGACAAGGCGCCGGGGCACAAGATCGGCGAATATGATCTAGACGCCAATGACAGCTTCACGATGAATGTCGATTTCGCCAATGGCGCGATCGGGACGATCCAGGCGACGCGCACGGCGGCCGGACAGATGGATCAGCTGCGTCTCCGGGTCTATGGCGAAACCGGTTCGATCGAGATGATTTACGATACCGGAAAGTCGACGCTTCGCGCCTGCCTCGGCGAAGACGTGCACACGGCGACCTGGCGCGACGTGCCGTTCGATCCGGTCGAGACGAATTACCAGCGTTTCGTCCAAGCCGTGCGGGCGGGCAGGGCGCAGGAACCTTCCTTCCGCCGCGCCGCCAATATCCAGAAAGTCCTGGATAAGGCGCTGGCCTCCGATCTTAGCCACACCGATGAAGCGCTCGGCTGAGCCGGCTCTCAAGCGGAAGCCGGCGGCAGCAGTAAAGTGTTGAGGAAGGGCAGGAGGGCAGCCCCCAGCGCAACGCCGCCGCCGCTGAAGCTCGCCGGTTTCATCGGCGAAATCCAGGGTGTCAGCAACGGTCTCGTGGAGGTGTCGCGGCGCTCGATCGAAAGCTGATGGATCAGCGCTTCGATCACGCCCTGCGGCAGATCGCTGCCGATCATGACGACGCTCGGGGCAAGGAAGCCGGCCATGGCGATGATCGGATCGAGCAGATGGCCGGCGGCCTCCCGTATCCATTGCGACAGCGATGGCGAGGAGATTTCCTCGCCCTTCAGCAGGCGGGTGAAGTCCTGGTCGCCGATCCGCGATCGCAGAGACTCGAAACCGACGACGGTGTTCAGCTGGACATTGTCCGGACCGGTCAACATTTCACCGATGCTGCCCGCCCTGCCATGCACGCCGGAATAGGGAATGCCGCGAATGAGAAAACCGGCCTGAATGTCGTCATCGATGATGATCATCGCCAGTCCGCCTTCCCTGGCGGAGCTGCCGATCGTGCGTTCGGCGAGAAGGCTCGCCGTGCACTCGTTCTCGACATAGGGACGCGCAATCGTCGACATGGCGGCGATTTGATCGCTTTGTTCGTCCGTCCAGTCGTTGGCGGCGATGCCTAGGCCGATGATCGGCAACATCGCGTGGCGATCGACCATGTCCCTGACGGCCGCGTGCACCAGCTTGACCTTGTCTGCTGGCTCCAGGCCGAAATAGACCCGGTCATGCACCTGGCCGCTAAGATCGATGAGGACCATCTCGCCGCGCCTCTGGCGAAGCTTGACGCCGATCGAGAAAGCGCCTTCCGGGCGCAGGGCAAATTCGGTCGCAGTCGCACCGCCGCCCGAGCCGTTGCGGCGGTTGGAGGTGACGAGCTTCTCCTCGGCCAATCGGCGGAGAATATTGGTAATGCCCGGGCCGGTCAGGCCGCAATGGCGGCCAAGCTCCATTCGCGTCAGCGGACCATGGCGGCGGATGGCTTCCAGGATGACGCGAATGTTTCGATCGGCGATTTCACCGGATCGCAGACCGACTGTTTTGGCACGCGGGGCGCCCGTGTCCTGGGTTTGAAGCCGACGCGGCCCTGATCGAAGATACCGCATGGTCGCCGTCCTTAGAGCTACAAGACGCTTGTGTATCACGCCTGCGTCCACCGCAATGAATTTCTTACGGGCTTGACGGGAAATCAAAGTTACTTAATCTAAAGCTCTCGGAATTGCTTGGAGGAGGAGACCGGGCAAATCGCGATGCCGGTCGCACCATCTTCATCTCCCAAAACTATGACCACGGATTGTCGCCGTCGATTTTCAATAGGATAAGCCATGCCTCTGACCATTGCCCAGCGTCTCGATCGTCTGAAAGTCCGCATTGCCGAGCTCGCTCATTGGCGGGATCGACACAGTGCTGCGATCGACGGCTGGACTTTCGAGGGAGAGCCGATCGCACATCACCAGGATTGGCCGCACCGCCAGGAGGTGGTGCATTTTGCTGCAACCGCCGAGGCACCCGAAGCGTGGCCTCTCGACGGTATTCGCCTGCAGCTCGATCTCGGTGGCGAGAGCCTGATTACGCTGAGCTATCCCGACGGCGAGACGGAAACATTCGGTCTCGATCCCTATCATCAGGAATTCCCGCTGAAGAGCCGCCGCTTTTCAATCGCAACGGAAACCGTTGCCCGTTTTCCGTTCGGCGAACCCAATCGCGCTCCGCGGCTCAACAAGGCTCGATTTATCTGGCTCGATGGCCCGGTTCACCGCCTGCATCTTCTGTTGAAGCAGGTTGCCGAGGCGATCGAGGCGCTCGGCGAGCATGAAGTCGTGCCGCATCTGACGGATGCCGCCGAGCATGCGTTGCGCAGCCTCGACTGGCCGTCGGATACGGCGGCCTACATCTCCCGCACATCAGGCGCGGTCATGCAGCAGAAGATCTGGGAACTGCCGGAGCTTGAGGCTAATCCGGCGGGCCTCACGGACGAGCAAAGCACTTCGGCAGCCACGGCCTTCGAGGCTCTGACTGCGCGGCTGAAGGAGCTGCAGAAGCGCTTTCCGCCGAATGGAGAACTGCTGCTCACGGGGCATGCGCATATCGATCTCGCCTGGCTCTGGCCCTATCGCGAGACGCGGCGGAAAATGCGACGCACCTTCAATACGGCGCTGTCGCTGATGGAGCGCTCCGATGATTTTCGTTTCAATCAATCGACCGCCCATTATTACGCGCAGATGGAGGAGGAAGACCCGGACCTTCTCGAGCGCATCAAGCAGAAGGTCGCCGAAGGTAAGTGGGAAACCGTCGGCGGCATGTGGGTGGAACCCGATACGAACATGCCGACCGGTGAAAGTCTCGCCCGTCAGGTTCTCTACGGCCAGCGTTATTTCGAGAAGACCTTCGGCACGCGCCATACGGTTTGCTGGTTGCCGGATTGCTTCGGCTTCTCCGGCGCGCTGCCGCAGATCCTGAGACAGGGCGGCATCGACAGCTTCTTCACGATCAAGGTCAATTGGAGCGAGACCAACCATATTCCCTCCGATCTCTTCTGGTGGAAGGGGCTCGACGGCAGCCGGGTGCTGACCCATACGTTCGACAATCCGATGCAGGGTTACAACGGCTTCGTGCAGCCCGATTGCTTCGTGCCGACATGGAAGAATTTCCGCGGCAAGACGCAGCACCATACGTCGCTTCTGGCCGTCGGCTACGGCGACGGCGGCGGCGGCGTCACGCCGGAAATGGTCGAGCGCGAAGTGCAGCTGCGCGATTTCCCGGCGATCCCGCAGGCACGCTGGGGCACCGTCAAAAGCTATTACGAGCAGGCGCACCGCACTGCTGGGGAAAAGACCCTTCCCGTGTGGGACGGTGAAATCTATCTCGAACTGCACCGCGCCACGCTGACGTCGCAAAGCGGCGTCAAGCGCAAGCATCGCCAGGCCGAACGTGCGCTGATCACCGCGGAAACCATCGCTTCGCTGGCGCATATGCTCGGAGCAGGCAGGCCCCAAAGCCTCGAAGCCGATTGGCGCGTGGTGTTGAAGAACGAATTTCACGACATTCTGCCGGGCTCGAGCATCCGTGAGGTCTATCAGGATGCCGAGCAGGAACTGGGTGGGGTCATCGACCATGCCAAAGCCGAGCAGGCAAAGTCATTGCAGGCGCTGTCGGCCAATTTGCCGAAGGGCGGGGTTGGAGACGCCCTCGTCGTCGTCAATCCGTCTCTTGCGGCCAGGCCGCTCAGCACAACGCTCTCCGATGGCACGGTCGTCGCGGCCGCCGATCTCGTCGCCCCCTTGTCCGTCGCGGTCTTCGACAAGCGTGCGCTCAAGCCGGCGGGCGGGCTGAGGGCAGGCTCCGACCGTCTCGAAAACGACCACATCTCCGTCGCCATCGGCGGGGACGGCGCGGTTGTCAGTCTCATCCACAAGGCAACGGGCCGGGAAGCGATCGACGGCTCGGCAAATCAGCTCTGGGTCTATCCGGCCGACAAGCCGCGCAATTGGGACGCCTGGGACATCGATGCCGATTATGCCGAAAAGGCCATTCGCCTCGATGCGCCGGAGAGCATCGCCCTCGTCGAAGAAGGCCCGCACCGCGCAGCGATCCGCGTCATTTACCGCTACCGGAATTCAAGCGTCACGCAGACCTATGTGCTGACGGCCAACGCCCGGCGGCTCGACATCGAAACGACGATCGACTGGCACGACCGCCGCACCCTTCTGCGTACGCTGAACCCGGTCGCCGTCCAGGCCCGGAAGGCGACGTTCGAATGCGCTTTCGGCGTCGTCGAGCGGGCAACCCATACGAACACCTCCTGGGAACAGGCGATGTTCGAGGCTGTCGCCCATCGCTTCGTCGATATCAGCGAGCCGGGCTTCGGCGTCGCGCTGCTCAACAATGCCAAATATGGCCATAGCGCCCGCGGCAATGTGATCGGCATGAGCCTGGTGCGCGGGCCGATCTATCCGGATCCGCTGGCCGATGAAGGTGAGCAGAGCTTTACCTATGCGCTGATGCCGCATGAGGGTGCCTGGCATGAAGGCGGTGTTCTCGACGAGGCGATCGATCTCAATCAGCCGCTCGTCGCGGCCGAAGCCAACGGCCTCTCCGCCGGCACTTTCGCGCCGCTTACCGTCAACGGCACACCCGTCGCTTTTTCGGGCTTGAAGCCGGCGGAAGAAGGCGATGGCCTCATCCTGCGCCTCTATGAACCGGCCGGCCGGCGCGGCCGGCTCTCCCTCGGCCTGCCTTCCGGATGGGCGGCATCGCAGCCGCTGAACATTCTCGAAGAGCCGATGGAGCGGATTGGACCTGCCGACATCATGCCGTTCGAAGTCAGGACCTGGAGGCTGCAAAAAGCCTGACGCCGCTTGCCTGGGAGATCACGCTCCGCCGCTTCGATTGCGGCGGAGCAGTTACCGGGCGCAGCCCGTGCAACCGGGCTGGTCGCCAGCGATGTCCGCTTTCGGCATTCATTATCCCGATCGCGCAGACAAGTCCCAAGCGCGGCGAAAATGGAACTTTTTATTAGTTTCTTATCGGCTGTTAGTCGGCTGTGGCCACGACAAAAAGACTCCCCTCGGAAGCGAAGGTGATCTCGGAACGTCGGTCGCATAGGTGGCGATCGAATGAAGTCGATCACCCATTCCGTAGCCGGCAGGGGATATGAGGACTCCTGTTTGCGCTAAGCAGGAACTGACACATGCCCGCAAGTATCTTTTCGCGCATCAGCACCAAACTGGCCATGCTTTCCGCCATCGGCATTTTGCTGGTTGCGGTTATGCTCCTTACCGTCTGGCAGGGAGGCCAGCATGTCGCTCAGCGCGCGAAATACCGGGACGAGCAGTTGATCGTCTCGCGCGATCTGGTCGATGCCAAGGCGTCGTTGCGCGGCCTGCAGGTCGGCGTGCGTGATCTGCGTCTCGCCACTTCCACGGATGAGATTGCCAAGGCAGCCGACTACATCGCCGCACGCCATCACTCGGTTATAAAATATCTGGACGATGCCATGGAGGGGTTGCGATTGCAGGTCAACAGGGACCGGATCGTGAAGCTCAAGGCGTTGGGCGACAGGCTTTATGCCGCCACCGACGACATGGCCGAAATCGTCAAGGCAAAGCTTGCCCTCAAGGCCGGCGATCCTTCGCTTAACGCAAAGGAGAAGGACGTTCAGGTAAAATTGTTGGCAATTTCAGACGAGACAGCCAAGCTGATCGATGAAGGGGTGGACGCCGCAAAGGCGATGGCGACAAAGGCTGAGGAAGAGGCGGATGCCGGCGCTCTTCTCGTTCTAAGCCTCAATCTTGGCATCGGCCTGCTGACCATCGCCACGCTGATCGGCGCTGCGGTCTTTGGCGCTCGCGTGATTGCAAAGCCGATCGGCCGGATTACCGCAAGCATGAGCAAGCTTGCAGAGGGCAATCTCGCTGCCGAGATCCCCTTCGCCAATCGGCGCGACGAAATCGGCCAGATGGCCCGCGCCGTCGAGATCTTCAAGCTAAACGGCATCAAGGTGCGTGAGTTGGACGCTGCCGGTGCGGATAAGCGGGCGAAGGTCATTGAAATGCAGATGAACATCGACGCGGTCATCACCGCAGCGGTTGCCGGAGACTTCACGCGTCGCGCCATCGTGGAATATGGCTATCAGGACCTGAACCAATTCGCATCGGGCGTGAATGACCTCGTTGCGGCAGTCAACCGCGGAATCGCCGAGACCTGTCGCGTGGTTGCTGCGCTCGCCGACGGCGACCTGACCGAGAACATGAGGGGCGAATTCCAGGGCGCCTTTGGCGAGCTCAAGGAAAACGTCAACGCGACGATGGTCAGCCTGCGCTCCGTTCTCGGCGAGGTGCGCGCCGCTGTCGACATCATCAACGGCGGCGCCGGCGAAATGCGGATTGCCTCTGGAGATCTGTCGAAACGCACCGAGCAGCAGGCGGCGTCGCTGGAGGAAACCTCCTCTGCCCTGGAGGAGATCACCGTCGCAGTGAAGAACTCGACCGAGCGGGCACTGGAAGCCAGCTACATGGTGGATGAGGCGAAGAAAGGCACCGGGCAGTCGAGCGCCGTCGTCAGCCAGGCCGTTTCGGCCATGGGGCGGATCGAGCAGGCCTCCGGCGAAATCGTCCAGATTATCAACGTTATCGACGAGATCGCCTTCCAGACCAATCTTCTGGCGCTCAATGCCGGGGTCGAGGCGGCACGCGCCGGTGAGGCCGGCAAGGGCTTTGCCGTCGTCGCACAAGAGGTGCGCGAACTGGCGCAACGCTCGGCCAATGCGGCCAAGGACATCAAGGTGCTGATCAACCGCTCCAGCAGCGAAGTCCATTCCGGGGTGAAGCTGGTGACGGCGACGGGTGAGGCGCTTGGCGATATCCAGGGCCAGGTGGTCAAGATCGACGAGCATGTGCGCTCGATCGCCACGGCGGCAAGGGAGCAGTCGACCGGCCTCTCCGAGGTCAGTACTGCCGTCAATCAGATGGATCAGGTGACGCAGCAGAATGCGGCGATGGTGGAGGAATCGACCGCAGCCACGAACCGGCTGGCGGACGAGGCGGCGAATCTCGCCCGATTGATCGCCCGCTTCAAACTGGATGCCGCTCAACTAGCCCCACGCGCCGTCACGTCGGAAAGCAGACCGGCGATCTCTCCTGCGCGCGCGCTCGGTCAGAGGCTGGCAGGCGCATTTGGCAGATAAGTTGCCGTGGCGGCTGCCGTGATTGCCGCCGGTCGAAAAGCGTCAGGGCGGGCGGCAAAGTTCGCAACCACAAAATCCACGAAAGCGCGGACTTTTGGTGAAAGCTGACGATTGGATGGCCAGACGAGCGAGAGCGAACCGTACGGCACCATGAAGGAGGTGAGGACGGGGACCAAATTTCCGGTTCGCATATCGGGCTCTGCGACGTAGACGGGCAGATGCGCAAGGCCCAAACCGTCCCGTGCTGCTCGCAGACCTGCATCCGTGTTGTTGAATGTCAGGCTTCTCGGCAAAAGCAGCCGCTCGCATGGCGGGCGGAATGCCCACGGCGCGACACGACCGCTGGACGGGTATTTGAAGTGAATGCAGGCATGTCGGGAGAGATCATCCGGGGTCTCCGGTCGCCCATGGCGCTTGAGATAATCGGGACTTCCGCAAACGACGAAATGTTGATCGCCGAGATGGCGGGCAATCAATCGTGCATCGGCAAGCTCACCGCTGCGCACGACGACATCCAGGCCCTCTGCGACCAGGTCTATGACCCTGTCTTCGAAATCGATGTCCAGCTCGATCTCCGGAAATCGCTCGGCAAAGATCGGCAGGATCGGCATAAGAAGGTGATGTCCGACGATATGCGGCACGCTGACACGCAGGCGTCCCCTTGGGCGTTCCCGGCTTCGTGAGACTGTAGCCTCTGCGTCATCCATGTCGTCGAGGATGCGTTTGTAGCGCTCGTAGAGAACGGCTCCTTCCTCGGTCAGGCTGATACTGCGCGTCGTCCGGTTGAAGAGCCGCACGCCCAGCCGGCTTTCGAGGCGCGCCACGGCTTTTCCGATCGCCGACGGCGAAACTCCGGCAACCCTGGCGGCTGCGACATAGCTCTGTTGTTCGGCGGCGTAAACGAAGGCGACAACGCCTGCGAGACTCTCCACATCAACACCCAATTGAAGACATTTTATCCTTTATGTAAGTCCAGGAGCGGTAATTGATCAATATTGCATAGGAAATATCCTCTGTCTGAATGCGCGGCCAGCCAATATCAAAGGAGTGAGCGATATGCGGGACTATGCAAAAGAACGACCCGAGCACACGGAAAAATACATCGGAGAGAATGACTTATTTCTGGAAATATTTCATGGGCGCGGTGATTCAAGGCAGTCCGTTCGGCCGCCTTTGCTCTTCGTCCACGGCGCCTTTACCGGGAGCTGGATGTGGAGCAAGTACATTCCGCATTTCATATCGGCGGGATGGAACTCTTATTGCATCAACCTGCGAGGCCACTACAAAAGCAGGTCGGCGGATTTCACAAAAATCCTGTTTGAAGATTACCTGGAAGACATCCGGCTGGTGATCTCCGAAATCGTCGAAGAATGTGGAACTCCTCCCATCGTGATCGGATTCAGCATGGGAGGAATCCTGAGCCAAAAGCTGGCGGAAAGCGTGGGGATTGCCGGACTGGTGCTGATCGATTCCAGCATTTGCAGGGAAGTGCATGCCGAAGTGCCCTATCGCGATCTCGCGTTAAGAATGCCCGGCCTCGTGGTCCCCGCGCCCGCACGCGACGAGCAAATGAGTATCGATGAAACATTCGAGGATATCGCATTCCAGCGGAAGTACCTGTCCATGGAATCTGCAAAGGCATTCTGCGCATTTTCCTTTCATTTCGGGGCGGAGGGGATTTCCGTCGAAGGCGAGAGGATCACCTGTCCCAGCCTCGTCATTTGCGCCGTCAACGATGAATCCGATGATCATCGAGGCAGGGCGACGGCTCGCCACATCGGCGGCGAGTACCTGGGGCTCCGGGGCACGACACATACGGGTCTGCTTGTCGGACAGAGGTATTCCGAAGCGGTAAGCCGAATTATCGACTGGTTGGCGCGCTTTGATGGATGATAGATCTGCCGATCGGGCGTCATCCTCGACCGGCTCCCGAGCACAGAGCCGCAAGCCAAAGCTCAATCCTCCAGACCAAGGCTCGCCAGCAGGCGGCTGACATAGGCTTCCAACCCGCCGACCATATCGAAACGCGCGGGATCGCGCAGCCAGAGCATTTGCAGGCCATCCATCACCGCAATCAGCTCGGCCGCCATCGCCTTGCCATCGATCCTGCCGTCTATCGAGCCATCGGCAACAGCCCGGTCGACGGTCGCGGCGATATCGTTCTGCAACTGGGTGGCGCGATTGAGAAACCATGCCTTGGCCGGGTGGTCCTTCATCAGGCTCTCGGCATTCAGGATAGCGAAGGCCCTGATGACCTCGACCATTTCGGCGTTGCGGCGGAAGACCTCGACCATACCTTTGAGAAGGCCACGCAGGTCGGCACGATGGATGCCGATGAAGCTTTCGCTTTCGAGATCGCGCTTGTCCAGAATGGCGAGCAGCAGATCGACTTTGGTTGGGAAGTGGTGCAGCAGGCCGGGCAGCGACAGGCCGACGTCGCGGGCCACATCGCCGATGGCGGCATTCTGGTAGCCGTCTTCGGCGAAGCGCCGCATCGCGGCCGTCAGGATCTCCGCGCGGCGCGCCTGGCCCTTGCGGGATCTGCGTCGTCGCTTTTCCTCCTGTCCAGACTTCAATTCGGCAAACTCTGCCATCGTCTCTCCTCTTCGGCACTCTCAATCCATACATCAGGCTTAGGCGGTTGACATCTTAAAAATACCGAGTAATCGGTAGGTTTAAGAATTGCATGGCGCGGAGCAGTCGCGCACGCCTGGCGCCGCCGCGCAGCGCCCGAATTCCAGTTCAAGGGGAGGTTTGCATGATCGATTCCATTCTCGACAAGATGACGCTCGAGGAGCAAGTCTCGCTGTTATCAGGCGCCGATTTCTGGACGACGGTTCCCGTCGAGCGTCTTGGTGTGCCGAAAATCAAGGTGACGGACGGACCGAATGGCGCGCGCGGCGCGGGTTCGCTGGTCGGCGGCGTCAAGGCGACCTGCTTTCCCACTGCCATCGCGCTCGGCGCCACCTGGAATCCCGATCTCGTCGGGCGCATGGGCGTGGCGCTTGCCCATCAGGCAAAGAGCAAGGGGGCCGCGGTGCTGCTAGCGCCCACGGTGAATATCCATCGTTCCGGTCTCAACGGGCGGAATTTCGAATGTTATTCCGAGGATCCGATGCTGACCGCGGAACTCGCCGTTGCCTACATCAAGGGCGTGCAGAGCCAGGGGATCGCGGCGACGATCAAGCACTTCGCCGGCAACGAATCCGAGATCGAGCGGCAGACCATGTCTTCCGATATCGACGAGCGGGCGCTGCGCGAGATCTACTTTCCGCCCTTCGAACAGGCTGTCAGGCGCGCCGGCGTGATGGCCGTCATGTCCTCCTATAACCGCCTCAACGGCACCTATACGAGTGAGCACGAGTGGCTGTTGACCAAGGTGCTGCGCCAGGAATGGGGCTTCGACGGTATCGTCATGTCCGACTGGTTCGGTTCGCATTCGACGGCCGAGACGATCAATGCCGGTCTTGATCTCGAAATGCCGGGTCCGGCCCGTGATCGCGGCGAGAAACTGGTTGCGGCCGTGCGCGAGGGGAAGGTCGAAGCGGCCACCGTGCGGGCGGCGGCGCGGCGTATCCTGCGTCTGCTCGAGCGGGTGGGCGCCTTCGAGACGGCGCCCGATCTCACGGAGCAGGCGGTCGACCTGCCGGAGGACCGGGCGCTGATCCGGCGCATCGGCGCAGAAGGCGCAGTCCTTCTGAAGAACGACGGCATCCTGCCACTTGCCAAGACTTCGCTCGACCGGCTTGCTGTCATCGGACCCAACGCTGCGAGCGCGCGCGTCATGGGCGGCGGCAGCGCGCAGATCGCGGCGCATTATACGATCAGTCCGCTCGAAGGAATCCGCGCGGCCCTTGCCAACGCCAATAGCGTCAGCCACGCCGTCGGTTGCCGCCATAACCGTCTGATCGAAGTGTTCAAGGGAAAGATCACCGTCGAATATTTCAAGGGACGAGGCTGCCAGGGCACGCCCATTCACGTCGAGACCGTCGACAAGGGCGAGTTCTTCTGGTTCGAGCTGCCTTCGGGCGAGCTCGACCCCGCCGATTTCTCGGCCCGGATGACGATGCAATTCGTGCCGGAGGAGAGCGGCGATCATGTCTTCGGCATGACCAATGCCGGACTGGCGCGGCTCTTCGTCGATGGCAGGCTGACGGTTGACGGCCATGACGGCTGGACCCGCGGGGAGAATTATTTCGGCACGGCCAATGACGAACAGCGCAGCATGGTTACGCTCGATGCGGGCCGAGCCCATGCCGTCACCGTCGAGTATGACCCGCCGGTGGCGAACGGGCAGGGGATCAATCTCACGGCCATTCGGTTCGGCGTCGAAAAGCCCTTGGGTGAGGCCGATATCCAGGAAGCTGTCGAGATGGCGCTGAACGCCGATGTCGCCCTTCTCTTCGTCGGCCGCGACGGCGAATGGGATACCGAAGGTTTGGACCTGCCCGACATGCGGCTTCCGGGTCGGCAGGAGGAACTGATCGAGCGGGTTGCGGCTGCCAATGCCAACACCGTCGTCGTGCTGCAGACCGGCGGTCCGGTGGAAATGCCCTGGCTCGGCAAGGTCCGCGCCGTGCTGCAGATCTGGTATCCCGGTCAGGAGCTGGGCAACGCCGTCGCCGATGTCCTGTTCGGCGATGCCGAGCCCGGCGGACGCCTGCCGCAGACATTCCCCAAGGCGCTTGCCGACAATTCCGCAATCACAGGCGATCCAGCCGTCTATCCGGGTAAGGATGGCCACGTGCGCTACGCCGAAGGCGTCTTCATCGGTTATCGTCATCACGATACACGCGCTGTCGAACCGCTCTTCCCCTTCGGTTTCGGCCTTGGCTATACCCGCTTCAACTGGGGCGAGCCGCGGCTCTCGGCCAACGAAATGGGTCCTGAAGGCCTGACTGTCAGCATCGATGTGACCAATGTCGGCGACCGGGTGGGGTCGGAACTGGTCCAGCTCTATGTGCGCTCGCCAAAGTCCCAGGTGGAGCGGCCGGACAAGGAACTGCGCGCTTTCGCAAAGCTTTCGTTGCTCCTTGGTGAGACTGGCACGGCCGACCTGAAGATCCTGCCGCGCGACCTCGCCTATTTCGACGTCGAGGCCGGCGTCTTCCGCGCCGAAGCGGGCGGCTACCAACTGGTCGTGGCGGCGAATGCCGCGGATATCAGGTTCGTCATCGACCTGCCGTCACCACTCGAGTATCGGCTGCCGGCTTAAGCCGGCATAATATGAGAACAGTTCAACTCATAGTGACTTTATCGTTGCGCTGGACTTGCCGACGCGAAGGCAAAGACAGGTTCCGTATACGGCTAGAGCGGTTCAGCTTTTAACGGAAGCGGCGAACCACTCTATCCTTTGTTTTCTTCTAGATATGTTCGAAGGGCCTGCTCGCATTCTTGGGAGAGTTCCATCGGAAGCTCTAGCCTTGGGTGATCGCTAGCATCGACTTGAAAATCGTATCCGCCTGAAGTTGGAAGGAGCGTGACGGAGCTCTTTCCGGTATAGTGACTCAGAGTTTCTACGACGTAATCGACACCCCAAATGTGCGGTGTTTCTCCCATTAACCGAGGCTCTAGGTAAGGCGTTTCGATCACAAAGAAATCCGGGCCGCCTTGATGCCAACGTCCCACTAACAGTGAACTACCGAGATGAGTTGCGTAATACACGGCTTCGATCTTGCTGAAAATACGCCCCGTTTTGGTAACGTTTTCTACGTCGGGCCGGACAGAGGCTGCTTCGTCCTCATCCCAATAATCGCGGAAGACATATAATACGCGGTCAAGTTGCTCAAAACCTACTTCGCCGCTTACCATGATGTCGAAGGCACCTCCAACGCCTTCGTCTAGGTGGCGTCCCTGCCGATGCTGGCTCAATAAATATCTAGCGCACACTCCAAACAACTCAGCGAACAAACTAGTTCCGTCAAGGGAGGCGATGGCTCGATGATTTATAAACTGTTCAAAATACTTGCGTCCAGATCCGCCAAGCAAATTGAAATTACCTTCTTTGGGGGTGCTTGTGGCTATATTGTGAGAAATAGAAACCGGTCCGCAGTCCTTCGATATGCCGAAGATGAACCAGCTAGCATCTGAACCGCGAGGAAGATTCGCTTGCTCTACTAAGTGCTGGAAATCGGAAATGCTCGGCATAACTTCTGGTGAGTTTGCGAATAGAAACCTGATTGAATGCTCGTAAGCTCCCATTGTTCCACTCCAGCCTAGAACCAGAAATGAACCAATTGGGAAAATTTTCCGAGCAAGGCCCGCGACCCACCGGCCACTATCAAACATTTGTTCAGTCTCGTTGGGTAACCGCTGTGTAGGAATTGGAGAGTCATGGTGAACGCGGGAGTTGGTTGTAAGGAGTGCGTCTCCAACAGCGAGAAAATGCGGGGGTCTTACGAGCGCAGCAATTAACGTCATTTGTGATCTCTCGTTGCTAAATGTGAAACTGGTGACCTTTATGATCTTGTCTTCAAGAGCGCTTTCGCCGCAAATAACGATCGAAGCGCCAGTCTCGTCTTCGAGAGAGCCTTTCTTCGATGATGTTGGAAGCCTCGACGAGGACATCAAAAAGGCGAGGAGCTAGCTTTGCGTAGAAGCTTCTTCTGCAGAATACGCGGCTCAGAAAGACGTTTGAACGGTTCGACTGATCCTGAGTTCGGCTGACGACCTCCATGCACTTTGGATTCACATGCTCGATCGCCGATGCGGCAAGCGGCCCAATCAGACCGCGTCGGGCTGGGTGCGCAGGTTGGTGACGACGCGGCGGTTCTGCACCCTGCAGGAGCGCTCCGTGCAGTCGCGGACTTCGCGGTCGTTGCCGTAGCCCTTGGCCCACATGCGCCCGGCGTCCACGCCCTTCGAGACGAGGTAGGTCATCGCCGCATCGGCGCGCTTCTGCGACAGCGTCTGCATTTTCGATGCGGAGCCGGAATCGTCGGCAAATCCCTGCAGCTTGAGCAGCCAGGTCGGGTTCTTGTTCAGCCAGGTGGCCTGGTTGTCCAAGGTTGCCATGGCGACGGAATCGAGCGTGGCGGAATCCTGCGTGAAGTAGATCCGTCGGCCGACATTGAGGATGAAATCCTCCTCGCTGCCGGCTGCGACATTTTCGAAACCGGGCGCGGGATCGTTGGTCTGGCCGGTCATCGGCGCGGCGGTGGGTTCTTCCAGGGAGGCGATCTCGGTGGTGGAGCAGGCGGCAAGCGCCAGGAGCATGGCCGCGGCGAGAAGGCGCCTCGTATATCCGGTCATCGCAGACATCAGGGGATATTCCTTATTGGACCGGGGTTGCTTGACTGACCTGAGCAGCACTTTCAGCCTGATCGGCAATATGCGGCAGGACCTGCACCGCGGTGCCGATGGGGCAACGCTGATAAAGATCGATGGCGTCTTCGTTGAACATGCGGATACAGCCGCTGGAGGCATCCTTGCCGATGCTCCACGGCTCCAATGTGCCATGGAAGCGATAGCCGGTGTCGACGCCGTCGCGATGCAGGTACATGGCGCGGGGGCCGAGCGGGTTCTTTGGTGAGCCTCCCGCCACGAATTCCGGCAGCTCGGGATGGCGCTTGCGCATCTCCGGCGGCGGCGTCCAGCGCGGCCAAAGCGATTTACGGTCGATGGTGGCGCGGCCAAACCATTTGAAACCCTCGCGGCCGACTCCGACGCCGTAGCGAATGGCGGTCTTGTTCTCCATGATGACGTAGAGAAAATGGTGCCGTGTATCGACGACGACGGTGCCGATCGGCTCGCTGCTGAAATATTTGACGACCTGGCGGAGCCACTTCTTGTCGATCTTGGCGAAGTTGGTCTTTTGGAACGTCACGCCATTGTCGACGATGGTGCCGGCAAAATAGGAAGACGCAGCGGCAAATGCGGGTTTCCGGATCGCACTCGCACCTAGTAACGCCAAGCCACCAAGCAAAATATTCCTGCGGGTCCCCACCATCGGCAATATCCCCCTTAAAGCCAGCAGCGGAGTATTAGTAAATCAGATTTTTCATTTGCGACAACAGAAAATTCTTTTCCTCCTTAAAGACAGAGATCGAGTTCTCGGTCTCAAGGAGCTGTATTGCTCTGATCGTTACTCCAGGAGGACGATGCTACGCCCAACAGACGTACGGATCCCTTGAACGGATAGGACAGCTGTCAACAGTCCCGATGCTGCGTCGAAAAATACCTGCGATGCGTCAACGTCCTCAATGACGCTTTGCCGATTCCGGTGGCAATTTACCTCTGCGCAGAACGTGCTGGCCCCGATGTTGCGTGCAACCTCCTCGGTAGTGTCGGAGCACGAATTTTTATCGATTAAAAGGTGACTAAAACAATCACCTTATGTTGACAAGATCTCTTTCGCTCCATAGTTTCCGCCCGCATCCGAGAGGTAGGGACCAAGCAATGGCGTGTGTTTTTTTGAATGTTTCTAATAATGTATCGAGAATTTATAGAGATAGCCTATTTGTCACGACAGCGATCGTCCTGATCGGCATTGCAGCATCGCCGGCCGCAGCCCAGAGCGCCTCAACGGATACCAATGCGACAGCGTTGGATCCGATCGTCATTGAAGGCGGCGCATCCTCTGATAGCAAGACCGACCGGACCTCCGTTGCCGCCAAGAACAGCTCGGCTGCGACCAAAATCAATACGCCGCTCATCGAAACGCCGCGTTCGGTCTCGGTGACCACCGAGAAGGAAATCGAGCAGCGCGGCGCGCAGAGCATCATCGAGGCCGTGCGTTATTCGGCCGGCGTGACGACCGGACCGAACGGCTTCGACCCGCGCTTCGACCAGATCTTCATTCGCGGCTTCAACATCACGACGGTCGGTGACTATCGTGACAGCTTGCGCCAGCCCTATATCAATTACGGCATGTTCCGCACCGATCCATATCAACTGCAGCGCGTCGAGGTGATCAAGGGACCGGTATCCGTTCTCTACGGCTCGGGATCGCCGGGTGGTTTGGTGAACAAGATATCGAAGCTTCCAACCGAAGAGCCGATCCACGAAGTCGGCATCTCCTACAGCACCAAGGATCGGGTGCAGGGGATGTTCGATTTCGGTGGACCGATCAGCGAAGGGAACGACGATTTTCTCTATCGCATCGTCGGTCTCGCCCGCCGCGGGGACAACAATTTCGATATTGCCGACGACCGCTATTTCCTGGCGCCGTCCTTCACCTGGAAGCCCGACGAGGGCACCTCCTTCACGCTGTACGGCCTGGCGCAGTCCGACGAGACCGATGCCAATGTCGGCGCGATCACGACCGCCGCCGGCAAGATTCTCGACATAAGGCAGAGCGATCCCGATTACGACTACCAGAAGGTCAAGCAGCAGCAGGTCGGTTATCAGTTCGAGCACGAGTTCGACAACGGCCTGACCTTCCGCCAGAACCTGCGCTATTCGCATCTCGATCTCAGGGCTCGTTACCTCGGCGTTTCCAGCTGGACCGGCACCGTCGCTCATCGTAACGCCAGTTCGATCCGCGACGAGATGAACGTCTTCCAGGTCGACAACCAGCTCGAGGCGAAGTTCGATACCGGCCCGCTTGCCCATACGATGCTGTTCGGGCTCGACTACACCAATCTCCAGTCGAACTGGGGCTATGGCATCGGGGCGGTGAACTCGGCATTCGATTTCGATATCGCCAACCCGACCTATGGGGTCTCAGGCGCCACGCCGGACTATAACTTCATCGTTGCCGATGCCGATATGCGCCAAGTCGGCGTTTACGCCCTGGATCAGATCGAGGCTGGAAACTGGCGCTTCAACCTCGGCGGTCGCCAGACCTGGGTGAACCAGACGCGCGACACGACCTACCCCTCTTTCGGCTTGAGCGACTCGGAAGACGTCAACAAGAATGCCTTCTCCTGGCAGGCCGGTGCGCTTTACCTCTTCGACAACGGCATTGCGCCCTTCGTTTCCTATGCGACCTCGTTCGATCCGGTGACCAACCGGTCGACATCCGGCAAGATCCTGGAGCCGACGGAGGGCGAACAATACGAAGTCGGCGTGAAATATCAGCCGCCCGGCACCGACATCCTGCTGTCGGCGGTCGCCTATCACATCGTCGAAAAGAACAAGCCGGTGCTCGTCAATCCGCTGACCCTCGCCTATGATTCGCTCGGCGAAGTGACGGGAAAAGGCATCGAGCTTGAAGCGCGTGCGGCAGTTGCCGACGGCCTCGACATCATTGCGGCCTACACCTACAACCATTCCGAGGTGACCGGAGGCGACAATGAGGGCAACACGCCGGCCTTCACGCCCGCGCATGTCGCAAGCCTCTGGGCCAACTATACTTTCCAGGAAACCAACCCCTTCAATGGCCTCTCGCTCGGCGCAGGTGTCCGCTACATCAGCAACAATTGGACGGATACAGCCAACACCTCGAAGAACCCGTCGAGCTTCTATGTCGATGCATCCGCCGCCTATGATTTCGGGGCGGTCGACAAGAAATATGAAGGCCTGACCGCTGCTTTCAATATCCGCAACATTGCCGACCACCGCGACACGGTCTGCAATGAGGGCTTCTGCTATCTCGGCCAGGGCCGCAACATGACAGCCACCTTGAAGTATCGGTGGTAGGCATGGCGGCAGCGACGAACGGGGCACCTCGGCGCCCGACCTCGATCGCTCATCATCCTGTCGCCCACCAGGCCGTCGACCTTGACGGCCTGGTGGGCGACAGCCCGTTCTCCTATTGCCGCGGCAAGCTGCTCGGCGCGCCACCGCAGACAGGCATCGTCGTCCCCTGCAGGGATCTTTGCGACCGGGCGATCTTTGACGAGGTCATTGGCCGTTATGCGCAAAAGTTTCCGGGCAGCGACCGCCGCGCGATCGTCTCCATGTGGACGCTCTACTATTTCAGCATGCTGACGATCGCTCCGAGCGTCCACATGTTCGTGCATCGGATCGGGCTGCCGTTGGACATCGACCGGCTGTCGCTCATCTGCAACGAGCATACGGGCGAGCCGGAGGCATTCGTAATGTCCGAAAGGCCTGAGGCGACCACCGATCCGGCGGCCGAGCTTCACCGGCTGATGCGTGGCCACGCCGAGCCGGTGATCGCCGCAATCGCCGTCAATGCCGCCGTCGCTCCGAAGCTTCTCTGGAACAATGTTGCGGCGTATCTCTCCTGGATTCTCAAGGAGATCGCCCATCGCCACGAGCCCGGCCTCGTCGAAGGCGGGATGGCCCTGCTGGAAGAGGCGGTATGGCCGTGCGGCAGGCGCAATCCGATGTTCGGCATGATCCGCATCGCACGACAGCAATGCGGCCTCGAATTCGCCCGCCGGAAGGTCTGCTGCCTGCGTTATAACCTGCCGGGAGTCGGTGGCTGCGGTGAAGCCTGCCCGCTGCCGGATGGGCGTCATTAGAGCGGTTCAGCTTTTAACGCAAGCGCCGAACCGCCCTATCCTTTTGTGTTCTACGCAATTTCCTGACCTTCCGGGACATCGGCGAGCGGCTTGACCATGAACAGGCACGGATGGTCCTCGTGCCAGAGGTTTGCAAAGACCTCCGCGCGCACGAAGCCGTTCCGGTCATAGAAGCGCCGCGTCGCCTCGAATTGTGGCTCGTCGCAGCCGCGGGGGGCGAGCGTCTTGACCGTCAGCAGCCGGGCGCCCGATTCATGGCCGAAGCGTTCGGCCGCATCGATGAGATGGCGTCCGGCGCCGCGACCGTGGTGTTCGGGTCGTGTCGCAATCAGCGCGATCTCGACGGCACCGGGCGGGTGCGGCTTAAGCGCCATCAATGCCGTCACGACATCCGTTTCGATATAGCCGAACACCGGCAGGTCTTCGATCGCCCGGGCGCTCGCTTCGATCACCTCCGGTTCTGAAAACCAGTCGGGCAAAGCTCCCATGATCGATCGGCAGAGCTCCGCCTTGCCCGTCAGGATCTCCACTGTCCTTCCCATTTTTTCTCGCTTTCATCAGGTCGATTTAAACTTGACTCTTGTTATCACCTTAAAATAGACACTGCAATCAAATCGTGTAGTTTTTCTCGAAAAGGCCCGCCAAGACCGCACCCGACCAGCAACGACAGAGCCTGATTTTCCATTTGTAAAAGGGTACAGGACAATGCAAGCATTGCATCGTGATGTGAACGGAAATGCCGTTGTCAACGCCATGATCGAAAACAAGGACAAGCTCCTTAGAACGATTGAAAGCGTTGTCAAATCAAAGTTATATTCGGAAGATATCTTTCAGGATGGAGTCATTAAAGCCTATGGGGTCAAGACCGACGGCATTCGCTGCCCGATCGGTTACGCCTTCCGGATGGTCTATAATCTCGCACTCGACGAGAGCCGCCGCCGACGCCAGCAGATGAACAACTATAGGTCGATAGACCAGGTTCAGGAGATCACGGCTCCCATCCCCACCGTGCTCGACCAGCTGGTCGCCGCCGAGACCTTGCGCAATGTGCTTGCCTCGCTCGAGGCGCTGCCGAAGCGAACCAATGATGCCTTCGTTCGCCATCGCCTCAACGGCGTGCCGCAGAAGGACATCGCAGCCGAACTCGGCGTCTCAAGGACCCTCGTCAACTTCATGATCAAGGCGGCGGAGGAACATTGCCATCTGGCAATCACCGAACCTGCTTCCCGCCCCGATCATGCAAGCCGGCAGGATCCTACCGTTTCGCTGCGTGCAGCGCCTGCTGCAGATCGCTCCACAACAGTTCCGGCTCTTCCAGGCCAACGGCGAAACGAACCGTCTGCTCGCTCACGCCGAACCGGATGAAAGAGGTCATCCGGTCGGGGATCTGCAGCGCGACCTTGGCAGGGACCACCAGCGTTTCCGGTCCCCCCCAGCTGACGCCGAGGCGGATGTCGCGAAGGCTGTTTACGAAGCGCGCAACATCGATATCGGGATTGAGATCGAAGGCAAACAGCCCCGCGTAACCCGTGAGCGTTGCCCGGCCGGGATGGTCCTGAAACACCGGATGACGAACGCGTGCGATGGCGGAATGCTCCTTCAGCCGCCCGGCCAGCAAAAGCCCGCTGCGCTCATGCTCCTTGAGACGCACACGCAGCGTACGCATGCCGCGCAGCAGCAGCCAGGCCTCGAACGGTGAAAGCTTGGCGCCGACATAGGGGTAGGACGTGGCATTGATCCTGGCGATGGCCTCCTTCGAGCCGACGACGATGCCGGCGACCGTATCGCTGTGACCGCCGAGATATTTCGAGGCGGCGTGAATGACGATGTCGACGCCATGCTGGATCGGTTTCTGAAACAGCGGCGTTGCCCAGGAATTGTCGATGACGGTGGTAACGCCGGCCTCCTTTGCCATGGCCGACAGCGCCGCAATGTCCTGAAGCTCGAAGACGAAGGATGTGGGGTTTTCGAGGTAGAGCAGCTTGGCGCCCGACAGCGCCTTGCGGACCTCGTCGTGGTCGGCAGGATCCACGAAGTCCACCGCGACCCCGAGCCTGCCGAGCAGCTTCACCAGAAGGCGGTAAACATCGTTGTAGAGGTGACGGACCGCAACGACCCGGTCGCCCGCCTGCACGAGGCTCAGAATTGTCGATGTGATGGCGGCCGTTCCGCTCGAGAAGGCACGTCCGTCCTCTGCGCCCTCGAGGCGGGCGACCAGGAGTTCGAATTCGCGGACCGTCGGATTGTCGCCGCGCGAATAGATATAGTTGCGGGTACGACCGGCGAAGACATCCTCCATCGCCTCGTAACTGTCGTAGGTGAAGAGGGACGTCTGGAAGATCGGCGGAGACACGGCGTTGAATGCTGCCGGATCGACAGGCGTAAAGAGATCGTCGGCGGTCGCATGGGCGCCAAGGTCGTGCGGGTTGATCGACTGGTTCATGGTCATCCTCTCATGGACAAAAGCTGGGATATGGACGGATGGAGGTCAGATGGTCGGCGGAGCGCTGCCGCAGCGCTCGAAGTGCGCTCATCAGGCAGATGGCCGACAGCAAGCCGGTCAGGGCCGAGGCCAGGAATATGGCTGCCAGCAGACCTGAAAAGCCGAAAAAGGGCGGCAGGAGCGCCATCAGCGGAAAAAGCAGATACCCATTCTGCGCCAGGCCGATGGCAACCGCCGCTTTCGGTCTGCCCTGAGCCTGGAAGAGGATCAGCACCGTTTGCCGCAGACCGAACAGCAGAAGCGGAAGATGGGTTGAGATGATCGCTTGCCCCGCAATATCAATCACCGTGGGATCGTCGGTGAAGAATGAGGCAAGCTGTTCGGAGAAGGCGAGCGCTGTGAGCCCATAGGCGCCACTCACTGCACTGGTGACCACTGTCAGGATGCGCGTTGCCGACAGCACCCGGGCCATATCGCCTCGACCCCAGGCAAAGCTCAGGATCGACTGGGCCCCGAGTGAAATGCCGATGACGGGGAGCGTTCCCACGGCAAGCAGCCGCAAGGCAATGCCAACGCCGGCGATGCCGGCTTCTCCGTGATAGGTACCGGCGAGCGACACCATTGCCGCAATCGCGCCTGCGGTTGCGAGACTGGTCAGCGTCGTCGGCGCGCCCACGGCAAGAACCGCTCTGAGAGAGCCGATATCTCTCCACCGCCAGCCAAGCGTCAGCCTGACCGTTCCAAGCCGCCTGGCGTGGTAGGCGCCATAGATGCAAAGCGCGACGAGCTGGGACAGGATGGTTGCGATTGCAACGCCCTGCAGGCCGAGACCGAAGCCGAAGATCATGATCGGGTCGAGGATCATGTTCAGCGCAAAGCAGGCGACCAGCGTCCACATGCTGAAGCGGGCATTGCCCTCTGCGATCGCCAGGAAATCGAGAATGATCTGCGCCATCGTCAGCGGCACCGAGATCGCAATGATCATCAGATAATGCTGCGCGAGCGGCTGAAGGGCAGGCGTGGCACCGAACAGCAGCAAATCCGGAAATGCGACGATCGCAATAGCGCTGGCCGCGCCGAAGACGACACCGGCCGCAAGGCTGATCGAGGCGATGATGCCGGCCCGGGATCGGTTGCCGGCGCCGAGCATCCGCCCGACCTCTGTTGCGACACCGACGCCGATCCCTTCGCCGAAGGCGGCGATAAGCATCAGGATCGGCAGGACGATCATGATCGCCGCGATCTGGTCTTCCCCGATCATTCCGACGAAGACCATGTTGATCGTATGATGGGCGGCGTTGATCGACAGGCCGAACATGGCCGGCAGTCCGAGCCGAAGCAGCAGCCTGAAAAGCTGGGGACTGGCAAGGTCCTCCGGTGCGAGGCGTTGCCGTCTCCGGAAGCTGCCGCTTGCGTCGCTCATGTCGTTCATGATGCAGGCACCCAGAGACGGTCACCGAAGAAACGCTCGCGGCCGAGCATCACGAGCAGCGCCCGCTTGTGCGGAAAATCGAAATGCTTGACCTTGGCAAAACCGGAGCGATCGAGGTTGCGGATCTGCTGCTCGTGACTGGCGCGCGGCTCGCCGACGATGCGCTTGGTGCGCGGATCGTCCAGGAAGATGAAATGCATCAGCGAGGGAAGCCAGGCGCTGATCCATTTCTTGCCGCGATAATCGGGCTCGCCGATAGCGACATGCCAACCGCGATCATAGTCGTCGGCATCGTAAAAGGGACCGAGCCGGTTCTCCTTGGCCCAGTAGACTTCGAAATAGCCGAAGGGGATATCTGCGAAACTGCCGATCAGCGGCAGGACATGTGGATCGGCGATCCTCTCTTCCAGGATCTCCCGATGTTTGTCGATCGAGCCGGCATCCTCCCAGATCGTGTTGACCTGTTCGTCGTTCATCCAGCGATGAAAGACTGCAAGATCGGTCTCGGGATCGGCCACCGTGAAGGTGATATCCCGCTCCAGCCAGGGGATGAACCGCCTGTAGATGGTGCCCTTCAGCTTTGCCGGCCGGCGCGGATGATAGCGGCCCGCAGTCATCTCCTGCACGGGCGGCAGGGGATAGGATAGCTGCGGCAGCCAGAGCGAGGGCCACTGCCACAGGATCGCCGAATCGAGCCCTCCGCCTGCGTCCGCAATGTGTCCGGGAAGGCTTGTCTGATGCCCTTCGAAGACGACTGAGGTGATCGAGCGATCTTCTGCCGTCACCGCTTCGGCCGCCGCCATCAGAAGCTCCGGCGATTGAACCGGATCCCCATGGTAGAAGGTCACCGACGCTACGCCGGCCTCCACCTCGAATGCGGCTTCGTGGTGGCCATAGGCGGTCTTGAGGTGAATGAGATTGGGCGCGAGACTGACGTAGCTGCGCGACTGCAGAGCGCGCCTTTGTTTGGCGGCGTCGAAATCCATGATGTTCTCCTTGCCGAGTCGGGCCTTTGGCGCTGTGAGCATGAAGCGAGCTCTTGCGCCGATTTGGTAGAATGACGATCCATCTCCCGCCGAATTTAGGGATAAGCGAAGAAAAAAATTCTCATCAATTTTCTAAACTGCGGCCTGCCGGATCCGTCATTTGCGCATGACCATCATCACCGCAGGAGCTGCGAATGAATAATCTTGAGCCCCACGACGATCTCTGGATCGCCGTTATCGACACCGAGCGTCGCTACTCGGTCTGGCCGCAGGACAAGCGGATTCCCATCGGCTGGGAGCCCGCGGGTTTTGCCGGTTCGCGCCAGCAATGCCTGGCGCATATCCGCGAGGTCTGGGCGGATCCGCGCCCGCTCTCTTTGCGCTTGGCGATATCAGGCGATGCGCGTCTCTGAAACGGCTGGATGGCACGGATGAACAAGCAGATCATAAACTTCGCAGATGCCCACCCGACCGATGCGACAACGGATGCGGTCTTCGAGAGCTTTCCATTGACGATCGCGCAGAAGCGTATCTGGTCGCTGGAGCAGATCGGCAACTACACGGTCTTTCCCGATCAGGTCATTTCGCTGCGATTGAGCCCGGCGGTCGACGTCAAGACGATTGCCGGCGCCTGCCGGGCGCTCGTGGCGCAACATCCCTCCCTTGCCACCCGGTTCCGTCGGCTGGCGGGCGGCCGCGTCGAACAATATCGCGGCACCGTGAATGCTGTGCCGATCGAGATTGTCGGCGAAGGTGCCGCTCTTGACGAGCCGGATGCACTGGCCGCACAGAAAGCCTTTCGCGGCAGACGCTTCGATCTTCTTGCCGGCCCGCCGGCGCGTGTTCAGATTGGCCTGCTGGCCGGCGGCCAGTCGCTTCTGACGATCGTGCTTCATCCGATTATCGCAGACGATCGCGAGAAGTCGGTTCTTGCCGGCTCCCTGACGCGAATTCTCGATGGCGGACCCGCCGGCGAAACGCATCCGGCAGAAATCTTGGCCGGAACGCGGGAGGCTGAGTGGCTGCAGACGGAAGAGGCGCAGCAGTCCCTCTCCTATTGGCGGAACACGATCGGTCTCGACTACGCAGCCTCGACCTTTCCCACCCGCTTCAACAGTGGTGGACTGGCAGGCGTGGCACGTGCTCAGCACCCATTTTCGATCGCGCCGGATCTCTGGGAAAAGCTCGGGCGACATGCGCATCAAAAAGGGTATCCGGTCGAGCGCGTGCTTCATGCCGCCTTTTGCGCGCTGCTGGCACGCTATAGCGGCAACTATGCCTTGCTGACCGGGCTGCTCGTCGCGCGGCCGCAGAAGGAGCACCTTGCGAACCTCGGCCGTGCCGAACAGGTCCTTCCCCTCATCCTGTCGCTGACGTCGGGAAATTCTCTCGACGATGTCATTGCTGCGATCTCATCGGCGATCGAGCAGGGGCTTCGACGGCTCGTGCCGCTGGAGCGCATCACCCAGGAACTGGTGGTCGATGAAGCGGCTGCCCAGGAAGCCGTGGTCAAGGCCCTGTTCGAATTCCGCGAGCCGTATCCGATCCCCGCGCACGCAACAAATCTGGAGCCACTGGGTGCGCGCGCCGACAGCGAGCTTTCCCTGGTGATCGAGGCAGATCTGAATGGGGCCGCATCCGGGCTGATCGATTATGCGCAGGATCTCTATGACAGCTCGCTGATTGCCCGTGTCTCCCGGCATTTCGGCCTTGTGCTCGAGCAGATCGTCGCGCGGGACAATGTGCGGATCAAGGATATCGAACTCGTCGGCAGCGGCGAGCTCGACTGGTTGTCTGCGCCCTACGAAGACGACGTCATCAACGATGACAGGCCGGTCCACGAGTTGATCGCAGCCCATTCGCGCCAGACGCCTGACAAGACGGCGATCGTCTACGGCGACGAGGAATGGAGCCATGGCTGGCTGGAAGCCAGCACCAACCGTCTCGCACATCGGTTGCGGCATCTCGGCGTTCGAGCCGAGGTGACGGTCGCCATCTTCATCAAACGCTCGCCGGAGGCCATCGTCGGGATTCTCGCGACGCTGAAGGCGGGCGGCGCCTATATCCCGGTCGAGCCCGACCACCCGCCGGTGCGCAACCATCACATTCTGCGCGACGGCGGCGTCAAGATCGTTCTGACCCACAGCTGGCTTCGCCATCGGCTGCCGGAAGAGCTCGACACCATTATCCTCGAACTCGACAAGATCGATCTCGACGGCGAGCCGGATACACCGCTTGATGTGCCGATCCACAAGGATCAACTCGCCTATGTCATGTACACCTCCGGATCGACGGGATTGCCGAAGGGCGTGGCCGTCGAGCACGGGCCGCTGACGCACCATCTGCAAAACACCTCGCGTGTCTATGGCATGAGCTCGGCGTCCCGCGAGCTGCCGTTCCTGCCGTTCAGTTCGGACGGCGGGCACGAGCGATGGATGAACCCGCTGATGGAAGGCGGCAGTATCATTCTTCCCGATCAGCCGTTGTGGACGCCGGAAGAGACGTTGACGGCCATGCGCAAGCATGGCGCCAACAATGCCAGCATTCCCACAACCTATCTGCAGCAGCTGGCGGAGTGGGCCGATATAACAGATGGGGCGCCGCCGATGCGGCTTTACTCCTTCGGCGGCGAGGGGCTGGCGCAGCCAACCTTCGATCTATTGTCGCGGGCGCTGAAATCGGAATGGCTGATCAACGGCTACGGGCCGACCGAAACGATCATGACGCCGATGGTCTGGAAGGTGAGGGCCGGTACCAAGTTTCAGGGGGTCTATGCTCCGCTTGGACGCGCTGTCGGGCTAAGGCGGGTCTATGTGCTCGACCCCGACCTCAATCCGTGCCCGATCGGCGTCACCGGCGAGCTCTATATCGGCGGCGAGGGCGTCGCCCGCGGTTATCTCGGCAAGCCGGATACGACCGCGGACCGCTTCATCCCCGATCCGTTCTCCGCGGAGGGCGGCCGGCTTTATCGTTCCGGCGATCTGACGCGTTGGCGTGATGACGGAACCGTCGAATTCGTCGGTCGCGTCGACCATCAGGTCAAGCTTCGCGGCTACCGGATCGAGCTCGGCGAGATCGAAGCGGCGCTCCTGCAGCAACCCGGCGTCGGCGAGGCCCTTGTGGTTCTGCGCGATGACGATGCCGGCGGCGAAAAGGCGCTCGTTGCCTACGTCGTCCCGAAGAAGGACGAGACGCTTGACGTCGAGATGGTCCGCGCCGGCCTCGAACGCAGCCTGCCCTCCTATATGGTGCCGGCCGCGGTGGTCGAACTGGAAAAAATGCCGACCAATCCGAACAGCAAGCTCGATCGATTTGCGCTGCCGGCGCCGCAACCGATCAAGCGCGCCATCGTGGAACCGGCAACGGCTCTCGAAGAGGAGGTGCTGGATGTCTGGCGTCAGGTTCTCAAGCTGGAAGCGATCAGCGTCGAGGACAATTTTTTCGTGATCGGCGGCAATTCGCTCGGGGCGATCCGCATCCTTTCGCTGCTCCGGCAGCGCTGGCCGAAAACCCCGCTCATCGTCGCCGATATCTTCAACAACCCGACCATTCGCTCCTTTGCCGGCGTGATGGAGCAGGGGGATCAGCGGGATCTGTCTGAGGTGATCGTGCTGCGCGCTTCCGGCGCCAAGCCGCGGCTTTATTGCTTCCCGGGGCTTCTCGTCAGCACCCGCGAATATGTGAAGCTCGTCGATTATCTCGGCGCCGATCAACCGGCGACCGGCTTCATTTGCCACTCGTTGTCCGAGAAGAAGGAAGTCGGCGCTCCGATCGAAGAGATTATCGAGAGCTACGTCGATTATATCAGGACGCATAACAAAGGCGCGCCCTGCTATTTCCTCGGCTGGTCGTGGGGCGGGCTCCTGGCCTACGAGGCTGCCCGCACCCTCGGCAACGAGGTCGACGTCAGGATGATGGCGATGGTCGACGTTTGCGACCTCGGATCGGAATTTGCGATCGGCGCCAAGCCGCGCTTCCGGCCGGGCGAGCGCGACGCGCTTCATAAAGATGTGCAGGCGTGGCTTGGACGAACCGCGATGCGTCCCGAATGGGACCGGCTGCTGTCGACGATGGATGCGGATACCTACGATCAGTTCCTGCGCTTCGTCGGCGACGAAAAGGATCCGCTTCCGAACGACGGGCCTGACATCAGTAGCCGCGAACATACGTTCTGGGTGCTGATCGACAATGCCCTGATCTTCCGCAAGCACCGGCTCGTTCCCCACGATGTGCCGATCTATCCCTGGGCTGCCGACGACAGCCTCAACCGCGGCCTCAACCTGATCGACTGGCGCCGCCTGTCGCCACGGGCGCGTGCCGCTGAAATCATCACAGGCACCAACCATCTGCATATGATCGGGTCTCCCGCCTTCCACTCAAGGCTTGCCCTGCGTCTCAAGGAAACAGAGAAGGATATCGCATGACCGTCGCTTTTGCCCGCAGGGATGCCATAAACGAGCCGCTCGATATCGCCGGCATTGGCATCGGCCCTTCCAATCTGAGCCTCGCCTGCCTGTTCGAGGCGGTGCCGGAGATCAGGAGCCGCTTCTTCGAACGGCGCGACTCCTTCGACTGGCATCCCGGCATGATGATGCCGGGCGTCGAGCTGCAATCGTCCTTTCTGAAGGACCTCGTCACCCCGGTCCTGCCGACCAGCCGCTGGTCGTTCGTCTCCTATCTGGTGGCGCACAAGAGGCTCTACGCCTTCCTCAACGCCAATTATGACGCCGTTCCCCGGCAGGAATTTGCACGTTATCTCGCCTGGGTCGCCAACGGCCTGGACGGCCTGCGCTTTGGAACCGAGATTCGCGACGTCGAGCACCGCGACGACCGCTTCTTCCTGCGGTTCGACAATGGGCAGGAAGAAGCCCGCAATCTCGCGATCGGCACCGGATCTTCGCCCTTCGTGCCCGACTGGGCAAAACCGTTTCTGGGCGCCGATTGCTTTCACAACAGCGAGGCCAAATCGCGTCTCAGTGGTCTCGGTGCTGCCCGTATCGTCGTGGTCGGCGGCGGTCAAAGCGGCGGCGAGGTCGTCGAAGCCTTGCTTGCCGATCCCGGTTCCATGAATGAGCTGACATGGATCAGCCGGCGTCATAATTTCGAGCCGATCAACGACACCCCGTTTTCGAACCAGGTTTTCTCGCCGGAATACGTGCAGGCCTATCTGAAGCTCGGCGGCGAGCAGAAGCAGGCAGCCTTGAAGAACTCGATCCTGACCAGCGATGGCCTGTCGATTTCGACGATTCATTCGATCTACCGCCGCCTCTATGCGTTGCGCTATCTCGAGCCGGGTACGCTCAACGCATCTCTGGCGCCCAATCGCGATGTGATCCAGATGGAGAGGAACGGCAATGCCTACCGGCTCATCGTCAGGAACCAATTCGACGGCGGAATCGAGGTGCTGCATGCAGATGCGGTGGTTCTGGCAACCGGCTACCGGTTCCGGTTGCCGGAGGCTCTCGGCTCGCTGGGTGAACGGATAACGCTCGACAGAAACGGCTATCCCATTCTCAACGACGACTACACGATGCAGTGGACGGGTCCGAGGGCCAACCGGCTGTTTGCGCAGAATGCGGGCCGGTACTCGCACGGCATCGCCGACTCCCAGCTCAGCCTCATGGCCTGGCGCAGCGCAATGATCGTCAATACGCTTCTCGGCCGGCAGCATTTCGATGCGGAGCCCGACGATGCGCAACTGGCCTGGGCGACGGAGACCGCTTCCGCAATGCCTCATCAGTTCCGGGCAGGTTATTCGGATGGCCTGCTATCGTCCTGAAATAGCCGTGTAGAAATGCCGGGGAAGCCGGATTGAGAGCAGGCAGCCAACGCGACGACGTGCTGGCTGCCGCTTTCGACCAGACGGTGATGCCATCGCCGATCGCGATTGCCGCTTGTTATGACAGGGATGCGATCCTGCCAGGAAAAGGCAAAATTGCGGGGATCCTCGCGCAGCCCGATGCCGAGTGCCTTCAGATGGCTCTCCTTGAGCGTCCACAGTGCAATGGCCTCCCGCGCGCGTTCGTGTTCGGGCAATTGCGCCAGCCAACGCCGTTCGTCTGCGCTGCAATAGCTATCCCATGCCGCCTCTTCGATCTCGGCGTCGGCGCGCTCGCAGTCTATTCCGAGGTAATCACATCCTGACGCGACAGCGACCGTCACCAGCCCGTCGGCATTGGCAAGGCTGAATTGCGGGCCATCACGCCCCTCAATTCTCAGCTTGCCGTGTTTGTCCGGAGACAATGCGACCTTGCCCGGCGCTGTCCCGGTATGCACGCTCAACAGCCGCCGCAAGAGATAGCGGCCGGCAATGAACGAGGCGCGATCCCGCTCGAACCGGTAGGTCGCGGCGCGCTCCTGTTCATCCTGCGAAAGCGACTGCAGCCAGCGGTTCCAGTCGCCTTCATTCCTGGAATACGGCCAGAGCGTGATTTCGATGCCGGCAGGTTGGTTTTCTGGTTGCTGCATGGATCCAGTATCTGTCCCCCGGACCGATTGGCAAGCAGGCAGGTGCTTGCCGGCCTTGTCCAACGGTTCGCCTCCATCAAGTGCCGGAACTGATGACTTTAGCGCAGCTTCTCAACGGCGATGGCAAGACATGTCTTGAACGCGGCAAGGTCCGTATAGAGTGCATCCGGCGGCGCGTCTCCGATGATCAGGACACCGCCGCGCCGTTCAATTCCGGCATGCAGCATCAGATTGTCGGCCAGGCCGAAATCCACGATCGCAATCCCGTTCGGGTCTCGCAATCGGCCTTCCGCATCATAGGCGACAGCGCCGCCATAAAGATCGCTCACGCGTCCGCTGTGGTCGCGGGCCACATTCGTGTAGGCGAAGACCGGCTTACCGCTTGCGCACATAAAGCCGAGTTCGAAAGCCGTCCCCGTATCGGCGGCAATGCCGCGAAAGGGCGTCAGATTGGCGATGATCGCATCAGCCTGCATCATCATCTTCTCGTCCACCGCGTTGATCGCCGCGGCCCGCTCGCGCTTCGAGTTCGTCTGCGGGATTTCCAGATCGCCGGGCGAGAGCGGGAGAAGTCCCGCCTCACGGGCAAGTGCCGCTTTGCGGTCGAGGATTTCACGGGCATTGGGAAGGAAGACTTCCGGACCGGCGAGATAGATTTTTTTTGTCATGAAACTGCACCTGAAAGGGATGGGCTCGGCAACCAAAATATCTTCCCCGCTGTAGCGCGAAGAAGGATTTCAATCCAGTGGGCGAAACCGCCCATGCCCGGTTGCTTCAGCACACTCAGCGGAAAAGATCGGGAAGTTCCGAGCGTGCAATGTCCCGCAGCCTGATCGCTTCCGCCATGTCTATCGAGCGATAAGGAGACCGTAGACGGGTGCCCACGGGTCCCCAATTGCCGATGGCAGACAACAATTTGTCGAGAGCGGCGTTCGAATAGCCGAATTCCTGGCGGAAGGGGACGATATGCACGTCCATGAACGCGCGGATGCGCCGTTCCAGATCGAGTGCGGCATCGATATTGGTTTGCATCGATGTCGTCCAGCTCTGCGCACCGCGGGGGCTAAGGCAGGCGACATTGGAAAAGGAACCGGCCGCGACGCCCTCTTTGATGCCGGTTGCGAGATGATGACCGGGAACGAAAAGCGACAGACCGGAAAGATGCCGGCGCGCCTCTGCGTACCAGAGGCCGTCGCCGTCGGCGAGCTTGATGCCGATCACGTCAGGGGCGGCCGCACAGACCGCGCCGAGTTCCTTTGGCGTCAGCACGCGTTTCGCATGCGGCGGATTGTAGAGGATGAGCGGAATTCCGTCGGCAGCATTGGCAGCGCGATTCAAGAAGTCGATCGCTTCGGCATTGGTGAGCGGCCACCAGTCCGGCAATATGACCTGAATGGCGCGGGGGTCGAGCGAGGCGGCACGGCGGACTCGGTTGAGCATGATCGATGGGTCCGGTTGGCAGGCCCCGATCACGAAGGGGGTTGAGGATGCTTTGCAGCGTCCAGCCAGCATCTCCTGGATCCTGTCGAATTCCTCCTCCGTCTGATTGTGGAATTCTCCTGCTGTGCCGTTGGAATAGATGCCGTCGACGCCGGCCTCGATGAGGATGTCGATCTCCTCGGCGAGTTTGTCGAATTCGATGCTGTCACCGGCCGCAATCGGCAGAAGCAGGCTCGCCCAGTTTCCGCCGATGGCGGCACGCGGCATCTTTGCGTTCATCTGTTTTCCCCAATGAATGACGGATCAATCGAGGTCGTCGCGGATGCAGGCCTTGAAGTGGCCGGGCGCGACCTCACGCAATTGCGGAACGGCGCCGGCGCAGGCCTCGAGAGCACTCGGACAGCGCGTGCGAAAGACGCACCCGCTCGGCGGATTGGCCGGACTTGGAATATCGCCTTTCAGGATCTGCCTGTCGCGACGGGCATCCGGATCGGGCGATGGGATCGCCGAGAGCAGGGCGCGCGTATAGGGATGCTGTGGTCTCGCATAGAGATCGGCGCTCGGCGCGATCTCCATGATACGGCCGAGATAGAGTACGATCACCCGGTCACAGATATATTCGACGACGGCGAGGTCATGCGAGATGAACAGCATTGTAAGGCCAAGCCGCTGCTGCAGGTCGCGCAGCAGGTTGATCACCTGCGCCTGGATCGACACGTCGAGCGCCGAAACCGGCTCGTCGGCGACGATGAATTCGGGCGACAAGGTCAAAGCGCGGGCGATCCCGATGCGCTGGCGCTGACCACCGGAAAATTCATGCGCGTACCGATTGATCGCCTCGGCAGGCAAGTCGACCTGGGCCAAGGCCGACAGCGCCCGATCGAGCCTGTCGCCGACGCTGCCGATCCCCTGGATTTTCAGTCCCTCCGTCAGGATTTCGCCGATCGTCATGCGCGGCGACAGGCTGGCGAAGGGGTCCTGGAAAATATACTGCATGCGCGGCCTTTGCCGTCTCAGCGCCGAGGCGGAAAGCGCGGTGAGTTCCGTCCCGTCAAAGCGGACGCTGCCGGAGGACGGTTCGACGAGCCGCAGGACGGAACGCCCGATCGTGGTCTTTCCGCTGCCGGATTCGCCGACAAGCCCGACGACTTCACCCTTGCCGATGTCGAAGGAGATGCCCTGAAGAATGTTCAGTCGCGTGCCGCGGGAGGTATAGTGTTTCGAAAGGTCGCGGACGGAGAGCAGCGGTGCGCTCATCTAGATCTCCTGCCATCTGATGCAGCGGCTGCGGTGCTGCGGATTGACCTGTTCGAGCGCGGGAACCGCCACACGACAGGCATCGATCGCGAATGTGCAGCGCGGGGAAAAGGCGCAGCCGCTCGGCATGTTCATCAGGCTCGGGACCATGCCAGGAATGGCGGCGAGCTTTTCGCCGGCCTGTTTCATCCGCGCGGCATCGCCGAGGCGAGGCATGGAGGCGAGAAGACCCATGGTATAGGGATGCTTCGGATTGCCGAAAACCTCGCCGACCGGCCCTTCTTCGACGATGCGGCCGGCGTACATCACCGCGACGCGATGGGCGATTTCGGCGACGACGCCGAGATTGTGGGTGACGAAGAGCATGGCCATGCCGCGCTCACGCTGCAATTTGAGAAGCAGATCGAGAATCTGCGCCTGGATCGTCACGTCGAGCGCCGTGGTCGGCTCATCGGCGATCAGCAGCGCCGGATCGCAGGCGAGCGCCATGGCGATGGTGGCGCGTTGCCGCATGCCGCCCGAGAGTTCGTGCGGATATTGGCCGGCACGGCGTCGGGCGTCCGGAATGCCGACGCTTTCAAGAAGCGCGACGGCTGCGTCCATCGCCTTCTTGCGGTCCGCCCCGCGATGGACGCGGAGCGGCTCGGCGATCTGGTCGCCGATCGTGAAAACGGGATTGAGGCTCGACATCGGCTCCTGGAACACCATGCCGATGTCGTCGCCCCTGATCCTGCGCATGCTCTCTTCGTCGAGGCCAACAAGATCCTGGGCCGCGCCGCCGCGCGTCGTCAGGCGGATACTACCCGCGGCGATCGCACCGATGCCGCGGGTGAGCAGCCGCATGACCGACAGGCTGGTGACAGACTTGCCGGAGCCGGATTCGCCGACGAGTGCCAGCGTCTCGCCTGCGGCAATGCTGAGGTCAATATCGTTGACCGCCGTGATCTCGCCGCCGCGGACGCGGAAGATCGTTCGTAATCCCCTGATGTCGAGTACGGGTTCGGCGGTCTGTTCCATCAGCCGTCTCAGTTCAGCAGGCCGGTCGCACGCAGGATCTCGTCGATCCGTGCTGTTTCCGCATCGTTCAGGGAGGCACGCGGCCGCGGCATGACGGCGGTGTCGATGATGCCGAGGCTTCGCATGGCGGTCTTGAAGGCGCCGATGCCGGCGGCGCCGCCGCTGACGCGGCTCTGTGCAACCCAAACGATTTCGAAGAGGCGGCAGAGACGCTCCTGCTCCTTCCTCGCGGCGACCCAGTCGCCGCGCTGCGCAGCATCCCAAAGGCGGACATAGCCGTGCGGATCGACATTGGCGATGCCGGGAACGACGCCGTGGGCGCCCATCAGCAGGGCGTTGTCGACAACGATCTCGGAACCGGTCATCAGGAAGACGTCCTTGTGTTCGGCAAGGTCGAGAAGCGCATAGCGGAAGTTGCCGTCGTCGCCGCTGGAATCCTTGAGGCCGATGATGGCGCCTTCCCTGGCAAGCGTGACGACGGTCTGGCGCTGCAGCTTGACGTGAACGCAAACGGGAATGTCGTAGGCGACCAGTGGAACGTCCACCGCGTCTCTGACATAACAGAAATGATCGAGGATCTCGGATTGGCTGGTGACGGTATAAAATGGTGCCGTCACCACCACCGCGTCGGCGCCGGCGGCCTTTGCGACTTTCGCATGGGCGATGACGCGATCCGTGGTCGGGTCGATGACGCCGACGATGAGCGGCACGCGGCCATTCACCACCTTGGCCGAATGTTCGATGATTTCGCGCCGGGTCTTCTCGTCATGGAAGATCACCTCGCTCGTCGAGCCGAGGACGAATACGCCATGGCAGCCGGCACCGATCAGATGTTCGAGCACGCGTGTATAGGAAGGATAGTCGACGGTAAAATCCGGATTGAGCGGTGTTACGACGGGAGGGACGACCCCCTTGAATTTGGTCATTTTCGCTTCTCTCGATTGTCAGTTCAGTTCGGCACGCGGGTCGAAGGCATCTCTGAGGCCATCGCCAATGAAGTTGATCGCAAGCACCGCAAGGATCAGCGCGGCGCCGGGGAAGAGCCATTGCCACGGATATTGTTCGAGCACGGCCGTTGATCGGGCCGCGTTCAGCATGTTGCCCCAGCTTGCCGCCGGCGGAGCGATGCCGAGACCGAGGAAGGACAGGCCCGCCTCGAGCAGGATGGCATTGGCGATCTGCAGCGTCGCATAGACCACGAGGATATCAATCGAGTTCGGCAGGCCGTGGCGGAAGAGCAGATGTCCGATGCCGGCGCCCATGCCGCGGGCGGCCAAGACGAAGTCGCGCTCACGCAATTCCAGCAGCCGGGAGCGGATCATGCGCGCAAGCAGCGGCCAGGAGAGCAGCGAGATGACGAGGACGGTCGGCCAGATGCCGGTGCCGGCAATCGAGGCGAGCACAAGCAGGAAGATGACGGGCGGCAGCGTCATCACCAGATCGACGAAGCGCATCGAGACGGCATCCGCCCAGCGCCCTGCAAGCGCCGAGATGGCCCCGAAGAGAAAGCCGATGATCGCGGAAAGCGTGGTCGATGCGACGGCGACCAGAAGCGAAATCCGACCGCCTTCGAGCACGCGCGCAAAGACATCGCGGCCGACGCCGTCGGTTCCGAACCAGTGCTTTGCCGTCGGGCCGCTGTTCATCGCCAGAAGATCGATGTCGTTCGGGCGGAAAGCCCACCACAGCGGATAGGAAAGGATCAACAGCAGCATCGGAAGAGCAATGCCGACGCCGGCAACGGCGGCGCGGTTGAGCAGAAAGCGGTCGAAAGCGCGGGCAAGCGGCCCCGGGCTGCGGCGTTGCGGGGAGCGTGCCAGCATGCTCAGCCCACCTTGATGCGCGGATCGACGACCGCATAGGTGATGTCGGTCAGAAGATTGATGACGATAACGCAAGTGCCGATGACGAGCGTCGCCCCCATGATGACGGGGTAGTCGCGGGTCTGCACGGCATCGACGAGCAAAAGACCCATGCCCGGCCAGTTGAAGACGCTCTCGATGAAGATGGCGCCGCCGATGGCAAGCCCGATGGTGGAGCCGATCAGGGTGACGATCGGAAGCAGCGCATTGCGCAACGCGTGTTTGGTGATGACCCAGAATTCGCGCACGCCCTTGGCGCGGGCCGTGCGCACGTAATCCTGGTTCAGGACTTCGAGCAGCGAAGCGCGCATGTAGCGCATGATCAATGCAGCTTGCGCGACGGATAGAAGTGCCGCCGGCAGGATCAGATGGTGGAGGAGATCGCCCACCGAGAACGTCTCGCCCGGCGTCAGCATGCCGCCAGACGGCATCCAGTGCAGGCGGACGGAGAAAAGATAAAGGCCGAGCAGTGCGCTGAGGAATGCCGGGCTCGAAATGCCGGCAAGCGCAGCCACCGATAGGGAGAGGTCGGCGAGCGAATTGCGGCGAACGGCGCCGATCACCCCGCAGGCGATGCCGACGACAATGGCGAAGACAAGGGCTGTGCCCATCAACAGCACTGTCGGCCCGATCCGCGATAGCACCAGACCCAGAACCGGCTGGTCGAGACGCTTGATCGAATAGCCGAGATTGCCCGTCACCGCCTGCTGCAGCCAGCCCAGATACTGAACGGGCAAGGGCTGATCGAGCCCGAGGCTTCTGCGCAGATCGGCAAGATCCGACGGTGACATCGGCAGGTTCGGATCGATATAGGCATCGATCGGATCGCCTGGCGTCAGGCGCAGCAGCAGGAAGATCAGCATGCTCAGGGCGACGAGCATGCCCATTCCCATGATCAGGCGTCTGAGACTGTATCGGAGCATCGGCAATCCGTATTGTCAGGCCGTCTTGTCAGGGTGGCCGAAGCCACCCTCAAGGCTTTGCGGAAAACGCCTATTCGGCGATCGACCATTTCTGCGGGTCGGCCTGGTAGGGGCCGCCGCCCGGAGCCGGCGTCCAGACGAAATCCTTCACCTTGGTCGAGACGATGCCGTAGCGGTTTGCCACCCAGAGCGTGGCCCAGGGCAGGTTCGTGTTCATCACCTTGCAGACGTCCTGGTAGGCCGTATTCCGCTTGGCGCTGTCAGGCTCGGCAAGCGCGCTATCGAGTGCCTTGGTGAGGTCGGGCATGCGAACCCTGGCAACGTTCGGTCCGGCCGGAGGGATCTGCTTCTCGTTGAGGCCGACGTTGATGCTGCCGGCATCCGGCCCGTTCTGCAGCCCGGCATAGACCATCTGGAACTGGGCGATATCCGGCGTCGCATTGAGCACGATGCTGTTATAGGTCGGGGCATCGACGGCGCGCGGGACGATGTTGATGCCGACCTGGGCAAGCATTGCCTGGACTGCCGCAAGGACGTTGGTCGCCAGCGGGGTGGTGTAATAGGTCAGAAGCGTGATCGGCTTGGCGCCGTTGATCTGATCCCAGCCGGCTTCCGTCAGCAACTGCTTGGCCTTCTCCGGATCATAGGCATAGGTGTCGATATCAGGCGGTATCAGCTGTTCGGCGACATAGGCGCAGTTGGCGGGCTTTGCCGCGCCGCCGTAGAGGCTCTGGATGATGGCATCGCGATTGATCGCGTGCATCACCGCCTTGCGGACACGCACGTCCTTCCAGAGCGGGGAATCGTGGTTGAAGCCGAGATAGTTGACGACGAAAGAGTCACCTTCGATGACCTTGAAGTCCTTGTTGTCCTTGAAGGTCGGCACATCGTTGGAATCGACGTAAGTGAACTGGATTTCACCGGATCTCAGCGCTGCGATCGCTGCGGCCGGGTTGGCGAAATAGCGATTGATGACGCGTTCCAGGGCGGGCTTGCCACCACGATAATCGGTGTTTGCGGCAAGTTCGACATACTGGTCCGAGACGTATTTGGTGAATTTGAACGGGCCGGTGCCGATCGGGGTGGTGGACCACCAGGTGTTCTTCGCCAGCTGGTCGGCCGGTATGGAGGAGAGCGCATGCTCGGGCAGCATCATCACCTTGGTCATCGTGTCGAGAAGACTGCTGCTGGGTGCGCTGAGCTTGATGACGACGGTGTGATCGTCCGGCGCCTCGACGGACGATATGCCCTTCAGTCGGGCGGCGAGCACCGAGCCGGATTTCACATCCATCGCAAGGCCGATGGTGAACTTGGCGTCCTTGGCGGTGAAGGGCTTGCCGTCATGCCATTTGGCATCGGCGAGCTTGAACGTGTAGGTCATCTGATCCGGGCTGACCTCGTAGGAGCTTGCCAGTGCGCCAACCACCTTCTGCAGCGTCTCGTCATAGCTGACCAGCGGTTCGTAGTAGATGCTGAGCCAGGTGAAGCCGGCGGTCGCGGCAAGCGGATTGAAATTGCCCTGGAAGCCGCCGGGGCCGACATCGAAACCGCCGGACAGGGTGGCGGCCTGAGCCTCTGTTGCAGCGCCCGAGACGACAAGAGCCGGCACGGCAACCGTCGACAGCATGGCGCCAAGCGCGATGGCGGATAATCTAGACAGTCTTTTCATGTGTTCCTCCCATGTTTGAACTTGTCTTGTTGTTGGCAATCACCCGGGCAATGCCCTCGTAGTGACGATCCAGGCGTCTGCGCGCCTCCTCCAGATCCCTTGCCTCGATCGCATCGACGATCGCGGCGTGATCGCGCCACGTCGCCATCGGATCGGTATTTTCAAGGTTGACGAAATCCGATGCCTTGTAGAAGGCGAGCCAGAAGACATCGATCAGCCGCACGAGCGTCTCATTGTCCTGGCAGCGAAACAGCAGTCGGTGGAACAGCTGGTCGTCTGTCGCAAAGGTTTCACCGCGCTCGGCATGGGCGCGCATGCGGTTGACGGTGGCGCGCAGTTCGGCGATGTCCTCCTCTGCGATCACCTCGATCGTCTTGCCGATCAAGCCCACTTCCAAGGTCCGCCGGATTTCGAGGACCTCCTCGATCTGCCGCAGGGCGCCGCCGAGGCCGTAAGCGAGATTGTCGAGAAGCGGCTCGAAGGAAAAGGCCTTGACGAAGATGCCGACGCCGCGCCGCGTCTCCAGCACGCCGACCGATTCCAGCGCCTTGATGCCTTCCCTTAGCGAATTGCGACTGACGCCGAGCTGGGTAGCGAGCTCTCCTTCGGCCGGAAGCAGGGTTCCGGGCGCCAGGCCATTATCATCGATATAGGCGCGCAGGCTTTCCTGGACCGATACGTGCAACAGCGGGGCGCGCGTCAGCGGCTTCATCGATTTCAATGTCATTTACCCCGGTCTTCTTCTGGTTTCGCCCATATGATAAAGTCTACATATCCACTTGTAGGATATCTGTCAAATGGGCAGGTTTGCATCGCAGCGCGGAACTGGTCCGCTGCCTGGCGATTGCCCTTTCATTCTAATACCAGTATAGATCCAGGAGTATTCCACAGAAAAAACTGAATGTGCCGCGGACGGTATCGGGAGAACTCATGGCGACAGATGAACTGATCGAAGCGATTGGTAAGGAATTGCAGGTGTCAGCATCCGGTCTGCCGCTCTACAAGCGACTGAAAGCGGCGATCGAAACCGCGATCCTTTCGAATACACTTAAGGCCGGCGCCGTTCTGCCTGGAGAGCGTGTTTTGGCCGAGACGCTGTCGCTTTCCCGGGTGACAATACGCAAGGCGCTGGCGCTGCTCGAGGAAGAGGGTTTCCTCAATCGCCGCCACGGCTTCAAGACGGAAGTCGGATCGCGCGTCGAAAAATCCCTTTCCACGCTCACCAGCTTTTCGGAAGACATCCTCGCGCGGGGGCTCGTTCCAGGATGTATATGGCTTTCCAAGCAGATAAGCCGCCCGTCTCCGACCGAGATGATGGCGCTCGGCATTGCTGGCAATAGCAATATCCTGCGCATGAAGCGTATCCGCACCGCCGATGGCGTGCCCATTGCGGTCGAGACCTCAACGGTGCCGGTTCGCTTCATACCTTCGGCCAACATGGTCGGCGACTCTCTCTACGAGACGCTGGAAACGCGGGGCTTCCTGCCGCAACGCGCCGTACAGCGCATGCGTTCACGCGCGGCCTCGGTGGAGGATGCGCAGCATCTCCACTGCGACGCCGGAGCGCCGTTGCTGATGACGGAGCGCCGTTGTTTCCTCGGCGATGGCCAGATCGTCGAATACTGCGAGAGCCGCTATAAGGGCGACGTTTACGACTTCGTCTTCGAATTGAGGCGATAATACCAGTTATAAACTGGTTGTAATCTGGTATTTTCCAACTATCGTGATGCCGAAATGGAGTGTCACGATTGCAGCGCGACGACATCAAAAAGAGCCTTATCGTTTCCTGCCAGCCGGTTCCGGGCGGTCCTACGGACACGGCTGAATTCGTGACGGGGTTCGCCAAGGCCGCCGTCGATGCCGGCGCAAGAGCGTTGCGGATCGAATCCATCGCCTATGTGAAGGCCGTTCGTCCGGCCGTGAACGTGCCGATCATCGGCATCGTCAAACGCGATCTCGATGACAGTCCGGTGCGTATCACGCCGTTCGTTGCCGATGCCGAAGCGCTGCTCGATGCGGGCGCCGATATCGTCGCCTTCGACGCCACGGATCGCCTGCGTCCCGTCTCCGTCCAGAAGCTGGTGCAGGCGATTAAGACAAGGGGCAAGCTGACGATGGCCGACTGTTCGAGCCTCGAAGATGCGCGCAACGCCCTGGCGGCCGGCGTCGATTTCGTCGGCACCACGCTGTCCGGCTATGTCGGCGGGCCTGAGCCTGTCGATCCGGATATCGGCCTGATCACAGCCATGCACACGCTGACGCCTTATGTCATAGCCGAGGGTCGTATCCGCACGGTGGAGCAGGCTGCCGCCGCAGCCAAGGCCGGGGCTTTTGCCGTCGTCGTAGGCTCGGCGATCACGCGCACCGAGCACGTGACGTCGTGGTTTCGCGACGCCGTCGCTGCGGCCTATGATGCCGACGATACCCAAACGGCGCTTGCAATCGATATCGGCGGCACGAAGACGATGGTGGCTCTGGTCAGGGGCGGCGAAGTGCTGGCTGAAATTACGGTGCCGACGGTGCGGGATACGGGCCCCGATGCCTGGCTTGCCATGATCGCCGACTCTATCCGATCATGGACGGATCGCTATTCGCGTGTCGGCATCGCGGTGACGGGCTTCATTCAGGATGGATGCTGGTCGGCGCTCAATCCGGCGACGCTCGGCATTCCCGATCGCTATCCGCTGGTCGATAAGGCGACGGCGACCTTCGGTAAACCGGTTTTTGCCGTCAACGATGCGCAGGCGGCCGCCTGGGGAGAATACAGGTTTGGTGCCGGCGATGGCGGCGATCTGGTGTTCCTCACCATCTCGACCGGCATCGGCGGCGGCATCATTGTCAACGGGCGCCCACTTGCCGGGCTTGCCGGTCATTTCGGGCTGATCCGTGGTCCGTCCGCCGGGCAGTCGCCTTTGGAAGACCAGACGTCGGGCCGCTGGATAGCGGCCGAGGCTGCAAAGGCCGGGCATCAGGCGACCGCCGCCGAGGTTTTCGAGCATGCCAACAGCGGTGAGGCCTGGGCCGAGGCGATCATCTCGCAATCGGCATTCCGCGCAGCGACGCTCTGCTGCGATATCCAAATGATGCTCGATCCCAAGCATATCGTCATCGGTGGCGGCATCGGCCTTGCAGTGGCCTACCTCGACCGGATTCGTGATTGCCTTGCGGGTATCGACGCCCGGCTGACGCCCGTTCTCGTACCCGCCAGGCTCGGCAGCCGTGCCGGCATCGTCGGCGTGGCGAGCCTGGCAGTGCGACGTGACTGAATAATTCCAGAAAACATGGATTCAGACGTAACAATAAGAGAAAGGGAACTACGATGACATTGAACAGAACGTCCTTATCAGCCCTTGCCCTGCTTCTCGCAAGCGTTGCTTTGCCGGGCACCTCGAATGCGACAGTGACCGTTCTTGGCTGGCCGGGTGGTTCGGAAGAAACGGCGCTTCGTGCGACCGTCGAAGCCTACAACGCCACTGCGGGCATCAGCGACGCCGACAAGGTCGAACTCTTATTCTTCAACCGGGAGGGCTTCTACGACAAGCTGCAGGCCGACATGGCAGCGGGGTCGACTGCCTTTGACATCAACCTCGTTGCCACCTACTCGATCGGCCGTTATGCACCGTACATGGAGCCAGTCGACCTCGGTAGCGATGCCGCAAAGACGTTTGGCGAATCCGTGCTGAAGACCATGCAGTTCGACGGCAAGCAATATGGAGTGCCGACAGATCTGTCGCTGCACTTCATGTATTATCGCAAGGATCTGATCGATGCGCTGATGAAGGACGATGCGGCAAAGGCGAAATATGCTGAAATCTCCAAGCAGTATCTCGGCAAGGAATTGCAGCCGAAGGACCCGGATAACTGGACCTGGGACGACTGGGCGGCAACGGCTCTCTACTTCTCGAAGCAGGTGAATTCCGAAAGCCCCGTGCGTTATGGCACCGTATTGCAGATGAAGAACCTGCTCTTCAACATGATGGTGTTCCAGTCGCTGCCGCGCTCCTATGGCGCAGACTGGACCGACAAGGACGGCAATGTCACCGTTGATTCCGATGCCTACAAGACTGGCCTTGAACTCTACAAGAAGCTTTACGACGCCGGCGCTTCGCCTAAGGATTCGCTGAGCTATGAATATGCCGAGACCAATGCCGCCTACGGTGCCGGGCAGGCTGCCACGGCACTTCAGTGGAATGCCGCTGCGGCGGATCTCACCAATGCCGAGAAAACCCCCGCAGTTGCCGACGTCACCGGTATTGTGGCACCGCCGGCCGGGCCGAACGGACGCGCCGACCATATTCACGGTCTTGGTCTCGGCCTCAACAAGAACGCCAAGAACAAGGACGGCGCCGTCAAATTCCTGAAGTGGCTGGCGACCGAGGATGCGGCCCTGCTCTATGCACGAAGCGGCGGCTCTCCGGCTCTTGCGCCCGACGTGGTGGCGAAAGTCGCCAAGGAACGTCCTGATCTCGTCAAACTCGGCGAGTTTGCCAGCAGGTACGGCTACGTGATGAACGGTGCGACTTCGGCTAACGCACTCTCCGTCTACGAATTGCAGGCGAAAGAGTTCACCGGCTACTGGTCGGGCCAGCAGAGCCTTGATGACGCGCTGGCTCATGCGAAGGCTGGCATGCAGGACCTCCTGAAGAAGTGATATTCGCCGGACGCCCTGTCTTTTGCAGGGCATCCGGCCCCAGCCGGCGGATCGAAATGGCCATAGTAAGACGTGCCGAGGGAAGAGCCTATCTCACGCCGCTCGTGGGTTTCCTGCTGCTGTTCCTCGGATTTCCCGCAGTCATCAACATCATCTATTCCGTCTCGACGGTCGATTTCCAGACACTGCGAAGTCCGACGCTGAGCGGCTTCGGCAATTACCTGGCGGTGCTTGCCGATCGGGATTTCTGGCGCGCCATTTTCTTTTCGCTGCGCTTCGGCATCTTGACGGCGCTTATCGAATGCCTGCTCGGCCTGTTTCTTGCGATTTTTCTGGCGCCTCTTCTGTCAAAGCGCTCGGTCCTTATGGCGCCCCTCATGCTGCCGCTCATGGTGGCGCCGGCCATGATCGGACTGATGTATCGCCTGGTGCTGCACGAATTTGCCGGGCCGGTGCCCTATTATCTCTTCGAGTGGTTCGGCGACAGCCCGGCCTTCCTCGACGTCGCTCACGCATTCTGGACGCTGACCGTGGTCGAAACGCTGCAATGGACGCCGTTTGCCTTTCTGCTGTTTTACATGGCCTATGTCGCCGTGCCGCTCGACGTGCGCGAGGCGGCCGCCCTCGACGGCGCGTCGGCAATCAAGCTGCTTTGGTTTATCGAGCTGCCGCTGATGCTGCCGACGCTCATGATCGCCTTCTTCATTCGCTTCATCGACGGCTTTCGTGTTTTCGACAACGTCTACGCGTTGACCGGCAGCGGTGCGGGCGGCTCGACCATGTCGCTGTCGATCTATATCTATCAGGCATTTTTCAAGGAGGGTGCGATCGGCAAGGCGGTGGCGGCTTCCGTTGTTCTCTTCCTTGCCTCGCTGCTCGTGCTCTATAGCCTCAACTGGCTGGCCGGCCGCAGGAGGACGTGAGCGATGATGAACACGCTCCGCTGGATCGTTTTTGCCGCCGCAGCTCTTGCGATGAATTTTCCGATCATCGTCACGCTCGTCACGTCGTTCAAAAGCGCGCGCGAACTGTCGGTCAATCCCGGTTTGTGGATCAGCCAGCCGACTCTCGAAAACTACCTGCGGGTTTTAACGCAGACGGACCGTTTCAATATCTATTCCTACCTCTGGAACAGCACCGTCGCTTCGTTGATCGGCACGGGGCTTGCGATCATGCTCGCCTTTCCCGCGGCCTATGCGATCGCCAGGAGCGAAGCGGGCAAGCACACGCTGCTGCCGATCATCGTCAATCTGCGCGCCGTGCCGCTGATCATTTTCGCCATCCCGCTCTACATGATGTACCAATGGCTCGGTTTGCTCGATACCCAGCTCGGTCTCGGCCTGATCCTGACCATCGTCAACACACCGCTGGCGCTTGTCATTCTCGTCAATGCGATTTCCGACGTCCCGCTCGAACTGGACGAAGCGGCAAAGGTGGATGGCGCGAATTCGTTTCAGATCATGATCCGCATCATTCGGCCGGTCGTGCGTCCTGCACTGGTGACGACCTTTATCTTCGGCTTTATCACCGCCTGGAACGAGTTCCTCTTCGGTCTGATGCTGACGACAAACAAGGCGGTGCCGATGACCGTTGGCGCTTCCTTCTTTTTTGCGGCAAGCGGCGGCGGCGTGCAATGGGGGACGGCATCGGCCGTGATGATCCTCGGCGCGCTGCCTCCAGCCTTTCTAGGCCTCCTCATGTATCGGCAGATTTCCGGCTCGATGATCTCGGGTGCTGTCAAGGGCTAGTATCAGTTGAAGGCGTTCATCCTGCCTTGTCGCAAGACATAATGGGCGCTGGCCGATATTCTCATATTCCGCCGCGTCCTGTAGAGTCGCGGTATCTGCAGGCCTATGAGAAAATTTCAGAGCGATCGATGAAGAATACCTTCAATCCGGCCTCGGTGCGCCGGCCTTTCGGAAATTACAATCACGGCCTGCTCGTGCCGCCCGGCGCATCGCTGTTGGTCACTTCGGGCCAGTTAGGTATCGGTCTCGACGATACTGTTCCGAGCGACGTGGCCGCGCAGGCGGAACTCTGCTTCGAGGCGATCAAGGCGATCCTCGAAGAGGCGGAGATGAGTTTTGCCGATGTGATCCGCATTTCGGGGTTCGTCACCCGGCGCGAAGACTTTCCGGCCTATATGGCCGTGCGGGATCGCTATACCCTCGATCCGAAGCCGGTTTCCACTCTGATCGTCGTCGGCGGCTTTACGCGGCCGGAATTCTTCGTGGAGGTCGAGGTGACGGCGGCGAAGATTTTTTAAAAGCGCTCCATCGCGTCTCCGACGCGGGTGAGGAATTTTGCCCGCGTCTCCGGCGTGCAATTGTTCATGTCGTAATGGGCGAGGAAGGTCACCGGCCTCGCCGGATTGATCTGCGCCCTCAGCACTCTCTTGACGACCTTCTTCGGCGGGTTGCCGGCGGCGAAAGCGCGGAAGGGCGTTGCGCCGTAGGTCAGGACGGCGGCGAGTTTGCGGATGTGGCGCAGCCGCGATTCCACCTTGCCATTGACCAGTTCGAAGGAAACGCCCGGCAGCCATACGCGGTCGAAATATCCCTTCAGGATTGCCGGAAAGCCGAAATTCCAGATCGGGGTGCAGATCACCAGCCCCTCGGCCGCCTTCAGCCGCTCGACATGCGATTCCACCAGTTTCAGATTTTCCGGATAGTCGTGATAGACGAGCCGGTCGCGGCGTGAGAGCACCGGATCGAACTGCTCTTCGTAAAGGTCGCAGCCATCCACCGTATGCCCGGCCTTCTCAAGGCTCTCGACGGTCTGCCGGTAGAGCGCCTTGCCGTAACTTTCCTCGACCGGGTGAGAGTGGAGGACGAGAACCCTCATGAAGCCTCCATCAGGGCCGCGAGACCGGGGAAGAGATAGTTCTTGCCGGCGTTGAAATCGAAATCGGGATTTTCCCAGGCAATCATCTTGCCGGGATTGAGCAGGCCTTTCGGATCGGTTTCCTGCTTGAAGGCAAGCTGCACCGTGTCGGTGCGCTTCATGCCGCCTTCCTCAAGCGTATAGCGGTGCGGGTTGAAGATCGGGCATCCATTGTCCTGGTGGATCTTGATGATCTCTTCCAGCCGCTCCTCGGTGGTATAGCGCACTAGCGGCAGGCCGGAGCACTGGATCTGACCGTCGAATTTGATGAATTCGAGATGACCCGGCACTTCGTCGCCGAAGATCTCCACCATCTTCCGCACCTTGGCGACATGGTCCGGTCCCGGATATTGCACCTGCAGATAGGTAAAGTTCGGGTCGACCTTAAGGGCGCGCAATGTCGTGTGGTTCCAGGCCAGCTCATAGGCATGCGGAATGCCGCGCATGCTTTCCACCGTGTCGGAACGGAACATGATCTCGCCCTTCTGCGCCGCGGTGAAGGCAAGAAAAGCATCCAGGGAGTGCGGCGCGATCATCAGCACGACGATCGACTGGCCCTGACGGATGTAGGGCTTGTGGCGGGTGAAATAGTCGCAAGGAATGGGAGCCGCGATCGGCGCGATTTCCTTCACGAGGATGCCGTTGCATTTGGCGAGCGCGTCGGAAAAGCGCACCGCGTCCATGAAGTCGTCATAGCCGACGAGCACATCGACCCAGTCATAGGCAGGCGCAAGCGGCATCTCGATCTCGGTGATGATGCCGTTCGTGCCGTAGGCGTGGCTGACTTTCTGGAGATCCCAGCCGGTGAGATCGAGCACACGTGGCTCGGCCTCCATGGTGACGACGCGCAGGCGCAGGATGTTGCCAAGGTCGCGCAAGCCGCCCCAGGTGATCGAGCCGACGCCGCCCGAACCGCCGGCGATGAAGCCGCCGACCGTCGCCGTCTGGGCAGTGGAGGGGTGGAAGCGCAACTCCTGGCCGGAATGGGCCTTGGTCTGCTTGTCGAGCTGGGCAAGTACGATGCCGGGTTCGCAGACGACGCGGCCGGGATGGATCTCCTTGATTTTGTCCATGGCGGCAAGATTCAGCACGATGCCGCCGGAAAGCGGCATGGCCTGGCCGTAATTGCCGGTGCCGGCGCCGCGCGGCGTGACCGGCACGTCGTGGGCATAGGCGATCTTCAGCGTCCGGATGACCTCTTCCTCGGTCTTCGGCGTGACGACGAGATCGGCGGAAACATTGTCGAGCTGCGCCTTCAGGATTGGCGAGTACCAATAGAAATCCCGGCTCTTCTGGCGCACCAGCGCCGGATTGTCCTCGACGGCGATGCCTTCGAGTTCCTTTTTGATCTTCTGATAATCGGCCATGTCAGGCTCCAACGACGCTATCGAGTTCACGGTAATCCGGCAGGCTGCGGTCGATCACCTTGCCGCGGCGAAGCACGACACGGTCAGACTGCGGACGGGAAAGGAATTCACTCCAGCGCCGCGCGCTGAAGAGCACGAGATCGGCCGGATCGCCGGCGGCGATGCGGCCCTTGTCCGGCCGTCCGACGATGGCGGCGGGCGAGGTGGTGACGACACGCGCTGCGGTATCGAGCGGGTGGTCGAGATGCAGAATCCGCACCGCTTCGCGGAAGACCTCCACCGGATCGAGATCGCCATAGGCATAGAAGGGGTCGCGGGTATTGTCGGAAGCGACCGCGGTCGCGACACCGGCGGCAGCCAGCTCGTGGAACAGGGTGACACCGCGCCAGCGCGGGGTGCGGCCGGCATAGCGGTCCTGCAGATACATGTTGCACATCGGCAGCGCGATGACCGCTATGCCTGCCTTGGCGACCAGCTCGACGGTGCGCGCTGCGGTGTCTTCTTCCTGGCGGGCGAGCGAGCAGCAATGGCCGGCGGTCACCTTGCCCTCGAACCCGTTGCGCAGCACGGCCTCGGCGATCGCCTTCAGCGTCTCGGCGCCGCGATCATCCGTCTCGTCGACATGCAGATCGACATCCAACCCATGCTCTGCGGCAGTCCTGAAGAGCGTGTCGAGCTGCCAGATGAGCTCCGGCCCCATGCGCGTGACGCCGCCAAGCAGGCCGCCTGTTTGCCGGACGACGGTGACGAGATCGGTAAAAAAGGAGCTGTCCGCCATGGCGTCCAGCGGGAAGAGGGCGACGGCCTGCAGCGCGATCCTCTCCTTCCAGGCATCGCGGATTTCGGCAAAGACCTCGAAGGAGATGCGGTGCTGGGGCGCCAGCGAATCCAGATGGGTGCGGATCAGGCTGGTGCCGTGGGCATAGGCGGAGCGCAGCGAGAATTCCATGCGCCGTTTCACGTCCGCGGCCGACCAGTTGGCTTCCCGGTCGGCCCTGACGGCATCGAGCGCGCCCATGAAACTGCCGTCGGGATTAGCCTGACGCGGCCAGATATGGCCCTTGTCGAGATGGGTGTGGATATCGGCAAAACAGGGCCAGACCATGCCGTCCTTGAGATCGATCCTGGCATAATCGGCGGGTGCGGCGCCAGCCGGCCGGATGGCGGCAATCGTACCGTCGCTGATGACGATATCGACCGTGGCGAGTCCTTCCGTAACCGGCACGTCGACAGGCTCGACGGTGACGGCGGGCACCGTCGCATTGCTCAGCACGAAGCGGGCCGCATTTGGCGGGGATATGAAGGAATAGGTCATCAGTTTTCCCGTTTGATGCTGCTTTCATGCCAGCGGTGGAGGCTCAGCCAGGCGATGAGGGTGGTAAGGCCGAAAATGGCGACCCCAAGCATGGAGAGCATCAAGAGCGCAGCGAAGAGCCGCGGTATGTTCATCCGGTACTGCGCTTCCAGCAGGCGGAAAGCGAGGCCGGAGCCGGCGCCGGCGGAGCCCGCGGCAAATTCGGCGACGACGGCGGCGATCAGCGCAAGGCCGCCGCCGATGCGAAGACCGGTCATGAAATAGGGCTGGGCGGCTGGGATCTTCAGATGGATCAGCGTCTGCCAGCGCGAGGCGCCGTAGAGTTCGAAGAGGTTGATGAGGTTATGGTCGACGCTCTTCAGGCCCTGCACCATGTTTGACAGGATGGGGAAGAATGCGACGAGGAAGGCGCAGATGAGCAGCGCCACCTGCGTGGAGGGAGCGTAGATCAGGATCAGTGGCGAGATCGCCACGATCGGCGTCACCTGCAGGATCACGGCGAGCGGATAGAAGGCGATCTCGATCCAGCGTGATTGCACGAGAAAGATCGCAAACCCCACGCCGCCGATCAGCGCCAGTATCAGCGAGATGAAGGTAATCTGGGTCGTGACCCAGAGGGCAGGCGCAAGCGTACCCCAATCATTGACGAAGGCTGCCGCCACGGCGCCGGGTCCGGGCAGGATGTAAGGCGGTACGCCCGAGAGCACCACGTAAAGCTCCCAGATGATGATGAGCACGGTGATGACCAGGAAAGGCACGGCGATGCGCAGTGCCAGGTCGCGCCGCCCGACGTTCGCCGGTTTGGCGACGGGCAGGGATGCGACTTCGGCAGTTTGGATGCTTTCGACGCTCATCAGTGCTCCTCCGATCCGCCGATCGCCTCGATCAACGAACGCGATGCCGTCTCGCAGGCCTGCCGATATTGTTCCGAGGTTCGATAATGCGAATCCCGCTCGAGGCTGGTCATCAGCGGAAAATCGGCATGCACGCGGCCGGGTCTCGCCTTCATCACCACGATCCGGTTGGAGAGGTAAGCGGATTCGAAGACCGAATGCGTCACGAAGATCACAGTGATACCCGTCGTCTGCCACAGCCGCAGCACGTCGTCGTTGAGCTTCTGGCGGGTGATTTCGTCGAGCGCCGCAAAAGGCTCGTCCATCAGCAGCAGCTTCGGCTTCGTCACCAGCGCACGGGCGATCGATACGCGCATCTTCATGCCGCCGGAAAGTTCTCGTGGATAGGCATCGGCAAAATCTTGAAGACCGACGGTCGCCAGCGCTTCCACAATCCGGTCACGGGCTTCCGCCTTTGAAATCCCCCGCAATTTCAACGGCAGGTAAACGTTGCCGAAGACGGTCTTCCACGGCATTAGCGTCGGCTCCTGGAAGACGAAGCCGATATCGCCCTCGGGCAGGCCTTTCGAATTGATGCGTGAACTCGGCCAATCGATCTTGCCCGCGGTGATGTCGCCAAGGCCGGCGATGATGCGCAACGCCGTGGACTTACCGCAGCCGGAAGGGCCGAGGAGGCTGATGAACTCGCCGCTTTCGACCGTCAGCGACATGCCTGAAAGCGCTGTCGTGCCGCTGGAAAAGACCTTCGACACCGATTGCATGACAACCAGCGGCCGCTTTTTCGTTTCCTTCGAAGGCACCGCCTTGGGTTCGGCTAGGGACATATTCTCGCTCGTTTGTCGAAGGGATGCGGTCCGCCGCCAGGCAGGCGGCGGACCTGGCCTGGGAGGCTTATTTCTTCAGCGCCATTCCGGTGCCCTTGCACACGAACTTCGTCGTAAAGGCCTTGGTATAGTCGGTCTCGGTCTTGAACACCTTGATGGCGGTCATCTCGTCGAAGAACTTCTTGTAATGGGCGTCGGTAATGCAGCCGATGCCCTTGTCGAGGCTGTCGCCGGATTCGATGATGCCGTATTCCTTCATCTTGGCGATCGAATAGGCGATCTGGCCGTCGGTTATTTCAGGATTGTCCTTCTTGATCAGTTCGTTCGCCTTGGTGTTGTCGCCGTAGAGGTAGTTGTACCAGCCTTCGATCGAGGCATCGACGAATCGCTGCACCACATCGGGCTTGCCGTCGAGCATCGCCTGCGTCGTCGTGATCATCGTCGAATAGGGCGAGTAGCCGTTGTCGGCGAGCAGGAAGACCTTCGGCTCGAAGCCTGCCTGTTTCTGGATCTCGTAGGGTTCCGATGTCAGGTAGCCCTGCTGGGCGGAGTCTTTGTCTGCGAGGAAGGGGGCGGGGCTGAAGTTATAGGGTTTGTACTGCTCGTCCTTGAAGCCTTTGAAGTTGGCCTTCATCCATTCGAAATAGGTGAGGTAGCCGTCCTTGCTGAGGAACAGCGTCTTCAGCTTGGCGAGGTCCTCGAACTTGTCGACGCCGTTATCCGGATGGGCGATCAGCACCTGCGGATCCTTTTGGAAGATCGCGGCGACATCGACCAGCGGAATGCCCTGCTCGACGGCGGAAATTTCTCCCTGCGGACCGCCCATGTAGAAATCGAGCTTGCCGGAGATCAGGAGCGCGCTGTTTGCCGCATTCGGGCCGCCCTGGACGATGGTGACGTCGAGGCCGTATTTCGCATAGGTGCCGTCGGCGACGGCCTGGTAGAAGCCGCCATGTTCAGCTTGGGCAAGCCAGTTCGTCCCGTAGCTCACCTTGTCGAGGGCAAGCGCCGGCGAGGCGGCGGCAAGCATCGCGGCAAGGCCGAGGCAGCTCAGGAATTGCGTCTTCGTCAGTGCTTTCAACATGGTCGGCAGTTCCCCTTTTTAACCGAAGGAAGCCTTGGTCGGCTCCCTTTTAAGGGAATTTGAGCCATTGCGTTGCGCTTTGAAAAGCATCAAAATTCGTGCGCATTGATGCCTTTTCGGCATCTGTCGGAAAGCTGAAGATAATTTGTGCGCCCTGCGTAAAATTTATGCACCGGAGAGATCATGCTGCACTCCAGACGCCTTCTTTACATCAACGAGATCGCCCGTTCCGGTTCGATCCGCAAGGCGGCCGCGCGCCTCAATGTTGCGTCATCGGCGGTCAACAGGCAGATTCTGGCGCTGGAGGAAGAGATCGGGGCGCCGCTTTTCGAGCGGCTGCCGCGCGGTTTGCGGCTGACGGCTGCCGGTGAACTCTGCATCGAACATATCCGGGACGTGCTGAAGAATTACGAGCGCCTGGAGGGGCGCATCCGCAGCCTCAAGATGCAGCAGGCTGGGAAGGTGCGCATGGTGACGACCGTCGGCCTTGCCGCCGGGCCGCTGCCCGAAATCATCGCGCGCTTTCTTTCAGAGCATCCACGCGTCTTCGTCCAGCTGCGCAACGATACCGGCGGCACGACGGCCAGCCCCGTTGTATCAGGCGAGGTGGATATCGGTCTCGGCTTCAATATCCCGGCCATGCCGGGGATCCGCACGCTCGGAAATTTCGATATTCCGATCGGTGTCGTGCTGCCGCCGGGCCATCACCTGATCGGTCCCGGGCCGATCAACCTTGCCGATGTCACGCAGGAAAAACTGGTTCTGGCGCAACCGGGCACCAGCCTGCGCGAGGTGATCAACCTTGCCTTTGCGCGCTTGCCCATCCCTGTCGAGCCGGTGCTGGAAACCAATGCATCGGAGATGCTGAAGCAACTCGTCAAATGCGGCACCGGGCTGACGCTGCTCAATCCGCTCGACGTCATCACCGAATGCCGGCGCGGCGAACTCGTCTTCCGTCCGATCGCCGAGCCGCATGCGCGTTACCAGCAGATGAAGCTGTTTGCGCGCGCCAGGGCGCCGCTCGACGCGGCCACCAGCCTTTTCGTCGAATATCTGCTCGCCGAACTGCTCGGCCTGGTGCAGGAATTGCAGGCCAAGGGCCATATCCCACCTGATACGAGATCCGCGGCCGAGCCTATTTCACATAGAGATTCGAAAGTGGATAGGCCTTGAGGTCTTCAAGCAATTCAACAAACCCCGTGACCTGATGGCGGCAGATCGCTTCGCCCTTTTCGGCGGTGGCGATCGAGGCATCGCCGACCACGCCGAGGGGGTTGAGGTCATGCGCGATCCAGGCCAGCGAATGCGGCGGCAGGGGCTGAAGATATTTGGATTGCTGCCGCATCCGTTCGGCCTTCGAGGCGAAATTCTCTGCCTTGTCCATACGCACCAAGTCGGGGCGGAAGTGCAGCATCAACGATGTCTCGACATCGCCGCCGTGAATGCCGTATCTGCTCTCGTGATCGCTGACCATGCCTTCCGGGTGGCCGAACCGGCCCCATTGCGTGGAGACCACCGCCATTTGATGGCGCACGCGCAGTTCACGCGCGACGATGCTCATGACGTCGACATTGCCGCCGTGGGAATTGACGATCACCATCTTCCTCAGCCCGGCTTCCGCAACCTTTGCGCCAATCGCCGTCCAGACGGGGATGAGCAGCTCTGCACTGAGCGACAACGTGCCGGGGCCGTAAATATGTTCGTTGGCCTTGCCGATCTCCTGTGTCGGAAGGACCAGGATGTCCAGATTCTCCGGCCGCTGCCTCTTCAGCTCCGCCAGCATGCCGGTCGCGATGGCGACATCGGTTGCGATCGGCAGATGCGGGCCGTGCTGTTCCGTCGAGGCGATAGGCAGAACGGCAATCGTGGTCTCGGGGCAAAGGCCGGCAAAATCATATGTGTTGAGCTCGTTCCAGTAAAACGGCGTCGCCATGCGGTCGTCCCCTTTTCGTCACCTGTCTTGACAGGAAGTAGGGAATAACGATGAGCGCGAAAAGCATCATTTTGTGTGCATGGCGCTGCCTTTTCGAGTGCGCCAATACCCCAACTGCAGTTGCCTCCGGTGTGATGCTACCGGGATCTGAACCGGAAGGCCTCGACGAAGGCGCTGAAGGCCGGCGAGAAATGGCGGCGGCTGGGATAGTAGAGATGATAGCCTTGGAAGGTCGGGCACCAATCGGCAAGGACCTGCCGGAGCAAACCGGTTTCAACGTATCGTCGGATGAGGTCCTTCGGCAAATAGGCGAGGCCGACGCCGTCGAGGGCGGCATCGATCGCCGATCCGATATGGCTTAGGATCAGCTGGCCGTCGACGCGGACGCTGAACTCGCGTGCGTCCTTCTCGAATTCCCAGGCATAGAGCGCGCCCGAGGTTGGCAGCCGCAGGTTGACGCAATTGTGGAGGGTCAGGTCTTGCGGGCTTGCCGGCACGGAACGGCGGGCGAAATAATCGGGTGATCCGACCACGGCATAGGAGACATCGGGGCCGATGCGAACGGCCACCATGTCGCGTGCAACCGCCTCGCCCAGCCGAACGCCGGCGTCGAACTGACGCTCGACGATATTCGTGAATCCGTTGTCGATAATGAGCTCCACGATGATATCAGGATAATCTCGCAAGAAGGCTGAGAGTCTTGGACGAAAAACCAACTCGATGGCGTCGTCGGGACATACGATGCGGACATGGCCCGAGGGCTTGTCGCGCAAGGCGCTGATTGCGCTGATCTCGGCGGCAATGATTTCGAAATGGGGTTCGATGCTCTCCACCAGGCGCTCCCCGGCCGCCGTCGGCGCGACATCCCGTGTCGTACGGGAGAGGAGGCGGACGCCGAGCCGTTCTTCCAGTGCCCGGATCGTATGGCTGAGGGCCGAGCGGGTGACACCCAGCTTGGCGGCCGCGCGCGTGAAGCTCCGCTCTCTGGCCACTTCGAGAAACGCCCGCATCTCGGTGAATTCGTCGCGCCGCATTGGTGAATCTCCTTCATCACAACATGCAGATTATAGCCGCTAGTCTGTCAAAACCAATCCGGCTATCTCATTCCGCAATGGACAGGAGAACGCGGAATGACCATCGAACTGACATTGGATGAGGCTGTTCCGGCCGACAGCACCGTTACTCCATGGGCTGCGGTCACCTGCCTCTCGCTTCTGACCTTTCTCCTGGTGGGGCTGGAGTTCATGCCGGTGAGCCTTCTGACGCCGATCGCCCAGGATCTGGCCATCTCCGAAGGTCAGGCCGGACAAGCGATCGCCGTCTCTGGCCTTTTTGCGGTGATCACCAGTCTTTTCGGCAACGCGTTTTTGGCAAGGCTCGACCGGAAAACGGTCGTCCTGCTCTATACGGCGGTGCTGGTCGCTTCCAGTCTGGCCGTGGCTCTTGCTCCGAACTTCCTCGTCTTTCTGGTCGGGCGGGCGCTGGTCGGCATTTCGATCGGCGGCTTCTGGTCGCTGTCGACAGCCATCCTGGCACGCCTGGCTTCTGGAGCCGACCTGCCCAAGGCTATCGCCTTGCTCCAGGGCGGCACCGCATTTGCGGTCGTCATCGCTGCGCCCCTCGGTAGTTTCCTCGGCGGGCTGATCGGATGGCGTGGCACCTTCTTCATCACGGTTCCGATAGGTCTGGCTGCGCTCGTATGGCAATTGGCCGTCCTGCCGAAGATGCCGGCAACGGCAGCGGTCTCGGTTGCCAGAATCTTCGGACTGCTGCGCAATCGCAGATTCGCGATCGGGATGGCGGCGACCAGCCTCGCTTTCATCGGCCAGAACGCACTGTCGATCTATCTGCGCCCATTCCTCGAAAGCGTCACGGGCGTTGAATTGAACGGACTGTCGATGATGCTTCTCGGGCTCGGCATTGGCGGCCTCGCGGGAACATCCATTGTCGGCTTCGTCCTCCGGCGGCATCTTGCCGCCCTGCTGATCGGATTGCCGAGCGGGCTCGCGATGCTTGCCCTTCTGCTGATTGCCCTCGGTCCCTTCACGGCCGTCACAGCAGCCTTGCTGGTGCTGTGGGGGTTCTTCACCACCCCTATTCCGGTGGCCTGGAATACCTGGATGACACGCATCATTCCCGGCGAACTTGAAGCCGGCGGTGGGCTGCAGGTGGCATTGATCCAATTCGCCATCGCCGGTGGCGCCTTTGCGGGCGGGGTGCTGTTCGACACTGCCGGCTGGTGGAGCGCCTTCCTGCTCGCCGCCGTCCTGCTCGCGGGATCAGCCCTGCTCGCCGCTCTGGCGAGCCCTCGCACTTAACCTTCCGAATTCGACAAAGGAGATCGGCATGTCTCAGGGCATTGAAAACAAAGTCGTCGTCATCACAGGCGCAAGCAGCGGGCTTGGCGAGGCCACGGCACGCCATCTGGCCGAGCGCGGCGCTCTCGTCGTCCTCGGTGCGCGCCGAAGCGGGCGCATCGATGCGCTGGCGAGCGAGTTGACCGCTAGAGGCTATAAGGCCAAGGCCGTTTCCACCGACGTCACCGACCGGAACCAGGTCAAGAAACTGGTGGACACTGCGGTGGAGGAGTTCGGCCGCATCGACGTGATGCTGAACAATGCCGGTCTGATGCCGCTTGCACCACTCGAACGGCTCAAGATCGATGAGTGGGACCGTATGATCGACGTCAACATCAAGGGTGTACTTTATGGCATCGCCGCAGCGCTTCCGCACATGAAGGCCCGGAAATCCGGGCACATCATCAATGTCTCGTCCGTCTACGGTCATGTGGTCGACCCCGGTGCCACCGTCTATTGCGCCACCAAATTTGCCGTGCGCGCCCTGTCCGAAGGCCTGCGGAAGGAAGTAAAGCCCTACAATATCCGCACGACGATCATTTCTCCCGGCGCAGTCAGTACCGAACTGCTCGAGCATATCAGCGAGAAGGATATCCAGGCCGGCACGAGGGAATTCGTCAGCAAGATCGCGGTCGGTGCAGATACCTTCGCCCGCACCGTCGGGTTCGCGGTGAACGAACCCGACGACGTCGATATCAATGAGATCCTGTTTCGGCCGACTGCTCAGCCGGTCTGACGGAGTGCAGTCATGTCGACATCCTCATATCTGACGCGCCGTGCGCTCCTCGGCGCAACCTTCGCAACCGCAACCCTGCCGTATGCGGCCAAGGGACAGGAAGGCCGGGATCCAGCGAGCCAAGTACCGACCGATGTCAGAATCCGGATAATCTTCAACGGCATGACCATGACGGCGACGCTCTACGACAATCCGTCGGCGCTCGACCTCGCTTCGATGCTTCCCCTGGATCTCAAGATCGAAGACTACGGCAAAAACGAAAAGATCGTCTATCTCCCGCGCAAACTCACCGAGGAAGCTACCGGTCCCTTCGACAACGAGCAGCCGGGTGATCTCTGCTACTTCAAGCCATGGGGCAACCTTGCCCTGTTTTATGCCGATTACAGCTGGGACGGGTTGATCCGGCTCGGTCGATTTGATAACGGCTTCGACCCGCTGCTGGTACGCGGCGAATTCCCGGTCCGCATCGAACGGATATGACGAGGGGTTCACGGCTGAGGACTTCGTTTCAGTTCCTTCCGCCGGCAGGCCACGTGTTCAGCCAGTTGCGCTTCTTCACAGCACCGGTCGCGGCACGCCCCAGTCGTGCTGACCCTGAACTGGTCCGACACTTGGATGCAGGGCACGCCCACAGATCCGTCGACACATTCAGGCGTGAGGTGTCGCGCGATGCCTGGCATCTATCCTGAAACGCTTCTTGATCCTGTCGACGGGCGTCCCGTCTTGAAGCGGAACCTGGACCAGCCGGTCATAGGTCTCGAAGCCCATCTTGGCATAATAGGCAAGACCGCTGACATTGTCGGCCCGAATGGTGGCATTGATGAAGTCGAGCCCGAGTTCCTCCGCTGCGGCCCGGGTTGCGGGAAAGAGCGCGCTGCCGACGCCTGGAGCCTTTGGGTTCATACGGGCGAAGGTCCCGATGTCGGCAAAGCCTTTCGGCGGATCGCCGTATAGGCTGAGCGACTGAAAGCCGACAAGCGACCGATCATGCTCCGCGACATGGCAGAGAAGAGGAAACTCGCCGTCGATGAACCAGTCCACGAACTCGGCAGCCGAAAGCGGTGTCTCGAGTGCTGTTGTTCCCCCAGCCCGGATGATCTCGTTGAGGAGCTCGCTCAGTTCCGCTGCGTCGGCAGAAACTGCCTTTCGAATATGCATGTTCTTGGCGACCTCCAGACTGACGGCGTATTGGCGAAGTTGGAGATTACAAATCGCCATTTCGTCCGCAAAGGCAATTGTGGTTCGACGGTTCCTCCGGCCTCTTATGTTCAGGCGTTCAAACGCTGTTGCGTCTGTCGGTCGAAGAAGTGAACCTTTGATGTTTCGAAGGAAAGCTTCACCTGCTGTTCGGGCGCCAGTTCGACACGTTCGCGAACGACCCATGTCAGCTCCCTGCCGTCGAGGTCCACGGCGACATGAGTTTCCGACCCGGTGGGTTCGACCACCTTGACCACCGCGTCCACGCCGTTCTCGCCACCGAAGCTGATATCTTCAGGACGAATACCCAGCGTCATCGGTCTGTTTGCCGAATTAACGGGAGCCCGCGAGAGCGGCACGCGGGAGCCGCCCGGCAGCGACAATACCGGGTTGCCGGCATCTTCGATGGTCCCCTCGAGAAAATTCATCGCCGGGGAACCGAGGAAACCGGCGACGAAGATGTTGCGCGGTCTGTCGTAGAGTTCGAGCGGACTGCCGATCTGTTCGACGCGGCCGCCGTGCAGCACGACGATCTTGTCGGCCATGGTCATGGCCTCGATCTGGTCGTGGGTGACGTAGACGATGGTGGTCTTCAGGCGCTGGTGCAGGGCCTTGATCTCCGCCCGCATCTTCACCCGCAGTTTTGCGTCCAGATTGGAGAGCGGCTCGTCGAAGAGAAAGACTTTCGGATCGCGGACGATGGCGCGACCCATGGCGACGCGCTGGCGCTGCCCGCCGGAAAGCTGGGCGGGCTTGCGGTCGAGTAGCGGCTGCAAGCCGAGAATGGCCGCAGCCTCGCCGACCTTCTTGTCGATCTCAGGCCGCTTGGCTCCGGCGAGCTCAAGGGCAAACCCCATGTTCTGGGAGACCGTCATCTGCGGGTACAATGCGTAGTTCTGGAAGACCATCGCGATATCGCGATCCTTCGGCTGCAGATTGTTCACCACCCGGCCGTCAATGCTGATCTGGCCGGCGGTGATGTCCTCGAGCCCGGCGATCATGCGCAGCAATGTCGACTTGCCGCAGCCGGAAGGGCCGACGAGAATGGTGAATTCGCCATCCGCGATCTCGACGTCGACGCCGTGAATGATATCGACCGTGCCGAAGGACTTCTTGACGTTTCTGATGCTTAAACCTGACATCCCGGACCCTCTCGATTAGCGCTTCCTGCGCACACGCAAAGCCTGGTACGGCTTGCGCGGGATTTTCACGCCGAAGGCCGCGTCCGGCTTGCCGCCGCGCACGACCGAGCCATGGCGCGTCGGATGCGGAACGGGAGCCTCGACTTTCTCGGCCGGCGTGATCGTCATCTCCCAGGTGTCGATGATATCGACATCGTAGTCGTCGCCATCAACCGGCAGGCCGGTGGACCAGATCACCGGCTGATGCTCGCCGAAATAGATCAGGCGGAAATCGCCGTCGCCGTCACGCGCGCCGGAGACGCGCGACCACGGCCATTCGCCGATGATGCCGAGCGGTTCGAGACCGTGCTTGACGTCGGCCTCCAGGAGGTCCCGGAGGAAGCCGATGCGCTTCCATGCTTCGCCGCGCAATTCGCCACCCTTGGCCCACCAGATCAGATCCTCGGGGTGAGAATAGGTTTCGCCGTGACCGGCATAGCCGCCGCGCGCCATGGTGATCCAGAAACGGTGCACCAGCTCCCTCGGATGGAGATTGCCCCATGACTGCAAGATGTCGCCCTCATACTCGGGCTCGTCGTTGACGACGGGCTTGCCATAGGCATCGCGCCATTCCTGGGTCCGCTTGACGTCGGGGTTCTGGATGCAGGTGTGTGTCACCCACGGTTTGCGGTGATCGAAATTGGCGGTCACGTCGCCATTATGGATGGACCGCAGATGCTGGTAGGGGTCGTTTTCCTCCAGAATGTGGAAGTAGCGGTCCCACTGCTCCATCGGTTTCGTGTCGATCAGGAAATCATATTCATTGGCGAGCGACCACCAGACGTTCCGGTAGGCGGCAAGACGGGCGGCCAGATATTCGACATAGCGGAAATCCTGCGCGGCCGACATGTCCGCATAACCCCAGCGGTCATAGGGGTGGAAGATGATGATATCGGCCTCGATGCCGAGGTCGCAGAGTGCGGCGACCTGCTTTTCGAAGTGCTGGAAGGCGGCGGGGTTGGGCCGGTCGAAGTCTTCCTTGCCGTCGGAGCCGCGTTCGAAGCAGGCATGCAACGGCTCGTTGACGTTATAGGGATAATCCTTCGGAAACACGCCCATGCGCATCTTGTTGAAGCGCGCCGTCTTCAGCGTCTCCAGCGTCTGCTTCTGCATCTCGAACGGTTGATGCGTCCAGGCGTAGCAGGTCGTTCCGAAAGAGAGGAACGGCGTGCCGTCGGCATAGGCGAAATGGAATTTGTTGCGCACGCGCACCGGGCCGTGATTGCCGGCCGAAGGTGCGGTCGCGGCCAAAACACCGGTCTTGCCGTCGAGGGCCGCGGTCTTGGAGCGCGTCTGGAACGACCACTCGCCTTCGCTATCGGGCATGAAGCGAATGCGGTAGGTGCCGTTACCATCATAGAAGCCCGGCACGCGGACTTCGCGGCTCTTCTGGGTGAAGACGGCATCGAATGCCACGTCGAGATAGGGATTGCCGCCGGCAGGCCCTTCGAAGGAGGCCTCGTACACACCCCATTTTTCGACTGTTGCATCGGACATTCTGTCTCTCCTCGTAGAATGATTTTGTGATCAGCCTTTGACGGCGCCGGAGGTGAGGCCGGAGACGAAGTAGCGCTGGAACATGAGATAGACGATCGTCGCCGGCAGCACGGTCATGACGATCGCCGCGTTGAGCTGGCCGTAATTGCTGGAGAACTGCCCCTGAAACGACATCAGGCCGAGCGGCAGCGTCCACATGTGCTGGTCCTGAAGCAGCACCAGCGCCATGGCGAATTCGTTCCAGGTGGAAACGAAGTCGAGGATGAGCAGTGCGGCGAGGACGGGCAGGCATACCGGCAGAAAGATCCGCCGGAAGATGACGAAGTGGCTGGCGCCGTCGATCAGCGCTGCCTCCGATAGCTCCTTCGGAATGCCCTTGAAGAAGCCGTGCAGGATGAAAACCTGATAGGGAACGCCGAAGGCGATGTAGGGAAGGATGACGCCCGGATATGTGTCGATGAGGCCGAAGGAATTGACCAGGGTGAAGAGCGGCGCAAGCATCACCTGGAATGGGATCATCGTGCCGAACACGACGAGCAGCAGCAGCGCCTTGGTGATCTTCAACTTGATCTTGGCAAGGGCATAAGCGGCCATCGCCGACAGGAACAGGCCGAGCGGCACCTTGATGACGGTGATGATGACGCTGTTGAAGAAGGAGTTTGCGAAATTGCCGCGGCTCCATGCGGCGCCATAGTTTTCGAAGGCAAGCTCGGCCGGCGGCATGAAGGCGCCGGTGCTCGTCACCGCCGCCGGCGTCTTCAGCGAGGTGAAGACGATGAAGACGAATGGCGCGACCCAGACGAGCGCCACGATGACAAGCGTTATCCAGAGGCCGATCAGAACGGGATCGCGCTTCATCGACGATGGTTGGGCTTCGAGATGCACGGCGGCATGGTCGGTCGGCACTGCTGTCACGATTCGACCTCCTCGTGCTTCTGGGTCCATCTGAGATAGGGAATGACGACGGCCATGGTGATCAGCAGCAGCACGACGGATATCGCGGCACCTCGTCCGAAATCGAAGATCTGCATGGCCTGCGTGAACGCCCAGAGCGCCAGCATCTGCGTGGACTGGGCCGGACCGCCGCCCGTCAAACCGTAGACGATGTCGAAAGCCTTCAGCGACGAGATGACGGAGAGAACGAGGACGATGGTGATCGTCGGGCGCAACGCCGGCAATGTCACATGTTTGAACACCGCCCAGCGGCCGGCGCCATCGATGCGCGCCGCTTCGACGAGCGTCTGAGAGACGTTCTGCAGGCCGGCCAGGAATAGAACCATCGAAAAGCCGACCGTCTGCCAGAGATAGGCTACGAAGACGGAATAAAGCGCGATATCCTTATTGCCCAGCCAATCCTTGATCCAGACCTGCATGCCCCAGGAGGTCAGCAGCTGGGCGAACAGGCCGAAGAAGGGATCGTACATCCACTTCCACATGGTGGCGACGGCGATCGGCGCGATGATCACAGGCAGATAGAAGATGGCCCTGAGGCCATTGCGGCCGAATATTTTCTGGTTGAGGCTGAGCGCCAGCAGCAGTCCGACCAGCGGCGGAAAGATCAGGCTCATCACGGTCCAGATCACCGTGTTGCGGAACGCCACCCAGAAGACCGGATCTTTGGTGAAAATCGCCGAATAGTTCGCAAGGCCGACGAATTGCCGATTGGGATCGAGCCCGTTCCACTTCTGGAAACTCAGGATCACGACGTTGAGCATCGGGTAGAGCGCGAAGACCGCATAGATCGCCAGCGCCGGCACGAGCAGGATGAGCGCTTGCATGCGCGGATCATGTGTCGATTGTCGAAGTGACATGCTTTCCTCCTGGCAGTGAAAAGCCGCTGCCAGCTGATGAAAGAATGTGCCAGCCGATCAACTCAGAGGTCGATCGACTGGCGCTTGGGAGGGATCAGCTTCTGCTGGCGATGAAGCTCTGCAACTGCTTGGCCGCCTCGGTCGGTTCGGTGCTGCCGGAAGCGACATCATTGATGACGCGGAAATATTCCGTCGTGACATCGAGCGGGAACGCCTGGTCGCCGTTCATGTAGACCTTGCCGTATTTCTGGAAGATGCCCAGCCATTCGGCTTCGAGCGGCTTCTGATTGGCATACTGCACGTTCTTGTTGACGGAGGTCGAGCTCAACTGGCCGAGCAGATCCTGCTGCACCTTCGTCGACAGGAAATAGTCGAGGAATTTCGCCGCTATGTCGGGGTTCTTGCTCTTGGTGCTGATATAATTGTACTCGGCAAAGCCGTAGAGACGGTCGGTATTTGTGGGGAAGGGGAAGATGCCGTAATCGTCGAGATTGGCGCCGGAGCCGTTGAGTTGACTGACCAGCCAGTCGCCTTCGAGCATCATCGCCGCACGACCGGCGGTGAAGAGGCTGTAGGACTGTTTGTTATCGATGCCCATGAACGGCTGCAGCGTATAGTCCTTCGTCCACTTCGCAAACTCCGCGAAGGAATCCGTCGCGCAGGGTTCTTTGGTCCAGTCCAGCGTCATCGCCTTCAGCGCGTCGTGCTTTTCGGCGCCGCACTTGGTTTCGAGGATAACGTCCATGAGGCGCATGACGTGCCAGTTGACCGTGCCGCCAAAGGTGAAGGCGGGGATGCCCGCGGCCTTCAGCTTATCGGCCGCGGCAAGGAGTTCCTCGTAGGTCTTCGGCTCTTCCTTGATGCCGGCCTGTTCGAAAAGCTTCTTATTGTAGTAGACGGCTTCGCCCTTGAAGGTGAAGGGAACACCGTGCTTGCCGCCCGTATAGAGGTCGGCGAAAGCGGCAGCCGACGGCAGCAATTCGTTGTTCCACTTATACTCGGTGTAATACTTGTCGAGTGGCAGCGACAGGCCGGCCTTCACATACTCGCCGCCGAGGCCGAGACCCGCCCAGCTGAAATAAATGTCGGGTCCTTTGTCCGAGCCCGCGGCGACGCGGAGCGCGGTCTTGTGTTCATCGACGGCGCGCTGAACGATCTCGACATGCGTCCCGGGATTTGCAGCTTCGAAGTCCGTCGCCACCTTCTTCAGGGCCGTATTGGCAGCATTATTGTCGAAGTTGAGGGTCCAGAGCGTGATGTCTTCAGCAAGAACCGGTGTTGCCGAAAGTGACGCCATGGCGATCGCAACGATGCTCGCAGTCTTCAATTTCTCAGAAAGGGTCAGCATTACCGTCCTCCTCTTGTAAGCCGGGACCCTTTTTGCAGATACTCATTGACATGTCAACTGGTATGATGAGCTAACCATCGTGCCGTCGAGCAAATTTGGCCATCGTGGCGATGATGATGACCGCCGATGCCGCACCGGGATCGATGTGCCCGATAGCCCGGTCTCCCAATCGCGAAGCCCGTCCTTTCGCTGCCGTCATGTCTTTGGTTGCGTCACAGCCGACGCGGGCTGCATGCACTGCCATGTCGAGGCATTCGGGAAGCGGCTTTCCTGTCCCCCACGCATCAAGTGCCGCATCGGCCGCGGGCTTCCAGGCGTCGACCATCGTCTTTTCACCGGCTTCGGCCTTTCCGCGTTCCTGGATTCCCGTCGCCATGGCTGCGAAAACGCGGACGAAATCGTCATCGGTCAAGGTCTGCCTGTCCTTGGCTGCGGCCGCGGCGCGCATGAAGGCCGTGGCATATAAGGGGCCGGACGAAGCGCCGACCGCATTCAGGAATGCCTTTGCCGCAACGTTGAATAGCAGCGTCGGTGCTGTTTCCACATCGAGCGCGCCGACCGCCTTGGCGGCAGCCTGACAGCCTCCGTCCATGGCAAGGCCGTGATCGCCATCGCCGATGGCGCCGTCCAGCTCGCAAAGATGGTCGCGCTCTGCCGCGATATCCTCGGCAATCCCGGCAAACAGCTGTTGCAGGTCTTTGGTGGTAATCGTCATCGATCACCTCGCAAACATCGCGCAATCGCACGGGTGATCGATCAACCGCTGAAGCTCGTCGTCGAGATCCATGACGGTGATCGAGGCGCCGGCCATTTCGAGCGAGGTGCAATAGTTGCCGACGAGCGACGTGTGGATGACGAGCCCGGCATCGTCGAGCCGGGACTTCACGCGCCGCATCATGATATAGAGCTCCATCAGCGGAGTCGAACCCAGCGAGTTGACAAGCACGGCGACACGATCGCCTGGGGCCGCCTTCATCTCCCGAAGAATGTTGTCCATCAGCTCGTCGGTCACCGCATCGGCCGACCTCAGCGGCTCGCGCGCCATGCCGGGCTCTCCATGGATTCCCATGCCGATCTCCATCTCGTCCTCGCCGATCAGGAAGTTCGGCCGGAGGGTCTGGGGCAGCGAACAGGGAGAGAGCGCCACACCCATCGTATAGGTTCGTGCATTGGCATGGCGGGCGGCGCGCTCGACATCGTCGAAAGAGTAGAGAAGATCGCAGGCCGCGCCGGCGGCCTTGAAGATGAAGACGTTGCCCGCCACGCCGCGTCGCCTGTCCCTCTGATCGGCAGGAGCGGACGCCACGTCATCTGTGGTCAGGACGGTGCGGACCTCGATCTCGTCGAGCGCCAGCATCTCGGCGGCCATGTCGAAATTCATCACGTCGCCGGCATAATTGCCGTACATGAACAGGACGCCGGCGCCGCCGTCGACCGCCTTGGCGCAGGCGATGATCGGATCGGGCGGCGGCGAGGCGAAGACATTGCCGATCGCGGCGGCATCCGCCAGCCCCTTGCCGACAAACCCCAGAAAGGTCGGCTCATGCCCGGATCCGCCGCCGATGACCAGGCCGACCTTGCCTTTGCGCGGTCCGTTTCTGGCAATGATCGCGCGGGGCATGTCTTCGACTGCGTAAAGATGGCGTGGATGCGCCGCGAGGATCCCTTGCAGCATCTCATCGACGGCATCTGCGCCGGAATTGATAAGCTTCTTCGTCTTCACGCCGATCCTCCCCAGTGAGCTCCGATTGCATAGATGCGGCTGATGCGCCGGAGGTCAATCCGCCAGCGGCAAGGCCACGGTGGCGAAGGGTGCGAGCAGCAGATCCTTCCCCGATGCGTGGTAATCGACCCTTCGCTCTCCGCTCGTCAGATTGACGACGTGGAGCTTGGTTCCTTCGGCGTCCCGCGCAACGAAAGACAGCACTTCGGAGGGCGAGGACGAGATGCATTCCTGCCAGGATGCACCAGCCAAGGCGGACAAAGTCCGCACCGCATTGAACAGCGGGCGCCGCCCACCCTGCTCGATCGGCTCGGCCGGACCGGCAATCAGACCGAACGGACCGGTCAAGGCCGAGAGCGTCAGGCATTCGAGACCGGCATCCAGCACTCTGATTGCGTAACCGAGTGCGAAGGCTCCTGCGAAACGGCCGTTGTGGCGCGGGTCGCGGTTGGCCATGGGTATGCGCGCGCCCGAGGGATTATCCATTGTGCGGCTGCCATAGGGGTTCTGCCGCATCGGGATCGTCGAGGGGCCGATCCGGTAGGGCTTGTCGCCGTAGATGGCACGAACGGAGCGGGTGATGAAGGGCAGCGCTTCCAATGTCTGCATGACGCTGAGATCGTCGGCCGCATGCACGATGGGGTTGGTGCAGTGGCTGACGAAGTCGAGCTGCCCATCCGGGACGCGCTTGCGGTTGAGTTCGGTGAAATAGCTCAGCATGCCGCCGCCGATGCGCATACCGGGAAACGTGGCGCGGGCCACGCCATAGATCTCTTCGAGCGGCGGGCAGTCCGGCCATTGGCTGCCGGGCGGCGTCGATTGCCGGTCGACGGATGGCGAGATCATGATCGCATCCGGCTTGAATGCCGCCAGCTGCATTTGGCGGGCGATCTCGGCCGCCTCGCTTGCCGGCGACGATTTGCAGGGGAGCGCGATCTCCAGCGTCGAGCGACCGCGATGGACGGCGGCGATCGCGGTAAAAGTCTTCAGTGCTTCGGCGGCGTGCCCGGCATTCGGATCGAAATGAAAGAGGAGTTCACGAGGCGCGATCTCCGACAGGACGGCCTTTGCCGTGAGCGTCGCATCGGCCTCCTCAGGCGTCACGATCACGCCGATATCGGGCATGATGCCGTTCCGCTCTCCAAGCTTGAGTTTTATCGCGCCGCCCAAGGTCGCAGGCGCGAAGCGCGGTGCGGAATACCTGGTGTCTCTGATAACAAGCGACGTCTTTTGCCGGACAGGTTGGTTGGCAGAGATCTGGTAGGGCCAGGGCAGAGCGAGCGGCCTGACATATGTCTTATAGGATGCGTCCGACCAGTTTCTTTGATCTTCCATTTCAAAGGTGTCGCCCTCCATCCGGCATTCAGCCTGAACGTCAGGCATGACCTGGTGGGTGATGGCGCGTATGTCCTTGAATGGTTGCCAGGGTTCGATGACATCGGGGAACCGTGTCGTCACGATCTCCCCGTCGACATGCTCGACCTTCGCCGGCGAACCCGCCACGCCGACGATTGGATGCAGGATGCAGAAGCCGCAGCGGTTGGTCTCGAAGCCGGTCTCGGTCATGGCTTCGGCCTCGAAATCGAGCCGGTCCTGATATGCCGCGATGCGAACATCGATGACGAGCCTCGTTTCGCCGGGTCCCTCGCAGCGGGCCTGATAAGCGACTTCGAAACGGTCTTCCTTCTGCTCGATGCTGAGATCGACGATTTCAGGGCTGTAGGTGCCCCAGTCCCGGTCGCGAACGAGATAAGAAATCGCCCGTAGCACCTCGATGCCGTCGTAGCGGATCGCGCGGAGGTTGCCATCGGCGAGGTCGACGGTCAGCTTTCCGGCCCTCAGCCGAACCGGCGGCCTCTCGACCAGGTGGGTGCCGTAGAGCTGGAACGCATTGGTCGTCATCGCAGCATCGCTCCGACATCGATCGTCTGTCCCCTGGCAGCGCTGTCATAGGCGGCCTCGACGAGGGCGAAGGTCTTCAGATTATCGGCCCCCGAGGTCGAGTGCTCCGCGCCGCGCTTGATTTGATCGACCCAATGCTGCTGGATCGCATAGACGCTCTCCTGGATGTTGTGCCAAGGCCGCGAGGCCCAGGACAACAACTTCGGAGAGACATCCACTGTGGTGGTGCCCCTGCCGTGGGCGATTTCAATGCGGTAGCCCTGGGTCAGGCGGATCGTGCCCTCGGAGCCGTCGAGCTCGATCAGCGTTTCGGGAAACGGCTCTTTCGAGAGCTTGGTGGCGTAGCTGACGTCGACGACCGAGGTGGCGCCGTTTTCATGATCGAGCAGAATGGTTGCGACATCCTCGCCCTTGATCTTGGGATTGACCCGTTTGGTGCGGGCCGTGAGTGATCTGATATCGCCGAGGATATAGCGGGCGATATCGAGCGTATGAATGCCGAGATCTTCGATGATGAAGCGCTCGCCTTCGGCAAGATACGGCTGGCCGGAGAAGACGTCGTAACCCGAGCGGAAGGAGAAGCGGCCCCAGAAGGGCGTGCCGATGGCGCCAGCATCGAGCGCCTTGCGGACCGCCTGGATCGGCGTCTGCCAGCGAAAATTCTCGTGCACCATCAGGGCCACGCCGGCATTGCGGCAAGCCTCGACCATCGCCTTTGCATCCGACAGCGTCTTGGCGAAGGGTTTCTGGCAGATGGCCGGCACCTTATTCACTGCAGCCATTTCCACCAGAGCGCGGTGACTCTGGACCGTCGTGGCGATGTCGACGAAATCGAAGCCGCCATCGGCAAACATGGCCTCGGCATCGCGGTAGCGGCGATCGATACCGAACTGGTCGCCGACGACCTTCAGCCGCTCCGGATCGCGATCGCAGATCGCGACGATGTCAGCACCTTCGACGTCTTTCCAGGCGTGCATCTGGTTGATCGCGAAGAAACCGCAGCCGATCAAAGCCCCCTTCAACTCGGTCATCTCAGCCTGCCTTTGCCATCTGCATGAGGGTGACGCGCTGCTGCAGGCGCCGCTGGGCCTGATCGACCACGACGGCAATGATGATGACGAGGCCCTTGATGACCATCTGCCAGAACGAGGAGATGCCCATCATGACAAGCCCGTCGGAGAGGATGCCGATGACGAAAGCGCCGATGATCGTGCCGCCGATCGTGCCGCGGCCACCCGACATCGAGGTGCCGCCGAGCACGGCTGCGGCAATCGCATTGAGTTCGAAGCTTTCGCCGGTCGCCGGATGGGCGGCCATCAGTTCGGAGGAAATGACGACGCCGACGATGGCGGCGCAAAGTCCGGAAAACATGTAGACGAAGATCTTCACCACATCGACCCGGATACCGGACATGCGCGCGGCCCGCTCATTGCCGCCGACGGCGAAGATATGACGGCCGATCGGCGTCGAGCGGGCGACATAGGCGGCCGCGAGTGCCAGCACGATCAGGATCCAGATCGACACCGGCAAGCCGAGAATGCGCCCCGCGCCGAAGAAGTCGAAACCGGTCGTGGCATATTCGGGCCGGCCGACGAGGTTCGGAAAGGTCTGGCCGTCCGATGACAGCAAGGCGAGACCGCGGGCGACATAGAGCGTGCCGAGCGTGGCGATGAAGGGCGCGACGTTGAGTTTGGTGATCAGCAGGCCGTTGATAAGGCCGATGACGAGACCGATCGACAGCGTGATCAGCACGATCTCGAAGAGGTTGAAATAGATCGTGTAGCCGATCGGCAATTCGATACCGTAAAGGATCAGGCCGCCGGCGACCATGCCGCACAACCCGACGATCGATCCGACGGAAAGGTCGATGCCGCCGGTGATGATGACGAAGGTCATGCCCATCGCCAGGAAGGCGTTCAGCGCCACATGCTTCGACATCAGGATCATGTTCGCCGTCGAGGTGAAGTTCGGCGCGAAGATCGCAAAGAAGATGATCACGGCGAAAAGCGCGATGAAGGTCCTGAGCTTCATCAGCGTCAGAAGCGCCGAGCCGTTGGCGCCTTTCGGCGCAAGAGTGGTTGACGTAGCCGCCATCATGACGCGAGTTTCCCTTGATGTCCGTGTCCCTTGGCCGAAGCCGCGATGATGGCTTCTTCCGTCGCCTCGTTCCGGTCGAAAACAGCGACCAGCTGGCCGTTGCTCAAGACCGCGATGCGATCGGAAAGCGCCATGACCTCCTCGAGGTCGGAGGTCGAAAACAGAATGGCGAGCCCGTTTGCCGCCAGCCGCCGCATGGTGCGGAAGACGTCGGCCTTGGCGCCGACATCGATGCCGCGGCTCGGCTCGTCCATCAGCAGCACTTTCGGATTGGTCATTAATGCCTTACCGATAACGACCTTCTGCTGGTTGCCGCCCGACATCGAGGTCACCTCGAAATCCGGGTTCGGCGCCTTGATCGAAAGATCGCGGATGGCCTCCTGGACGGCGCTCTTCTCGGCACCGCTGTCGATATGGAAGAGCCGGGCGAAGCGGCCAAGGCTCGCCAGCGTCAGGTTGGAAGCGATCGAGAGCACCTGGACCAGACCCTCGCGCTGCCGGTCTTCCGGAATGAGCGCAAGGCCGCGGCGGATGCGCCGGGTGGTGTCGCGGGCGCGAACCCGCTTGCCGTCGATGAAGATCTTGCCGGTCGAGTGTGCGTGGCGGCCGATCACACACTCGAAGAATTCGCTGCGTCCCGCACCCATCAGGCCGTATATGCCGAGGATTTCTCCCGCCTTGACCGACAGCGAGACATCGTTGACCGACAGCCCGCCCGTCGGTCTGGGAAGGCTGATGTTTTCGGCGCGAAAGACCTCGGCGCCAACGGCATGGGTGACGGATTTTGCAAAGTCCTTGGCATCCGAGCCGATCATCGAGCGAACGATCCAGCGCGTATCGATGTCGCGCATCATTGCCTCGCCGGTGACCTGGCCGTCACGCAGCACGGTGATATAGTCACCGATCCGCATCAACTCTTCGAGCCGATGCGAGATATAGACGATCGCAACTCCTTGAGCCTTCAGTTCCGCGATCACCTTGAACAGGATGTCGACTTCGGCCGCCGAAAGCGCCGACGTCGGCTCGTCCATGATCAGGATCCGGGCATTTAGCGACATCGCCTTGGCGATTTCGACGAGTTGCTGCTGGCCGATCGGCAGATCCTCGACCATCGTGTCCGCCTCGATCCCGGCATCCAGGCGCTTGAGAAAGCCATTGGCCTTTTGCACCTGCGCCTTGTGGTCGATGCCGAGCAGGCCGCGGGTGATCTCGCGCCTGGCGAAGATGTTCTCGGCGACCGACATGTTGGCGAAGAGATTGAGCTCCTGGAAGATCATGCCGATGCCATGCGCCTGCGCTTCCGCTGGGCTGTCGAAGGAGACGGGTTCACCGTCGAGGATGATGCGGCCATGCGTCGGACGCTCGACGCCGGCGATGATCTTCATCAGCGTCGACTTGCCCGCGCCGTTTTCGCCGACGAGCACGTTCACCGCACCGCGGCGCAGTTCCAGATTGGCGCGCTTGACGGCGACGATGCCCGAATAGACCTTCGACACGTCGTCAAGGCGCAGGATGACATCATCCTTTTGTGCCTCTGTCGCCGTCATGAGCCCACCCTCAATTCCGAAGGTGTCACGAGCGGCAACTCGCCGCTTTTCGGCAGCGGAAAGGCGCCGATCACGGTCACCGTCTTGCCGGCGAGGTCCTCGCGCGGGACGGCCGAGAGGAAGGCCGAGTTGGCCTTCTCGTTGAACGCCTTGCCGAACTGCGCCCATTCGATCTGGTTCTTGAATTCGTTGAAATTGACGAAGTCCAGCGTGTCGCGGAGCGCCGTGCCGCGGAGCGCCGGCCCGATCTGGACCTTTGCATCGGCCTTGCCGTCGCCATCGGCGTCGACATCGAGCGTTGCCGCGCGCGAGTCCGTATCGGCCGCCACGACCTTGCCGGTGATCTTCACCGCATAGGTCCATGGCGAACTGCTCTGCTTGCGGGGATTGCCGTATTTCTCGCCCGCGGCATCAGGGCTGGAGGCAGCCAGTTGCATGACGTCTTTCAGGTCGCCAGCGCGCTTTTCGAAATAAGGCACGACCTCGGGCTGCCAGATCGCCTCGACCTTTGCATTCGGGTCGAAGGCGGTCTTGGCCGCTGCCGCCGCCTTTTCCTCCGGCGTCGGCGTTTTGATGATCTTGCAACCGGGCAAGGCCGCCGCCACGACGGCAGCGATGAGGGCGCCCTTCATTCTCAACATGCTGTGAACCTCGACGTCTTGCGAAATGCATTGCAGAGGGCGCGGCCGCGCACCCTCTGCATCTCGCGGCTGATCAGTTCGTCAGCGCGAAGGTCTCGAGCTTGCCGGAGTTGTCGGCGTTGATGAGAACGCAATCCATCAACTGCTTCTCTTCCTTTGGCGCCGTCTTGGTCTTGATGTAGGCGTCTGCTTGTTCGACCGCGAGCTGGGCCTGGGCATAGGCGGGCTGCAGCACCGTCGCCTTGATGCCGCCCGACTTGATGGAGTCACGCACGTCGTTGGAGCCGTCGAAGCCGACGACGATCACGTCCTTGCGGCCGGCCGCCTGCAGTGCTGCGATCGCACCCATGGCCATGGTGTCGTTGCCCGAAATGACGCCCTTGATGTCGGGATTAGCCTGGAGGATGGTTTCCATCTTCGAATAGGCTTCCGTCTGGCTCCAGTTGGCCGACTGCTTGGCGACGGACTTCAGGTCCGGGTAGTCGTCGATGACGTCGTGGTAGCCTTGCGAGCGGATGCCGGCATTGGTGTCGGACTCCTTGCCGACCAGCTCGACGTAATTGCCCTTCTCGCCCATCAGCTTGACGAATTCCTGCGCCCCGAGCTGCGCGCCCTGATAGTTGTTCGAGACGATCTGGGCGACGGCCACGCCCGTCGCATTGATTTCGCGGTCGATCAGGAAGGAGGGGATGCCGGCATCCTTGGCCTTCTTGACGGCCGCGACGGAGGCGTCGGCTCCGGCGTTGTCGAGGATGATCGCCTTGGCGCCGCGCCCGATCGCCGTGTCGATCATTTCCGACTGCTTGTTGGCGTCGTCATCATGGGTCATGAGCAGCGTCTCGTAGCCGAGTTCCTTCGCCTTGGCTTCGGCGCCGACGGCTTCGGCCTTGAAGAAGGGATTGTCATGCGCCGGTGTGATGATGGCGATGAGATCGGCCGCAAAGGCCGGCATGGCCGTTCCCAGCGCCAGGGCGCCGGCGAAAGCCGCAAGTGTCAGTCTGCGCGTCAGTTTCATTTTTTCCTCCCTGTTGTGAATGAAGCTCCGTCTCCTCGGAGCGGTTGCCCGGTCTCCCGGAGCAGTTGAGGAGGAGGGCTTGCCTCCTCCAAGCCGAATTCAGGTGATGCGCCGGATGCTCTCGGCGATCTCCTGCGGTTCGAATACTTTCTTCCAGTCGTCGCGCATCAGCGCCGGGATGCCGAACTCGATCGCCTTGTTGCAGGCATCCGAGAACACCCCATCGACTTCCTTGAAGATGACGGCGCCGAGCACGTTCATATGGCCGAGCAGGAAGTCGCGGGCGGCCTGTTCCGGCACGCCGCGGGCCACGCATTCGTCCATGGCCTGACGCATGATGACGAGCAGCGATGCGCAGACAGTTTCCGACAGGCCGGGTTCGAGCATGGCGAGCTGGTCGACCGTGACGCGGTGCGAGCGCATGACCGGAGCCCAGATGAGCTTGGCGATTTCCTCGCCAAGCGCATAGGCGCTGTCAGGCCCCTGCATCAGCGCCGAAACGATGTGCTGCTTGGCGAACAGGCCGCCGAAATGGTCCTTCTTGGCCTGCATGTCGGTCTCGTCGTTGAAGATCGGCGGATGGCAGGGATGAGTGACGAAATAGGTGAGGTCGTCACGCTTCGGCAGGTGGCCGGCAAAGGGAGCCGCAGCATCCAGCGCGACCACCATGGTGCCTGACCTGAGCTTGTCGACGATGCCTGCCGCGACTTTGCCGATCGCCGTGTCCGGCACGGCAAGGATCACCACATCGGCGCCATCGAGTGCGGCATCGACTGGCACGCAATCAAGACCGAGATCGTTCTTCAAGCGAGCCTTGCCCGCGTCGCTCACCTCGACATGGCGCACTTGGAATCGTGAGCCTTTGAGATTTTTGGCAAGCCGATATCCCATTTTTCCGCCTGCGCCGAAGAGGGCAATCTGAGTCATGTTTCCTCACCTTTTCCGTTTGGATAGGATCATATACTGGTATGATGAGTCAATCACCATATCACTGCTTAATCTGTCGCTATCAATTTTTTTCGGCATCGAGCCGGTCGATCGCCTGCACATTTCCGGCCGAGGGGCCGTCAGGGTCGAATTCGGATGCAAGCCAGACATCGACGATCGATTTCGCCAGCTCCGGTCCGATGACGCGCGCCCCCATCGTAATGATCTGGGCGTTGTTCGATTTCACCGCGCGCTCCGCCGAATAGGTGTCGTGCGTCAGCGCGGCACGGATGCCCGGAACCTTGTTGGCGGAAATGCAGACGCCGATGCCGGTTCCGCAGATCAGGATGCCGCGTTGATGTTCGCCGTTGACGATCGTCTGCGCGAGGCGCTGCGACAGATCGGCGTAGAAGCCGGACTGGCTGAGATCATGAACTTCCAGGTCGGTCTTGTGCGCGAGATGGGCGGCAATGACATCCAGCAGCGGTTTGCCTGCGCTGTCCGCGCCGATTGCGATCTTCATAGCAGTTTCCTTTCGCTCGCCTTCAGGCATGGAAATCACCCTTTGATCGCCGCGCTGACGCGGCGAAGAATGTCGAGGTAACCGTCGACGAACCAGGCGGAGCGGCCGATGAACAGGCCGTCGATATGCGGCTCGGTGATCAGTTCCTCGCAATTTTGCGGATTGACGCTGCCGCCGTAGAGCACCGGCACGGAACGGCCAAGAATGGCTTTGGCCACTTCGGCGATCCTTCCATGCCGCTCCGAGGCGTAGTCGGCGTTTGCCGGAATACCGTTGACGCCGATCGCCCAGACGGGTTCGTAGGCGAGCAGGACCGTAGCCTGTTCGGCGCCGGTATCGATGCCCCTCAAGGCTGCCTCGACCTGGCGCCGCAGCACGGCGTCGGCCTGACCTTCCCGGCGCTCCTGCAATGTCTCGCCGATGCAGATCAGCGGGGTGAGGCCGTGGCGGATGGCGGCCGAAACCTTGAGGCCGACGGTTTCATCGGTCTCCCCGAAATGCTCGCGCCGTTCGGAATGGCCGAGCTCGACCATGTCGAGCTCACAGTCCTTCAGCATGAGAGGCGAAATCTCGCCAGTCCAGGCGCCAGCGTCCTCCCAGTGCATGTTCTGGGCGCCGACCTTCACCGACGTATTGGCAAGCGCGCGCTTGACCTCACGCACTGAGGTAAAGGAGGGAATGACGAAGCGCTGCACGTGGACGTCGCGTTCACGGTCTGCATGGGCGAGGCGGCGCGCGAAGGCGAGCGCTTCTTCCACGGTCTTGTTCATCTTGAAGCTGGTGCCGACCCAAAGGACCATTCAGCTCTTCCTCCCGTCACGGATCTGGGCGAAATAGCCGTCGGTGCCGACCTGGCCGCCTTTGAGGGCGATCTGCAGGCCGTTGGTCGGCGGATAGTCGCCATGGGCGAGGCAAAGCGGCGAACCCGGCGTTTGCGGCAACGGCAGAAGCGTCGTCAGCGCGTCGACCTTCAACTGCTTGAGGGCGTGACTGGACGTGTCGCCGCCGGCAACGACGGCACGTGACAGCCCTTCGCTTTCGATCAAGCGAAGCAAGATCGTGCCGAGCGCACTCCCAAGCCGGTGACGGGCGCCCGGAAACCTGTCGATGTCGGCGCCACGGTCCGCGGACGGTCCAAGTGCGGTGTGGAGGATGACGCTCCTGCCTTGCCGAAGCTTCTGGACACCGGCCTTGACCGCTGCATCCACCGCGGCTTCACTATGCTCTCCGACCAGGGCGAGTGGGTCGAGCGCCATGCTCTCGAAGCCGTTCTCGACAGCGGTGCGGATCTGGCGCTCGGTGGTCGGCGAGACGCTGCCCGACACGACGGCGAGGCGGTCGACGGGGCCGATATCGGGAAATTCGGTCCTGCTGTCGTCGATGAAGCCGCTCCGCCGCCATGCGCTGAGCAGGGCATATTCGATCCCCGACGAGCCGGCGACAAAGCTTGCCGAACGGCCAGTGACACGGAGCAGCTGCCGACCCGCCGCCTGCTGTGTCACCTCGGAGTCGACATCGATGAGCAGGATGCCTTCGGAACCCGACGCCAGATCGTCGGTCCGTTGATCGGCGTCCGCCGCGGTGATCGCCACGAGATCGGCGACCAGGACGGGTAGACGGGTCTGCTTTGAGAGATGCACCGCAAGATCCGCCTCGTCCATCGGCGTCACCGGATGGCGGCTCATGACGGGATGGCGGTCGATGCGGAAGATCCGGCCCTGATAGGCGGCAAAGAGGTTGCCGAAGGCTGTGTAGCGTTTCAGTTGCGGCGCGCCGACGATGACGGGAACGACGGATTGGCCGAACACCGCGCCGCCGATTTCGATCGCCTTGCCGATGCTGCCGATCCCGGGGCTGGAATCGAAGGTCGAGCAGACCTTGTAGTGGCAGATCGCGGCACCAAGCGAATTCAGCCATTCGAAAGCGCGGGCAAGGTGCACCTGCATCCATGCCGGCGTCTCGCTGCGGCTCGTCCCGGCAAGGCCGATGGCGCGGCAATCGCTAAAACGCGCGAGCAGTTGCGGCGTGGGAACGTCGAGGAAGAGCGCGGTCGAGACACCGTTCGATGCCAGGGCCTCCATGACATCGGTGGAACCGGTAAAGTCATCGCCGTAATAGCTGACGAGAAGTCCATCCATCGCGATCACGCGCCCTTGCCGTCGCTGAATTTTGCAATCGAGGCGGCGAGCTCCGGATGTTCTCTCGCATAGATCTCCAGTGGTATGCCGGCGACGGCTGCCTGCCACGCCTGCTGCACGGCCCGAACGCCGGCCGCCGGACCATGGGGGTGACTGACGATGCCGCCGCCGCAGAGATAGAGAAGATCGACGGTGCGGCCGGTCCGCTGGTAGGTCTCCGGTGCCTGTCCGCCCCACTGGCCGGAGCCGGCAACCGGAAGCGGGCAATCGGCGGCATCAAACAGCGGCGCGCTGACGGCCTTGAAGGACGAGACGAAGCTGTCGTCCGGCTCCCAATATTTGACCCTGATGCCGTTGATCTGGAACTGATCGACCCCCAACAGCCGCCAGAATTGCTGGTAGACCTTGAAATCCATGCCGGCGCCCGGATCGCGGGTCAGCACGTCCCAGCCGTTTCGATGCGCATGCAGCACCAGATTGGAGCGCTTGCGCAGAAAGCTCATGCCGCCGAAGCCGATCGAGTTGATGTTGACGACGGCGCAGTTGCCGCCGGCCGCAGCGACGATGTCGTGATTGCGCATCATCTCGTCGGGGTCGGCATGCGAGATGCCGAAGGCATACATCACCTTCTTGCCGCTCTTTTGTTCGTGATCGAGAATGCGCGGCATGATCGCCGCGACGCGATCCTTGAGCGGCGAATAGGCCGGGCTCATCAGCTTCTCGTCGTCTTTGATGAAGTCGACACCCGATGCGATCAGTTCGCCGACGAGCGCGGCCGTCTCCTGGGGTCTCAGCCCGAGCGCCGGCTTGACGATCGTTCCGATGATGGGGCGACCTTCGACGCCGGTGAGGCGGCGGCTTCCCGGGATGCCGAACTGTGGTCCTGGATGCGCGCTTCTGAAGGCGCCTGGCAGCTTCATGTCGACGATGCGGATGCCGGTCATGCCCTTGATGGAGTAGACGCCGCCGATTGCAATGGTCATCAAAGCCGAGAGGTCGGTCCCGATCGCCTCGAGGGGAAAGGCGATGTCGATATCGGCGCGATGGAGCAGCGTGCCGGGGGCGACCTCGGGCCAGGTCGGATGACGTGCATCTTCGAGCGGGCGGATCGCCAGGACGCGGGCGGCGACCCGCGACTTCAGCTCTTCGGTTTCACCGGGAACGGGCACGAAGGTTCCGGTCGACTGGTCGCTCGCGATCTTGTCCGCCATCGCCTCGACGCTTCCGGGCGTCTCGATGCGGTAGGTCAGGGTAATCATCATGAAACGGACGGTTGCTCCTCTCGCCACGCAGATTGCCATGGCGTCAACTTGTGATCTGGTATAATGAGTATTCCAACTAATGAAAAGCAGAATTTTCGGATGCGCAAATTTTCGTCGACAGCTTTGTTCTCGACATGGAAACTGCTAGGAGGAAACATTTTGAGCCAGCGAGATGTGATGACCCAGCCCCTCGAACAAATCGTCCGCCGCAAACTCTCTGACGAAGTGTTTGATCGACTTGAGCGAATGATCACCTCGGGCGAGCTTCAGCCTGGCGACGAAATGCCATCTGAACGCGTGTTGATGGAACGCTTCGGCGTCGGCCGGCCGGCGATCAGGGAGGCCATGCAGTCGCTTGCCAGCAAGGGTCTTGTCAGCATTTCGCACGGCGAGCGGGCGAAGGTTCTCAGGCTGACGGCGAAATCGATATTCCGCCAGGTTGATCTCACCGCCAAGATCATGCTGTCGCAATCGGCGGATTCGCTGGAGCATCTCAAGAGTGCCCGCATCTTCTTCGAACGAGGCATGGCGCGCGAGGCCGCGCAGCGCGCCTCTGCCAGCGATATCGCTGATCTCAGGAACATCATCGAACGTCAGCGCATGTCGCTTGGGCGGGCGGAAGAGTTCATTGACGCGGACATGGAATTCCACACCCGCATCGCCCAGATCTCAGGCAATCCGATCTACGTCGCCGTCAGCGAAGCGATGCTTGCCTGGCTGAAGGAATATCATACCGAGATGCTGATCTGGACCGGCAAGGAAAAATTCACGCTGGTCGAACACGACGAGATTGTCGACCGCCTTGAAGCAAACGACGTGGATGGCTCGGAAACGACCCTCCTCAAGCATCTCGAGCGCTCGCGTGCGCTTTACGCGAAGTAACCTTCACGAACGCGGTCGCCGCTGGCCGGCACGCCTGGCCATCACTCACTTCCTGACTCTGTCTCACCCTCGCCCTTGATCCTTGGTCGCGACCGGGCTCCAGAGCTTATGGGATGTTTGTAAGCAGGAAATGCGGAACAATGAGCTGTGGGCGAGGTTCTGCCTGATCACGCAAAGATCCCAAGGAGGACATCAGGATGCGTATGAAACTCATAGCAGCTTCGCTTGTCGCCATCGGCATGGCCACGTCTGCTTTCGCACAGTCCAATCCGGCACCAGCCGGCGCCACGATCGATAAAAACCAGGCCGATCAAGGTGGCGGTGCAAGCGGCGAAATGAAGGCCAAAAAGCCGATGGTGACCGATACCACCACGACCGGCTCCACGACCACCGGCACTATGAAAACCAACAGGCCCAAGTGCCCCAATCCGGTCAACAACTCCGACAATCTTCAGACGCAGGGCGGTACGAGCAACGCCACGCCGATGGATGAGGCCTGCGCCGCGCATAACAACTGATTATTCCTTTCGCAAAGAACCCCGCTTCGGCGGGGTTTTTTGTATGCCTGCTCGGCCTATGCCCTGAACTCTCCTTTTGAGTTTATGCGGCGGATTGACGCACAACTCCAGCGGTGATATCTATGCCGAATTGGTCAGGCCAATTGACCAGCTGCGCGCTTGAGGAGAAGCCGCCGGAGGAGGCCACGATGTTTTCGCCTGTTGAATCCCGCCGTCTTTACCGGCAGGTCGCGGATCAGATTCGCTTGATGATCGCGAGCGGCGAGCTCGCCGTCGGTCAGCGGCTGCCGGCGGAGCGCGACCTGGCGGAGCAATTGTCGGTCTCACGTCCGACCGTCCGCGAAGCGCTGATCGTCCTGGAGGTCGAAGGCTTCGTCAATATTCGCATGGGATCCGGCATCTATGTCGTGCGCCAGCATGCCGCGACCGTCACTGGCGCCGAGCGGGAACCGGTGGAAGGGCCTTTCGAGCTGCTGCAGGCGCGCGCCCTCATCGAATGCGCCATTGCCGAAGAAGCCGCAGGCCGCGCCAAGCCGGCGGATATCGCTCTGCTCGATGAAACGCTGCTGCGGATGAGCGGCGTGGTCAATGATGCGAGCGCGGTGCTTTCTGCCGATCGCGCCTTCCACACCGGCATTGCCGCCATCGTCGGCAATGCGACATTGATCCGCGTGACGGGCGAAATGTTCGACATGCGCATGACCCCTTACTTCGCGAGGCTCGCGAGCCATTTCGAGGGGCCGGGAACGTGGCGCAGCGCCGTGGACGAGCATCGGGCCATTCGCGACGCCATCGCCGCCGGCGATGCGGCGGGCGCCAAGGCGGCCATGCGCGCCCATCTCACCATGTCGCAGAAGAGGTTTTCCGAGAGTTTCGGGGAGGAGCTTTCGGGAGAGGAGGAGCGCGGCCGCAGCAAAGGCCCCGCGAAAGGAACGACCAAGATTTAACCGAGCTCGGAGGAGAGAGCGATGAAGAAGAGACTGGCAACGATACTTTGCACCGCAGCGGCGATCATGGCGAGCAGCGCGATTGCGCATGCCCAGACAGTGCTGAAATGGGCGCATGTCTATGAAACGTCCGAGCCCTTCCACACCGATTCCGTGTGGGCTGCGGAAGAGATCAACAAGCGAACCGACGGGCGTTATAAGATCGAGGTCTACCCGGCCTCGCAGCTCGGCAAGGAAGCCGACATCAACCAGGGCCTCAAGCTCGGGACGGTCGACATCATCATCTCGGGATCGAGCTTTGCGGCACGCGACTACAAGCCGATCGGCGTAACCTACTTCCCCTATATCTTCCGCGGTCCCGATCACCTGATCGCCTATACCAAGAGCGATGTCTTCAAGCGTCTTGCCAAAGGCTATGAAGACAAGACCGGCAACCACATCGCCGCCGTCAGCTATTACGGCACGCGCCATACGACTTCAAACAAGCCGATTGCCAAATGCGCCGATATGGCGGGCTTGAAGATCCGCGTGCCTGATGTTCCGGCCTATCTCGCCATGCCGCGCGCCTGCGGCGCCAACACCACGCCGATCGCCTTTGCCGAAGTCTATCTCGCTCTACAGAACGGCACGGTCGAGGCGCAGGAAAACCCGCTGACGACGATCGAGGCGAAGAAGTTCTACGAAGTCCAGAAGAACATCATCCTCACCGGCCACATCGTCGATCACCTCAACACCGTGGTCTCGAAGACGCGGTGGGCGAGCCTTTCCGACGAGGACAAGAAGATCCTCGGCGAGGTCATGCAGGAGGCCGCCGAGCGCACGAGCAAGACGATCGCCGGCAAGGAAAACAGCCTTATCGCGACCTTCAAGGAAAAGGGCCTGAATGTCGCTGAGGTCGACAAGACCGATTTCGAAAAAACCGTGATGGAAAAGGTCAAGTTCGAAGATTTCGGTTACCAGAAGGCCGATTGGGAAGCAATCCGCGCGATCCAGTAAGACTCGCGGCGCGGCGCCGTAAGGCGCCGCGTTCCTTCATTCCGACTGGAACAAGGCCGATCATGTCGCAAGAAATCCATACGCAAATCACGGCCGAAGAAATCGGTCACGAGTTCGAAGGGCACGCGCCGACTGCAAACATCTCGGACTATGCCATTGAAGACTGGATCACGCTGATCGTCTTCTGGCTGATGGCGGGTTGCGTCTTCCTTCAGTTCTTCACGCGTTATGTGCTGAACGACAGCTACGCATGGACCGAGGAAATCGCCATCAACTGCCTGATCGGCGTCGTCTTTCTGGGTTCCGTCATGTGCGTGCGCACCTCGCGGCATATCCAGGTCGATGTGTTCTATCACTATATGCCTGCGGGCCTGGCGCGCGTGCTTGCCACCTTCGTCGATATCGTCCGCATCGGCTTTTTCGCCTATGGCTGCCACCTGATGTGGCGCTACGTCGATATCGTCGCCGACGAGCAGATGGTCACCATCGACCTGCCGCGCAACATCGTCTTCTACAGCGTTCTCATCGCCTTCGTGCTGATGTTGATCCGCGCGGTCATCGTCTTCATCGCCAACATCCGCCGCGGCTACTCCGTTCTGGAGCGCCCCGAAGAATTCCAGACCATCGAGGATTGATCCGATGCTACTGCTTCTTGGCTCGTTTCTGGTGCTGATGCTGGTCGGGGTGCCCGTTGCCATCTCGATGGCCGTCGCATCGGTGCTTTACATCGTCCTCTACGGCATCGCACCCGACATCATCGTCGCCCAGCGCATGATCGCTGGCGTTGAAAGCTTCCCGCTGCTCGCTGTCCCGTTCTTCATCCTTGCGGGCAACCTGATGAACTCGGCGGGCGTCACCGGCCGCATCTATTCCTTCGCCGTCGCTCTCGTCGGCTGGATGAAAGGTGGTCTCGCGCAGGTCAACATCATCGGTTCCGTGATCTTCTCCGGCATGTCCGGCACTGCGCTCGCCGATGCGGCGGGGATCGGCACGATCGAGATCAAGGCGATGAAGGATCATGGCTATCCGGTCGAGGCCGCAGTTGGCGTGACGGCGGCTTCGGCGACGCTCGGCCCGATCTTCCCGCCGTCGCTGCCTTTCGTGATCTACGGCATGATGGCGAACGTCTCGATCGGCGCTCTTTTCATGGCGGGCATCCTGCCCGGCATCGTCATGACGCTGCTGATGATGATCACTGTCGCCGCTTTTGCCTATTGGAAGCGGTGGGGCTCCGACGCGCCGTTCGATGTGAAGCAGCTGCTGTCGGCGGGGATGGAAATCGTCGTCGTCTTGGCGGTGCCGTTGGCCATCTATCTGCTGATGCGGGCGGGCGTATCGATGAATGTTGCGGCGGGCATTGCCCTTGCTCTGCTTCTCGCCCTCGACTGGTATTTCCGCTTTTCCGCCGTTATGGCGCTGATGACGCCCGTCATCCTGATCGGCGGCATGACGATGGGCTGGTTCACGCCGACGGAGGCCGCCGTCGCAGCCGTCCTTTGGTCTTTGTTCCTCGGTCTGGTGCGCTACCGTACGATGACACCCTCGACGCTCGCCAAGGCAAGCTTCGATACGATCGAGACGACGGCTTCCGTTCTCTTCATCGTCACTGCGGCATCGGTCTTTGCGTGGCTGCTGACGGTGAGCCAGGCGGCCCAGCTGCTGTCCGATGCGATCCTGTCGATCACCGACAACAAATGGGTTTTCCTGATCTTGGTGAACCTCTTGATGCTCTTCGTCGGCTGCTTCCTGGACACGATCGCGGCCATCACCATCCTCGTGCCGATCCTTCTGCCGATCGTCCTGAAATTCGGGATCGATCCCGTCCAGTTCGGTCTCATCATGACGTTGAACCTGATGATCGGTCTGCTGCATCCACCGCTCGGCATGGTGCTTTTCGTGCTGTCGAGGGTCGCGAAACTATCCGTCGAACGCACGACCATGGCGATCTTGCCTTGGCTGGTGCCGCTCTTCCTGGCGCTGATCCTGATCACCTTCGTCCCGGCCATATCGCTGTGGCTGCCGCAGCAGCTTGGACTGCTGAGATAGGAGCGGAAGATGCGGACACGTGTGGCTCGGCTCTACCAAAAGGGCGATCTCAGAATCGAGACCGCCGCGGTTGCAGCTCTCGGTCCCGGCGAGGTGCTCCTCAAAATGGCGGCCGCAGGCATCTGCGGTTCCGACCTGCACTACTATCAGGACGGCGGCTTCGGGCCGGTCAGGGTTCGCGAGCCGATCATCCCGGGCCACGAGGCAGCGGGAACAGTGAGCCAAGCAGCCGAAGGCGTCGATCTGAAAGCCGGTACGCTGGTGGCGGTCAATCCCAGCCAACCTTGCGGACATTGCGAATATTGCCACAAGGCAATGCCGATCCACTGCCTGGAAATGCGCTTCATGGGCAGCGCAATGCGCCTGCCGCATGAGCAGGGCATGTTCCGGGAATGGCTGGTGGTGCCGGCCAGGCAGTGCTTTGCGGTCGGAGTTGCGACAACTGCCGCAGAGGCGGCCTGTAGCGAGCCGCTCTCCGTCTGCCTGCACGCCGCATCGCGTGCAGGAGATATCGCCGGCAAACGTGTCCTGATCACCGGAGCCGGCCCGATCGGCGCCCTGATGGTTGCCGTCGCCTGTTATCATGGTGCGAGCGAGGTTGTGGTCACCGATCTCGCGGATGCGGCGCTCACCAGGGCCAAGGCGATGGGCGCCAGCCGCACGTACAATGTTGCCAAGGATGCCCAGGCGCTTGCCGGATTCGAGGCGGGAAAGGGCTATTTCGATCTCGTCTTCGAATGCTCGGCCGCCGCCCCGGCAATCCGCAGCGCGATTGCCACCATCAGGCCGCGCGGAACGATCGTGCAGGTCGGCGTCTCGGGAGACGTCCCGATCCCTCTCAACGCCATCGTCGGCAAGGAGCTTCAACTCCACGGAACTCAGCGTTTCCACGAGGAATTTGCAACCGCCGTCGATCTGATCTCCAGCCGCAAGATCGATGTCCGGCCGATCATCAGTCACAGCCTGCCGCTCGAACAAGCCACCGCAGCCTTCATCCTCGCCGGCGACCGCGCGTCCGCCTGCAAGGTGCAGCTCACCTTTTAAGCGCGGCACGGCGTCCGTCGCGGACGACGATCTCGATCGAAGCCGAGCCGCCGAACCTCACAAGGTTGTTGCGGCAGCGGTCGAACGGTGCATGTTCTGTATGAGCCAATCTGCGAAAATTCGGGCCAGTCGCCGCTGCGTGCCGGTCTTCGGATAGGCAAGGTAATGTCCTATGTACCTGTTGTCGCGGGACCCTGCCGAAAAGGGCCGCACGAGCTTTCCACTTTCGAGCTCGCGAGCGGCGAGGATGTTGGATTCGAGCGCCACGCCCAGGCTGTTCACGGCAGCGTCCAGGGCAAGAAAGCTTCTGTCGAAACTCATCGCGGGCGGTGGCGGAGAGCCGATCTGATTGGCTTCGAACCAGTCGATCCACTGTATCCTTTTCAGGTCGCTTCTGATCAGGGGATGGCGCAGCAGGTCGCGCGGAGACTTGAGGCGCTGCGCTACCTCCGGTGAGCACATTGGAAAGACAAGCTCCTCACCCAACGGGATCACGATGAGATCGTCGCGGTTTTGCGGCTCGCCATAGACGATGTCCGCGTCGAACAGATTGTCGACGAAACGGGCATAGTTAGTACTGGCGGCCACCCTTACTTCGATGCCGGGATTCTCCTTGAGAAAACCCGGCAGACGCGGCGAAAGGACTTGTGCGGCGAAGCTCGGCGCACAGTGCAGTCGCAGGAGTTGAGCCTTTTTGGATGAAATGAGTTCAACACCGCGCCGCAGCTCTTCGAAGGCGTTCGACGCGTGCAGCAGCAGCGTCTGACCTGCAAGCGTCAGTGCAATGCTTCTTGTGTTGCGTTCGAAAAGACTCGCCCCCAGATCGCTTTCCAACCGCACGATAGCATGGCTGACAGCGCTCGGAGACAGGTTCAGCTCCTCTGCCGCACGGCGAAACGAACCGAGCCTGGCGGCTGCTTCAAATATTCGCATGGCGGAAAGCGAGATCGTATTGAGCATGCGATTAGTGAAACAGATTCACCTACTGATGTAAACTTGGCGTTTGATGACTCCTCTCCGTTCGGCCAGAACTATGGCCGTCGCAGTGACGATCGCTGCGGGGAAGAGAACCGGACGCCGGGAGAGCGTCAGGAGGAGATCATATGCTTTTGGAAGGAAAGACCGCGGTCATTTCGGGCGCGGCAAGCAGGCGCGGTATCGGCCGTGCAACCGCGCAGCTTTTCGCCGAACACGGGGCCAGAGTGGCAATCCTCGACATCGACGCTGGCGCAGCCAAGGAAGCTGCCGCCACCCTGCCGACCGTTGCCGGCGGTGACCACATCGGTCTGCGTTGCGATGTGGCCGACAAGGCGTCCTGCCAGGCTTCCGCCGACGCGGTGGTTGCAACGTTCGGACGCGTCGATGCTCTGATCAACAATGCCGGTATAACGCAGCCTGTCGCGACGCTGGAAATTTCCGAAGCGGATTGGCATCGCATCGTCGCGGTGAACATGACCGGCGTACTCTTTCTCAGCCAGGCCTTCATTCCGCAGATGCGCGACCAAGGCGGCGGCTCGATTGCATGCATGTCTTCCGTTTCGGCCCAACGCGGCGGCGGGATTTTTGGCGGGCCACATTATTCGGCGGCCAAGGCCGGTGTTCTCGGGCTCGCGAAGGCAATGGCTCGCGAATTCGGCCCTGCGGGCATCCGCGTGAACTCTGTCACACCGGGACTGATCCAGACCGATATCACCGGCGGAAAGCTTACTGACCAGATGCGGGTTGATATCATCAAGGGCATTCCTTTGAGCCGGCTCGGTGAAGCGAGCGACGTCGCCAACATCTATCTGTTCCTGGCATCGGACCTGTCCGCCTATGTCACCGGCGCCGTGATCGACGTCAATGGCGGCATGCTGATCCACTGATCGGCGAATGGAATTCCGGTGTCTTTGAAAGGCGTTTTTCAAGAATGAGCCAGATTGGTCATAACATCAGCCTTACCGAGCGCGCGCGACGAATTCGCCGCAACGCCCTGCGGATGGGCGAAGTCCAAGGCCAGGGTTACATCGCCCAAGCCCTCGGCGTGGCTGATGTGCTCGCCGTTGCCTACTTCCACGCCACAAACTACCGGTCGGAGGACCCGGAATGGGAGGGCCGCGACAGGTTCCTGCTTTCGATCGGACATTACGCGATCGCGCTCTATGCCGCCCTTATTGAGGCGAAGATCATCCCCGAGGACGAATTGGAGACATACGGCACCGACGAAAGCAGGCTGCCGATGTCTGGAATGGCCGCCTACACGCCGGGCATGGAAATCACCGGCGGCTCTCTTGGGCACGGGCTCGGCATCGCCGTCGGCATGTGCCTCGCCCTCAAACGCAAGAAGTCGCAATCCTTCGTATACAACCTCTTTTCCGACGGCGAGCTCGACGAAGGCTCGACCTGGGAGGCGGCGATGTCGGCCGGCTCTTACAAGCTCGACAACCTTATCGGGATCGTCGACGTCAACCAGATGCAGGCGGACGGCCCTTCGCTCGGCGTCCTGAATTTCGAGCCGCTCGCTCCAAAGTTCGAAGCCTTCGGTTGGTTCGTCCAACGGATCGACGGCAACGATATCAGCGCGCTGGTCAAGGCATTCGACGCCGCGCGCACTCACGCCGGGCCGGAGCCGCGCATCATCATATGCGACACGAAAATGGCGAAAGGTGTCCCGTTCCTCGAGGCTCGCGAGCGCAATCACTTCCTCCGGGTAGAGGCAGACGAGTGGGCCGAGGCAATCAGGATCATCGATGCGGGAGTTGAAGCATGAGGCGCTCGAAATACATACGCCCGACTCATCTTTCGCAGGGAAGCGACCGGCCGCGGCTGACGACCTCGGCGATGATCGCCTCGATCGCGAGCGCCGACCAGCCGACGAAGCCGGCTCCATTTGGAAAGACGCTGGCGGCGCTCGCGGAAAAGGATGAGCGGATCGTCGGCATGTCGGCGGACCTCGCAAAATACACCGATCTTCATGTCTTCCGAGCGGCGCATCCCGACCGCTTCTACCAGATGGGAATGGCCGAACAGCTGCTGATGATGTCGGCCGCGGGCATGGCGCGTGAAGGCTTTCAGCCATGGGTCACGACCTATGCGGTCTTCGCTTCCCGGCGCGCATATGACTTCATCTGCCTGGCGATCGCCGAGGAGATGCTCGACGTCAAGATCGTCTGCGCATTGCCTGGCTTGACCACGGGCTACGGGCCAAGCCATCAAGCCACCGAAGACATCGCCATGTTCCGCGGCATGCCGAACCTGACGATCATCGACCCCTGCGACGCGCTCGAGATCGAGCAGGCGGTGCCGGCGATCTCCGCCTACAAGGGGCCCGTCTATATGCGGCTCCTGCGCGGCAACGTTCCCCTCGTGCTGGACGAATATGATTACAAGTTCGAACTCGGAAAGGCGAAACTCCTGCGGGATGGCCGCGACACCCTGATCATATCGTCGGGGCTGATGACGATGCGCGCCCTCGAGGCGGCAAAGGAGCTTCGCAAGGACGGCGTCGACGCGGCGGTGCTTCACGTGCCGACCATCAAGCCTTTGGACGAGGAAGCCATTCTGACGGAGTGCCGCAAGAGCGGCCGCCTGGTCGTCGTGGCGGAGAACCACACTGTCATCGGGGGCCTAGGAGAGGCCGTGGCGGGCACGCTGCTGCGTGCCGGCGTCGCGCCTGCCGCATTCCGGCAGATCGCATTGCCGGACCAATTCCTGGAGGCCGGCGCGCTGCCGACGCTCCACGACCAATACGGTCTGGCGACCAGTCGCGTGACGTCGTCGATCAAGTCCTGGCTGGGAACATAGGGACGGGACTCGGTTCTTTCAGGAGGAGAGCCGAGTTCTGATGGGAGCACATAATGGAGGAGAAGATGAGCTTGCAGACCAACAGACGCAGATTTCTGGTAGCGACGGCGGCAGCCCTGGCTGCCCCCGCACTTCTTACGACCGTGCGTCCGGCGCAGGCAGGCACGGCACTGACATTGGGTCACGGCGCTGCTCCAGGCAATCCCCGGACAGTCGCCGCCGCCAAATTCGCCGAGCTCGTGGCTCAGAAGACCGACGGCCGTGTGAAGATCAACGTCGCGGGTGCTGAGACGCTCGGCAGCGACTCGGCGATGCTTACCAGCCTGCGCACCGGTGCACTGGATTTTACTGCAAACAGCCAGGGCGCCACCTCGGCAATCGTGCCGGAGCTTGCCGCGCTTGGTCTGCCGTTTCTTTTCGGCGATACCGAGAAAGCGATCCAAGTTCTCGGCGGTCCGGTCGGTGAGGATCTGAACAAGCGTTTCGAAGCCGTCGGCGTCGTACCGTTGGACTGGTGGGACAACGGAATTCGCCACCTGACGAATTCCAAACGCAAGGTCGCCGCCCCGAACGATCTCGCCGGCCTGAAGATACGCACGCCCGCGGATCCGATGACGATCGACATCTTCCAAGCTCTTGGAGCCGGCACGGAACAGATCGCGTTCGGCGAGTTGTATATCGCCCTGCAGCAAGGCGTGGTCGACGGACAGGAAAACCCGCTCGCCAACATCGAGAGCTCGAAGCTCCACGAGGTCAACAGGTTCATCAGCCTGACGGCACATAAGTGGGAGTCGACGCCCTTCCTGATGTCGAAGATCGCCGAGGCCCGGCTCGGCGCCGACCTCGACGCCGTCAAGGCGGCGGCGAAGGAGGCGGGAGCGCTGCAGCGGACGCTGTCGAATGAGAAGGCGTCCGAAGTTCTCGGCGCCTTCAGGAAGAACACGGCGATCGAAGTCGTGGACGTGGATCGGGAAGCCTTCGTGAAGGCGACCGCCGCTGTCGCCGAGAGCTGGAAGAAAAAGCCCTTCGGCGATTTCGTCAGCAAGGTTGAAGCGGAGGCAAAGGCCTGACCGGCCTTTGCCATGACGCGGAGTCATCTATGGAAAACGTGCTGAAGGCCGTCGACACGACGGCCGGCGCCATCGTTGCGCTGTCCCGTTTCATCATCATTGCCAGCGGCATTGCGCTGACCGTGGTGACGACTGCCAATGTGCTTGCCCGCTACACGCTGCAGAGCGGCGGCTTCTCTTTCGCCCAGGAACTGCCGCTGCTGATCTTCCCGCTCTTCATCCTGGCGGGAATCGTCATCGCCGCGCAGGCGGGTGGACACATGGCGGTCGAGTGGCTGTACGACCAGCTTGAGGGGCGCTCGCGGATCGCCGCCTTCGTGATCGCGAACGCAATCAGCGTGGCAGCCTTCCTCGTGCTCGGCTATCAGGCCGTCGTGGTCGCCGAGATCGCAGGCGTCGAGCACAGCCCGGTCCTGCAGCTGCCCAACAGTATCGGATATTACGCGCTCGCTATCGGTGCGCTTCTGGTGTCGATCGTGACCGTTTCGGCAACGCTACGTGTCTTGCGCCTCGGCTGGGGGCACCGGACGGTGATCGGATCCGGGGAGATGCCGCTATGACCCTTGTCATGATCATCTCCTTCTGCGTTCTCATGGTGCTGGCCGTTCCGGTCGGCTATGCCCTGATCATCGCGGCCGGCCTTGGAGTGCTGTTCAACGGCTACGTCCCTTTGTCGGTGGTGGCGCAACAGGTCTACGACCAGACGCAATCCTTTCCGATGCTTGCGCTGCCCTTCTTCATGCTCGCTGGAACCCTGATGCTCGGCGGCGAGCTCGGCCGCCAGCTTCTCGAACTGGCGTCCCGCGCCATGCAGCGCTGGCGCGGCGGGCCACTTTCGACCACCGTCGTCTCCTCCGTCGTCTTCGGTGGGGTGTCCGGTTCGGCGGTGGCCAATGCGAGCGCTCTCGGATCCGTCCTCATTCCCTGGCAGAAGCGCCAAGGCTTTCCGCCGGCCCTTTGCGCGGCCAACAACGCAACCTCCGCGGTCATCGACGTCCTCATCCCACCGTCGATCCCGATGATCCTTTATGCCCTGATCAGCGGCGTCAGCATCGGCGACCTGTTCATCTCCGGAATCCTGCCCGGGTTGATCATGGCGCTCAGCTTCATTTTCGTCTGCTGGTTCATCTCCGTGCGGCGGGGCTACGAAGCGCAGGCCGTCAAGGTTCGGAAGCGGGACCTGGCCAAGCTTGCCGTTCAGAGCTTCCCGGCGGTCGTCCTACCCATTCTGATTGTTGTCCTCCTGCGTTTCGGTTTTGCAACGCCGACGGAGGTCTCGGTCCTTTCAGTGGTCTACTCGCTGCTGCTCAGCCTGCTGTTCTACCGGGACCTCACCTGGAAGCGCTTCTGCGACAACATGGTGGAAGCCGGGGTCGCGACCGGCGTGGTCATGCTCGTCATCATGGGAAGTGCGGCCGTCGGCTGGGTGCTGACCTTCGACCAGGCGCCGCAGCAGATGGCCGAGTGGGTGGCGACCCACATTTCCAGTCCCGTCGTCATCATCCTGATGATGAACATTCTGATGCTGATCGTCGGGATGCCTTTGGACATGCCGCCTGCCATACTGCTGCTGGGGCCGATCTTCGTGCCCCTTGCCGATGCGATCGGTCTCGACCGGGTGCAACTCGGCCTGATGATGGTGATCAATCTCGGCATCGGGCTCTACACCCCGCCCATCGGCACGACGCTCTTTATCTCGTCGTCGATCGCCAAGGCGCCGCTTGGGGCGACGACCAGCGAGCTGTGGCCGTATTTCGGGATGGCGATGCTGCTGCTGCTCGCCGTCAGCTTCATCCCGGCTCTGACGATCTACTGAGGGCGGGATCATGGTCGAGACGCGAAATCCGGTTGTCAGCGTCAAGGGACTGACGAAGTCGTATGGGGCGACGTCGGTTCTCAAGGGCGTCGACTTCTCCGTGGCGCGTGGCGAGATCCACGCTCTGCTCGGGGGTAACGGTGCCGGCAAGTCGACGATGATCCACATCATCACGGGGTCGGCCTCGAAAGGGGACGGCGACATTAGCTTCTTCGATCCGAGTGGGGCGCCGCGCACCGATGCCGAGGGCCGCGCCAGGGTAGCGGTCGTCCATCAGGAGCTTGCCCTTCTTCCCCACCTTAGCGTCGCCGAGAACATCACCTTACCGCACTACCGCAGGGGTTTCGCGGCGGTGAAAAAAAGGCTGTCGATCGAGAAGGCGTTCGAAGCTTTGGCGATGATCGATCCGGAGTTCGCAGCCAGATCCCTGCACCGGCTCGTGGAAGACCTCAGCCTTCACGAGGGCCAGATGGTCGAGATTGCCCGAGCGCTTTCGTCAGGCGCCGAACTCATTCTTCTCGACGAGCCGACGGCGAACTTGACGGCCGCCGAGACGAGCCGCTTGTTTTCCGTGCTCCGCCGTTTGACCCGCGAGACAGGGCTGTCCGTCGTCTTCGTGTCGCACCGGATGAAGGAAATCCGTCAGATCGCGGACGTCTGCACGATCATCCGCGATGGCCGCACCATCGTCGACCGCTTGGCGCTTTCCGAACTTTCCGATGTCGCGATCATCGAGAAGATGGGGCAGGTCGCTGCGTCGCATTCTGCGTCGAGCGCGGCCGTGGACCGGAACGGAATGAAGGGAGAGCCGCTGTCGATCCGGGAGGCGGATCTCGAGATCACGCTTTCTCCCGGGACGATCCTTGGAGTGGCGGGCGCGCCCGCCGGTCCCGCGACGCTGATCTCGGCCCTGGTCGGAGCCGCTCAGGCGAAGCGTTGGACGGTGTCGCGCGCGGGTTGGCCAGAGCGCTTCGCCTCTCCTAGGAGGGCGGCTGCGGCCGGCGCCGGTTTTGTCACTGGCGACCGGACCCACAAGGGTATTCTTCACAGCCTTCCGATCATTGACAACGTGCTGGCGTCGCGCCGGGTTGTCCGGGGTGCCACGTTCATCTCAGGTCGCGAACGCCTGGAATGCGTGGACTTGCTGCAGGCTCTCAGTGTGAAAGCCGCCTCGATCTGGGATCTACCCGCAACGCTGAGCGGCGGTACCCAGCAGAAGTTGCTTCTGGCACGGTGGCTCGGCTTGCCGTCGAGCCTGCTTGTGCTCGAAGAGCCGACGCGGGGTGTCGATATCCGCACCAAGAAGGAAATCTACCAGCTTATCCGGCAGATGGCGTCGACGGGAACGATCATCGTGTGGTGGTCGACCGAGAATGCCGAGCTCCTCGAAGTATGCGACCGGATCGTTGCATTCGACACCGAGGGTTGCGCCTCCGGCATCATCGAACGGCAGGACATGAGCGAGGACAGGCTCGCAGAACTGACAGGAATGGCGACATGATTCCAACATCGACAGAAGAGGCACGCGCAGTGGAGCCGTCTCCACAGGCCACCAGAAATCGCGACAGTCTCCTCAGTGCATACCGGACGGAAATCGCGATCGCAGTGGCAATGGTCATCCTAGGTCTTGCCGTCGGGTCGCAGGTTCCCCAGGCGCTGAGCTGGGGGAATTTTTCGAACATCACCCAGGCGGGTGCGCCGCTGATCATCATGTCGCTCGGTGTCCTCCTGGTGGTCATAACCGGTGGCATCGATCTGTCCGTCGGCTCGGTCTTTTCGCTGACCGGCATGGTGACGGCGCAGGTCATGGCAAGCGGCTTCGGCGGGATCACCTCCAGCCTCGCCGGTCTCGCCGTCGGACTCCTCTTCGGCTCCATCAACGGCTTACTGGTCACGGTCGCGGGCCTTGCGCCGTTCGTGGTCACCCTGATCACCTTCGCCGTCGCGGGGTCGCTCGCCTTCATCGTCACCAATGGCCGCTCCATGCCGATCCCGGATCCCGATTACTGGCTGCTCAATGCCGGCAGCATCGTGCCTGGCATGCCGAACTACATCCTGTTCTGTGTCGTCCTGCTGGTCGCCATCGAGATCTTCCTGAAGAAGGTCGTCGCCGGGCGCTGGTTCTACGCCGTGGGCAGCAGCGCTGCGGCCGCCTATCTGCTGGGCATCCCGGTCAAACGCACAAAGTTCTTCGCCTATGTCGCTTCGTCCCTTCTGTCGTCCTTTTCGGGACTGCTGACGATTTCCTATATCCTGAACGCGGAATCGACGGCCGGCGCCAGTCTGATGCTTCAGGCGATCGCGGCCGTGGTGATCGGCGGGGCGAGCCTTCTCGGCGGCACGGGAACCGCGGTCGGCGCCGTCCTCGGCGCACTGATGATCACGGTGATCCAGAACGGCGTCAATCTCATCGGCATCAACAGTTTCTGGCAGGGCTCCGTCACCGGCCTTGCCATCCTGATCGCGGTCCTCATCGACCGCTTCGGCAAGGCCCGGCGCAGTGCGGGCTGACAACCAGCAGTCGGTTGTATACCGGCTCAATGAGGAGGAGGGAAAGACATGAAATCAATATCTGAAATGAGCCGCACCCTGGTGTTCGGTCTGGTCGCCGTCGGCATCGGACTGGCGGGTTCTGTCCACGCGCAGGATAAGAAGACCGTCGCCTATCTCGCGCCGTCGCTTGATATCTCCTATTGGCAGTGGGTCGGTTATGGCGTGAAGGAGAAGGCCAAGGAGCTCGGGATGGACTACGTCGAGTACACGTCCGAGAACTCCCCGGCCAAGCAGATGGACAATGCGCGCACCGCCGTCACCAAGGGCGTCAGCGCGGTCGTCATCGGCCCGGTGAGCTCGACCAGCACGCCGCCGCTGCTCGCCTATCTGAAGTCCCAGAACATTCCCGTTTCGTTTGCCGGTATCGGGCCTCAGCCCGGCCAGACCGACTACACCTCTGCAGTCACGGCGAACAACTATGAGACCGGCAAGGCGCAGGGCAGCTTCGTGTGCAAGCTTGCAAAGGAGCGAGGGGGAAACCAGGTGGGAGTGCTGTCGCTGCCGCAGGACCGAGAGAATGCTCAGAAGTACCTGAAAGGTGCCGAGGAGTCCTTCAAGGCCGACGGTTGCGAACTTGCGCAGATGCTGGAAACCCGCGGCCTGACGGTCAATGAGGCCGTCACGCAGGCGAACGATATGCTGACGGCCCATCCCGACATCAAGGCGATCTACGGCATGTATGACGAGGCCGGGACGGGTGCTGCGAAGGTTCTTCAAACCCGCGGACAGACCGGCAAGGTCGGCATCGCCGTCGCCGACGGGAGTCCGACCACGATCGCGCTGCTGAAGTCCAACGCCATCCAGGGCATCTTCTTCCAGGAAGCGGTGGGGCAGGGCATCGACGGGACCCAGCAGGTCTACAACGCGCTGACCGGTGCACCGGTATCCAAGGACCTTGCGCTGGTCATGCCGCTTGTGACGGCCGACAAGGTGGACTCTCCGGAAGCCAAGGCCGTCATCGCGCGCGTCTTCCCGCCGAGCAACTGACCAGACGGAGTGCCGCCCCGGCGGCACTCCTGCGCCAATCTCCAGCGACCATGGAAACGAACGAATGGACGACCTTCCCATCATCGATCCCCACTTCCATCTGTGGGACCTGAAAAACAACTACTATCCATGGCTGTCCGACGGTGTGAAGCCCTCGGCCTTCGGCGACTATACGGCAATCAACCAGACTTATCTGATCGGCGACTATCTCGCCGACGCCAAGAACCAGAACCTCGTGAAAGCGGTGCATCTCGACGTCGGCTACGACCCCAGGGATCCGGCTGGTGAAACGCGCTGGCTTCAGGGCGTTGCGGACCAACACGGCTTTCCCCATGGCATTGTCGGATATGCGGACCTGCGCAAACCCGACGTTGGCAGGCTGCTCGACGAGCACATGCAGTTTGCCAATTTCCGAGGCATTCGACAGTCGATGAACTTCCACGACGATCCCGCCAAGACCTATTTGACCGTGCCGGAAGTAAGCCGCACCCCGGAATGGCGGCGAGGATTCAAGGAACTGGCACGACGGGAACTCATCTTCGATCTGCAGCTTTACTATTGGCAGATGGAGGAGTTCCTCGAACTTGCCCGCGACTTTCCTGATGTTCAGATCATCCTCAATCACACAGGCATGCAGGTAGACGGACCTGATCACTTCGAGGGCTGGCGGAAGGGGATGAAGGCCTTGTCTCAGGCGCCGAACATCGCATGCAAGATCTCTGGACTTGGGATGGGGGACTGGACCTGGACGACCAGCTCGATCCGACCCTATGTGGAGGAGGCGATCACTTTGTTCGGAACAGATCGATGCATGTTCGCGTCGAACTTTCCGGTCGACAAGCTGTTTTCAAGCTATGACAGGATCTGGAATGCGTTCAAGGAAATCACAAGGACTTATACGGAAGGGGAGCGCCGCGCTGTCTTTCACGACAATGCTGCGCGCTTTTATCGGATCTGAATTCAGCCCGAGAGCGCACTTCTCGATCCTGCTCATTCGTCCTTGAAGTCTCGTGCCGTCTTGCGGCTCTAAGGTCTCAGAGGCCTGACATGCGCTCACCATTGGATCGCCTTCTCGTTTCCGATGGTGTTTCCCCGAAAGCGGTCCTGTAGCTGGCAGCAAATCGGCCGAAATGAAAGAAACCCCATTTCAGGCATATGTCCCGCAGCAATTGTCGGTTGGAAGGGTCGAGAAGATCTTCTCGGGCCGCTCGCAAGCGCATCGCGCGCAAGTAGGCTGACGGGGTCGTTCCCTTGAACGTACGAAACCCTCCCTCAAGCGCACGAATGGAGACGCCTGAAGCCTCGGCTACATTCTGCATGGTAATGGGCTCGCCGACGTTCGCATGCATGAATTCAACGGCGCAGCGTATATGCCGCGGCGCGGGCAAATGCACTTTCCTCTCGAGCAGATGTGAGAACCGATGCGGGATAGAGCGCAAGACCAGATTGGCAAAGGCTTGGGTCAGGTGCGACACGGCAATCGGAGAATGAATGAGCGGCCCGTTGTTCCGCACCCCGTTGATGATCGTTTGAGCCAGTCCTCTGACGAGTTGGCCGGCCGGCGTCGAAAGATCGATGGTCGGCGCCAACCGCAATGTCCCGATCAGCGGCGTCTCCAATATTGCGGCGGCGGTCTGCGCAATCACTTTCCAATCCAGGCGAAGCACGTCGGACTGATGCGGCGTTCCCCGGACGGAAAAGCGGTCGGCCTCGCGATTATTCACCAACAGCAAGCGCCCAGCTGTTCCTTCGATGACGGTCCGGCCAAGCGCCAAATCGATAGCTCCGGAGCGCACAAGGATGACCGACAGCCATTCCGCCGTTTCGGGGGCCGCTTTTACGCTCCATTCGTACGAATATTGGCCACTGACAAGGGATAGCGTGCCATCGGTCCAGAAGCCCGTCTTCCAGCTGATAGCCTGCTCCCGACCGGTACGCCATGCATCAAAGGGACCGAAGCTCCCGGTGAAGGCTTCGACCATATATTCGAACGTCGAACCCTCAAAGCTCGGTGAAAAATCTACTGGCGTATTCTCTGGCATTCGAAATCAGTGGCCGATCAAATAATGAGCAAATGCAGAAAGAAACGGCATGGATTTGTCCCGGCCGTCTTCCGGGAGTTCGAGAGGCAAAATTTGTGCCGCGGACGCCAAGCTATCGGCGCGGCTGTCTGACCCACTCTTGCGCATCGCCGTGAGCTGCCGAATCTGAAGAAAATCGTCGGCTTAGCCTCCACCACGGCGTCAGCAATCCTTCCTGACCTGAAACTGCTCTATCGCCCACCCGGGCAGGTGGATTCGATGTGGAAGTCTCACGCTCCATCCTTGACGTCTATCAAATGTCTACATAATGTCTTCTAAAAATATGAGGTACCGATTTTGGATACTGAAGTCAATCCCGACCGCAAAGCCAAGCTTGGCCTTATGCTCCGCAGACGCATCCTGACGATGGAACTGCAGCCGGGGGCGGTGCTGGACGAAGTGGCGCTGAGTGAAGAGTTCGGGCTGTCCCGTCCGCCAGTTCGCGAGCTGATGCGCCAGATGGCCGGCGAAGGTTACATCGAGCTGGAAGCCAACCGCGCAGCGCGGGTCAGCTCCATGAGCTACCAGTCGCTGCGCGACTTCTTCCTTCTTGCGCCGATGATCTATATCACCGCCAACAGGCTGGCGGCCGAGAACGGAACTCGCGGGCAGCTCGACGTGCTGAAGCAGGTTCAGCGGTCATTTCGCAAGGCCGTCGACCACTGCGATGTCGAGGGACGCGTCTTCCACAACGACCAGTTCCACCGCCAGATCGGCGAGATGGCGCACAACGTCTATCTGGTTCCAAGCCTTCGGCGTCTGCAGATCGATCATGCGCGCATCGGCAAGGTCTTCTACAAGCACCCGAACACGCCGCGCATGCAGGAAGAGCTCGAGCTCGCCGCGCAACAGCATGACGAGATGATCGAAGCTATCGAGAAACGGGATGTCGATGCATGCGGAGAACTGGCGCGGCTTCACCTCGAACTTTCACGACGAAACATGGCCATGTACGCGGCCCCGGAGGGTCTGGAAACGCCGACCCTTTAAGGCCTGGCGTTTCGAAGAACACATCGAACCACTGCTGGCGGGACAACGGGCGAACGTCTGAGCAAGCAGGAATACACCCAGATCAAGACCATCTGGCTCAACCTTTCGGCAGCCTAACGCGGGACACCAAACGAATGTCTGACTTCCAGTTTCCAGGCCTGAATCTTGCTATCGCCACGCCGTTCGACGATGCCGGACGCATCGACTACGCAAGGCTCGAAGACAATGTCGAGCGTTACCTAGCCGCAGGCGTCAGAAGTTTTCTGTTCAGTTCCGGCACCGGCATGCATGTCTACCTTTCCAAGGAGGAATCCGAGGAACTGATCCGCCGCGGAGCCCGGATCGTCAACGGACGGGCGAAGGTGATCGCACAGACCTCCGCACTTCTGGTGGAAGACGTCGTCGAGCGCACTGTCCGGGCGCGAGACGCCGGCGCCGAGGGCGTCATGGTGCTTCCGCCCTTCTTCGAAGGGCCGACCGACGACCAGGGCATCCTCGATTTTTACAGCGAGGTCGCGAAGGCCGGTCTTCCGGTGATCGGCTATAACGTTCCCCAGGCGGTCGGCGTCGCCGTCACGCCCGAACTTCTGGACAAGCTGAGCGAAATCCCCGGCTTCTGTGCCGTCAAGGACAGCGGCGGAGATCTTGCCAAGCAGGCCGCGCTTATCCGCACCGGCCGCTTCGTCATGAACGGCGCCGACCCGCTCGTTCCCTATGCACTCTATGCCGGATGCGATGGCCTGATCTGGGGTGGGGCGAACTTCGCTCCGAAAACCTGCGTCGCCCTCGTCGAGGCTGCCGCCGGGCACAAGTGGGAGGAGGTTCGCGCGCTCTGGAAAATCCTGGAGCCGTCGATGGGGCTGATCTGGGAAGGCGATTACGTGCAATCCGTCTATGCGGCGGCGGATCTGGTGGGCTATGGCGCCGGCGCGCCGCGCAAGCCGCTGCGCGCGCTTGCCCCGGAAAAGCTTCCGGCCATCCGGCGCTCCCTCGAGACGCTCATGGAGCGGGAAGCGATCTGACGTGACCCAGGCCGGAAAGAACGTCTTCGTCGCATCCAGGCTTCCGAAACGCGCAGGCGTTTCGGGCTGGGTGGCCACGCTTGCGCCGCGCACGCCGCGGCCTGTGTTGAACGGACCGGTCGTTGCCGACGTTGCGATTATCGGCGGTGGTTTCGCCGGTCTTTCCGCGGCCCGGCGCATCTCCCGGCTGGATCCGAGCGTGCGGGTCGCCATCCTGGAAGCGGGTGTCGTCGGCGAGGGGCCGGCGGGCGCGAATTCTGGTTTCATCATCGACCTGCCGCACGAAGTCGCGTCAGACGATTTCAGCGGAGAGTCGGAGGCGAGGTTCAGGCAGTCTGTCCTCATACAGCGCTCGGCCATCGCTCTGGCGAGCGAGATGGCCGCGGAAAACGGCTGGGGCAAAGAAGTGTTCGATCCCTGTGGCCGATACAGCGTCGCCATCAGCGCGGAAGGCGACAGACATCTCGAGGACTATGCGCAACAGCTCACGAAAATGGGCGAAGCCCACCGGCTGCTGAACGGCAGGGAGATCGCGGCGGTGACGGGGTCGCCGGTCTATACCTCAGGTCTGTTCATGCCGGGTACGATCATCGTGCAGCCCGCCGCCTACATACGCGCGGTCGCCGACTGCCTGAAGGAGCCGGTCGCCCTTTACGAGCGGACGCCGGCACTCTCGTTCAAGCGCCTCGGCACGGGATGGCTCGTCAAGACGCCGCAGGGGTCGGTGCAGACGGCAAAGATCATCATGGCGAACAATGGACATGCCGAAAGCTTCGGCTTCTTCCGCGGGCGCCTGCTCCACGTCTTCACCTACGCCTCCCTCACCGAGGAGTTCGACCCCTCGCGCCTCGATGGAGAGCGGAAGTGGGCCGCCACTCCGGCCCTGCCGATGGGAACAACCGTCCGTCGCATCGGCACGGCCGGCGGCGATCGAATCCTGGTGCGCTCCCGTTACAGCTACAATCCGGGCATCGAAATCAGCGACGCCGCGATCCGGCGGGCTGGCCGCCTGCACGACGGCAAATTCTCCAAACGTTTTCCCATGCTCAGCGGCGTCGGGATGCAGTATCGCTGGGCCGGCGCGATGGCGCTCACCCGCAATCATGTTCCGGCATTCGGTGAGATCGAACCCGGCGTGTTCGCTGCATGCGGCTGCAATGGCCTTGGAGCGTCGAACTCGACGGCCTCAGGGATCGCAGCTGCGGAACTGGCGCTCGGTCACAGTTCCGAACTCGGCCGTATCTATGCGCGCCTGGCTGCTCCGACGGCATTGCCGCCGCAGCCTTTCACGACGATCGGAGCCAAAATGCATCTCGCCTATCGCGAGTGGAGTGCCGGACCCGAGTGATGCAAGCGATCTCCAATCTGCGCCAGCGGCACAGTTGACGACACGGCGAGGCCGACCATCTGGCGGCCTCGCTCCGTTTTATGACGCGCCGCTACATCCGTCAGCGAATGCCGCCATCGATCTCGAAATTTCGCCTCGGCAAAGAGAGCCCGCGCCGCGGCGAGGGGCGACGGCATCGATATGGCCGATGGCCTGTCCGGCGAGGAAGGCGAACAACACCCGCAATGCCGAATAGATCGGTTCGCTATAAATAAACGCTATAGCGGCAGAATGGAGTTGTGTTGGCCAGCGACGCTTTCCTGAACCTACTGTGACGGTGTCGGCGCTGGGCTGACGCCATAAGAACCGCGGAAAGCGGTCAGGAGTACGCTGGGCCATAAGCCCAAGCGTTTGCACCCGAGAACATGGAGTGGGAACATGAAACTTACCGTAAGCCGCAGAGCATTTTTCCTTTCTACCGCAGTCCTTTCGCTGGCGGTTGCCGTTTCCGGCCTGCCGGCCGGCGCGCTGGCCGCGGACGGGACGATCAAACTCGGACTCGTTGCGCCGATGAGCGGCCCGAATGCGCGCTACGGCGCATTTTCGATGCACGGCGCCGAACTCGCCGTCAAAGACATCAATGATGCCGGCGGCGTCAATGGGATGAAAATCGAACTCCTCAATGCCGACAGCCAGGGTACGCCCGTCGAAGGTGTTTCGGCCACCCGCCGCCTGATCGACCAGGATGGCGTCGACTTCATCATCGGCGACGTTTCCAGTTCGGTGACGCTCGCCATCCAGCCCGTCGCTGAAGACGCTGAAGTGCTTCTGCTGAATGCGGCGTCGTCCAATCCGAAAATCACCTACCAGGCCGGTGTCGGCGGGTTCAAATGGACCTATCGCAACTATCCGACAGATGAGAACCGGGCGCTGATCGTCGCCAAATATGCAGCAGAGCAGCGCGGCTTTACCAAGTTTGCCGTGCTCTCCGTCGACAGCGATTATGGCCGCTCGGCGATTACATTCACGAAGAAATACCTGCCTGACTTCAAGGGCGAGATTCTCAGCGAGGACTATTACAAGGAAGGCGAAGTCGACTTCCGCAGCGTTCTCGCCAAGATACGCGACAATGGCGCCCAGGCCATCATCATGTACGGCCTCGCCGATACGACACCCATCATCGCCCGCCAGATGGTCGAACTCGGAATAGCCGGCAAGGTGACGCTGATCGGCAATGGCGAGTTCAACACGGAAAAGACCGTCAAATCAGCCCCGTCGGCGCTCGAAGGCGCCGTTGAAGCCGCCGCATGGCTGCCGCAGTTCGACTCGCCCGAAAGCAAGGCTTTCGTCGACAAGTTCACGGCCACCTATGACGAAGCCCCGAACAACCACGCCTATGTTCACTGGGACACCGTCAATCTCCTCGCAGCGGCGATCAAGCAGGCCGGCAGCGCCGACAAGGTGAAGGTTCGCGACGCACTCTCCAAAATCAAGTACAAGAGCCCGGTTGGCGAGGTCACGTTCGACGACCACAACCAGGCCCGCCTGCCGATGATCCTGCTGCAGATCGAGAACGGCAAGCCGAGCATCAAGGGTGCCTATACGGCGGACATTCAATATCCTGCCAAGTAATCTGCCGGGAGGAATACGCCCATGCTCTCGACCATAGTTGAGCAAACTGTGAATGGAATCGTCACGGGTTCTGTTTACGCAATCGTCGCCGTCGGCATGACCATGATTTTCGGCGTGCTGAGAGCCATCAACTTTGCTCACGGCGAATACTACATGCTCGGCACGTTCGGGGCCTGGTTTGCGATCGACTATCTCGGACTGTCCTACGAAGCGTCGATTGTCGTGGGGGTTCTTGCAACGATTGCCGTTGCCTATGTGGTCGGGCAACTCGTCATGCGCCGGATGGTCGGCGCGCCCGCGGAATCGGGCGTGCTTGCCACCCTCGGCATCGCGCTGATCCTGCAGAACACCATCATTCTCGTCTTCGGCGGAGGCTACAAGTTCTTCGCCGGAGGTTATATCGAGCCGGTTTCCATCCTCGGCTTCAGCCTGGCCCAACAGCGCATTCTCATTCTCGTCGTCTGCTTGCTGGTGTTCATCGGCCTCGAACTGATGGTCAGCTACACCCGCTTGGGAATGGCAATGCGCGCCGTTTCCCAGAACGTCGAGTGCTGCAGCGTCGTCGGCATCGATGTGCCGCAGGTGGTGCTTCGAACCTTCATGCTGGGGGCGGCGCTGGCCGCACTCTCCGGGGTTCTGACGGCGCCGGTCAATGTCAGCGTCTATGGCGGCATGGGCGAGCTGATCACCTTCAAGACGCTGCCGATCATCATCATGGGCGGTTTGGGCAATGTGCGCGGTACTTTCGTCGCGGCGATGATCCTTGGCGTGGCCGAGAGCCTGGTCGCCACCTATGTCGGCCTGCAATTCCGCGACACCGTCGGCTTCGCCACGCTGATCCTGATGCTGATGTGGCGGCCGCATGGTCTCTTTTCGACGCAGGCGCGCTTCTAGCAGCCGCGCCCGCCGACCTTTCTCGAACGACCGAGGACTCGACATGTCTCTGACGGAAACCGCTCAACAGGTACGCAGGCGCGATCTTCGCATACCGCTCGCCGCGGTCCTGATCGTCCTAGCACTCGCCGCGCCGTTCATCGGCAGCCGTTACATCACCCATTCCCTGATCATCGCCCTGATTTTCATGCTTCCGGCACATGGGCTCAATCTGCTTGTCGGGTATACCGGTCTTCTTTCATTGGCCCAGGCCGCGTTTTTCGGCATCGGCGCCTATACGGCAGGTCTTCTCGCCGTCACCTACGGCACGCCGTTTTACGTCAATCTCATCGCGGCAGGCGCCGTCTCCGGAGCCCTTGCTCTTCCGCTCGGCATTCCCGCCCTGCGTCTGCGCTCGACGTCCTTCGTGATGTGTACGCTCGGTTTCGTGATCATCGGCCAGGCCATTGCCAAGAACTGGATCTCGCTGACCCGCGGTGACATGGGACTTTCGGGCATTCCCAAACCCTATTTCGAACTGGGTCCGCTGTCGTTCACGGTGTCCGGCACGACGAACTTCTACTATCTCGCCCTGATCATCGGGGTCCTCGCCACCTTCGCCGTCTGGGCGATCGTCCGCTCGCCCGCCGGGCGCAACATGGTGGCGATCCGTGAGAACGAGACGCTCGCCGAATCTCTCGGCGTCCCGACCTGGCGCTACAAGCTGATCGTCTTCATGATCAGCGCGGTGTTTGCCGGTATCGGCGGTTGCCTTTACGCCTATTACCTGACGGTCGTCAGCCCGCTGACCTTCCAGATGTATTATTCGACGACGATGCTGATCATCGTGCTGGGCGGCGGGGCGGGCATGATTTCCGGCACCGTCTTCGGAAGCCTGCTTTTCGTCGGGCTGACCGAGGCGCTGCGCATCACCCCCGAATTGCGCATGATCGCCTACGGCTTCTGCCTTCTCGTCCTGGTCTTCTGGTTCAAGAACGGGTTTGCGCCGCTGATCAATCGCTTCTGGAATGCGATCGGAGGTGCGAAATGACCGGTCATCTTCCGCTTCTCGCGATCAAGAACCTCAGCAAGTCCTACGGCGCGGTGAACGCCGTCAACGATGTCAGCATTCACATCGATCGGGGTGAGATCGCGGGCCTGATCGGACCGAACGGCTCGGGCAAATCGACCTTCTTCGATTGCAGCACAGGCCTTGCGAAGCCGGACACCGGCACGGTTGTCCTCGACGGACAGGACATCACCGGCTGGTCCCTGAACTGCATCGCCAGGGAAGGCCGCATGCTGCGCTCTTTCCAGAAGACCGTCACTTTCAAGTCGCTCGATGTCGAGGAGAACCTGGTCATCGCCGGTCAGATGTTCACCTTCCCGTCCATTGCATCGACCTTCGGCTTGGGAAAGATGTCCCGTCGGCGCATCGATGGTCTCAGGGAGAGAGCCCGCGAGCTGATCAAGATGGCGGGTCTTTGGGATGTGCGCCACCAGCCGGCGGGCAATCTGTCGGGCGGACAGCAGAAGCTCATCCAGTTCGCATCCATGCTGATGCCCGAACCGAAGCTCATCCTGCTGGACGAGCCGATGGCCGGGATCAATCCGAAGATCATCGAACGCGTCGTCGATACCATCCTGTATGCCAACAAGTCGCTCGGCGTGAGCTTCCTGGTGATCGAACACAATATCGATGTCGTCACCAGCATCTGCCAGCGCGTCATCGTGCTCGACCAGGGAGCCAAGCTCGTCGAAGGCTTGCCGGGCGACATCATTCAGGATCAGCGCGTCAGGGAGGCCTATCTTGGCGGGTAATTCGAACCTTTCGATCCGTGACCTGCGCGCAGGTTACGGCAATCTGGACATCCTCAACGGCGTCGATCTCGACGTGCCGACGGGACAGTTCGTGGCGCTCATGGGGCCGAACGGGGCGGGCAAATCAACGCTTCTCAAGACGCTCTACGGCATGACGACCATCAAGCAGGGAAACATCGACTGGCGCGGCAAGAATATTGCCGGTAACACGTCGCGGGCCATTCTGGGCGAGGGGATTTCCTTCGTGCCGCAGGGACGCTGCAACTTCCCCGTCATGACCGTCGACGAAAATCTTCAGATGGCGGCCTATACAATCCGCGACGTCAAGGTGAAGGCTGACCGCGACTACGTCTACGACCTCTTTCCGATCCTCAAGAAACGCCGCGCGACACTGGCCGGCAACATGTCCGGCGGCGAGCAACAACTGCTCGAAGTGGCGATGGCGGTGCTGCAGCGGCCGAAGGTGCTGCTGGTCGACGAGCCGTCCGTCGGGCTGTCGCCGGCGGCGATCGGCATCGTCTTCGACGAGCTTCTTCGCCTTCACGCCGACGGCATGACGATCCTGCTCGTCGAGCAGAACACCAAGAAGGCCATGGAAGTCGCCCAGCGCGCAGTCATCCTGAGACTTGGCAAAGTCATCTGGGACGGCCTGCCGAAAGACATCACCCATGACGAACTCGGCGAACTTTTCCTGACCGGGAAAATGCGCGGCGAAACCGAGGCCGTTCACTGAAGGCGATCTCTTGCCTCTTATAAAATAAGCGAGGAAATTCCCATGAGCACCTTTGTGCCTGCATCACGTGTGTCCAGAATCAAGGTTTCGCCAAGCACGGCTGCGGCCGCCCGGGCGCGCGAGCTGAAGGCGGCGGGTCGCGACATCGTCGACCTGACGGTCGGCGAGCCGGACTTCGACACGCCTGACAACATCAAGGCCGCAGCGCACGCCGCCATCGACAGGGGCGAAACGAAATACACCGCCGTCAACGGCACGCCGGCGCTGCGCAAGGCAATCATTGGCGATTTCAAGCGCCGGCTCGGCCTCAGCTATGCCGACGACGAAATTTGCGTCGGCGGCGGCGCCAAGCAGATTCTGTTTCTCGCGCTGATGGCGAGCGTCGAAAACGACGCCGAGGTGATCATTCCCGCACCCTACTGGGTTTCCTATCCCGATATGGTCATCGCCAACGAAGGCAAACCGGTCATCGTCGAATGCCCGCAGGAAACCGGCTTCAAGCTGACGCCCGAAGCTTTGGAAAAGGCGATCACGCCGAAGACCCTATGGCTGGTCCTCAACGCGCCGTCCAATCCGACGGGTGCCGCCTATGACCGGCGCGAACTCGAAGCCCTCGGCGAGGTGCTGCTGCGCCATCCCCATGTCTTCGTGCTGTCAGACGATATCTACGACCAGGTCTGGTTCAAGGACGAGCCGATGACGACGCTGGTTGCCGCCGTCCCGGAACTGAAGGAGCGTGTTCTGCTCACCAACGGCGTCTCCAAGTCCTACGCCATGACCGGATGGCGTATCGGCTACGGGGCGGGTCCGGCCGCATTGATCGCCGCCATCAACAAGCTGCAGTCGCAGATGTCGTCCTGCCCGTCGTCGGTCAGTCAGGCGGCCGCCGCCTATGCGCTGTCTTCGGACCAGGCATTCGTCGCCGAAAGCGTCAAGGTCTATAAGGAACGCCGGGATTATGCGTGCGCACGGCTGAATGCCGTGCCCGGCCTCTCCTGCCTCGTGCCGGACGGGGCCTTCTATCTGTTTCCGAACTGCGCCGGCGTCATCGGCAAGAAGACTCCTGAAGGCAAGACGATCGAGACGGATCTCGATTTTGTGCTCTATCTGCTCGACGGCGTCGGGGTCGCGGCACTGCAGGGGGCTGCCTACGGCGTATCGCCGCATTTCCGCCTGTCGATTGCGACGTCGATGGAGACGATCACCCAAGCATGCGACCGCATCGAACGGGCTGTTGCCGAGCTGCGTTAACCGCGAAAGGCCAGTGGGACTTGTGACTGGGACTTGCGTCCCTCCGGCTGCAGGCTTTACGTTTTGCATGAAACAACAAGCCGGTGACCATGAGCGTCGATTTCCGCAAACTGAAGAGCTTCGTAAAGATCGTCGATACGGGCAGCGTATCGCGCGCGGCAAGCCTTCTGAGGACGGCCCAGCCGGCGTTGTCGCAGCAGATCGCCGCTCTGGAGGCGCACTTCAAGCACAAGCTTCTCATCCGCAGCAATGTCGGCATTGCGCCGACGGAGGCAGGGCTCATCCTCTATCGGCATGCGCAACTGATGTTGAAGCAGATCGAGCAGGCTCAGGTCGACATCGATCAGTCCGCCAAATCGGTGGCGGGCCGCGTCTCGATCGGCCTTGCGACCTATTCCTCGTCAAGCGCCTTGTCGCTGCCGATCCTCAAGGAGATGAAGGCGAGGCATCCCCATATCGTCGTCCACATCAATGACAGTTTCGGCCAGATCCTCAGCGAACTGATCATGACGGGCAAGATGGATATGGCGCTGATCTATGCTGCTGCGCCGATCAAAGGCGTTACCCTGCAGCCATTGTTCCGCGAGGAAATGTTCCTCGTCTCGCCGCCGGGCATCGAACTCCCCGGGGATAGCAGCGCGCCGCTTCCGCTTGCCGCCCTCCAGGAGATCCCGCTGCTTCTTCCCAGCAAGGCCCATCTGCTGCGCCGGCTGATCGACGACGCGCTGGCGAGAGCCAGAGCGACACCTGAGGTCGTCTCGGAAATCGAGTCCGTTCCGGCCCTCAGCGCGGCTGTGCTCGAAGGGCTTGGATCGACCATTCTCCCGGCTTCGGTGGTGACGGAGACGGCGATCTTCTCAGGCGCGCAGGTGCGGGCACTGACCAAGCCGGTGATCGACGCGACCGTGTCGCTCTGCGTCGCAGATCATCTTCCCTTGTCGGAGCCCGCCATCGCCGCACGGTCGGTTCTGCTTGATGTCGTCGGCAAACTGATGAGCAGTCATCACCAGGGAATCAAGCCCGCCTAGCCCGAGCTGCTCCTCGCAGCGGCAGTCCGACGGCTGACCGCCGCCCGCCATAAGCAAACCCTATAGCGGCAGACTGTAGTTGTGTTAGCCAACGCGCCGGGCATTCCCCTAACCTTCAAGCAGACATCGGGTCCGGGCATCGGATCCGCATAGCGGCGCCTGCCGCGCCGAACAGTCGCTTCGAGGACAACATGGCAAAACTGGCTTTCGACACGGGTGGTACCTTTACCGACTTCGCGCTCCTGGATGACAGGGGCGACCTCCACCTTCACAAGGTCCTGAGCACGCCGAAGAACCCGGCTGAAGCCGTCGTGCAGGGTGTGTCCGAATTGCTGGAAAAATTCGCCGGCACCATCGCCATCGACCAACTGCAGGTGCTGGGCGCCACCACCGTCGTCACCAACGCCGTGCTCGAGCGCAAGGGCGTCGAGACCGGCTTCGTCACCACCGACGGTTTCCAGGACATGCTGCGAATCCGTAACGAAGGGCGCTACGACCTCTACGACCTGAACATCAAATATCCCGACCCGCTGGTCACCCGCGCAAACAGCTTCGGCGCCAAGGAGCGGATCGCCGCCGACGGTTCCGTCATGACCGAACTCAAGGAAGAGACGGTGCGCGAGATTGCCGGTCGCCTGAAGGAGAAGGGCATTCGCTCCGTCGCCGTCTGCCTTCTCCATGCCTATAAATATCCGCAGCACGAGCAGCGCGTCGCAGCGCTGCTGCGCGAAGAAGACCCCGATATCTTCGTCTCGCTCTCCTCCGAAGTCTGCCCTGAAATGCGCGAGTTCGACCGCGCGTCGACGACTGTCGTCAATGCCTATACGAGGCCGCAAATGGCCGGCCACGTCGCCCATCTGCAGCGTGAATTCGCAGCGAAGGGCATCGACCGCCAGGTCCTGTGGATGACATCCTCGGGCGGACTGGTGCCGAGCCGGCGTGCCGCGGAACTGCCGGTGCGCCTGATCGAGTCAGGCCCGGCGGCGGGTGCGGTGGCTGCCGCAGAGTTCGGCCGCACGGCAGGCGAGGCGAGCGTCCTGTCCTTCGACATGGGCGGCACGACCGCAAAGCTCTGCCTGATCCCGGACGGTGAGCCAAATGTCGGGACCGATCTCGAGGTCGCCCATTATCAGCGTTTCCGCAAGGGATCCGGTTTCCCGCTGAAGATCCAGTCAATCCAGATGATCGAGATCGGCGCGGGTGGCGGCTCGATCGCGGCCAAGAACCCTCTCGGCCTGCTCGATGTCGGCCCTCACTCCGCAGGCGCCATGCCTGGACCGGCCGCCTACCAGCGCGGCGGCACCCAGCCGACCGTCACGGATGCCGACATCCTGCTTGGATATATGGGCACCGAATCCTTCGTCGGCGGGTCGTTCAAGGTTTCCAGAGAAGCAGCTCACGAGGCGATGGCCAAACTTGCCGCCTCGCTCGAGGTCTCGGTCGAGCGCTGCGCATGGGGCATCCATGACCTCGTCAACGAATCCATGAGCAAGGCGGCCGCCATGCATGCGACCGATCTCGGCGTCGATCCCCGTTCGCTGCCGATGGTCGCCTTCGGTGGCGCCGGCCCGGTGCACGCCTATGGCATCGCCCGCAAGCTTGGCATTTCCCGCATCATCTGCCCGACCGGTGCTGGCGTCAGTTCGGCGATCGGCCTGTTGATCGCGCCCGTGGCCGTCGATCTTTCCGCAAGCCATCCGATGGTGCTCGACGCCTGGGATGTCGGCGCCATGAACCGCCTGCTGGACGAGCTATCGGCCCAGGGCGCCGAAGTCGTGTCGGCAGCGGGCGTCCCGAAGGATACGATCAGCAACCGCTACACCGTCGACATGCGCCATGTCGGCCAGGGCCATGAAATCACCGTGGCTCTGCCCGACCGGACCCTGCCGAAGGAGGAATTCCTTAGCGAGCTTCGCGGCAACTTCTTCAAGCTCTACCGCGAACTGTTCGGCCGTACCGTTGCCGCTCCGCTGGAGGTCATCACCTGGCGGCTGCGCGCCGGCGGCGAAAAGGATCAGGTCACGCGCCCGCACGAGACCGTCGTTGCCGACGCGAAGAAGGGCAGCCGAAAGGTCTATTTTCAGGAGATCGGCGGCTTTGCCGAGACTGCGGTCTACGACCATTACAAGCTTCCCGTCGGCGAAGAGGTCAAGGGTCCGGCAATCGTCGAGCAGCGTGAATCGACCGCGGTCGTCGGCCCGAGCGGCGTCTTCCATGTGGATGCCCATGGCAACCTCGTGATCAACATTCACTAAGGGGTACTCTGATGTCGAAACCCGCCACCGATTTCAACGACCCGATCAATCTTCAGGTCATGTGGAACCGCCTGATCTTCATCGCGGACCAGGCCGACAACGTTCTCGGCAAGACGGCATTCTCGCCGATCGTCCGCGAGAACCACGATTACGTGACTGTACTCCTCGACAGCAAGGGACGGGCGCTGGCGCAATGCACCTGGTCGATCCCGGTCTTCATCACCTCGCTCCCGGCTGCCGCCCAGAACTATTTCCTGCCGAAGTTTCCGGCCGACAGGCTCGAAGAGGGCGACGTGCTGGCGACCAACGATCCGGAGATCGGCACCGGCCATCTTCCCGATGTCACGATGATCACGCCGATCTTCAAGAACGGCAAGGTCGTCGCCTATGCCGGCTCCATCGCCCATCTTCCCGATATCGGCGGGGCGCCTCTGCATTCCGAAGCAAGCGACATCTACGAGGAAGGCATCCGCTTCCCGATCGTCAAGCTGCTGAAATCAGGCGTTCCGAACCAGGACGTCTTCGATATCATCGAAGCCTCGGTCCGCCTTCCGACAGAGGTGCGGGGCGATCTCGAATCGATGATCGCCGCCAACAACGTCATGGGCCGCGAACTCGTCAAATTCCTGGACGAGTATGGTCTCGACGATGTCGAAGGCCTGGCCGCTGCCATTCATTCCCGCTCCGAAGCGCAGACCCGCAAGGCGATCCGGGAATGGCCGAATGGCAGCTACGCGGCCGAGGTTCTGCTCGACGGTTACGATGTCGACGTGACGCTGAAGGCTTCGGTCATCATCAAGGACGACTCTGTTCATGTCGATTACACCGGCACCTCCGACCAGGTTCTGCACTCGATCAACTGCCGGACGAACTATCGCTACGCCCATTCGGTCTATGCTCTGAAGTGCCTGCTCGATCCCGAGACGCCGAACAACGAGGGCTGCATCGTCCCGATCACTGACGAGGCGCCGCTCGGCTGCATTCTCAATCCGCAGCAATGGACGGCGGGCAATTCGCGAAACCTGATCGGGCACGTCATTCCCTCGCTGATCTTCAAGGCGCTCGAAGGCGTCGTGCCCGATAAGGTGATGGGCGACAGCGGCGGCGCTCCGATCTGGGCCGCCAATTGCGTCGGTCAGCGCAATGACGGTACACAATATGGGTCCGTTCAGAATTTCCACGGCGGGCAGGGCGCGCGCGCTGAGCTCGACGGCCTGGACACGCTGAGCTTCCCCTCGAACTGCAAGGTAACGGCCATCGAGATGTTCGAGGTTGCCGTGCCCGTGCTGACCGAGCGGAAGGAACTGATCGCCGACTCCGGCGGCGCAGGTAAACATCGCGGCGGCCTCGGCCAGCGTGTCGTGCTCCGCAACCTCGGCAGGAGCCCGATGAACATCTATCTCGCCTCCGAGCGTGTCCGACATCCCTGCTTCGGCGTCGTCGAAGGGCAGAGCGGATCGGCCGGAAAGGTCTCGAAGGACGGCAAGCCTCAGTTCCCAAAGGGCAAGGTGGTCCTGAAGACCGGCCAGCGCCTCGAGGTAGAGACGCCTGGCGGCGGCGGTTGGGGATTGGCGAGTGATCGTTCGCGGGCGCTCATCGAGCAGGATCTTGCCGAGAACCTGATCACAGCGAAGGCCGCGCGGGAAATTTACGGCTATTCTGGCCCGATCGCTGCTGCGGCCGAATAGGGGAAAGATATGGGACGTCTTCAAGGAAAAATCGCTCTGGTGACGGGAGCCGGCTCCGGGATCGGTCGCGAGACCGCCCTGCTGCTGGCCAAGGACGGGGCCACCGTCGTGCTGACCGGGCGGCGGATCGAACCGCTGCGCGAGGTGGCGGCCTTGATCGAAGAGGCGGGTGGCAAGGCCGTCATGCGAGCACTCGATATCGAGACGCGTGAAGAGATCTTTGCGGCCGTGAAGTGGATCAAGGATAGCGTCGGACCCGTCGACATCCTGGTGAACAATGCCGGCAGCGCAAGCAAGGTGCTGAACGCGCGGTTCTTGAGCGAGGCCGAGTGGACCTCCACCATCAACGTCAATCTGACGGCCGTCTTCAACCTGACCCAGGCGGTCCTTCCGGACATGATCGCTAAGGGCGAGGGGACGATCATCACGGTCTCGTCGCTTGCCGTGATCAACCCCAACCTGCTCGGCGGCGCGGCCTATGGTGCGGCCAAGGCCGGCGTGAAGAACTTCATGACCTTCCTGCACAACACCTATCGCAATCAGGGGATCCGGGCGACGACGATCCTGCCCGGCGAGACGAATACGCCGATCATGGACAATCGCGCGCGCCCACCTCTGCAGGAGGAACGTGCCGTCATGATGGATCCTCATGACGTCGCCCGTGCGATCGTCCTCTGCGCCAGCCTGAACAAGAGCGCTGTGATCCCCGAGCTTCACATCTGCCCGACATTCATGCGGGACACGTCAGCGGATATCGAAATTGCGCGGTGGGTCGGAGCGCCGGCCGACACGCCGGATATGCCGAAAAAGTAGAATTGGGAGACATCGATGAACGGAGCGAAGTTGCGCGCGCGACTGTTGGCAGGCGAGGCAGTCACCATGTATACGCCGCATCACGTATCGTCGGGCCTGGCAGCCCGGCTGGTGGAGCTCGGCGCCGATTCCGTCTTCGTCGACTGCGAGCACGGAAGCTGGAGTTTCGAGGATGTGCGCATGACCGCGCAGATCGTCCGCTCCGTCGGCGGGGCGGCGATCATTCGGCCGCATTCGCACGAGCGCCCGATCATTATCCGCTACCTGAATGCGGGCGCCGATGGGATCATGGTCCCGATGGTGGACACGGCCGAACAGGCGCGCGCCATCGTCGATACCGTTCGTTACGCTCTTCCGTCCGACTTCGACAAGCGCCTGGTGGTGGCGATGATCGAGACGGTGGATGCCATCGACAATCTCGACGAAATGCTGAAGGTCGATGGCATTGACGTCTTCTTCATCGGCCCCGGCGATCTCTCGCAGAATATGGGTTATCCGCCGGCTCCGCCCTTCGGCGAGCCGCGTCCCGAAGCAGTGATGGATAAGGTCGCGGTCGCCGTCGACAAGATTCGTGCAGCAGGCAAGATTGCAGGCACGCTCGCCACCGCCGACGAATTGCCTCATTGGCTGCAGAAGGGGGTCCAGTTGTTCTACGTCCACACCGATCCCTTCCTGCGCCGCGGGATTGCCGGCATCAGGCAGACATTCACGCGATAGCGGGCGGAATTGGGCTTCCACCATTCGATCTTTTGCTACTGAGATGCTATCGGACGGTTCACCGCAGGTCAGCGTCCAAGGCTGCCAGCGGCCGCGATGATCTCTGCCGCGGTCGGGAAGATGGAGAGGCTGTTCGGTCCGTCGAGCGCCTCGATTTGTGCCCAGCCGATGGTGCCGTTCGCATTGACCAGGAAGTGCCCGAGGAGTTGGGTCGCGTGGTTCGCGAAGATCTCATTGTCGGCTTCGTCAAGCTCAAACCGATCCTTGGCGTTGAGTATCGTGTTGGCCTCCATCGGGTGCAGCGGTTCCGGCAATTCGTCCGTGGGGTTGATGCGTGCCGCCAGGAACTGTTCCATCGTTGTACGATAGGGCCATTCGGGCTGCTCGCAACTCCCATCGGGCAGGAACTCGGCATGCGGCACACCGTAGGCCCGATGCGTGCGGCAATCCGGGTCGCATAGAAGTGTTATTGGCGTTGGCCGGTGGCGGAAATACAGGCGGGCACGTTCCACCGGCGTGTTGATAACGGCGACGGTCTCCACCCCGGCGGCGCGTAGCGTCGGCTGTACGCCGGCAAGCTGTTCCAACTGACGCCGGCAGAACGGGCAGTGCAGCCCGCGAAAGAACCCGATCACGAACGGGCGACCGCTCAAGTCGGCGAAAGAGACCGTTCCGTCGAAGTTGGCCGTGGCGAGCGCGAATGCGGGAGCGGTTTCTCCAGGTTGCAGCGGGCGTTTCTGGTCTCCCATGGAACAGTTCCTTTGTCGTATCGTCTAGGTCGGACGACCGAAATTGAACTATACCACTTGTGGCCAGAAGGCCCAGCGCTCGATGTTGAGGTCACCGAAGGTGGTTAGGCATGCCTGCCATCTGCCGTTCCGCCCACTAAAGCGCTGAACTCTCCTATGCCCATTCTAATTTGCTTTCCAGTTCGCATTGTCGGGGATCGATCGCTGCGGCACGACGACCTGGATGATGGACGGACTGTTCAGGTTTTCTTTGGCGCCGTTTATGGCCTCCCTCAGTTCGCCATAGGTGCCCACTTTCCAGCCTTGGCAGCCAAAGACCTCTGCCAGCTTGCTGTAATTCCACTGGTGCAGGATGCAGGAATTGTAGAACGGTTTGTCGCCATGGAAAACCGATGCGTCGGCAAGCCATTGCTCCACGCCATAAATGCCGTTGTCCATCACAAAGATGATCGGGTTGAGATTGAAACGGGTTTGTGTCGAGAGGCATTGAGCGGTCATCTGAAACCCGCCATCCCCCGCAAAGACCAGTAGCCTTTGTTGATTTTGCTTCGCCAGCGAAACCCCGGTTGCGGCCGGACCGATATAACCGATCGCCGAATAGGATGATTGCACGATGAAACCGCGGCGAGCACCCACTTCAAGAAGCAGGCTCCCGAAATAATTCAAACTCGCGTCGGCACCAACGATGGTATTTCCGTCGATCTGCGCCTGAATGAAATCGTAGAAGCCCTGATAGGTAATTTCGCCTGCCGGATTGACGACCGGCAGTTGCCGGGCCGGTTTCACCGGAAGACTTTGGCCTTTGCACGTCAGCCTTTTGTCAATCAAGCCGTTGACGAGATCCGCTAGCGAAACCTGTGCGTTGAAGATCGTGCCATATTTCACGGTCTCCCAGGAGGCGAATGCGGTTTTATCGAGATCGATAGGCCAGCCCAAATCATTGATATCAGTCAACCAGACGCCCAGTGCCAATACGAAGTCGGAGTCTTTGACCAAAGACTGGACATAGGGTGATGACGATTTGCCATCGAACACCCCGGCAAATTGTACATCGTCTTCCGATAGAATGGCCTTGCTCAAAAGCTCGGTCACGTAGGGAATTTTGAGGTCCCGGATGAGCCGCTCCGCCTGGTCGTGAAGGCCAAACCGGTCGATCTCGACACCGACCCAGATCAGCGGTCGGGTGGCGTTTTGCAATCTTTCGCTGATTTGCGCGATCGACTGATTGAGACTGTTCTCGTCGGATATAACAGGCGCCGCTTTTAAGGCATTCGACGGGCGCGTACATCCCAGGTCCACCATATCCTCCAGCAACTCGATATAGACCGGACGTCTTTCCGTGATGCACTGCGTCAGCGCATAATCTATGAGCATTGGCGCAAGATGAGGGCTGTCGATGCGGACGGCAGCGGCGGTGATGTATTCGAATACCTGAAGATCCGTTTCCCGGCCGCTGATGAAGTGATGCGAACTGTAGCCGGTTTGTTCGAACGTCAGCGTTTTCTTGATGCTGGGCGCACCGTTGATCAGAACGACCGGCACTTTCTCGACGTAGGATCCGGCGATCGCATTTGTTGCGCAAAGCGAGCCTGCGGAATAGGTGACGCACAGAGCGCCAATTCCTTTCAGTCTGGCATAGCCGTCAGCCGCATAACCGGCATTCAGTTCATTCGCCTCTTCGATGACCTTTATATCGCTTTTCTCGACATAACTGTTCACCCATTCGATCGAATAATCGCCTGCTACGGAAAACAGGTGCCCCAGGCCCAGTTCGCGAAGTCTGTCGACCAGATATTGTCCAACCGTGTATGTGTCGCCCATGTTCCAACGGCTCCCCTGTTGACGACAATTGACGGATATTAGAGTGCCGTGCGTCCTTTCGGACGCACAAAGGACAGCTCTAACACTTTGAATCTACGCATCGTTCTTTCCGAAAATCGATTCCGATTTTCGGGCCGATGCGCTAGAACTCGCTCGCGTTATCGAATAAGCGCGGTACGTATATGTCGAATATGCCGGGGCATTTCCGCTCGGGAAATCTTTCCAGCAGGAAGCGCTTGAAAGCGTCATTGGTGAGTCCGTTGCCGGCGGCCTCCAGGGCGACGGACAAATACTCTATATTTTTGGCAACCTCGTTTTTGTCAGCCGGAAAGCCGTGACCGGGAAGGAACAGGTCATAGTCGGACAGCAGCATACCCTGCAAAATCCCAATCCAATGCTCCATGTATTTCGTCAGATAAAGGTGCGTTCCGCTGTAGATCAGGTCTTGCGCAATAAAAACGCCCACGTCCGGAAGACCTATGGTGAGAAGAAAATCGATCTCCGTATCGACGACTTCATCAAATAGGTATTTGACTCCGTCGATGATTTCCTCGCCGGCGCGGACAGCTCTTTCGGGAATGATCAAGCTCTTCGGAGCGAGATTGCCCAATTTCCAGTGGTCATTCAGGGAATCTTCCCCATGCTGCTGCAGGAACTCTATCGTTTTCGGCAATGCATAAATCGGAATATCGCTGAATGCGGCTCCCAGGCCGAACCAATGGTCGGGGTGTCTGTGCGACAGATAGATCCGGTCGATCTTCTTGCCGATACTGTTGGCATATTCCCTGAATTGCAGGGCATAGGGAACGAGGAATTGCCCATCGACGAGAACAAGCATGTTCCTGCTTTCGATGATGTGCGTTGCATTGGCGATATTGTCAGCCGTGAAAGCTGAAATGAAAGTATGAATACGGACATCGCCTGCTCGCCTGACGATTTTAATGGGATCCGGCAATTGCGTGACCATCGGTATCTCCCTGATTGAAAGGTCGTTTGCTGAGATTTGAAGTTCACTCGGGCACAACATCTGCGCCCGAGCGCCATCACGGATGAGATCAACGGCCGCGGGACGCGAGTTTCTCCTCCAATGTCTTCAGGGCCGCGCGCGCAACGTCGTAGGCGCTGTCGACGTCTGCCTCCGGCGCGTCCTCACCGGGCCGCCAGAAGCGTCTGCGCGTCATTCGCATCGAACTCTCGAAGGGTGGAATCGCGTTGAAGACTTCGACGAGATAGGGGCCGGAATAGACCGGCTCGATTTCGTCCAGCATGATCTCCCAGGGAATCCAGCTATCTCTGACAGCGCCCCGGTCCGGCGCCGAGATGTGAACGTAATTCAGCCGACTCTGCTGTACGGCACGGGCGACATTTTTCCTGAAGATGGCCGGTCCCTGGCTTTCCATGACGACCTGGGCTGTATCGATCGTGACGCCCCCGACCGGAATGTCGGCGCTTTCGAGAAAGTCCAGCGCTTCCGAGACCATGGTCGGCCCGGGCGTTTCCCAATTCTTGACCGGTTCGATGGCGAGCTTCACCCGCTTCTCCGCAGAATATTGCGCCAATTCCCGGAAGATGGAGGCGGCCGCCGCGTATCGTGGCTTCATCCAATCCTGAAGCGCGTCGCTCCAGATCCCTTCGCCGTCATCCGTCAGTGGAAAGATGCCATAGGGGTACAGGAACGGCCCCGACATGATCGTATTCTCCCCGCCCAGCACCGAGGTGATGTCGACGCGGGATTTGAGATAGGACAGCGCCTGCTTGCGCTGGTCCTCATAGGGCGAGGTCGGATCGAAGGTTCGCGTGGTCCCCACATTGGTTGTGAACTTCACATCCCGGAAGCCGGCCCGATCGAACGCCCTCTTGAGGCCGATATAGCTCTCGACCTCAGCGTGATGACCGACGTTGGCCGGTCCTGGGGCGATATGCACATCGAAGCCGGTGTAGCCGATCTCGGTAAGCGCTTTCAGATGCCGGACAAGAACCTGGGTATAGCCCGCGTCGTTCGGCCTCAAATCGGCTGTAAACATAAAGAAGCTGAAATATATCTCTCGTCTGCGTGCCTCTTCCATCTTCATCGCTCCAGCTGTCGCTATCCAGTCATGCGTGGTTCAGGATGATGTCCCGCCCGACACCGTCATGAAGCGAGATCCCTGCCCGCCTCCTTCACATCGCCATCGGGCTGAGACAAACGGTCCGCGCCGGGCTACCATCCGAGCAGCTTGCGCAGATATTCGCGGCCCATTTTCGCGTATTGCAGCGGATTGGCCTTGGCTGGGTCCTGCTCTGCCTCGACGCAGATCCAACCGGCGAAATCCGCCTCGGCCAACGCATCGAGGATTTCCGGAAAGGTCCCTATGGAGCCGTCACCCGGGACGGTGAAGATTCCCGCCTCGATCCCTTGCTGGAAGCACAATCCTTCTTTGTGAATCTTCGTAACCACCTCGGCGCGAATGTCTTTCAGATGAACATGCTTGATGCGGTGGGCATATTTTCTGGCCAGCGCCAGCGGATCGACACCGGCAGCCGCCTGGTGCGCAGTGTCGAGAAGCATGTTGACCAGGCGAGGATCCGTCTCGTCCATGAGCCGGTGGATCGCTTCCGTATTCATCACCCCGGTCCCCAGATGCGGGTGATAGCAGAGCCGGCGGTTACGGGCCCTGGCTTTCTCTCCGGCCTCATGCAGGCCTTCGATCAGCCGTTTCCACTGGTCATCGGAGAAATCGGGGCAATTCGGAAACAGGGCGACAGGAAGCGGATTGACGGCTCCGCCAAACTCGGAAACGACCAGGTCGGCCCTGCGCGGATCGTCGCTGCCGCCTTCCATGGCTTCGAGGAAGTCGAGTTGAGCATCGACATTATCAAGCGTATGACGCTTCATCGCATTGATGGTGAAGTAGGTGCTCACCCAGGGCTCGGAAATCCGTAATCCCCTGAGTTCGAGGACAGGCCGCAATATTTTCGGGTCCGTCGGATATTTGTGGCCGACGCCGCATCCGACATAGCCGGCGAGCGCCATTTCACTCAGAGCCTGCTCGTAGGGGATGCCGATGTCGATATTGATGAAATCGTCATTCCACCAGAGCGTGGGGATGACACCGAGCCAGACTTTGGCAGGCGTCAGTCGATGCAGATGTGTCGTCATGGCAATGATCCAGTTCTTGAAGACAAACGGAAGTGGCGTCAGGTCAGGTTTTGGAATCGAGAGCCGGAAAAAGCCGGAATTTTCGGCGGAAAGGCCCAGGAGCCGAAACCCGGCCCCTTGGCGCCTGCAGGGTGGGCTCCGATCGCCTTCCAGAGCAGACCCTCGACATAGGCATCGGGAGAAACGACGAAGGTGATATTCGCAGGCCTGGGGCCAAAGCGCTCGGTCCAGGCGGAGGACAGCTCGAACCAGGTGCCGGAATACCAGAGCTTGATCAGCGCACGGGCCACGTCTCCGAGCAATTCATTGCCCAGAATGGTCGTGCGCACCGCCTGGATGCGGACCTCACCTTCCGGGGATGGCAGGGCGGCGAAGGCGGCCAGCAGCGCGTCGACGATCTCGCCGCCGACCACCTTGTCGAGCGTGGCGAGATAGCGGTCCGCCAGGCCCGTTCCCAGGAGATCAAAGTGGGAGAAGGCCGTCAATTCGCCGGAAAGACCCAGAAATGCCTCGAAACGGTTGCTCATGCGTTTACCTCCGCCTGCCGGGTGGCGGCTGGCTGTTTGATGGCGCCGGGGATCTCATAGGTGGGGCTGCCGTTCTTACCGGGATGTTGCGGCAGGGGATTGCGGATGAGTTCGAGGATCATGTTGCGGAATTCGAACATCATCGGAACGGCTTCCAGCAGCAGGGTCGGCTGGCCGTTATAGGCACGCGTCAAAAGCTGGAGAAATTCGCCGTAGCGCGTGTTGAAGGCGATCGCCGCCCCACGCAGTTCCGAGCCTTCGAGTATGTCCTCCACTTTCAGGTTCTTTTTTATGGGATACGCGCCTTCCCAATCGACCTGCAACTCAGGACCTGTGGGGTGGCCGGGCTGGTCGCCCTTCTGGTAGTAGCGGCCTTTGACCAGTTCCTCGAAACGATAGTAATGGGCCAGTTCGTGGTCGTCATCGTCGTAGATACCGCCTCCGTCGCCCTCGCCCTGTTCGATGATGAGATCGATGGCTTCCAACGCGCTTTTCAGATCGGTCACCGGAAACAGCTCGCCGCCGCCGGAGTAATAATATTCCGAGGTGATCTGGCGCGATCTGTCGCCTGTAAAGATGGTTGTGCCCGCCCCATGCGCTTCGGCCTCCAGGTATTTGATGCCTTCCGCGATGGCTGAGTAGAACTCGCCGATACTGAAGAAGTGGAGGTCCTCATGGCTCGGATGGCTGGCAAGCGCGGTGATATCAGGGGGAGTTTTGCGATATATCAGGCCCTTGCCGACGAGATGTTCAGGACGCTGGGCCGGCCGCTCGATTTTCAGGAAAGTCGCCAGCGCCTCACGGCCGAAAGCCTGGATGCCGACCTTGAAATCCGTCTCGCCGTCCGGCAGGGCGGCGGGATAGCGGGCTACGAAGTCCGGCCTGACAAGATCCGGCGTGCCGCCGATGGCGTTGAGAATATTGGCCGCGATGGTCAGATGCAGCATTTCTTCCACGACGATCACGCGCAGAACCTGGGTCGCATCCTGATTGACGCCGGGCTTGATCGAGTAAAGCGCCGTCAGATAAGGCGGAATCGTCGCATGTTCGAGCTGCATCGCCCGGTAGAGAAACTCTTTCAGCTCATCGAGCGTCTTAATACTGGAGGAATACATCTCAAGCTCCATGAAAGATAAGTTGGGTTCACAGGCCGGCTTCGTGTCGCTTGCGAGGCCATCTGTTCGTTCCGCACAGCGGATGCCGGTCTTCGTTCAATGCAGAGACTTCAGAATGTCGCGGCCGCTTCGGAAGCACATGGCGGCCAGCGTCAAGGTGACATTGGCCGTGCCGATCGTCGGCATGCTGCCGCCGCCCACGAGATAGAGGTTTTCGTGGTCCCAGCTGCGCTGGTTCTTGTCCACGACGGAATTGGTCTTCGTCGTTCCCATGATATGGGTCCCGGCCAGATGATTGCCGCCGCGGATCGCATAGCCTTGCCCCTCATAGGCCACATAGCCGAAATCGCTGGGGTCGTATTGGGTATGATCCTGCGCGCCCAGACGCGTGAAGACGGTGCGCGCAAACTGGCGGCCATAGGCGGCACCCTTCATGGTATATTCCGGAACCGTGAAGGACAGGATGGGCCGCATATTGCCCAGAGCATCGGTATATTGCGGATCCACCGCGATGCGGTTGCTTTCGACGGGCATGACCTCGATCATGAATGCCAGCAGCAACTGCCGCGAAACCTGGTCGATCATGCCGCGCCGAAGATCCGCCCCGTAGAGGTTGCGATCATCCACCAGTTTGAGAAGGTCGGAAGTCGGCGCACCCGTGGCCCAGCCCCAGCCGTCGTTATGGATATCGATGGCGAAGGCGGCTTGCCTTTCCCGGAAAGGGCCGTCGCGCAGGTCCACGATACCGCCCGTCGAACTGGTTCCGCGCATCGTGCCGCAGATTTCCGGCATCAGCGCCCAGTTCAGCAGATAGGCGTGGTCCATCAGATTGCGTCCGACAAGACCGCTGGTGCTGCGCAGGCCGGAGGCAAGCATGAGACGCGCCGTTTCGATGGCGCCTGCCGCAAGCACGAAAACCTTGCCCTTCACGGTGATGGTCTCGTGAGCAGGTGAGGTCGGATCCTTGTAAATCTTGACCTCGAGAGAGTGGACTTTCCCGCTATCCGGATCGATGTTGACCTTCGATGCGACCGCCTGCGGCAATAGTTCGACAAGCCGCTCGCTGCTTTTCCCGTTTACTGCGAACGCCTTGGCAAGCGTTTTGCCGGAGTGGTAACGCGCTTGCACGGGACAGAGCGGTACGCAGTTGGTGTTGCCCTGGCAGCGACCGCCCTCTTCGACCTGATGCGTATCGACGGCGCCGATGGGACGGTAGCCCTTGCCGCCGTCATAGGCCGGGTTGGGTATGCTGTTGCGCCCCTGCGGATAGGGCCTGACCTTCAGGGGATAGGTCTTGTCGTAAAGTTCGACGCTGGTGCCTTCGATGCCCTTGTTGACCTGCTGATCCAGATAAGAAAGCGGCAGGCCGCGCATGGGAAAGACATAGTCGTCCGGGAAGGTCTGCCCCAGATATTGCTGATCTTCGACATCTGCCGATACACCGATTTCCCGCTCGGCCAGGCGGTAATCATCCTCGATTTCCTCAAAGCTCAGCGGCCAGTCCAACCCTTGGCCGAAAATGGTGCGCGTCTTGAAGTCCGAGCGAAGCAGGCGAGGCGTTTTCGCCTCCCAGTGCATGGTCGTTCCGCCGAAAATACGGGTATATGTCGTATCGCTGACATAAGGGCCGGATTGAACGATATAGGTCGAGCTATCGGTTTCCCCGGCCTGCAGCTTGCGAAGCTGCGGGCTGCGGGGCATGGCCGCGTTCGCATTCAGCGGAAAGGGCGACTGGTTGTCCTTGGAGGCTGCCGAATAGAAAGTCGTCAGCAGATTGTCATAGCCTGACAGTGTGCTGTTGGCACCGGTTCCGGCTTCAAGGATAAGGACACGCTTGCCCGCTTCGGCAGCCTGCTTGGCAATGATTGCGCCGGAAATGCCACTGCCGACAATCACGATATCGTAGTCGCCAGACGCTGCGACGGTTTCGGCATCGGCTTTTATCGCGGATTCAAGGGGAAAAAGCACTTTGGTCCTCCATTATTCTCGGAAAGCCGCATCAGGCTTTGCGGATCATGCGGTTCTGGACTCAATCGAGATTTCAGACCGGACGGCCTGACGTCGTCATGATCTCGGGCCGCGGGAGTTTCGGGGTTTGGACTTGGCGGCGGGGGCGGCGGCGGAGCGGGCTCTGACCGCCGACAGAAAGGAGGCGTAGCTCCAGGTCAGGTTCCGGACGCTTTTCTCATAGCCAACGGTTCCATCGAACTGTTCGCTCAGTTCATAGTGATCGCTGTGGTAGACGATGGCGCGCAGCATGACGTCAGACGAAGCCCGCAAGGCAGCTGAGGCGTCGGCGGCGCTGCTGGATGCGCCAAGTCCCAGTTCCGTGAAGAAGGGCTCGGAGAACTGATCGAGGGGGATGGCGCCGCTGGCCTCGATGGCATTGGCAAGCCGATATTGGAACTCGGCGAAGTTGGCCGTGCACAGAGCCCAGGGATGGCCGCCGACCACCGGGGCCGCCACATCGCCATCGTAATGATCGCCTGGATAGCGCCCGAAGAGTGGTCCGAGCCCTTTGGCCGCGTCGGCGCCATTGATCGGGTAATAGTTCGAAGACGAAGGATCGGCCCACTGGCGCCGCAGGATGGCCGCCGTTGCCAGCAGCTTGGTATCGGTCGGCTCGATCCCGCCATAGCAGACCGCAGAGACGATATCGATGTTCGCGTCGTAACCGGCTTGCTCCGCGGCATCCAGAATGCTCACATAGAGCTGCCCGTTCCAGTGGGTGGCCAGCTGGCTTTCCAGCCAGGAGATGGCATCGGCCACCCCGGCAGGCACGGCAATAGAGATCGTGTTTGCGGAAATTTCCCGGAAAAAGCGCAGCTGCACGGCCCTTGCGAAAAAGGAATAGCCCTCATATTCCTCCCAGAGATTGGTGGTCTTGTTCTGGTAAACTTCGAGAAGATAAGAGAGGTTGGTCTCGACCAATTGTTTGGCGATCGTCTGCGTGGCGCCATCCAGCTGATTGAACAAGGTCAGGATCGCAATCGACTGAATGGCCGGTCCGTCATTCTGCTCCGACCACGGACGAACCTCGCCGGTGATGGTGAAGCAGGCGTGGCCAAGTGTGACGGTCGCGGAATTCTGCGCATTCGCCTGGCAGAGCGCGGCGAAATTCACGTAGTCGACCAGGCTCGGCAAAACCCCGCCCGGAACGGGCAGCAAGCCGGCAAGTGCGATTTCGATGGCCGTAATGGCCCCGTCGCGGACCCAGTTGAAAACATAGTCCTGGTCGACACCCGGCGTGTTCGCGGGATAGGAGGGTGCGGCGATGACGCAGCCCGGGGCCGAAAAGACGCCCGGCGATGCCGGATCCTCGATGACATAGCCATCGCTTGTGATGTTGCGCATCATCAGCAGAGAAAAATAGCGCGACAATGCGACCAGATCGGTCTGCGCGAAGGCAGGCCGCGGTTTGACCGTAGGCGCATTGGCGCCGATATGGGCCGGGTTCGCACCGGTCATTGACTGACTCCAAAGCGCAACTGTCATTGACTGACTCCAAAATCGGTTGAGACTGCCGGGACCAGATCCAAAAATGTTCCGGACCGGTGGCGATGCGGTTTTTCGATAATTTTCGGGCTGCGTATTTACGGTTTCACGTCAAAAGCCGACGCCAACGACCCTTCTGCATTGAGAGTGAAAACAAGGTCTCTGCGGCGGCGAGGGCAGGGCGAGCTGGCCGCCCTGTTGTGTCGCCGTTGAAGCTTTAACTAGAAAGATCGTCGACGATCTGCTTTTTATCAACCTAAACGTGTTGACCTCAGGTCAAAAATTCGCGCAGAATTGCGCTTGGCGTTACGGGTGCTCCGGAGGGATGGATTCGACCAGCCCAGCGAGATTGGACCGTGTTGCCGCAGACCGGTTGCGCAACGCCAGAACCATTTGCAATTCCGTGGCGGAGATCGCGCTGTTCCTATGCCAGTCCATGGTGCCTCGCCCGAGCAGCAGCCAGTCGAGGGAGACATCCAGCAGGTCGGCGAGCGCGCAGGCGCTTTCCAGCGAGGTATGGCCGCCATTCTGCCAGCGTGAGACGGCGGCGACAGACACGTCCAGTTCGGCCGCCAGGGCGTGAACTTTCCGGAACTTGCCCCGGGATATCGCCTCTCGAATACGTTTGCCGCGGGCCATGTCGTGGGTCATCAGAATCCTCCCGTTGGTTGCGTTGAAATTGGCAATTACCAAGAGCTTTCGATCGACGAACATCAGAAACTTCTTATGAAAGGGGAAGGCAAAGCGAAGCACCGGTCAACCTGGTGAAATATCCAGATTGCTCCCGGTCGGCCTCCTGTTGTGAAACGTCAGAACATCAGGAGGGACGGATATGTTGCGGATACTCACCAAAGACATGCTCGATACCGATCGACGTGCTTTCGATGAAATGTTTCGGGCTCGCGCCGCCGTTTTTCGCGATCGGCTGGGATGGCAGGTCGATGTCCGGGACCAATGGGAGAGGGACCGATACGACGAGGCCGAGGATCCCGTATATCTCGTCACGCAACGACCTTCCGGCACACTGACGGGTTCGCTGCGCCTGCTACCGACGACGGGAGCGACGATGCTCAAAAGCGAGTTCCGGCATTTCTTCGATCAGCCTATCGACGTCGATAGCCCAACGACTTGGGAATGTACGCGCTTTTGCGTTCACCCGCTTGCCGGGCACATGGAGCAATCGCGCACAGTTGCCACGGAGCTGCTCTCAGGGCTTTGCGACCTTGCGCTCGACACCGGTATCGAAAGCATCGTCGGCGTCTATGATGGCGCCATGGTCGGAGTGTATCGCAGGATCGGCTGGAGGCCGACGCCGCTTGCCCGATCCCTGCCCGAGATTGGCAAGCTGTATGTCGGCCTATGGGATGTGACGGCGGACAATTGCCGGGCACTTCGGGCCAACCTGTCCCGACTGGAGCGAGCTTCGCCCAATCGTCCCAGAACCTTTGCCGATGGCGGCATGCGGTAAGGCTCGCCCAGCAGCGGGATATGCTCCCGCTAAGCCTTAACCCATTTTTCACCGCACCCATGGTTGTATTAGAATTAGCTGTTCCCCGATCCCGTGAAATGTTACCGGTACGAGTAGTCAATGAAACGCACAACCACGAGTCCATCTCATGCTGAGCAGTTCTCGTTTTTTCTATTGTCTGGATCGGATCTCCGCAGCGCCGACATTGCGGGATCTGGAAACGACGCTGGACGAAGTCCGCCACATCTATGCGATATCGCACATGGTTTTGCATGTGATCCGCTCCTCGGGGGCGGCGGCCAGCAATCCGTTACTGATGCTGACCTACCCGCCCGAGTGGGTGAAACAATATCTTGACCGGGACTACTTCAGCATCGATCCCGTCGTCCGTCTCGGCCGGCGCGGCTTCCTGCCCGTGGAATGGTCGGCGTCAAAATGGGATTCGGGCCGGGCTTATGGCTTCTTCAAGGAGGCCATGGCCTTCGGTATCGGCCGGCAGGGCGTGACTCTGCCGGTGCGGGGACCTCAAGGGGAGCGGTCGCTGTTTACGGTCACGTCCAATCACCCCGACGCCTACTGGCGGCATTTCCGCATGGACAGCATGCGCGACCTCCAGTTTCTCGCCCACCATCTCCACGACAGGGCCATGGTTCTGTCGGGCCTGAGAAAAACGGCGGATTTTCCGCAATTGTCGCGCCGCGAACTGCAATGTCTTGAAATGACGGCCAGCGGCCTGATGGCAAAGCAGATCTGCGCCCGTCTGTCCATTTCGGTGAGCGCGGTGCAACTCTATCTCGCCTCGGCACGCCGGAAGCTGACCGTCGCCACGACGAGTGAAGCGGTCGCCAAGGCTACGGCGCTCGAATTGATCTAGAGCCTGACGAAAACCTGCTCCGGCAGAATGCTTCAATCTAACCCGGAAAGGCTCTAAGCGTGGGGATCGCGGTTCAGCGCCTGCCCCTCGTGCGTGTCGCCAGAACATTGCGAATCGAGAAGCTGGAATGAATCCTGAGGACACCCGGCAAGGTCGACAGTATCTCCTTGTGAATCCGCTCGAACTCGCCGGCATTCGCGACCTCCACGCGCAACAGATAGTCCGAACCGCCCGTCATCAGAAAACATTCCCGGATCTCGGGATGCCGGCGAACCGCCGCTTCGAGGCGGTCGAGATAATCCTCTGTTTGTCGTTCCAGGGTGATGTTGATGATCACGGCGATCATCTCATCCGCATTGCCAGTGTCGATCAGCGCCGTATAGCCGCGGATCACACCTGATTTTTCCATGATTTTGATGCGCCTGAGACAGGCCGATGGAGAGAGACCGATCTCCGCGGCGAGCTTGGCATTGCTCATGCGGGCATCGAGGCGCAGCAATCTCAGGATATTGCGATCGATCGCGTCAAGAGCGGGCATGAGATATCGTTCCAAATATTCGTTGATTATGCGGCTAATAGGCAAATCACACAATAATCGACTACTGAATGATAGGCAATTTCGCTCATTATTTCATAAACTCCTTGAAATCGACAAGGGGTGGACATGGATAGCGATATTTTGGTTTCCCGCACACGCACCGTTACTCCAGCGCAGGGAGCCACGGGCTATCTGACGATCGATCTTGCCGCCCTCGGCCGCAACTATCGCAAGCTCGTGTCGATGCTGTCACCGGTCCGCGCGGGCGCGGTCGTCAAGGCAGACGCCTATGGCCTCGGCGCCGAGCGGGTCTCAAGAACGCTCTACAGGGAAGGTTGCAGGCATTTCTTCGTCGCCCAGTTCGTCGAGGCCCTGAGGCTCCGGCCGGCCCTTGCGCACGATGCCCAGATTTTCGTGCTGAACGGCTTGCAGCCCGGAAACGAGATCGCCTGCGCCGAGATGGGCATCGTTCCGGTTCTCAATTCGCTGGCGCAGTGGCGGCAATGGTCGGCGGCTGCACGTATCCTGAATCGCTGCCTGCCCGCCGTCCTGCAATTCGACACCGGCATGTCGCGGCTCGGCTTTCCCCAGGAAGAGCGAGCGGAGCTGGCGGCAGCCCTTAGGGACGGCGCCAATGTAGAAATCCTGTTCATCATGAGCCATCTGGCTTCGGCCGATGACATGGACAGCGAGCAGAACGGCGATCAATTTGCCGAGATGTCCCGCATCGCCGACGAATTTCCCGGCTTCGACATCTCCTTCGCCAATTCCGGCGGGGTTTTCCTGGGGGACGCCTATCACGGCGTGCTTGCCCGGCCCGGCATCGCGCTTTATGGCGGCGCTCCGAACGCCGGCGAGAAGAACCCGATGGAACCGGTCGTCAGCCTCGATGTCGCCGTCGTGCAGACGCGCATCGTGCCGGCGGGTGCCAAAGTCGGCTATGGCGGCGCGCATGTCACGCAGCGGGAAACGCGTCTCGCCACCATTGCCGCCGGCTATGCCGATGGTCTGCCGCGGTGCCTGGGCGACCGCGGCGCGGTCTATTTCAACGGCGCACGCCTGCCGATCGTCGGCCGTGTGTCGATGGACAGCGCGACCGTCGACATCACAGCACTGCCCGAAGGCGCGCTGACCTTCGGCAGCCTTGTCGAAGTGCTTGGCCGCCATCAGACGCTCGAGGACATCGCCGGCGACGCCGGCACCATTTCTTACGAAATCCTAACCGGCCTGGGCGATCGTTATCACAGGCAATATCGCTGAGAGCCGGCGGCTCCATCATTGGGAACATCATGAAGGTCATCGTTCTAGGAGCCGGCATCGTCGGCGTCACATCCGCTTATCAACTGGCCAAATCAGGCCATAACGTCACGGTCGTCGACCGGCAGTCGGGTCCGGCGCTGGAGACGAGCTTTGCCAATGCCGGCGAAGTCTCCTTCGGCTATTGCTCGCCATGGGCGGCGCCCGGCATTCCCATGAAGGCCATGAAGTGGCTGTTCATGAAGCACGCGCCGCTCATCCTGCGCCCGAAATTGGACATGGCCATGCTTGCCTGGATGGCGAGGATGCTGTCGAACTGTACCTCCGAGCGCTATGCGATCAATAAGAGCCGCATGCTGCGCCTTGCCGATTACAGCCGCATCGCGCTGGCCGACCTTCGCGCCGAGACCGGCATCGCCTATGACGAACGCATGCAGGGAACCCTGCAGCTGTTCCGCACGCAGCAACAGCTCGAGGCTTCGGCAAAGGATGTGAAGGCACTGGCTGCCGACGGCATTCCCTATGAGGTGCTGGACCGGGACGGCTGTGTCCGCTTCGAACCGGCGCTCAGGCACGTGCGCGACAAGATCGTCGGGGGTCTGCTGACGCCGAAGGACGAGACCGGCGACTGCTTCAAGTTCACCAATGCGCTGGCGGCCAAAGCCGCGGCGCTCGGTGTCCGTTTTGCTTACGGCACGACGATCAAGGCGCTGGATGTCGAGGCCGGCCGGGTGCGCGGGGTCATCACCGATCGTGAGCGGATGAGCGCGGAGGCGGTGGTGGTCGCGCTCGGCAGCTATTCGCCGCTGTTGCTCAAGCCGCTCGGCATCCGGCTGCCGGTCTATCCCGTCAAGGGCTATTCGCTCACCATCCCCATCACCGATGCGTCGCGCGCGCCGGAATCGACCATCATGGACGAGACCTACAAGATCGCGATCACCCGGCTCGGCGATCGCATTCGCGTCGGCGGCATGGCTGAAATCTCAGGCTATACCAACGACCTCGGCCTGGCCCGTCGCAGCACGCTGGAACACTCGGTCACCGATCTCTTCCCCGGCGGCGATATTTCCAAGGCTTCCTTCTGGTCCGGCCTGCGCCCGATGACGCCTGATGGCACGCCGGTCATCGGCGCGACAAAGGTCGCCGGCCTCTTCCTCAATACCGGCCACGGCACGCTCGGCTGGACGATGAGCGCCGGTTCGGCGCGGCTCATCGGCGATCTCGTCGGCGGCCGCCAGCCGGAAATCGATGCGAGGGATCTCGCAATCAGCCGCTACGGCTGAAAGCGCCCAGGGGGCAACACAAAAGAGGGATGAACATGATTGCACAAATCCAGTGTCGCTTGTGCGCCTCGTCTTTCGAGGTCCAGAATGTCCATTAGTTCTCAAACATATAACAATGCCGGCCTCACCCGGCAGCTGGCAATGCAGAGCATGTCGTTTCGGGAGACGGCGCATAGCGGAACAGACCCGGACGCGCTTTCGGAAGTATTGTCGACGCCAAACTCCCCGATCAAAGTTGTGGCGGAAGGCAATATGCCCATAGCGTACCGCTGCAATTTCGTCTCCGTGGGAGACGAGGTGACCGTAGCCGACTGCACCTACGAAGGCACGATCCTGATCAGGCGGGAGGCGACCAGCGACAGGATGATCGTTTTTCTGCCGATGGAGGGAAACGCGTTCTTCGACGGCATGCGGGAGCAAATATACTCGGTCCCCGCGCGTGGTACGATCCTTGAGGCAGGTCGTGCCGCAGGCGCCCGCCTGTTTGGGCCTCGCCGTCATTTCGGCCTGTTCGTCGATCAGGCGAAGATCATCAGCCACCTCACGCAGATGTTCGAACGAACGATCAGCGGCGACATCGATTTTCATCCTCACATCGATCTGACGACCGGTCCGGGGCTTGTATTGCAGCAACTTGTCTCGAACCTCCATCGCGGGCTCAGCGGCAACGGACCGCTGCAACGGTCGCCGCTGGCCGCCGGCTCGCTCTGCGACGCCGCGATCTATCTGCTTCTGGAGGCCTGTCCCAATCGCTTTTCGAACGAGCTTGCACTCCCTGCACCGACACCGGCCCCACGCCATGTAAAGTGGGCGATCGACTTCATGCAGGAACACATCGCCGAGCCGATTTCGCTCAACGACATCGCGATTGCAGCCAAGGTCAGCGTTCGGACTTTGCAACAGGGTTTCCGGCAGTTCAGGGATACGACCCCGATGGCCTACCTGCAGGAACTTCGGATGGTTGCCGCCCATCGCGATTTGCTCGAATCCGACGCCAGGCAGGGCATTGCCGACATCGCGCTGAGATGGGGCTTCACGCATCTGGGGCGATTTGCAGCCGAATACAGGAAGCGCTTCGGCCAGTTGCCGTCACAGACCTTGAAGCGCTGAGCGCTCACCCGGTCTCACAGATCAGCCTGTGTGGAGCCGTCGACGAACAATCCCTGCGTGAAAGTTTGCTCCATGCGAGAGGCCGGCGTCGTTGAAGTCATAGGTCGGGTTATGGAGCGGCGGCGAGTGCACGCCATTGCCCAGGAATACGAAACAGCCCGGCACGCGCGAGAGGAACTGCGCGAAGTCTTCGGATCCGGTCATCGGTTTACTCGCGATGGCGACGTTCGAAACACCGTAGAGATCACGTGCCACGGTCAGGGCTTCCTCCGTCAAGACAGGGTCGTTCATGAGAGGCACGAATTCCCTGGTGTAGATCACATCGGCCTTGACGTTGTAGGTCATGGCCGTGCCCTCGGCGATCAGGCGCATCTGCTTCTCGATCGTCTCGCTGATCTCCGAACGGAAGCTGCGGGCATCGCCCAGAATGCGAGCGAGGCCGGGGAGCGCATTCCTCGTGCCGTCGGTGATCAGTTCCGTGACGGACACGACGCCGATATCGGCCGGATCCAGCCGCCTGGAGACGATGGTCTGCAGATTGGTCAGGAGCGCACATGCCGCGACGAGCACCTCGTTGCCCCAGTGCGGCCTTGCGGCATGGCCGCCGATGCCCGTCAGCGTAATCTCGAAATTGTCCTCGGCCGACATGATCGCGTCAGGGCGCGTTTGGAAGCTGCCGACGCCGATCCCCGGCATGTTGTGGATGCCGTAGATCTCGTCGAAGGGAAATCTTTCGAAGAGCCCGTCGGCGATCATCGCCAGCGCCCCCTTGCCCCATTCTTCGGCCGGTTGGAAGATGAAGCGCACGGTGCCGTCGAAGCCGCCTTCACCAGCCAGGATCTTTGCGGCGCCGAGCAGCATCGTGGTGTGGCCGTCGTGACCGCAGGCATGCATGACGCCCGGGTTTTGAGATCGGTGCGGGACGGTCGTCTGTTCGCTGATCCTGAGTGCATCCATGTCGGCGCGCAGCGCGATGGCGCGGTTGCCGCTGCCGCGCTTCAGCGTTGCGACGACTCCTGTGCCGCCGACGCCCTCGACGATCTCGTCGAATCCGAATTCCCGCAGCTTTGCGGCGACGAAGGCGGAGGTCCGCTGCTCCTCGAAGCCGAATTCGGGGTACGTGTGAAGATTGTGTCTCCACGCCGTCATCTCTGCATGTAAAGCGTCCTCGTCGATGGTCATGCCGGCAATCCTTCCGTGGCAAGCCGGCGAACGACATCGAGCAGGATGTTTGCGCCTGCGACGAGATCCTCGTCGTCGGTATATTCCTTCGGATTATGGCTGATACCGCCGATGCTTGGCACGAAGATCATCGCCGACGGGGCGATCCTGGCGATCATCTGCGCATCGTGGCCGGCACCGGAGGTCATCCGCCGGCAGGCGAGGCCCCGTTCCCGCGCCGCCTCTTCGATCAGCCTCACGATGTTCTGATCGAACTTGACTGGTTCGAACCGGGCAAGCGTCTCCACCGATACGCCGACCTGCTCCTCGGCCGATAGCCTGTCCAGGAACGTCGCGAGCGCGGCTTCCTCTTCTCTCAACCGTTCTTCGTCCGGGTCACGGAGATCGACCGTGAACGTCGCCCGCGACGGGATCACGTTGATGACATCCGGTTCGAACCGCATGCAGCCGACCGTGGCGACCGTCGGCGTGTTCGAGGCCTGCGCCCGGTCACGCAGGAAGGTCACGACCCGTGCGGCCGCATGACCCGCGTCGCGGCGCATGGAGATCGGTGTCGTTCCCGCGTGATTGGCGTCTCCCGTGATAACAACTTTCTGCCAGGAGATGCCTTGCAGATGTTCCACGGCACCGAGGCGAATGCCCTCGCGCTCAAGCACCGGCCCTTGCTCGATGTGGAGTTCGATATAGGCATGCGGCCTAGGGAATCCTGGTTGACGCTCGCCGGCATAGCCGATCCGCTCGAGTTCGTCGCCGAGGATCGTTCCATCGGTGCCGATGGTGGCAAGCGCCGTATCGACATCCAGGCCGCCGGCATAGACCAGCGACCCCATCATATCGGGCGCGTAGCGCACGCCTTCCTCGTTGGTGAAGGCCGCGACGACAATCGGACGAGACGGCGTCAAGCCTTCTGCCCTCAGCGTTTCGATCACTTCAAGCCCGGAAAGCGTGCCGTAGCAGCCGTCGTAAATGCCGGCACCGATGACCGTGTCGATATGCGAGCCTAGCATGAGGGGTGCGTTGTCGGTCACGCTATCGGGCTTCCAGATGCCGAAGATATTGCCGATGCGATCGACGGCGACTTGAAGTCCCGCGCCCTCGATCCAGGCGACGAACCGGTCGCGGCCGAGTTTCTCCGTATCGGAGGCCGCCAGCCGGATCAGTCGGCCGTCGGCATCCCGGCCGATCTCGCCGAGCGTCCGGATCCGGCCGAGGAGACGCGCGGCATCGATCGATTGTCCGGTCATGTCAGGGCTCCTTCACGGTTCCTGGCGGCGACTGCTGCGGGCGACAGTCCGACGATCTCTTGATATTTGCCGGGATCGGTTGCGCCTTCGGTATTCACCACGAAGATACGGGAGCGGCCGTCGATCGAGAGCGCTGCCCTGAGCGCCGGGTCGGCGACGGCCTTGATGGCGCCTGCGAGGCCGACACCGCCGCTTTCGCCGGCAACGACGGCGGGGTCGCCGGAGACCGGGTTGGCAAGACGCTTCATGATGTCGGTCGCATCCGCCTCATCCACCGTCATGAAGGCGTCGGCGGCGCGGGCAAGAATCCGCCATGCGACAAGGGAGGGTTCGTAGCATTCGAGCATCGCCATGACGGTCGGTTCGCCATGGGCGACCGTCACCGGACGCCCGGCCCGCGCCGTCTCGAACAGGCATGCCGCGCGGGCGGGATCGACTACCGTAAAGACCGGACGATTTTTGCCGAACTCGATGGCCAGATGGCCGGCGACCGCTGCGGCAATTCCCCCGACGCCGGACTGGATAAACACATGAGTCGGCGGTTCCTGCATCTGTCGGAGCGCTTCCCTGACGAGGGCGGTATAGCCTTGCATCACCAGACCGGGGATCCGCTCATAGCCCGGCCAGGACGTATCCGAAACGATGATCCAGCCGTTCGCCTCGGCCACGCGGGCCGCTTCGCGGACGGCGTCGTCATAGGTTCCCTCGACGCGGATCATCTCCGCGCCGAAGCGGGCGATGGCGGCGATGCGTTCGCCGCTGACGCCTGCGTGGACGAAGATTGCGGCGCGCGCACCGACCAACTGCGCACCCTGGGCAACCGAACGGCCATGATTGCCGTCGGTCGCACAGGCGACCGTCATCGTCTGCGCAATGGCGCGAACCTCGGACGAATGCAGCTCCGCCATATCGACGACGCGGCCAAGCTGCTGCTCGGCCTGTTTGAGGACGAGGCGGATCACCGCATAGGCTCCCCCGAGCGCCTTGAAACTTCCAAGCCCGAGGCGGTGGCCTTCGTCCTTGACGTGGATTGCGGCGACGCCGATTTCGCTCGCCAATCCGGGCAAAGCCACGAGCGGCGTTACCGCATGGTCCTTCCGGAAAGCCAGGTGGCGTTCCACCTCCACGGCGGCGGAGGCGTCGAGCGTTTTCTCATCTCTCGGGTCAAGTGCCAGACGATAGTCTGCCGTGCTGTTCAAAAGAAACATCGCGCACCTTCATGTGGGTTTCGTTGAACTCTATTGCAGCGAACACGAAAAAGGCGCTGATATTTGGCCGTTCATTTGCAATTTTGTTTCATTGGAGCATCGGTTTGCGCAACCCCGTTCATCCGCCGCATCTCGACGATTTCGACCGGAAAATCCTCGCCATTCTTCAGCGGGACAATATGACCCCGCAGCGAACGATCGGCGATGCGGTGAACCTTTCCGCACCGGCCGTTCAGCGTCGGATCAAGCGAATGCGGGAGGAGGGCGTCATCCGGGCGGATGTCTCGGTCGTCGAGCCGGACGCGGTCGGACAATCCATCACGATCTTCGTCGAAGTGGAGGTCATCAGCGAAACCGCCGAGCAGATCGAGCAGGCAAAGCGTGAATTCACGGCCGCGGCCGAGATCCAGCAATGCTACTACGTCACCGGCGAAGCGGATTTCATCCTGGTCATCATCGTGCCGTCGATGGCCGACTACGAGGCTCTGACGCGCAGGCTCTTCTTCGGCAACAACAACGTCAAACGCTTCCGGACCTTCGTCGCAATGGATCGGGTCAAGGTCGGGCTTGGGGTGCCGGTGGGATAGCAGGATGCGGCGGCCCGTTTGCCGCCGCATCGGGAGAAGGTCATGCGGCGCGCTTCAACGCATCGCTGAGCGTCGAGACGATCGTGTCGATCTGAGCCTTCTCGATGATCAGCGGCGGCGAGAGGGCGATGATGTCGCCGGTCACGCGGATCAGCAGGCCCTTGTTGAAGCAGTCGACGAAGACGTCGTAGGCGCGGGTTCCTGGCGCCGCGGCTCTCGGCGCCAATTCCACCGCGCCGACCAGGCCGAGATTGCGGATGTCCACCACGTTGGGCGAGCCTCTCAGCGAATGGAGAGCTTCCTGCCAGTATTCGGCGAGATCGGACGCGCGGGTCAGCAGGCCCTCTTCCTCGTAGATCTCGAGCGTCGCGAGCCCGGCTGCGCAGGCGACCGGATGGCCGGAATAGGTGTAGCCGTGGAAGAGTTCGATCGCATTATCAGGTCCGACCATCAGGCCGTCATAGACCTTGCGGCTGGCAAAGACCGCCCCCATCGGGATCGTGCCGTTGGTGATGCCCTTTGCCGTGGTGATCAGGTCGGGCACGACGCCGAAATAGTCGGTCGCGAAAGGAGCGCCCAGACGCCCGAAGCCGGTGATGACCTCGTCGAAGATTAGTAGGATTCCGTGCTTGTCGGCAGTCGCGCGCAGCTTTTCCAGATAACCCTTCGCAGGCAGGACCACGCCCGCCGATCCCGACATCGGCTCGACGATGACGGCGGCGATGGTTTCGGCGCCGTGCAGTTGCACCAGCCGCTCGAGATCATCCGCCAGTTCGACGCCATGAGCGGGAAGGCCCTTCGAAAACGCGTTGCGCTCAATGTCGAGCGTATGGCGCATATGGTCGGCCGGTATTTGCGGGAAAACCCGGCGATTGTTGACCAGGCCGCCGACGGAAATGCCGCCGAAGCCGACGCCGTGATAGCCCTTTTCGCGCCCGATGATCCGCGTGCGGGTGCCCTGGCCGATGGCGCGCTGGTAGGCGATGGCGATCTTCAGCGCCGTATCGACCGATTCCGAACCCGAGCCGGTGAAGAACACCCTGTCGAGCTTGGCTTTCGGACCACCCGGCGCATTCGCGGCCAGTTTCGCGGCGAAGTCGAAGGCGATCGGATGCCCCATCTGAAAGGTCGGCGCATAGTCCAGCGTTGCAAGCTGCCGCTCGACCGCTTGCGCGATCTTCTTTCGGCCGTGGCCGGCATTGCAGCACCAGAGGCCGGCCGTGCCGTCAAGCACCTGATGTCCATCGACGTCGGTGTAGTACATGCCCTCTGCAGCCGCGAGAAGCCGCGGCGTCGCCTTGAACTGCCGGTTCGCGGTGAACGGCATCCAGAAATTGTCGAGTACGGGCGCGTTCGTCTTGTTGAGCTGGTCCATCCTGGCCTCCTTGGAATGCGCCGAGAATGGCGATTTCTCCTTTTCAAACAAGTCCTTTTCTTCGCCGATATAACCCATTGAAATATAACAGGTGAAGGGATACATTTTCGATATTCTGAACAAGACAAACGAACACATCATGTCCGTCGATATCGGCAACCGCCTTCGCCATCTCCGCATCGCCCATAAGCTTTCCCAGCGCGAGCTCGCCAAACGCACCGGCGTTCCCAATTCGACGATCTCGCTGATCGAATCGAACGCCTCCAATCCGTCGGTCGGGGCCTTGAAGCGGATTCTCGACGGCATTCCCATCGGTCTGGCGGAATTCTTCGCCTTCGAGCCCGAACGTCCAAAGAAGGCTTTTTATGCGGCCGAGGAACTGGTGGAGATCGGCAAGGGTGCCATCTCCTACAGGCAGGTTGGGGAAAACCTGTTCGGACGCAGCCTGCAAATCCTCAAGGAATGCTACCAGCCGGGCGCCGACACCGGAAAGGTTCCGCTTGTTCACGAGGGGGAGGAGGGCGGGATCGTGCTCTCGGGAAGGCTCGAGGTCACGGTCGACGACGAGCGGCGCATCCTTGGACCGGGTGACGCCTACTATTTCGAAAGCAGGCGCCCGCACCGTTTCCGCTGCGTCGGGCCCGTGCCCTGCGAGGTTATCAGCGCCTGCACGCCGCCGACTTTTTAGTTCCTGCCCTCGATGCGGGCAAGCACGCCGTCGAGTGCGGCGGTCAGAGCGGCAAGGCCGCCCTTCTTCTCGAAGTCGGAAAAAACCTGCTCGTTCAGTCCGCCCTTGGTCGCGAATTCGCGGCTCAGCGCGCTGAACGGTTCGTTGCCGGGCCTGTTCGCTTTCTGCGCGAGGCTTGCAAAGAGCTGGGCGATATAGGCCTGTCCCTTCGCCTTTTCGAGGCCGCTTCTTTCCAGCCAGACCGCAACCTGCTCCATGATGCCGAAATAGGTCGACATCATTGCGCTCGCTGCCGCGAGAAGATCGTATTCCTTCCTCGACTGGCATTGGACAGCCGTTCCGAGCATATCGAAAAGCGCTGCGACGGCGGTATCTGGCGGATAGATGGCGGTGACGCCTTGCCGGCCGGCGACGAAGGGCAGGGGGATCGCCTGCACGAGGTGCACGTCGGCGCCGATCCATTCGGAGAGGGCCTGGCGCTCCGTCGCCGCAACGAGGCTGACGACCATCTGGCCATCCCTGAACGACAGCGCGCGCACGACCTCCTCGGCGACCTGCGGCCGTATCGCCAGGAACACCATGTCGCTGCGATCGACGACGTCCTGGTTGTCCTTGGCAATTCTGACGGCGGCGAATTCGTCGGCGAGCGTCGCGGCGATGTGAGCGCTTCGTGGAGAGACGTGAATCTCGGAGGCATAGGCCGGTTCTGCGAGAAGCCCGCGAACCATCGCTTCGGTAATCGCGCCGGTGCCGACGAATCCAATAGGCTTGACTGTCACGTGATTACTCCGCGGCCCGCAGCGGGCCCAACGCGACATCCGTCGTGTAGTTCTCGCGCATGAAATTGATGAAATTGTCCTGGAACTGGCGGGTATGGGCATGGGCGAGTTCGTCGGCGAGCTCCACGTCCTTGTCCCTGATGGCATTCAGCATGAGTGAGTGCTCGTCGGTCAGGAGGTAGCCCTCGTGGGTCCGCTCCAGATATTCGAAATGCAGGTGGAGCATGCGCTGCCCCTGCGACAGCAGTTTCTCGTAGAACGAGGCCAGATACTGGTTTTTTCCGGCATGGGCGATCGCCATGTGGAATTCCTTGTTAGCTTCCGACATGGCCAGATGATTGCCGGTTTTAACAGCCGCTTCGAACGACTTCAGCCGCTTGGTGATGATCTTCAGGTCGGCCTCGGTCCTCAATGCTGCGGCAAGCCGCGTATTCATGCGCTGCGCGATGTCGAGCGCTTCCACATATTTCGGAAACGTCGCCACTTCGATCGGCGCCACGATCGTGCTTCGGTTCGAAAGCGTCACCACCAGTTCGTCGGCGCCGAGCCGGATCAGGGCCTCGCGGACCGGCGAGCGCGACATGTCGAAACGCTCGGCAAGCGTCATCTCATCGAGAAGCTGACCGGGCGGCAAAGTGAGTGCCAGGATCTCGTTGCGAAGCGTTTCGTAGACGTTCTTCCAGCCGGTCCCGCGGATTCGTTTCACTTCCGATTCATCAGACACTTAGGTCCCTTTCTCTCGACGCGGATGCCATTGGGCCAGAAAAACAGCGTGTCGGCAATGTAATTTTTCCACTTGACTTTGTCGACACGCTGTTGACTTAATATTCTCAGTCGACACGGAGCCGACAAAAAATAACAGAAACGGCTACAGCCGACGAGTGGAACCGCGCGCTTCGCGCACAGCAAAAGAGGAATGCCGATGCTTTCGAAGTTGATGACGTCCGCCTTGCGGGCGCTGCCCGCGCTCGCCCTGATGGGAGGCCTTTCCGCAACCGCCGCACGGGCTGAGACCGCCGAGGGATATTGGCAGGGCGTGCAGAAGGCGGGTGTGCTGCGCTGCGGTGCGGCTGTCGCGCCGCCCTATGTCATGCGTGATCCGGCGACCGGCGAATATTCCGGCTTCTTCGCCGATCTGTGCAAGGAATTTGCCGATGTGCTGAAGGTGAAGCCCGAATTCGTCGATACGACCTGGGACAATATCGTCGCCGGCCTGCAGGCGGGCAAATGGGATCTGTCGCTGGCGCTGAACCGGACGCCGACGCGCGCCATGGCGGTGCAGTTCTCGATCCCGGCGATGGAGTACCAGATCTCGCTCGCCTATAACAAAAACAATCCGAAGATTACGGCTGGTGCTGCTTCGGTCACCGATATCGACAAAGCAGGCGTGACGCTCGCCGTCATGTCGGGCACGGCGCAGGACAAGGCCATTTCCGCAGCGGTGAAGAACGCCACGATCATGCGTCTTCCCGGCAATGACGAGACCCGCCTGGCGGTAACCTCGAAGCGTGCCGACATCCTGGTCGACGCCTCCGACACCAACCAGCTCTTCACCCAGTCGAACCCGGATTGGGCGGTGGCGCTCAATCCGACGCCGGCGCTCGCCAAGCAGGGCGTCGCCTTCGGCCTGCCGCACAATCTCTCGGCTGCCGACGTCGAGGTGGTCGATATCTTCCTCGAAGAGAAGGTCGCGACCGGTCACGTCGACGAACTGATCAAGAAGGCGGTCGACGAAGTCCTCAAGGGCGCAAAGTAACCTCGCCGGGCCGGTGCGAAGATCGCGCCGGCCCTCTCCAGCTTCGATCATTGGAGATTGGCATGACCACGTCCTTCAGCCTTCCCCTCGTGAAAATGCAGGCGCTCCACAAAAGCTACGGCAACGGAGCCATTCAGGTGCTGAAAGGCATCGACATCGAAATGAAGCCCGGCGAACGCGTCGTCGTCATCGGTCCCAGCGGCGGCGGCAAGAGCACGCTGCTGAGAGTGATGATGGGGCTCGAGCAGATCGACAGCGGGTCGGTCAATTTCGATGGAAAGCCTTATATTTCTTCCGACGGGGCAGGGAGGAAGACCCAGATCGACACCAATGTCCGCCGTTCGATCGGCATGGTCTTTCAGCATTACACGCTGTTTCCGCATCTCAACGTCCTTCAGAACCTGATCCTCGCTCCCTGCAAAGTGCGTGGAGAAGCCAAGGCGAAGGCCGCGGCCCGCGCTCAGGCGCTGCTCGAGCGGTTCGGGCTCGGCGCCAAGTCCAAGGCCTATCCGGCCCAGCTTTCTGGCGGCCAGAAGCAGCGTGTCGCCATCGCCCGCGCACTCATGCTCGACCCGAAGCTGATGCTTTTCGACGAAGTCACGTCGGCCCTCGACCCCGAGCTCGTCAGCGAGGTGGAGCAGGTGATCCTGCAACTCGCCGCCCAGGACATGCCGATGATGATCGTCACCCATGACATGTGGTTCGCCAAAAACATCGCCTCCCGCGTGATCTTCTGCGCCGGTGGCGTGGTCGTCGAGGACGGCCCTCCCGAGCAGGTGCTCGGCGCCCCGCGCGAGGAGCGCACCAAGGAATTCATCGACCGCGTCTTCCATATCAAGCAGTAGGGAGGGGCACCCATGAACTACACGTTCGACTTCAACGCGGTTTCGCTGGCGCCGCTTCTGCAGGGGTTGTGGGTTTCGCTGGAACTGACGGCTGCGGCGAATGTCATCGGTATCGTCTTCGGCTTCGCGCTCGCTTTGCTGATCATGAGCCCTTACCGGATCGTCCGGCTGCCGTTCATGCTGTTCGTCGAATTCTTCCGCTGCACGCCGGCCATCGTCCAGATCGTCTGGATATTCTATTGCGTACCGATGCTGTTCGACGTCTTCCTCGACCCGGTGACGATGGGCATCATGGCGCTCGGCCTCAACCTGATGGCGTTCAACGCCGAGGCGTACCGGGCGTCCATCCAGGCGGTGCCGCGCGAACAGCTCGACGCCGGCATCGCGCTCGGCCTCAATCCGCTGCAGCGCGTGCTCCACATCGTCTTCCCGACGGCCTTCCGCGCCTCGATCCCGGTGCTTCTGACCAACGGCATCGTCATCTTCCAGCAGAGCGCGCTGGTTGCGATCGTGGCGATCCAGGACCTGATGTACCAGGGCAAGACGCTGGCCACCGAGACCTATCGCCCGATCGAGACCTTCACCGTCGTCGCTCTCATTTATTTCGCCGTGTCCTTCCCGATAACCCAGATCGTCGGCCTGCTCGAACGCCGCCGCCAGATCCTCGTCAGCTAGGAGGCCCGGATGACTCTCGATTTCTCGATCCTGCTGCGTTTCGAAAACGCACTTCTGCTCGGCCTGTGGATGACGATCAAGCTGACGGTCATCTGCATCGTGCTCGGATGCACCCTCGGCTTTCTCGTCGGCCTGATGAGGACGTCGCGCAACCTCGCGCTTCGCGCGGTCTCGGGCGCCTATGTCGAATTCTTCCGCGGCACGCCGGTGCTTATCCAGCTCTTCTGGATCTTCTTCTGCCTGCCGCTGCTCCTCGGCATCGAGCTCTCGAACCTGGCGTCCGGCGTCATCGCGCTGACGCTCTATATGGGGGCGATCACCAGCGAGACCTTTCGGGCGAGCCTCAAGTCGATCGGCCGGGAGCAACTGGACGCCTGCGTCGCCCTCGGTCTGCCGAAAAGGGCCCAGGTCGTCAACGTCGTGCTGCCGCAGGCGGTGCTGCGCGCAATCCCAACGCTGTTGTCGAACTGCGTCAGCCTCTTCAAGGAGAGCGCCCTGGTCTCGGCCGTCGGCATGGCGGACCTGATGTTCGTCGGCCAGAACATCTCCAACAACACCGCCCGTCCCGTCGAAGTGCTGACGGTCGTCGCCCTCATCTACTTCGTCATCGCCTTCCCACTCACGCGGGCCGTCTCCCTCATCGAGGGGCGCATTCTCAAGAAGCTCGCAATCTAATCAGTCTTTCCCAGGACAGGAGAAATCCCATGAAACTTTCCGGCGTCATGCCCGCGCTCATCACTCCCTTCGACGCGAACAACAGGATCGACTTCAAGGCGTTCGAAAGGCTTCTGACGCATCTGCGCGAGGCAGGCGTCACCGGCTGGGTTCCAAACGGCTCGACCGGAGAGTATTTCAGCCAATCCAGGGAAGAGCGCCGCGACGTGCTGCAGTTCGTCAAGGATTTCGCCAGGCCGGGCGAAATTCTGATCGCCGGCACCAACGCGCCCGCCACCCGCGAGGTGATCGAGCAGACGGCTATGGCGAGGGATATCGGTTATGACACGGTCCTGCTGGCGCCGCCATTTTATACCCGTCCGACACAAACGGAGCTCATCAAGCACTATGAAGCCGTCCTCGGCGCCGTCGATGTGAGCCTCGTCCTCTATTCCTATCCGGCCAAGGATGGTTCGGACATCAGTTTCGAGCTGATGGATCATTTTGCCGATAATCCGCGCGTGATCGGGATCAAGGAAAGCTCGGGCGTGCTGCAGCGCGCGGTCGACATCGCCAGCCGCTATGACGGCAAGATCCAGCTTGTCAGCGGCTCAGACGATATCGCGCTCGACTTCATGTTCTGGGGCGCCGAAAGCTGGATCTGCGGACCGTCGAACTGCATGGCCAAGGCCTGCTGTGACCTCGACCGCACGTTCCGATCCGGCGATCTGGATAAGGCGCGCGAGCAGATGAAAACGCTCTACCGGGCGATGAACATCCTCGAAAGCGGCAAGTTCGTGCAGAAGATCAAGTATGGCTGCGAGCTTCAGGGCTTGCCCGTGGGTATATGCCGCGCGCCGCTCGGCGAACTGACACCGGAGGAAAAGGCCGAATTCAAGGCCGCGATGCAGCCGATCCTGAATTGGTAACAGATCTGGAGCGGCCAAGCCGCGCCAGGGACCACTGAAATTATGAGGTTCGCCGTGTCATCCATCGTGGTCGTCGGCGCCGGCATTATCGGCGTCACCATCGCCTATGAACTCCAGCGCCGCGGCCTTTCCGTGACGCTTGTCGATCGCGACGCGCCGGGCCTCGGCGCTTCCTACGGCAACATGGCAAGTATTGCCGTCACCGAGTTCATGCCGGCCTCGCGGCCCGGCATCTGGGCGCAGATGCCGAAATGGCTGCTCGATCCGGAGGGGCCGGTACGCATCCGGCCTGGCTACCTGCCGAAGCTGGTGCCCTGGTTCCTCAGGTTCCTGGCCGCCAGCCGTCCCTCCAAGCTGAGGGCGCTGGAGGCGGCCGGCGCCGCGCTCTGCGGCCGCGTCTACGACGATCTGGACGCGCTGCTGAAGGAAACCGGCCTGACGCACATGCTGACGGTGGAGGGCTGCCTCAGCCTCTATACTGACGAGGCCGAATTCAAGGCCGATCGCGAGCATATCGAAATCCTGGAACGGTTCGGTTTCAGGTACGAAATTCTCGGCGGCAACGCCATCCGGGATCTCGAGCCTTTTTTGACGACGAAGATCGGCAAGGCGGTGCTCTTTCCCGACAACCGGTCGATCACCGACCCCTACAGGCTTGTCACCGCCCTTGCCGAAAGGTTCGAGGCGCTCGGCGGCAGGACCGTCCGTGGTGAGATCGCCGGCTTAGAGCAGGGCGAGGCCGGTGTTTCCGCTCTCCGGCTGGCGGACGGGCGCAGCCTTACGACCGAGAACGTCGTGCTGGCTGCCGGCGCCTTCACCGCCCGGCTTTCCGCTCTGCTGCGCGAACATATCCCGCTCGAAACCGAGCGCGGCTACCACACGCAGATCATGGAGCCCGGTATCTCGATGCGCCATTCCATCATCTGGCCGGCGCGCGCCTTCATGGTCACGCCGACGGCGGGCGGCATCCGCGTCGGCGGCACGGTCGAGATGGCCGGCCTCGACGCGTCCCCGGATTATCGGCGCGCGAAGATTCTGGTGAAGCGGGCTCAGGAGGCGTTGCCGGATCTGCAGGTCCGGCAGGCGACGGAGTGGATGGGGCATCGCCCGGCGCTGCCTGACACCGTTCCGGTCATGGGTCCATCAGCCAAGCGCCGCAACGTCTGGTACGCAACCGGCCACGGACATCTCGGCCTTACCTATGCGGCCACGACCGGCCGTCTGATGGCCGACCTCATCACCGGCGTTCAGCCGCCCGTGGATATGCAACCCTATCGCGTCGATCGCTTCTGAGAGCGGTGCCGTCGCAAGGAGAAAGGGAGTGAACATGCGAAGCGAACTCTATATCGACGGAAAATGGGTGAAGCCGGTCAAGGGCGGCGCCTGCGAGGTGACCAACCCCGCGACGGAGGAGGTGATCCAGACGATCGGAGCCGCAACAGCCGAAGATGTCGATCTCGCCGTCAAAGCGGCTCGCCGGGCCTTCGACAAGGGCGGCTGGCCGAAGCTGACGGGCGCCCAGCGCGCCGGATATCTTCGCGCGATTGCCAACGGAATCCGCGCCCGTCAGGCCGAGATCGCCCGCCTCGAAGTTCTTGACAACGGCAAGCCGTTTCCGGAGGCCGACTGGGACATCGCCGACGCGGCCGGCTGCTTCGATTTCTATGCGGGTCTGGCCGAACAGCTCGACAACAATCCCGAGGAGGCGATCGCGCTTCCCGACCAGCGCTTCACCTCCAAGGCGGTGCGCGAACCGATCGGCGTGGCCGGCGCCATCATTCCCTGGAACTACCCGCTGCTGATGGCGGCATGGAAGGTTGCCCCCGCACTCGCCGCCGGCTGCACCGTGGTGCTGAAGCCCGCCGAACTGACATCGCTGACGGCGCTCGAACTGGCTGATGTCGCCGATCAAGCCGGGTTGCCTCCAGGTGTCCTCAACATCGTAACCGGCGCCGGATCGGTCGCCGGCCAGGCGATCATCGATCACAAGCAAGTGGATAAACTCGCCTTTACCGGCTCCGGCCCGGTCGGCTCGAAAATCATGGCGGCCGCCGCCCGCGATATCAAGCGCGTCAGCCTGGAGCTCGGCGGCAAGTCGCCCTTCGTCGTCTTCGAGGACGCCGATATCGACAAGGCCGTCGAATGGATCATGTTCGGCATCTTCTGGAACCAGGGTCAGGTCTGCTCGGCGACGTCAAGAGTCCTCGTGCAGGACACCATCTACGAAGGTTTGCTAGCGCGTCTGGTCGAGGAAACCAACAAGATCAAGATCGGCAATGGCCTGGACGAGGGCGTGCTGCTTGGGCCGCTGGTTTCCAAGCGTCAGCACGAGCAGGTCGTCGCGGCGATCGAGGAGGCGCGGCGGGCCGGCGCGACCGTCGCCTGCGGCGGCGTCCGCCCCGAAGGATTCGACAAGGGTCACTACCTCCAGCCGACCGTTCTGACCGACGTTCCGCTCGACAGCGCCGCCTGGGTGGAGGAGATCTTCGGGCCTGTTGTCTGCATCCGGCCGTTCAAGTCAGAAGAGGAGGCGGTCGAACTCGCCAATGATTCCCGCTTCGGTCTGGCGGCCGCCGTCATGTCGAAGGACGACATCCGGGCTGAGCGCGTCGCGGCCGCCTTCCGCGCCGGGATCGTCTGGATCAACTGCTCGCAGCCGACATTCACCGAGGCGCCCTGGGGCGGCTACAAGGAATCCGGCATCGGCCGCGAACTCGGACGCTGGGGTCTCGACAACTATCTCGAGACCAAGCAGATCACCCGCTTCGCCAGCGAGGATTCCTGGGGCTGGTACATCAAGCCGGAGGCGGCCGAATGAACTGGAACCGGACCCTCGATCTGCTGCAGGTCCACTGCCAGGGCGAGATCGGCAAGGTCATTATGTCGGGAGCGCCTGAAATACCCGGCGCCACGATGCTCGACAAAATGGACCACATCAACACGGTCGACGACAGCCTGCGCCGCTTCGTCACCTTCGAGCCACGCGCCAATGTCGCCATGTCGGTGAACCTGCTGGTCGAGCCGACACGCAGCGATGCGGACGCCGGCTTCATCGTCCTCCAGGCCGATCGCGCCCACGCCATGTCCGGCAGCAACTGTATCTGCGTGGTCACCGCACTTCTCGAAAGCGGGCAGGTGGCGATGTCGGAACCGGAGACGATCGTCCGCCTGGATACGCCGGCCGGCCTCATCGTCGCGCGCGCCGCCTGCCGCGACGGCCGCTGCCTGTCCGTCAGCCTCGACAACGTGCCGAGCTTTGCCGAAGCGCTGGACAGGGAGGTGGACACGCCGAAATGGGGCCGCATCAAGATCGACGTCGCCTTCGGCGGCGTCTACTATGCGCTGGTGGATGTCGAGCAGTTCGGCTTCGATATTGCGCCTGCCAATGCGCGGCTGCTGGCGGAAGCCGGCATCGAGCTGAAGTTGCTTCTATCAGGCCAGGTCTCGGTCGCTCATCCTGTCCTCAGCGGTATCGACGAGATCGCCTATGTGATGTTTCGCGGATGCGAAGCCGACGGCGCGGTGCGGACCTGCACGACGCTGCGGCCCGGCCGCGTCGATCGTTCGCCGTGCGGGACCGGCAGCTCGGCGAATCTTGCCGTGCTGCATGCGCGCGGCGAGGTCGCCGTCGGCGACCGCAGGACGTCCCGGTCGATCATCGGCGGTGAGTTTCTCGCGGAGGCGATCGGCGAGACCGAGGTGGGCGGCCGCCGCGCCGTTCTGCCGAGAATAACCGGCCGGGCCTACGTCTATGGCCGGGAGCAGTTGCGTATCTCCGACGACGATCCCTTCGCAGCAGGATTTGCCCTGTCCGACACCTGGGGTCCCCAGGTCGGCCTGCTCGGTTAGGAGCCAAAGATGTCTCACGTTACACCACTGGCCGGCCAGACGGTCCTCATCACCGGGGCGTCGGGCGGCATCGGCGCAGCCATCGCCGAGCGCCTGTCTGCCGAAGGTGCGCGGCCTGTCATCCAATACGGGCGCGACAGGGAAGGGGCGGAAGCCCTGCATCGCAGGCTCGGTGGCGACGGCCTGATCGTCCAGGCCGATCTCTCCGGTCCGGACGGCGCCTTTGCACTCTGGCGCGACGCGCTCGCGGCGGCGGGGCGGATCCATGCCGTCGTCAACAATGCCGGTATCCGCAACGAGATTTCGATCGACGCCGATCCGTCCGATTGGCGGGCCGCCTGGCAGAAGGAGTTTCAGGTGAACTTCTTCGCGGCAGCGGACCTCTGCAAGGAGGCTCTGGTGCATTTCAGGCAACATGGCGGAGGGCGGATCGTCAACATGGCAAGCCGGGCGGGCCAGCGCGGTTACGCGGCCGATGCCAGGCCCTACGGGGCGACGAAGGCGGCGCTGATCAATCTCACAAAGTCGATTGCGCGTAGCTTCGGGCGCGACGGCGTCGTCGCCGTCTCCATCGCGCCGGGATGGGTGCGCACCGACATGGCCGAGGATTTCGTGGCGAAGCATGGCAAGGATGCGGCGGTCGGCGATATCCCGATCGGCGAGATGGCCGAGACGGCGGAGATCGCCGAGCTGGTAGCCTTCCTGCTGCGCCCTTCGCAGGTCTCGGTCAATGGCGCGACGTTCGACGTCAACGGCGGCAGCTACATCAGATAGGGAGGTTCGATATGAAAAGATTTGTGGGTAAGGTCGCGGTGGTCACGGGCGGTGGCGGCGGTATAGGGTCGGCCATATCGAAGAGGTTGGCCGACGAAGGCGCCCTGGTGGTGGTGACCGATGCCAATGCACAGGCTGCAGGCGACGTCGCCTCGCTCATCGAGGCGGCGGGCGGATCGGCGATCGCCATCGGGGCCGACATCTCCCGGAAATCGGAATGCGTCGACCTGATCGAGAAAGCCTTCGCGATCAAGGGGCAGCTGGATGTGCTGGTCAACAATGCCGGCATCAACCGGCGCGGAAACCTGCTGTCGCTTTCGGATGAAGACTGGCAGCTGAGTTTCGCAGTCAACCTGGATTCGATGTTCCATCTCTGCCGCGCGGTCCTGCCGCACATGATTGCGGCGGGCGGCGGCGCGATCGTCAACACCGCCTCGCAATGGGGCCTTTACCCCGCGCCAAACCATATCGCCTATAACACGACAAAGGCGGCGGTTGCCGCCTTCACCCAGAATCTGGCTCGCGACTATGCGCCCGACAAGGTCCGGGTCAATGCCGTCTGCCCCGGCGAGATCCATACGCCGATGCTCGAAGCCGGCGTTACGCGCGCCGGCCGGACGATCGCCGATCTCGACAAGCTCGTCCCCTACGGCCGCATCGGCAAGCCTGAGGAGGTGGCAGCGCTCGTTGCCTTCCTGGCATCGGATGAAGCGGCCTTCATGTGCGGCTCGCTGGTTGAAATCACCGGCGCGCAAGCCGTGGCGTGAAAGGACGGCCGAGTGCGCCGACACCGAGCCAGGGGTGGATGCCAGTCCTGCCCTGGTGGCCTTCGGCGCTCTGCGGCGGTTGGTTCGCCGCCGCCGCGGGCGTGCTGGCGCTAGACATGGCCGACAGTCCTGCCCATAGGCCCGCCAGAAAGGATCGCCGTTGCAGCCTCTCGCTCATGCTCAATCCGTCTGCTGTTCCAGTGTCTTGGCAAGCTCTTCATAAATGTGGGCAGATCCCGCATTGTTCTCGGCGGCATAATGGGCGCTGACCGACCGCGCGGCCTCGGCCGCAATACGAAAGGCATCTATCCGATTCTGCGGCTCAGGCTCAGCTTGCCCGCCGATATCGCCGTCGCGGAAACTGCCGGCTCTGTATCCCTCTGCCAGATCGATGACACCGATCTCAGGAATCCCCTCCTTCATCCGGCCGAAGAAGGCAGGCCCGGCCTGGCCGCCATCCCGGCGACGCAGCATCCCTTCTCCGGACGCCTTGCCGTCGATACAGGAGCCGATCCAGAAGGTGGGGCCGCTGGTCAAGGACGCTGGCGCGACGAATTTGCAATGAGTGCCTGGATCCTGGGACCAATGAAGATCGGTCGGTGCTGCCCCGCCAGTGCCATTCGAATACAAAATCACCACCAGGGCAATCGGGACGATAACCGGCAGCCGCCCTATGCCGCCGAAAACTCGTCTTGCCATGATGTCGCCCCTTGTTGAAGGACCTTCCATATCGTCCGCAATCGCCGTTGTCATGGCTTATTGGTTGACAATCCGGCGGACCTCCCAGCCGATTGCGGCAGACCTTACGGCTCAATTATAGGTGATCTTGTCGGTAACCCGCGGGCGATTGAAGAAATGGTGATCGAAGCTGTAGCCATTCATTCCGGTAAAGTTCGAAAAGAACGCCGAGACCGGTGTCGTCAATGTGTATTGCACCCGGGTCAGCACGACCTGCACGTCCGTTTCCTGTATCTCTGAAGGTATCGCGATCGCGCTCGCGGTGCCTGAGTTGAGCGCGGTGGTGTTGAGTGCGGCGGACCAGTTGACGGTCGCGCTGCCGCTGCTGCTGACATCGTTGACCGTAAGCGTGATCGTCAGCCCCGTCGTGTCATAGGGCTGTAGGATGAAGCTCGCGCCGGTGAGAAGCTTGGCAACGTCGGACTTTGTCCAGGAACTTTGCTGTGAAATCATATCGCCTGTGGAGGAGGCGATCTCATCGATCTTTCGGCTGACCGTGAGCGCGTGGCCGAGATCGACGGTGCCGAACAGCAGCATCACCAGGATCGGCAGAACGAGCGCGAATTCCACGCCCGAGGCAGCCGACCGGTCGTGCGTGAGGCGGCGGATCGCGGATAGGGTACACCGGAAAAAGGACAGGCTCCGTTTCATGGTCAGAAAGGCTCGTTGCGGAACAGAACGGCAGAGCCGAGCAGGTAGCGGCCATCGGAAAGCTTGGCGCTCGACAGGCTGAAGAAATTGACGACGGCCGTCCAGGGCAGGAACGTCTGAACCAGGATGTAGTCGCTGCCCTTGCCGACATCAAAGCTCTCGGTGACGGTGAGATTGCCGCTGTCGTCGATGGGGTCGGCGCTGGCGGCGGACGAGATGTCGGAGAGCACGTTCACCTTGACCAGGAGATCGCTGGAACAATTGAACGAGAGAAGCATGTCGCTGCAAATTTTGGCCTTGAAATCGGCCAAAGTCATATTGGAGGACGCGACCTCGCCGGTGCGGATCATCCGGGAGATCTTGTGCACCGAAGCATCCAGGGAAGAGTTGACGAAAAACATCAGCGACACTTCGATAATGCCGAATATCATGATGAAGAGCGGCAGAGCCAGGATCGCAAATTCGATCGCAGCCACGCCGTCTCGATCGGCGAGCAGGCGGCGCGGCGATGCAAAGAATTTCCTGCGGCTCATTGGGTCAGCCGAACGGATGCAAGATACTGGGTAAAGAGCGCCGACAGGCCGGCCGTGATCTCGGCCGATGATGACGCTGATATAAACAGGCTTGTGGACGATGCGCAGTCCGAAAGCGCATAGGGGATGTAGTCGCGCCTCGTGATGCTGGTCGACACGCCGCTATCCATGGTGCCGCCCCAGGTGCTCTTCCAGTTGGCGCTTGCCATTGTCGCGCCGACGGTGGCGTTGTAACCCCAGTCCGTGGTGATCGGCAGATATTCCGTGTAAAGCACGGCCATGGTGTCGGATTGATCTTTCAGATAGCCGCACCAGTCCGGATTGAGCGGCGCGACTTTGTTCCAATATGCCCCGGAGATCGCCTGTTTGTTACTCCATGTGACCTTGTCAGTCACCCATTCGCGCTTCGACTGGACGCCGTCCGTCAACAGGAGAACCAGCTTGAGCGGTGAACCCGAGGAGGTTCCGTCCCCTCCGGCGCCGACCTTTTGCTTGAGCGTCGCCAAGGAGACGTCGAAATAGGTGGCTGCCTTCGAGGTCGCGCTGGTGAGGCCGTAACTTGCGTCCGCGAGGCGGGTGCGCGCCGTGTCCGTGCTGAGCGTCGGGCTTAGAACTTCTGTCAGGGTGTCGCCCAGGCTATACAATCCGACCTTGATCCGTTCATGACTGCTGTCGGACGTGTCGATCATGTCGAGCACTTCTTCGACGGCGTCGCCGGCGACATCGGCGCGCAGCTTTATGTTCTTGGCCGTGCTGTATTCATAGTTGTTGCTGTATGTCTTGTTGCCGATTTTGTGTGAATCGCCCGTGTGGCAGGCGAATTGGCATCCGATGCCGGCATACATGGTCGACTGCCCCGACGTCGTTGCCGCCAGCAGCATCGATGGGGATGTGTCGATGACGATATAGACATTGAGATAGGACGTGGTTGGTCCCTTGACGGCGCTTGCCACGCTGACGTCGACTGTGTCGATATTGGCGATCTTCATCAAGGTCGTCGGAACCGTGCCGCTGGCCGTCGCGGTGATCTTGTGGTTTGACGTATCGATGTCGATGTCGCCAAGCGTATAGCTGTTTTCCACTTGTGCGTGGAACCAGTCGGAAACCTTTTCCTCGAGGGCGTCCTTGTCCGAGGTGTCGATCTGCTTGACGGCGGCGATCAGGGCCGCGTCAAGGTCGCTCTGCATCCGCTGCCTGACATTGTAAGCGCGAATATAGTCAAAGCTCGCGCCGACCGCGACGATCATCGGCACCAGGGTGAGGGCAACGACAATCGCGACATTGCCGCTCCTATCTCTGCCGAGACCGCGGAGGGCTTTGAAGAGCCGAGCAAATGAACAGGAAAGACCCGAGCGCAAAAACCACCATCACATAAGTCATGAAAATTACTCATGTGCGAGATGTATCCAAGGTGCTTAAGTCTTTGTTAATTCCTGCACTTTTCGACATGAAGCAGGCTGCCGACGCGCTATTTGCTGCGCAGATTGTACATGTTTGCGAATTATGGATATCCGCGGGATGGCATATCGTCGTCTTTCACGTCGAGAGGACCCACATCCGTGGGGTGTCAGCGTTCGGCTGACAGGGGCTGACCAAGCGCGGCGATCAGCGCGTCGGCAGCAATTTCTGCTCTTTCCTGCTGCTGTTGTGTCGAAGGACCGGGAAGTCCCATCAGCACGCCGAGCATATGGGTGCCAAGCAGCCGGTCGATGAATTGCACGGCGAGTTCGCTTCGGCGCTCGGCGCTGATGCCGAGAGTCTCCTGTTTGAGCCCGAGCATGAAGGCAACCATGCCTTCGAGATTGCCGACGAGGCTGGTATGAGCCATCTCCGCCAGACCGGGAAACCGGCTGGTCCCGGCGATCACGGTGCGCATGAGGGCGATCGTGTCGGGATCCATCAGGCGGCTTTGCGCCGTCATCCCGGCCCAGAGCAGGACGTCTCTCAGAGGTTTTTCAAGGAGCGCCTCCATCTGCGCCCGCTCGGCCTCGTCGTCCGGGTCGCAGGCATTGGAGATCACGGCTGAAAACAGGTCATCCTTGCTCTCAGCATGCCGGTAGAGCGTCATGATCGAGACGTTTGCCGCCTTGGCGATGCTTTCCATGCTCGTTCCCTCGTAACCGGTATCGAGGAATGATGCTTTGGCCGCCGCGAGGATGTCGGCCCGCTTGCTCGCCATCAACTTCGCTTTCGGATGGTCTGATGACCATGATTTCATGCGCTTGACTCCATGCGATAGTCAATCATATCGTATCAACGATAGTGAACGTTATCGTATCTCTACATCAGATTATACAAAGGTGCCGACACATGAAAGCTGCCCGTCTCAAATCCTATGGCGACATTGACCAGTTCACAATCGATGACGTCGGCAGGCCCACGCCTCAGGCCGGTGAAGTCCTGATCAAGATCGAGGCTTCCGCCGTCAACCACTTCGATCTCATGATCCGCCAGGGCTATGTGGCTCAATACATTCCCCTGGAACTTCCCGCGGTGCTGGGCGGTGACGCTGCCGGAAGCATCGTCGAGATCGGCTCCAGTGTGACCGGATTTGCGATCGGCGATCGCGTTATCGCCGATTTCGCACCGAACGGTAAAGGCGCGCATGCGGAGTACGGCGTCGTTCCGGTCTCGGCGATTGCCAAACTCCCCGCCAATCTCAGCTTCGAGCAGGGCGCTGCTCTGCCCAAGGCGGGTCTTACCGGCCGGCAATCGGTCGACACTCTTGGCGTCAAGGCGGGTGACCGCGTGCTGGTGTCAGGCGGTCTCGGGGCTGTCGGCCGTGCCGCCATCCAATATCTTCAGGAGATCGGCGCCAATCCGGTGGCCGGCGTCCGGGCGGATCGGCTCGACGAGGCGGCCCGGCTTGCGGGAGAAGCACTCGACATTGCCGAGCCTCCGGCTGCCACGACCTTCGATTACGCGATCAGTGCTGCTGCCCCTGTCGCGGCCAATCTCATCGGGCATGTCAGGGACGGCGGCCAAGTCGCCAGCATCGTTCCCGTACCGGAGGGTGCCAATATCGGCAATCGGGTGATCATCCACGAACTCTATCACCGCGCCGATGCGGCCACGCTCGAAGCCGTGGCCGACGCTGCCTCGCGTGGCGTTTTGATCGTTCCGATCGCCAAGACTTTCCCGCTGAGTGAGATCGGTGCGGCCCACAGCGCCGTCGCTGCCGGTATCCAGGGCAAGGTCGTCTTGAAACATTGAACGAGCGGAGCAGGCGATTGTGGAGGGGCCAGTTGCGCCGTCCCGCAATCGCCTGCCGGCAGGAGCCCTCCCGCCACAGGGAATCTGACTTAATCCCGCCTTCAGCGCTGCATCAGGAGATCATGCAGGCGTTTTTGAACGTATTGTGCAGTCATGTTTCGATTGTTGAAGAAGTCGCCAACCACGGCAATCCAGCCCTCAGACATCTGGGTCGGCATGGCCTGGGATTGGGCGCTGACTTCGCCCTTCCTCGCCTTGATCATCTCCAATCCAAGCTTGCCGCAACGATCAAGCCCGGACGGATCGACATCGGTGCGGACGGGCAACGACCCCTTGATCCGGCTGAAGGCAACCTGATTGTCGCGATCGAGCACCATGCGCGCGAAGGCCTGCTGCGCCTCTGCCGTGCCTTCCCGATTGGTCAGCGGAAAGGCAAAGGCATCGATCACCATGAAGTATGCGATGGATGTGCCCGGAACGAGGCTGCAATTGAAATCCTTGTCGACGCTGTAGCCGCGCGCCGCAAGCTCGCCCTTGGCCCAGTCGCCCATGAACTGCATGCCGGCCTTGCCCTGGCCCACGGCCACCGTGGCATCAGCCCATGTCTTGTCCTTTCGCTGTTCGATCGGTTCCACATAATTGGCCAGGCGCGACAGCATATCCAGGGCTTCGATCATCCGCGGGTCCTGCACCAAGTCGGCATCGCCGCTCATGAGACGGGCATAACCTTCCGGGCCGAACTTGTGATAGATGATGTCGTTGAAAATGAGCGACACTTCCCATCGCGCCCCGCCAAGCGCAATCGGCAGACGCCCCGTCGCCTTGATTTTTTCGGCCGCGTCGAAAAGTTCGTCCCAGGTCTGTGGCGTCTTCACACCCGCTTCGGCCAAGGCCGCTGCGCTTGTCCACAGCCAGTTTTCGGCATGGATATTGGTCGGCGCAAAGTAGACTTTCCCCTTGTAGGAGATCCGGTTGAGAACCGTTGCCGGGATGACGTCCTGCCAATGATCCGCCTGCGCGACATCATCTATATCTTGCACGATGCCCATTTCCGGCAGTTCGCGCGATCCCTCGTTTGCATTCCATTGCATCACCGCCGGCGCGTATCCATTGGCAATACGATCACTCACCACGCGCTGGACGGCGACCTTGTTCTCTGCCGGCATGTCCACCCACTGGTTGCCGGCGGCTGCCCAGGCCCGGCGGAAAACATCGAGTGCGGCAGACTCGCTTTTCGACACCCAGAAATGCACGACGTCGACGGCCATGTCCTGCCCCGCCAAAACCTGTGTCGCAGGACCTGCGGCCGCCAGAGCCGCGGCGAGCCATGTGCATATGATTCCCCGTTTCATCCGTTCCCCTCTTTCTTTGATAAACTCTGCCGCACCGTCCCTTGTGCGGCGCCTCTCTCAGGAGACAGTTTCAACCCGCAATTTGCGCGACCGGCCTGATATCCCGCGCAGAACCGCCCGGCGAGCCAATCGGTCGACCGCTACGGCCGCCGGTTCCGGCTTGGCATAGAAATAACCTTGGCCGATCTCGCAGCCGGCGTTCAAAAGGAAATCACGCTGGCTCTCGTCCTCGATGCCTTCCGCGACGCACCGTTTGCCGAGGTTGCGGGCCAGATCGATGATTGCCCTGATGATCTGTTCCGAGCGGATATCCTTGCCGATCTCGGCAACGAAGCTGCGGTCGATCTTCAGCTCATCGAAGGGGAAGTCGCGCAGATGCACAAGCGACGCAAAACCGGTGCCGAAATCATCGAGCGAGACCGACACGCCATGTTTGCGAAAACGGGAAATGGTTTCGATAATCTGATTGGCGCCGCGATTGAGGAAGACGTCTTCCGTGACCTCGATGGAAAAATCGAGCCAGTCGAGGTGGTTTGCTTCGACCGCCGCAGCGATGAGGGCGTAACCGTCGTCGCCGACCAACAGGGCCTCCGGCAGATTGATGGCAATCGACCCCACCCTGAGCCCTGCTGCTTTCCAGGTCCTCAGATCACGCGCGACGATATTGACGATACAGCGCGTCATGCCTTGTATGATATGGCCTTCCATGAGCGGCAGGAAGCGGCCGGGCGGAAGGATGCCGAGCTGAGGATGGCGCCAGCGCACCAGTGCCTCGAAACCGAGATGCTTGCCGGTCTGCAGATTGACCTTCTGCTGGTAGTAGACGACAAACTCGTCGCGATCGGCCGCGACGGCGAGGGCCGCAGCAAGCCGGTTCTGTTCCAGACGTTGGGCAAAGGATGCTTCATCGAAGATGACGGCTGTGTTGCGCTTGGCCTTGGCGGCATAGAGTGCCAGATCGGCGATGCGCATGAGCGTCGCCTCATCTGACGCGTGGCCGGGCACGACCGCGCCGCCGATGCTCGCCGAAACCGGTAGCAACCGGCCCTCGAAATGACATTCCGCTGCAATGGCTGCCACCGCGCGCCCGGCAATTCCTTCCAGCGTTGCCGCATCTGAAATTCCAGGAAGGAGAGCGGCAAACTCGTCGCCACCAAGCCTTGCGACGACGTCGCCGGTGCGGAAGGTCTTCTGCAGCGCACTCGCGACATGGCTCAAAACCGCATCGCCGGCAGGATGGCCAAAGCTGTCGTTGGTGGCCTTGAAGTGGTCGAGATCGACCAGCAGCATGGAAAAACCTGAGCCTGTCCGATCGAGCGAACCGAACAGCCCGTTTAGGGCCTCATTGAACGAAGATCGGTTGCCAAGGCCTGTCAGAGTGTCGGTATGCGCCAGATGCGTCAGTTTGATCTCGAAATCGAGAGTCCGGCGGTGCTCGGTGCGCAGTTTTATCAGCAGCGGTATGAAAAGGATGAGGGTCGCCAGTATCAGCGTGGCTGCGGTGAGGCTGAGGAGCACGGCGCTGATCAGGCGGGTATGATCGATGCTCACATCGCTTCGGTCGTGCGCGCTCTCGATCAGGGCGCTGAACTGACGCATGAGCATGCTGTCGGAGGAAACGGCGAAGTCGATTGGTCCCCAGAAGCTGTAACGCTCCCGCCGATCCAGCAATTTCGCGGACACGACGCGTTCAGCTCTTTCAAGAAAATCCTCCAGCCGCCCGTCGAGTTCCAGCCGTAATTTTTCAGATGCGGCATCCCGCCCGTTCAGCTTTTCGAGAAGATTTGCTTCGACCTCGATATTCAACGCGTTCAACTCTGCGCTCATGGCGCGGATGTCGTTAATCGCTTTTTGAACGTCTTCGACCATTGGCCTGACGATATATTCCGGCATATTCGGATCGGCCGAGGCGCGCATGATCGCGCGCGTCTGATTGGCAAGCTGCTGGAAGCGAATGAACTGGCGCCCGATCAGATAGCTGATGTTCTGCTGCAGGGAATGGCGATCAAGCGCCACCTTGACCGTCAGGAAGGTTGCCCCGATCAGCACCGTCATCACGACGACGGCGACGATGTAGTGTCGCCCGATGGAGCGGATATATTTCGCCACGGAGGAATGGGACTCGCCGGGCGGCATCACCGTGTTTTTCAAATCCGATCCCACCACCATTCGCGCTCCATCAGAAAGATACAAGCCGGCTGAGCAGCCGCCGGCATGCGGACGGTTGCATCACGATCATTTATTTAGAGATCGGCCATCATGGCCCTGTCCGCGCCTCGAGCACTGGCGCCGGAAATAGAAGGGTCACGTCGTGCGCTCCCCGGACCGCTGTCGCGATCGGATTTGCTGTCAACACTGCCAAGGGGAGGCTTTCAGCGAACCAACGCCGGTGCGGCTTTGCTCATCAACAACTGCTACCCGGAATGCTCCGGAGTTTCAGAGCCGGCGCGATCGCGCCATCTGCGCTGCACTTGGAATAGAGGCCGTCATATGCATGCCGATTATTGAACATTCCCACCTCTGATAGACGCGATCGATTGACGACAGCGCGGATTTTTGGCTCGTCCCTGAACCCGTCATCATGGCGGAGAAGTACAAGCAGCACCTCATTCGAATGACTCGAAATTGTGGACCACCTGGTTGAAGAAGCGTAAACACTTTTGTGAAAAGGCAATAAAACCAGTTCCTTGCGAAGAATTCGGTACAAAATCGTCGTGATTTGGCCATGGGATTCGGATTTCGGATAAGGCGCCCACCCTTGCTTTTCCGATCGATTGGCTTTGGCTTGTCAGTGTGCCTGGTTTGGACATCGGCAGCGTCGGCTGGGCGATGAAAGCCAAAGGACGCGCAGGTTGGGATCTGCGCGAGAGGCGAGGATGTCCATATTGCGCGGCCCGATCCGTTTCGCGCGTTGAAAGTTGCCGCGGCGCAAGAGAGGGCAGCGATCTCTTAATTTTCTGACCGCAATATTCAGGCCAAGCCGACATGCTCGGTCGCAGCGGCCGATGCCTTTGCGATCGGAAACTTCGGGCCTTCGTTTTCGCCTCAAATGACTTGGGCGGCCTTCTTGGAAGAATTCTCGACTGGATGGATGATGCATTCGGTTGCCCATGGTGAGGAAGATCCATGATGACGTTGTCTCAATCGCTTCGGCAGCCGGCCCTTTTCACGGAAGGGGACGAGCAGAGGCGAGACGGATCGCAGCATCAGGACGCCGCCGTCGACCGGGAAGCCCTTCTCGAAGCGTTGCTCGGCGCATTTCCCCTGCCGGTTTTCTATAAGAACTCCGAGGGGCGCTACGCCGGCTGCAACAAGGCTTTCGAAGACTTGCTTGGCCACAGGCGCGAGGAGATCATCGGGAAAACCGAGTTCGATCTCAATCCGGAGCACCCGGCTGAACTCCAGTTCACGTGGGATGAGAGATTTCTCGAAGGGCGCGGAGGCCGAGGCTTCGAGAAGAAGATGACTGCCGCGAGCCAGACGGTGCGGGATGTCGTCGTCAACAAGGCGGTGTTCACCGGGCACAACGGCGATCCGGCCGGGGTGATCGGCGCCATCGTGGACATTACAGAGCACAAGCAGGCCGAGCGGGAGCTCAAGAAAGCGCTTGAATTCGCAGAGGGGATCATCACCGCCATTCCCGATGTCCTCTTCGAGGTGGACGAGGACGGCCGCTACCTTCAGGTCTGGACAAGAAACCCAGAACTTCTGGCTCAGCAGAAGGAGATGCTGCTCGGCAAGACGGTCAACGAGGTTCTCGCGCCTGACCAGGCGGCCATCGCGATGGAGGCTCTCGCGGCTGCCGGCAAAGAGGGTGTTGCCTATGGCCGATGCATTCGGATCTCCTTGCCAAACGGCGAGACCCGATGGTTCGAACTCTCCGTCGCCAAACGGCCGAGCGCCGATCCGACGATCACCACGCTCCTCGCACTTTCGCGTGACATTACCGAGCGAAAACAGGCGGAGGAAGCCGTCAATTCCATGCGGACGCAGCTGCTCAGCGTGCTTCAGACCATTCCTGATATGGTCTGGGTGAAGGATATGGGCGGCGTCTATCTGTTGTGCAACCACGCGTTCGAACGACTGACAGGTAAGGCGGAGTCCGAGGTTGTCGGCAAATCGGATCTCGAACTGTTTGGTGCTGAAAGGGCTCAGGTCTTTCTGGAGTCGGACAAAGCCGCGATCCAGGCCGGAGGTACTCTGGCCTCCGAGGAATGGGTCATCTCCCAGGAAAACGGTCAATCCGTTCTTCTTGAGACACGCAAGGTTCCGGTGCTGGGCGCGGGAGGAGACGTCGTCGGGGTTCTCGGTGTGTCGCGGGATGTGACTGAGTTGAATGTCTCGCGCCAAAAAATCCACCAGATGGCCTTCTACGATCCTCTGACCTCGCTGCCGAACCGATCGCTGTTCAGCGATCGACTGCGGCAGATGATCACCGCTGCCGTATCGCGTGGCCAACGCGCCGGCGTGATGCTGATCGACATCGATCATTTCAAGGCGGTCAATGATACGATGGGACATCCCGTCGGTGATCAGTTGCTCTGCCAGGCCGCCGCGCGGCTGAACGAAAGCGTTCGCGACTATGACACCGTTGCGCGCCTCGGCGGCGATGAATTCGCGATCCTGTTGCCGGATATCCGGCAAGGTGACGATCTCGGCCGGATGGCCAACACGATCCTTGAAAAGTTCAAGGAACGTTTCCTGCTGGACGGCCAGGAGCTGTTTATTTCTTGCAGCGTCGGCATCGCGCTCTATCCCGATGACAGCGCTGACGCCAACGACCTCGTGAAATACGCCGACTCGGCGATGTATCTCGCCAAACGCTCGGGGCGAAACAGTTTTCGCTTCTACTCGAAGGACCTGACGGCGAGCGCCGAAGAGCGCATGCGGCTGGAATCGGAATTGCGCCGCGCGATCGAGCGCGGAGAGTTGGAATTGCACTACCAGCCCAAGGTGCTTTTAGACAGCGGCGCCATAGTCGGCTGCGAGGCCTTGTTAAGATGGCGTCACCCCGAAATGGGCATGATCCCTCCCTCGAGCTTCATTCCGGTTGCCGAAGAGACAGGGCTGATCGTGGAGCTCGGACGATGGGTGCTGCGCGAGGCTTGCCAGACAGCGGCCGAATTCAACGCCGATAGCCGGTCACCGCACAAGGTGGCGATCAACCTGTCGGTCAAACAGTTCCAGTCCGCCGGCCTGGTAAGGTCGATCGCCGAGATTCTCGAGGAGACCGGCTGCCGCGCGGAATGGGTTGAAATCGAAATAACGGAAAGCCTGCTGCTGGATCAGAAAGACGAAACGCTGCAGATGCTTTCTGAACTTCGAAACATGGGATTTTCGATCGCCATCGATGATTTCGGCACCGGCTATTCGGCGCTGAACTATCTCGCGCGCTTTCCGATCGACACGCTGAAGATCGACCGGTCTTTCATCAACAGCGCGGATAAACGCAACGAGGAACTTGTGAAGGCAATCCTGTCCATCGCCCGTTGTCTCGGACAGAATGTGGTGGCGGAAGGCGTCGAGACCGCCGAGCAGGCAGCCTTCCTGGTGGCAAATGGATGCGGTTCGGCGCAAGGCTTCCTTTACAGCAAAGCTCTGCCCAAGACGGAAATCATCGCTCTGTGGCTGCGTTCCCTGGCCAACGGCTGCTCCCCACGCGAGGAGCGGCCTTGCATTTGAATTCCATCACGCAGGGAACATCGTCGAACTGAGTGCAACGTGGCGATCACCCGTCTCCAGGCGACGCCGCCCTGACGCGGGTAACATCCATGTTGCCGTCAGCTATCGGCTTCCATGAGGCCGGGTTCGACATCCTCCTCCGACGGCTCTCGGCTTCCAACCCCGCCTGAAAGCCTCGCCTGGAACGCCGCCGTCAGCCATCTCGCAGCGGGGCCCGGCGGGTTTGCAACATTGCGGACCGCATGGATGGGAAGCTCGCCCTGGTCGAAGGCAGAAAACTGGAGACGGACGAGGCGGCCTGCAGCGAGATCGTCCTTGACCACGGATGCGGGAAGGCCGCCCCATCCCAATCCGCCGAGGATGAACAGATGTTTCGTCGCGTTGTCGCTGACCCGCCAGGTCTTGAGAGAGAATACATTGAAATCCCGGCCCTTCGCCGTTCCCGAAGCATCGAAGACCACCAACTGGGTTTCGTCTCGCACGTCGGCAAGGGTCAATGGCCGGCGCAGCGTGGCAAGAAGATGATCCGGGGCTGCAACGGGGACCATCGCCGTCTGGCCGATCCGCTCGAAAACGATCTGATCGTTTTTGACTGCCATAGTGCCGCCAAAGCCGACGACGGCCCTGCCATGAATTACCTCGTCCATGACGATCACAGGTGTCCCCGCCGTTACTTTCAAGGAGACGGTGGGATAGTGGTTGCGGAAGGCACGCAGCACCTCGACGACGACGTCCGAGGGGACAATGGAGCTCATCGCAACGTTGAGCTCTGCCTCCAGGCCGTCGCTCAAGGCCTGCACGCGAGCCCGCATCAGATCGAGATCGCCAAGCAAGCGGCGAGCATCCTCGACGACGGATCTGCCGGCATCTGTCAGCTCCGGTCGTCTGGTGCCGGAACGGCTGAAAAGCGCCACCCGCAGCTGCGCCTCCAGGTTGGCGATCGTATAGCTGACGACCGATTGCGTTCGGTTAAGGGCGCGGGATGCAGCGGAGAAGCTGCCTTTCTCCACCACGGTCAGGAACACCTGAAGCTGATCCAAAGTCGGGTGGGGCTGCATATCTCATCGATCCTATCGATAACTTTTCTCGAAAGTTTAGCGGTTTTCGCGATGAGCTTCCAGCTTTATCTATCCCGCGCGACGCACCGCATTTTGCTCCAGAGGTTCGCATGCCCAACACCACGACTGTCTTGCCTGCACCTGCCGGAAAATGGCTCCAGATTGGGCTGTGGGCCGCGCAGGTGCTGATCTTTGCCGCCTTCACCCTGTTCGGCTGCATGAAATTTTTCATGCCGGTCGATCAATTGGCGGCGATGTGGGTATGGCCCGGCGACGTTCCCGTGTGGTTTTTGCGTCTGATGGGTATTATCGATTTTGCGGGCGGAGTGGGCGTGCTGCTGCCTGCGTTGACCCGCATCCAGCCTCGCCTGACGGTGCTGGCGGCGCTCGGCTGCGTGCTGCTGCAAATCGCCGCGATGATCTTTCATCTCTCCCGCGGCGAAGCCCCCGCCGTGCCGCTCAACGTCATCCTGCTTGCTCTTTCGGCGTTCATCCTGTGGGGCCGCGGCAGGCGGGCGCCGATCGCGCCACGCCGATGAGGATGGCGGCCGAGCGGGGAGCCCCCTCGGCTCTCAGCAAACGCAGACATTCATCATTGGCCAGAGGTAACCGGGAGTGCCGGACGTAAGTTGGAAGACCTTCGACCATCTGTCGTTTGCCGGGGCGGATCTGCAGGAATTCTCAACGTCGCTTTCCCGTTTGCACAGCGGAATCCAAGTGAGATCGGAAAGTCAGCGGAATACGAAATATCAGGTCAATATGGTTCGCACGCGGGGGATCTCGGTCATCGCGAGCCGCTATGACGGCGATTTCTCGATCCACTTTCCCGCATCGATCGACACAGCCATGGTTCTCATTCCGCTGACCGGGAGCGCGATGGTCGCGGTAGCCGACCGTAATTTGCCGTCCATCCAAAACAAGGGCGTCTTCGTCGATCGGCTGTCGGACAATCAGCTGCGCATTGCGGGCCCCAGAACGCATCTTTGCCTTAGGCTGCCCCACTTCGAACTGACCCGGCGTATCGAAGCCCGGTTGAATGCCTCGTTGAGGGAGCGTCTCCAATTCGCAACCGAGATCGATCTGTCGCAAGGGCCTGGATTGGACCTGGCACGGCTCGCTATGGCCATCCATCACGGCCTGGCGGGTGAAACCCTCCATAAATCGCCTGCGGCGCTTGGTCATGTCCTGGGAGCAATGCTCGAGCTTCTCATCGACGCCCTACCGCACAACTATTCCCAGGAGTTTTCCCGCGACAGGGAGGCTCCTGTTCCATGGCACGTTAAGCGCGCGATCCACTACATGCATGGCAATATTTCCCGGGCGATGACTCTCAAGGAAATTGCTGAAGCATGCGGCGTCAGTGCCCGGACCCTGCAGGATGGCTTTCGAAAATTTCGCATGACGACGCCGATGGCCTATCTGGAGCATATGCGTCTTGATGTCGTTCGCCAGGAACTTTCATCGGCCGATCCCGAGCAATCGGTGAGAGTCATTGCGCAAAAATGGGGCTTTGCCCATGTTGGCCGGTTCTCAGGCCAATATCGAAAGCGCTTCGGCGAACTGCCATCGCAAACCCTTCGCAGGATTGTCGAAATTCCAGCCGATGTCGGGACGGCGGATTCAGGCCGCTCCCGACCAAGGGCGCTTGCCAAAGGATAAAGGAGCCGGCCTTCTCCTTTTGATCTGGCTTGCCGCTGTCCTCGATATGCAGTGGTAGAATTTGCAATCTATAAATGTGAAAAAATCACAACCTATGATATTTATAAAATCTTTGGTTGCGGTATCCGATTGTCGCATCTCTGTCCGTTTGACGCAGCAAAGCCGGCAAGCGCGCCGCTGTGCGCGCTAAAGTAAGAGTTTGTTAAGGCTGACACGGCGTTTACTAGCCATACGAACAGGCGCAACTCACTGAAATGAATAGCGAAGATGTTCCGGTTGATCGGCGAATGAAGCATGCCGGATCCTCGAGCCGTCGGACTTGGAGACATGAGAGTTTCCGATCCTCCCAGATTGTCAAGAATAGCGAATGCTCATGGCTGAAATCATCCCATTTCCAAACCCGGCCCCCAACACCTCGATCGAGATTCACGACCTCAACGTCGCAGGCGTATCGTCCGGAGATCCGGATATGGACCAAATGCTCCAGGCGCGTGCCCGGATCCAAAAGGTTCTGGATGAACTCGACAGATTAAGCGGAGCGCTGCAAACCGGTTCTGCATCGACAGGCGCCGCAGGGTAACCGCCCTTTCACTCGGACGATTTCTCGGCAAGACGGAGCGGGATGCAACGCGGCATTCTCGCCGCAACCCTGATGCTCGATATCGAGAAGATATACGGGCTGCTGCCTCACGTTAAGCGCTGAACCACCTCGACCAAGGTGCAGCTCTACAGGCTGCCTGACATCATGGCGTCTTGTGACGAAGGGCAGCGATCACACGATCGGCCATGAAAGCGCACCGCGCGCCATCGAACGGAAACAGCGCCGAGAATGCACCGGAGAGCTGGTTTTCGATCGACTGCCGCATCAGCTTTCGCGCCCGGTGCAGCCGGGTCTTGGCCGTTTCCGGTCTTATGCCAAGGTAAGATGCGGCCTCGTCCGTGCCCATGCCTTCGACATCCCGCAGCACGAATATAGCGCGAAAATCATCCGGCAGTTCGTCGACAGCATTTTCGAGGAGATGTCGCGCCTGGCTCCTGGCGAGTTCGGTTTCCGGATCAGTCGCCGACAGGGAGGACGGAAACTGCAATACGTCGCCGCCCCATCTCGTCTGCATGTCGATTTCCTCAAGTCCGGTGGTGTTCTTTTGCCGCCGCACGCGCCCCAGCGCCTCGTTGAGGGCAATGCGGGTCAGCCATGTCGAAAACTGTGCATCGCCCCGGAACGCGGCCAGATTGGTGAACGCCTTGATATAGGCGGCCTGGACGACGTCTTCGGCCTCCGCATCGTTGCGGATGATGGCGCGCGCCGTCCTGAACAGGCGCCGATTGTGACGCTGAATGATGGCGCGGATGGCAGGCTCGTCGCCCATTCTTGCCAGGGGCACGAGTTCGGCGTCGGACAGTGTCGATATTGGCCGCCGGTGTCGCTCGGCCGGTACCGGAATGGCTGTCATGGGAATTCTCCCCTTGCTTGCCGTCCTTCGATCGGAGCCCGGCCCTAAAGCCTTTTGTTTATGCATGCCGGTATCCCGGAACCGCTGCACACTTCCGGGCGACATGCATTAGGGCCGAACATCCAGTTTGCCCGTCATGGCGGGATGAAAACGACAATAGAAATCGACGGCTCCCGCCTGGCTGAGCGTCATGCGGCCTTCCGATTTTGGCGGCAGGTCGAGATCGAAGCTTTTGTCGCGTGCGGTTGCTGTGTGCCGGAATATATCATCGTTTCGCCAGACGATCACATCGCCGACATGCAGCTCGGCAGATGGCGAGCCGAATTTCATGCCGGCGATGGTGACCTGATATTCCGCCGCCGAGGCGACGCCGTTGCCTGCCCAAAGCAGCGCAGACAGCAGCGGGAGCCGCAGCGATTTGACCAGCGAGCCCATCGCCATGTCTACTTGATCATCGAAGCCAGATGCTCGGCATGCATCTGGTGCTCCTTGAACAGGGTCAGGCCCGTCTCCAGCAGTGACTTGAGCTCCTTATTCTCAGCCGACGGGATCAGGATCTTGGCAAGCGCTGAGTTGACCGACTTGTGATAAGCGACTTCGTTTTCGACATAGGCCTTGTCGAATGCCGCGCCGTCGAGCGCCTCCAGCGTTTTCAGTTCCTTCGCTGCCTGTGTCGACAATGATTGGCTGACGGCGTTGTCTTCGGGCGTCACCTTCAGTTTCTTGACGAGAGCGAGCGCCTGGTCGTTGACGGCCTTGTGGTCGCGCTCCATGGTCTTGGCGAATTCGATGACTTCGGCGTTCTTGCTTTTCTTCAGCGCCTGCTCCGCGGCGGTGACATCGATCTGCCCAGCCGTATAGGCGATGTGGGCGATCTGAGGATCGGTCGGTTTGGGGTCCGCGGCGATCGAAGCCGTGCTTATGGATGCCGCCATGAGGGCGGCGCCGAGAATTCCTTTCAACATGGTCTGTCTCCCTTGTGTCGATATGACGATGCCTCCCGGCAGCAGCGGTGTGCGCCTTTGAAGCGGACATTGGATGCAGGTCCGTCGAAAAGGTTCCCGGAAATTTCGGAGATGAAGAAACGGCTTGTTGTCGGCGTCAGTCCTTGCCGATGAAATGCTGGAGGACGATCGCGTGATTGTGGCGCAGATCTTTCGCAGCGTAGAGAAGTGTCGCGTCCGATTGCCGGATCTGGCGTTTCAGTTCTTCGACGGCCGATGAATTTTCTTCCAGCTCGTCCCGGTAACGGCGCTGGAACTCCGTCCATTTGGCGGGGTCATGGCCAAACCATCGGCGCAGCGCCGGGCTTGGCGCGATATCCTTCAACCAGATATCGACTGCCGCATCCTGCTTGCTCAACCCGCGCGGCCATAACCTGTCGACCAGGATGCGGGTGCCGTCACTGTCTTCCTTGGGCTCGTAGATTCGTTTGATGCGCAAGGCCATTTGCTCACTCGCCATGAGTCGACGCCAACTTCGACCGAAAAGACGGGCGAAGGATTTGGTTCCACCGAGGGGCTGATGGTTGCCAATTAGTCACACATGCCTACCTCTGGACTGTCATAATTGATTTTTCGCGTGCAACTGGTATTGCTCGGTCGCATGCCGCTGATATTTTCCGATTCTCTCAATATTGCCAAAAGGATACTTGATGCGAAAGTTGGCGCCGCTCGTCCTTGTCGCAGTTCTCAGTGCCTGCGCCCGGCCCTCGGATGGCCCAACCGCCGGTGGTTTCTATAATGCCACTGCCCCTCAAAGTAATGAGCGGATCCCGGTGGTCAGGCTCTCTGAAGCGCCGATGGGTCCGGTTGCGGTCACCCCGCTGGCCTATGCGGCCACGGATCCCGGGCTCAGCCTTATGCGCTCGGGTGGATTTGCCGATACGAAGCTGAGGCGCGGCGACGTCATCGAGGTGACGATCCTCGATCCCGGCGAAGATGGACTTTTCTCCTCGACCCAGAGCAAGACCCTCAATCTCGGCCGGTTCACCGTCGATTCGACGGGGAATGTGACGCTTCCCTTCATCGGCAAGCAGCGGGTGGTGGATTCCTCGCCGGAAGCCCTGCAGACCCGCATCGTCACCGGCCTCAAGGGCTCGGCGGTCAATCCGCAGGCCGTCGTCACCGTTGTCGACAGGCCCTCCAGCGGTTTCACCGTCAATGGCGATGTACGCTCCGCCGGCCGTTTCCCGCTCAGCGCACGCAAGGAGCGCGTGCTCGATGCGGTCGCTCTTGCCGGCGGTGCATCGTCGGCGCCAGGATCGGCGACCGTCACGCTGATGCGCGGCAAGCAGCGCGCCACCGTGCCGCTCCAGCGCGTCATCGATGACAGCAAACAGAATGTCTACCTGCTGCCTGATGATCAGATCTATGTCGACAAGGACTCGCCGACCTTCACCGCTTTGGGCGCCTTCAAGAGTGTCGGCGAGTTCGAATTCGAACCGGGCAAGCTGACGTTGGCCCAGGCGCTCGGGCGCGCCGGCGGCCTGCTCGACGATCGTGCCGATGCAAGCAATTTCTATGTGCTGCGCAACCAGCCGGTCTATACGCAGGTTGCAGCCGCAAATGGGAAGAATGCCGCGCCGCCTGTCGTGCGCACCAAGCCGGTGATTTACCGGGTCAATCTGAAGGACGTTTCCAATCTGGCGTTGATGCAGCGGTTCCAGATGATGGATGGCGATATCATCTACGCCAGCAACGCCAGCCTGGTGGATTTTGCCAAGCTCTTCAACGTCTACCAGAAGAGCGTGCCGACGGCCGCAGCGCCGATCCCCGGATCGAGCGGCAACTAAGCGCCGACTGGACGTTTCGCGAGGCCGCCGAGCAGATGCAAGGCGGCCTTCGCATTCTCGGGCCTGTCTTCAGGATTGTGCTGTGACAGGCAGATCGCCAACGCCTCTAAAGCCTGAAGCTCTTCGCCTTCCTCGTCGCAATGATGCAGGAGCAGGGACAGCAGAAGTCCAGCGGCATAGAGATCGGATCGGCCGTCGAGCGATTCACCGGCCATTTGTTCCGGAGACACGAAATCCGGTTGGCCGGCGAAGGCGAGATCGAGTTGCCCGTGCCGGCACCCGACCTCGATCGCGATGCCGAAATCGGCGATCTTCAAATGGGAGAGGTCGCCATCGGCAAGGAGAAGATTGAGCGGCGACAGGTCGCAATGCACGGTGCCGGCGGCATGGATGGCGTCCAGCCCGGACAGCGCCGAAATCATGATCGAGATGACCTCATCCGGAGATAACGGTTGTTCCTGCAAGCGATCCGCAAGCCGTCTCCCGAGCCATTCCATCACCAGGGCCGGGCGTCCGTCGGCGAGGCGCAGAACCGCTTGTGTTCCAGCGATATGAGGGTGACGGAGCGTTATGCCGATCTCGGCTTCACGCAGCATGAGCTTCCTCAGCACGGGGTCATCGGCGTGCTCGGGCCGCGGCATCTTGATGGCATGAAGCGTTCCGAGATCACGATGGCGGGCACGATAGATTTGGGTCAGCGCGCCGTCATGGACCAGCGCCTCGAGCGCGAAGCTGTTGGCGATGACCCCGGGATCGGTATCGCTGAGGCGGGCCTCGCCTCGATCGAGCGCATCCCGGACCCGGTCGACCAGCATCTGCCGGGTCTCGAGCGGATACCGACTGTCCGCCCTGGCATTCAAGGCCTGCCAGAGATGGGAGAAACGTCGCGCGATCTCCTCGAAATCCGCGTCCGGAGGTTCACGGCTCATCGGTCTTCACATCGATCACGATGGCGCTGAGATTGTCACGGCAATTGGCGATCAGCCCCTCGTGGACGAGGATGTCGGCCGCCTTTTCGATCTTTGCGGAAAGCAGGATTTCGGCGATGCCGCGTTCAGGGATCGCATTCGGCAGCGGCGCGCTGCAGAGCAGCAGCCGGTCGCCGGCCTGCAGTCCGCCGAAACGGACTTCGGGGATGAGATGTCCCCGCATGCCGATGGCGCGCGAGAGCGTGCGCCGCAGGCCGATCTCAACATGGTCGCGGGTGAGGCAGCGCATCATGCCGTCCCGTAAGAGATAGCAGCGGGCATCGCCGACCCAGAGCAAGGCGCAGCTGTCCCCAAGCGTGGCCAGCACGACGATGCTGGCGGCCGACGGCTCGCGATCGGAGGAATGATAGGCCGATTGAAGCAGGCCGTGGGCACGGCCGAGCTTGCCCTTGACCTCCTGCACCAGCGCTTCGATCGTCTGCTGCTTCGCCGTTTCGGCCAGCACGTGAACGGCGATCTTGCCGACTTCGGCCGCGGTGTTGCCGTCACCCACGCCATCGGCGACGGCAAAGAGCGAGGGCGTTTCCGAAACGAGCAGCGCATCGGCGTTGACGGCAAGCCTTGTTCCGGCATGCGTGGCATGGCTGTGCCGGAGCACCAGAGGAGGATGCGGTTCGACGACAACAGGACGCGGTGTCGCGACTGTTTCTGGCTGCGGCGCCGTTGAAACCACACTGGCACTCTCGCGCAGCAGCTTTGCGAAGTGAGCAGGTTCCGGGGCACCAGTGACGCCAAATCCCTTGGCCCGCCGCTCCTCGGGGTCGATCCGCCACCAGATCGTGCCGCGGCTGGACGCTCTGTCCTGCAGCGTCTCGTTTTCCGCGAGATCGGCCGGCCGCAAGCTCCTCAGCCGCTTCAGGCTTGCGGTGAAATGGTTGATCTCGAAATCCCGCTTGGCCGAGCTTTCGGCGATCGCCTCGGCCGCCGTAAACCACGTATCGTCCAGATAGAGTTGGCGCGGATGCTCGGAAAAGCCGTGAAGCTGTGCCGCGATAACAAGCGGAAAGCTGCGCCCGACGCGGTCGAGACTGGGAAGCAGGACGCCGGCAACGGTTGCCGGTCCCCAGAGGCCGCGCTCGATGATGAAACGCCATGCCGGCATGAGGCGAAACCGGCGTTCCCAATCCTCGCCGAGGTCCTGCTGCGCTGCCTGCAATCCCGATTGCAGCCAGGCGTCAAGTGCTGTTTGCAGGCCGCGGCCGAGCCCCATCGAGACGAAATCGCCGTGGCTCGGCAGCTTGCCGAAGAAGCCGATCCTGTCGGTTTCGCTCGGGCTTCGGTCCAGGGCGGCGCGCTCGTTCATATCAGACCGGTCAGAATTGTGCCGGGCATGAGAAGGCGCCGAGCGCCTCCAGCCGGAATGGATTGAGCACCGAACCGAACTGCACGTCGAATTCCGCCGCTTGGCCGTCCTGCTGGAATTTCGCCCGGAAGAGGTCGTCGCCCTGTATGGCGATGTCGGCATCGTCGAACAGCCGGAAGGGCGACCAATCGCCATTTTCCGTCAAGGCCTGCTGCCAGCCACCCGGCTGGAAGGCGAGGCGGGAAGCATTGCTTGCTTCCGTCGACGGCCAAGTGATCGATTTCGATTGGATCGGGCCGTGGAAATAGACCACGCGTTCGCCTTCGATCTCCAGCATCACGGCGCTGGCCGCCTCGGTCAGTGATACCGGCTTGACGTTGATCGTAATCGACGGGTTGTCGCTACCGGCCGGGAAGAAGGCGCGGTTGATCTTGTCGGCATTTTCGAACTGGGCGATCGCCGTGCTTGGAATGCTCGCTGCGCCGAAGGTGCCCTTCCAGCCCCATGGCGACGCGCTGGTGTCGACGAAGGCTTCGAGCTTTTCCTTGAAGAAGGTCTTGAACAGTCCCTCCGGCCCGAAAAGCCTGATGAAGTCGCTCATCGCCACGTCGCGCGGTGATTTCCGCTCGAAGGGATAACGGCCGGTGACGACGTTCGAGCAGAAGCCTGCGCCTTCGGCCGCCCATGCGTCGCTGATGCGTGAGCGTGCGGATTTGACCGCCAGCGATCCGACATCCGCAGCCAGCCCGGCCATCCAGGTGTCGACCGGCGCCGGCAGCTTGCGGGCCTGCTGCAGCAGGTCCTGATTGGCGTCTGTCAGCTGACTGTCGACGTCGAAGACTTTCGCGACTTCGGCGGTGGAGGTCGTGGCGCGCGAGAGCTGCTCCTGCACTCTCTGCAGGATCGGCTCGAGCTGCCCGATTTCCGATCGCGGCGCATCCTTCGGCTGCTCGGCAGGCGGCGACTGGCCGGCAGGCGCCTTCAGCGCTTCGCGCAGACGGCCGAACGGGTCGGGTGCATTCGCCGCGCTGGCAAGCGCGGTGGTCGACGCGGGCAGGCTGTCGCTGGCGGCCGAGGCGATTTCCGCGCCGGGTCCACGCAGATCGGTGGTGGCGACGATCGATTTGGTGATCGTCTCGACCGGACCGGGCTTGCCCGCCAGGATGCGGGTGGTTTCTGCCGCATCGCCGATCGTCTGGGAAGGTTTTACCCTGATATCGGCCAGGATCGTCGACCAGCGCTGCTCGAACGTGTCGAAGTAAAGCTGCAGCGTCGCCTGGGCGACCGTATCGACCGTCACGCCGGCAGGATTAGGATCGCCGCGGACCCATTGCTCATCGAGCGCCTCGCGCGCGGCGTCGGTAATCCCGGTGAGAACGACGGTGCGGTAGCCGGTCGCGGAGAAAAGGCCGGGAATGCCTTCGCTGAGCGGCGCCTTGGAGGTTCTCTCGAAAGCCTGTTCACCGAGCGGCCCGAGCGCGCCTGCCGGGCTCCAGGCGGGAAGGGCGCGGGACTCGCGATATTCCGCCAGGATGTCATAGGCGCGGCTGGCGATATTCTGCGAGCGGATGATGTCGCGCGCCTTGGCGATCAGCGTCTTGTCGAGCTCGATCGGCGGCAGCGCGCCGCGCGCCATCACATTGGCATGGGCGATCAACGCCTTCCGGGCCGCGGCCCTGCCTTCGTCGGGGTAGAGTTTCGTGAACATGTCCTCCGCCTCAAGCGATGCGAAGTCCGCATCCATGGGGCCGAGCCCGCCGAGCATGCCGTAGAGCTTCAATGCGTCGAAGGTTCGGGTGACGTCGGTGGTTTCGGCCATGTCCTTCTGGAGCTGCACCAGCATGCGCGGCAGGAGCAGCGCGTTCAGCGCCCGCTGATAGGCCTCGCGCTGGCGGCTGGCGACCTTGCCTTCCTGGTCGAGGCCGAGGCTGACCGGCCAGACGCGGGTCTTCGAAAAGTCGGTGGTGACGGCGGCGAGATTGTCGAGCGCCGGCAGGATACGCAGGAAATCCGCATCCGAAACGTCGCGAACCGGCACGCCGCGCGCCAGTTGCTCATAGGCGTCTATGCGCCTTTCGGCGGCGGCGAGCGCGGTGGTGTTCTGGATATAGGTGGCCGTCCAGCTTGTCAGCACGACGGCCAGCAACAGAACCGCGCTCGCATAGGCGGCGCGGCGGAAGAGGAGTTGCCGGCCGGAAAGCCGCTTGTCGCGGGCGACCAGCGAGGCTTCGCCGAAGATCACCTCCTTGAAGAGACGCGGGAGGAAATAGCTGCGTCGCATGCGGGGAACGGCGACCGTCTCCTCCCTCTGGGTACCGGAAGCGAAATAGATGCCGCGCAAGAGCGGCGCCTCCACCAGTTTCGAACCCGAGCAAAGCTCGGTGACGACCTCGTGCAGACGCTCCTTCAAAGAGGTGAGTTCGGCCGGAAAGCGGAAGATGCGGCCGCGCAGCTCCGGATTGGGTTCCTGCTGCAAGCGTTCGATCAGCATGGCGTCGACGCGCTGCTGCAGCAGGGTGAATTCCTCCATGAAGCGTTCCGGCAGATTTGCCGCCTCGTAGCTTTCGTCGAGGCCGAAGGTCGTGCCCCAGACCTGTTCGCGGTCGCTTTTGTTGAAACCGTCGAAGAATTCCACGAAGCCGGTCAGGAGATCGGCCTTGGTCAAAAGCAGATAGACCGGCACGCGCGCATGCAGGAGTTCGTCGAGCTCGGAAAGCCGCTGGCGGATCGCCCTGACCTCCTCGCGCTGTGCCTCCGGATCGCGCGTCAGGAGATCGCCGATCGACAGCGTCACCAGCGCGCCGTTGATCGGCTGCGAACGCCGGTATTTGCGTAGCAGGCCGAGAAATCCTTCCCAGCCGGCCTTGGCGGCGCCATTCAGATCGTCCTGCGTCGTATAGCGGCCAGCCGTGTCGATGAGGATGGCCTCGTCGGTGAACCACCAATTGCAGTTGCGCGTGCCGCCGATCCCCTGCACCGAATTGCTGCCGAGCGCATCGCCGAGGGGGAATTTGAGGCCGGAATTGGTGAGCGCCGTCGTCTTGCCGGAACCCGGCGCGCCGAAGATGACGTACCATGGCAGCTCGTAGATATAGCCGAAACGCTTCTTGGTGATGCGGCGCAGCAGCTGCAGCGCTTCCTTGAGCCGATTGTGGATCTCACCCACTTCGGCTTGCTGGCTGGCCGCCGCTTCGGCTTCCGCGTCCCGCTCTATGCCTTCGACGAGCTTTTTGTCGCGGCGGCGGTCGCGGATGGTGGTGAAGACGAGATAAGCAAACCAGGCGGCGATGATGATGCCGATCAGCGTCAGCCGCGCACTGGCGCTCGCCAGCGGCTTGAAATCGCCATAGGCGGCGAGATAGCCGTAGAACCAGATGACGACGCAGATTGCCGCCACCCAGATGATTGAGATGAAGCGCCGGCCGAGGAGGCCGGCATAGGCCTCCACATAGGAGCGCAGCGTATAGAAATAACTGAGCGGGTTCATCGCGAACCACCTCCCGCAGCAGGCGCCGTCGGGTCATCCGGCATGTCGGCCTGGCGCGGTGTCGTCATACCCGCATCGCTCAGCCGCTCGCTCGGATCGGTTAGCACCAGGATCTCAGTGCGACGGTTCATCTCCCGGCCCTCCGGCGTATCGTTGCCGGCGATCGGATCGGTGTCGGCACGCCCCTCGGTCAGGATCGCGCCCGGCCCGGTGAACGAACTGAGGATTTCGCCCACCGCCTTGGCGCGGGCTTCGGAAAGGTGCCAGTTGGAGGGGAACTGGACGGTGCGGATCGGCACATTGTCCGTGTAGCCCACCACCACGGCGCGGAAATTCTCTGCGGCCAGCGCGCCGCCGATCCGCTGGAGAAGATCGTGGAATTTCTGGCTGACCTCCGCGCTGCCGGTGGCAAACAGGCCGGAATTACTGATCCGGACCAACAGCCTGCCATTCGAGTCCGAAAGCGTGACCAGCTTCTTCTCGACCTCCGGCTGAAGGAAGGCGAGCAGATTGTCGAGCCGGCTCGGCGGTTTCACTTGTGGCGGCGGCGGGGGTGGCGGCGGGGTTTCGGCGACGACAACAGGCGGCGGCTGCCGGGGCGGTTCGGGCACCTTGACCAGCACGCTCGGCATATCACGCGGCGGCAGCTTGGCGAGCCGCTCGAAGGTTCCGTCGGAGGCGCGATTGAGCGAGAGCGTGAAGAACAGATAGCCGAACGCCAGGATCAGGGTCAGAAGCGAAAGCAGCGTCCAGATCGCGGCCGCGGTGCGCAGCGGCTGATGCCGGGCCGAAACACCCTTCCAATGCGGAGACAGCTCCCGTTCGAACACGCCGTACTGGCCGAGCAACGTCTTGTAGAGACTGTCGCGGATGCGGCCGAGCTCCAGCCCGCCGCGCGCCGAGACGCGGGTGCGGCCCTCGAAGGCAAGCGACAGGCAGAGATAGATGAGCAGCAGCAGGTCCTTGTTGGCGCCGGGGCTCTGCTGGAAATGATCGAGCAGGTCGAATACCCGTTCGCCGCCGGTCACGTCCATATGGAAGGTGGAAACGAGACCCGAGCGGGCCCAGCCGGCGCGAACGCCCCAGGCCTTGCTGAGCACGACATCGTCGACCGTCGCGCAGACGACGTAGTGGGCGGCGCGCGCGCGTTCGGGGCTGATGCGGGCGCTCGCCAGATCGCGCTCGTAGCGGCCGACGGCTTCGATCGCCAGCTGGCGCAAAGCGTCGATCTCGGGCTGTTCTTCCGTGTAGCGCAGGGCATGGGCGAGGTTGAGCAGCGGTGCGGCCGAGCGTACCAGCGTCGGCACGTCGTCGGCGCCGAAGCGAAAATCCCGGACGAGGGTTTCGATGGACGCGGCGCTCTTCGGAGGTGATCCCACCGGCGGCTTTCCTGCCTCACTTTCGGGAAAGTCGAGGACGTCATCCAGCATCTCCGCCATCTTGCGGGCGGATTGCTTTTTCCGAGTGCCATCCTCGGTGAGTTCGACGATGGTCGGCAGGTTCTGCCAGGTGGAGGCGGGTTCGGTCTTCATTCTCTGAGGGCCCACAATTCTATTTCAAGCCCGGGGAAATCGCCGGCAAGATGCACGGCGATGGCGCCCGAAGTGTCGAGTTGTTTCCAAAGCGGGTTTTTGGTGTCGAGTTCGAAATAGATGGTGCCGGAGCGATAGGGGAGCTGGCGCGGCAGCACCGGCAGCGGCCGCACGGGAATGCCCGGCAGCGCCACGTTGACGAGGTCGGCGATGCGCTCGACCGGGCCGACCTTGATCTGCGCCGGCAGCTTGCGGCGCACGTCCTCGGCCGGCATCTCGGCCCGGACCGCCAGCACGAATCCGGCATCTCTGAGCAGCGAACGGTCGTTGATCGTGCCGATCCTGACACCATGCCGGCGTTCGGCCAGCTCGATTGCCACGGCCGCCTGTTCGAGCACGGAGGACAGCGAAGCGCGCAGATCGTCGAAGACGGCGGCGAAGGTCGCCTTCAGGTCGTCGTGCCGGTAGGGCGGGAAGTCGCTGGCGCGTTTGCGGTCTGTCGTGAAGGTGGCGAGCTCGCCGGCAAGCTGGATGCAGTTTTCGTAGAAGACGATGGGGTGGATCCGCGTCGCATTCGCCGAAATATGTTTCAGCATCGGGTCGGCGCGGTTGAGGATCTGCAAGAGCAGGTAGTCGCCGACCTCCGCCGTTCCTCGAATGGTGGGGTCGCCGATCCGTTCGGCGATCGCCTCCGCGCGGTGGCGCACGATGCCGAGCAGTTCGGTGATCAATTCGTTCAGCCGTCCCGCGGCCGTGCAGTTGAGACTCGGCACGATATAGTCCGGATCGAGGATCACGGCCCGGTCGGAGCGCACCTCGATGATGCGGGCAAGTCCGATGAGCTCGTAACCGGCAAGCTCGTCGCCGGTCCGGAGATAACGCAGGCTGAGGCGGCCGACATCGATCGGCGCCATGAAGTCGGTCTCGACATTGGCATCGGGCGCTTCGTAGGGCGAGGCGACGAGACGGACGCTGTTGCGTGCGGCGCCACCGTTCAGCGCCACGTCGGCCTTGCCCGGCTGGCGGGCGGGAAGCGCCAGATAGACGATCGTATTCTTGGTGTTCTCGTCGAGATCGAGCGGCGGCGGCAGATCGGTATCGATGGGGGCTTCGAACGGCGTTCCGTCGGGCAAGACGCCGCGCAGGTTCGACAGCGCGAATTGGCCGATCGCCAATGCGCCGCGGTCGATGCCGATCTCGGCCACACCCCAGGGGTAGGGCGACAGGCCGTGCGTCGCGGTGCGCACGAGCCGCTCCGTCCAGCGGTCCGCCTGCTGAAAATGCTGCACGCGAAGGAACATGCCTTCGCTCCAGGCCACCCGGTTCTCATTCCTCATGATGTGTGTCTTTTCCTTCCTGCCTGTCTTGCGGACGAGGCGCTGCCTGCGTGCCGTCCACCGCGCCGGACATCGCATCGCGGAACACGTCATGGATCGAGCGGCTCTCGCCGTCCTTTTCGAATAGTGCCCGGTAAGCCTGCCAATAGGCCTGGTCCCGGCGCCAGGGCAGGCGCCAGGCGCCGGTCTCGACCCGCGCCTCGATGATGCGCGGCTCCAGCCGGCCTGCCGCCTGAACGAGAGCCTCGAGCGCGGAATTGAGTTTGAGCTGCTGCCCGAGCATGGTCTCGAAGCGGGCAAGGAGCGCTTCCTCTCTGCCGCCGGCCAGGAAATCCTGCTCGCCGTCGGAGGATGGCGCGTTGATCTCGAAAACCGCATAACTATTCTCGATGGCTTGCTCGAGCCGGACAAGCAGCGGCTCCAGCCGATCGGCGAAGGCGTCGGGCCGGCCGATCGCCAGCGCCGGAAATTCCTCGGGCTCCGGTTCCGGCCGCGGATCGTTGTCGTTGACGATCCCGATCACCGGCGCCGGCCGGCGCTGGGCGATCGGCACGGAGACATGGGTGGCGGCCCCATGTTCCAGGTGGCTGCCGTATTCGGTCTCCTCCACATTCCAGTCTTCCGGCAGAAGCTGGGTGGCTGACCGGATCTCCGGAGGGCCGCTCCAGCCGATCTCGACACTGCGGGATGAGGCCGCTCCCATTTTCCCGGCCTTTTCGGGAAGACCCCAATCATCGACCGCACGCTCGCCAAGGACGCCGTTTGCGGTATGGCCGCCCGGAGCGATATCGGCCAGGATTGCGGAGATGGTCAGCGGTTCGTCGCTCAGCACGAGGGCGGCATCGGGATCCTCGATCTCGCGGTCCTTGTCGCCTGATATGTGGACGGAAAAGGCAAGCCCGCCCATCTCCAGCCGCGACCTGTCGGAAAGCCGCACGATCTGGCCTTCATGCACGGCGATGCCGTTGACCCGGGAGCCGTTTGCGCTCTGGTCACGCAGCAGGAAGCCTTCGCGGTCGCGCTCGATGATGCAATGGAGCTTGGAGATGGAGCGCCGATCCTCAGGCAGCCGCCAATCGCAATCGGGCGCCCGGCCGAGCGTTCGCCGGCCGCGTTCGAAGAACCATTTCGGCTGGCCTGGCGCCATCGCGTCGCTGGTGATCTCTTTCAGTTCAAGCCGCATCTTCGTCTCCTCACCGCGCCTGGACCGACAGGCGCTCGACGATCACCGCATCGCCGCTGTCCTTTGCCGCCGGCGCGACCCTCGCCCAGCTGTTCCAGCCCAAGCGCGGCGGATCGCCTACCTGTCCGAGCTGGCAGAAGGGGACGTCCTCCTTTTTCAGGATGGCCTGTATGTCGAATTCGAGTGCGGCGCCGACATAGAGCCGCGTCAGGGCGAAGAGCTCGGTGATGGCGCGGCCGCCCGGCGCGAGCTGCAGGTAATCGGCATAGCCGAGCGGACCGATGACGATGCGAAAGCCGCCGCTGAAATCGTGGATGGCTGCACCCGCCGTCGCATTGATCCCAAGCTGGACGCCCTGCGGCTGGCCCATGCGGCTGCGCTCCTCCACCGGGATGGTCAGCCAGCGGCCGCGGAACAATTCGATCTCCACCGGCAGGCCGCTGAATTCGCGCAGCATGGCGCGCAGATTGGAAGCATTGCGGTTGCGCGCGGCGAAAAAGCCGGAGAAACGCAGGATCAGCTCTTCGTCGACGCCGCTCTTTTCGACGAGACGCTTGGTGCCGAAACCGGTGAGCGACAGGAGCGTGGTGACGAAGGCGTTGTTTGCCCACGTGCCGCCCCAGCGCAGCCGCCGGGCGATGCGGTATTTCTCGCAGGCGTCGGTGAAGAGTTCCGCCATCCGCGCACCGAACAGGTCGAAAAAGCCGGCCAGCGCCCGTGACCTGTTGCGCTCCTCGCGCATGACAAGTTCGTTATAGGCCGACGGCATCGAGCCGAGCGCGCCGACGAGACCGGCAAGCGCGCTGCGGATGACGGCCCGGCCGGCCTTGCGGCTGTATCCGCTGACCGCAAGCGGCGCCGGCGAGACGCCGACATGGGCGGCGACATCGAGCCGCCCTTCCTCCACCGAAGCCTGCGCAACACGGAAAGCCGTCACCGGCTCGAAGCGGCCGGGGTCGCGTTCGAGCAGATCGGCAAGGGCGTCTGGTTGGCGGGCGACGGGGAGATCCATGATTTGAGAGCGATCCTTCCTCAGAGCAGCGGGCGTTCGGCGGCGCGTGCCGGCCATCGGGCGATCGGCCTCGACTGCCCCTTCATCCCGATGGTCAGCCGGGTGAAGCTGTTGACCGAGGTATAGAGACTGAAGAAACGGTCGAGCACGCTGCCGAACAGGAAGGCCGAGGGCCGGTCGATGGCGGCCGGATCGAATTCGAGCGCGATCTCGGTACCGGGCACCATGCCGCCGCTGCCGAGACGGGCGGTCGAGTTGCCCGCCTTGATCCGGACGAGCGCATCGCCGAACTGCTTGGTCTCGGGACTGTCCCGGAAGGCGTAGAGCGACAGGATGTCCTTCAGCGCCGCGCCGTCATTGTCGAAGAGCGACAGGTGATTGAGAATGAGATGCGACATCAGCCGCCAGTTTCGGCCCTCCTGATCGTTCATCCTGACCGACGGCGTCGGCGGGATCAGCGCTTCGACACTTGCGACCGCTTCATGGCCGGAGGCGAGCTGCAGGAAAGGATGGCCGCCGCCGAAGGGGAGCTGTTCCGGCAGGTCGCGATTGAGGCAGAGCGTATCGACGCTCGCGACCGCATCGACGGGACCGGCGGAGCGGCGCTGGCGATCGACGAAGGCGATGTCCATGTCGCTGGTCCTGTCGTCTTCGTCGAAACGGCGATAGGCCTGCCAGTAGGTCGGGCTCGCGCCTGCCCGTTGGGAGCGTCCGAAGAACGGCTGGCAGAATTCCTCCTGGCCGCGCGATCCGGTCAGGAGAACGCGATCGATCGAATAGATCTCGCGGGTCTTCTGGCGCCGCGCGTCCGGCAGGAGACGGTATTCGGTGCGGGTGCCGTCGATGGCAATCGGCTCGCAGACCTGGCGGAAGAGGTTGACGACAGGCGTCGCATTGAGCGCGAAGTCGCGGACCGACACCGCTCGCTCGAGCTTGGCGTCGCTGTCCCTCAGGTAGACGAAGAGCTCCAGCGTCTCGCCGCGCCAGGCATCGAGCCCCTCGATGTCGAGAAACAGAAACTTCCGTGGCAGAGCGAAAAATTCGGTCAGCAGCCGGTAGCCGACAAAGCTCGGCGCCGGATAGGGCAGCATGGCCTCTTCGGGCTCGAAGCCGACCGGTTTGAGATTCCCCGCCGGCAGGAATACCGGCGACCGGTCGTCCGCATGTTTGGCGAGCGCAATGCCGAGCGTGTGATTGGCAAGCAGTTCGTAGATCGCCACCGCCTGCTGCCAGGGGGAGGGAATGTGCAGGCGCAGCCGGTTCACGCCGAGGCTGCCGAGGGGCTTTCGGGCATCGAGGCTGCGGATGGAGAGCCTGAGGCAGCCGGCAACGCCGACATAGGGCGAAAGCGGCGCATTGATCGGCTGGCCGGAAAGTGCTGCACCGGTGATCTCGATCGGCGCCATCTCGACATCCTGCGTGGTGCGGAAACGGCAGGCCTCCCCTCGCACTGGCTCGGCCAGGATTTCCGTATGACGCGGCACTGTCTGGACCGAGGCGAGCGTATCGCTCGGTCGGAACCTGACGATGCTCATCGAGGGCAGCGGCGAGAGGTAGTGGGGATAGAGCGTTTCGAGCAGGCTGTCGGTCAGTTCGGGAAACTCGTCGTCCAGCTTCTGGCGGACCCGGGCGGCCGAATAGGCGAAACTCTGGATCAGGCGCTCCACATGCGGGTCGTCGGCGACGTCTCCCGTCATGCGCAGGCGGCCGGCGATCTTCGGGAAGGCATCGGCAAAACGTGCGGCCCGGCGGCGCAGCGCCAGCAACTCCTCATTGTAACGGTGCAGAAAACCTTCAGCCATGCGCCGCCTCCACGAGGAAGCGCTGGGTCGAGGGATCGATGGTCGACTCGAAGCTGATCGGCGGCATGCCTTCATGCAGACGGAAGGTCGCCTGGATGCGCATGCGCAGCGCTCGTTCGGTCATCGTCCGGCTTTTCAGGATCGTCACCCTGACATCGGAAAGGCGCGTTTCGAAAAGCGCGATCCGCCGCTCGATCGCTTGCGCCAGCTTGAGCTTGGCCTGGTCGGTCATCAGATTTGCCGAGACGCCGCCGTCGACGCCATAGCTCACCAGGGCGTCCTTGAGTTCGGAAAGTGCCGTCGGCGGCGTGGTCGGGCAGCGCCGCGTGTTGAGCAGCGCTTCGAGATCGCGGCGGATCGCCTCCCTGACGTCGCGGACCTGATCGACGAGGCTCATCGGCGGATCGACGGCGCGATCCGGAGCCTCGTCGATCAACCTGTCGAGGATCGAGCGGGCAAGGACGCGGTCGCGCAGTCGGTAGCGTTCGAGCGGATCAGCCATGCGCAACCTGCCTGCCGGCAGCCGTTGCCGGCACGATCTCCAGACTTTGGGTGTCATGGATGGAAACCAGTTCGTCGCCGGCGAGGTAGCAGCGCTGGCCGCGGCCGGTGGTGATGCCCGTGGGTTCCTCGATCCATTCGGTCTCACGGCCAAGCCTGAGCGTCGCATCCTTGCCGGTGCCATGATAAACCGCAGGCAGAAGCACCGACGCGGCCGCGCCGTCGATCAGCGAGAGCTCGGCGCGGCGGAAGGCGAGATCCCGCGGACGGGCAATTGGCTCTATCGACAGAGCTGCGATCTTGGCGAAATCGATCCAGAGATAGGCGCCGCCGGTCATGATGACTTCGAGAGCGTGCGGCGTGCGGTCGTCGAGATCGCGGAAATCAGAGACCGCCCTGCCGTTCCAGATCAGTGGGCGCTCGCCCCTCAGGTTCTCGAGCGCAGCGAGCGCGGTCCTCGCCTCATCCGCATCCCCGCCGCGATGGGCGATGCCGAGGCGGACGGCGAGCTTGTCGAGCTCGCTCGGCCCCTGCGGAAATTCCGGCAGGGCGCTGCTCGTAAACCAGGCGTCACGCGCCGCCATTGCCCGAAGCTCATTACGCAGCAAGGCGAAGCCCATCGTCGCGTCGGGAGAGAGGGTGGCCGCAAGGCTGCACTGATTGTCCGCACGCTGATAATCCCCGGCAAGCACGAGAAGATCGATATAGAGATGCCGCGCCTCCTGATCCGAGGGCTTGATCTTCAGATGCGCCTTGACCTCCTCGATCGCGTCATCGAGGGCGTCGTCGCTGAGCGATTGGGCGATGCTGGCGGAAAGCGTCATGCGGACATCCTCTCGGGTATGGCAATGGGGCGGCTCGGGGTCTGGCCGGTGGTCGCGGTCTCGGCGACGAGATGGAAGCTGGTGGCAACGTCATCGAGCTGGAAATGCGGCTGCAGCCGGATGGTGCAGGAGAAGCTGCCGGGCTTGCCCGGAATCTCGGCGACGCTGATGCCGGCCGAGCGCAGGGGAAAGCGGGTGCGCAACGCGATGTCGGCATCGTCATTGCCGAGCGTATAGGCGGTCAGCCAGTCCGCCAGCTTCCGCTCGATCGAGATCGCATCCGAAAGCTGGCCGATTTCGTCGCGCATGATGACCTTGAGATAATGCGAGAAGCGCGACGCGCAGAGCACATACTGCAGCATGGCGGCGAGGCGGGCGTTCTGGCGGGCATGTTCGTTGGAATAGTGCGGCGGCGCATGCAGCGACTGATTGGAATTGAAAATCGCCGAAGCGGAGAGATAGGTGGTGGCGGCGGGGATGATGCCGAGATCGCAAAGCTGCTGCTCCTGGCCGCTGGTCAGTTGGATTTCCACCGGCGGCTGGGCTGATAGTCCGTTGCTTTCGGTGCCAAAATCATAAGGCGGCAGGTCGGCTGCACTCAGCAGGCCGCCGTCGACAGCATCCTGCGTGACGCCGCGGATATCCGCGAACCAGCCTGAGACGATGAAATTTCGGATGACGACAGTGGCAAAGGCGAAAGCGGCATTGCCCCAAAGAAGCGAACTGCCGTCGGCGGCGATGCTTTCGCGGAAGGGAAAGCCGTCGTTGCGATCGCGCGCATGAGGCGTCAGCGGCGAGCGCATCAGGATGCGCGGCGCGACAAGCCCGAGGAAACGCGAATCCTCCCGTGCACGCAGACCGTTCCAGCGGATGCGGGCCGTCTCATAGGCAAGCCAGGAAAAGTCGTTGACCCGGTTCAGCTCGTGAAAGTCTTCAAGCCCGATCGCCTGCGGCGCTGCACCCGCAATAAAGGGGCAGAAGGCGGCCGCCGCCACCATGCCGATCTGCGACAGCGTGCCGACCGGATCGCCACCGGCCGGGTCGGCGGGAGAAAGATGATAGTCGCCGACCAGCAGGCCGAAGGGCTCGCCGCCCGCCATGCCGAACTCGCGGCTATAGATCAGTTCAAAGAGATGGCTTTGGTCGAAATCGCTGGCACGCTCCATGCTTCGCGCGAGCTCGCTCCAGCTGACGCTGAGAAGCTTGACCTTCACCTCGCCGCTGCGGCTTGCCTCGCGCACGAGCATGGCAAGGCCTCGCCATCTCGCCTCCATCGCCTGAAAATCGGGATGGTGGAGGATGGCATTGACTTGCCTGTTCAGCGCTTCGTCGATCAGCGTAATCAGCTGATCCGCCCGGCGCCGCCATTCAGTGCTGGAACCCATCGTCAACCTGACACAGATGTTCGAACGCAAGGGTCAGGCGCGGCGGCGAACCCACCACACCTGACCCTGCTTTCATCAGTTCTTCGAGGGAATCCGGGCGACCATGCGCAGCGAGGTGGTCAATTCCTCCATCTGCAACCACGGACGCATCCAGGCCACGGCATTGTAAGCGCCCGGCCTGCCGGGGATCTCCTGTACGGTGACCTTTGCCTCGCGCAGCGGATATTTCGCCCGCGATTCCTCGCCGGCGTCGTCATTGGCATTGACATAGTTGGAGATCCAGCGATTGAGCCAGGCCTCGCAATCTTCCGCCTCCATGAAGGAGCCGATCTTATCGCGGCCCATCACTTTGAGATAATGGGCAAAGCGCGAGGTCGCCATCATATAGGGCAGACGGGCTGAAACGGCGGCATTGGCTGTTGCTTCGGGCCGGTCGTAGAGCTTCGGCTTATGCGCGGTCTGCGCCCCGAAGAACACGGCATAGTCCGTATTCTTGTAGTGGCAGAGCGGCAGGAAGCCGAGCTTGCCGAGCTCGGCGTCGCGGCGGTCGGTGATGCCGACTTCCGTCGGGCATTTCAGGTCCAGGTCGCCGTCGTCGCTCGAGAAGATATGCATCGGCAACCCTTCGACCTTGCCGCCGTTTTCCGCCCCTCGGATGGCGGTGCACCAGCCGTTCTTGGCGAAGGCTTCGGTCAGACGCGTGCCCATCACATAGGCTGCGTTCATCCAGCAGTAGGAATCGTGCGACAGTTCGCCGGTCTTGGAGCCGCCGGTTTCGTCGAAATTGAACTCTTCGATCGGACTGGTCTTCGGACCGTAGGGCATGCGGGCGAGCACGCGCGGCATGGCGAGCGTCACGAAGCGTGAATCGTCGCTGTCGCGCAGGCTGCGCCACTTGGCGTACTCCACCGTCTCGAAGATCTTCTCGAGATCGCGGGGTTTGGCCAGTTCGCGGAAATCCTCGAAGCCGAACATGCGCGGGCTGGCGGCCGAGATGAACGGCGCGAAAGCGGCTGCGGCGATCATCGAGACGCCCTGCAGAAGCTGGACGTCGTCGAAGGAATTGTCGAATTCGTAGTCGCCGATCAGCGCGCCCATCGGTTCGCCGCCGGGTGTGCCGAACTCGTCTTCATAGACCGACTTGAAGAGCCGCGACTGGTCGAACTCGACGGCCTTTGCCAGATCCTTGGCGACATCGCGCTTGGATGCGTTGAGCACGCGGATCTTCAGATTGGCGCTGGTCTCGGTGTTCTTGACGAGATAATTCAAGCCGCGCCAGGCGCCTTCGAGTTTGGTGAACTCGGGCGACTGCATGATGGCCGCGAGCTGGCTTGAAATCGCCTTGTCGATCTCGGCAATGGCATTGTTCAGTGTGATCGTCAGGTTGCGATCATAGCTGACCGTACCCTTCAGGGCTTGATCGGTCAGCGTGCGCAGAAGGTCCTGGGCACGGTCGGGCTCGGTCTGGCGGGTTGCCGCAACGACCTTCGAGAGCAGGTTCTCATCAGGCGCGAACCCGGCTTCTTCCTTTGTTTGCAATTGCGTTTCTGCGGTCATCTATCGATCCTTTTTGCGAAAGCGGCGGCCCTCGAAGCATGAGGGGTTCCCTTCGAGAGGGGCGGCTGCCGGACAACGACTTTTCAGGAATTGAGCGCGCGGGCCGCTATCGGTCCGCGATCCCAGGCACTCAGTTCAACACGTCCTTCGCCTCTTCGGCTTTGCCGCCGCCAAGCTGGGCCACCAGCTGCGAGAGATCGGCCTTGTTCTGCAGGATATCCTCGAGCAGGCGCTCGAGTTCCTCGGAGCGGTCCGCCTTGCTCATCAGGTCGCGCAGCTGGTTGCGGGCGTTGAGCAGGGCCTTCAGCGCCGGTACCTGATCGACGACAGAGCCGGGTTCGAAATCGGCCATGCTTTCGAATTTCAGCGAAACCGGAATCTCGGTTCCATCTTTCTCGAGGGTGTTCTCGACCGACAGGGTGAGGCCCGGCGTCATGCGGCGCATGACGTCATCGAAGTTGTCGCGGTCGATCTGCACGAATTTGCGCTCGCCGAAAGGCTTGAGCGCCTGCGTGGGATTGCCGGAGAAGTCGCCGAGCACGCCGACGACGAAAGGCAGTTCCTTCACCACCATCGCGCCTTCGGTTTCGACTTCGTATTTGATGTGGACCCGCGGCTTGCGAACCCGTTCCAGTTTTTCATGCACACTTGCCATCGAGATTCTCCTTCGTCTCATCGGCGGATTGTCAATTGAGATGCTGCGGCCTGCCGCTAGCCTCCCTTGTCGGTGACGGGCTGGATGCCGGCTGCCGTCAGCACCGCGTTGCGGGTGTGTTGTTCGGGCAGCAGTTCGGCAAGAAGCTCGAAAAAGTCCATCCGGCCGCGACGCACCAGCGTCTCGATCGACATGGAGATCGGTGAATGGGGCTCGGTACGGCGGAAATAGCGGGCAACGGCGATCAGAAGTTCGAGGGCCTCTTCCCGCGAACGAATCGTCTCGGCGCTGACGGGTGGCATGCGAATGGCCTCGGCTTCGGTGCCATTGCTTGCCTGCAACGGCTCGGATCCCTGCGGGACAAGGGCTTCAGGAGCGGTGAGCGGCTCTTCGATCCCGGCGAGCATCCGGATTGCAGAAGCGGCCTCCTGCAAAACATTGCGTGTATTCGAACTCGGTGGCGCCTGGTCGCCGCAGTGTCTGTCAAGTATTTCGACCATGCGATCGAAAGCGGCGATGCACTCGGTCAGCACGCCGAGATGGGCTGACATCTGAGCGACACCGGCTTCTGCCGCCGCCTGCTGCAATTCCTTGCGCCGTTCGGCTTCGTTCGGCCGCTGTGCAAGCTGAAAATCCCAAAGCGAAAACTGGGCGAACTTTCCGCCGGGGATCAACGATGTCAAACGAATAGCCTGGATCAGCGTTCCTTCGCCGCCGACGCCGTTCAGGCCCGCGAAGGGCGCGAACCGTTCCTCGATATCGCCGTCTCCGATCGAATGCAAAGCGTCGAAATACTTGTCTAAAAGCGACACGGTTGCGACGTAAACGTCATGCAATCCTGAGAAGCCGCGCAGCCGCAACTGCGCTTCCGCCAGCCAGGCCAATACTTCGATGTCCTTGCTTCTGGAAGAAAGGATCTGCAATCCAAGATTGCTAACATCATGCCAGGCAGGTGCAAGCGCAATAGTGTCGCCTGGAGAAATACTACGTTCGGCTGTACGCGCGGCGTTTCTCGCGTCCTTAATTCTATAGTATATTTCACGTGATGAAGTATTAATCCGCACGTTTTCTCCGCACGGATGATTTTGTTCAAATGGATCTATAATTTCACGAACGTTCACGCGGTTAAATTCCTCAAAAAGCAGAGCATACTGCGAAGAACGGTCATTTTGGGCGGCTCATATTGGCTTGTCAACCATCGAAGGATGATGACGGATTTATGACGACTTTCGATATGCTCGTTTTTCAAAATAGAGTCGTTTTTCTTCTGGACAAGGGTTTATGAGCGCCCTAGTTGTTTCTTCGCGTTAGGAGAGCATACTGAATTTCGACGTAAACACAGGACTGGTGGATGTCCCATATCGATCTCAATCGTCTGATAAGAACGCTTGAGCCCAATTTACGTGTCGGTCTTGAGACAGCGGCTTCGCTTGCCGTGCGGCATCAGCACGCCGTCGTCGATATCGCCCACTGGCTTCGCTCCCTTCTTGATATCGCAGGATTTTCTGCCGTTTTCGAAGAGCTCAAGCTCTCCTCCGAAATGCTGAGGACAGAGCTCGACGCGGCGATCGCCGACATGCCGCGGGAGGATGGCGCCTCGCTCGCGCTCTCTCCGAACCTGCTTGCCCTTGGGAGGGAATCCTTTCTGGTTGCATCGCTGCAATGCGGGCGGAATGTCGTGCTGCTGGCCGATCTGCTGGCCGCGCTGATCAATGATTCGGCATTGCGGGCCGTGATGCGGGGCATTGCCCCATCGATGCGCAATCTCGACAGGGCGACGCTCGACAGGTTGCTGGAGAAAGCGTCGTCCGGTTCGTCCGAGCAGCTTTCCATGCCCGCCACCCCGTCTCCGAACCTCTCTGGGGACAATGAATTCCTGCGGCTCTACACCCACGACATGACGGCGGATGCCCGCGCCGGCCGGATCGACCCGGTCATCGGCCGTGATGGCGAATTGCGGCAGTTGATCGATATCCTGATGCGCCGGCGCCAGAACAATCCGATCCTGGTCGGCGAGGCGGGAGTCGGCAAGACCGCGGTGGCCGAAGCGCTTGCCCTGGAGATCGCCGCCGGCAACGTGCCCGCGCGGCTGAAGGACGTGAAGCTGCTGCTGCTGGACCTGAGCCAGCTGCAGGCTGGCGCCGGCGTCAAAGGCGAGTTCGAACGGCGCTTGCATGGTGTGGTCGATGCGGTGAAGACCTCGCCCGAGCCGATCATCCTGTTCATAGACGAGGCGCATGGGCTGATCGGCGCCGGCGGACAGGCGGGGCAAGGTGATGCCGCCAATATCCTGAAGCCCGCTTTGGCGCGGGGAGAACTGCGGACGATCGCGGCGACGACCTGGGGCGAATACAAGCGCTTCATCGAAAAGGATGCCGCGCTCACCCGCCGCTTTCAGACCGTGCATGTCCGCGAGCCGGACGAAGAAGCCGCAATCCGCATGCTGCGCGGCGTGGCGGAAGGCCTGAAAACCCATCACAAGGTCCGCATCCGCGACGAGGCGATCATCGCCGCCGTCCGGCTTTCGGCGCGATATCTGCCGGACCGGCAGCTTCCCGACAAGGCGATCAGCCTGATCGACACGGCCGCTGCTGCGGTGGCGCTGGCGCGCCAGACGACGCCGGAGGCGCTGAAGTTGCTCGCCGACGAGCGCGATCTTCTGGAAACCGAGGCGAACTGGCTCGCACGCGAACCGGAGACGTCGGAAAAGCGCGCCCGGCTTGAGGAGATCGCCGGCAAGCAGAAGCAGATCGTTCTGGAGATCGAGACGCTCCAGTCGAAATTCGACGAAGAAAACCGGCTCGTCCGGGAAGCGGACCGGCTGGAGGAGTTCTTCTCGCCCGACGACGCCGTCGTCCCGCTGGCGCCGGCCGACAAGACGGGCGACGGCACGAATGTCGCGCCTTTCCCATCGCAAGCCATGACCGCGGAAAGCGCACGCGCCGCACTTGCCGTCACGGAACGCAGCCTGGCGGCAGTCGTGGATCAAACGCCGCTGCTACCGCGCGTCGTCGACAAGGAAATCGTTGCCGCCGTCGTCGCTCGCTGGACCGGCATTCCGGTCGGCAAGCTGCTGTCGGACCAGATCGAGACCGTCAAGACGCTCGATGCCCGCCTGAAGGAGCGAGTGCTTGGCCAGGACGCGGCGATCGAGCGCATCGCATCAGCGATGCGGGCGGCCCGCGCCGGGCTTTCCGATCCGCGCCGGCCGCCGGCCGTCTTCCTGCTGGTCGGCATGTCCGGCACCGGCAAGACCGAAACCGCGCTTTCGCTCGCCGACATGCTGTATGGCGGCAGCCGGTACCTCACGACCATCAACATGTCCGAATTCAAGGAGGAGCATAAGATTTCCATGCTCCTCGGCTCGCCGCCCGGTTATGTCGGGTACGGCGAAGGCGGCGTGCTCACCGAGGCGGTGAGGCGCAGGCCCTATGGGGTGCTGCTGCTCGACGAGATCGACAAGGCGCATCCGGGCGTTCAGGAAATCTTCTACCAGGTGTTCGACAAGGGAACCCTGCGCGACGGCGAAGGCCGGGACATCGACTTCAAGAACACCACCATCGTCATGACGGCGAATACCGGTTCGGAGATGATCGCCGCACTGGCCGCCGACCCCGACACGATGCCCGAGGCCGACGCGCTCGAAGCGCTGCTGACGCCGGAATTGCAGAAGCATTTCAAGCCGGCCTTCCTGGGCCGTACGACCGTGCTGCCCTTCATGCCGCTCGGCAACCAGACCCTCTCGGGCATCGTCGATATCCAGATCGGCCGCATCCGCGAGCGGGTCGAGGCCACCTACGGGACCAGGCTTTCACTCTCGCCGGGAGCCCGCGACGCGCTGATTTCGCGCGCCCGCGCCAGCGAGGTGGGCGCCCGCGCGATCGAGGTCATGATTGCCCGCGACCTCTTGCCTGATCTTTCGACATTTTTCCTCGATGCCGTTGGCCAGGGGAAGAAAATTCACGGGGTCACCATCGGTTACGACGGCCACCGTTTCGGCCTCGATGCCGAAGAGGCCGCCCCGCAGGAATTCGACACGCCGGGGGAAAACCGGTTGTCGGATGAAGTAGCCCCGAGCCGCAAGCGCACTCGGGGAGCAGCGAGAAGAAAGGCAACTACGCCTTAGACGCAACTAGGCACTCAACCGCCAATAGGAGAGCTGACAGCATGCCGATTTATCTTCAGATCGACGGTATCCAGGGGGATGCGACCCACGAGCAGCATCGCAAGTGGATGGACATCGAAGCCATTCACTGGAACGTCGCCCGCAACATGAACACCTCCGCCGGTTCGGCGGCAAACCGCGAAGCTTCCGAGCCGACCGTTTCGGAAGTGATCCTCACCAAGGTCAGCGACTCCTCGTCGACCAAGCTCTTCCAGGAGGCCTGCTCGGGCCGCACCGGCAAGCGCTCCGTCATCCATCTCGTCACCACGGGCAACCCCGGCGACACTTACATCGAGTATTCCCTCGAGAACACGCTGATCGCCAGCTACTCGATCGATTCCAACGGTGACCGCCCGGTCGAGACGATCAAGCTGAACTTCACCAAGATGGAAGTGAAGTACACGCCTTACGACGACAAGCACTCGCCGCAGTCGCCGATGATCGCCTCTTACGATCTCGCGACCACCAAGGCCGCCTGAGGCTTCTCAACATCGGCAGTGCCAGCCTTGTTGCTGGCACTGCAGCCGACGTTTCGAGCGCCTTTTCCATCACAGGGAAGGGCGCTGAAATAGGCTGTTTTCGCAGATGAATTGAGAGACATCCTTGCGCTTTAGACAATGGAGATGATCGTGTCGGCTGCAACTGAGCGTTTGAACGATATTCTTGTAGATTTGCCCAAATACAAATCCCAATGGGAGACGAATGTCGCCAATCCCTATGTGCGGGCTTACGATCTCGCCGTCGACAATTACCAGAAGACCACGAAAGCCCAGGAAGCCCGCGACCGGATGCTGGCCGAGCTCTTCGTGTTTTCCGCTTCGGTCCTGACGGGCAGCATCATGATGGCCGCCTTTGCCACGACCTCGGTGCGTGTGCTGGCGGGGCGCACGGCGCTTCGGGTGATCTGCAACAACAATCTCAACCGCACCTTCGACCTGATGCATGCCGCGGCCAACAGCAAGCCGGTGATGTTTGCGCTTGGCGGCGTGCTCGACGAGGCCAAGAAGCTCGCCAACAAGCAGGTGACCAGCGCTGCGGAAAAGCTGACGAGCAGCGCGCCGATCGCTTCCGCGCCGACCGCCCTCAATTTCATGACGCGGATCGCCGATTTCATCGATACCAACCACATCTGCGTGCATGATTTGGTCAGGGGCGTGCAGCAGGACAATTCGATCAGCGAGGCCAACAAATCCAGGCTTGCCGATCTGGTCGGCAAGACGCCGTTCTGCAATCCGCCGGAGAGCCGGCGCGTCGACGAAAACCGGCTGTCCCAGAAGATGGAGCTCTTGTTCTACATGAGCGCGGTTCTGGATTCCGACAAGCTGGTGACCTATGTGCCGGCCACCGGCGGCACCGTCGGCGGCGCGGGCCGGGATATCGAATACAGCAAGAACGCCATTCCACAGCTGCCCTCGGCATCGGATTATCCGAAGGCCACTTCGCCCCGCTTTATCGGCCGGCCGCTCCAGCCTTTCGAGCCCGGTCAGCGTGTCGAATACGACAATATCGGATCGGTCGTGCGGGACCGCATCGACACGCTCAGCCGTCTTACCGGCAATTCGTCCTTCTATCCGCAGCAGAATTTTGCCGAAAGGCTGCTGATCGACCCCACCGGCAGCGCCCAACTGGCGAAGGCGGAGCAGATCATCAACCGACTTTCCACCGACGCGCGGCCCAAGCAGCTCACCGACGTCAGGATGATCTGAGGGGTGTCGATGCTGTTGACGGATCTCCTGAAGCCGCACGGATTGATGGGGCGCATGCGCTGGCCGCTGGTTGCGGCCGCTCTCGTCTGCGCCATGGCCGCAAGTGCGGCCGGCATGGTGGGTGCATCCGATACCACCGATCAGTCCCTGCTTCAGATCGAAGAGGTGGCGTCGCGCCTCTCCGGTATGCCCGCCGCTGTCGACAATGTCGTGAAGGCTGCCGCGGATCGGGGCATTTCGGCGGCTTCCGATGCGCGGCCGCTGCTTGAAACAGCGGCGCGGTCTTCCTTCAAGGCCGACAGCATGCTGGCCGAAATATCAAAAGCCGTCGATGGGGCCGGCGACGATGCCGTCGATCCGAAAGCCTTCGCCAAAGCGGCAGCGGCTTTGGAAGAGGGGCAGGCGAAGGTCGCGCGCATGTACGAAGCGCAGGACCAGACCGCGGCGAAGGACATCGAAACGCATCTTGCCGACCCGGACAAGGGGCCGCGTATCAATCGGCTTGCCGATCTGATGGCCGGCCCGGATCTTGCCGTGGAAACGGCTTTCACCGCCCAGCTCATGTATCTGTCCCTGGAGACCCTCTCCAGCTCCGATGCCGGGACACTGGCGTCCGCTCCGCAGGACAAGCTGCAATCCGAGATGAAGAGCGTGATCTCGTCGCTGCGTTCGAAAAGCGAGAACGAGAAACCGCTTCCCAAGGACATGGCACGGGCGAACGAAAGGGCGCGGCTGACCTTCGTGCTCGCCACCCTGTCTCCGGAAGACCTGTCGGTGCTGACGGATTTCTACGAGAGCCCGGGTGGAAAGGCCAAGCGCGACGCGCTCATCGAAAGTTACAGGCAGGTCTCCGATCAGGCCAATAGCGAAATGCTGGGGCAGTATTTCCAGGCGCTGGTGGATTACCTCAAGACCCATCCTCGGCCGCAACAGCAGCAGTAATTCGGCTCCCAAGACGGAACGTGATGTTATGGACGATTTGCAATCCCTCGCCGCCGATTTCATTCAGGCGAACCGTATTCTGAAGATCGTCTCGCCGCTCGGCGAGGACCAGCTTCTGCCGGAGCGGGTGACGATCGAGGAAGGCATTTCCTCGCTCTTTGAAATCAAGCTGTCGGCGCGCGCCAAGAAGCCGTCGGTCAAGCCGGAGGAGTTGATCGGCCGGCTGATGGATGTCTCCGTCGAGGTGCAGCAGGGCGAGGATGGCGGCGGCGTGCGCCGGCCGTTCAACGGGCTGGTGACCGAACTCAACGAGGGGCCGCCGATCACCCGCGGCCTCAGATCCTATTCCATGGTGCTGCGCCCGCAGATGTGGCTGCTGTCGCGCCGCTCCGACTGCCGCATCTGGATGGACAAGACCTCGGTCGATATCGTCGAGACGCTGTTTTCCGAGCACGGCATCCCGGCGCCCGATACCACGGGCGTGATCACGCCACCACCGCCGCAGCATTATTCGGTGCAGTGGAACGAAACCGACCTTGCCTTCCTCACCCGCCGTTTCGAGGAGGACGGACTGTTCTACTGGTTCTCCCATGAGGACGGCAAACACAAGCTGCATGTCGCCGACAGCGCCCGGTCTTGGCTCGGCCCGTCGCCCTCGGCGCAGGGCGAGGGGCAGGTCCGCCTGGCGCAGGGCTCGGCCGACCGCAACCATATCACCGAGTGGAGCCGGCGCTATTCCTATGTGCCGGGGCAGCGGGCCGGTGCCGACTGGAACTTCGAGACGCCGCGCATGGTGCCCGGCACGATGACGCCGTCGCTGGTGCAGATGCCGGAAGCGACCAAGCGCGAGCTCTACGAATACCCGGCCCGCATCTCGTCGGTCGCTGAGGCGGAGCGGGCGGAAAAACTCAGGATGCAGGCCTCCGAAGCCGACCACGACCGGGTCTTCGGCGGCTCCACATCCCGCATCCTGGAGGCGGGGCGCCGCTTCACCCCCTATGAAGTCGCCCATCCCGACCATGCCTATGAGGAGCATGTGGTGGTCAAGGCGGTGCATACCGTCGTCGACCGCTCTTACGAGACGAACAGCAACGAGCCGGAATACACGAACACATTCGAGGCGGTGCCGTCACGGGTGGCGATGACGCCGCACCGCGAGACCAAGCGGCCTCGGATAGAGGGCACGCAAGTGGCAATCGTCGCCGGCCCCTCCGGCGAGGAGATCCATCCCGACCAGTACGGTCGCATCAAGCTGTGGTTCCCCTGGGACCGCAAGGCCAAGAAGGACGGTTCCGACACCTGCTGGGTGCGCGTCAGCCAGGTCTGGGGAGGCGGGACCTGGGGCGCCCAAGTCATCCCGCGCATCGGCATGGAGGTGATGGTCGCCTTCGTCGACGGCGACCCCGACCGGCCACTGGTCACCGGCGTGGTCCCCAATCCCAGCAACGCAGTTCCTTACGACCTGCCGGCCAACAAGACCCGCATGGTCATGCGCTCGAACTCCCATAAGGGCACCGGCTTCAACGAAATGACCTTCGAAGACGAGGCCGGCCAGGAGAACATGTTCTTCCACGCCCAGAAGGACCAGACGACGCGCGTGCTGAACGACCGCACAAAGCGCATCGACCGGCACGAGGTTTCGGCGATCGGCGCCAACCGGACGGTCGAAGTCGGCGGCAACCAGAAGCACGAGGTCGGCGGCTCGATGAACACCGTCGTCGGCGGCACCGGGCCGATGGCCATGGCGCTGATGGGGGCGGTCAGCGGTCTCTCCGGACATACGGCCGGGCTGCTGGCGCAGGCTGGGCAAATTGCAGGCGGCGGTGGGCCGGGGCTTGCGGCCTTTGCCGGCACGCTGGCGTCTTCAGCGCTCGGTTTCCTCGGTGCAGGCGGACTGGGAAGCCGCGAGGGCGTTGTGTCCGGGCCGTCGCCCAGAGCGGATGCGGGCACGGCATTGGCCGGCTCCGGCACGGGTGTCGGCGACGCGGCCTCCAGCCTTTTTCCGCTGCCCGGCATCATGAACACGATTGTCGGCTCGTTCAAATCGGACACGATCGGCATTGCCCGTGCCGAGCAGGTCGGCGTGAGCAAGGTGACCAATGTCGGCCAGACATCGCTGGAGAGCGTCGGCAAATTCAAGAAGATCGCCGTCGGCGAGGAATTCGTCATCGAATGTGGCGATTCCAAATTCATCATGAAAGCCAATGGCGAAGTGATCATTCTCGGCAAGACGTTCAACTTCGTCGCCACCGAACACTTCCAGATGCGCGGCAAGCCGATCGATCTGAACTGAGGAGGTTCGCTTGGAACTGATCAACCGGCTTCCCTTTCCGGCTATGGCCTTTCGGCAGTTCGATGCGAATGGGGACTTGGATTGTGTCGTGTCGGTTCGTGGCACGTTCGAACATGTTCAAAACGACAGATTGCGGTTACGTCGCGAGCAGGAAGACTTCCAGTGGGAGGACGCCTATGAAGGTGATCCCCATGCCGGCCCTCTCCTGCGTCAGACCGATCTCACACCAGAGAAGGTCGGCACCGACATCACTTTCCTCGGCAATGCCTATGCGCCGGGCAGCACTCCAGCATCGTCATGGCAGGTCGGTCTGCGCGTCGGACAGCTCTCCAAAAGGCTTGAAGTCCATGGCGCGCGCTTCTGGCGCCCCGTCATCAAGGAAAAATGGGCCGGCTTTTCGGCAAGGGAAGCCAAGCGGGTGCTGGCGGATTGGCATCTGAGCGAAGCAGAACCGGCATCTTCGGTGCCGATCTGCTGGAGCAAGGCTTATGGCGGTCAAATTCCCGGTACGGGCGATCCGCAAACCGAAACGCCCGCCGATGTCGAAGCGCGCAATCCGCTCGGCTGCGGCATCGTCAATCTCGACATGCCTTGGGATCAAGCGCCCGTCGCGGCACCGCAAATCACGTTGCTGGGACAGACGCTGAACTGGCGCGAGCCCACCGAGCCTCAGGGACTGGGCTTGGTGTCGCCTTGGTGGCGATCTCGTCAGCAACATGCCGGGACCTATGACGATGTCTGGCTCAACGAGCGTCACCCGCTTCTGCCCGAAGATTTCGATGCACGCTTCTGGCAATGCGCTCATCCGGATCTCGTTGCGGCCCCTTATCTGAGCGGGGACGAAGACTACGAACTGGATCATCTCCACCCTAGCTTCGCCCAAGCCACAGGGCGACTGCCGGGGATCACGCTGGGCGTCCGATGTGTCGGCCAGGAGCGCGATGAGTGGTATCTGCTCTCGCTGGACGGCGTGCATTTCGACTGGCGGAACGATGGTCGAGTTATGCTGACCTGGCGGACGCGCTTTCCGCTTCAGGAGGCAGGCCAAACATCGCTTACGTTGACGCGGGTTCAAATCAAAGCGGCGGATGATGCTCATCCCGACGGAGCAGCGGCATGAGCATTCCGCGCGACAACTATGTCGGCGAGCCCGACTATCCCACGCCCTGGACGACGAAGCAGCCGCGCGAAGGGCTCCGCGATATCGATGAGGCACGGATCGTTTCGCTGTCGCCGGATGTGTGCCTGACGCCGATAGGTTCTTCGGTCGTTCCCATACCATACCCGATCGTCGACTATTGTGGGCACGACAAGGGCTATACGCCATCCGTCCGCTTCACTGGCAAGAAAGCCATGGTCATGCGCTCCTGCACCACGCATGTCCATGGCGACGCTCCGGGCAATCGCAAGGGCGTTAAGTCAGGCGCGGTAGAAGACATCTGCGAGCCGATCGAGCATGCGGATCAGGTTCGAGCCGAGGGATCTCATGTCATCCGCCATCTCGACCGCTTCTGGATGAACAATCGCAATACGCAGGGCGAGGCGAATTTTGTGCGCGGTACCGAGACATTCGCGCCGCCTGAAGACGATGATCCCATTCCCGGCTCACTGCGCTGGACGGGTAGTGACGAAGGCAAGGTCGTGAGCGACACGTCACCCGAACCGCTGATAATGGGGGCTCAATACGCGGATGCGGGGAGCGCTCTTCGCAAGGTAGCGCCGCAGCAATCGGCAGGAAATGCGCAACCGGCAACCCAGCCCAAGCCGCTGCCGCAGCCACAGCGGCCGCAAACGACCCGACCTTTTCCTCCCGCCGCGAATGACAACGTTTATCAACGCCGCGGAACCTTCGGACGCCCTTTGCCGACAGGAGCGGGCCGGGTGCTCGGTTTGCTCGGCCTTGCGCAAGCCGGCTACCAACTCGGCGACATGGCGGGACGATGGTATGTCGGACCGGATGGTGTCATGGCTCGGGCGATCGGGGACCATTTGCGCGGGCAAGTCCCTATTACGTCGACGCAAGCGCAGGAAATCAGCAATTTGCCCTGGCATATGCGGGAATGGTTTTCCGGGAATGCGACCATCCTCAATGCCAATGACATTCTGGCGTTGAAGGCCGGTGTGCCGCTCGATTTTCGCACGATGGATCCCGATGATCTCGCCGACCTGCTCGAGGCGCCGTGGCCCAGCGCCGAGCAGTTGCGGAAAAACGCAGAGCGCATCGGTGAGCGCCGGGCGCCTGCAGCACTGCCCGTCCCGGAAAACGTCCGCGTGGAGCAGGAGCGTGAAAAGCGGAGATGCCGGATCGACACCTACGAAAAGATGGAGCCGATCTGCAAGAGCATCGGCATGCAGGCCCATCATATCGTGCCTGATTGGACCTTGCGCTATGGCACCCGCAAGGAAGCGATCGTCGGTGAAAAACGAATTCCGAATATGCCCGGTTTCTGGCAAGGGCAGAGCATGTGCGTCGTCGGGCAGGCAAGGACGCAGGGAACCGAACATAACGATTCTCACCTGGCCGATGGGGCGATCGAGGCGCTCGGTAGAAATTCCAATCCGCCGTTCACCGCAACTTTGGATGATGTTAAGGATGCCTCTATCGACGCGATGACGTCCGTTCGGCCGGATTGTGCCGCGCAGATCATCGCTGCAGTCAATGGCGAGTTCGCCGGGAGAGACCCCAACCAACTGTTGCGAGCCAAACAGTATCCGCCTTTGCCCAGCGACACGCTCAATGCGTTGCAGACGGGTGCCAAGAGAGGTGCAAATGCAAGACCTTAAGAGTGCGAGCAGCATGATAGAATTCACTCGCGCCTGTGCCCGCTCCGATGATGTCGTCGTGATCAATGCCGTCATGACAGGATCTGACGTCTATGCTCCAGAATCCCGCATCTTTCGCTTCGAACACGACGCCCGGATCGGAGAACAATGGTATTATGACGACTTCGATTTCCATATGCAGGACATCACCTTATTCAGCAATCCGGAAATCGACGCTACGACCGACTATCTCACCTATATGTCTTCTGAGGGGGATGTTTATCACGCTTGGTGGAAAGGAAACTTTCGCGAAAAGATCGCGGGCGCGGGAACCTGGGTGGCAGACGCTAAAGGGCATGGACGAATGTCAGCAATTACCCAGGTCGGAGGCAAACTTTATGCATGCGGACAGGGTGGGCAAATCTATCGGCGACACGGTCGGGACAGTTGGAGCCTTCTGACTGATAGATTGCTGTTCGACATGGCCAGCTATCAGAAGAAAAAAGAAGGAAGGCCTCGCACAGATGATCCGGACTACCTTTCCTGGCTGAGGGACTTTCAGAAGCAAGCGCCCAAAAACATTTCTCTGAACGCTATCAAAGGCTTTTCGGAGGATGCGATATATCTATGCGGATCAGAGGGACCCCGGCCCGTCCTCTATTTCTGGGACGGTTCGGAGCTGCATGAGCTGAAGGTTTATCTTGAGGAAGCAGCGCTGACGGGCATCCACATTGAGCACGCGGATAGCGTCTGGATCTGCGGACGGGAAGGCGTGCTGCTGCACGGCAGCTATGCACGCGGGTTCACGCCAGTCAATCTGCGTCAACAGCTCAATCTCTTTCACATGATTACGCCCTATCGAGGCAAGCTGATATTGCCGTCGAGCGTTCGCCCGGGCGGCCTGTTCGAACTCGCGCCCGGCACGTCCGATCTGCGCCGGTTTTCCCCCGCTCTCCCTAAGCTGCGCGGTGAATACATTTTCTATGCGGGGGCTGTCGGTGATGTTCTTTGGGTTGTCGGTCAGAAGGATATTTTCCGCTTCGATGGGAATGAGTGGGAGCGGATTGAGCATCCTGATCTTTAAAACAAGGCATCTGTTGCCCACGGGTGTGGCTGATGCTCATCCCGACGGAGCAGCGGTATGAGCATCCCGCGCGATAACTACGTCGGCGAGCCCGACTATCCAACGCCCTGGACGACGAAGCAACCACGTGAAGGTTTGCGTGATCTTGACGAGGCAAAGATCGTCTCGCTGTCGCCGGATGTATGCCTGACGCCAGTCGGCTCTTCCGTTGTTCCCATCCCATACCCCATCGTCGACTATTGCGGGCACGACAAAGACTACACGCCATCTGTCCGCTTCACCGGCAAGAAGGCAATGGTCCGTCGGTCCTGTACGACCCACGTTCATGGCGATGCGCCGGGAACGAAAAAGGGGGTCAAATCCGGCACCGTTGAAAATATTTGTGAGCCGATCGGTCATGCCGACCAGGTGCGTGCCGAGGGTTCGCACGTCATCCGGCATCTCGACCGCTTCTGGATGAACAATCGGAATACGCAGGGCGAAGCGATCTTCGTGCGTGGGACTGAGACCTATGATCCGCCTGCGGATGACGATCCTATAATGGGATCATTGGCAGCCCAGAAGCCGATACAGCTTGCGTTTGATGCCACTTCCCCTGAAGGGCAGAGGTTGTTACGTGAATTCATGGCGCGGCAGGCAGAGCAAGGCGCGACACAGCCTAAAAGCGGTTCCTCGCTTGGACGCAAAGGTAATTTTGGCCGTCCCATTCCGGGCGGTGGATTAGCTGGAGCCGCAATTGCTCTCGGAGAGATACAAAATCAATATTACGCTGGCAGCAGACTTTGGCGCTTGCGAAATAGCCTTGAAGAACAAGGTACAGTGGTCGATCCAAGCAATCCCCGTGAACTTCAGGCGCTGTCAAATTATTCCGAAAATCTTGGTGGAACCAGCTTCATAAAGCGAAATTTCTTCGCGCCGATGACGGAGGACGAGGCTCTCAATCAACTGAAAATGGAGCTGCAAGAAGTTAGGAAACAAGAAGCGCGAGAAGCGACAGAAGCCGTCCTGAACTCTAAAAGGCTTGAAGCGGCCGTTGGTCAAGGTGTCCGGGTAGATGTCGATGAGGGTGAATGGCCATGTATTGTTGGCCCCTACAAATATGTCGAGACGATCTGCCCGGGCGAGGCGCATCATATCATTCCGGATATGGTATATCGTCTGGGCACGGCTCCGGAAACGCAGACAGAAAAAGAGTCCACCGCCGGGCGTATTCCCAATTCGCCTACCTATAATCAGGGACAGGCTATTTGCCTGTCGCCAGGCATGCACAGAACGGACGACGATGCCGTTCACAAGTCGCTCAATCCGGCTCTCGCGAGTTTGGGACAGAACTATAACCCTCAGGGAACGGCTCCGCTTGGTAAAATCAGAGATGAGGCACACAAGGCGATTGATCGGATCGAGGGGCTGCCCGAGAAATGTAAAAAAATGGCAAAGGATGCGGCGGACGCGCAAGTTAATATCAAATTTAGGCAACCTGGCCGCACTACGCTACGACCTCCCCGATTGCCGGGCGGACAAGGTGTAATCGATGTCCTAAAAGCCGGCACTTATTGAGGTAAGAAATATGAAACCGTACGATCCCCTACGCCTTGATCGAGCCCTTGCTCTGGGGAAAGACACGTTCTGCGTCGTGTTCAGCGGCAAGGATTATGAGGATATGTATTCCTACGTCCTGGTTCACGAAGGTGGGTTGGAACAGCCGTGGTCCCGTTCCGACGTCCCGCGTAAGATCGATGATCTTGCCGGTAGAATTGGAGAGAATGGACGGCCGATCATCTATGCTCTCAGCGATGAAGGCGATGTTTATACGCTGCCCATGGGCAAGGACTCCTCGCATCGTAAAATAGTCGGCGCTGGCGTCTATTCCGACGATGCGACCGATCTTGGATACGTCAATTCCATCGCCCTGATTGGGGATGCGCTGTTCATAACCGGCTATCACTCGCAGCTTTATCGTCTGGTCGAGAACGACATAGCCTGGTTCCACAAGGAAAAGCTGCCGCAAGCACCAGAAACATACGATTACCTCGTTTTCGGCAATCTGAATGGCTGGACCGAGAGCGATCTCTATATGAATGTGACCTATTCGCCGACAAGCACAAACAGGGAATTAACGGACGAAGAAGAGGAGGAGATGGGGCGCCTCTACCTAGCCGGCCGAAATGAAGAGGCCGCAGCCATTCGACGAGCCTCGGAGGGCTCAAGCCGTGTCCTGGAAGGCCGTCTTTATCATTGGAACGGGCAAGAATGGCGGATCATAGTCAAACCGCGCTCGGGGAAGTATTATCCAGAGCCAGCTACGCTTTCGGACATTTTCATCGAGTCCCCAGAGAAGGTCTGGGCCGTCGGCGGTAATGGCGTCATTTTGTGCGGGAATGCCGAACATGGCTTTCGGGATGTTTCTTTCAAGGGAAACAATGAAAAGCTGCATTCGATTACGAAATTCAAGGATCGGATGGTGATAGCCTCAGACTACGCTTTGCATTGGTTCGACGGGCATCTGTTGTCACCTTTGAAGCCCGTCCTTGATCCGAGCATCAATCGCAACATTCCGAACCCGCTCAAAGTCCAGGCTGTCGATGACGTCCTGTATTATTTCGACTCGAAGCATGGCGTGCACACCTTTGACGGTGATCGCTGGACAGAAATCGAAATTCCACCTGAGTTGTTGGAACGCGATTTCAAAGGGTTGCCGCCTAAACCTCGATGACCGACGCCCCTGACGACGATGAAGATTTCGAGGAGCTGCCGGACAATGGTCAAAATACGCCGTTCTGTCCGTTCTGCGCGAGAAAATACGGGGGCTGCGGGGCGCCGAAGGATTTTCTTAAGCGTTGCCGCCTTGGATGGGATCGCTGTCTGTCAACGGATGATACCGGCTCGGTCACAAGCGGCAGCGGCGCAATTGTTCGGCATGCAAACGGGAATACGAGATGGTCCACGGCATTTGTGTTCTTACGATTCATCGCGGGGCTGATGCCCGCGATGCGTTGCGCTAAGGCTCGCTGCGCATGGTCGAGACCACCAACAGCTCCGGACGGAATATGGCGCATCAGGATCGAGCCGATGGTCCCGACACCGGTGCGGCGGTCACGGATCTCGGAGATCAGAAGGCCAGATTCTGCGCCGAAGTCGCGGCATTGGCCAATGCTGCCATGAACGGGGATCTCAGGCGGCGAATGAATGCCGACTATGCGGATCCGGATCTGCGCCGTTCGGCAGTGATCCTCAACGAGCTGATTTTGTCGATCGACGGCAACCTGTCCGATTTCAACGATGCGATGGCCGCTTTTGCGCAAGGGGATCTGCGCGTCAGCGTGCGGGCCAAGCACCGCGGCGCATTCGGGCAATTGCAGAAGAACTTCAATCTGGCCGTGGCAACGATCCGCTCGGTGCTGGGGGAGCAAGGCTCAGAACGGTTCAGAGACAAGGCGACAAAATTCGGCCGGATGCTGGCAGCCGTCAAATCGAAGGGAATTACCTTCGGAGTTCGGGTCCCCGACGAAGATGCGCGGCCAATTCCCTCGCCTCCCCATGATCTCTGGCTGAAGCTTGCCGACGCCCTGGACGATTTCTCGATCTGAACGGCCGCCATGGCGCCGGTGCGCCGACCATTCGCGGCCGGACCGCACCGCAATTGCAACAGAGCGCCCCGTCTCCGACCGGGCGCCCCATCATTTTGCCGGCGATGCCTCTCAGCCTCAGAAAGGATAGTGCTGGGCGGAATCCTCTACCGTGATCCAGCGCAGGTCGGTGAATTCGGCGATTGCCGCCTTGCCGCCGAAGCGGCCGTAGCCGCTGCCCTTGACGCCGCCGAAGGGCATCTGCGCCTCGTCATGCAGCGTCGGGCCGTTGATATGGCAGATGCCGGATTCGATGCGCGCCGCAACCGCCATTGCCCGCTGGATGTCACGGCTGAAGACGGCTGATGACAGGCCATACTCGGTGTCGTTGGCGATGCGAATGGCTTCCTCCTCACCGGCAACACGAATGATCGGCTTCACCGGGCCGAAGGATTCTTCCGCATAGACGCGCATCTCGGGGGTGACGTGATCGAGCAGCGTCGCCTCGACCACGGTGCCGGAGCGCTTGCCGCCGGCGACGAGCTTTGCACCCTTGGCCGTCGCGTCGGCGATCAGCTCCTCCATTTTCTTCGCGGCGTCGAGGCTGATCAGCGAGCCGAGCACGACGTGGCCCCGCGGGTCGCCGGCCGGCAGCTGGCTGGCGCGGGCGGCCAGTTTGGCGACGAACTGATCGGCGATCGTCTCGTCGACGATGATCCGCTCCGTCGACATGCAGATCTGGCCCTGATGCATGAAGGCGCCGAAAATGGCGGCATTGACGGCGCCGTCGATATCGGCGTCGTCGAGGACGACGAGCGGCGCCTTGCCGCCGAGCTCGAGAAGGGCGGGCTTGAGATGCTTGCCGCAGGTCTCGGCAATGATCTTGCCGACCTTGGTCGAGCCGGTGAAGTTCACGCGTTTGACGGCCGGATGGGCAATCAGCGCGGCGACGATCTCAGGCGCATCCTCCGGCGCGTTGGTGAGGACATTGATGACGCCGGCGGGCAGGCCCGCTTCGGTCAGCGCCGTGGCGATCAGCCGATGCGTGCCGGGGCATTGTTCGGATGCCTTGAGGACGACGGTGTTGCCGCAGGCGATCGGCATGGCGATGGCGCGGGTGGCGAGGATGACGGGCGCGTTCCAGGGAGCAATCGCCAGGCAGACGCCGGCGGCCTGGCGAACGCCCATGGCGAGCGTGCCGGGTTTGTCGGAAGGGATGATTTCGCCGGTGATTTGCGTCGTCATGGCGCCGGCCTCGCGCAGGATATTGGCGGCGAGCATGACATTGAAACCGGCCCAGGGTGCGGTTGCGCCGGTCTCCTCGATCATCAGCTGGGTAAACTCGCCGACTTTCGAATCCATGATATCGGCAGCCTTCATCAGGATGGCGCGGCGCTGGCCGGGGCCGGTCTTCGACCAGGCGCCGAAGGCAGCGGAGGCGGCATTGACGGCCGCGGCAACGTCGTCCAGGTCCGCCGCTGCGGCGCGGCTTGCGAGCTTCTCGGTGAAGGGATCGAGACGATCATAGGTCCGGCCGGTGGAGGCTGCGCGGTCGGCGCCGTTTATGAGGAGGGAAATATTCATCGGAGATCTCCTGGGAACAAGAACTAGAAGCCGAGGACTTCGGCGTTGATGGACGCTTCGAGGCCGCCGTCGGCGGCAAGATTGGCGCCGTTGACCCAGCGCGCGCCATCCGAGCAGAGGAAGAGCACGGCCGGCGCGATATCGGCTGAGGTGCCGGCCCGGCCGACGCGGGTGATGTCGCTGTCGACCCTGGCATCGCCGAGCACGGCGCGGAACTGCTTGAGGATCGGCGTTTCCACCGGTCCGGGGCTGACCGCATTGACCCGGATGCCGCGGCTTTTGAACAGCGGCTGGTGGGCGGCGCGCATGGTCCAGAGCAGCAGCAGTTCCTTGGAGAGCGGGTAGCCTTGCTCGTCCTTGAGGCCGTGTTCGGCCACAACCGCCGCCACGTCCGGAAAACCTTCTTTGCCGGCCAAGGCCTTTGCCCGCTCGAGATTGGCGCGCCAGCCGTAGCCGGCAATCGAGGCGACGTTGACGACGGCGCCGCCTTCGCGCAGGCGGGGTGCGACGGCTTCGGACAGGGCGCGAAGGCCATAGAAATTGACGGCGAGCGTCGAGGCGATACCGGTGCTGCCGGAAAGGCCGGCGACATTGGCGAGCGCGTCGAGGCGCGTCGGCAACTGCGCGACGATGTCGGCAACGCCTGCTGCCGTGGACAGATCACCCTTGATGAAGGCGGCACTTCCACCGGCCGGTTCGCGCACATCGACGCCGATGACCTCGGCCCCCATCTGGCCGGCCAGCTCGGCCGTGCGGGCGCCGATGCCGGAAGCCACGCCGGTCACCAGGATTGTTTTACCAAAAAGCATGAACGTCACCTTTCGCAAGAGAGTCCGGAAATAAGCCGGCTCATTCTTCCCATTTGATCTTATGCGGACCCGGCAATTTCAGCCGGTAGCCGACGGGCAGAAGTTGAAAATCGTAGCGGCGCTCGATTTCGCCCCACAGGCCGCGTGGCAGGTAGAGGGAGAAAATCAGGGCGGTGGCACCGAGGCCAATCAGGTACCAGACGCCGGCTGCGCCGAAGAAGGTCTCGATCACGAAGAACAGGATGGCGCCGAGGATGGCGCCCTCGAACTTGCCGATCCCGCCGACCAGCACCATGAAGATCATGTAGGCCGTCCACTGGACGCTGAAATAGGTCTTCGGCTGGAAGGTGGTGGCGGTTGCCAGCCACAGGCCTCCGGCGACGGCGATGCCGAAGGCGGCGAGCACGAAGAGCAGCCTCTTGGTCGCGATCACGCGCACGCCGACCGAGGTCGCCGCCTCCTCATTGTCGCGGATCGCCTGCATGGCAGCGCCCGCGCGGCTGCGCATCAGGATGAAGAGCGCGCCGAGCAGGGCGGCCATGGCCGCCAATGCGAGCCAGTAGATCGTCGCCCGCCGCGTGCCGCTGTCATAGACGTTGAGCGAAATCAGCGAGGTTCCGGTTTCTCCCTGGATCAGCCCGTCGAGGTTGACGAGCAGGTGGGCGAGAGTGGCGACCACCCACATGCCGATCGCAAACTCGCCGCCCTTCAGGCGCAGCATGAACAGCGAAAGCGGGATCGACAGCGCACCGGTGACGATCGCGGCGGCAAACAGCGCGACGAAGGGATTGAGCCCCGCATCGGCAAGCCGGATGGTGAAATAGGCGCCGAGGCCGAAGAACACCTGCTGGCCGACCGAAACCAGCCCGCCGAAACCGGCAAGCGCATTCCACATGGCGGCAAGGATCACGTAGATGAACAGGGCCGTCAGCCGGTCGATCGCGCCGGCGCCGAGCACGGCGGGAGCGAACATCAGCAAGGCGAGTACCGCGGCCATGGAGCCGAGCGCCACCCGAGACGATTTCGTCCAGCGCTCTATCGATATTCCGTTGGAGATGATGGTCATGTCGGGCTCCGGAGACGGGCGCGCAGCTTGAGAGAGGCGCCGAATTTGTCGAGAACCGGCATGCCGAACCGGGACAGCCTGACGAACAGCACCAGCAGGAACACGGCATGGCCGCCGATCAGGAAGCCTTGCGGATGCAATTGCGCGCCGAGCGATTGGGCAAGGCCGAGAACGATGCCGCCGGCAAGCGTGCCCCATAGTGATCCCGCTCCGCCGATCACGGCCGCCTCGAAGGCGAAGAGAAGCTGCGGGCCGCCGGCATAGGGGCTGAAGGTCGCCCGCATCCCGAGAAAGGCGCCGGCGATGCCGACCGTGACCATGGTGATCGCAGTGGCGACGGCGTTGACCCTGCGGGCATCGATGCCGACCAGTCCTGCCGTATCGGGATCTTCCGCCGTCGCGCGGATGGCGCGGCCGAGGGCAAAGCGGCTGAGGAAGAACTGCAGCGTGCCGAGAATGAGGACTGCGGCCACCATCATCATGACGGCAAGCTTGCCGACGAAGATGTGGCCGGGCAGCTGCCAGGAGGCATAGGACAGGTTGCCGATGAAGGGCGCGAGCGACCTTGTGTCGGCGCCGAACTGCTCGAACAGCAGGTTATCGATGACGATTGACAGGCCGAAGGTCGTGAGAATCGGCAGGAGCGTGCCGCCGCGGGCGCTGCGTTCCAGGATGAAGCGCTGCAGCAGCCAGCCGATGGCGGCCATCACCGGCAGCACGATCAGCAGGCCGTAGAAAGGCGGAATGCCGGCTTTGGCGGCGAGCAGCCACAGGCCGTAGGCGGCTGCGACCGCCAGGCTGCCATGCGCGAGATTGATGATCCGCATGACGGAGAACATGAAGGACAGGCCGCAGGCGATAACGGCGTAGTAACCGCCGAGCAGAATGCCCTGGAGCAGGGTATTGATCACGATGCGCTCCTTTCGCCGGCTGCCCGGTGCAATCCGAAATAGGCTTGGGTGACGTGCTCGCGCGTGACGGCCGCCGCCGGCCTGTCGAGGACGATGCGTCCCTCGAGCATGCAGATGACACGGCTTGCCACGCTCATGGCGCGGGCGAGATCCTGCTCGACGAGCACGATTGTTGTTCCCGACGTCAGCAGCGCTTGCAGCTGGGCATAGACGCGATCGACGACCAGAGGCGAAAGCCCGAGCGAGACCTCGTCCAGGAGAAGAATATCGGGATTGCTCATCAGCGCCCGGCCGATGGCGGTTGCCTGCTGTTCCCCGCCCGAGAGGTGCCCGGTCTTGGCGTGACGACGGGGTTTCAGGTTGGGAAAGGCGTCGAGCACGCGATCGATGCTCCACTCGCCCTTGCGGCCGGAGCTCTTTCCGAGAAGCAGGTTTTCCTCCACCGTCATCTGTGAAAACAGGCGCCGGCCTTCCGGCACCAGGGCGATGCCCTTGGCGATGCGCTTGTGGGACGGCACGGAAGCCAGATCTTCATCGTTGAGAAGGACGCGGCCGGAGGATGGAAGATGGGCGCCGGCGATCGATCGAAGCAGCGTCGTCTTGCCGGCGCCGTTCGCGCCGACCAGCGCCAGCACTTCGCCCTTGGCAAGATCGAAACTGACGCCGCGCACCGCCTGCAGCAGGCCGTGGCGGACGTCGAGGTCGCGGATGGAAAGAAGGCTCATGCGGGCGTCCCTCCAAGATAGGCCTTGACCACCTCCGCATTGCTCATGACCATTTTCGGTTCGCCATCGGCGATGATCCTGCCGGCGTCCATGCAGATCAGCCGTTCTGCCACCTGCAGCAGGATATGAACGATATGCTCGATCCAGACGATGCCGATGCCGCGGCGGCGCAATTCGAGGATGGTTTCGACGAGCTCGCTCGCCTCGCCATCGGTCAGGCCGCCGCCGATCTCGTCGAGCAGCAACAGTCTCGGCTGCGTGGCAAGCGCGCGGGCAAGCTCCAGCCGTTTGCGATCCAGCAGGCCGAGCGTATCGGCGGGGCGGTTGGCGACATCAAGCATGCCGCAGAGCGAAAGCGAATCCACCACGCGCTCATAGGCCTCGTCGCGGCTGGCGGCATTGCCGTGCGATGCGGCGACGAAAACATTCTCGAAGGTCGTCATGCCGCTGAAGGGTTTGGGAATCTGATGGGTCCGGACGAGCCCGGAGCGGCAGCGTTCCGCCGCCGTCCGGTTCGTCACGTCGGCGCCGTCGAAGGTGATGCTTCCCTCGCTCGGCGGAAAGGCGCCGGCGAGCACGCTGAGCAGGGTCGTCTTGCCCGCGCCGTTCGGCCCGACAATGCCCACCGCCTCGCCATCGCCCATGGAAAAATCCAGATTCTCCAGGACCACCAGCGCGCCGAACCGCTTGTGGATCCCCTTGGCCGAGAGAAAGGCTCCTCCCGGCCGTCTTTGCGCTTGCTGCTGCACTTTGGTTATCCGTTGTAAGCGGTGAGCTTGGCGCCGACCGGGACGTTCGGGTCGGTGGCGTTTTCGGTGACGACATAGTCGAGCGCGAACTTCGAGCCCTCCGGCGCTTTCACCCATTGCGTGCCGATGATCGGCCCGGGAGAAACATTGGCGACGGGACCGCTGGTGAAGTCGACCTTGCCGGCAATCGTCGTGGTCTTCAGCGTGCTGAGCGCCTTGGCGACGGCCTCCTTGCTCTTGACGTCGGCGCTGGCTTTCAGCGCATCGAAGCCGGCGTCGAGAAGCGCAAGGCTGGCGCCGAGCTGCTGCGTCCACTGCTTGCCGCTCGCCGTTTCATAACCGTCGGCGAGTTCGGTTCCGGAGACACCGGTCAGCGTCGATTTGTAAGGGAAAGCCTTGTGCCAGTAGGCGGCGCTGCCGATGTTCAGGCCGAGGTCGCCGAGCGCCTCGATGTCGGAGGGAAACAGGCCCGTCTTGGCGATCTGGCAGATCTTGATCTGCTGGGTGAGGCCCTGCTGTGCGGCCTGACGCCAGAAGGCGGCGAAGTCGGGCGGGATCGGGAAGGAATTGAAGATCTCCACGCCCTCCTGCCTGAAGAGAGCGATCTGCGCGGTAAAGTCGGTGGTGCCGGTTTCATAGGCGCCCGGATCGACGATGGTGAAGCCTTCCTTGGCGAGCGCCGGCGCCAGATGGGCGCGGATCGCATTGCCGTCGGCATCGTTGGGATACATGACGCCGACCTTCTTGTTGGTCTCGATCAGGTTCCACTGCGAAACATAGGCCTTGTGGAATTCTTCGACGCCGAAGCCGAAATGATAGGTCCACTTGAACGGCGAGGGCGCGCCGGGCTTGGCGCCGCGGCCGAAATACCAGGCTTCCCAGGGCATGACCGTCGAGAGGCAGGGAATGCCGGCCGCTTCGCAGGCGTCGGCCACCGGGTTGATGGTTTCGGGCGTCGAGACGGCAAGCATCAGGTCGATCGACTGGTTGTTGATCAGGTCCTTCGCCAGCTGGCCGGCGCGCGAGGGATCGGACTGGGTATCCTGGTCGAGAATCTCCACCTTCCAGGTCTTGCCGCCCGCCTGCAGGCCGTTCGCCAGCGCCTTGCGCGCCAGGTCGAGCACATAGCCGTCCGTCTCGCCGAAGCCGCCGAGCGGGCCGGTGCGCGGGCTGATGAAGCCGACCTTCAGCGTGTCGCTGCTTTGAGCAAAGGCGGTGCGGCCGGAAAGCGCCAGCGCCGCGCCGCCCGCCACGGTCGATGCGATGAAAGAGCGGCGGCTCAGCGATGCCGCGTTGAATTTTCCGCTGCGGAAAATGCCGTTCATGAAATCATTCCTCCCTCTTGATGGGGCCTCCCAGCCCGTTCCCAATGTTCATTTCGGCCGATCTCAATTCAGATCGGGTAGTGCCGTTTTCCCGATGCGATGGTGACCCATCGGAGCTCGGTGAATTCATCGATCGCCGCCTTGCCGCCGAAGCGGCCGTAGCCGCTTGATTTGACGCCGCCGAAGGGCATTTGCGGCTCGTCGGAAACTGTCGCCTCGTTGATGTGGCAGATGCCGGATTCGAGCCGCATGGCGACGGCAAGCGCGGCATTGACGTCGGCGCTGAAAACGGCGGCGGACAGCCCGTATTCATTGTCGTTGGCAACCGTCACGGCCTCGTCGACGCTGCTGACCCGGATGATCGCGGCGACCGGTCCAAAGCTCTCCTCGCGGTAGATGCGCATGGCAGGTGTGACGTGATCGATGACGGTCGCATCCATCAGCGTGCCGTTGGCGTGACCGCCGCAGACGAGCATCGCGCCCTTCTGCAGCGCATCGTCGATGAGCGACCTGACGCGACGGATGGCTTCGGCGTTGATCAGCGTGCCGAGCGGCGTGTTGCCGTCCTTCGGGTTGCCGGCGACCAAGGTTGCGGCTTTCGCCCGGAACTTGCCGACGAAGCCGTCGGCGATCTCGTCCATCAGGATGATCCGTTCGGTCGACATGCAGATCTGGCCCTGGTTCATGAAGGCGCCGAAGGCGGCCGCACTGACGGCTTCGTCGATATCGGCGTCGGCCAGAACGATGAACGGCGCCTTGCCGCCGAGTTCGAGCAGGCAGCGCTTGAGATGTCTTGCCGCGGATTCGGCAATGATCCGGCCGACACGCGTCGAGCCGGTGAAATTGATGCGGCGCACGGCCGGATGGGCGATCAGGGCGTCGACAACGGCGGCGGCATCGCTCGGCGCATTGGAAACGACATTGACGACGCCGCGCGGAAAGCCGGCGTCACACAGGACGTCGCCGATCAGGCCATGGGTCTTCGGGCAGAGTTCGGAGGCCTTCAGGATGACCGTGTTGCCGCAGGCAAGCGGCATGGCGACGGCGCGGGTGCCGAGGATGATGGGCGCATTCCAGGGGGCAATGCCGACGCAGACGCCTGCCGGCTGGCGGACCGCCATGGCAAGGTTTCCCGGAATGCCTGAAGGAATGAGCTCGCCCGAGATTTGCGTGGTCATCGCCGCAGCCTCGCGGAGAATATCCGCGCCGAGCCCGCAATTGATCGCGGCCCATTGCGCGGTGGCGCCGGTTTCGCCGGTCATGGCGGCGATGAGTTCCGGTGCGCGCGCGTCCAGTATATCGGCGGCGGCATTCAGCAGCCTGCGCCGTTCGCCCGGCCCGGTCTGCGACCAGTCCGGATAGGCTGCCGCGGCCGCATTGGCAGCCCGTGTCATGTCGGCAACCGATCCGGCCGAGGCGATCGTTGCGACATCGCCGGTCAGCGGATCGATGCGCTCGAAGGTGGCCCCTTCGGAAGCATCCATCGCCTCGTTGTTGATCATCAGCTTTGCCGCGAACACTGTTCCACCCAATTCGTCACGTGTTGGCGCCAAGTGCCGGCGCCTGCTTTATTGCCATGGGGAGAAAACGAGCGGACGCGGCGCCACGAAGGTCGCCTGACGATTCCTGCATCTGCTGAAGAGCCTCCTCCCAAAGGCTGATGAGAAAAGGTTACGCCGATCCGGCGCGGATGGAATGCGATTTATTGGGTTAATATTGTAATTATCCGGTGATATCAGCATTGTTTGACGCGGGAATGGAGGAGAGGCCTTGGCAACGGACGGCGGGATTCATCACTATGCCAGGGGCGAGTGGCACGGGCCGTCGCTGTCGCACCGGCGCATCCGTTTCCAAAAAGGGCTGTATGCCGATTTCTACCATTTCCTTCTGCTGGGGGAGGGGAGCGGGGAGCTTCATTTCGACAATGGCGAACACCGGCCGCTGCACGGACCGCTGCTTGCCTTCCTGCCGCCGCAGGCGCGATGCGAGCTGTCGATATCAGCGGGAAGCGCGGCCCATCTGGTCGGCGCCTCGCCGCAGATCATGGTCGATGCGATCGGCGACAAGGTGGAATCCTATTCGCTGCGCATCTTCACCGAGCAGCGCAAGCTGGTCGAGGCACTGGATCCCTCAGCAGTGGCCGAAATCAGCCCGCTGATTTCGGGCTTCGTGCGGGAACTGGGCGATCCCGCCCGCTCCTCCTGGATGGTCGCATCCGCCTATATCAGGCTCATTCTGATGGCGCTGTGGCGCGGCTCCGATGGCGAGAGAAGCGAACAGCGCGGGCAGGGCGAAACCGGATCGATCCTGCAGAGATACCGGCAACTCGTCGAGGCCGGCTTCCGCCGGCACCGGCCGATCAGCGATTATGCCGCGGAATTGGGCGTCACGGCCGACCGGCTGCATTCCATCTGCCAAAGGGCGCTCGGCCGCTCGCCGATCCAGCTCCTGCACGAGCGCGTGGTGCAGGAGGCAAAGCTGAGATTGGAGCGATCAGCCCGCAATATCCAGGAAATCTCCGACAGCCTCGGCTTCCGCGACCCGACCTATTTCAGCCATTTCTTCAAACGCAAGACCGGCCTTTCCCCCGCCGGCTACCGCGAGATCGCCCGCGCTTCCGCCGGCTCGGAAAACAGCATGCTGTCTTCGGGCTATGCGGATTGGCCTTAGACTCGGGGCTCATTGGTCAAAGCTGGAATTTGCCGGTTTTGGATCGTAAATCACGTTTACATGGAGCGCAAACCGGCGTGGGACTGCAATGCTGCACCATAGCGGTCATTGCGCGCCGCAATCGGCTATGGCCGACATGGGGGCCGGTAGCAGTAAAGCCGGTTTTGCGCTTTCTCCGCAAGAAAGTGACACGAGCGCACGCCTCTCCCGCAACAAAATCGGCAACTATTTGCAGATGAAGCCGGATATTTTCGGTCAACAAATCTTTGGCTCAGTTGGCTCGTGCTTCAAAGCGGAAGGGCGCTGACCTTCTCAAAAAGCTTTTTCAAATGATGGTTCGACATATCTAGGATCGGCTCGTACATAAATGAGTTAATATGGATGTTTTCAGGAGTCATCAGGACGACCTGCTTCAGGCACTTGATGCTGGCCGGACTTGCTACCCCTAACTGTTCCACCTTTTGAAGTAGCTTAAAGGTCTGATTGTTTTTTATAGCATCTACAAAAGCCTGGTCGTTGATGGCGCCGATCATAAAAACCTCCGCTTTGATGCGGATGGCCATCGCCAAAACGATCTTGGTTTCCAGTTCGATTTGCTCCTCGCCCAAAGCACACGCCTGTTGCGCCCGTTCAAACAGCAAGTCAAACACCTTCCGGTCGCCATGCGGTAAGGCGAAATTCGTTTTGAAGGTGACGACCTTCTTAAATTCCTTTTCAAGGTCAAAAACTGTAAGGTTCTCAGAAGTCTGCTTCACGTGCAGATACCGCGTCAACTCGGCTTCCTCTGCCTCCATGCCTGCAAACTCGGCCACGTTCCGGACAAACGGAATCATCGCGATAAGGAAGTCATCGTGCGTTCCTTCCGGGAGCTTCTCCTTCCAATGCTTAAAAGGATTGTTCTGATATTTTTCTTCACGTATGTGGACACCCGAGTCGCTACGGAGCGTATGGAACTTATTGTCCCTTCCAAGATCCAATCGACTAGATACGGTGCGGTAAAAGTCATAGTTGTGAGTAAGGATAATCTGATAAAAGAAATCCACGTCGGTAATGTCGCGTAGATATTCAATGATTGCGTACTTGTTTTTATAGTCGAACGAGTCGGCGATGTCATCGAAGACAAAAATTGTCTTCACCGCACCTTCCTTCCTCGCGATAACCTCAAAGATTATGTTGAGAAGATACAGGGCGCGTTTTTCTCCGTTCGATAGGATGCGAACGAGGTCGAGCTCCTCAACCGCAACTTCGGTTCCGTCATGTCCTTTGAAACGGAACCGGATGCTCGGTGCATCAGCTTTTAAAATCACGTCATGCTGGTTTTCCATTGTGACAATGAAGGGTACGGAAAAACGGCCATTAAATTCATCCAGTACGTCTCCCCAGCGGGTCGCTTCCTGCCGTGCTTCGTTAACGATTTCCTCGAGTTCCCCGCGGCCTCGATCGTACGTACCCAAGGCATCGTTCAGGAGATCAGCATTTAGGGCAAGATATGCAATCCATAAGCGCTGCCGCAGCCGATCTGGATTCGCAAGCTCCGGTATGAGCTTGTCGTACTCGGTAAGATAAGCACGAAACTCTTTCATGTCGACGTTCTTAGTCAAGAGTTTATCGATGCGCTCGAATTGTGCCTTTAGATCAGCATCATTGAGTATCTCGTCTTTTTCCTCCTGAATTATTTTTTCTAAGTCTTTCTCGGTCTTGATTTCTTTCCGCACATCCTTGTTGTTTACATAAACAGAGTGTTCAGCCTTGAAAAAGCCGTTAGCCTTCAAACTTTTCGCAACATCAGCCGCATTATTATGATTGAAAGCGCCTTTCCTAAAAAAGGTGGAATTGCTTACCAGGCGGTCGTACACCGCCATGTAGTTCTCAATGTCGCTGCGGAACGCTTCCGATTTTAGCTGCTCCGCAACCTTGGCCGAAAAAATTTGAGCATATTTTAGGTCTGCGAGTGCGGCGTACGGGTTCTCGTCAACCTCAGGCTTCAAGCGACGAACGGCCTTGAAGAATTCGTTTGGATCGCTAGCAATGTCCATTGCCAGCGCCTCTTCTACGCCGGCCTTCATGCCAGCAGCACTGCCTAAACTTGCGAGCAGAGCGTCCTTTTTCTTGTCAATCTCTCTGCGCACGTTTTCATATCGCTCGCGCAACCTGCTGTTTGCCAACAGTGTCGACATCCGATTGGATTTATATGCTTCATTGTAGGGCTCGACGACAAAAACGTTTTCTGCCGCAATATCGTGGCCAGCTTCGTCGACTATGGAGCGTTCAGTCTCCCGCTCCTTATGAACACGATCGCAAGAAGGTCTTCCCTCTGAAACGTCTTTGAACGTCAGTGCCAGAGAACTTTTCATTATGCCGTTAGCAGCGTAAACTACGTTTTGGCGCTTCTTCGAAAAATCGAATTTATGGCTTAGAGAGGTAATTCCGTAACAATTCTTGAGATCGACAGTTATACTATTCATATTTCCTCCGCTGACCTGGCAGGCATTCTAACCGGCGGTTCGCCTCAAGGAATCTAATCCTATCAGCGCGTGGTGATTCCCGTAAGTAGGCGTTAGCATGAATCGGCGTAGTGCTCGCGGCTAAGTGGTGGGTTGCCAATTTCTTCGCGAACGGTTGCCGTCCGCTTTCAGCACGCATCAGCCGCTCAAGTTGGCTTGACCTCGAAGAACAACCCAACCTCACGACAGCGCAAAAATCCTCACCTCTCTCCCGATGCCCTGAAGCTCCGCCAGCCGGGAGACCGATGAGATGCCGCCGTCACGCAGGATCTCCGAAACCTGGGCATCCCCGACAATCGCCTCCGTCGTCATGATCACATTGGGATCGGCAAGGCCCTGGACGCGGGAGGCGATGTTGACGGTTTGGCCGAAATAGTCCTGCCGGTCGTTGAGATTGACGGCGAGGCATGGTCCCTCGTGAATTCCGATCTTCAGCAGAAGGTCGTCGCTGCCGTGTTCGGCATTCAGCCGCAGCATCGCCTCGCGCATCCTGAGTGCTGCCGCCACCGCGCGGTCCGGGCTCGGGAAGGTCGCCATCACGGCATCGCCTATGGTTTTGACGACGGCTCCGGCCTCTGTGGCGACGATCTCGTGAAGAACCCTGAAATGCGCGCGCACCAGATCGAAAGCGGCAAGATCTCCGACGCGCTCGTAGAGCGCGGTCGAGCCCCTCAAGTCGGTGAAAAGGAAGGTCAGGCTGGTGATCTTGAGGCGCTGGTCGACGTCAAGCGTGTCGGTGCGATAGATGTCCCGGAAGCTCTGGTTCGTCAGCAGGCGCTTGGCCGTCAGAAAAGGCCGCCTGCGGCCCAGGAGGTCGTGCAGTTCGTCTCCGGCGATGCAGACATTCGGTACCACTCGGCGATCGGTGTGGTTCTCGAGGGTGAGCCGCAGCAGGCCGGGACGAAGGATCAGCGTTTCGTTCAGCGCATGCGTCCGGCTGATGATCATCGAGAGGGTTTGACGTTCGTCGGTGGGCTCGCCCTGCACATCGATGAACTGCGCCGAATGGGTGACCGCATCGAAGATGATGACGAACTGCGCCGGCAGTTGTAGGGAGACGAACGCCTTCTCGCCCGGCGCCAGTTCGATCATCTCCAGCTGGATCCGATCGAACTTCGCCTCCAGGTCCTCCGGCAGGTCGACGCCGGAGCTGAAGAAGATCTGGCGGTAGTATTCAAGGGGAGGCAGCCGATCGGGGTCGTGGGCGGCAATCCTGCGCACTCTTGGACTAACGGTGAAGGTTACCTCGACCATCTCGTCGAGGGTCGGTTCGTATCCGGCCGCGCAGAGCGCGCAATGGTAGGTGTCCTGGACGACCCCTTTGAGGGTTGCGCCGCTGTCGAGGACGCCGCCGCATCCCGGGCAAAGGACGTTCCAGGTCATTTCGAAGACGCCGATGCGGGCGGCATGCAGAAGCGCCGCGATGGTTTTCTCTTCATCGAGATGATGCTTGTCGGCAAAGGCGAGCGCATTGATGCGATTGAGATCGCGATCCGAGCCATGTTTGACGACGTTTTCGATGCACTCGACCGTCTGCGGGTCAGCCGCCTGTCGCAGGGTGGCAAAAAGCACGTCCATTTCACTCATGAGACAAGTCTCCGTGTGCAGAACCCACGGCGGACGACGCCAGGGCCGGGATCATAACACGGGACTTTCCCAAGCGAAATCTATCAGCTTGGATGCGGCTTACTTCCCAAGCTTGAGGGGGTTTTCAGCTCCCCTTGTATATCCGCTTCAGCGCTGCCAGCAGTCCATCCATTTCGTCCTGCGAAAACAGACCGATGAAACGCCGCTCATGCTTGTCGATCAACTCACGCGCCCGCGCGAGCATCGCGCGTCCCGCTTTCGTCAGATGCAGTTCCTGGCGGCGGCGGTCGGCCGCGGAGGGGCGGCGTTCGATCAGGTCGCGGGCGGCCAGCCGGTTGACGAGGGCCATCATCGTCGCCCGGTCAGTGCCGAGCGTGTTGGCAAGGTCGATTTGCGATGCGCCGGGATTGCCGGCGACGAGTTCCATCACGGCGAGCTGCTTCTGCGTCAGCGCCAGCTCCTCCATGGTTTCGGCAAAGTCGCGATAGATTGCAACATGCGCCATGCGCAGATGGAAGCCGAGCAGATCGCCAAGCCGGCCGACGTCGAGCGCCGGCGTCGCGGGGGCATCTTCGCCCTCGACATCGTCCCGCGGTGATTTTGTGCCCATGGTTCGCTCTCGCTTCATTCAGGGTCATAACCATCAAAATCAGCGGGTTAGTCAATATCGGCATTGCGGATTTCCCCGCGTCCATTCGAACGATCGCATTTGCCTTGAACAGCCTCTTGCATCTCTATGGAAAAATATTAGTATGTGTTACATACAAATTTGATGCCGGCTGCAGAGGAGCGGCGGGCATGGGAGGAGAACATGGCGCATTCCTTTTCCGGGATGGTTTCGTCGGCAGATTGCGGACTGGTGACGGATGATCCGATCCTTTACCGCGTCCGCGTCGCGCCGGACCGTCCGGCCCTGTTCGAGATCGCCACCGGCCGGCAGCTTAGCTATGCCGAGCTCGATGCGCGGATCGCCCGCTGCGCCGGCTTGCTCAACGATATGCTCGGGGCGCGGCGGGATGGGGCGCGTGTCGCCATGCTGGCGCGCAATTCGGTGGATTCGATCGTGCTTGCCTTTGCCTGCCAGCGCGCCGCCGCCATCTACGTGCCGCTCAACTGGCGCCTCAACGCCGCCGAGCTTCGGCCGATCCTCGCCGATTGCACGCCGGCTCTGCTCGTTCACGACGAGGAGTTCGCGGCAACGGTGGTAAGCGTCGCGAGCGTCGATCCCGAAATGGCGGTGATATCGACGGCCGATGGCCCGGCCGGGCTCGCCGCGCGGATCGAGGCGAGCCGTCCGGCCGGCCCGGTGCCCGCCGATGCCGATGAACCTTGCGTGCTTCTCTACACCTCGGGCACGACGGGGCAGCCGAAGGGCGTCGTCATCACCCGCCGCAACGCCTTTTTCGCCGCCATCAATTTTTCCATGGTCGGAGAGATCGGGCCAGGTTCCGTCGCATTGTGCGACCTGCCGTTCTTTCACACGATCGGGCTGATCGCGGTGGCGCGCACCACGTTGATGCTGGGCGGCACGCTTGTCATTTCCGACCGCTTCACGCCGGCGCGCACGCTTGCAGCCCTTGCCGACCGGCGGCGCTGCATCACCCATTATTTCGCCGTGCCGCAGATCGCGCTCGCCTTGCGCAACGACCCCGCCTATAGCGCTGCGGCGCTTTCCGGCCTGCATGCGCTCTTCGTCGGCGGCGCTCCGCTGACGCAGGCGCTGATCGAAAGCTATCTCGACGACGGCGTTGCGCTGGTCAACGGCTACGGCATGAGCGAGGCCGGAACGGTGCTGCATGTGCCGATCGACCGGCGCGCCGTGCAGGATAATCCCGGCAGCGTCGGTCTTCCCGCGCCGTTACTCGACATTCGCATCGTCGGCGAGGACGGCCGCGACGTTGGCGAAGACGAAATGGGCGAACTCTGGCTGCGCGGGCCGGCGGTAACGCCGGGCTACTGGAACAAGCCGCGGGAAACCGCGGCCGCTTTCACCGACGGCTGGTACCGCACCGGCGATCTCGGCCGACGCGAAGCGAACGGCTTCTATCGCATCGTCGACCGGCTGAAGGACATGTATATCAGCGGCGGCGAGAATGTTTACCCCGCCGAGGTCGAGGCGGCGCTCGCGAGCCATCCCGATATTCTCGATGCCGCGGTCGTCGGCATTCCCGACCTCAGGTGGGGCGAATGCGGCGTCGCCTATATCGTGCTGCGGCCAGGTGCATTGGCAACGGGCGATGAGATCGCCGGCCATTGCGCGGCAAGGCTTGCCGCCTTCAAGCGTCCGGCGCGCATCCTCTTCGTCGAAACCATTCCCCGCACCGCCTCCGGCAAGGTGCAGAAACATGTTCTGCGCCAGTTCCATTCCGACGAAACCCTTCAACGACAGGCCTTGTGACGCGGGTTCCCGCCTTCACGCCGAAACCAATGGAGTAAACCATGACTGAAATGAAATCGCCGGTTCTGGTCGAATTCGACAACGGCATCGCTTTCGTGACCCTCAACCGTCCGGAAAAGCGCAATGCGATGAATCCGGCCCTGAATGCCCGGATGCTCGAGGTGCTCGACGAACTCGAGGGCGACGAGCGCTGCGGCGTCCTCGTCCTGCGCGGCGCCGGCGAATCCTGGTCGGCCGGCATGGATCTGAAGGAATATTTCCGCGACAACGACGGCAAGCCGCGTGACGCCACGCTGAAGGCGCGGCGCCAATCCGGCAACTGGTGGAGCCGGCTGATGTATTTCGAAAAGCCGACCATCGCCATGGTCAACGGCTGGTGCTTCGGCGGCGCCTTCACGCCGCTCGTGTCCTGCGATCTTGCCATCGCCGCCGAGGAGGCGAAATTCGGCCTTTCCGAGATCAACTGGGGCATTCTGCCGGGCGGCAACGTCACCCGTGCGGTTGCCGAAGTGATGCGCCATCGCGACGCGCTCTATTACATCATGACCGGTGAGCTGTTCGATGGGTGCAAGGCTGCGGAAATGGGTCTCGTCAACGAAGCGGTGCCGCTGGCCGAGCTTGAAACCCGGGTCCGCAAGATCTGCGCCAGCCTGCTCGAAAAGAACCCGGTGACGCTGAAGGCCGCCAAGGACACCTACAAGCGGGTGCGCAACCTGCCATGGGATCTCGCCGACGATTACATCTACGCCAAGCTGGAGCAGATGCTGTTTCTCGACAAGACCAAGGGGCGCGACGAGGGACTGAAACAGTTCCTCGACGACAAGACCTATCAGCCGGGGCTCGGCGCTTACAAGCGCGGCTGAGCGCGCGTTGATTTCGGGAGGAGGAAAAGCAATGAAAATCCATGCCGCGGTGGCGCGTGCGCCGCATATGCCGTTTTCGCTGGAAAGGCTCGATCTGGAGGAGCCGCGCGAGGGCGAGATCCTGGTTCGCGTCGTGGCGACAGGGGTCTGCCACACCGATATCGTCATGCGTGACCAGCACCTGCCGGTGCCGCAGCCGGTCGTGCTCGGCCACGAGGGCGCCGGCATCGTCGAGCGGGTCGGGCCGGGTGTCGCCAAGGTCAAGCCCGGCGATCATGTGGTCATGACCTTCAACTCCTGTGGCCATTGCCCGAGCTGCAATGATCACGAGGAAACCTATTGCCACGAATTCTTCCCGCGCAACTTTTTCGGTGCGCGTGCCGATGGTTCGAGCGGGCTCTCATGCGAGGGGGAGCGGGTTCACGGCAATATTTTCGGGCAATCCTCCTTTGCCAGCCATGCGCTGTGCCATGAACGCAATATCGTGAAAGTGCCTGGAGATGCCGATCTGGCGCTGCTCGGGCCGCTCGCCTGCGGCATCCAGACCGGCGCCGGCGCGGTCATGAACGCGCTCAAGGTCGAACCGGGAAAAGTGCTCGCGGTTTTCGGCATGGGCTCCGTCGGTCTTGCCGCGGTGATGGCGGCACGGGTCGTCGGCGCTTCGCGGATCATCGCCGTCGACGTCAACGAGACGCGGCTGGCGCTTGCGGCCGAACTCGGCGCGACCGATATCGTCAACGGCAAGGCGAGCGACGCGGTTGCCGCGATCATGGCGCTGACCGGCGCCGGCGTCGATTATGCGATCGATGCCTCCGGCGTGCCCGCCGTCATCGACCAGTGCGTGCGGGTGCTGGCGCCGCGCGGCACCTGCGGCATCGTCGGGGCTTCGCCGCACGGCGCGACGCTGACGCTGGATCTCACCCATATCCTCTCCGGCGGACGCCGGGTCCGCGGCATCGTCGAGGGCGATTCCAATCCCGATGTGCTGATCCCGCTGTTGATCGATCTGCATCGGCAGGGGCGCTTCCCCTTCGACAGGCTCGTCACCTTCTATGATTTCGCCGACATCAACCAGGCGGTGGAGGATTCGGAAAAGGGCATCGTGCTGAAACCGATCGTCCGCCAGCCGGCCGTCTGACATCGTTCAAGGGAGGAAACAATGAACACCGTCACCCCGATCGCCACCGATACCAGTGCCGATGCCATGAAGGCGCTGCTTGACCGGCAAAAGACGTCTTTCCTGAGGGAAGGGCCGCCAAGCATCGAGACCCGCATCGATCGCATCGACCGCGTCATCGCCCTTCTGGTCGATCATAAGGATGCGATCGCCGCGGCCCTCTCGGACGATTTCGGCAGCCGCAGCGTCGAGGCGAGCCTACTTCTCGACGTCTTCACCTGCGTCGGTTCGCTCAAATATGCCAAGGCTCATCTTGCCGAATGGCTGAAGCCGGAAGAGCACGAGGCACTGTTTCCGGATGCGGTCGCTAAAGTGGTCTATCAGCCGAAGGGGGTCGTCGGAATCCTGAGCCCCTGGAATTTCCCCTATCAGCTCGCCCTTGCGCCGCTTGCCGGCATTCTCGCCGCCGGCAACCGCGCCATGATCAAGCCCTCGGAGGTGACGCCGGCTTCAGCAGCCTTGATGGCGAAGCTCATCGCCGGCGCCTTCGACGAAACGGAAATCTCAGTCGTTCAGGGCGGACCGGCGACGGGCACTGCCTTCACGTCACTGGCCTTCGACCACCTGATCTTCACCGGCGGGACCGCGATCGCCCATCATGTCATGCGGGCGGCGGCGGAAAACCTGACGCCGCTGACGCTTGAACTCGGCGGCAAGTCGCCCGTCATCGTCGGCCGCTCGGCCGATCTCGCCGACGCGGCGCGCCGCGTCATGACGGTCAAGACGCTGAATGCCGGCCAGATCTGCCTGGCGCCCGATCATGTCTATGTACCCGAGGAAAGCGTCGAAGCCTTTGCCGGACACGCGGTCGCGGCGGTCGGCGCGATGTATCCGGCGTTGAAGGAAAATCCCGATTACACCTCGATCGTCAACGCTCGCCATCACGCCCGCGTCCAGGGCCTGATCGACGATGCCAGGGCCAAGGGCGCTGGGATCGTCGAGATCAACCCGGCGGCGGAGAATTTCTCCCAGCAATCGGCCCATCGCATGCCCCCGACCCTGATCCTCGATCCGACGGAAGACATGCGCGTGCTGCAGGAGGAAATCTTCGGGCCTGTGCTGCCGGTCATTGCCTATCGCGATATCGCCGACGTCATCGATCGGATCAATGCCAGGCCGCGCCCGCTCGCTCTCTACTATTTCAGCCAGGATCGGCAGGAGGAACGCCGTGTCCTCGACAATACGACTTCAGGCGGGGTGACGGTCAACGACTGCATGAGCCACGTCACGGCGGAAGGCCTGCCTTTCGGCGGCGTCGGCCATTCGGGCATGGGAGCCTATCACGGTAAATTCGGCTTCCTCACTTTCTCGCATCCGCGCGCCGTCTATCACCAGAGCAAGATGGTGGAAGCGGAATACATGATGCGGCCGCCCTATGGCGAGGCGATGCGTGGCTTTTTGGCTGCGGCGATTTGCAAGTAGTGAAAGAGCCGGGATCGTGACCGCGGGTGCGTTATGAACAGCAGCGGCGCGATCTCTCTCGTAGCTTCACGAGCGCTTTGGCGCGCAACACGATAGTCCAAATGCGCATGCTTATCCGGATAGCGCAACTATTGCGCTAACCGGATAGATGTCCCGAGGCCCAGGATGCAGTTGTTAAGCATGCCTTATCGCATCGAGTCTATCCGTTGAACTGCAGCGCATTGCGGACATGATGTCTCCTGCCGTCTTCGGGCATGACCTTTCAATCCGGTTCAGCGTCTTTCTCATGTCGTCAAATCTGGCAACAAGGCCCTGTGCATACCTCACCGTCTCCAGCACTCGCTTCGGCCCGGAGACGCATCTGCAAATGAAATAGCCTGATGGGTCTCCGATTTAACTAAGCTCAAACCAGTGTTGCTCTATGATCAGTTCGGTACATGTATTGGAAGGTGGATCCAACGCAGTGAGTGGCATCTGGACGCAATTCGGTGGCAACCTTTCTTTCGTGTGCCTGGCCATTTCGCTCTGGGCGCATTTTTCGATCCAGTTTCAGCGCAGTTCGGCCAGGCAGGAGAAAATCGCCTTCGGAATCGTAGCCGGCGCGGCCTCGATCGGATCGATATTGCTGGCCGTCGAATTCAATCCCGGCCTCTATATCGACTTGCGCTTCTCGCCGCTTGCTTTGGCGGGCATGTTCGGCGGGCCGATCGCGGCGGCTTTTGCGGCGTCGCTGGCGATGGCCTTTCGTTTTTGGGTCGGCGGCACGGCAATGATCGACGGTCTCGTCGCGATTGTTGTCGCGACCGGCATCGGCCTGGTTGGCAATTTCTGGATCCGCAAGAGATCTCCCCGGCTCATGGACGTTGGCCTGCTGGGCCTCGCGCTCGGCGCCTCTCTTGTCGTGTTGATGGCGACGCTTCCCACCCTGGTGCACGCCCGTGTGCTGGCCATGATCGGTCTGCCCATGACCGTATTGAACTGCCTGGCGACTGCGCTGTGTGGTTTCATTCTGTTGAAGACCCAACAATGGGCGCTGGAGCGAAGCATATTGGTGACCGCATTTTCGCAGTCGCCCGACTATCTCTACGTGAAGGATCGAAACAGCCGGTTCATCACCGTCAACGAAAATATGATCCGCCTTTATCGTTTCAAGACGACGGCGGAGATGACCGGATTGTCAGATTTTAATCTCCTGTCGCGCCCGCTCGCTGAAGAATTGTATTATCTCGAACAGCAGCTTATGGACACCGGGGTGCCTCTGATCGACTCTACCGAGCATATCGAAGGCAGATCCCTGCTCGCCTCCAAGGTGCCGCTGCGGGATAGGCAGGGGCGGGTGATCGGCCTTGCGGGCGTAACACGTGACATTACGGAGCGTACCGTCCTGGAGCGGGAATTGCGCGAAAGCAAGAACCTGCTGTCGCATGCGATGGCCGGCATGTCCGACGGTATCGCCATGTACGACAGCAAGGGTTTCCTTGTTTTCTGCAACGAGCAGTATCGCACCGCCTTTCCGCTATCCGGGGATGCGCGCGTGGTTGGCGCCCATATCAGCGACATTCTCCGCCGCGTCGCCGAAACAAACGAGCGCACCGGTATTCCGGACAATGACCTCGAAGAATGGATCAAGGTCGCCAGTGCTGCGCTGCACAGCAACAAGGACGAAGAGGTCCAGCTTTATAACGGCGACTGGCGCAGCATCCGGACAAGGCTTGCCGAAGACGGCACGGCGATGGCCGTCGTCTCGGACGTCACCGCGACGAAGCAGGCGGAAATCGCGCTCAGGCTGTCGGCGGAGCAACTGAAGTCCCTTGCCGAGACCGACGGGCTCACCGGCATCGTCAATCGTCGGGCCTTCGACGAAGCTTTCGCACGCGAGACCACCGGCAGCGCCAGGAAGAACACGCCGTTCAGCCTGCTGATGGTCGATATCGACCGCTTCAAGGCCTATAACGACACCTACGGTCATCCCGCCGGAGACCAATGCCTGCGTGTCGTCAGCAAGTGCCTTCGCCAGTCCGTCAGCCGGCCGGCAGACATCGTCGCACGTTACGGCGGAGAGGAATTCGTGGTTCTGCTTCCGGCGACCAGTGCGAAAGGGGCAATGATCGTTGCCGAGCAATTCGCACGTCTCCTAAACCAGGAGAATATCGTTCATTCCGGCAGCGAATTCGGACGAGTGACCGCCAGTATCGGCATATCCTGCGCGACCGGCGCCACCTTGAGGGTCAACCCGAACCGTCTCCTGACGGAGGCCGATGCGGCGCTCTACGACGCCAAGACGCAAGGCCGCAATCGCATCCTGGCACATTCGCCCGACGAACGGCATGCCATGAAGGACGTTGGTTGATTGAATCCTTGATAGGTTTTTCCTATCGATCCATCGCTCCTGCGGCCTTGATGTTTTCCTCGCTTCGACAATACAGGGCGCATGGACAAAAAATTCATTGGCAAGAAATCGGCGGCAGCCGGCGGCTGGGGCGCGTTGAAGAGCTGCGGGAAGCAGTTGCTTCAAAGCGGCATGCCGATTTCCGGGGCGCGGACGATGCTGAAGGCGAACCAGCCGGATGGGTTCGATTGCCCGGGCTGTGCCTGGGGCGATCCGGAACACGGATCGTCGTTCGAATTCTGCGAAAACGGTGTGAAGGCCGTCGCCTGGGAGGCGACGGAGAAGCGGGCAACGCCCGCTTTCTTCGCTGACAATACGGTATCGCAGCTTCGCCGGCTGACGGATTATGAGCTGGAACTCAACGGCCGCCTGACGCATCCGATGCGCTACGATACGGCGAGCGACCGTTATCTGCCGGTCGCGTGGGAGGATGCCTTCGCCGAAATCGGAGCCGTTCTCAAGGGGCTCGATCATCCCAACCGGGCGGAATTCTATACGTCCGGCCGGGCGAGCAACGAGGCGGCCTTCCTCTACCAGCTCTTCGTGCGCGTCTATGGCACGAACAATTTTCCCGACTGCTCCAACATGTGCCACGAGGCAAGCGGCATCGCCATGCGCCAGGCGGTCGGTGTGGGCAAGGGCACGGTGCTTCTGGAGGATTTCGAAGAGGCCGATGCGATTTTCGTGATCGGGCAGAACCCGGGCACCAACCATCCCCGCATGCTCGGCGACTTGCGCCGGGCGGCGATCCGCGGCGCGCGCATCGTCGTCTTCAATCCGATCCGCGAACGCGGCCTGGAGCGCTTCTCCGATCCGCAGGACAAGATCGAGATGCTGCGCGGCGGTTCGACCGACATCGCCAGCCTTTATCTCCAGCCGCAACTCGGCGGCGACATGGCCGCGGTGCGCGGGATGGCGAAGGCCGTGCTGGCTGCGGAAGAGGCAGCGGTCGCCGCCGGTCTGCCCTCCGTTCTCGACCATGCATTTCTCGCCGAACACTGCGCGGGTTTTGCGGAATACCGGGCAGCGGTCGAGGCGACGAGCTGGGCTGAGATCGAGGACCAATCGGGACTGAGCCGGCAGGAGATCGAGCGGGCCGCCGATGTCTATATCAACGCCGAGAAGGTCATCTGCACCTGGGCGATGGGCGTGACCCAGCATCTGCATTCGGTCGCGACGATCCGCGAGATCGCCAATTTCATGTTCCTGCGCGGCAATATCGGCCGGCCGGGTGCCGGCCTTTGCCCGGTTCGCGGGCATTCCAACGTGCAGGGTGACCGCACCGTCGGCATCAACGAAAAGCCGTCGGACGATTTCCTCGATGTGCTGGAGAAACACTTCCGCTTCGCCGTTCCCCGCGAACATGGCCACAATGTCCTTGCCGCCATCGGCGCGATGCTCGACGGCTCGGCCGAGGCCTTCATCGGGCTTGGCGGCAATTTCGCCCGCGCCACCCCCGACAGCGCCCTTGTCGAGAAGGCGCTGCGGCGGCTGAAGCTGACGGTGCACATCGCCACCAAACCCAATCATTCGCATCTCATGCCCGGCGAAACCGCCTTCATCCTGCCGTGCCTCGGGCGCACCGAGATGGATCTGAACGCGGCGGGCAACTCCCAGCTCGTCAGCGTCGAGGATTCGATGAGCATGGTGCACGGTTCCGCCGGCATCAATCGCCCTGCCTCACCGCATCTCCTCTCGGAAGTCGCCATCATTGCTGGCATTGCGCAAGCGACGGTCGGCGCCGCCGTGGTCGACTGGACAGAGCTCGCCGGCGACCACGACCGCATTCGCGATCATATCGCGGCGACTATCCCGGGCTTCGAAAATTACAATGCGCGCCTGCGCAAGCCGCGCGGTTTCCACCTGCGCAACACGGCTGCCCACCGGGAGTGGGATACGCCGGCAGGCAAGGCGTCATTCTCTGCCGAGCCGCTTCCGGAAGAGACGGTGCATCAGCGGGCGCGAAGGGGTGAGGGGCGTTTCGCCCTGCAGACCTTCCGGTCGCACGATCAATACAATACGACGGTCTATGGCCTCGATGACCGATATCGCGGCGTTTACGGGGAGCGGCAGGTCATCTTCATTCACCCGGCGGATCTGCAGGCGATGCATGCCGAGGCCGGCGACCGGGTCGACGTGGTCGGCGAGCATGAGGACGGTATCGAGCGCATCGCTGAGAATTTCCGCTTTGTGCCCTATGACATCCCCCGGGGAAGCATAGCGGGTTATTACCCCGAACTGAACGTGCTCGTGCCGCTTGGCAGCGCCGGCAGGGAAAGCGATACGCCCACTTCGAAATCGATCATGGTGTCCTTCCGCCGGCGAAAAGCCGCGTGAGCGTAGAGGCAGCCGAGGTCGATCGCTTTCTTGCCCTCGTCGCGGCGGCGCAAGGCAGAGATGCCCAATTGACGTCGATACAAGCCGGCCTGCTCGTCGCCGCGGAGCTGGGGATTGCGCGTGACAGCCGCACCTTTGCGCGCATGCTGGGGATAGCGCATTCTCTCGTGCTGAGGGAACTCAACGCCCTGGCGGAACGCGAGGGCGTGCTGCAGATCGTCAAGCGCGATCCAAGGACGATGAGAGTGCATTACACATTGCCGCCGAGGGACGAGGCGTAGCCCCTTGCGTCGGCCGCGGGCTGCCCGCTTACTCGCCGCAAGCCGAGGCCATCATCGCCGGATCACGCGCTTCCTGGTGTCGGAAGGGTATTCTCCGTAGGTGTTTTTATAGACCGCGGAAAACCGGCCGAAATGAAAGAAGCCCCATTTGAGACAGATGGCCTTCATGGTGTCCTTGCTCTCGGGATCGAGCAGATCCTGGCGCGCCGCACGCAGACGAAGGGTCAAGAGGTAGGCGGCGGGAGAGGTTCCCCTGAAGGCACGAAAACCGGTTTCGAGCGCCCGGCTGGATACGCCGGCCGCTTCGGCGACCTTCGGCATGGTGATCGGCTGATCGATATTGGCGTGCATGAATTCAATCGCCCGGCGGACATGCCGGGGAGCGATCAGGGCCGGGCCATTCTCCAGGAAATGCGACAGCCGGTGCGGCACCAGGCGCACGACCAGATCGGCCAGCGCCTGCGTCATATGCGCCATGGCGATCGGCGACTGCAGCAAGGGACCATCGTCGCGCATGCCCGCGATGATCGTTTCCGTGAGATTGCTGATCAACCGGCCTTCCGGCTTGGACAGATCCAGTTCGGGCAGCAGGTCGAGAGAGCCGCTGAACGGCATCTCGAAAGTCTGGCCGATCGTCTGGAGGATGAGCGGCCAGTTGATCAGCAACTCGTCGATGACGTTCGATCGCCCATGCATGATGACGCTGTTGGGCTCGAAATTATTGTAAAGAAGCAATTTTCCTTGCCCGGCCTCGGCGACGCGCGACCCATAGGTGACCCCCATGCCGCCGCTGCGCGGCACGACGATCGACAGATATTCGGCCGTATCGACGGTCGGCTCGATATTGAACTGAAATTCCGCCTCATGATAACCGGTGAGCAGGACGGCACTGTCACATGCCGAGAAATCCAATCCCCAATGGAAGTCCTGGCTGCGGCCGACAGGCTCGGCATCAAATGCGCCAAAGGCGCCGCCCAGCGTTTCGACCATGTTGTCGAAGGACGAACCGCTAAATCGAAATGAGAATGGGGCAGTGCTATTTTCCGTCATGCCGCTCCTATCGTTTCAATGGGGCTGTGTTGACTTGTCCTTCTCCGTCGCTCGCCGATGCCGGCGCAATCCATGATAGCGCTGACATATTGATGCGCGTACCTCCAATCGCTTCGCCTGATACCATCGACCATCCTCCTCCGCTTCGTCAGGGCCTGTGGACGTGATTGATTGCTGAGGCGTGGCTATATATTAGCCGATCGGAGCATGCAGCGCAGCAGGTCTCAGCGGAGCAGGGGAATCTGCACGTGGTGTCGGCATCGGGATCGGTGGTTTGCGTAAGCCGATGCAGACGAAACGCGGGCGTGACAAGCGTCAATAAAACCAACCCGTTAAATGCATTGCCAAGAGTTCCCATCGCATCCGTTTTTCGCAGCCTGACGGCAGGAACTGGCAGAACTCGGAACAGTTGGCAAGCCATCGGGCTGATGATGAAACGATTACGCAGAAGGGTAAATTTATCGCCTGTATCCGCCAGGCCACTATACAGCGCATCGCGCCAATGCGAATTCATGCGACGCGTTTTAGGATTTTGATTCAAAGTGATAGAGCGGCCTTGGCACGTCCGAAAAAAACGCGGCCGCGCTCGGCGGGCTCAAATGCAGCGGGTCTTGCCGAGAGGAGCGATATCTGAAGCTTATCGAGTGGGTCCCCGATTTCGCAAGTCGCGCAGTCGCCTGCCGAAGGTTCTATAGTGGACCGCTTAAAGAGGGCCTTCGGCAGGCTGACAGGCATGCAGGCATACGCACGGGATGGAGTGCGTATGTATGATCCCTTCCATCCTTTTGGGGGTGATGGATGAACGGGTTTGGTTTTAGGACCGCAAACCATCATGGCATTGGTCGGGATTGATCTTACTGTTCCTCAGCTATGGAGCAATTGTCCGGTCCCGATATTGTCGGCCGAGCGGCTTTTCGTGGCGCAGTCTGGACTGATCTTGCGCAAAATGTATATGAAGCCGCTCCCCTGAAGCCGTCTGTTCTGCGCAATGCGCTGCGCAAAGTGGATAGAGATCTTTAGTTTCTCAATTAGCCGAACGAGGACATTGTCGCCATGGTTGCGCACTGGTCCGCAGTGCGCGCGCTTCTTCGGCTTGGTAATGATTTGCTTTCACTGAAGGCACAAGCGGCGGATCGTTTCGAGCACCGCTGCGTCGACTTCGAGGCTATCGGTTTCCGCGGTACATGCGGACATCGCTCTGTCGCCGGGGATGCGAACTCCCTTGGCGCGCAGCCGCTCCAATTGGGCCGTGGCTCGCGCCTGAAAATCCGGATCTACTGCTGCGGGAAAGAGCGCGATCACGGTCATTCCGGCATTGACCGGATGCTCGCCTGAGAGAAAGTGGCCTGCATCGAGCGACCATGCGGCCCCGGAAAGACCCGCGGAAAGCATCTCGACGACAAGGGCGATATTGGCGCCCTTGTAGCCGCCGAAGGGCAGGAGCGCGCCGAGCATCGCCTTGACCGGATCAGTGGTGATTGCGCCGGTCTCATCGATGGCGATGCCGTGAGCGATCGGCGACTGCGCCTTGGCCGCCTCGGCAAGGGTGACGAAGGCCGTAGCGCTCGTCGCCTGGTCGATGACGAGAGGCGGCAAAGGGGCCGGCATGGGCGCGCCGAAGGCCAGCGGATTTGTGCAGTAAACGCGCTCACCGCCCTCGGCGGCGGCCATCAATGGTGGGCCGTTGGCAGCGGCGATGGAGATCAATCCGTCCTGAGCCAGGCGCCTGATGTAATATCCCAGTTCCCCGGCGGTATAGCTGTTTTTCTGCGTGAAGACTGAAATGCCGAAGGTTTTCACGCGTTTCGTGAAGTCGTCGTAAATGAGGTCAAAGCCGAGCTGCGCTATGCCGCCATCCGCATCGGCCTGGATCAGGGCCGGCAGCACATGGTTGAAGCGGGGCTTGGCGTTTCCGTTGATCCGCCCCTCGCGCAGGCTGGCGAGATAATCGACGAAATGCGGAAAACCCAGCTCGGGGCGTCCGAAACGGGCAGCCGACAGCGTTGCATCGATGAGCGCCTTCGCCATGGCCTGGCTGCTGCCGCAGGCGAGGCAGGCTTCGAGCGCCAGTTGGCGGAGCTCGTCGATCGGCATTCTGATCCTCTGCCCGGTCATCACAGCTCCAATGCGGCTCGCCTGCCCTCATAGAAGGCATAGGGCGCCTGGCGCGGCGCGGCGCAGTCTCCGATCTCCACGATATGGCGACCGCTCGAGCGCAGTTCTTCGCCGAGCCAGTTGGCGGCTGCATTGGTGGTGGCGAGCACCAGGCTGTCGCCTTCCTCGAAGAAATGCTCGCCGGTATTGTGATCCAGCAGGGTGACGCCGTTGCCGTGCCACGCCAGCACGCTGACCTCCAGACGCCATTGGACACCCAGCCTCTTCAAGGTCCGACGCAGCGGTACGTCGGCGGTGGTGCGCTGAAGTTCCTTGCCGATGAAGGGATCGGGCGAGAGCATGGTCACCAGGTGCCCATCTTCGGCGAGCTTCCAGGCGGTTCCGCAGCCGCGCCAGCCGCCACCCTCGTCGAGCAGCAGGACCCTTTTGCCCGGCCTTGCCTGCCGCGCCATGACAGCCTCGATGGTGAAGACGTTTCCCTTTTCGATGCCGGGCAGCGTCTCGACCGAGGGCAGAGCCTTCTGGAAGCCGGTTTCGGGAGAATAGGAACCTGTCGCCAGGATGACGGCATCCGCGCCGATCGCTTCGACATCCGATGCCTCGACATAAGAGTTGAGCCGGATCTCGACGCCGAGTTTCGTCAGCTGCCGCTCGTACCAGCCGATGAGGTCGAGGATCTGCGCGCGGCGAGGCTGCAGTCCGGCCAGCAGGAAATTGCCGCCGAGCCGGCTGGAGGCTTCCGCGAGGATGACCCGGTGGCCTCTCTCCGCGGCTGCACGGGCGGCTTCCAGACCGGCAGGCCCGCCGCCGACCACCAGCACCGTTCTCGGCTGGCCGGCCGGGCTGAAGCGGTCGCCGCCCCATTGGTATTCCCGTCCGGCCGACGGGTTGATGAGGCAGCTTATCCAATAATCACGCGAGCGCCGGCCCCAGCACATCTGGTTGCACGAAATGCAGCCGCGAACATCGTCGGGGCGGTCTTCGCCGGCTTTTCGGGCGAGATGGGGATCGGCGATCTGGCCGCGCACGATCGAGACGAGGTCCGCCGCTCCTTCTCCCAGAACGGTTTCGGCATTCTCCGGTGTTCTGATATGGCTTTCGGCGATCACGAGCGCGTGCTTGACGGACCGCCTGATCGTCGCAGCGAGATCGGCGCCGAGCTTCTCCTTGTAAAGGAATGTCGGCATCAGCTTGTGGAAGTCGAGATAGCCGCCCGAGCCGCAGGTGACGTAATCGACGAGGCCGAGATCGTCATGGAGGACGACGATTTCGGCAAGCTCGTCCCGCGTCAGCGCGACGCTGTGATCGGGCTCATCGCTGATCGCAAGCCCGATGATGAACTGCTCACCGCAGACCGGCCGGATGCGGCTCATGATCTCGCGCGAGAAACGTGTCCGATTTTCGAGCGAACCGCCCCATTGATCCTCTCGCCGGTTCGACCAGGGCGTCCAGAACTGCTCGATGAGGCCGAGATAGGCCGCCCAGACCTCCACGCCATCGAAACCGGCCTCATGACAGCGGTGCGCCGCCTGCACGAATCCGTCGATGGTTTCTGAGATTTCCGCCTCGCTCATGGCATGCGAGCCGTCGCTGTCGTGATAACTGGGCAGACCGGACGGCGACCAATGCGGGTGGTATGAATTATCGGAATCTCCATGGGCGCCAACATGGTAGAGCTGCTGGATCGCGACCGCGCCGTTTTCCCTGATCGCCGTCGTGACCTTCCTGAAGTGAGGGAACACACTATCGTCGCCGGGAAGAAAATTCCCGCGCGTCAACACAGCGGCGGGATGGACCGGCATCGGTTCGACCACGATCATTCCGGCGCCGCCGATCGCACGCTCGGCATAATAGGCAACATGCCGGTCGCCGGGCACGCCGTTGTTCGCCATGTTTGCCGTATGCGCGCCGAAGACGATCCTGTTGCGCAAAATGTGTCCGCGCAGACTGACGGGCGAAAACAGACGCGGGAAGAGTTTCGACATGGTGATCCCCAAGCGTCAGGCGGCCGACTTTCCATTTCCTGCGATGGCGTGCCCGATATCGGTATCGCCAACGAAACGGAGAGACGGCCGCATTTGAGCTTCAGAGTGCGACCGAGAGGGCACTATCGCGTCGGGGAGCCACCTCCTGCGAGTTCACCATCGCGCCTGCGAGCTGGCGGAAGGTGACGAGACCCAATGCTTCGCCTGATGGTGAAATCACCCTGGCATCGTCGTCCGGCGCCGATGCCAGGATCCGGACGGCCTCTTCGACTGTCGTGCCTGACGCAATCGTCAATCCGCCGGGTACTGCGCCGGAATGCAGGGGGGTCATGACGGCTTCGACATGGATGACGCGGCCGCGATTAACCTCCTTGACGAAATTGGCGATGTAATCGTCCGCCGGACGCAGGACGATGTCCTGGCTGGTGCCCTGCTGGATGACTTCGCCGTCGCGCAGGATCGCAATCTGGTCGCCCAGGCGAAGGGCCTCATCGAGATCGTGGGTGATGAAGACGATGGTTTTCTTGATCTCCCTCTGAATGTCGAGAAGGACCGTCTGCATATCCGTGCGGATCAAGGGATCGAGCGCCGAATAGGCTTCGTCCATCAAAAGGACCGGCGCATCGTTGGAAAGGGCGCGCGCCAGGCCGACACGCTGCTGCATGCCGCCGGAGAGCTGGTTGGGATATTTCTGCTCGAAACCCTTGAGACCGACCCGCTCCAGCCAGCGCATGGCGACGTCGACGGCTTTCGAACGCTCCATGCCCTGCACTTCGAGGCCGAAGATGGTATTGTCGAGAACATTCCGGTGCGGCAGAAGCGCGAACTTCTGAAACACCATGGCCGTCTGGTGCCGGCGAAACGCCCGCAATTCGGTCTCGTTCATTTTCACGACATCGACGCCGTCGACAAGCACTTCGCCGGCGGTTGGATCGATCAGACGATTGATGTGGCGGATGAGGGTCGATTTGCCCGAACCCGAAAGGCCCATGATGACCTGGATGCGGCCCGAAGGTATCTCGATATTGATATTGCTCAAGCCCAGCACGTGGCCATGCTTTTGGTTGAGCTCGGTCTTCGACAATCCTTTTTGGACGGCATCGACGTAAGCGGCAGGATTGGGACCGAAGATCTTGTAGAGATGGCGGATCTTGATGCCGCCGAAACGTTGATCAGCCATGGACGATCTCCCGATGCTTCTGGAGCCTCTTGCCATATGCCTGGCTGACCCGGTCGAAGATGATGGCGATGCCGACGATGGCAAGACCGTTGAAAATACCCAGCGTGAAGTACTGGTTGGCGATCGCCTTCAGAACCGGCTGGCCAAGACCCTGGACACCGATCATCGAGGCGACGACGACCATGGCGAGCGCCATCATGATGGTCTGGTTGATGCCGGCCATGATGGTGGGAAGCGCCAGCGGCAGCTGGACCTTGAACAGTTTCTGCGAACTCGATGTCCCGAAGGCGTCGGCCGCCTCCAGCACGTCCTTGTCGACCAGGCGGATACCGAGGTCGGTCAGCCTGATCATAGGCGGGATGGCGTAGATAACGACGGCGATCAGTCCCGGCACCTTGCCGATGCCGAGCAGCATGACGACAGGGATCAGGTAGACGAAGCTCGGCATGGTCTGCATGACGTCGAGGATCGGGTTGATGACGCGCTGCAGCCGGTCGGAACGCGCCATCAGGATCCCCATCGGGATGCCGATGGCGATCGAGAGCACGGTACAGACGAAGATCATCGAGACCGTCCGCATCGTATCGTCCCACATGTCGAAATAGCCGATCAGCAGCAGTGTCACGAGACAGCCGAAGACGATCTTCAGGCTGCGGCTCGCAAACCATGCGATGACAAGGATGATGGATGTGATGATCGGCCACGGCGTCTGCGTCATGAAGCGGTCGGCGGCGATGAGAAAATGCTGCAGCGGGGAGAAGAGGCTTTCGATCGCGTCGCCATAGCTGCGAGTAAAGGCGCGAAAGCCGTCATCGATCGCCTTCTTCAGATTGCGAAGGGCATCATCATCCATATGCGGGAATTTATAAAACCATTCCATTCGGTTCCCCTTTTTCTTCAAAGAGCCGCGGCAGTCTTTTTGATTTTATCGGCAGCGAGAGGCGGTGCGCTTTGAGCGCACCGCAATAGTCGGCGTTAAAGCGCAGCTTCGATCTTCGCGGCTGCCTCAGGCGAGACCCACTTTGTCCAGAGGTCCTTGTTTTCCTTCAGGAAGTGCTTTGCGCCATCTTCGCCGGTTGCCTGGTTGTCGGTCATCCACGCCATCAGCTTGTTGACCGTGTCATTGCTCCAGGAGCGCTTCGTCAGATAGTCCATGACCTCAGGCCCGACCTTTTCCGAGAAGGGCTTGGCAACCAAGGTCACGACGTGATCGACCGGCCATGCGTTCGGCTTCGGATCGGGGCAATCGGCGACGGTGATGCAGCGCTTCCATTCGGCTGCATCCTGCGGCACACCGGCTTCGAGCTTGACCATCTGATACTTGCCGAGCAGCGCGGTCGGCGCCCAGTAATAGCCGGCCCAGCCTTCCTTGCGTTCGTAAGCCTTGGCGATCGAACCATCGAGGCCGGCGGCTGAGCCGGTATCGACGAGGGTGAAGCCGGCCTTCTCGGCTTCGAAGGCCTTGTAGAGCTGCGTGGTCACGACGGTGCCGCCCCAGCCCTGCGGCCCGTTGTAGATGGCGCCCTTCTTCGGATCTTCCGGATCGGGGAAGAGTTCCGGATGCTTCAGCACGTCGCCGATGGTCTTGATATCGGGATGGGCATCGGCAACATATTTGGGAATCCACCAGCCCTGTACGCCGCCATCGGGCAGCGGAGAGCCGACCTGGACGATCCGGCCTTCATCCGTTCCCTTCTTGACGACATCGGGAAGCAGGTCGATCCAGGCTTCCGGCGCGATGTCGGGCTGGCCCTTTTCGGCCATGGAGGTGATCGTCGGGACGGTGTCGCCGACGGTGATGTCGGCCTCGCAGCCATAACCTTCGTTCAGGATGAACTTGTCGAGGTTAGAGAGAACCTCTGCACTCTGCCAGTTCATGCTGGCGATGGTCACACTGCCGCATTCGGCGGCGCTGGCGAAAGACGCCCCGCCGATCAGGCCGAATGTCAGGCATGTCGATGCAAGTAGTTTTTTCATTTCGTTCCCTCTGCTTAGCGGCCGATTTTGACGAGCGGGGCGCCGCAGGAACCCGCTCCAACGGTTGTCAGGAAGCGTCTCCCATACTCACCGATTTCTTGAATGCCGCCGACAGTCCCTTGGCGACGGAAGCGTCGAACCCGGCAGCGCGCATGCCTTCGATGGCTGCTGCGGTGGTGCCGCGATAGGCGAGAAAGGTTTGAACGACGTCGTCAGGACATTCGTCACGGCGCTCCAACAGGCGGCCGGCGCCGGTCATCACCGTGTTGACGGCCCGCTGCGCAATCTCCGCCGGCAGGCCATGGGTGACGGCGTCGCTCATCATGGCGGCTGCGAGCAGCGCCGGGAATGCCGGTCCGGATCCGGAGAGGCCGGTGAGATAGTCGATGTCGCTTTCCCCTCCGACCTCGTCCTCAGATCCGCATGCCTGGAAAATGGCGCGGACGACTGCTCGATCGTCTTCCGTGACGTCGCTTGTGCCAGTCCAGGGCGTATAGGATCTGGTTACTTCGGCAGCGGCATTCGGCAGAGCGCGGACGATGCGAGCGGTGTTGTGGCGTCCCGAAAGTGTGTCCAAGCGGATGCCCGCCATGACCGAGATGACGAGCTTGCCGCCGGCATCGAACTCCAGGGCCTGCCAGTCGGCCGGACGAACGGAGAGAAGGATCACATCCGAGCGGTCGGCAAGTTCCTGATTGTCGGTGGTCAGGAAAGAATTCGGGAAACGGCGCGGCGGCTCGCTGCGATAGGAGAGGGAGAGATTTCGAGGACCGACCAGGCCGGCATCGAGGATCGAGCCGGCGATTGCTCCGCCAAGCCATCCGCCGCCGCCAATGATACCGATCCTCAAGGAAACGCTCATCTCGGCCTTCCCTAACCGGGCCTATAGCCATGCCGGGAGAAGAAGCGATCGAGCTCCCTCTGCTGCGGCACTTCGCCGGTGTAGATCGCAATATACTCTGGAATCCGTTTCATGCGGACGGCGAGTTCCTCCCTGGACTGCATGGAGATATAGCCGATCTGAACGAGGTAAGTTGTTCGCGCTCTGACATCTGATGTCGTTTCTGGTAGTCCGAACCGGATGAACATGCGCTTGAGCGCTTCGAGGCGAAGCTGATCGGCTTGTCGGACCTCGGCGAGGATCTCGTCGGACTGCAGCGCCCAGCTGCGCACGGCGAATTCAAACCTGGCGTCGAACAGATCGTTGTTGAGCCAGCAATCGAAGACGTTGAGCATCGCCTCGGCAAGCGATTCCGCATAAGCTTCCGACTGCTTGACGATGTTGCCGGTGTTTTTATCGCGCCAGCGCGCCACAAGCGCGGCCAACAGCTCCTCCCGATCCTTGAAGAACCAGTAGAAGCTCGTGCGCGAGAGATTGAGCTTCTTCGCCAGCGGCAGAATCTTCACCGAATCCACCCCGGAATCCAGCAGCGAGTGGTACGCTGCTTCCAGCCATCCCTCCTGTGATCCGCGCCAGCCAGTGTCGTTCAAAGCCTGATCCATGGGGTGTTTCCTATCAAATTATCAAACCACGCACAAGAAAAATGTACATCAGTGTCGAAAATAACGACCCATTTGTTTTCCTAGTTGACACTTATGTACATTATGCTTAGCGTCTCCTCTGACGTTTTTAATCCGGAACCACGGCCCATGTCGAATGACCCCCTTCTTCAGCCCTATCAGCTCAAGCATTTGAAGCTGCGCAACCGTCTCATCGTGACCTCCCACGAGCCTGCCTATCCGGAAGACGGCATGCCGAAGGAGAGGTATCGCGCCTATACGGTGGAGCGGGCAAAGGGCGGCGTGGCGCTGACGATGACGGCAGGCTCGGCCGCGGTTTCCAGGGACAGTCCGCCGGTTTTCAACAACCTGCTCGCCTATAAGGACGAGATCGTCCCGTGGATCAGGGAAATGACCGACGCCGTGCATGAAGAGGGGGCGGCGATCATGATCCAGCTCACCCATCTCGGCCGGCGCACGCGCTGGGACAAGGGCGACTGGCTGCCGGTCGTGGCGCCGTCGCATCATCGCGAGGCATCCCACCGCGCCTTCCCGAAGAAGATGGAAGATTGGGACATCGAGCGCATCATCAAGGATTTCGCCGATGCTGCGGAGCGCATGAAGGCGGGCGGCATGGACGGTGTCGAGCTGGAAGCCTACGGCCATCTGATCGACCAGTTCGCGTCGCCGCTGACCAACGAACTCGATGGTCCCTATGGCGGCTCTCTCGAAAACCGCATGCGCTTCTGTCTCGATGTGTTCAAGGCGATCCGGCAAAGGGTGGGTGACGACTTCATCCTCGGCGTTCGTTATACCGCCGACGAATGTCTTCCCGGCGGTACCGGCAAGGCCGAAGGCATGGAGATTTCCAAGCGGCTCCGCGATAGCGGCCTCATCGACTATCTGAACGTCATTCGGGGCCACATCGATACCGATGCGGGTTTGACGGATGTCATTCCGATCCAGGGCATGGCAAACTCTCCGCACCTGGATTTTGCCGGTGAAATCCGGGCCGCGACCAATTTTCCGACGTTCCACGCTGCCAAGATACCGGACGTCGCGACCGCGCGTCACGCGATCGCGGCCGGGAAAGTCGACATGATCGGCATGACCCGCGCCCACATGACCGATCCGCACATCGTCCGCAAGATCATCGAAAAACGGGAAGAGGATATCCGCCCCTGCGTCGGCGCCAATTACTGTCTCGATCGCATCTACCAGGGCGGCGCCGCCTTCTGCATCCACAATGCCGCCACCGGCCGCGAACTGACGATGCCGCATATCGTGGCGAAGGCCGACGCCAGGAAAAAAGTCGTCATCGTCGGCGCCGGCCCGGCCGGTCTGGAAGCGGCGCGCGTCGCCGGGGAACGCGGCCATCAGGTCGTCGTTTTCGAGGCGGCGAACAATCCCGGCGGTCAGATCCGGCTCACCGCCCAGAGTGAGCGCCGCAGGGAGATGATCAGCATCATCGACTGGCGCATGAGCCAGTGCGAGAAATACGACGTCACCTTCCACTTCAACACCTGGGCGGAAGCCGACACCATCGAGGCCGAAAATCCCGATGTCGTCATCATTGCGACCGGCGGCCTGCCGCATACCGAGGTTCTCACGAGCGGCAACGAGCTGGTGGTCTCTTCGTGGGACATCATTTCCGGCGACGTGAAGCCTGGAACCAACGTGCTGATCTTCGACGATGCCGGCGACCATGCCGGCCTGCAGGCGGCGGAGTTCATCGCCAAGGCAGGCGCCAAGGTCGAGATCATGACGCCGGACCGGTCCTTCGCGCCTGAGGTCATGGCCATGAACCTGGTGCCCTATATGCGTTCTCTTCAGAAGCACGACGTGACCTTCACCGTCACCTACCGTCTGGAAGCCGTCGAGAAGAGCGGCAACCAGCTGGTCGCTCATATCGGCAGCGATTACGGCGGGATTGCCAGGCAGCACAGCTTCGACCAGATCGTCGTCAATCATGGGACCATCCCGCTCGATGAGCTCTATTTCGAACTGAAACCCAATTCGAGCAATCTCGGTGAGATGTCGCACGACCAGCTTCTGTCTGGAGAACCCCAGTCCATCGTCCGCAATCCCGACGGCAGGTTCCAGCTGTTCCGGATCGGCGATGCCGTGGCCGCACGCAACACGCATGCCGCCGTCTATGACGGACTGCGCATCGCAAAAGATATCTGATCGCAAGATCAGCCGCCTGTCGGCGGGTCGTTTCGGGAGGTGATGACATGAGTTTGCGCAATGAAAGCCTCCAGATTTTCGTGGATGCGGCTTTCGTGGCTTTCGACCAATTTGCCAGGGCGCCGGAAGCCCGTCGCTCGATTCGTCAGATTTCTACGGCGCTGGAATGCCCGGGAGATGCACGCGCAGGGGAAGGAAGTCGATTGCCCGTGTGTGCGCTCCTTGATGTGGCGCTCTCGATCGATCCGTCCTATCCTTCGCTGGCGCGTTTGATCGAGGGGTTCAAAGGCATCGAGCCAATGCTTGAATGGCGTCGGCGCACCAAGTATGACCACACGGCCAGCGACAATTTTGTCGATGGCCATGCCAATGCGATGATCATCGGCCCGGGAGGATTGGAGGAGCGGAGCGACCTGTGGATCGGCGTGACGTTGATGGCGCCTCACATGCGCTACCCCGATCACGACCATGCACCGGAGGAAGTCTACCTCGTGCTTTCCGAGGGAGAATTCCAGCAGGGGGAAGGGGACTGGTTTTCGCCTGGTATCGGCGGATCCTTCTACAATCTCCCTGGCATCAAACATGCCATGAGGTCGCTCGACACGCCGCTCTTCGCCTTCTGGGCATTGCTTGCCGAACGGCCGCACTGACGGCCGGTAGTCTAGAAATAAAGGGGGTCACCCATGAAGATACTCGTGCCCGTCAAACGGGTTGTCGACTACAACGTGAAGATCCGGGTTCGTCCGGATGGCACGGGTGTCGAGCTTGCCAATGTGAAGATGTCGATGAACCCGTTCGACGAGATCTCGGTG
>NZ_JBLKNU010000006.1:0-335713 GCF_047532935.1 Rhizobium sp. IY2
GTTCGATGAACCGCTCTCCAATCTCGATGCCAAGCTGCGCGTCGACATGCGCACCGAGATCAAGCGGCTGCATCAGCGCATGGGCACCACCTTCGTCTATGTCACCCATGATCAGATCGAGGCGATGACGCTGGCGACCAAGATCGCCGTGCTGAAGGACGGCGTGCTGCAGCAGTTCGGCACGCCGGCCGAGATCTATAACAGCCCCTCCAATATCTTCGTCGCCGACTTCATGGGATCGCCGGCGATGAACCTCTTGACCGCCACCGTCGAAAACGGCGCCGGCGGGCTCGAAGTCTCGCTGGAGCGGCCGAATGCCGCCCCGCTCAAGCTCCCCGTCATGGCTGGCAACAATGGCCTGACCACCTATACCGGCAGACAGGTGATCTTCGGCATCCGCCCCGAGGCCTTGACCGATCCGGATGGCGCCGACCGCAAGGCGCGCATGCTGAGCGAGGGCGACTGCCTGATCGAAGTCGTCGAACCGGCCGGCTCCGACACCTTCGCCGTCACCAAGCTCGGCGGCAAATCCGTCGTCGCCCGCCTGCGCGCCGATGCCGGCATTGCACCTGGCCAGACAACCCGACTGGCCTTCAATCTCGATAAGGCCGTGTTCTTCGATCCAGAAAGCCAGGCGAGGATCGGGTGATGGCCGTCAGGCGGCCGTCACGCTTGTTGTCACCGGTGCGAAACGCGTAGAAACGACTTCGACGGTGATCTCGCCGGTGAAGCCCGTCGCCTCCAGCCAGAAGCCTGATGTGCCGCCCTGCAATGGCACAGTGGCCGGGCCGACGATCCTTGCCGGGCCGTGCACCTTCAGCGAAATGCTGTCATTCATGAAGGGCAGGCGCTGGCCGCTCTGGTCGAGGGCGCGGATGATGACGCGTGTGCTGTCGCGTTCGCGGGCTCTGAGCGTCGAACTGTCGGCAACGACCTCAAGTGTCGTCGGCAACGGATCGGCCGCCAGCGTCAGGCTGGCCACCGGTTTGCCGTCGATATAGCCGGTGAAGGTGCCGTCGATCCATTCGAGACCCCAGGTGCCGAGCTCATCGGCGGTGAAGTGGCGATGGTCGAGCACGACGGGCGGATGCGGCAGATGCGGGTAGTTTTCGCGGTCCGGGCCGATGCGTTTGGAAAGCGCGCCATATTGCAACTCCACCTCGTCGCAGTTGGTCAGGATGATCAGCGGCAGCACGCCGCCGATATTGCGTTCGCCACGCGCCCAGAAGGTTGCCGGCTTCATGACGATCTCGTCTGATGGATCGCACTGGCTGATATAGGCATAGGCCGCGAATTTCGGCTCGCGGAACATGTCCATGACGCCGTGATAGCAGATGCGGTCGCCGGAGCCGAAATCCTTGTGCGTGTTGTAGTCGAACATGCACCAGCCGATGGCGCCGGATATATCGGCATCGCCGTAGGCGGCGTTCAGCACGTCCAGGTGCCGGCGTACATGCTCGGCCTGGCGCTGCTCCTGATCGTAAATCTTCGTCGGGTGCATGTGGCCGTTGAACTCGGTGATGAGGTACGGCACCTTGTGGGACAGTCCGGTATTTTCCTGCTGGCCGCGCAGCGTCGTGCGAGGGCGGTTGGCGCCCGGCAGTTCCTCGTTGCCGAGGATGAAGTCGTTCATCGTGTAGACGTCCTCGAGCAGTTCGCTCTCGGTGATATAACGCACGCCGCCGGTCTGGCGGGTGCTGTCGAGCTCGCGGGCGAGCCGGTTGGTCTCGGCGTAGAAATCGTGATTGTCCTGCGATTCATTGATGCGCACGCCCCAGATGATGATCGAGGGGTGGTTCCAGTCGCGCTCGATCATGCGGCGGACGTTCTCGATCGATTCCTGCTGCCAATCGGCATCGCCGATATGCTGCCAGCCGGGGATTTCCTCGAAAACCAGCAGGCCGATCGTGTCGCAGCGGTCGAGGAACCATTTCGACTGCGGATAATGCGAGGTGCGGACGATATTGCACTTCAGCACCGTCTTCATGATGTCGGCGTCGCGCTCCTGGGCGGAGCGGCCGGCGGCATAACCGACATAGGGGAAGGCCTGGTGACGGTTGAGGCCGCGCAGCTTCAGCGGCTTGCCGTTCAGGAGAAAACCTTCCGGCGTGAATTCGGCGGTGCGGAAGCCGAACCGCGTCGAGACACGGTCGGAGCCGTGCTCGGTCCTGAGTTCGACGGTGACGTCATAGAGTGTGGGATCGGTGATGTCCCAGAGGGTGATGCCGGTGAGGCCGCCGAAGGAGAGCGTGGTGCGGCTGCCGATCGTTTCGGTGGCGGCGGTGGCGACCACCGTGCCGTCGGCCTGCTTCAGCGTGGCGGTGACGGTCGCCGAGAAGCTGCGGCTCTCGGGATTGGCGATATCGACGCGCACGGTTGCCGATTTCTCCGGGCGAAGAACGTCCGTGGTTTCGATCTTGAGATTGCGGATCGACACCGGGTCGGTGACCTTCAGCCAGACGTCGCGGTAGATGCCGGCATAGGTGAGATAATCGATGCGGCCGCCGAAAGGCGGAATGGCCGGGTTCTCGCTGCCGTCGATCTTGACGGTGACGAGGTTCTCTCCCCTGGCGAGCCTGCCGGTGAGGCGGGCCTCGAAGGGCGTGTAGCCGTCCTTATGGGCGACGATTTCCTCGCCGTTCAGATAGACGACGCTGTCGGCCATGGCGGCATCGAAGACGAGCGAGACCTCGCGCCCCTCGAACTCCGGCAGCCAGCGCAGCACCTTCTGATAGGTGAAGGCGCGCTGGTAGCTGGTCTCATCGAAATAGTTGAAGGGCAGTTCGACGGCGGTGTGCGGCAGGCTGACTGATTTGGCGGCATCGAAAGTTTCGAGCAAACGCTGGCCGAAGCCCTCATGGAAACTCCAGCCTTCATTGAAGGAGACGACGGAACGCATTTCAGGCTCTCCAGCTTACGGCATCAGGGACATTGCGGCGCCCTTCGGCGCGTGAAAATCTGGTCATCGGTATTCCTCCTCGATGCAATGGATGTGTGCCGCTATGCGGTCGAGCCCCAGCGGGCGGTGCAGGTGAGTGTGATGCTGTGCGGGCCTTCGATCTCGGCGTCATGGCGTTCGATCAGTTCGACGACGGCATCGATGAAGGCGACGTGGTCGAGGCTCAGCGTGGTGAGGTCGTTGCAATCCCAGGCGGCCATGGCGATGCCGTCCTGGCCGACGATGGCGATATCGTCAGGCGTGTTCTTGCCGATCACCCGGCGGGCGGCATCGCGTGCGCCGATCGCCATGACGTCGTTGCCGCAGATGATGGCATCGACCTTGTCGCGGTGCAGCAGCAGCACGGCTTCCTTGAAGCCGGAATCATAGGAATAGTCGCCGAAGGCCTGCGCCTCGAAAGAGAGGCCGCGCTTGGCGAGCGCATCGGCGAACCATTTGCGCCTGAGCTTGTCGATCCAGCTTGAATTGGTGCCGGAGAGGTAGGCGAAACGCTTCTTGCCGTCGCGGACGATCTTGTCGATGATCTCGTCGGCGGCCCCAGAGCCGTCGATGCGGATGCTGGAGACGTTTTCGTTGTCGAGCGGCTCGAAGGAGACGATGATCGGCTTCGTCGTGTGAAAGATGTCGACGGCATCCTGCATCGACACCATGTCGGAAAAGACGACGACGTGATCGACCTGATAGGTGGAGGCGAGGCGCATCAGCTGCAGCCGGTCGGAATGATCGGCGCAGCAGAGGATGATCGGCAGCAATTGTCTTGCCTGCAGGCGGTGGACGAGAAGCTGCTGTTCCTCGGCTTCGCAGGGGTTGCCGATCGCATTGACGACCAATGCGACGAGGCGCGAGCGCTGGTTGTTCAGCGAGCGGGCGATCGCATTCGGCTGGTAGCCATGTTCACGGGCGACGGCGAGGATGCGATCGCGGGTGGCGCTGCCGATGCGTGAATCCGGGGAGAAGGCGCGGGAAATGGTAGCGGAGGAGACGCCGGCGAGTTTCGCCAGTTCCTTCGAAGTGATCCGCCGTCTGTTCATTCCGCTCATCTTCAGCGCCTATCAGGCGACGATCCTGACGGAAGCGCCGTCGGCCGCTGCCGATTCCTTGATTGCATCCCATAGCCTAGCGAATCTGAGGCCCATTTCAACGGAGCCGGAGTTTTCCATCTTTCCCGCGCGAATGGCGAGGAAATTTTTCATCGGATTGCCGAGAATCTCGGCCTCCTCGCGCGGCTCGGCGCTCCGCCCGACGCTGATCTCGCGCCAGCCGCCCCAGGCATCGATGCGCACGATCGCCTTCGAATAGAAGAAGGTGATGTAGGAAGCGCAGCCCGGAGGGCCTTCGCCGGCGGCTGTCAATGTCGTCAGCGCGCCGTTTTTCAGCCGGGCGGAGACGGCGGTGGCGATGTCGACCTGCCTGCCGTGGTTGTTCATGTAGGCCGAAACGCTGTCGAAATCGGAATTGGCGAGCAGGCAGACGGTGTTCATCATATGGGCGCCGGTATCGAACATGAAGCCGCCGCCTGAAATTTCAGGCTGCTGCTTCCAATGACCATGATAGTTCGACGACCAGCTTTCCCAGATCATGCCCGATATGGCGATCAGTTCGCCGAATTCGCCGGCGAGCGCCCGCCGGCGCGTGTCGAGCACCAGCGGCGAGAGGCCGCCCTGGAAGGCAGTGACGATGGTGACGCCGCTCTTCTTCTGCGCGGCGATCAGCCTCTCGGCCTCGGTGACTGTCGTCACCATCGGCTTTTCGAGGAAGAGGTCGAGGCCGGCCTCGGCAACGGCAGTTGCCTGCTCGGCATGGAAGGCATGCGGGGTGGAGATGTAGACGATGTCGAGTTCGTCCCGGCACTGGCCGAGCATCTGACGATAGTCCTCGAAGCTCTTCGGTTCGGGGGCGCCAGCGGCGAGGCAGACGTCGAGCAGGCGCTGGCGCGAAGCCGCCGTGGTGTCGGCGAGTGCAGCAAATTCGATCTCCGGCATCTTGACCCAGCTCGTGGCATATTCCGCCGCCTTCAGGCCGGCACCAATGACGCCGAGGCGCAATTTCCCAGTCATGAAATTTCCTCCCTGATTGCATTTGTGCACACGATTACACAAACGTTACAGTGATGGCAATATTTAATTATATAAGTAATATCAGTATATTAAAACCCAATAACGAATCTTTTTAAAAACCATCTTGTCAGCATTGGGAATGCGTGTACATTTTCGCGGTCGGTGCTGGAGGGCGCCGTGTCTCTAAAAAAGGGAGGACTTCCGTTGAAGAAGATGGTTCTTGGCGGCCTGTGCGCCGTTCTGCTGAGCGCGGTTTCGACGCTGGCGCAGGCTGAAACAATCCGAATTGCAAATCACGGTCAGGCCGGCATCGACGCGATGAAGTCGACGGTCGAGCGGATCGAAAAGAAATACGGCGTCACCGTCGAGGTGATCGAATATCCGGCGCCGGACAAGGATTACCTGACGAAACTCCTGACGGAGCTCGGCGCCGGCAACGCCCCCGACCTGTTCTCCATCCCGACGACGGCCGCCGTCGCCGACATGGTGGAAGCCGGCTACCTCGCGCCGGTGACCAAGGAGTTCAAGGCCTGGGATGGCTACGCCAAACTCTATGATGTCGCCAAGGAGCTTGCCGTCAGCCCGGATGGAGAGACTTATGTGATGCCGTTCATGCTCGGCATCCAGGAAATCTATTATCGCAAGGACGTACTCGAAAAGGCCGGCATCTCGACCGAACAGCCGAAGACCTGGCAGGAGCTTCTCGATCGTGCCGCCGAAATCAAGCAGAAAACCGGCGCCTATGGCCTGCTGTTCCCGGCCGGCGTTTCCTGGGGAAGCGGTGCCTTCGACGAAGGCTTCCAGCACCTGCTCGTCGGTTCGAAGACGCCGCAGCTCGTCGATGCCGACGGCAAGCTCGATCTGAATGGCGAAGGCATCAAGGATGTCTTCAACGTCTACAAGGAACTGATCGACAAGGATCTGATGCCGACGCAGCCGCTGCTCGGACCCGAGCCCTGGGTCGTGCCGAAGTACCAGATGTTCCCGGAAGGCAAGCTTGCCGCCACCACCTGCGGCTCCTGGTGCTATATTTTCGACTGGGGCCGCGAGAGCAAAAATCCGATTCCCGACGTGACGAAGGTGGTCGGCACCTGGACAGTACCGGGCCAGAGCAGCGGCCAGTATGTGCTTGCCAATCTCGCCGCGCCGTGGGCGGTCAATTCCAAGTCGGCCAACACCGAATTGGCGATCAAGGCGCTGATGGAGATCGGCTCGATCGAGACACAGGTTTCCTACGCCGCCCGCATCGGCAATATTCCCGCCAGCAAGGACGCGGCCGACAATGCCGAGTTCCAGAAGCTGACGGAACTGGTTCCGATCCATGCGGCGGCCGGGAACGGCGTGTTCCTGAAGCAGGCCTCCGGCTTCGGCACGGTCTCCGAAGGTGTGGCGCGGGCCACCGAAGCGCTGCTGCGCAAGGAAACCGACGCCGCCGGCGCCCAGAAGATCCTTGTCGACTACGTCAAGGAAACGCTCGGCGACGACATGGTCAAGTAAGCCTCCGCTTTCCTTCCCAGCGAACGGGGACGCGGCGGCATCGCCCGCGTCTTCTCTTTCATTCGATAAGCCGGCTTCATTCGACAAGGTTGTGAGCTTCCATGGCCCGAAACTCTCATGAAAAGCGCGCCGAGCGGCAGTGGCTGCTGATCCTGCTGCCCTCGCTGGTGCTGCTTCTGGCCTTCGTCATCTATCCGGCCCTCTATTCCATCTATCTGAGTTTTACCAATGAGGCGCTGACCGGGGCTGCGGCGCTGCGGCCCCGCTTCGTCGGTCTCAGGAATTATACGCGGCTCCTCAACGACGCGAAGTTCTGGAACGCGCTGTTCGTCACCTTCGTCTTCGTCATCGGTTCGGCAGTGATCGGCCAGTTCGTGCTTGGGCTGATCTCGGCAATGGCGCTGCGCCGGCCGATCCGCTTCCGGCGGCTGTTCTCGTCGATCATCCTGTTGCCGAATGCCGCCCCTGAGGTCGTCGCCGGCTTCATGTGGATCTCGATGCTGGCCGGCGGCGACAATGCCACGCTCAGCCGCATCGTCAGCTTTTTCGGTGTCGCGCCGGCCGACTGGCTGCAGGTCTTCCCGCTGTCGATGATTATCGTCGTCAACACTTGGCGCGGCATCGCCACGGCGATGATCCTCCTGACCGCGGGCCTCAGCACCATACCGGGGGAGATTTACGAGGCGGCCCGCATGGATGGCGCCACACCGCCGCAGATGTTTCGCCGCATCACCCTGCCGCTGATGATGCCGACGATCCTGCTCTACATGCTGATCTCGGCCGTCTCCACCATTGCCGTCTTCGGCCTCGTCTATGCGCTGACGCGCGGCGGGCCGGGCGGGGCGACCGAGGTCGTCAGCATCTATATCTACAACCAGTCCTTCACGGCCTTCCAGCTGGGATATGGGGCGGCGGTCGCGGTCGTCGCGCTCGTCATCTCGCTGATATTGGGCATCGCCTATGTCCGGGCCATGAAGGTGGAGGTCTGACATGGCCGTCGTTTCCCCGAGCGAGACCGCAAACAAAGGCCGCTCCGACCTCGTCGCCTATGCGACGCTGTCGCTGATCTCGATCTTCTGCGCGGTTCCCTTCTTCTGGGTGCTGCTCGCCTCTCTCGACGGCAATGCGCAGCTTTTCCTGCACTGGCCGGAGCAGTGGACCTTCGCCAACTATATCAAGGTCTTCACCAAGGAGGACGGGGCGAAGTGGCTGTTCAACTCGCTCTTCGTGGTCGGCGGTGCGACGCTGCTGGTCATGGTGCTTGCCGGGCTCGGTGGTTATGCGCTGTCACGTACCAGGGCCTGGTGGAAGCTGCCCTTCCTCTACGCGATCCTGCTCATCCGGGTGCTGCCGCCGACGGCGCTGGTCGTGCCGCTCTACAAGTTCCTGCTGACGCTGAACAATGCGGAAGCGGCAGTGCTCAGGCCGATCTTCGGCAGCTATGCCCGCGACATCATGCGCTGGACCGGCTTTATCGACGGTTATCTCGGGCTGATCCTGGTGCTGGCGACCATGCAATTGCCGCTGGCGCTCTGGATCATGAAGACCTTCTTCGACGGGCTGCCGAGGGATTACGAAGAGGCGGCGCTGATGGATGGAGCGATACTGATCCAGCGCATCCGCCGGGTGCTGATCCCGCTGGCGCTGCCGGGGCTTGCGGCCGCCGGGCTGTTCGCCTTCATGTCGGCCTGGGGTGACTTCCTTCTGCCGCTGATCTTCCTGTCGTCACCGGAACTGCAGACGCTGCCGCTCGGTCTCTTCCGGGCCTTCCTGCGCATCAACGAGATCGATTACGGCCTGCTGACGGCTTTGGCCTTCATCTACCTGCTGCCTGCCGTCGTCGCCTTCGGTTTTGCGCGGCGCTTCCTCGTCCAGACATTCTCGGGCGGCGTGAAGGGCTGAGATCAAGAAAGAGAAACAGATGATCAATCTCAGAAACGTTCGCAAATTCTACGGCGCGCTCGAGGTCATCAAAGGCGTCGACATCACCGTGGAAGACGGCGAATTCGCCGTCTTCGTCGGCCCGTCCGGCTGTGGCAAGTCGACGCTGCTGCGGATGATCGCCGGCCTCGAAGGCATCGACGACGGCGACCTCATCCTCAACGGCAAGCGTATCAACGACGTGCCGCCCGACAAGCGCGGCATCGCCATGGTGTTCCAGTCCTATGCGCTCTATCCGCATATGAGTGTTGCCGAAAATATCGGCTTCTCCCTCAGCCTGAAGAAGGTGCCGGAGGCGGAAATCCGCCGGCAGGTCGAAGCCGTCGCCGAGATCCTGCAGCTGACCGACTATCTCGACCGCCGCCCGGCCGCCCTTTCCGGCGGCCAGCGCCAGCGTGTGGCGATCGGCCGGGCCATCATCAAGAAACCGGCGCTGATCCTGTTCGACGAGCCGCTGTCGAACCTCGATTCGGCGCTACGCGTGCAGATGCGCGCCGAGCTGCAGCGTCTGCACCGCGAGCTGAAGGCAACTGTCGTCTACGTCACCCACGACCAGGTGGAGGCGATGACGATGGCCGACCGCATCGTCGTGCTGAACAAGGGCCTGGTGGCCCAGGCGGGGGCGCCGATGGCGCTCTACCATCAGCCGGAGAATGAATTTGTCGCGACCTTCATCGGCTCGCCGAAGATGAATGTCATCCCGGTCACCGCGACGCAGGCCTCAGCGGGCAGGCTGCATCTCGACAGCCCGATCGGGCTTTCGCTCGATCTTGCCGATGCGAACGGGGTCGTGCCGCAGGGCGAGGCCAAGCTCGGCATCCGGCCGGAGCATTTGAAGATCGCGCCGGAGGGGCGGGGAAATTTCACCGCCGAGGTGGTCATCGTCGAGCGCCTCGGCGTCGAGACCTACATGACCGTCGGCTCGCCGCAGCAACCGATCGTGGTGCGCGCCGAAGGCGATATCGCGGTGCGGCCGGGCGACCGCGTGCCGCTGATGGCCGATCCCGCTGCCTGCCATCTGTTCGATTCCGCCGGCCGAGTGATCCGTCCGGCAACTGCCTGACACCTGAACCATCGCCCAAACATCGAGGAATGCCATGACAATCAAGGTCACCATCTGGAACGAAGGACGCCACGAACAGCTCCACAGGGAGGTCCAGGAGATCTACCCCGACCGTATCGACGGCGCGATCGCCGCCGGTATTGCCCATCCGGATTTCGAAATCCGCCGCGGCACGTTGGATGATCCCGATGAAGGCCTGCCGGACAGCGTGCTCGATGATACCGACGTGCTGCTCTGGTGGGGGCATATGGCGCATGACGAGGTCAGCGACGGGCTGATCGACCGCGTGCAGCAGCGTGTGCTGAAGGGCATGGGCCTGCTGGTCCTGCATTCCGGCCATCATTCCAAGCTCTTCCGCCGGCTGATGGGCACCAACGCCAACCTTTCCTGGCGCGAGACGCCGGATGGCGACCTCGAACGCGTCTGGGTGGTCAATCCCTCGCATCCGATCGCCGAGGGACTGCCGCCCTATTTCGAGGTCAATGCCTCGGAAATGTACGGCGAGCCCTTCGATATTCCGCAGCCGGACGAGCTTGTGTTCATCTCCTGGTATACCGGTGGCGAGGTGTTCCGCAGCGGCTGCACCTTCCAGCGCGGGCGCGGGCGCATTTTCTTCTTCAGCCCCGGCCACGAAACCTACCCGATCTATCACGACAAGATCGTGCATAAGGTGATCTCGAACGGCATCCGCTGGGCGCAGCAGAAACACACAGATGGCCGCATCCTGGAAAACTGGCATCGGGCCGAGCCGCTGCATGGGCGTCCCGACAGCTGAAGGCCTGACCTATGGATATTGTGCGCCGGTCGTCTTGATATAAATCGAATAGACCGAACGCGTCGCGGTGATGAAGAGCCGGTTTTTCTTGGGGCCGCCGAAGGTGAGGTTGGACACCGTCTGCGGCACCCTGATCTTGCCGAGCAGCGTTCCCTCGGGCGAAAAGCAGTGGACGCCGTCGGAGGCGCTCGTCCAGAGATTGCCTTGGACATCGAAGCGGAAGCCGTCGGGATTGCCGACGTCGAGGCTGCAGAAGTAACGGCTATTCGCAAGCCTCCTGCCGTCGATGACGTCGAAAACGCGGATATGGCGCGGCACGTCATGTTTTGCCGAGCCGGAATCGGCAATATAGAGCTTCGTCTCGTCGGGCGAGAAGGCAAGGCCGTTCGGCTGGATGAAATCTTCGACGACGGCGTCGATCGATCCGCTTGCCGGATCGATCCGGTAGACGTTGCGGGTCGGCTGCTCGGGCTCGGCCTTGTGGCCCTCGTAATCCGACAGGATGCCGTAAGTCGGATCGGTGAACCAGGCCCCGCCGTCGGAGTGCACGACGACGTCGTTCGGCGAATTCAGCCGTTTGCCCCTATAGCTGTCGGCGAGAACGGTGATGGTGCCGTCCGTCTCGGTGCGGGTGACGCGGCGGCCGCCATGTTCGCAGGAGACCAGCCGGCCCTGCCGGTCGCGGGTATTGCCGTTCACGTAGTTGGACGGTGAACGGAAGACGGAGACCGTCCCATCCGGTGTCCATCGCATCATCCGTTCATTCGGGATATCGCTCCAGAGAAGGCAGTTCAGGTCGGAAAACCAGACCGGGCCTTCCGTCCAGCGGCAGCCGGAATAAAGCTCCTCGAGGGCGGCGCTGCCGATGATCATTGCACCGAAGCGTTCGTCGCGGATCTCATAAATCGGATTGTCGCCCATGCCAGTTTCCTCCCTGAATGCTGCCGTTCTTTTCCTAGCGGCAAAAACCTGGAGGTGCCAGAGCCCAGCGACGGAATTGCCGGGCTCTGCCTTTCTCAGAGGGCTGCGACCGGATGCGGCGAGCCGTCGTAGGCGCCCCAGATCGACTGATCGAAGCAGATGACCGAGCCGGTCATCAGGCCGGATTCGGAAGACGACAGGTAAGCGAAGGCGCGCGCCACCTCGTGCGGATCGACGAGACGGCCGAAGGGCTGGCTTGCCGCCGCCTTCTCCAGCCAGTCGGCCGGTGCCTCGTGATATTCGCGCTGGATCCGGTCCTCGCCTTCGGAGGCCATCCAACCGATGTTCAGACCATTGACGCGGATGCGGTTGCGCAGCAGCGCGTAGGCGGTGTTCTTCGTCAGCGTTTCCAGCGCGCCCTTGGAGGCGCAATAGGCGGCGATGAAGGGCTGGCCGGCTTTGGCCGACATCGAGCCGATGTTGACGATGGTGCCTTCGATCTTTTCGCGGCGCATCACCTTTATCGCTTCCTGCATCAGGAAAAACGGCGCGCGCACATTGACGGCGAACATGGCGTCGAAGAGCTCCGGGCTGGTATCGAGAATGGTGCCGCGATCGGTAATGGCGGCGGCATTGACCAGCGCGTCGACACGGCCGAAGGCCTCATCGCAGGCGCGCACGACATTCTGCGCCTCCTCGACCTTGCCGAGGTCGGCCTTCACATAAACGACCCTGGCGCCGGTCACGTCCGAAATCTCCGCGGCCTTCGCATTACCTTTGGCTTCGTTGCGGCCGCAGATGACGATGCCCTTTGCGCCGCGCTCGGCGAAGAGGCGGGCGATGGTGGCGCCCAAGCCTTGCGTGCCGCCCGTAATGATGGCGATCTTGCCGTCGAGACGGCCGTGGTCTGTGCTCATGTGGTTCCTCCGTTGTGATGATGTGCGAATGGCCTCCCGCGGATGCGGGAGGCTTGTGTCAGTACGGATACAAGAGACTTACGCTTCCAATCAGCTCAGCTTCTTCTGCGCCTGCGCCGCAAGTGCTGCGGTAAAGGCCTCGTCGCTCCAGCCTTCCTTCAGCGCCTCGTGCATCAGTTGCGCCTGTGTCTTCGGCGCCAGTCCGCCGAGCGGCGGGTCGCGGTCGAGATTGGTCGGGAAGGAATAACCTTCGGCGCAGGCGGCGACGGCGTTGGCGATTTCATCAGGCGAGAGCTTTTCCTGCAAGCTCTTCAAGGCGGGAAACAGCCTGGCGCTCATCTTCTCGCGGTTGACGGTTTCCATCGCCCGGCCGAAGGCGGAGGAGACTTGCAGGAGGTTGGCGACACGCTTGATGTCGGCCGAGCGGTTGGTGCCGGCGGCATGGAAAAGGGCGGGATTGAAGAAGACGACGTCGCCTTTTTCGAGCGGCATCTGGACATGATGGGTTTCGAAATAATCGCGGAACTCCTGCCGTTTCAGCGCGAGATAACCGGGCACATAGGTTTGGCTGTGCGGCAGAAAGAGCGTCGGGCCGCTTTCGAGCGGCATGTCGCAATGGGCGACCGCGCCCTGCAGTGTCAGTACCGGCGAGAGCCGGTGCACATGCGCCGGAAACTGCTCGATCACCGCAGACGACTGAAAGCCGAGATGGTAATCGCGATGCGCCGACTGCGCCGCGCCGCCCGGATTGACGCGATTGACCTGCGCCGTCATCTGGTAGCTCGGGCCGAGCCAGGCTTCGCTTGCCAGCGCGATGATGGGATTGCCGTAATATTCGGCGAAATTTGCCGGATCGGCGAGGCAATGTTTTTCCAGCGAATTCCAGATGCGATCGTTGGCGCCAGGCTTGGCGAAGTGATCGCCGCCGCCGGTCGCGGTGCGGTGCTGCTCCTCGATGATCGCATCGAAGATCGTGCTGGCGCGGTCGATGATGCCGGTGTCTTCGTAAGCGCGCTTGAACACGACGACCCCAGGACCTTCGCTGAAGACCTCGCAGATTTCCGCCAACACGGCGCGCCGGCCTTCCGGCGTTGCGGCGGCTGCCATCACCTTGCGGCTGTCATAGATCAGCACGTTTTTTTCGACCGCAGACGCTGCGGGGTAATCGGCAAGCACCGTCGTTTTTTCCGCAAGGTCGCGAAAATCGTCGAGATCGCAGGCCTCTTCGCTCAGCCAGACGCGGTCGGCGCGCAGTGTCTGCGGGTTGTCGGTTTTCATGGCGGGCTCCTCCCTCTTTCCGATGGAGGCACTATACGCCGCGATGCCAGGTGATATAGATCAGAAATCCATCAAAAAACCATCAGGCCCGGCCATGGTCCATCGCTTTCTCGTCAAGGACATCGCCTTCCAGGCAGGCCTGAGCACCGCGACCGTCGACCGGGTGCTGAACGGCAGGCCGGGCGTGCGCCGGCAGACGGAGATGCGGGTGAAGGCGGCGATCGCTGAGCTGGAGAAGCAGCAGGCGGGGGCGATGGGCAGCGGGCGTGTGCTGGCGATCGATATCGTCATGGAGACGCCACAGCGTTTCAGCGATGCGGTGCGCACTGCCTTCGAAGCGGAGATGGCGGCCTTCCTGCCCGGCGTCTTCCGCTGCCGGTTCCATTTCGCCGAGGTGATGAAGCCGGCCGAACTGGTGCAGCTTCTCGATCGCATCCGGCTGCGTGGTACGCACGGCATTGTGCTCAAGGCGCCTGACGTCGCCGAGGTGGCTGCCGCGGTTGCCCGGGCGGATGCGGCGGGCATTCCCGTGGTGACGCTGGTGACCGACCTGCCGAATTCGGCCCGCATCGCTTATACCGGCGCCGACAACCGGGCGGCGGGAGAGACCGCCGCCTATCTGATCGGCGAATTCCTTGGAGACCATGGCGGCAAGGTGCTGGTGACTCTGTCGAGCGGGCGGTTCCGCGGCGAGGAGGAGCGCGAAATCGGCTTTCGCCGCAGCATCCGCGCCCATTATCCCGACATCGGCATTACCGAAATCAGCGAGGGGCACGGCACCGATGCCGCCACGGGAACGCTTGCGGCGGCAGCGCTTGCCGCCGATCCCGCCATCAACGCCGTCTATTCGATCGGCGGTGGCAACCGGGCGGTGCTTTCGGCCTTCGATGCGGCCCAACGTCCCGTCCGCGTCTTCGTCGCCCATGATCTCGATGCCGATAATCGCGCCCTGCTTGCCGCGCGTCGGATCGGCTTCGTGCTGCATCACGATCTCAGAACCGATGCGCGCTCGGCCTTCAGGGCGATCATGAGCCGGGCACAAGCGTCGGGGCGGGCGGTTTCGCCCTCGCTTTCAACGGTCGAAATCATCACGCCCTACAATATGCCCGCGGGCGATTGAGCCAATTGACTTTCCTTCCGTGCCGAATTCGGGCTACAGCTCAGACCAAGCACGAGTGAAGGTGAGCGCCATGGATTACAGCGACGTCAGCACGATTGCAGCCTGGGTGACCGAGCAGGGACTGAAGGGTGTTTCCGAAGCCGAGCTCATGACCGGTTTCTGCGCGGCCTGTCGTAATGCCGGCCTGCCGCTCGACCGTGGTCTGGCGCTGATGGATACGTTGCATCCGGTGCATGAGGGCCGTGCTTTCCGCTGGGACAGCGTCGAGGAGATCCAGACAGAGTTCGAATATGGTCCGACGAGCTCGGGGGAAGCGGCGTCGAACTGGCAGCGTTCGGCTTTCTATCATCTTTGGTCTCGCAACGAGCGGGAGATCCGCCGGCGTCTCGGTTTCGGCGATCCGATCGATTTCAGCCTGCTCGATACGATCGCTGAAGCCGGGCACACGGATTTCGTGGCGATGATGCATCGTTTTTCCGAGGCTGGCACGATCGGCGAGATGGATTGCTTCTTCTCGCATTTCGCGACGAAACATCCTGAGGGCTTTTCCGATCACGACCTTGCCATCCTGCGCAAGCTGGTGCCGGTGTTGGGGCTGGCGATCAAATGCATCGCGCTTGGGCGCATCGCCCGCACCATCGCGGAGGTCTATCTCGGCGAGGACGCCGCGCGCCAGGTGATGGAAGGCAAGATCAGCCGCGGCAAATCGGAGCGGATTTCCGCAGCACTCTGGTTTTCCGATCTGCTGAACTACACCAAGATCTCCGACAGCGTACCGCCGGAGGAGATCATCCCGCTGCTCAACGACTACAGCGAGGCTGTGATCACGGCGATCCACGCATCCGGCGGCAACGTGCTGAAGCTGATCGGCGACGGCGTGCTGGCGATCTTCAAGGGCGAGGTTCCGGCGGAGGCTTGTTCCGCGGCCCTACGCGCCGAATCCCTTCTGCGGGAAAAGCTCGGCACGTTGAATGATGAACGCCGAAGGGCCGGCCGGGCCGCGACCGACGTCTATATCGGCCTGCATATCGGCGACGTCTTCTACGGCAATATCGGCAGCCAGGACCGGCTGGACTTTACCGTCATCGGGCCTGCCGTCAACGAGGTCAGCCGCATCGCCTCGATCTGCCGCTCGGTCGATCTCAACCTCTTGATGTCCTCCGATTTCGCCTCGGCGATCCCGGAGGAGGAGCGCGCGACACTCGCCTGCATCGGTCGCTACGCATTGCGCGGCGTACAGCGTGCGCAGGAGCTCTATACGCTCGATAGCGCCCGGCTGAACGGCTGATCGCAGCAGCATCGGCAAGGAGGTAGAGCGGGTCGTCAGAGCTTTCCGAGGAGGCTCTGCCTCAATGCCCACTTCTCCGGCCCGTGGACGGCGGCAAAGAGCAGGCCGGCGAGGAAGGTGAAGTGATCGACGAAGAAGCCGAACTCGGCCTGGTTCTGCTGCCAATGCGATGGGCCGTGGAAGGCGAAGGCGAGGAAGATCACATAGATGCCGGCGAGCAGGCTGGCCTCCGTGAAGAAGGCACCTGTTATGAAGGCGAGCGCCAGCGCGATCTCGAAGAAGGCGGCGATCCAGGCCAGGAATGTCGCGATCGGAAAACCGGCGGCGGCGATGTAGTCCGCCGTCGCACCGATATCGGCGAACTTGAAGCCGGCCGCCATGAAGAAGATAAAACTGAAGATGATGCGGGCGACGATGATTGCGATCGCTCTGGCCATATGGAAACCTCCTCTTGAGCTTCTACTATGACGGATGAGAGGCTCGATGTCCGACACCATGAATGAAAAAGGGCCGCTTGCGCGACCCTTATCTCTTACCACTCGGCGAAGCTGCCGTCGGCGTGCCGCCAGATCGGGTTGCGCCAGCGATGGCCCTCCTTGGCGCGTTCGATGACATAAGCCTCGTCGACCTCGATGCCGAGGCCGGAACCCTGCGGGATCGAAACGAAACCATCGGCATAGTGGAACACCTCCTTGTTGGAGATGTAGTCGAGGATGTCGTTGCCCTTGTTGTAGTGGATGCCGAGGCTCTGTTCCTGGATGAAGGCGTTGTAGCTGACGGCATCGACCTGCAGGCAGGCGGCGAGCGCGATCGGGCCGAGCGGGCAATGCGGCGCCAGCGCCACGTCATAGGCTTCGGCCATCGCCGCGATCTTGCGGCATTCGGTAATGCCGCCGGCATGGGAGAGATCCGGCTGGATGATGTCGACATAGCCGTCGGACAGAACCTGCTTGAAGTCCCAGCGCGAAAACAGCCGTTCGCCGAGCGCGATCGGCGTCGAGGTATGGTTGACGATATCGCGCAGCGCTTCCTTGTTTTCCGAAAGCACCGGCTCCTCGATAAACATCAGCTTGTAGGGATCGAGCTCCTTAGCGAGAACCTTCGCCATCGGTTTGTGCACACGGCCGTGGAAATCGACGCCGATGCCGATATGCGGGCCGATCGCTTCGCGGATGGCGGCGATGGTTTCGACTGCCTTCTCCACCTTCTCGTTGGTGTCGACGATCTGCATCTCCTCGCAGCCATTGAGTTTGATCGCCTTGAAACCGCGGGCAACCACCTCCCTGGCATTGTTGGCGACATCCGAGGGACGGTCGCCGCCGATCCAGGAATAGACCTTGATACGATCACGGAGCTGGCCGCCGAGGAGCGAATGGATCGGCTGGCCGAGCGCCTTGCCCTTGATGTCCCAGAGCGCCTGGTCGATGCCCGAGATCGCGCTCATATGAACGGCGCCGCCGCGATAGAAGCCGCCGCGATACATCACGGTCCAGTGGTCCTCGATCAGGAAGGGATCCTTGCCGATCAGATAGTCTTCCAGTTCGTGGACGGTCGCCTGAACAGTCAGCGCCCGGCCCTCGACGACCGGTTCGCCCCAGCCGACGATGCCCTCGTCGGTTTCGACCTTCAAAAACAGCCAGCGCGGCGGCACGATATAGGTGGTGAGTTTGGTGATCTTCATCGCTGTCTTTCAGTTTCTTCCCGGATTTACGATCGGTGGCGCTTCGGCGGGGTTTCTGGTGATCCATCACTTCGTTCTGCCGATCGCCTTTTCGGCGGCGGCAAGGTCGCGCACCGCAAGATCGAGCATGCGGTTGGCGCATTCGCGGGCGCCCGCCTTGTCGCGCATGCGCAGGGCCTCGACCAACTGGCCGTGAACGAGCACCGCATCCTCGCGATTCTCGACGGCGATGTTGGAGGCATGCAGCGCATATTTCAGCGCCGCATGGATGGCGCTCGACAGGCGGCGGAAGACCTGGTTGTGGCTGGCGGTGAGCAGCACCGTATGGAACATGACATCGGCCTCGGTGAAGCTTTCCGGGTCGCGGGCACTGTCGCGCATCTGCCGCCAGGCCTTGTCGAGATCGGCGATCTCCTGGGCGCTGGCTCGCTCGGCGGCATATTCCGCAGCTGCCGGCTCGATGGTGCGGCGGGCTTCGAGAATGCAGCCGAGCAGGTCGAAATCCTTGATGTAAGGGCCGATCCACTCGAGCACGTCGGCATCGAGTATATTCCAGTCGTCCCGGTCGCAGACGGTGGTTCCGACCCGCGGTTTGCCGCGGACGAGGCCCTTTGATTCCAGCACCTTCAGCGATTCGCGAATGACGGTGCGGCTGACGCCGTAGAGCTCGCACAGGTCGTTCTCGCGCGGCAGCGGCGTGCCTGAGGGATAGCGGTCCGCGCAGATATCCTGAGCGATCGCCGCCGTGATGTTGCGGCCTACGCGCGGTCGGCGCTTTTCGGCCGCGTCCTGTCGCTCGATTGTTTCCAACTCACCTCTCCGCTCTATCTCCGGCGCGAAGCAATCGAACCTCATTATCCGAATTCGATCCGCTTTGCGACGCTTCCTCCCGGCCTCTCGTCAATAATCCTATTATTCCAATCATCATACATTGGCAATTGACTGGTATGATGATTTATCATAATTCATAGGGCGCTGCCGGGGAGGCAGCTGCTCGGTTTTTAGAGTTCAGGGAGAGAGACATGCGCTTGTTCAAAGCAGCCATCCTGGCTGGCACTTTCGCCATTCTGGCGGCCGGCTCGGCATTTTCCGCAGACGTCAAGATTGGGTTCATCGTCAAGCAGCCCGAGGAGCCGTGGTTCCAGGACGAATGGAAATTCGCTGACCAGGCCGCCAAGGAAAAAGGCTTCACCGTCGTCAAGATCGGCGCCGAAGACGGCGAGAAGGTGCAGTCGGCGATCGACAATCTCGGCGCCCAGGGTGCGCAGGGCTTCATCATCTGCACGCCCGACGTCAAACTCGGCCCCGGCATCGTCGCCAAGGCTGAAGCCAACCAACTGAAGCTGATGACGGTCGACGACCGCCTCGTCAGCGCCGATGGCAAGCCGTTGGAAGACGTACCGCATATGGGCATTTCTGCCACCAAGATCGGCGAGACCGTCGGCCAGGCCATCGTCGACGAAATCAAGAAGCGCGGCTGGGATATGAAAAATGTCGGTGCGGTGCGGGTCTCCTACGACCAGCTACCGACTGCCGTCGACCGCGTCGAAGGGGCGATCTCGGTGCTGAAGTCCGCCGGCTTCCCGGCCGAGAACATCTATGACGCGCCGCAGGCAAAGACCGACACGGAAGCGGCGCTCAATGCGGCAACCACCGTTCTCAACAAACATGCCGATGTGAAATATTGGGTCGCCTTCGGCCTCAACGACGAAGCCGTTCTCGGCGCCGTCCGTGCCTCCGAGTCGGTCGGCATTCCGGCGGCCAACGTCATCGGTGTCGGCATCGGCGGCGCGGAATCGGCGATCAACGAATTCAAGAAGCCGGCTGCGACGGGCTTCTTCGGCACCGTCATCATCTCACCGAAGCGTCACGGCTATGAGACGGCGCTCAACATGTATGACTGGATCGCCAACGGCAAGGAGCCGGCAAAACTGACGCTGACCGCCGGTTCCCTGGCGCTGCGCGGCGATTACGACAAGGTTCGCAAGGATCTTGGCATCGAGTGATCGTCCTTTGAGGATGATATATGCCCGGCGGCCGCTCAGCGCCGCCGGGTCTTTCTCGACGGAGCGACGATGGCTTTCCTCGAATTCAACAATATTTCCAAGGGTTATCCCGGCGTGCAGGCGCTGGCGGATGTTTCCTTCCCTGTCGAGAAGGGCGCCGTCCACGGCCTGATGGGCGAAAACGGCGCCGGTAAATCGACGCTGATCCGGGTGCTGTCAGGCGACCAGGCCGCCGATAGCGGCACCATCCTCATCGACGGCGAGGAGCAGAAATACGGCTCCGTCCGCGACGCCTTCCATGCCGGCGTCATCGTCATCCATCAGGAACTACAGCTCGTTCCGGAGTTGACGGTCGCCGAAAATCTCTGGCTTGGGCGCTTTCCGGCCAAGGGCGGCGTCATCCATTCGAAGACGTTGATCGAGACGGTGCGCACGAAGCTGGAAGAGATCGGCATCGAAGTTGATCCCGCGGCCAAGGTTGCCTCACTTTCGATCGGCGCGCGGCAGATGGTCGAGATCGCCAAGGCCGTCATGCTCGATGCACGGGTAATCGCGCTCGACGAGCCGACCTCCTCGCTTTCCTCGCGCGAAAGCGAGATCCTGTTTTCTCTCATCGAGACACTGAAGGCGAAGGGAACTGTCATCCTCTATGTCTCGCATCGTCTCGACGAAATTTTCAGGCTTTGCGACAGCCTGACGGTGCTGCGCGACGGCAAGCTTGCCGCCCACCATCCTCAAATCGGCGAAACGACGCGCGAACAGATCATCTCGGAAATGGTCGGACGCGAGATCAGCAATGTCTGGGGATGGCGCGAACGTCCGCTCGGCGCCGTTCGGCTAGAGGTCAAGGGCCTGTCGGGGCCGAGGCTGCGCCACCCGATCAGCTTTTCGGTCCGCCAGGGCGAGATTCTCGGCTTCTTCGGTCTGATCGGCGCCGGCCGCAGCGAGATGGCGCGGCTGCTTTACGGCGCCGATGCCCGGCATCAGGGCCAAGTGACGATCGACGGCGTCGCCGTTTCGCCGAACAATCCGAAAGCGGCGATCAATGCCGGCATGGTGCTGTGCCCCGAGGACCGCAAGTTCGACGGCATCGTCCAGGGCCGATCGATCGAAGAGAATATCGCGATCTCGTCGCGCCGGCATTTTTCGCCCTTCGGCATTCTGAGCCTGAGACAAGAGGCGGCGCTCGCCGACCAGTTCATCGCCAAGCTTCGGGTGCGAACGCCGTCGCGCAAGCAGGACATCATCAATCTCTCCGGCGGCAACCAGCAGAAAGTCATTCTCGGCCGCTGGCTGTCCGAGCAGGGCATCCAGGTTCTCGTCATCGACGAGCCGACGCGCGGCATCGACGTCGGGGCGAAATCGGAAATCTACGAAATCCTCTACGAGCTTGCCGCCGGCGGTATGGCGATCGTGGTGATTTCAAGCGAGTTGCCCGAAGTCATGGGCATCTCCGATCGCATCATGGTGATGTGCCAGGGCAGGGTGGCGGCCAATGTCGCCCGCCAAGATTTCGACGAGCGCAGCATCCTGACGGCGGCGCTCCCCGACAAGAATGCCGCAGGCACCATTTAGGACTGGGAACACGGACGATGCATTCGGTGAAAAAAATCCTTCTCGGCGAACAGGGACTGGTGGTGATCTTCACTGCTGCCTTCGTGATCGTCTCGCTCTTCGTGCCGAACTTTCTGACCGAGCGAAACATGCTGGGGCTGCTTCAGTCGGTCGTCACGATCGGCATCGTCGCCTGTACGATGATGTTCTGCCTGGCGTCTCGCGATTTCGACCTTTCGGTCGGATCGATCGTCGCCTTCTCCGGCATGATCGCGGTGATGGTCTCGAATGCGACGGGCTCCATTCCCCTCGGGCTGCTCGCCGCCTTGCTGTGCGGGGCCCTCGTCGGCTTCGTCAACGGCATCGTCATCGCCCGCTTTCGCATCAATGCGCTGATCACCACGCTGGCGACCATGCAGATCGTGCGCGGGCTGGCGCTGATCGCCTCGGATGGTCGCGCCGTCGGCATCAACGATCCTGCCTTCTACCAGCTTGCCCTGTCGCGTTTCCTGACCGTGCCGACGCCGATCTGGATCATGCTGATCCTTTTCATCCTCTTCGGTTTCGTTCTCAACCGCACCGTCTTCGGCAAGAACACCCTGGCGATCGGCGGCAATCCCGAGGCCTCGCGGCTTGCGGGCGTCAACGTCGTCAACATGCGCATCTGGATCTTTGCGCTGCAGGGTCTCGTCTGCGGCGTTGCCGGCATCCTGCTTGCCTCGCGCATCACCTCCGGCCAGCCGAATGCAGCGACGGGACTCGAACTCTCGGTGATTTCGGCCTGCGTTCTCGGCGGTGTTTCGCTGGCCGGCGGCAGGGCGGCGATGAGCGGTGTGATCGTCGGCGTGCTGATCATGGGCATTGCCGAAAATGTCATGAACCTCTTGAATATCCAGGCATTCTATCAATATGTCGTACGTGGGCTGATCCTGCTGATCGCGGTGCTGCTCGACAATTTGAGGTCTTCAGCTGCGGGGCGACGCGGATGAACCAAGGAAGAGCCGGCGACGAAATCGAATTGCGGCACGGCGACCTCGTCGTCCGGGTCAGCCATCGGGGTGCCGCCGTCACCGCCGCAACATATCGGGGCGTGCCCTTTCTCGTTGCGGCCGGCGGGCCTGAAGAAACGATGGCAAATTTCGCGATGGTGCCGTTCGGCAACCGCGTGGAAGGCAATGTCATGTCCTTTGCCGATCGCGACTATACCTTCCAGCCGAATACTGCCGATCCGCTCTATCGGCATGGCGATGGCTGGCTCAGCCTCTGGCAGCTTGAAGACTCGAGCCCGGAGCACGCGCAGTTCTGCTTTTCCCGGGGCGCCGACAGTGTTTCACCTTATGCCTATCTCACCCGGCAGGAGATCCGTCTCGCCGGCAATGCGCTGGTGCTGACACTTTTCGTGGAAAACCGGGGCGAAACCGCTCTTCCCTTCGGGCTCGGTCAGCATCCCTTCTTCGCGCGGACGCCAAAGACGAGGCTGATGATTGCGGCCGATCGTTACTGGAACGAGCGACCCGACCATCTTCCCGATATGCCCGGCCCCGTGCCCGATGATTTCGATTTCAGGTCCGGCAGGCTGTTGCCGCAGAAATGGATGAACAATGCCTTCGAGGGTTGGAACGGACGGGCTGCTATCACCTGGCCGGAACTTGGAATTCAGGCGGCGCTCGAAGCCGATGGTGCGCTCGATCGCTTCATGCTCTATATGCCCGTCACCCGCGGCGACTTCTTCTGCCTCGAGCCGATGAGCCACTTGCCGAACGGCCACCACCTGCCCGATTTCGGTGGGCTCAGGCGGCTTGCGCCGGGGGAGGCTCTTGCCGGCACGGTGACGATCCTGATGTCGGAACTGCCGGTTCAATCGGAGGTGAGATAGATGGGCAGCCGCCTGCATGGCAAGAACATCCTGATCACGGGTGCCGCGCAGGGTATCGGTCTTGCGATGGCAAAGGCTTTCATGCGGGAGGATGCCGCCGTTTTTCTCGTCGATCGCGATGCGGCGCGGCTGGCGAAGGCAGCGAAAGCGCTTCAGAGCAGTGGCGGCCGGCTTGGTTATCTGCCGGCCGACATTACCGATGCCGGAACGATCACGACGTTGGTGGCCCAGGCGAAGGAAGAGATCGGAGAGCTGAACGCGCTCGTCAACAATGCCGGGGTGAATGTCTTTGCCGAACCACTCGAGACGACGGACGAGGAATGGAACCGCTGCTTCGACATCAATCTCAAGGGCGCCTGGAACTGCTGCAAGGCGGTGCTGCCCGGCCTGATCGAACAGGGCGGCGGCGTCATTCTCAACATTGCCTCGACGCACGCTTTCACCATCATCCCGCACACATTTCCCTATCCGCTGGCAAAACACGCCCTGCTCGGGATGACGAAATCCCTGGGTCTCGAATATGCGGCCCGCAATATCCGCGTCAACGCACTGGCGCCGGGCTATGTCTCGACACAGAAGGTGATCGATTACTGGAACAGCTTCCCCGACCCGGAAGCGGCAAAGGCCGAAACGATGAGGCTGCATCCCGGCGGGCGCATCGCGACACCGGAGGAGATCGCCATGGCGGCCGTGTTCATGATTTCGGACGAATGCCCGTTCATGAATGGCACTTGCCTGACGATCGACGGTGGTCTCAGCGTCTTGCAGCATCCCGGCTGAAAGGGCTTCGATTTTCGCTGATTTTTACAGGCCTGTCGTCTTCTCCGGATAGAGCATTATATTGCCCTTCGGGAAGGCTATTTGATCTCCCGCGGGCATGGAGCGGCGCCCTGCCGCTTGCTCGAAAGCACAATCGAAACAGGAGGACGGCATGCAGATCAATCGTACGGCTTCGGCCCATTGGACCGGTGGCCTCAAGGACGGCAAAGGCCTGATCTCGACGCAGAGCGGCGCCCTGAAGGACTATCCCTACGGCTTCGCAAGTCGTTTCGAAGGCATTGCCGGCACCAACCCGGAAGAACTGATCGGCGCAGCCCATGCCGGTTGCTTCACCATGGCGCTGTCGTTGATCCTCGGCGAAGCCGGCTTTACCGCCGAGCATATGGAAACCTCCGCCAAGGTAACGCTGGAAAGCGTCGAGGGCGGCTTTGCCATCACCGCCATCCATCTTTCGCTCTCTGGCCGTATTCCCGGTGCCGATGAGGCGACCTTCACCGAGCTTGCCAACAAGGCCAAGGCCGGTTGTCCTGTGTCCAAGGCGCTCGCCTCCGTTCCGATCACGCTCGACGTCAAGCTCGCCTGATGTCCGGCCGCCGATGAGGTGCCGCGCGCGTTTCGCGTCGCGGCACTTTTCAATTGCGCCCGATCGCCATCGTCCATCTGCTTCAGAAAATCCCTCACACGACCAAATGGCTGTCCTGCCGAGAGCTGTACTGCGCTCAGGGATGTTGACAAGTGACGCCTGATATTTTACGACTGACGAAATTCAAAATTCGTCAGTCGTAATTCGAGGCATCGAAAATCATGGACGAGATTGCGGAAAACACGCTCGACATCACTCGGCAGGAGAATGTCACCCGCATTCTTGATGCGGCCGAGCGGCTGTTTCGGCATTATGGCTACAGCAAGACGACGGTGGCCGACATTGCCCGCGATCTTGGCATGTCGCCCGCCAATATCTATCGTTTCTTCGCCTCCAAGGTGGAAATCCACCAGGCGCTCTGCGGGCGCATGCTCGCCACCGCTTATCAGATCGCCTACGACATCCGCCATCAGCCGATCAGCGCCAGCGAGCGGTTGCGCCGCTATGTCGAGACCCAGCATCAATTGACGCTGGATCTGATGCTCGATGAGATGAAGGTGCATGAGATGATCATCGTCGCGATCGAGCGCGACTGGCACGTCATCGAAAAACATATCGACCGCGTCCATGATCTCATTGCCGAAATCATTGCCGAAGGCATTGCCGCCGGCGAGTTCGTCGAGCAGGACCCGGTCGTTGCCTCGCGCTGCTTCGGCGCGGCGACGATCAATCTCTGCCATCCGCAAATGGTGGCCCAATGCCTTGCCAAAACCAACCGCGCAAGCGTCGACGAACTGATCGACTACGTGATCAGGGCGCTGAAGAAATAATGGACGGCAGCCGCCGTCGAGACCCCCGAAACGATCCAGGAGTGCGGAAGATGTTTTCGCTCAAGACCCTCAGCTACCGCATGCCGTCCGTCACCAGTCTCGCGCTCGTCGGCGCGATCGGCATCGGCGTTTCCGCCTGCTCGGAAGAGAAGGCTGAGGTCAAGCAAGTCGTCCGGCCGGTGAAGGTCGTCGAGATCGCCAAGGCCGGCGACACGCGCAAGCTCGATTATTCCGGCTCGGTCAAGGCGCGCACGGAGATGAACCTCGGTTTCCGCGTCGCCGGCAAGATCACAGAACGCCTCGTCGATATCGGCGACCGGGTGACACCGGGCGATGTTCTTGCCCGCGTCGACGCCACGGATTACCAGCTGGCGGTCAGGACGGCCGAAGCCAATCTCGCCGCGGCCGAAAGGGGTGTCGAAACCACCGATCTCGTCAACAAACGCGCCGAGCAGCTTTTCGACAAGAGTGTCGCCCCGAAGTCGCAGGTTGAACAGGCCTCACTCAGCCATGACCAGGCGATCTCGCAGCGCGATGCCGCCCTTTCGGCGCTCGACCAGGCGAAAAACCAGGTGAGCTACACCGAGCTCAAGGCCGGTCAGAACGGCATCGTCACCGCGATCAATGCCGATACCGGCCAGGTCGTCGGCTCCGGCACCGCCGTCGTCACCGTTGCCGTCGACGGCGAGAAGGAAGTGCAAATCGCGGTTCCGGAAAACGACATTGCCGAATTCAAGCCGGGCAAGACAGTCAAGGCCAGTTTCTGGGCCGACGACAGGCTGGTGCTCGACGGCAAGGTGCGGGAGGTTTCCGGTAGCGCCGACCAGCAATCGCGCACCTTTGCGGTTCGCGTGAGCTTGCCGAACGATCCGCAGGTGCTGCTCGGCATGACGGCGACGATCGAGGCCGATGTCAGCAATGGCAACAGCTATGTCTCGATCCCGCTCAGCGCGCTCGCCGAGAAGGACGGCAAGAAGATGGTCTGGACCGTCGATCGCGATACGTCGACTGTGCATGGCCGCGACATCAAGGTCGCCGATTTCACCGGCGACGGCGTGCATGTGATCGAGGGCCTCGACAGCGGCGATCTCGTCGTTGCGGCCGGCACGCAGTTCATGAGCGAAAACCTGAAGGTGAAGGTGCCGGACCAGCAGTCGGCCCTGGCCGCCACGGACCAGACCGTCCGCTGATCGGGCCATAGGATAGGGAATAAGACCATGGACGCCACCACCACCGAGAAGCGGCCCTTCAACCTGTCGCGCTGGGCAATCGGACATCCGAGCATCGCCCGTTTCCTCTTCGGGCTGATCATCATCACCGGCGTGCTCGGGCTGATGCGCATGGGCCAGCGCGAGGATCCCGAATTCACCTTCCGCGTCATGGTCGTTCAGGCGATCTGGCCGGGCGCTTCCATACAGGAGATGGAAGATCAGGTCGTCAACAAGATCGAGCGCAAGCTGCAGGAAACTCCGCATATCGACTGGGTCAAGTCCTATACGCGGGCGGGCAGTGCGATCATCACCCTGCAGGTCAAGGGCGATACGAATTCGAAGGATGTGGCGGACGCTTTCTACCAGGTGCGCAAGAAGGTCGGCGACATCTCCAGCGAGCTGCCGCAGGGCCTGCTCGGCCCCTATTTCAACGACGAGTTCGGCGACACGTTCATCACACTGCATTCGATCAGCGGCGACGGCTATTCCTATCCGGAACTGAAGAAATTCGCGATCCAGGCGCGCGACATGCTGCTGACGACGCCGGGCGTCGAGAAGGCCGTGATCATCGGCGACCAGCCTGAGAAGATCTATATCGACGTCTCGTCCAAGGCGCTCGCCGAGCGCGGCCTGACGATCCTCGATCTGCAGAATGCCATCAAGGGCCAGAACAATGTCGATCCGGCCGGCTCCGTCGATACCGGCTTGCGCTCGGTGCGCATATCCGTCGAAGGCGACGTGAAGAAGGCGACCGATATTCGCGAGCTGCGCCTTCGCGCCGGCGGCCAGGTGACGCGGCTTGGCGATATCGCCACCGTCAGTTCCGGGCTCGAAGATCCCTATCAGCGCAAGTACCGTTTCAACGGCCACGAGAGCGTTCAGGTCGGCGTCGTCATGGCCAAGGGCTTCAACGTCACCGATGTCGGCAAGGATGTGGAGGCGACCTATCAGCGCTTCGAGGAGGCGCTGCCTTATGGCGTCTCGGTCGATCAGATCGCCAACCAGCCCGACGTGGTGACGGACGCGATCAGCGAATTCATGCATGCGCTCGGCGAAGCCCTCGTCATCGTGCTGGTTGTCTCGTTCCTGTCGATCGGCTGGCGTTCGGGCCTCGTCATCGCCATCGCCATTCCTCTGGTGCTCGCAGCCACCTTCGCGCTGATGTACGAACTCGGCATCGACCTGCAGCGCATCTCGCTCGGCGCGCTGATCATCGCGCTCGGCCTGCTCGTCGACGATGCGATGATCGTCGTCGAGATGATGGAGCGAAAGCTGGAGGAGGGGCTCGTCAAGATCGAAGCGGCGAGCTTCGCCTATTCCTCGACCGCCTTCCCGATGCTGACGGGTACGCTGATCACCACGGCCGGCTTCATCCCCGTCGGCTTTGCCGCATCGACGGCCGGCGAATATGTGCGGTCGCTGTTCTATGTGGTCGGTATCGCGCTGGTGACCTCGTGGTTCGTCGCGGTCTACTTCACGCCGTGGCTCGGCTATATGATCCTCAAGCAGCGCCATCACGCCGGCGAGCATCACGATGCCTTCGACACCGGCTTCTATCGCCGGCTGCGCGGCACGGTCGGCTGGGCGGTGCGCCACCGGGTCATCGTGCTGCTTCTGACGCTCGGCACCTTCGTCACCAGCCTCTGGGCCTTCCAGTTCATCCCGCAGAATTTCTTCCCGCAGTCCTCGCGGCCGGAAATCCTCGTCGATCTCTGGCTGCCCGAGGGCACCAGCATCAAGGAAGTCGAGGTGCAGGCAAAGGCGCTCGAAGCCAAGATGATGGACGACCCCGACAAGAAGTTCATCGCCACCTATATCGGCGAAGGCGCGCCGCGTTTCTTCCTGCCGCTCGACCAGCAGCTGCGCAATCCGAACTTCGCCCAGTTGCTCGTCATGGCCAATGACGAACCGGCGCGCGAGCGGCTGATCACCAAGCTGCGGACGATCCTTGCGGAAGACTTCCCCGACATTCGCGGCAAGGTCGACCGCCTCTTCCTCGGCCCACCGACTGGCTGGCCCGTGCAAATGCGCGTCATGGGGCCGGACCGCGGGGAAGTCAGGGCGATCGCCGATCAGGTGAAGGCGCGTTTCCAGGCCAATCCGATGCTCGGCGCCATCCATGACGATTGGCTGGAGCAGGTGCCGGCGATGAAGTTGGTGATCGACCAGGATCGCGCCCGGGCACTCGGCGTCACTTCGCAGCGCGTTCGCCAGATGTTGCAGACTGCCATGTCGGGTGCGGCGCTCGATGATTTCCGCGACGGCGAGGAGACGGTCTCGATCGTCGCCCGCGAGCCGGATGCCAGCCGTTCGCTGCTGTCGGCGGTCAACTCTGTCTATGTGCCGACGGACTTCGGCGGCTTCGTGCCGGTCTCGCAGGTCGCCAAGGTCGTGCCGGTCATGGAGCAGGGCATCGAATGGCGGCGCGACCGCCTGCCGACGATCACCGTGCGTGCGACGCTGCCCGACGATGTGCAGCCGAACGATGTGGTGATGAAGATGTATGCCGACATGAAGGACCTGCGCGACAGCCTGCCGGCCGGCTATAAAGTCGAGATCCAGGGCGGCGCCGAGGATGCGGCGGAAAGCCAGATGTCGATCGCCGCCAAGGCGCCGATCATGCTCGCCGTCATCATCGTGCTGCTGATGATACAGCTGCAGCATTTCGGCAAGGCGATGCTGGTGCTCGCCACCGGGCCGCTCGGCATTATCGGTGCGGCGGCGGCACTGCTGATCAGCGGTGCGCCCTTCGGCTTCGTGGCGATCCTCGGGGTCATCGCGCTGCTCGGCATCATCATGCGCAACTCGATCATCCTGGTTGACCAGATTGACCAGGATATCAAAGCCGGCATGCACCGGCAGGAGGCGATCGTCGGCGCGGCCGTGCGGCGTTTCCGGCCGATCATGCTGACGGCGCTGACCGCCGTGCTGGCGCTTATCCCGATCTCGCGCGGCGTCTTCTGGGGTCCGCTCGCCTACGCGATGATGGGCGGCATCCTGGTTGCCACAGTGCTCACCATTCTGGTTCTGCCCGCCGGTTACGCCCTTTTCTTCGGCCGGGAGCCGAAGGCGAAGGACGAGCCAGGCCAGCATGCCGACGCCATCCAGGAAGAGGCGGATGACAGGCATCCGCCGGCGTTGGCAGCAGAGTGAGGACGGCGCGGCGAAAGCCGCGCCGTTTTCCTTGCAGGCCCGCAGATCCCGACCAAGATGCACCGCTGTTGAACCCGTAGAGCCTGGTTGGAAGGCTTTGAACGGTTTTCATGCTGCAGCCCGCCCTGAACCTGCGCGCCGATTCCATTGCCGCCTCGAAAAAGCTAAGCTGGGAAAGCACGCCGGGAGTCCAGTCGCGATCCCGGTCATTCATCGACGGGGCAGGGCACGACCATGGCCGATTACCATCTGGAAGCAAGCTGGAGCCCGATCGAGGGCAGCTTTGGGCGCTTGACCTTCACGCTGTTCAATCTTTCGGCCGAGCCGCTCTCCGGCTTCTCGCTGGCCTACACCTCGGAAACGCGCGTTGCCGACAAACATGTCTGCGATGGCGGCAGCCTCAAACAGCAGCTCGCGCATTTCCACGAATTCCTACCGAGCGACGGCCTGAGCGTGGCGCCCGGGGGGCGCTGGCGGTTCACCGTCGAGGGCCTGACCAGAGAGCCGAAACATGCGACATCAGGTATCAAATCGGCCTATCTGACACTTGGCGACGGGCGCCATGTTCCCGTCGGTTTCGGCGATCTCATGCTCGAAGGCCGGGAAGGCGGCGTGGCGCCGCCGCTTCTGCCGCCGGGTCGGGCCGAGGAGCCCTATGCGCTGCTGCCCTGGCCGCTGGCTCTCGGGCTGAAGGCAGGAGAGCTGCCCGTCGTCCTTTATCCGGCCGAGCGGACGCGGCCCGATGCGGTCAAGGCGCTCGCCCTGGTTCTGGAACTCTACCAGCGGCTCTATCCGGCCGACAACGTCCCGTTCTCCCTCAGTGCCGTCAAAGGCGGACGGGCCATTCGTTTCGTCACCGAATCCTCGATCGCCGCCTTTGCCTATGAATTGCGTTTCACCGCGCATGAGATCGTTCTGTCGAGTGCCGATGCCGCTGGGCGGCAATACGGGCTGATCAGCCTGGCGCAGCTGCTGCATGGCGGCCGCGCCGATCGTGAGAGCTTCAAATTCCCCAATTTCGGCACGATCGCCGACCAGCCGCGTTATGACTGGCGCGGTTGTCATCTCGACGTGTCCAGGCAGTTTTATCCGGTGGCCGATATCATGCGGCTGATCGATATTCTCGCCTGGAACAAGCTCAACATCTTCCACTGGCATCTGACCGACGACGAAGCCTGGCGGCTGGAGATCAAGGCCTATCCCGCACTGACGGAGATCGGCGCGCGGCGCGGACCGGATGAAGTGCTCATGCCGCAGCTCGGCGACGGGGCGGAACCGCGCTCCGGCCATTACACCCAGGACGATGTCAGGCGGATCGTTGCGCATGCGGCCTCTCTGCACATCGACGTGGTGCCGGAAATCGATATTCCCGGCCACAGCAGCGCGACGCTGCTGTCGCTACCCGCGCTTGTCGACGGGCAGGAGGCGCCGGACAGCTACCGCTCGGTGCAGGGTTATCCCAACAATGCCCTCAATCCGGCTGTCGAATTCACCTATGAATTCCTCGGCAAGGTGTTCGACGAGATGGTGGCGCTGTTTCCCAGCGAATATCTTCATATCGGCGGCGACGAAGTGGCGCAGGGCTCCTGGCTTTCCTCGCCGCTCTGCAAGGCATTGATGGAGCGGGAGAAACTTGCCGGCACCGCCGAGCTGCAATCCTATTTCCTGAAACGTATCAAAGCCATGCTGTCGAAGCGCGGCAGGAAGCTCGCCGGCTGGAACGAGGTCTCGCATGGCGGCGGCGTCGAGCGCGACGGCACGCTGCTGATGGCCTGGGAAAAGCCTGCCGTCGGCATCGAGCTGGCACAGGAAGGCTACGACGTGGTGATGACGCCGGGCCAGGCCTATTATCTCGACATGGCGCAGGCCGAAGCCTGGGCCGAACCCGGCGCGGGCTGGGCGGGGTTCAGCCCGCCGGAACACACCTATGCTTATGAGGCCGAGGGCGAGCTGCCGGAGGCGCTGCAGCAGAAGATGCGCGGCATCCAGGCCTGCATTTGGACCGAGAACTTCCTGTCCCGCGCCTATTTCAACCGGCTGGCTTTTCCGCGCCTTCCGGCCGTTGCCGAGGCTGCCTGGACGCCTTTGGCGCGCAAGGACTGGGATCGGTTCGCAGCGATCGTGCGGATGTGGCCGGTGCTTTAGGGAGTCCTCTGGATTTAGGCCGCCTCGGCCTTCAACCCCAGCAGGGCTGCGCCGATCAGGCCGGGCTCGATGCGGCATTCGCTGCGCACCACCAGCGGGCGCTCGAACTTGCGCAGGATGCGGGCGCGCACGGCGTGGTCGAGTTCAGCCAGCAGCGGCTCGACATTGGAAAGCCCGCCGCCGACCGGGACGATGGTCGCGCCGGTGATGTTGATCGTTAGCGCCAAGGGCGAGGCGACGAGATCGACATAGAGGTCGATCGTGCGTGTCGCCTTATCCTCGCCCTGGCGCCACTGGGCGATGATCTCCTCACTGGAAAGGTCGAGATTGTGCAGCGTCTGATGCAGCCGCTCCAGGCCGCGAGCGCCGCCGACGGTGTCGACGCAGCCCTTCTGGCCGCAGCCGCAGGCATAGGCGGGAATGGCGACGGGTGGATTGCCTGCTGCGGATGCGATGATCGGCCCGTGACCCCATTCGCCGGCAAAACCGCCGGCCTCATTGACGAGGCGTCCGTCGGCAACCAAGCCGCCGCCGACGCCGGTGCCGAGGATGGCGCCGAAGACGATGCGGTGGCCGCGGCCGGCGCCGAGGCCGGCTTCGGCCATGGCGAAACAGTCGGCGTCGTTGGCAATCAGCACCGGAAGGCCGAGCTCGGTTTCGAGGTCGGCCGCGAGCGTGCGGCCGTGAATGCAGGGAATGTTGGCGCAGATCAGGCGCTGGGTATCGGGATCGACGACGCCGGCGATGGAAAGCGCGATGCGGCTCGGCCGTTCGCCGGTTTCAGCGATAATGTCGCGCAGGGTCTCGACGAAAGCGGCGAAATCATCCTTCGGCGTCGGGCGGCGGCCGAGGGGAACGATGTCTGTCTCGGAGCGGGCGATGCCCCCTTTGATGGCGGTGCCGCCGATGTCGAATGAAATGATCATTGCACTCTGCCGTTTCTCTGGTCTCCGCGTCTGCTTGCATTGTTGGCGGGGAATTTCAAGCGCTCATTCGGCGGCGGTGTTGGCTGCTTCAGGGGCGTGCCGTGTGGCACCCCGCTGTTCTGTCGGATATCTCGCCCACGGGTGGGGCGATTGGATAGCCGGGATCGGCTCCGATCGCAGCTACAATTTCTAACCCGCAAGTCATTCAATTGGCATATTGCATCGCCAGAATCCGGCCCTACACTTTCATCAACCGCCGGATCCACGATCATCGATACGAGAGAAAACAGTACCATCCGAAGACCACGTCCCAAAGGCCGCCGCCTCTCATCCATTTTACGGCAGATGGCCGCCGACCAGAGCCGTGAGCGGATCTCGATCGGTGATCTATTCGACACGATGGGCGACAGGGCGATCAGCGCGTTGATGCTGATCTTCGCGCTGCCGAACGCCTTTCCCACGCCGCCCGGCACTTCGGCCGTGCTCGGCGCGCCATTGGTCTTCCTGGCCGCGCAATTGACGTTCGGGCTGCAACCCTGGCTGCCGAGGGTGATTGCCGACCGTTCGATGCGGCGGGAGGATTTCGAGAATATCGTCGGCCGCATTCACCGCTGGCTCGCCTGGGCCGAGCGCATGCTGAAGCCGAGGCTTGCGATCTTTGCCGAGCCGCCGGCGGAATATCTCGCCGGGGCCGCCTGTCTGCTGCTGTCGATCGTGCTGCTGCTGCCGGTCCCGCTCGGCAACATCCTGCCGGCGATCACGATCTCGGTCTTCGCTTTCGGCATATTGGGCCGTGACGGTCTCTTCGCGCTCATCGGCTTCGTGATGACGGCCGTGTCGCTCGTCATCGCCGGCGGGGTGATCTACGGGCTGGTGAAGGCGGCGATCTATCTCGTCGTGCAATGGTTCGCCTGAGTGGGGTTTGGCTAAGTGCGGGTTGCCTAAGCGGGGTTGCATGAGCGGAGTTTGCATCGGTGATAGCGGTTATTTGGCGGGGCTCTTTGCAACAGGCTCGACATTTGCCGGAATTTTGTTTTGATCTGGCGCGATACAAATTCAAATCATGTTCGGCGGCGGCACGCCGGCTCACTTTGCGCGGTAGGCATTAAATGGCAAAAAGATCAGAGACCCCTGCACGGCTCGACGATGCGGCTCGGGCTGGCTGGCTCTATTACGTCGCCGGGCGCACGCAGGATGAAATCGCCGCTGCGATGGGCATCTCGCGCCAATCGGCGCAGCGGCTGGTGTCGCTGGCGGTCGCCGAGCGCCTGATCAAGGTGCGGCTCGATCATCCGATCGCCGCCTGCCTGGAACTCGGCAGTCAGTTGCGCCGGAAATTCGGGCTGAAACATGTTGAGGTGGTGCCGAGTGATCCCGCGTCGTCATCGACGACGGTCGGTATCGCCGAGGCGGCGGCCGCCGAGATCGAGCGGTGGCTGAAACGGCCGGAGCCAATCGTCCTCGCCATCGGCACCGGCCGCACGCTGAAAGCGGCCGTCGACCAACTGCCGGCGATCGAATGTCCGAATCACCGCATCGTTTCGCTGACCGGCAATATCGCCCCGGACGGGTCGGCGGCCTATTACAACGTCATCTTCAGCATGGCCGATGCGGTGAAGGCGCGGCACTATCCGATGCCGTTGCCGGTGCTGGTCACCTCGGCGGAGGAACGGGAGCTGCTGCACGGCCAGCAACTGGTGCGTTCGACGCTCGACATGAGTGCGCAAGCCGATGTTACCTTCGTCGGCATCGGCGAACTCGGCATCGACGGGCCGCTCTGCGTCGACGGTTTTCTCGAGAAGGACGAGATGATGGAGCTGATGCGCGGCGGCGCGGTCGGCGAGATCTGCGGCTGGATCTTCGATGTCGACGGCAGGTTGCTCGACAACCCGATCAACGAGCGCGTCGCGTCGGCGCCGATCCCGTCCCGCGACGCGTCGATCGTCATTGGACTGGCCAAGGGCAAGCGCAAATTCAAGGCGATCAGGGCTGCCATTGTCGGCCATCAAATCAATGCTCTGATCACCGATGAAGAAACTGCTGAGTTTTTGCTCAGGAATTGAGCAAAAAATATTCTAGTTAAATCAATGAGATGACTATCGCCTTCGGCATTGCAGCAACGATTGCCGATTGACATTCTTTGTTGATTGTTGAGTAATTGCCCATGAGCAAAGCGAATGCTCACACTCCATCTTCTGGGAGGAAGATATGACATTGAGAACTTTTCTGCTGGGCGCCTGCTCAGCACTGGCGTTTGCCGGCATGGCTTCGGCCGAGACGCTGACAATCGCGACCGTGAACAACGGCGACATGATCCGGATGCAGAAGCTGACGGATGATTTCAAGGCGAAGAATCCCGGCATCGACCTTGAATGGGTAACCCTCGAAGAAAACGTGCTGCGCCAGAAGGTCACGACCGACATCGCGACCAAGGGCGGCCAGTACGACGTCTTGACGATCGGCACCTATGAAGTTCCGATCTGGGCAAAGCAGGGCTGGCTGGTGCCGCTCGACAATCTCGGCGCCAACTATGACGTCGACGACCTGCTGCCGGCCATCCGCAGCGGCTTGACCCTGGACGGCAAGCTCTATGCGGCGCCGTTCTACGGCGAAAGCTCGATGGTCATGTACCGCAAGGACCTGTTCGACGCCGCCGGCCTGAAGATGCCCGACGCCCCGACCTGGGACTTCATTGCCGACGCTGCCCGCAAGATCACCAACAAGGACAAGGAAGTCTACGGCATCTGCCTTCGCGGCAAGGCCGGCTGGGGCGAGAACATGGCCTTCCTGACGGCCATGTCCAACTCCTTCGGCGCTCGTTGGTTCGATGAAAGCTGGAAGCCGCAGTTCGATCAGCCCGAGTGGAAGGACACGCTCGACTTCTATGTCAAGCTGATGAAGGATGCCGGCCCTCCGGGCGCCTCCTCCAACGGCTTCAACGAGAACCTGGCGCTGTTCCAGACCGGCAAGTGCGGCATGTGGATCGATGCGACCGTTGCTGCATCCTTCGTCAGCAACCCGAAGGAATCGACCGTCGCCGACAAGGTCGGCTTCGCGCTCGCTCCGGATAAGGGCCTCGGCAAGCGCGGCAACTGGCTGTGGGCCTGGAGCCTCGCCATCCCGGCAGGTTCGCAGAAGGCCGAAGCGGCCGAGAAGTTCGTCGCCTGGGCCACGAGCAAGGATTACACCAACCTCGTTGCCGAAAAGGAAGGCTGGCTGAATGCACCTCCTGGCACCCGCAGCTCGCTCTATGCGAATGCGGAGTATCAGAAGGCGGCCCCCTTCGCCAAGACGACGCTCGACTCGATCAACTCGGCCGACCCAAGCAAGCCGACTGTCAAGCCGGTCCCCTATGTCGGCGTCCAGTTCGTGGCGATCCCGGAATTCCAGGGCATCGGCACGGCGATCGGTCAGCAGTTCTCGGCAGCCCTTGCCGGCCAGATTTCGGTCGACCAGGCCCTGCAGAGCGCACAGCAGCTCGCCACCCGCGAAATGACCAAGGCCGGCTACATTAAATAAAAGCCTCCCAAGCAAGAGGCGGATCCTTGACAATCCGCCTCTCTGGGCCGCCGATTGCCCGAACTGCATCGGCGGCCTCTTTTTTCAGACAAAGCTGCCTTGCGGCCGCTCCCCGCTTCAGTCCAGATCGGTGATTGCCATGGCGACCTTACATACCCGCTCCGCTGCGCGCCTGATGATTGCGCCCTCCGTGCTGCTGCTCTTTGCGTGGATGATCGTCCCGCTGGCGATGACGATCTATTTCTCGCTGCTGAACTACAATCTGCTCAGCCCCGGCATGGAAAGCTTCGTCGGTTTTCTGAACTACGAATATTTCCTGTCCGACCCGGCCTTTATTGCGGCGCTGATCAACACGCTGCTGCTCGTCGCCGGCGTGCTGTTGATCACCGTCATTGGCGGCATCGCCTTTGCACTGCTGCTCGACCAGCCGATGTACGGCCAGGGCATCGTGCGGATCCTGGTGATCGCGCCGTTCTTCGTCATGCCGACGGTGGCAGCCCTGGTCTGGAAGAACATGTTCATGAACCCGGTCAACGGGTTGTTTGCCCATCTTGCCAAGGCGCTCGGCCTGCAGCCGATCGACTGGCTGGCCAATGTGCCGCTGTTTTCCGTCATTCTCATCGTCGCCTGGCAATGGCTGCCCTTTGCCACCCTCATCATGCTGACGGCGCTGCAGTCGCTCGACGAGGAGCAGAAGGAGGCGGCCGAGATGGACGGCGCCGGGCCGATCTCGAAATTCATCTACATCATCCTGCCGCATATGGCGCGCGCCATCACCGTGGTGATCCTGATCCAGACGATCTTCCTGCTTTCGGTCTTCGCCGAAATCCTCGTCACCACCAATGGCGGGCCGGGTACCGACAGCACCAACCTCACCTATCTCGTCTACGCCCAGGCGCTGCTGCAGTTCGATATCGGTGGCGCATCGGCCGGCGGCATCGTGGCTGTTATCCTCGCCAATATCGTTGCGATCTTCCTCGTGCGCCTCGTCGGCAAGAATCTGGAGGCTTGAGATGGCCAGAAAAGTCACAACGAAGCGCAAGCTCATCGTCACCGCAATCGCCTGGACGCTCGGCATCCTGATCTTCTTCCCGATTCTGTGGACCTTTCTCACCAGCTTCAAGTCGGAAGCCGACGCCATCGCCTCGCCGCCGCAGTTCCTGTTTTTCCATTGGACGACGGAAAACTATGCCGAGGTGCAGAGCCGGTCGAACTATCTCAGCCACTTCATGAACTCGGTGATCATCTCCTTCGGCTCGACGCTGATCGGCCTGATCATCGCCATTCCGGCCGCCTGGGCCATGGCGTTTTCGCCGACCAAGCGGACCAAGGACGTGCTGATGTGGATGCTGTCGACCAAGATGATGCCGCCGGTCGGCGCACTGATCCCGATCTATCTGATGTTCCGCAATTCAGGTCTGCTTGACACGCGCACCGGCCTGGTGATCGTGCTGACGCTGATCAACCTGCCGATCATCGTCTGGATGCTCTACACCTATTTCAAGGAAATCCCCGGCGAGATCCTCGAAGCGGCGCGCATGGACGGGGCATCGCTGATGAAGGAGATCGTCTACGTGCTGACGCCGATGGCGGTGCCCGGCATTGCCTCGACGCTGCTTTTGAACATCATCCTGGCCTGGAACGAGGCGTTCTGGACGCTCAACCTCACCGCTTCGAAGGCGGCGCCGCTGACGGCCTTCATCGCCTCCTATTCCAGCCCCGAGGGCTTGTTCTATGCCAAGCTGTCGGCGGCATCGACGATGGCGATCGCGCCGATCCTGATCCTTGGCTGGTTCAGCCAGAAACAACTCGTCCGCGGCCTGACCTTCGGCGCTGTGAAATAAGATAAAGGGAGAGAAACATGGGCAGCATTACCCTTCAGAAGGTTTCGAAGGTCTTCGGCGAAGCCAAGGTCATCCCGTCGATCGATCTCGACATCAAGGACGGCGAGTTCGTCGTCTTCGTCGGCCCGTCGGGCTGCGGCAAGTCCACCTTGCTTAGGCTGATTGCCGGGCTCGAGGACGTCTCCGGCGGCAAGATCGTCATCGATGGCAGGGACGCCACCGAAAAGGCGCCCTCGGAGCGCGGCCTGGCCATGGTGTTCCAATCCTATGCGCTCTATCCGCATATGAGCGTGCGCAACAACATCGCCTTCCCGCTGAAGATGGCGGGTGTCGACAAGGCGGAGATCGACCGCAAGGTGACGGATGCCGCCCGGGTGCTGAACCTGACCGACTATCTCGAACGCAAGCCGCGCCAGCTGTCCGGCGGCCAGCGCCAGCGCGTGGCGATCGGCCGCGCCATCGTGCGCCAGCCTTCGGCCTTCCTGTTCGACGAACCGCTGTCGAACCTCGATGCGGCACTGCGCGTCAACATGCGCCTTGAAATCAGCGAGTTGCACCAGCAGCTGAAGACGACGATGGTCTACGTCACCCACGACCAGGTCGAGGCGATGACCATGGCCGACAAGATCGTCGTGTTGAACAGGGGCAATATCGAGCAGGTCGGCTCGCCGCTCGAGCTCTATAGCCGCCCGCGCAACCTGTTCGTCGCCGGCTTCATCGGCTCGCCAAAGATGAATTTCATCAAGGGCCAGAATGCGGCCCAGCTCGGAGCCCACACGATCGGTATCCGTCCCGAGCATGTGCTGCTGTCGATGGAGAGCGGCGAATGGAAGGGCAGGGTCGTGGTCGCCGAACATCTCGGCTCCGACACTTTCCTGCATATCGATGCCGAGGGCATCGGCATGGTGACGGCGCGCGGCAGCGGCGATTTCGCGGCCAAGGCGGGCGATACGGTCTATCTGACGCCGGACCGTTCGCGCATCCATAAATTCAACGAGGGCGGCCTTGCCATTTGAGGCAGGCGGCCGGGGGGCAGGCATGCGAGCCGGACGATGACGCCCGGCCGTCTCGGCAAGACCTTCAAGAGGACTGAAACATGACGTGCAAATTATCGCTGGCAACGCTTTCGGATGTGGCCCGCACGGCGGCTATCCCTGGATATGACAGGGCATCGCTGAAAGCTGGCATCGTGCACTTCGGCGTCGGTAATTTCCACCGCGCCCACCAGGCGATCTATCTCGACGATCTCTTCAATGCAGGCACGGATCACAATTGGGCGATCGTCGGCGCCGGCGTGCTGCCGTCGGATGCCGCCATGCGCGAAAAGCTTGCGGCGCAGGATTTCCTGACGACGGTGGTCGAGCAGGACAACAACAAGACGGCGGCGCGCGTTACTGCGCCGATGATCGACATCCTGCCGGTCGGCGATGCGAGCGCCATCATCGCCAGGCTCGCCGATCCCGAGATCCGGATCGTCTCGCTGACGATCACCGAGGGCGGCTATTTCATCGACGCATCGGGCAGGTTCAATCCGGCTCATCCGGCGATCGCTGCCGACGGACAGAATCCCGATGCGCCGAAGACGGTGTTCGGCCTGATCGTCGCCGGCCTGAAGGCGCGCAAGGCCAGGGGCATCGGACCGTTCACCGTCATGTCCTGCGACAACATTCCCCACAACGGCGTCGTCACCGCCAATGCCGTCGTCGGCACGGCCGCACATTCAGACCCTGCCCTTGCCGACTGGATCAGGGCGAATGTCGCCTTCCCGAACGCCATGGTCGATCGCATCACGCCGGCGACCAGCCAGCGTGAGGTCGATTTCCTCCGCGACAATTTTGGGATCGAGGACAATTGGCCGGTTTATTGCGAGGAATTCAAGCAATGGGTGCTGGAGGATAAGTTCACTGCCGGCCGGCCGGCGCTGGAAAAGGTCGGGGTGACCTTCGTTCCCGATGTCACGCCCTACGAGCATATGAAGATCCGTATCCTCAACGGCGGGCATGCCGCGATCGCCTATCCGGCGGCGCTGATGGATATTCATTTCGTTCACGATTCCATGGAAGAGCCGCTGATCCGCGCCTTCCTCGCCAAGCTCGAAAAAGATGAGATCATCCCGATCGTCCCACCGGTGCCGAACACGTCGCTGACGGATTATTTCGCCCTGATTGAGCACCGCCTGCTCAATCCGAAGATTGCCGACACCATTCCGCGACTGGCGCAGGACGGCTCGAACCGCCAGCCGAAATTCATCCTGCCGTCGACGCTCGACAATCTGCATCAGGGCAGGGACGTCGTCGGCCTGGCGCTGGTTTCAGCACTCTGGTGCCGTTATTTCGCCGGCAAGACCGACAGTGGCAAGGATATCGTCTTCAACGACGCCAGTGCCGATCGCCTGCATGCGGCGGCGCTGAAAGCCAAGGACGACCCGTCAGCCTTCCTCGCCTTCGACGATATTTTTGGCGAAGTGGCAAAATCCGAACTTTTCCGCAAGCGTTTCGCCCATGCACTCAAAACCCTGTGGGAAAAGGGCACGCGGGAGACGCTGCAACTCTATCTCGACGGCAAGCTCGCAGTGTAAGGGAATGGGATGGCGGCACGCTGTTGTCGCCATCCATCCGGCCTTGCGAGCAAAGCGGGACGGTCATGCGTCCGAATTGAACTCAGGTTGGGTCTTCCATGGCTGATGCTGAAACACGGCTGGTCATCTTCGATTGCGATGGCGTGCTTGTCGACAGCGAGCCGATTTCGATCAGCGTGCTCGTCGGCGCCATGAACGATCTCGGCGTCTCGATCACCGAGGACCAGGCCTATGAGCGGTTTCTCGGCCGTAGCCTGTCGACCCTCATCGATACGCTCGAAACCGAATTCAACGTCCATGCCGGCGAGGAATTCCTCGAGCGCATCCGCACCGATCTCTATGCCCGTTTCCGCACCGAGTTGAAGCCGATAGAGGGTGTCGCCGCGACGATCGACGGACTTGGCGTGCCCTGTTGCGTTGCCTCGTCCAGCCAGATGGAGCGAATCCGCCTGTCGCTGTCGGTGACCGGACTTCTGGGCAAGCTGCCCGACATCTTCAGCGCGACGATGGTCAAGCGCGGCAAACCGGCGCCCGATCTTTTCCTGCATGCGGCGCGTGAAATGCGGGTCGAGCCGGCACATTGCCTTGTCGTCGAGGACAGCCCGGCCGGTATTGCTGCCGCCAAGGCGGCGGGCATGACGGTCTTCGCCTTCACCGGTGGGTCCCACGCCAATTTCGCCGGATACCGCGCCGAACTCGATCGTCTTTCGCCTGAGGTGGTGTTTGACGCCATGCCGGATTTGATACACCTTGTCCGCAACCATAAGCTGGACGGGACCAAGATTTGATGCGTGATCATGTGGTTGCGGTGGATATCGGCACGGGCAGTGCGCGCGCCGGCGTCTTCGACGCACGCGGCCGCCTGCTCGCCAAATCCGAACATCCGATCGTGATGAACCGGCCGCGTGAAAACCATGCCGAGCACGATTCCGAAGATATCTGGTCGGCCGCCTGCACGGCAGTGCGCAGGGCGATGGAGCAATCCGGCATCGCCGCCGCCTCGGTTGGAGCGATCGGCTTCGACGCCACCTGTTCGCTGGTGGTCCGCGACGTCGAGGGCCATCAGCTCAGCGTTTCCACCGGCGGCGAGCGGCGTTTCGACACGATCGTCTGGCTCGATCACCGGGCACTGAAGGAAGCCGACTTCTGCACGGCGACGGAGCACAGGGTGCTCGAACATTCCGGGCATGTGATGTCGCCCGAGATGGAAATGCCGAAGCTGATGTGGTTGAAGAAGAAGCTGCCGGCCACATGGGAAAAGGCCGGCTACTTTTTCGATCTCGCCGATTTCATGACGTGGAAATCGACCGGTTCGCCTGCCCGTTCACGCTGCACGCTGACGGCGAAATGGAATTATCTCGCGCATCTCGAAAAGGGCTGGCAGCAGGATTTCCTGGAGCGGATCGGCCTCGAGGACCTTCATGCGCGCGGCCATCTGCCGGACGAGACCACGCCTGTCGGAGACAGTGTCGGGCAGTTGACACCGGAAGCGGCGGAAGCGCTGGGGCTGACGACGGATTGCCATGTTGCTGCCGGGATGATCGACGCTTATGCGGGTGCACTGGGCGCGCTCGGCGGCTATGCCGCCGATCCTGTAAAACGCGAGCACCAGCTGGCGCTGATTGCCGGAACGTCGAGCTGCATCGTTACCTTCTCCCGGGAACGCAAGCCGAGCCATGGCATGTGGGGGCCCTATTACGAGGCTGTCTTCCCGCAATCCTGGCTGGTGGAGGCCGGGCAATCGGCGACCGGCGCGCTGCTCGACCACATCGTGCGTATGCATGCGGCCGGCGGCGAGCCGACGGCGGCGCTGCATCAGAGGATCGTCGCGCGCATCGCCGAATTGAGGGCCGAGGAGGGCGATGCCTTCGGTGCGCGGATTTTCGTGCTGCCGGATTTCCATGGCAACCGCTCGCCGCTCGCCGATCCGCATGCCGTCGGCGTCGTCAGCGGGCTGACGCTCGATACGTCCTTCGACGGGCTCTGCGCGCTCTATTGGCGCTCTGCGGTGGGGATTGCCCTCGGGATCCGCCATATCCTGGAAATGATGAAGGAATACGGCTACATGCCCGATACTCTGCATATTGCCGGCGGGCATGTGAAGAACCCGGTGCTGATGGAGCTTTATAGCGATGCGACCGGCTGCAAGGTCGTGGTGCCGAAAATGAACGAGGCGGTGCTGCTCGGCACGGCGGTCGCCGCATCCGTCGCCTGCGGTTTGTACAAGGATCTGGCGGCGGCCGGCGAGGCGATGTATCCAGGCGGCGACGAACGGCTTCCCGACAAGGCGAAACAGGCGCTCTACGACCGCGACTACCGCCGTCTTCTCGCCATGCACCGCCACCGCGCCGAACTGGAAACGATGCTATAGGGCGCCGCTCGTCTTTTGAGACGCGCTAAGGACGTCAGTGGTTTGCGGCCTCGCCGAGCACGGTCGCGAATTCCATCATGCGGCGACGGCGAAGGGCCGCTTCTTCTCCGACTTCGAGGATAACGGATTCCGACAGGCAATCGAGCAGGGCGATCAGCGGCGGAAGGTTGTCGAGATCGGGCGCGCGCGCTGGCGGCAAGGGCAGCATGACGTTCGACTGGTCCGCCATCCAGTCCGCCTGTTGCGGCGAAATGAGCACGACCTTATAGCCGTAGCGCCGCGCCGTCCTGGCCAGCAGTCGCGCCTTGGCGAAGCGGCGACAGTCGATAATGACAAGCAGCGCGTCATCGACCGCCAGCCGGGCGAAGAGCTCGGCAAAACGGTTGTCGGCGGCGTCGAGCGTGCGCACGCCGTCGCGGGCCTGTGTCAGCCGCTGGCAGAAATGATTGGCGAGGCTCGCGAGCCGCGCATGCGTGGCGATTGATACTTCTCGGGCCGTGCTGATCAAGCCGACGGCTTCTGACCAATGCGGCTGCGCCGTCAGATGATAGATATGATGGAGCGCCTGGATCTGTTCGGCAACCAGCACGGCGAGCGGTTTGCCCTCCGCGGCGTCCTGATGCAGCTCGCTCATGGCGCTCTGCAATTGCGCCGGCGATGTGGTCACGGTCTCGCGAATCTCGACCTTGACGCTGTCCAACCCTTGATAGCCGAGCGCGCGCAGGAACCGGCCGACGGTCATCGGCGAGAGATCCAGCCTGTCAGCGACGGATGCAGCTGTCTCGAACGGCAGGTCATTCAGGTGTTCGGTGAAATATTTCGCGATACGGCGTTCGGCTGGTGTGCCGTTTTTTGCGTATTGCCTGAGTTTTTGCACAAAGTCTTCCACATCGGCCTCCCCGTCTTCCCTCAGAGGCGTTCCGTGGATGCGCTGTTGCGACCCCTTGTCTTTGCAACTATTTCGGAAGCTGCTTCTCAGGCCCGTGCGTATTTCATATACGTCACAATATTATATTAGTATTTAGTTTTCGACAAGTTTTCTATTACTGCATGTAATTTTATTCTCTTGTCGGCGACCCCCACCTTTCCTACATCTTGCGCGCAACCGGAGACGCCTGAGACATGATTCTTGACGCCGCTCGACTATCGCTCACCAATCTCTTCGCGGCGGAAACGCGCTCGGTCTTCTGGAAGGTGCTCGGCCTGACGATTCTCGTGCTCGTCGGCCTCTGGTTTGCGCTGCGCGGGGCCTTCATGGCCTTTCTCTTTCCATGGCTCACGAGCTTCTTTCCCGATGTGCCGGATTGGGCGGGGTGGTTCGCTTTCGTCTTCGCGATCCTTGCCGGTATCGGCCTCGCCCTGATGCTGGCGCTGTTGCTTTCCCCGGTCACGGCGCTGATCGCCGGCCTGTTTCTCGACGATGTCGCCGACGTCATCGAAAAACGCGACTATCCCGGGGATGCGCCGGGCACCGCCATGCCGCTCGGTCCGGCGATGGCAAGCTCGATCAAGTTCCTCGGCGTGGTGATCCTCGGCAATATCGTCGCCTTGCTGCTGCTGTTCATCCCCGGGGTCAATCTGGTCGCGTTCTTTCTGGTGAACGGCTATCTGCTCGGACGGGAATTCTTCGAATTCGCCGCCATGCGATTCCGTTCGCCTGAGGAGGCACGGCTCTTCCGCGCCAAGCATGCTTCCACCGTCTTTCTCGGCGGGCTGGTGATCGCCCTTTTCCTGGCGATCCCCTTCGTCAATCTTCTGACGCCGCTCTTTGCCGCCGGCATGATGGTGCATCTGCACAAGCTGGTTTCCGCCAGGGATGTCGCGTTGCACCACCCCTGAGGCTCAGCCGGGCAGGGCGGCGGTGTCGTACATCGCCGCGAATTCGGCGCTCGGCGGGATCGGCTTGATGATGTCGATCAGGACGCCGTTCGGATCTGCGGTGATGAAATGCCGCTGGCCGAAATCCTCGTCACGGATCTCTCTCAGTATAGGCAGGCCGGCGCTCCGGCAGGCGGCATAGATCGGATCGACGTCGGCGACCTCGAAATTGAGGAGCAGGCCGGACACCCTGCCGCGGGCCATGGCCGGGATGGTTTCGTGGCTGCCGTCAAGGATGGCAAGCGCGATATGCTCTTTCTCTATCGATTGCAAGTGAACGTACCAGTCGCTTTCGAACAGCGCCTTGAAGCCGAAATGCCTGCAATAGAAGCTGGCAGTGCCGGCGACATCGCCAGTCATGATGACAGGATAATAGCTCGTCGATTTCATCTTTTTCCTCCATCTTTCCATTTACATGCATTCTGTATGTTTTTCCATTAGCATACATTCTGTTTGTATGTAAAGAAAACGCATGAGCCGCAGCAATCGCGAGAGAACGGAACAGACGAGGCAGGCGCTGATCGATGCCGGTCGGCGTCTTTTCGTCGAGAAGGGTTATGCCGAGACCGCGACGCCGGAGATCGTGGCGGCGGCGGGTGTGACGCGAGGCGCGCTCTATCATCATTTTGAAGACAAGAAGGCGCTTTTTCGCGCGGTGATCGAATGCGAGGCGCGCGCAGTGGCCGGGACGATCGAGGCGCATTCGGCGTCGCACGACGCGCCGCGTGCCGCGCTGATCGCCGGTGCCTCGGCCTATTTCGACGCGATGATGGCAGAAGGGCGCACACGGCTGCTGCTGATCGAGGCGCCTGCCGTTCTCGGCCTGCCGGCGACCGCGACGATCGACGCAGAAAATGCGGAAGCGACGCTGCGGGCAGGGCTTGCAGCCATGCTTCCGCAAGCCGGTGCTATGCTCGCACCGCTGACCTTGCTGCTATCGGCAGCCTTTGACCGCGCGGCGATCGCGATCGAGGCGGGCGGGGAAAGGCGGGAATACGAGCAGGCGATCGCTGTTCTACTCGACGGCCTCGCCGATCACCTGCGGCGGTAGCGTGACCAGCGCCGCCGGTATATCCGAACTCTTCTCCGGCGACTTACAGAGATCGGCGATGATACAGCGTTCGCATTCGGGGCGGCGCGCCTTGCAGGTGTAGCGGCCATGCAAGATCAGCCAGTGATGAGCGTGATAGAGGTAATGTTTCGGGATCACCTTCATCAGCCGTGCCTCGACCTCATCGGGCGTCTTGCCGGGGGCGAGCCTGATGCGGTTGGCGATGCGGAAGATGTGCGTATCGACGGCCATCGTCGCCTGGCCGAAGGCCATGGAAAGCACGACATTGGCGGTCTTGCGGCCGACGCCCGGCAATCTGACCAACTCCTCGCGCGTCTCAGGCACCTTGCCGCCGAATTGCTCGACCAGCATCTGTGAGAGCGCGATGACGTTTTTCGCCTTGTTGCGATAGAGGCCGATCGTCCTGATATAGTCGCGCAGCCGTTCCTCGCCGAGATCGAGCATCTTTTCCGGCGTATCGGCAATCCTGAAGAGCGCGCGTGTCGCCTTGTTGACGCCGACATCGGTCGCCTGCGCCGAAAGTGCCACGGCGACGACGAGTGTGAAGGCGTTGGTGTGTTCGAGCTCGCCTCTCGGTTCCGGCCGCTGAACGGAGAAGCGGCGGAAGATCTCCTCGCGCTCGGCCAGTGAATAGACCGTGCGCACCGCTGCCGCCGGTTTGCGGCGGGCGATCACATTCGCACCCTGAGGCATCTTGGTAACGGATTTGAGTTTCGGATTTGCCATGGAAACTCTATACTCAGCAGCCATGATGGAAAGCAACGCCGACAGCTCCAACGAGCAGCCTGTTTTCGCCGCCGAGCTCTTTCCCCACCGGTCACTTGGCCGTCGGGGCTTCAAGGTGCTGCTTGCTTTGTCCGGCGCCGTCTGCTTCCTCTACGGCATGTTCTTCGTCGTGACAGGCGCCTGGCCGATCGGCTTCTTCTTCGGACTGGATTTCGTGCTTTTGTACGGCGCCTTCTGGCTGAATTACCGCTCCGGGAAAGCGCGCGAACAGGTGACGGTGTCGCGCATGGACGTGTCGGTGCGCAAGTTTGCACCATCGGGACGGATGGTGGAGCATCATTTCAATCCGTTCTGGGCGCGTTTCCTCGTTCGCCGGCACCAGGAGATCGGCATCCTCTCCATGCATATCTTCGGCGAGGGGCGGCGCACGGATATCGGATCCTTCCTCAATCCCGACGATCGGGAAAGCTTCGCCAAGGCCTTCAAGGGCGCACTCGCGACGGTCAAGCAGCGGATCTGAGACTATCCGGCGGATGCGCAAGAATCGGGTGGTTTGCTCACCCCCTATTGACTATCTCCTTGTGACAAGGAGAAAGACGATGAATATGATTGCCAACCTTCAGACAGACATCACGCCTGACGGCCCTGATTATGACATTGTCCGTCGGGTAATCGAACTCATCACCGAGGATTACCGCGATCAGCCTTCGCTGGAGGCGATCGCGGCGCGGCTCAACCAGTCGCCGACCCAGCTGCAAAAGACCTTCACCCGCTGGGCCGGCCTGTCGCCCAAGGGCTTCCTGCAGGCGGTGACGCTCGACCATGCCAAGCGGCTGCTGCGTAGCGAAGACATGCCGTTGCTCGAGACGTCGATCGAGGTCGGCCTCTCCGGGCCGAGCCGCCTGCACGACCTTTTCGTCACCCATGAGGCGATGTCGCCCGGCGAATGGAAGGCCAAGGGTGGCGGCCTCACCATCCGCTACGGCTTCCACATCTGCCCCTTCGGTGTCGCGCTGATCATGGTGACCGACCGCGGCCTTGCCGGCCTTGCCTTCAGCGATTCCGGCGACGAGAAGGCCTGCCTCGAGGATATGACCTGCCGCTGGCCGAACGCCTCTTATGTCGAAGACCTGCAGGCGACGGTTCCCTATGCGGCCCGCATCTTCGAACCCGGCAAATGGTCCTCGGAGCAGCCGCTGCGCGTCGTGCTGATCGGCACGGACTTCCAGGTGCGCGTCTGGCAGAGCCTGCTGAAGATCCCGTTCGGCAAGGCCGTGACCTATTCCGATATCGCCAACGATATCGGCCGGCCGACGGCGCAGCGCGCCGTCGGTGCGGCGGTGGGGGCTAACCCGATCTCCTTCGTGGTGCCATGCCATCGGGCGCTCGGCAAGAACGGCGCATTGACGGGCTACCATTGGGGCCTCACCCGCAAACGGGCGATGCTCGGCTGGGAATCGGCGCACGCCTGATGGCTTCCCGGGCGGAGCGGCGGGCCGTTCAACCCCCGACCCGTTCGTCTTGCTCCGCTCGCTATCGCTCCTGCGCTTCTCCCCACTGGGGAGAAGGCGCGGACGGCGATGTCTCCGCCAGTTCCAGCAATGCCCGTGCAGCCCTTTCGTCGGTGATCAGCGTATTGCAGCCAATGCGCTTGATCGTGGCGCGGATCGCCACGGCCCGATGAGCGCCGCCGGAAGAGAGCACGATATGTTTGGCCTCCTTCAGCGTGTCGAGATCGACGGACATGACGCGCCGATTGATCGAGTGGTCGACCGAATTGCCGTCCTTGTCGAGGAAGTTGAACATGGTGTCGCAGACGCAGCCAGCATCGATCAGTTCCTGCAACTCGGCCTTGGAGATCCAGCCCTCCGACAGTGAGGTCGAATGCGGGCCGATATCGCCGCAGCTGACGATCGCCAGATCGAGGTTCTCGGCGAGACGATAGATCGTGTCCAGCCCGCATTTTTCGATCAGATTGCGCTTGGTCTCGATGGAATCGACGAGAAGCGGCGCCAGGAACATGTAGCATTCGGCGCCGAGCTGATTTGCCAGCCGCCATGTGTAGTCGATCGGGTTGGTCTGGTGCACGGCGACGATGCCGCCAAGCAGCGACACGACCTTGCAATTGGTGCGGCGCGGCGGCCGGAAGCTTGACAGCGAGGCGGTCATGGTGCGGCCCCAGCCGACGCCGATCGTATAGTCGTCGGGAATGGCTTCGGAGAGGAACTGGCCAAGCGCCAGGCCGACATTTTTCGCCAGCGAATTCACATCACAGCTGATCGGTGCGGGTACGACGATCGCCTCGTCGAGGCCGTAGGCGCGCTCCAGCTTCACCGAAAGTTCAACGCAATCGCCGATCGAATCGTTGATCCAGATCTGGACTTCGCTGCGTTTCATCGCCTCGTCGAGCAGGCGGATCACGGTGGTGCGGCTGATGCCGAGCTGTTCGGCCACGTCTTTCTGGGTGAGGCCCTCGTTATAATAGAGCCATGCCGCCCTCAGCCGCAGCGAGGATGCTTCGGAATAGGCCGTGTGCGTGCCGCGTTTGAGCTTGACCACATCTCCTCCGCAGGATGCCCGCCTCAATCCCCCATGGGATGAAGGGCCGTAACGACGCTTTTGTTGGGGGATAATGACGGGTGTGACACTTATGTCAATTGAAATGCACAAATGTCCTTGACTTTTCCTTGGGTGAGTGGCGATAGTCCGGGTGACACAAGTCGTTCTTGTCCGTCGAGGAGGACATAGTGCGGGCATGCCGAAAGTCACGACCGGCCTTCCAGCCGCAGGCGGCATCGCTTGCGTTCGAGCCGTCGTTCGTTGGCGGCTGGAACACGGCGACTGTCCTTCACGTTTATAAATCATCCGTGACGGATGCGCGCATTTTCGCCTGCAGCATGCAAACAACCTGCCGGTAGATCACCTTTGCCGGGCGGAACTCGCGCCGGTCGCAGCCCAAGTTCAACAAGGATTATTGACCATGACATCCAAGCTTGACCAACTTCGCGAGATTACCACCGTCGTCGCCGATACCGGCGACATCGAGGCCGTCGCCCGCCTGAAGCCGGTTGATTGCACGACGAACCCGAGCATCGTGCTGAAGGCACTCGGCACGCCCATGTTCGCCGACGCCATCAAGGAAGCCGTCGCCTGGGGCAAGAAGCAAGGCGGCAATCCCGAAGCCGTTTCATCCGCCGTCGCTGATCGCCTCGCCATCTCCGTCGGCGCTGCGCTTTCCAAGCTTGTTCCGGGACGCGTATCGACCGAAGTCGATGCCGACCTTTCTTTCGATACACAAGCTTCGATCGACAAGGCTCACAGCATCATCGCCGGGTACAAGGAACGCGGCATCGAGAAGGATCGCATCCTGATCAAGCTCGCCTCCACCTGGGAAGGCATACGCGCTGCCGAAGTGCTGCAGAAGGAAGGCATCGATTGCAATCTGACGCTTCTCTTCTCGAAGGCACAGGCCGTTGCCTGCGCCGACGCCAAGGTATTCCTGATCTCGCCCTTCGTCGGCCGTATCCTCGACTGGTACAAGAAGTCGACGGGCAAGGATTACACGCCTGAGGAAGACCCGGGCGTCATTTCGGTTCGCGACATTTACAATTATTACAAGGCCAACGACATCAAGACGATCGTCATGGGTGCTTCGTTCCGCAGCGCTGGCGAAATCGAAGCGCTGGCCGGTTGCGACCGCCTGACGATCGCTCCGAACCTGCTCGACGAACTCTCCAAGGACGAAGGCAAGCTCGAGCGCAAGCTTTCGCCCGAGATCATCAAGCCGGCTGCGAAGATCACCGTCGACGAGAAGACCTTCCGCTGGCTGATGAACGAAGATGCGATGGCGACGGAAAAACTCGCCGAAGGCATTCGCGCCTTCGCCAAGGATCTGGGGACGTTGCGGACCATGGTGCAGAAGGAACTGCAGCTCGCCGCCGCCTGATCGGCACGGCATGCAATCGGAGGCGCGGCTGCCGGCTGGCAGGCGCGCCTTTTTCGTGCTGTTATCAAGGGCATATGCTGTCGGAGACCGATATGGCGGATGAGGAAAGGACGAATTCGCTTGCGGCATTTGTCTACAAGCATGCGAGCTTCATCATCGCCACTCTTGCTGGACTGGCGGTCTTCCTGGCTGTGACCTCGCGCGAGGTCAGCGCCGGCAATATCCTGTTCGGCTGGAATGTCAGCGCCGGCGTTTTTGTCGCGCTGAGCTGGCGCAAGATGCTGCGGGCGACGGTTGACAGCATCCGAAAACGCTCCGCGGATCTTGATTTCTCCGATACCGTGCTCTTGGCTCTTTCGATCGGTGCCGCACTTGCCAGCATCGCCGGCATCGGCATCGAGCTTCATTCGATCAAGGAGGCGGCACCTGACGTCGCGCTGGCACGGGCAAGTGCGGCGATTTTGACGATCCTGATCTCCTGGTTCTTCCTGCATACGCTCTTCACCATCCACTATGCCCATTATTTCTACGGCGGGGCGGACGAGGAGGGCGGGCTCAAATTTCCCGATGGGATCGAAGAGCCCGGCTACTGGGATTTCCTCTATTTCTCCTTCACCATCGGCGTTGCCGCACAGACGGCGGATGTCGCGGTCAGTTCGACCAGCATGCGCAAGCTGACGCTGTTGCATGCCGTGCTGTCGTTCCTCTTCAATACGACGATCCTGGCGCTGGCGATCAATGTCGGGGCAAGCCTGCTATAATGCATCTTGCCAGAGCGGCTGCGAGGATCTGAGGAGCCGAAGGCATGAGCGGGCCGCGCCGCCTGCTCTTCAAACCGGAGGGTATGATGGAAAGCGCCTCAAGCCGGTCCCGACCGGCCGATTTCGTTCTGCTCCTCGGCAGGTTTCTGCTGGCGCTGATCTTTCTGCATGAGGGCTGGTCCCTTGCGGCAGATCTCACTGCGACCATCGACACTTTCGCAAAACTGGGGCTGTCGACGCCGATGGCACTTGCTACCATCGCCCTTCAGATCGGCGCCGGCCTTTCCGTCGCGGCAGGTTTCCTCACCCGGCTTGGCGCACTGGCGCTGGCGCTCTTCTGCCTGGCGACCGCCTTGCTCTTCCATACGAATTTCGCAAGCCAGAACGAGTTGCTGCATTTCGAGAAGGACCTGGCGATTGCCGGCGGCATGTTTGTGCTTTCGGCTTCCGGCGCGGGATCGATATCGATCGACAGGCTGCTCAGAAAGAGGGCCTCGATGCATCCCTGGCTCAGGGCAGCGTTGTCGTAAATAGCGAGGTCCGCCGCGCTTGCCTGAACTTCGCGGGCGCTTCGCGGCGCAATAAAACCGAATAAAACCGAACAAACAGCAGCGCCGATGCGGGCTAAACTTCTGGCGACAGGTCAGGAGTATGCCAGTGATGTCATCAGTGCAAAGCAACCAGCAAAAGCCAATTCTCGTCTTTCTCGGCAAAGGCGCTGCCTGCGGTATCGTCTCGAAGCTGAATGAGAACGGATATGCCGCGACGGCTGTGTCTTCCATACCGGAGCTCTTCGACGCTTTGCGCTCGGACCGATATTGTCTGGCGGTAACGATGCGGGCGGATATCGACCTGGTGCGAAACATCAAGCCGATACCAGTCATCAATCTGGAGGTGTTTTTCCATGCCATCAAGCCGACAGCAAAGTCGGTTCCTTCCTCGAAAGAATTCGACAGCGATGCCTTTCTGAGAAGGATCGCGGCGCTCACGGAGTCAAAGACAGCCAGGATTGCTGCGGTCCAAAGAACGCCAACTCTCAATGAGACGGTGATTGCAGCCGCGGCGAAGGCATCCCGGTGGCGTGCCGCCACATCTCTGCTTCTAAGTCGCCGCGCCTCGCCCCGCGCAGAGCGAGCCGATTAACAGTGGCCGAATTCCCATCGCCGCCGAACCGGACTTCGCCGGGCGCCGATCCGGACCACCCGGCGCCGCCTTTCCGGCCGATCACGCGCCTTGCGGACGGATCTCATCGGCGTCGTTCCATCGGGTTTCGTCGGTTTGAAGGCGTCATTCCAAAACGCGAAGTCTTCACTTGGTGCGGGTGTCTTTTGATGTTCCAGTTATTGGGGGCGGCCTCGGCAAGCGGGTACATCATTACGGCACTGTTTCTGCTCGTAGCGATCGGTCGTCTCGCCAGAAACGCCCTTCATAAACTCACTGCCCGGCTCCCCAAGCGTTCCGCGTTGAAGCACTATGCGACGGCGAGCCTCTCGCTGGTATTCTTCTGTCTGCTGGTCATTCGCGTCTGTTTCGTCGCCACGGTTATCATCGATAGCGGAATCCGAGATGACCATGTGGAAGTCAGCGGTGATCCCGAAAGGCAGTTTTGATATAGGGCGCCGTGTCGGCGACACCGGCATTCCTGTCTGCAACATTTCGCAACATTATCGAACATAGCATTGCACGAGACCTGATAAGGCGGAGCCGTATCGGTGGCAGCTGATATCGTGCGGAGAAAAGTGCCTGGCGACGCGGCCTTGGAGATTTTAACCACCGTGATCGATGGCGGATGAGGCCGCCTGATTGATAAAAGCGGAAACGTGATAATTTCGCGCCGACAGGACTCCTGGCAAGAGAGCAAATGACGATGGCATATGAAATGGCAGTTCCCAATCAGGCTCATATCCTCATCGTCGAAGACGATTCAGCGATCGCCGATATGCTGGTGGACCTTGTCCGGACCAGCGGCTTCGAAGCCTCGTCGGTGGAGAGCGGCGCGGCTATGGACCGAATGATGGCGCGACAGCAATTCGATCTCATCGTCCTCGATGCGATGTTGCCGGGCGAGGACGGCTTCAGCATCTGCCGGCGGCTTCGCGCGTCGCGCTCGGTGCCGATCCTGATGCTGACGGCGCTCCAGGAGGATATCGACCGCATTCTCGGCCTGGAGCTCGGTGCTGACGACTATGTCACGAAACCATTCAACTCCCGCGAACTGCTGGCCCGGATCAAGAGCATTCTCCGCAGATCGTCATATGCCCACCATCACGAGGAAACGCTTGGGCCTATGACGTTTTCGGGATGGCGCATCGATCCGAAAAGCCGTCAACTTCTCGACGCGGACGGCGCGCAGGTTTCCTTGACAACCGCGGAGTTCGATATCCTCCTGGCATTCTGTTGCAATCCCAATAAGGTTTTGACGCGCGAACAGCTTTTGTCGATGACACATGCAGGGTCGGCAGGGCCGGTGGAACGCAGCATCGACGCCCACATCAGCCGGGTCAGGCAAAAGATAGAGCCAAATCTGAAAGACCCGACGTTCATCAAAACGGTGCGCTTGGGGGGCTATCTTTTCGCATCCAAGGTAGAGCGTCTCTCGTGAGAAATTTCCGGCGCGCTTCGATCCAGAGCCAGATCCTCATATTGGCGACCTTGCTTGTCGTGCTGGTTTCCGTCGTGGCGACCGCGATGGAGCCCTATATCTACGGCCGTCATGATCGCGGCTTTCAAAACGGCCTGTTTGCCGGCAGGGCGGCGATGGTCGCCGAGCAATTTGCGCAGGCAAGGTCAGTCGAGGACGAAGCCGCGGTTCTCAAGAGAGCAGCGGCACTCGGCGTTGGGGTCGAAAAATTGTCCCTGGATCAGCCGCTTGCCGGCAAACAGCCGATGATAGCTGCAAACGAGATCGTGGCGCGCATCGACGCGCTGCTCGCCGACAATATTTTCGCGGCATTTCATCGTTTCGTCATGGGTCAATCGCATCCAGACGTGCTGACTGTCGGAATTGACGACAGGCGTGCTCTCATCTTTCAACTGCCGGTTTTTCCCAGCTATCTGTGGTTCGTTCCGGCAGCTGCAAGCGGATTTTTGAAAATCGTCATTCCGTTGGTGCTGCTCGCATATTTCAGCAGCCGGCTTATTACCGAACCTCTGAGGCGCTTTGCTGCCGCTGCCAAACGCGCGAGCATGGAAGGCAGCCTGGAAAAGCCTTTCGAACCGGATGGCGCAGCCGAGATCCGAAGCCTGGCGGAATCGCTCAACGTCATGAGCGATCGCATCCAGAGCATGGCGGAGGATCGAACAAGAGTGCTGAGCGGCGTGGGTCATGATCTCAGGACACCGCTGACGAGATTGCGGATGCGTGCCGAGCGTTCCTCAGAGCCGGAACTTCGCAGCCTGATGCTTGCGGATATCGCCACTTTGAATTTCATGATCGACGAGTGCCTGGCCTATTTCAAAGATCCATCGGTGAGGGCGGTCGATCGAAAGGTCGATATCTCAAGCCTGCTACAGACGATTACGACCGATTTCTCCGACACCGGCGTCGATGTGCGGTTCACCGGTCCGCGGCGACTGGCGTTTGTCTGCAAACCTCAGGCGCTGACCCGCGCGATAACCAATCTGGTCGAAAACGCGTCCCGTTATGCAACGCAGGTCGAAATCGAGTTGCAAGGCCGTGACGATGGCGGGATCCGGATAGAGGTGAGGGACAATGGTCCCGGTCTGACGGACGAGCTCAAGGCGAAGGTTCTGGAGCCATTCTTCAAGGGGGACAAATCGCGGCAGATCGCCGCCGCAGGCGGTTCCGGGCTTGGGCTTGGTCTTCCGATCGCCCAAGGGATCGTCACCAAAGCGCATAACGGACAATTGACGTTGTTGGACGGGAAACCACGCGGCCTGGTCGTCGTGATCGATCTGCCCGCTCGCCAGGTGATCCAGCCCGAAGGCTCGCCGTCGATCCCTTCATCACACTGACTGCCGGCCGACCGACGGCGTGGTCATGCGTCGCGTCGCGCTGCTTGGTCGCAAAGAGGGTTTGCGAACATTTCCGCATATCATAACAAACACAGCAACATCCGAATTCCATAAAACCGGTGCCAGCAGATGCCGTTCGGCATTTCCAAAGCTGGAGCCAAGCCATTGATAAAAAATTTGAAAATCGGCGCCGCACTGATGCTCGCCTGCTTGGGCGTTGCCGCATGCACGACCCCTGACCCGACGGTGTATTCCGGACTTGCTTCGGCATCACAGCTTCGACCGAACATTGAGGATAAGACCGGCCGCGTGCCATATCGCTATCAGACGAATGTCAACTGGAGCCAGTACAACAGGATCATCGTAGATCCCGTTACGGTCTATAACGGCCCTGACAATCAGTTCGGCAAGGTTTCCGGAAAGGACAGGATTTTCCTCGCCAGTTACATGCAGCAGCAATTCACGGAAAAATTGAAGACACGCTTTGCCATCGTCAGCACGCCTGCTCCGGCAACGCTCAGATTGCATCTGACGCTGACGGGCGCGAAGGCAACAACTGCGGTGCTCGGAACGGTCACGCGCATCGACGTCGCCGGCGGATTGTACAACACCGTCCAGGCGGCGCGCGGCCGAGAAGGCTCGATGACCGGTTCGGTGAACTATGCCGTGGAGATCTATGATGCTGCGAGCAATCGTCTCCTGTCTTCCTATGTCACCAAGCAATATCCGAATGCGATGAATATCGGTGCAAGCTTCACGGCGATGGATGCCTCGATGGTCGGCGTCCGGAAAGGCGCCGACGCGCTCCTTGCGCAGTTGAAATAGCCGGTTGGGTCAATGAGCGTGGACATGTTCTACGTCCACGCTCATTGCCGCTGCGTTTCCGCTCACAAGATCGCCTGGCCGGCCATCAGCGCAAGGACGAGGAAAATCAGGAAGATCACCAGCGCGATGCCGAAAAGAACGCGGGCGATCGTCGCGGTTGCTGCCGATACGCCGGAAAAACCGAAGAAGCCGGCGATGATCGAAATCACGAAAAATATGAGAGCCCATTTCAGCATGGCGTCATCCTTTGCGTTTTGCCTGGGAAGACGCAGCAACCGGGAAAATGTTCCAGATCGTCGGTATGGAAGGCGCTGATCTTCGGCCTGCCCCTCCCGGTGCTGCTGATGGGTGTAACGTCGAATTTCGTATCCTTGCCTTCTCCCGATCAGCCGTGATTGATCATCACGTGGCGCACGGCGGTGTAGTCCTCCAGCGCGTAGACCGACATGTCCTTGCCGTAGCCCGACTGTTTGAGGCCGCCATGCGGCATCTCGTTGACCAGCATAAAATGGGTGTTGATCCAGGTGCAGCCATATTGCAGGCGGGCGGCGGTCTTCATGCCGCGGCCGATATCCCTCGTCCAGACGGAGGAGGCGAGGCCGTAATCGCTGTCGTTTGCCCAGGCAACGGCATCGTCGGCATCGGAGAAGCGGGTGACCGAGACGACCGGGCCGAAGACTTCGCGGCGGACGATCTCGTCGTCTTGCAAGGCGCCTGCTATGACGGTCGGGGCGAAGAAGAAGCCTTTGTCGCCGGAAACCTTGCCGCCAGTGGTGATCTCCATATGCTTGTGTTCGGAAGCGCGGGCGACGAAGCTTTCGACACGGTCGCGCTGGCGCCTGGAGATCAGCGGCCCGATCTCATTTTCGGTATCGTCGGCCTGGTTGAAGCGGATGCTTCCGACGGCTGAGGAGAGATCGGCGACGAAATTGTCGTAGATCCTGGCATCGGCATAGATGCGGCAGGCCGCGGTACAGTCCTGACCGGCGTTGTAATAGCCGAAAGTGCGGATGCCGGCGACGACGGCATCGATATCGGCGTCGTCGAAGACGATGACCGGCGCCTTGCCGCCGAGTTCCAGATGGGTGCGCTTGACCGTCTTGGCGGCGGCCTGCAGCACCTTCTTGCCGGTGGCGACATCGCCTGTTATCGAGACCATGCCGATCTTGGCATGGTTGATCAGGGCGTTGCCGACGCTTTCGCCGCGCCCGAGGATGACGTTGACGACACCTTCGGGAAGGATTTCGGAGAGCAGTTTCGCCATTTTCAGCGACGTCAGCGGCGTCTGTTCCGATGGTTTGAAGACGACGGTGTTGCCGCCGGCGATCGCCGGCGCCAGCTTCCAGGCCATCATCATCAGCGGATAGTTCCATGGCGCGATGGAGCCGACGATGCCGATCGGATCGCGGCGGATCATCGAGGTGTGGCCAGGCAGATATTCGCCGGCGGCCGGGCCGTGCAGGTTGCGCACGGCGCCGGCGAAGAAGCGATAACAATCGACGATCGCCGGGATTTCGTCGTTCAGCACCGCATTGATCGGCTTGCCGCAGTTCAGCGCTTCCAGAGTCGCGAAGCCGACCGCATCCTTCTCGATGGCGTCGGCGATCTTCAGCAGGTAGCCGGAACGCTCGCCCGGCGTCGTCTGCGACCAGCTTGCGAAGGCCTTTTCAGCAGCGTCGACGGCGGCGTCGATCTGGGAAAGCGAGGCTTCGGGAAGGTCGATCACCGTCGCGCCCGTCTTCGGGTTCAGGATGTGCTCTTCCGTCTCCGTGCCTTTTTCGAAGCGGGAACCGATCAGCATTTGGGTATCCATGATGTTCTCCCTGTTATTTGCCGGCGCCGGCGATCTGGTCGCCGTCGCGGGTGAGGTAGTAGGCTGCCAGGATCGGCAGGAAGGTGACGAGCACCACGACCATGGCGACCACGTTGGTGACCGGGCGCTGGCGCGGGCGGATGAGTTCTTCGAGCATCCAGATCGGCAAGGTCGATTGCTGGCCGCCGGTGAAGGTGGTGACGATGACCTCGTCGAAAGACAGGGCGAAGGCAAGCATGCCGCCGGCAAGAAGAGCGGTGCCGATATTCGGCAGGATGACATGGCGGAAGGTCTGGAAGCCGTCGGCGCCGAGATCCATCGAAGCCTCGATCAGCGAGCCGGAGGTGCGGCGGAAGCGGGCGACCGCATTGTTGTAGACGACGACCACGCAGAAAGTGGCGTGGCCGAGCACGATGGTCCAGACCGAAAACGGGATGTCGAACAGGCTGAAGGCGGAGCGCAGCGCAATGCCGGTGATGATGCCGGGAAGGGCGATCGGCAGGATGACCAGCAGCGAGATCGCCTCGCGGCCGAAGAATTTCGTCTGACTGACGGCCGCCGCACAGAGCGTGCCGAGGACCAGCGCGATCGCCGTGGCGATGACGGCGACCTGTACGGAGAGGCTGAGCGCCGACCAGACGTCCGGCCGGTTCCAGGCAACGGCAAACCATTGCAGGGTCAGCCCGGGCGGCGGCCATTGATAGCTTTTTTCCTCGGTCGTGAAGGCATAGACGAAGATCAACAGGATCGGCAGGTGCAGGAAGAGCAGTCCGACGGCCGCGGCGATCTTCAAAGCCAGCGGCGATGTCTTGAGGTCAGAGCGCATCGAAGGCCCCCATCTTCTTGGCGAGCGACAGGTAGAGCGCCATGATGACGATCGGCACGATGGAGAAGGCGGCCGCCAGCGGCACGTTGCCGGCTGTCCCCTGCTGGGCATAGACGGCCTGGCCGATGAACAGCCTGGACGAGCCGATGATCTGCGGGATGATGTAATCGCCCAATGTCAGCGAGAAGGTGAAGATCGAACCGGCGACGATGCCGGGCAGTGCCAATGGCAGCAGCACGGTGCGGAAGGTCTGGCGCGGCGTGGCGCCGAGATCCGCCGAGGCCTCGATCAGGTTGCCGGGCACGCGCTCGAGGGCTGCCTGTGTCGGCAGGATCATATAGGGAAGCCAGATATAGACGAAGACGATGAAGGTGCCGAGGTAGCTCACCGACAGCGAATTGCCGCCGACGACGGGCAGGGTCAGGACGGCGTCGAGCAGCCAGGAGAAATGGAGTTTTTCGAAGATCCAGGTGAGGATGCCTTCCTTGGCGAGGATCAGCTTCCAGGCGTAGATCTTGACGAGATAGCTCGACCAGAGCGGCAGCATGACGCCGAGATAAAAGAGCGCCTTCCATTTGCCTTGAGCATAACGCGCCGCGTAATAGGCGATCGGAAAGGCGATCAGGGCGGAAGCGACGGTGACCAGCGCCGCCATGACGACGGTGCGGATGATGATGTCGAAATTCGCAGGATTCAGCAGCTGGGCATAGGTCGAGAGGGTGAATTCGTAATTCACCAGGCCGGAGAAATCGTCGATCGAGAAGAAGCTCTGCAGAAGCAGGGCGATCAGCGAGCCGATATAGATGATCCCCAGCCAGAGCAGCGGCGGCGTCAGCATCAGCAAGAGCAGCAGCTTCGGGTGCCGCCAGAAGGCATCCGACAACTGGCCGAAGAAGCCGCCGCGCCCCGGAAGGATCGATGTCTTGCCGCCTGGCATGGTGAGTGCCGTCATGCCGCATCGTCCATATAGTGGATATCGGCCGGCTGCCAGGCGAGGTGGATGCCCGCTCCGACATCCGGCACCGGCGTGCCTGCCGGCAGCATGACATGAAGCCGGCTGCCCTTGAGGTCGACGCTGAGACGCGTGGCTGCGCCGAGGAAACTTGCGTTTTCGACTTTCGCCTCGACGCCGTCGCCTGTCAGCCGGATCGCCTCGGGACGCAGGCTCGCCCAGCGTTTCTCACCGCCGAGCAAGGCCATGAGATCAGGCGCGATGACGTTCGAGGAGCCGACGAAATCGGCGACGAAGCGGGTCTTCGGGCAGCGATAGATATCCTGCGGCGTGCCTTGCTGGACAATATTGCCATCGTTGAAGACGGCGACGCGATCGGCCATCGACAGCGCCTCGCCCTGATCGTGGGTGACGAAAACGAAGGTGATGCCGAGCGAGCGCTGCAGGCTCTTCAATTCCTCCTGCATCTGCTCGCGCAGCTTCAGGTCGAGTGCGCCGAGCGGCTCGTCGAGCAGCAGCACCTTCGGCTTGTTGACCAGCGCGCGGGCAAGCGCCACGCGCTGCCGCTGGCCGCCAGACAGCTGACCGGGGCGGCGGCCGCCATAACCTGGCAGCTTGACGAGCTCGAGGGCATCGCCTGCCGCCTTCATCCGCTCCGCCTTGCCGACGCCCTTGACCATCAGCCCATAGGCGACATTGTCGAGGATATTGAGGTGCGGAAAGAGCGCGTAGTCCTGGAACACGGTGTTGACGTTGCGGCGATAGGGCGGAACGCCATCTGCCGTCTCGCCGAAAATCTGGATATGACCCGATGTCGGCTGCTCAAAGCCGGCTATCAATCTGAGACACGTCGTCTTGCCGGAGCCGGAAGGTCCGAGCATGGCGAAGAATTCGCCCGGCGCAATCTCGAGATCGACGCCGTCGACGGCGCGAACCTGGCCGAAATGGCGCGATACCTGCTGGAAACGGACAGCTGACGTCATGGGGGCTCCGGGTCGTGTGTGTTCAGTGAGAGGCTCGGTCTTGGTCAATAAAGACCCGGCCCCAAACCCCTCCCCCACAAGGGGGAGGGGCTTAACCTGCCGTACCCTTTCGCAAATACCTTGGTGTTTCGGCAGGATTCGGCGGTGCCGTTCAGCACCCCTCTCCCTTATGGGAAGGGGACCTTATGCGCGCGGACCGGCCCGGTTCATCGCCCGCCGATCACGCCGATATAATCCGACACCCAGCGATGATAGGGCACGCATTCGCTCTGCGTCGCGCATTTGGCCACGGGGGTCTTCCAGAACTTGATCTTGTCGAAATGATCGAAGCCGTTGGTGGCGCAGCCGGCCTCGCCCATCAGCTCGTTGCCCTTGCAGGCTGCGGGAACGGAGGGCACGGCGCCGAACCAGGCGGCGGCATCGCCCTGGACCTTGGCCTTCAGCGAATGTTCCATCCACATATAGGCGCAGTTCGGATGTTCGCTGTCGGCATGCAGCATGGTGGTGTCGGCCCAGCCGGTGACGCCTTCTTCCGGAAAGGTGGAGGCGATCTTCTGCTTGTCGGCCTGCAGCAGGTTCACCTGGAAGGGCCAGGAGCCGGAGGCGACGACGCCTTCGTTCTTGAAGTCGTCGATCTGGATCATCGCGTCGTGCCAGTAGCGCGAGACGAGCTTGCGCTGGCCGCGCAATAGGTCGAGGGCGGCCTTGTACTGGTCCTCGGTCAATTCGTAGGGATCCTTGATGCCGAGATCCGGCTTGTGGGCCATCAGATACATGGCTGCGTCGGCGATGTAGATCGCGCCGTCATAGGCCTGGACGCGGCCCTTGTTCGACTTGCCGTCGGGCAGCGTCTGCTCCTCGAAGACGACGCCCCAGCTGGTCGGTGCCTTTTCCTTGAAGGCATCGGTATTGTACATCAGCACGTTCGGGCCCCAGAGATAGGGCACGCCGTAATGGACGCCGCCGACCGTATACCAGGGACCGTTCTGCAGACGCTCGTCGACGGTCTTGAAGCTCGGGATCAGATCGGTGTTGATCGGCTGGACGCGCTTGCCGGCGATGAGGCGCAGCGAGGCGTCGCCCGATGCCGTGACAAGATCGAAACCGCCTTCGTTCATCAGCGAGACCATTTCATCCGAGGTGGCGGCGGTCTTGACGGAAACCTTGCAGCCGGTCTCCTTTTCGAAATCGGTGACCCAGTCATAGTTCTTGTCGGTTTCGCCGCGTTCGATATAACCGGCCCAGGCGACGATGCTGACCGCACCTTCACCCTTGCCGAGCGCCTTCAGCGGTTCGGCGGCGATCACCTGCGTCGCGACGCTGAGGCAGGCAAGCGCTGCCGTGCAGGATTTCAAGAGATTCGTCATCATCGTCTCCCGGTCTGATGCCACTTCTGTGGCGGTTTGTTCCCGGATGAAAAGGTGACGCGAAAAGGTCGCTTTCGCAAATTCATTTATCAGAAGGGCGTTATCGGAAATTCCGATATCAGCGGATGCGGCCGGAACGCAGGCTTTCGGCGATGCCGACGAAATCGCGCGCCGCCTGCGGCAGGCTGGAGCCCTTCCGCCAGACCATGCCGACCTGGACGACCGGCAGCGAACCGGAGACGTCGCGGCTCTCGATGCGGTCGCCTTCGAGCGACCATGGTCGGTAGACGAGATCGGGAAGCAGCGCCACGCCGGCGCCCGTTGCAACCAGGCTGCGCACTGCCTCCACCGAGCGGGTGCGGAAGGCGACATGCGGGCGGGCGCCGAGTGCCGAGAGCAGCTTGCCGGTATTCTCCTCGATTTCGTCGACCGTCAGCATGATCAACGGTTCGCGGGCGATGTCGGCGACCGAGATGATGTCGGCCGACACCAGCGGATGGCCCATCGGCAGCCACAGCCGATAGGGCGAGGTTTCGAGGATTTCCGCCTGCAGCGCCATGCGGTCGCGCAGGTTTGAGATCACCATGACGGCGACATCCAGTTCGCCGCCGACCAGGAGATGTTCGAGGTAACCGCCATTGTCCTCGATGGCGCTGACCTCGATGCCCGGGCAGGCGCGCCGGTATCGCGCCAGGAGATCGGAGAGGACGTAGCCGGCGACGAGCGACGTGACGCCGATGTTCAGCGTGCCGGAAAGGGTGCTTTGCTGACCGGAGAAGCTGGTCCGCGCATCGGAGACGGAGGCCAGGATCTTTGTCGCGTGGCGCAGGAACTGATGGCCGTTATGGGTGATCGTCAGGCCGCGCGGATGACGCTCGAAGAGTTCGACGCCGAGGTCGGTTTCGAGCTCCTTCAGCGCTTCCGTCACCGAGGATTGCGAGATCGAAAGGTTCTGCGCGGCGCGCGTCACCGACCCCTGTTCGGCGACGGCGACGAAATATTGAACCTGGCGAAGCGTGAAAGCCATGGGCGTTTAGAGCATGGCGAAACAGGCCGTGGCAAGCGGCCTAAAAAAGTGGACCTTTTTTGGTGTTTTTCCAAAATGGCGCAGGCTTTGCGCGCCCACTTAAACTTTCTGAAACGTCATTTCCTTAGCGTTCTCAGCACTAGTCCTGCGTTGGAGTTTCAGATGGCGGAGCAGTTGGCGTGAAGGCCTTACTGCGCATCTTCCGGCCTTCCCGGAAATTGGCAATCATCATCGGTGGAGTCGCTCTTCTGGCGGGCGTTTCCGGCGGCGCGGCGGTCTATGTCGGCAAGGACAGGCTGATCGGTGCAACTGGCGGTGGCTACGGGCTCGAATGCAGCGACGTAAACCTCGTGACCATCCGCAAGCAGAACCACATCTGGATACGGAAATACATCAAGACCGAACCGACCGACGGGATGACACGCGTCAAGACAGCACTTCGCGTCGCCCAGGCCGTCTACGCCGCGCAAAAGCCGGATCTGGTGCAGGTGGTGGTGCTCGACGAGAACGGGCCGACGCTGCGTGCCGACATTCGCGGCCGGGCGATCGGCGCCGATGTCGTCTATATCCCGCATCCCGATCAGACCGTTCCAGGCCTTAACGACAAGTCTTATACGGCGCGCTATTATGACGGCAAGGCCAGCGAAAACGGGCTGTTCTTCGGCGAACGGATAGAGATGCCGTCCGAGGAGGTCGCCATGATCAGCGCTGCCTTCAAGGACCCCGAGGATTGCGTCGATCCGGTCGCGGTGGGCTCGACGAAGAATGGGGAAAAAGCCAAGGAAACGAAGGCCGCCGGCGGCGGCCATGGTGCCGCACCGGCGGGCGAAAGCGAAGCTGCGCCTGCCACAGAGGGCGGGAGTGCCGATGTGGTGGCGGAAGCCCCGGCCGAAGAGCCGCCGGAGCCCGCGCCTGCCAAGGCACACTGAACAAACGGCATTAAAACAGCGGAGCGCCGGCGACAGCACCAGGACTCTTCAATTCCGCTTCATTCTTTGCCTGTTTTCTTCCGTCAGTCGGCCTTGTTGCGGCGGGCCGGGAACAGGATGACGTCGCGGATCGACGGCGCGTTGGTCAGCAGCATGATGAGGCGGTCGACACCGATGCCGAGGCCGCCGGCCGGCGGCATGCCCTGATCGATCGCGTCGAGGAATTCCTCGTCCAGTTGCTTTTCCTTCTCGCCGCGTGCATGCGCCTGTTCGAGCTGCTCGACCATGCGGCGGCGCTGCTCTTCGGGATCGTTGAGTTCCGAGAAGGCGTTGCCGAGTTCCCAGGCGTTGCAATAGGTCTCGAAACGTTCGACGAGGCGCGGCTCGCCCGGCACTTCCTTGGCGAAGGGCGAGATGTCCTTCGGGAAATGCGTGACATGCGACGGCTGAATCAGTGTCGATTCAACCTTTTCCTCGAAGATGAAGGCGAGGCATTCGCCCCAGGTCCAATCCTTCTCGACCGCGAAGCCGGCAGCCTTGGCGGCGGCGCGTGCCTCGTCATCGGTCTTGATGGCGCGGAAATCGATGCCGGTGGCTTCCTTGACGGCATCGGGCATCGGCACGCGCTTGAACGGTCCCTTGAAGGAGATCCGCTTGTCGCCGAAGTCGAATTCCGTCGTGCCGTGAATGGAGAGCGCCAGGGTCTCGAACAGCCGCTCGACGAGGTCCATGACGTCCTCGTAGTCGGCATAGGCCCAATAGCATTCCATCATGGTGAATTCGGGATTGTGCCGGGTGGAGACGCCCTCGTTGCGGAAGTTCCGGTTGATCTCGAAGACCTTGTCGGTGAGGCCCGAGACCAGCGTGCGCTTGAGGAACAGTTCCGGCGCGATGCGCAGATACATGTCGAGCTTGAGCGTGTTGTGATGCGTCTTGAACGGCTCGGCGGTGGCGCCGCCATAGACCGAATGCAGCATCGGCGTCTCGACTTCCATGAAGCCGTCATTTTCCATGAAGCGGCGGATGCCGGAGACGATCTTCGAGCGCTGCTGGAAGCGGAGCTTCGAATCCTCGTTGGTCATGATGTCGAGATGGCGCTTGCGGTACCGCAGCTCGATGTCGGAGAGGCCGTGCCACTTCTCGGGCATCGGCAGCAGCGACTTCGTCAGCATTTCGATCTTCTGCGCATTGATCGTCAGCTCGCCACGCTTGGTGCGGCGGACGATGCCGGTGACGCCGATGATGTCGCCGATGTCGATCATCGGCAGCAGGGCGCGGGCCTCCTCGCCGGTGACGTCCTTGTGCGAGAAGATCTGGATCTTGCCGGAGGCGTCATGGATATCCATGAACATGCCGGAGTTGCGCGAGGAATAGACGCGGCCGGCGACGGTGACGACATCCTGCGTCTCTGTATCCGGCTCCAGGCTCTCGTATTTCGCGGTCAGCTCGGCATTGCCCATCGTCCGATGGAAATGCGCCGGATAGACCTCGCCGATCTGTTCGCGCAGCAGCTTCAGCTTCTGGGCGCGCACCTCAGTCGCGTCGGAGGAGAGGGTGTTTTCGGTCTTGTTGTCAGCCACTGTCGAAATCCTCTGACTGTTCTTACTTCGAGCCGACGAGGGCGGCGACCGCCTGTGCGGCGAGCTTCAGGCGCTGGCGTACGACGGAGCGGCCGAGGATCGCCATGGAATCAAAGAGCGGCAGGGACCGCGACGAGCCGGACACGGCGACGAAGAGCGGCGAGACCACGACCTTCAGTTTCTTGCCCATGCGGTCGGCGATCGCGCGCAGCTCGGCCTCGATCGTCTCGACATTCCATTCCAGGATCTTTTCGAGATCCGGCTGAACGGTGTTGAGGATCTCGAGGATCTCCTCCGGCGGCGACTTGATCTTGGCAAAGTCGGAAGGCTGCAGGCCGAGATCGGACTTCAGCAGGAAACCGGCGAGATCGGGCAGCTCGCCGAGCTTGGAGATGCGCGTCTGCGACAGCCGCAGGCCTTGCTTCAGACGATCGTTTTCCATCGCCCAGCTCAGCACGCGCGCCTGGAATTCTTCTTCCGACAGCTTCTCGCGGATCCAGCGGCCGTTCAGCCAGTCGAGCTTCTGAATATCGAAGATCGCACCGGCCTTGGAGAGGTTTTCCGGGTCGAATTTCTCGGAGAGCTCGTCTATCTCAAGCAGTTCTTCGCCTTCGGCGATCTGGATGAAGAACAGGCCGAGGAAGTTCATCAGCGCTTCCGGGATATAGCCGAGCGCGGAGTAATAGGAGATCGAGGTCGGGTTCTTGCGCTTCGACAGCTTCGACTTGTCGGCATTGCGCATCAGCGACAGATGCATGAAGATCGGCTGATCCCAGCCGAAGTAGCGATAGAGCAGGATGTGCTTCGGCACCGAAGCCAGCCATTCCTCGCCGCGCGCCACATGGGTGATCTTCATCAGATGGTCGTCGATGACGTTGGCCATATGATAGGTCGGCATGCCGTCGGCCTTGATGAGGACCTGCATGTCGACCGAATCCCACAGGATGGAAACATCGCCGTAGACGCCGTCCGTGAAGTCGCAGGAGCCTTCGGCCGGGATCTTCATGCGGATGACGGTCGTTTCGCCGGCGGCCATGCGTGAGGTGACTTCCTCGGCCGTGAGGCTGAGGCAGAGACCGTCATATTTCGGCGGCTTGCCGGCGGCGCGCTGGGTTTCGCGCATCTGCTCCAGCCGCGCGGGCGTGCAGAAACAGCGGAAGGCATGGCCCTTGTCCAGCAATTCCTGCCCGTAAGGCTGGTACATTTCCTTGCGGTCGGATTGGCGATAGGGGCCGTAGGGGCCGCCGATATCCGGGCCTTCCTTCCATTCCAGCCCGCACCATTTCAGTGCGTCCAACACCTTCGTTTCGAATTCCGGCGTCGAGCGCGTCGCATCGGTATCCTCGATGCGCAGGATGAACTCGCCGCCATGCTTCTTGGCGAAAAGATAGTTGAAGAGAGCGATATAAGCGGTGCCGACATGCGGCTCGCCGGTCGGCGAGGGAGCGATGCGGACGCGGACGCCGGTAGCTGTCCCGGAAACTGTCATTGTGTGTGCCCGTCAATGAATGCCGGACGGCTTTCATGGGAAAGCGACGTTCGGCCGGAAGGATGCAGATATCTTCATCGGCAAACCGGCCGGAAAAGGGCATGCGCCCGCACTCTCCGCCGATCGTCCGTTCGGCTGGCCTTAGGCCATATTCAACCGGGCGCGTCAAGAAAAACCACGTTTGCAAAGGCCTGATGGCGGCGGGTGAGGGCGCGGCGGTTCGGCCGCGCCCTCCAGTCCAAGCCTCAATGGGCGGCGTCGCGTTTTCGCTTGCGGGCGTTGCGCGCGAACATGTTCAGCACCTCGACCAGCGCCGAGAAGGCCATGGCGGCGTAGACGTAGCCCTTCGGCACGTGGAAGCCCATGCCTTCGGCGATCAGCGTCGTGCCGATCATCAGCAGGAAGGCGAGCGCCAGCATGACGATCGTCGGGTTCCTCTCAATGAAGTTGGCCAGCGGGGTCGCCGCAACCAGCATGACGGTGACGGCGGCGACGACTGCGACCACCATGATCGGCAGATGCGGCGTCATGCCGACGGCGGTGATGATGCTGTCGACTGAGAAGACGAGATCGAGCAGCAGGATCTGGCCGATGGCCGATGCAAAGCCGGTCGTTGCCGACGTGGCGATGAAATCCTCCTGATGGTCTTCCGGGTCGACGGTATGATGGATTTCCTTGGTGGCCTTCCAGACGAGGAACAGGCCGCCGGCAATCAGGATCAAATCCTTCCAGGAGAAGCCGTGGCCGAAGGCTTCAAATAGCGGTTCGGTCAGTTGCACGATCCAGGCGATGGTGCCGAGCAGAGCCAGGCGCATGACGAGCGCAAGGCCGATGCCGATCTTGCGGGCCTTCTCCCGGTGCTCGGGCGGCAGCTTGTTGGTGAGAATGGAAATGAAGATCAGGTTGTCGATCCCGAGAACGACTTCCATCACCACCAGCGTGATGAGCGCCACCCAGGCGGCCGGATCCTGAATGAGCGTGATGATTTCCTGCATCAGCGTATATCCCTTTTGCGTCATATGGATAAATGACGCTCGCAATGTAATGACACCGGCCTGCCAGACAAGCGCCGCAAGGGGGTATACGAAAGTGATGTGACTTTTATTCCTTGATCGGCAACCAGATTTCGGTGACGCCCATGCCGGTATAGGGATCGAAGCGCTCGTCGTAGCGTTCGAACATGTCGGGTATCTCGCCGTGCTCCAGGCCGGATGTCGGCCACCATGCGCCAAAAATCCGGTTCATCGTCGCCGGAATGCCCGAGACATGGCCGCGATGGCTAAAGACGACGTAACGCTGGCCGGGAAGCTTGAGCGTTGCAAAATCCGCCGGCAGATCGCCAGCATCGGCGATTTCGGCGGCGGCCATATAGCGGAATTTCTCCGCTTCGCCGGTGTATGCGTGCAGATGCCGTAGGCGACGTTGCCCTTCTGGCCGGGGATATGACCGAAATGGGCATTGAACTTCTGCCAGAGGGAGGGAATGGCGGCATTGCCACCATAGGGATAGATCTCCTGCAGGCCGGCAAAGAGCATCGGCGGAAGGGTTTCGAAGCGGGGCGGTTCGAGGTCGTTGAGGTGGGCGGGGTCCATTCTGATCGGCTCCAGCAAGATAAGGTTACGGGCGTGTCCCTGTCTGCGCACCGCATCCGGCGTCATGCCGAATTGGTCGCGGAAGGCACGGGTGAAAGCCTCGTGCGAGCCGTAGCCCGCGCAAAGCGCAACCTCGAGAATGGTCGATGAACCGCCGACCAAGGCCGGCACGGCGCGGCTGAGGCGCCGCCCTCTGATATAGCCGCTGATCGAGTGGCCGGTGACGAGCCCGAAGACGCGCGACAGATGGTAGCGCGACAATCCGGCGGCTTCCGAAATCTCTTCCAGCGATATATCGTTTTCGAAATGGCTCTCTATGAACCAGATCGCCCGTCCAACGGCGCTCATCCTCACTCCCCTGGTTGCGGCTTCTTCCTTAAAGAAAAGCCTGCAGCCGGGTTTGATCGCAGTTGCGGAATTTTGGCCGATGGAGGCGGGCAGTCAAGGTGCGGTCAGTCGGTCTTGTGCCGGGGCGCACCGTAGGCGGCCATGAAGACCCGGATGGCGCCGCGGATGACGCGCTCGATTTCGTCGCGAGACGGCGGTTCTTCCATGCTTCCGAACAGGCGGAGCTTGAAGAAACTGCCGCTGGCGAGATCGAGAAACTGGCCGGCGGCCAGATCGATGTCGTCGATCTCAAATCTGCCTCCGGCGATGTGCCGTTCCAGGAAGTCGCGCATGATGGTGCGCAGGTTTTCCGGACCCTTGAAGAAGCGTTGACAGAGAACCGGCATGCGGTCGCGAACGCCGAGAACGGTGCGCATCGCGTTGATGACCTTTTCATCGGTCATATGGGTGACGAAGCTTATCCCGAATTCATACAGGCCGGCTTCGGGATCGTCATGTTCGGCAAGCGCCGTGCGCACGGCCGCCACGAAGGCGGCGCGCTCTGCCTCGATCATCGCCGAAAACAATTCTTCCTTGTTGGTGAAATAGACGTAGAGCGTTCCCTTGGAGACACCGGCCTCGCGCGTCACGTCGTTCATGCTGGCGGCGTCGAAACCCATTTTCATGAAGACACGCTTGGCGCCGGCGAGAATCTGCTGGCGCTTGGCCGGATCTTCGCCTGCGGCAAATCGGCCTCCGGGCGCGGGAGGGCTGAAGACGGCGGCGTGGTCGGGGTTCAGCGTCATGTCTCCTTAACCGTGTTGACGGTTTCGTATTTTCTTTAAAAGAAATCGAACCGATTGGTTCTATACATCTTGATATGACGGTAAAACAGGTTTAAGTCAACTGAACCGAACCGTTCAGTTCGATTATTTACTCCAAGATCGGTAAAGTGGCCATGTCGAGCAACCAGAAGAGCAACGTCGCGCGGATTGTCAGCGAAAACGCCGAGACCGAAGAGGTCAAGGCCGAGGTCGCGGCAGTTGCGGAAGCTCCGACGGCTGAAGCCCGCGAAGTCCCTTCCACTCCCGCGCAGTCGGCGCCGGCTTCGGTCGCCGCACCTGCGGCTGCGAAGAAGCGCCGTAGCCCGGTGCTGCCGATCGTCGTGCTCGCCCTTCTCGCGGGCGGCGGCTGGTATGGTTATGAATGGTGGACGAACGGCCGCTTCATGGTGTCGACCGACGACGCCTATATCGAGGGCGATATTGCAACGATTTCGCCGAAGGTCACGGGCTACGTCGCGAAGGTGAATGTTGTCGCCAACCAGGAAGTCAAAGCGGGCGACGTGCTTGCCACGCTTGATAACGGCGACTATCAGAACGCCCTCGACCAGGCCCAGGCCCAGATCGCCACCGAACAGCTTTCGCTGCAGCGTATCGACGCGCAGATCGAAGGCGCCAATGCGAGCCTTGTGCAGGCGCGGGCGCAGAAGGTGGCACTCGAAGCGGCCGTTCGCGGTGCCGAGATCACCCAGAAGCGCCAGAGCGAGCTTCAAGCGAAGTCGGTCGGCACCGCCGCCGATCTCGACAACGCCAATATCGCCCTCGATCAGGCCAAAGCCAATCTTTCCGGCGGCGATGCCAACATCGTGGTTGCGCAGGCCAATGTCACCATTCTCCAGGCCCAGCGCAAAGAGGCCGAAGGTTCGGTCCGTTCGCTCGAGATCTCGCGCGACAAGGCTGCCCGCGACCTTTCCTTCACCGTGCTGAAGGCGCCTTATGACGGCATTGTCGGCAACCGCTCGGTCCAGGAAGGCGATCTCGTCTCGCCCGGCCAGCGCCTGATGGCGCTCGTTCCGGTGCGCCAGCTCTATATCGACGCCAATTTCAAGGAAACGCAGATCCAGCATCTGGTGGCGGGATCGAAGGTCAACGTGCATGTCGATGCCTATAGCGATCATCCGATCGTCGGCACCGTCGAATCGATCTCGCCGGCATCCGGCTCGGTCTTTTCGCTGCTGCCGCCGGAAAACGCCACGGGCAACTTCACCAAGGTGATCCAGCGCGTGCCGGTGCGCATCGCGCTGCCGCAGGATGCGCTCGATAGCGGCCGTCTGCGCGCGGGCCTGAGCGTCGTCGTCGACGTTGACACCCGTACGGCGCCGAGCAAGTAAGCCTTCAGGAAAGGCAGAGGTGATCTGATGGCCGGCAGCGCGACAGCAACGGCGGGGACGATGCCGGCGGCACCCGCCCATGCCGACGAGCGCATGGATCCGAAGAAGCTCATCGCCTTCTTTGCGATGGTGCTCGGCATGTTCATGTCGATCCTCGACATCCAGATCGTCTCGGCCTCGCTTGCCGAAATCCAGGCCGGCCTTTCGGCCGGCAGCGACGAAATCGGCTGGGTGCAGACATCCTATCTGATCGCCGAAGTGATCATGATCCCGCTGTCCGGCACGCTGGCGCGCATCATCTCGACGCGTTACCTCTTCGCGATCTCGGCTGCCGGCTTCACCATGGCGAGCGCGCTGGCGGCGACGGCGACGAATATCGACCAGATGATCGTCTACCGGGTCATCCAGGGCTTCATCGGCGGTGGTATGATCCCGTCGGTCTTCGCAGCCGCCTTCACCATCTTCCCGCCGTCGAAGCGCAGCATCGTCTCGCCGATCATCGGTCTGATCGCGACGCTGGCGCCGACCATCGGCCCGACCGTCGGCGGCTACCTCAGCCACGCCTTCTCCTGGCACTGGCTGTTCCTCGTCAACATCGTACCCGGCATCATCGTCACGATCGTCACCTGGAACTTCATCGATTTCGACAAGCCGGAACTGTCGCTCTTCAAGAAGTTCGACTGGTGGGGGCTGATCTCGATGGGCGTCTTCCTCGGCGCGCTGGAATATGTGCTCGAAGAGGGCAATTCGAACGACTGGTTCAACGACAGCTCGATCACCATCGCAGCGGTCGCTTCCGGCGCTGCCGCCATCATCTTCTTCTATCGCGCCTTCACGGTGGAATTCCCCGTCGTCGACCTCAAGGCCTTTGCGAACCGGAATTTTTCCTTCGGCTCGGTCTTCTCCTTCGTCATGGGTATCGGCCTCTATGGCCTCACCTATATCTACCCGGTCTATCTCGGCCGCATCCGCGGCTATGATTCGCTGATGATCGGCGAGACGATGTTCGTCTCCGGGCTTGCGATGTTCTTCACCGCGCCGATCGCCGGCCGGCTGTCGACCAAGATGGACCTGCGCCTGATGATGGTGATCGGCTTCGTCAGCTTTGCCGCCGGCACCTTCATCATGATGCATCTGACGGCGGATTGGGATTTCTACGAACTCTTCATCCCGCAGATCCTGCGCGGCTTCGGGCTGATGATGTGCATGGTGCCGATCAACAACATCGCGCTCGGCACGATGCCGCCTTCGCGCATTCGCGGCGCGTCCGGCCTGTTCAATCTGACCAGAAACCTCGGCGGCGCCGTTGGCCTTGCCGTCATCAACACCGTGCTCACCAACCGGCAGGACGTGCACTACGAGCGGCTGCGGGAGAATATGGATTGGGGCAATCCGGCGGCGGTCGACCAGATGAACAACATGGCCGCCAATTTCAACACCTACGGCATGGATGGCGCCTCGGTCGCAGTCAAGCAGATGGTCGGCCTTGCCACCAAGCAGGCGATCATTCTCTCCTTCAGCGACGTATTCCTGATCCTGACCGCGCTTTTCCTGGCGATGATCCTCGGTGTCGCCATGATCAAGAAACCCGCGCCGCAAGGCGGGGGAGGCGGTGGCGGCCACTGACCTCCGGCCTGCCGCCCCTTGAAAAGGCCCTCTTCGGAGGGCCTTTTTGTTGCTGTTTTCCGGCCGTCGTGTCATCAGGCGAATGATCGCCGGTCGGATCGATCCGAATCGGGTAGGCCATGCCGGAAAACCACGCGGAAACCGGCCCGTTCGATTTTTTGATTTACGTACATCAAAATTGGCGCTAATGGTCTCGTCAGGAGGAATGATGAGACCAACCGTTCACGATATCGCCGCCGCCGCCGGTGTCAGTCTGGCGACTGTCGACCGGGTTCTCAACCAGCGGCCCGGTGTGCGCCACGTCACGCGGGAAAAGGTCGAGACCGCGATCCGCGAGCTCGGTTATGTCAGAGACGTCGCCGCCGCCAATCTTGCCAAAGGGCGCACCTATCCGCTGGTCTTCATCCTCCCGGCCAGCGACAACTCCTTCATGCACGGGCTCAATGCCGAGATCCGCCAGGCAGTCCTCCGATCGTCGGCCGAGCGCACCGATATCCGCACGATCGAGGTGCCGGCTTTCGATCCCGCAGCGCTTGTCTCGGTGCTCGAGGAGCTTTCCCGGGAAAAGCCCTGTGGCATCGCACTGGTTGCGACCGATGCGCCTGGCGTGCGCGCCGTCGTCGACAGGCTGGTGCGCGAGCGTTTTCCCATCGTCACCTTGGTTTCCGATCTCACCGGCTCGCTGCGCCATCACTATGCCGGCGTCGACAATATCGCCGCCGGGCGCACGGCGGCTCGCCTGCTCGGCCGATTCCTCGGACCGAAAAAAGGCGAGATTGCCGTGCTTGCCGGCTCCATGCTGGTGCGCGACCATCGCGAGCGGCTGGAGGGCTTCACCGCCGTCATGGCCGAGGAATTTCCCGATCTGGCGATTCTGCCAGTCCTCGAAGGCCGCGACGACCCCGAGATCGCCCATATGCTCGTTGCCGACGCGCTTTCCAGGAATGCCGGCATCATCGGCGTCTACAGCCTTGGCGCCGGCAATCGCGGCCTCATCCGGGCGTTGAAGGAGAAGGCCGTCGATCGCGTGCTGACGGTGATTGCCCACGAACTGACCGCCCACACGCGCGCAGCCCTGATCGACAATACGATCGATGCGATCCTCAACCAGGATGCCGGCCATGAGGTGCGCAGCGCGATCCGCGTGCTGAAAGCCAAGGCGGACGGGCTTGCCGTCATCGAGGCGCAGGAGCGCATCCGCCTCGACATATTTCTGAAAGACAATCTGCCGTAGCGGCAAAGGGAGAAATACCACATGTATCTGGGTCTCGATCTCGGAACCTCCGGCGTCAAGGCGATGCTGATCGATGGTGATCAGAAGATCGTCGGCTCGGCCAATGGTTCGCTCGACGTCTCACGTCCGCATTCCGGCTGGTCGGAGCAGGAGCCGGCCCACTGGGTGCGGGCCACCGAGGAGGCTATCGCCGGTCTCAAGGCGAAACATCCGAAGGAGTTCGCCGCGGTCAGGGGCATCGGCCTTTCCGGCCAGATGCACGGCGCGACGCTCATCGATGCCAGCGATAAGGTCCTGCGCCCCTGCATCCTCTGGAACGATACGCGCAGCTACGTCGAGGCCGCGGCGCTCGATGCCGATCCCCGCTTTCGCGCGCTGACCGGCAACATCGTCTTCCCGGGCTTCACGGCGCCGAAGCTCGCCTGGGTCGCAAAGCATGAGCCCGATGTCTTCGCCAAGATCGCCAAGGTGCTGTTGCCGAAGGATTATCTGCGTCTTTGGCTGACCGGCGAATATATTTCGGAAATGTCGGATTCGGCCGGCACGTCCTGGCTCGACACCGGCAAACGCGCCTGGTCGTCGCAACTGCTCGCCGCCACCAACCTTTCCGAGGAGCAGATGCCGGCGCTTGTCGAAGGCACCGCGCAGGCCGGCAAGCTGCGGTCTGAACTCGCGGCGCAATGGGGTATATCAGGCGATGTCGTCGTTGCCGGCGGCGCGGGCGACAATGCGGCCTCGGCCTGCGGCATGGGCACGGTCAGCGATGGCGCCGCCTTCGTCTCGCTCGGCACGTCAGGCGTGCTTTTTGCCGCCAACGGTTCCTATCTGCCGAAGCCGGAAAGCGCCGTGCATGCCTTCTGCCACGCGCTGCCGAACACCTGGCACCAGATGGGAGTCATCCTGTCGGCGACCGATGCGCTCAACTGGCATTCCGGTGTGACCGGCAAGTCGGCCGCCGATCTCACCGGCGAACTTGGCGAGACGCTGAAGGCGCCCGCCGGCGTCACCTTCCTGCCCTATCTCTCCGGCGAGCGCACGCCCCACAACGATGCCGTCATCCGCGGCGCCTTCATCGGCCTTGAGCATGAAAGCAGCCGTGTCGTGCTTACCCAGGCGGTGCTCGAAGGCGTCGCCTTCGCCATCCGCGACAATCTCGAAGCGCTGCGTTCGGCCGGCACCGGCATATCCCGGGTCACGGCAATCGGCGGCGGGTCGCGCTCGCGTTACTGGCTGGCCTCGATTGCGACCGCGCTCGGCGTTCCCGTCGACCTGCCGGCCGACGGCGATTTCGGCGCCGCCTTCGGCGCTGCCCGCCTCGGCCTGATCGCGGCAACGGGGGCAGATCCCATTGCCGTCTGCACGCCGCCGGTAACGGCCGGAACGATCGAGCCGGTGTCGGCGCTGAGCGGCGCTTACGAGGATGCCTACAAGCGCTATCGGGCGCTCTATCCGGCGATCAAGTCGCTGGCGCATTGAGATCGAGGCGCCCCTCACCCTACCCTCATTCGAGGGAGCCGCGACGTTGCCACAAGTTTCTTCTCCCCGCCGGCGAGAAGGTGCGGCAGGCGGATGAGGGGGCCTCTGGCATAGACTAACAATTCAGAACTTCGAAAAGATACGAACCCAAGGAGACCCAACATGAGCACCGGATTTTTCGGCGATATCCAGAAAGTGAAATACGAAGGCCCCGACAGCACCAATCCGCTGGCCTTCCGCTATTACCAGCCGGACGAGATCGTCATGGGCAAACGCATGGAAGACCATCTGCGCTTTGCGGTGGCCTATTGGCACACCTTCACATGGCCGGGCGGCGACCCCTTCGGCGGCCAGACCTTCCTGCGTCCCTGGTTCGAGGACACGATGAAGGCCGCCAAGCTCAAGGCCGACGTCGCCTTCGAATTCTTCTCGCTGCTCGGCTCGCCCTACTACTGCTTCCATGACGCCGACGTGCGTCCGGAGGGCAAGAATTTCGCCGAGAACACCAAAAACCTCAACGAGATCGTCGATTATTTCGCCGAGAAGCAGGCCGCAACCGGCACCAAGCTGCTCTGGGGCACGGCGAACCTCTTCTCTCACCGCCGTTACATGTCGGGTGCGGCGACCAATCCGGATCCAGATGTCTTTGCTTTCGCAGCCGCGACGGTCAAGACCTGCATCGATGCCACGCAGAAGCTCGGCGGCGAAAACTACGTGCTCTGGGGCGGCCGCGAAGGTTACGAGACGCTGCTCAACACCGATATCAAGCGCGAGCTCGACCAGCTCGGCCGCTTCCTCAACCTCGTCGTCGAATACAAGCACAAGATCGGCTACAAGGGCACGATCCTGATCGAGCCGAAGCCGCAGGAGCCGACCAAGCACCAGTACGACTATGACGTCGCGACCGTCTACGGCTTCCTCAAGAAGCACGGCCTTGAAAACGAGGTGAAGCTCAATATCGAGCAGGGCCACGCAATTCTTGCCGGCCACTCCTTCGAGCACGAGCTGGCGCTTGCCAATGCGCTCGGCATCTTCGGCTCGATCGACATGAACCGCAACGACTACCAGTCCGGCTGGGATACCGACCAGTTCCCGAACAATGTTCCCGAAATGGCGCTGGCCTATTATCACGTTCTGGCAGGCGGCGGCTTCAAGACCGGCGGCACCAACTTCGACTCGAAGCTTCGCCGTCAGTCGCTCGACCCGGCGGATCTACTGATCGGCCATATCGGCGGCATGGATTGCTGCGCCCGCGGTCTGAAGGCCGCTGCTAAGATGATCGAGGACAAGGCTCTGTCGCAGCCGCTCGCCGATCGTTATGCCGGCTGGGAATCCGCCGAGGCGCAGAAGCTCTTCCGCGGCGAGTATTCGCTGGATGAGATCAGCCATTATGTCGAAAGCCACGACGTCAACCCGCAGCCGAGATCCGGCAAGCAGGAGCTGCTGGAAAACGTCGTCAATCGTTACGTCTGATAAAGCGCGCCGGCGGTCATCGGCCGCCGGCGCAGCCCTCTCCGGCCGGAAGCCTATATGGATTTACCGTTTCAACCAGTTGCGCGACGGCGCCGAGACGGAGTTTCGAACCACCAGATCCGGCCTCAGCAGGATTTCCGTTTCGGTCGGCCGGCCATCGGACAGCAGTTCCAACAGCAGCGCCATTGCCTGTTTGCCGATTGCCGTTCTCGGCTGGCGGATCGTGGTCAGTGGCGGGGATATGAAGACGGCCTGCGGCACGTCGTCGAAACCGGTCACCGAGAAATCCCGCGGAATGTCGTAACCCCGCGCGCCGAGCCCGACCATGACGCCGATCGCCGTCTGGTCGTTGACGCACATGAAGGCTGTGGGAAGCGTGTCACGCATGAAAAGCTGTTCGACCGCATGCCGCCCGCTTTCGATCGTGCCGTCGCCTTCGAGCACGATCCTCAAGTCGGGCGGGATGCCGGCGGCGTCGAGACCGGCATCGTAACCCATGCGGCGCCTGGTATAGGCAAGCCGGGTGCGTGAATCGCCGATGAAGGCGATCTTGCGATGCCCTTCGGCCAGCAGCAGATCCACCGCTTTCCTGGCGCCTTCGGTATCGTCGACACCGACATAGGGAATGCCGCCGTTGAAGACAGGCTCGAAAACGCCGACGCTCGGCGGCAGCCGCGCAGTCATCGTCTGATGCCCGAAGGGCAGGATGCCGGTGAAGAGGATCAATCCGGCCGCCTGGTTGGAATTGAAGAATTTCAGATATTCGAGGCCGCGCTGGGCGTCGTTCTGCGTGTGGCCGATCAGGATGCCGTAGCCATGCGCGCGCGCCTCGTTCTCCAGCCCGACGAGAATGTTGGAGAAATTGGGATCGCCGATATCCGGCGCCACCACCAGGATCATGTTGGAGCGGCCAAGCCTCAGGCTGCGCGCCATCGCATTGGTCGTATAACCGGTGATGGCGATCGCCTGGTTGACCTTGAGCCGTGTGGAGTTGGCGACCTTCTCGGGCATATGGATCGCCCGGGACACCGTCGCGATGGAGACCTCGGCGATCCGGGCGACGTCTTCGATGGTTGCGGGCGTGGAATTCGACACTGGGCTCTGCCTTGGGGCTGTCTTCGCCGAGACACTACACAGACTTGTCGAGAGGTCAAAGGCAGGCTTCAACTGATCTGTGTAAATCAACGATGTAAACCTTTACACGATGTATGTAAAGGTTTACATAGGGTCCAGAGCGGATGGAGAGCCGCTTTGGGGAGGATCAGATGACCGTGGAAGCCGCCGACACCGCACCCGTGGTGCTGTCCGCCAGGCGCATATGCAAATCCTTCAGTGGGGTGCAGGTCCTCTTCAGCGTGAACTTCGATCTTCGCGCCGGCGAAATCCATGCCCTGATGGGTGAAAACGGGGCCGGCAAATCCACGCTTGTCAAGGTATTGTCCGGTTTCGAACAGCCGAGTTCCGGCGAGATCCTGCTCGACGGCAAGCCCGTCGTCCTGCCGCCCAATGGTGCTGCCGAGGCGCTCGGCATCGTCATCATTCACCAGGAATTCAACCTCGCCGACCACCTGACCGTAACGGAGAGCCTCTTCCTCGGGCGAGAAGTCACGCGCTTCGGTGTGCTCGACCGCAAATATATGCGGTCGGAGACCCGCAAGGTTCTCGACGTGCTCGGTTCGCATGTCGACGAGAACGCATTGATCAGCACGCTTTCCATCGCCGACAAGCAGATGGTCGAAATCGCCAAGGCGATCAGCCGCGATGCGCGGGTGGTGTTCATGGACGAGCCAACCGCGGTGCTGTCGCGGGAAGAGACCAGCATGCTCTTCAAGCAGGTTCGCAAGCTGCGCGACCAGGGCACGAGCTTCGTCTTCGTGTCCCACAAGCTCGACGAGGTGATGGAATTGACCGACCGCGTCACCGTGCTGCGCGACGGCCAATGGATCAAGACGTCGCCGACGTCCATTCTGGACGGGGAATCGATCGCCCAGCTGATGGTCGGCCGCGAACTTTCCAGCCTCTATCCCGCCAAGGTCGAGCCCGATATCGACGAGGAGGTCGTTCTCAGCGTCGATTCGGTGTCGACCGGTTATGTGAAGGATGCGAGTTTCGAGGTGCGCAAGGGCGAAATTATCGGTTTCTCCGGCATGATCGGCTCCGGCCGCACCGAACTGATGGAAGCGATCGCCGGATTGCGGACCCGTCTCGAGGGCGAGGTGGTCATCAAGGGCGAAACGGTTCCCTCCGGCGACGTGCATGCCGCCAATCGCTGCGGGCTCGCCTATATGACCAAGGACCGCAAGTCGAAGGGCCTGCTGCTGCGCTCCGGCATGGTGACCAATCTGACGCTGCAATCGCTCGGAAGGCATGCGCGTCACGGCTATCTCAGCCCGGGAAGCGAGGCGGCCGCCATGGCAAAGGCCAAACGCCGCTTCGACATCAGGGTTCGCGACGGCAATATCGTCGCCGGGCGCATGTCGGGCGGGAACCAGCAGAAGCTGCTGCTGGCCAAGGTCATGGAGACCGATCCTGATATCATCATCATCGACGAGCCGACGCGCGGCATCGATGTCGGCACCAAGCAGCAAATCTATCATTTCATTTCGGCGCTCGCCCGGGACGGGCGGTCGATCATCGTCGTGTCGTCGGAGATGCCGGAGGTTATCGGTCTCTGCACCAGAGTGGCGGTGATGCGCGAAGGGCGTATCGTCGGCATGCTCGAAGGAGACGAGATTTCCGAGCAGGAGATCATGCGTTACGCCGCCGGGCTCAAGAAGAAGGCGGCCGCCTGAGGCTGAAGCAGGGCTTCGCCGATCAGGACGACAGATAAGATGCCCAGAAAATATGGGACGGGAGGTTGGTTTTGGAAATGAGTGTCAACGAGGAGACCAGGGAAATCCGGCGCCGATCCTGGCGGGATGTCGACCTGCGTGCGGTCGCGCCCTTTGTCGCCCTGGCCCTGCTCCTGATCGTCGGAGCCCTGGTCAATCCCAATTTCATCGGCATCACCAACCTTGCCAATGTCGCGACGCGTAGCGCCTTCATCGCCATCATCGCGGTCGGCGCGACCTTCGTGATATCAGCGGGCGACCTCGATCTGTCTGTGGGCTCCATGGTGGCCTTCGTCGCCAGCCTGATGATCCTGCTGATGAATTCGGGCGCCGTCGAAAACCCGGCTTTGATGCTGACGGTCGCGGTCGCCTTCACCATCGTCGCCGGCGCGCTCTGCGGCCTGGCAAACGGCCTGATCACCACAGTGGGCAAGATCGAGCCGTTCATCGCGACGCTCGGCACGATGGGCATCTATCGCGGCCTGACGACATGGCTGTCGCAGGGCGGCGCCATCACGCTTCGCTCCGCCGATATCCAGACGCTCTATCGTCCTGCCTATTTCGGCAATATCGCCGGCGTGCCGATACCGATCGTGGTGATCCTGGCGGTGACGGCGGTTGCAGCCTTCATCCTCTATCGCACCCGCTACGGGCGCCATGTCGTCGCAGTGGGATCGAACAGCGATGTCGCCCGCTATTCGGGCATCGCGGTCAACCGCGTCAGGACGATTGCTTTCGTCATCCAGGGACTGTGCGTAGCCATTGCCGTGCTGCTCTACGTTCCGCGTCTCGGCTCGACCTCGGCGACGACGGGCATCCTGTGGGAGCTGCAGGCGATCACCGCCGTCGTCGTCGGCGGCACGGCGCTCAAGGGCGGCGCGGGCAGGGTCTGGGGCACGATCTGCGGCGCCTTTATTCTCGAACTCGTCGGCAACATCATGCTGCTTTCGAATTTCATCAGCGAATATCTGATCGGCGCCATCCAGGGTGCGATCATCATCATTGCCATGTTCGTCCAGCGCTCGCTGGTGCGCAAATCATGAATTGACCGGGCTGACAGGGCGTCCGGTCCCGATATGGAAAAGTCCCTGAAGTTAGTGGGAGGAAATAGCATGCGTAGATTGATGTTGGGTCTCGCGGTTGCGGCGGTGACGTTCGCCGGCGCCGCTCACGCCCAGGACAAGAAATTCACCATCGGCGTCTCCATTCCGGCGGCCGACCACGGCTGGACTTCGGGCGTGGTGTTCCATGCCGAGCGCGTCGCCAAGCTGCTGATGGCCGAACATCCCGGTCTCAACGTCATCGTCAAGACCTCGCCGGATGCCGCCAGCCAGGCGAACGCCGTGCAGGATCTCGATACGCAAGGCATCGACGCCCTCGTCATCCTGCCGTCGGATCCGGATCCGCTCGTCAACGCCATCAAGGAAGTCAAGGGCAAGGGCAAGTTTGTCGCCCTCGTCGACCGTGCGCCGAGCAACAACGACAATTCCGTGCGCGACCTCTATGTCGCCGGCAACAACCCGGCTCTCGGCGAAGTCGCCGGCAAATACATCAAGGACAACACGCCTGATGCCGAAGTGGTCATCATCCGCGGTCTGCCGATCCCGATCGACCAGCAGCGCCAGGATGGTTTCGACAAGGGCATTGCCGGCTCGAACGTCAAGGTTCTCGACCGCCAGTACGGCAACTGGAACCGCGACGATGCCTTCAAGGTCATGCAGGACTACCTGACGAAGTACCAGAAGATCGACGTCGTCTGGTGCCAGGACGACGACATGGCCGTCGGCGTTCTGCAGGCGATCGAGCAGGCCAAGCGCACCGACATCAAATATGTTGTCGCCGGTGCCGGCTCCAAGGATATGGTCAAGAAGGTCATGGACGGGGATAAGCTGATCCCGGTCGACGTCCTCTATCCGCCGGCAATGGTCGGCACGGCGATGGAACTGACGGCGGCAGCCCTTTACGATCAGGTCCCGGTTCACGGCAGCTATATCCTCGACGCGACGCTCGTCACCAAGGAAAATGCCAAGGACTTCTACTTCCCGGATTCACCGTTCTGATCCATCGATTGGAGACATGCGCCCATTCGTAAGGATGGGCGCATTTTTAATGCTTCCACACAGTGTGCGGCCGAAAATGCTGCACGTACCTCTTGCCCGCCAAAGCCCATCATGATTAGCTCGCGGCCATACCGCATATGGCTTTGCGCCAAATCCGCTGGCAAGGGCGAGGAGGCGCCTTGCGCCCGCAAAATAGCGTGCTACAACACTTCAGAAACGTTTACGGTCCATATTCAGGGAGGAATCTGACATGAAGACGATCAAGGGCCCGGGCCTTTTTCTTGGCCAGTTCGCGGGCGATACTGCCCCTTTCAACTCCTGGGACGCCATCACCAAATGGGCGGCCGACATCGGCTATAAGGGTGTCCAGGTGCCGACCTGGGCCCGTCAGCTGATCGATCTGAAGAAGGCTGCCACGTCGAAGGATTATTGCGACGAATTCGCCGGCAAGGCGCGCGAAAACGGCATCGAGATCACCGAACTCTCCACCCATCTGCAGGGCCAGCTCGTCGCCGTTCATCCGGCCTATGACGAAGCCTTCGACGGGTTCGCGGCACCGGAGGTGCGCGGCAATCCGAAGGCGCGCCAGGAATGGGCTGTCGAGCAGGTCAAGATGGCGCTGACGGCATCCAAAAATCTCGGCCTCAAGGCGCATGCGACCTTCTCCGGCGCGCTTGCCTGGCCGTTCATCTATCCCTGGCCGCAGCGCCCTGCCGGTCTGGTCGAAACGGCCTTCGACGAACTCGCCCGCCGCTGGACGCCGATCCTCAACCATGCGGACGAAAACGGCATCGACGTCTGCTACGAGATCCATCCCGGTGAAGACCTGCATGACGGGATCACCTTCGAGATGTTCCTGGAGCGCGTGAAGAACCATCCGCGCGCCAACATGCTCTATGACCCCTCGCACTACGTCCTGCAGTGCCTGGATTATCTCGACAACATCGACATCTACAAGGACCGCATCAAGATGTTCCACGTCAAGGATGCGGAGTTCAATCCGACCGGGCGCCAGGGCGTCTACGGCGGCTATCAGGGCTGGGTGGAACGCGCCGGCCGGTTCCGCTCGCTCGGCGACGGCCAGGTCGATTTCGGTGCGGTGTTCTCGAAGATGACCGCCAATAATTTCGACGGCTGGGCCGTGGTCGAATGGGAATGTGCGCTGAAGCATCCGGAAGACGGTGCCCGCGAAGGCGCCGAATTCGTGGCCGCTCATATCATCCGCGTCACCGAGAAAGCCTTCGACGATTTCGCCGGCAGCGGCACGGATCAGGCGGCGAACCGGCGGATGCTGGGGCTTTCCTAAAACAGGGCATCTCGTGGGTGCCTCTCACCCTAACCCTCTCCCCGTAAACGGGGAGAGGGGAGTTGCCGCACCAGCCGTCGAGATGGGCGTAAACATCGCGGCATATCCCCCTCGCCCCGTTTACGGGGAGAAGGTGGCGGCAGCCGGATGAGGGGCGCATCCGCACCAAGTTTAAATTTCAGGAGGACAGAATGGCAATCGAAGCATCATCCGAACAGACCCGCGAGCCGCGCATCCGGCTCGGCATGGTGGGCGGCGGCGCGGGCGCGTTCATCGGCGCGGTGCACCGTATAGCGGCGCGCATCGACGATCAGTACGATCTCATCGCCGGCGCGCTGTCGTCAACGCCCGAGAAGGCCGTGCAGTCCGGCCGCGACCTCGGCCTCGATCCGTCGCGGACCTATTCCAGCTATCGCGAGATGGCGATCCGCGAGGCGAAGCTGAAGAACGGCATCGAGGCGGTGGCGATCGTGACGCCGAACCATGTGCATTACGATGCGGCCAAGGAATTCCTGAGGCGCGGCATCCATGTGATTTGCGACAAGCCGCTGACGTCAAACCTGGCCGATGCGAAGAAGCTGAAGAAGATCGCCGACGAGAGCGGTGCGCTGTTCGTGCTGACGCATAATTACACCGGCTATCCGATGGTCCGCCAGGCGCGCGAGATGATCGCGAACGGCGAACTCGGCGATATAAGAGTCGTTCAGGCCGAATATCCGCAGGACTGGCTGACGGAAGCGGTCGAGCAGACCGGCCAGAAACAGGCCGCCTGGCGCACCGATCCGGCGCAATCCGGCGTCGGTGGGTCCACAGGCGATATCGGCACGCATGCCTATAATCTTGCCGCCTTCATATCGGGCCTGGAACTCGACAGCCTTGCCGCCGATCTCGACAGCTTCGTCCCGGGCCGCCGGCTGGATGACAACGCCCATGTCTTGCTGCGCTTCAAGGCAAAAGGCTCGGAGAAGCCGGCCAAGGGCATGCTCTGGTGCAGCCAGGTGGCGCCCGGCCATGAAAACGGCCTGATGGTGCGCGTCTACGGCACCAAGGGCGGGCTGGAATGGACCCAGAAGGACCCGAACTATCTCTGGTACACGCCTTTCGGCGAGCCGAAGCGGCTGATCACCCGGGGCGGCGCCGGTTCGGGCGCGGCTGCCGGCCGTGTCTCGCGCGTGCCGTCAGGGCATCCGGAGGGGTATCTTGAAGCCTTTGCGACGATCTATACGGAAGCGGCGCATGCCATCAACGCCCGCAAGAAGGGCAAAGCTGTCGACAAGGCGGTGGTCTACCCGACGGTCGATGACGGCGTGAAGGGCGTGGCCTTCGTCGAGGCTTGCGTCGCATCTTCGAAGAAGAACGGCGCCTGGGTCAAGGTCTGAATTTGACGTTCCCAGTCACTCAATGAAAAACGCCGAGGCGGGCTCGAGTCGCCTCGGCGTTTTGTTTATTCTCGATCAGGCCGCAGCCGTGCGGCCACGCTTCAGCAGGTTGTCGACGCTGAAGGGTCCGGCGCCTGCCGCCACCAGATAAAGAAATACGAAGCAGAACAGGATTGCCGCGACGCCGCCGTTCTGCGCGGGATAGATGCCCTTCGACGCATGCCCGATGAAATAGGCGAAGGCCATCAGGCCCGAGAGCACGAAGGCGGCGATACGGGTCTGGAATCCGACCAGCACCAGGAAGCCGAGGGTGAGTTCGAGAAGACCGGCAACCCAGGACAGCGAGCCGACGGGAGGCACGCTTGCCGCAACCGGAAAATGCAAAATCTTCTGCGTTCCGTAGCTAAAAAGCACAAGTGAGGAGATGATGCGCAGCAAGCTCAACAGATGCGGCTGCAGCAGATGGATCGAAGACAGCATTGGATTCCTTTCCTGTTTGTGATGTCTTGGCTGTGCAACGATCGCGGGCGCGCCGGCAAGTCACGACTTCTGACGTTCACGTTATGGGAGCAGTCCGCGCCGGAAAGTGCGGCAGGTCAGGGCGACCGAATACTGCAGTCGCCGCCGCTTCGCGGCCGTACTGTAACGTTGCAGTTTTTCTGCGTCCGGGCCTGTACTTTGCTTTTCGGCTTGGCTAAATCCGAACCCAAACGGTTCACCCACACGCCGAGAACGGGATTTACAGATGATCGATCCGAAAAAACTCGCAGACCGCTTTCCAGGCGATTTCACTTTCGGCGTTGCCACCGCCGCCTTCCAGATCGAAGGCGCCAGCAAGGCAGACGGCCGCAAGCCGTCCATCTGGGATGCCTTCTGCAATATGCCGGGTCGCGTCTATCATCGCCATAATGGCGACGTTGCCTGCGATCACTACAATCGCCTGGAGCAGGATCTCGATCTCATCAAGGATATGGGCGTCGAAGCCTACCGGTTCTCCATTGCCTGGCCGCGCATTATCCCCGACGGCACAGGTCCGGTGAACGAGGCCGGCCTCGATTTCTACGACCGGCTGGTCGACGGTTGCAAGGCGCGGGGGATCAAGACCTTTGCGACGCTCTACCACTGGGACCTGCCTCTGCTGCTCGCCGGCGACGGCGGCTGGACGGCGCGCTCGACCGCCTATGCCTATCACCGCTATGCCAAGACGGTGATGAACCGCCTTGGCGACCGCCTCGATGCCGTCGCGACCTTCAACGAACCCTGGTGCATTGTCTGGCTGAGCCACCTTTACGGCATCCATGCTCCGGGCGAGCGCAACATGCAGGCCGCCCTTCACGCCATGCACTACATGAACCTTGCCCATGGCCTCGGCGTCGAGGCGATCCGCTCGGAAGCCCCTGATGTGCCTGTCGGGCTCGTGCTCAACGCCGCCTCGATCATCCCTGGCTCCGACAGCCCGGCCGATCTTGCCGCCGGCGAGCGTGCGCATCAGTTCCACAACGGCGCCTTCTTCGATCCTGTCTTCAAGGGCGAATATCCGAAGGAATTCGTCGAAGCGCTCGGCGACCTCATGCCCGTCATCGAAGATGGCGACATGAAGCTCATCAGCCAGAAACTCGACTGGTGGGGCCTGAACTATTACAAGCCCGAGCGAGTCACTGATGATGCCGATCGCAAAGGCGATTTCCCCTGGACGGTGGAGGCGCCGCCGGCAAGCGACGTCAAGACCGATATTGGCTGGGAAATCTATGCGCCGGGCCTGAAGCTCTCCGTCGAGGACCTCTACCGCCGCTACGAACTGCCGGAATGCTACATCACCGAGAACGGTGCCTGCGACAACACCGATGTCGTCGATGGCGAGGTCGATGACGCGATGCGCCTCGACTATGTCGGTGAGCACCTCGATGTCGTCGCCAACCTCGTCAAGGACGGCTATCCCCTGCGCGGTTATTTCGCCTGGAGCCTGATGGACAATTTCGAATGGGCGGAAGGCTACCGCATGCGCTTCGGCCTCGTCCACGTCGATTACGAGACCCAGCAGCGCACGGTGAAGAAGAGCGGCAAATGGTATCGCGACCTTGCGGCTCAATTCCCGAAGGGCAATTACAAAGCGGGTTAGCGCCATTCCTCGCGCGGGCAGTTGATAAGGCGCCTCTTGAACTCGAACTACCGGCCGGCACGGCAAGCTGACGCTGCCTGCCGTCAATGTCACGGCGGCCGGCGGCACGCATAAAAATAGATTGTCAGAAACGTACAACAGGCGGTTGCTTAAACGTTTTTGAACCCTTGACTGGCAAAGTCCAACGGTCAGGGAGTCGTAATGCAGACAGTCGGAAAGTCGCAAAGCAAGGGATCGGGAATAGGCCGCCACATCGCCGTCACCGGCGTGCTTTTCTCCTTCGCGGTCGTCGTCGCCGTCGTCACCATCATGGTGCTGACGGCGCTTGAACGCGTGGCCGAAAATGCCAATCTCCTCGATGACGAGCGCTCGCGCGAAACGACGATCGGCGCGGTGAAGACTTTCGAGGATCAGCTCGGCGCGACACTCGACGATTATGCCGCCTGGGACGACGCTGCCGTCAACGTCTACGCGCCTGACGGTATGGACTGGACGGTGAGCAATTACGGCGAGATGTCGCTCAACAGCTCGCTGTTCGACATGGCGATCGTCATCGATGACGCGAAGAAGGCGATCATCGCCTATCGCGACGGCAAACCGATGGAGGAGCCGCTCACGGATTTCTTCGCGCCGTCGCTCTGGACCCTGCTCGACACGGTGAAGGCGGCCGGCCCGGCAGATCGTCCTCAAGCGGTCGGTTTCATCACCACCAAGCGGGGCATTGCCGCTGTCGGCGTGGCATTGGTTCGGAAGAAGTCCGGTGCGCTTGACGTGCCCGCCGGCCAGCACCGCTATCTCGTTTTCGCCCGCCATCTCGATGACGACAGGGTGACCGCTCTCGGCCAGACCTATGTCATTGGCGGCCTGAGGCTGGCGCCACCCAGCTTTGCGGCCGACTATCGCGTCCCGATCGTCGATCCGACGGGGGCAACGCTCGGCAAGCTCGTCTGGACCTCGCGTTCACCCGGCGACATCGCCTATGCGCAGGTGCGGCCGATGGTCATCCAGGCGCTCGGCCTCGTCGGATTGTTTTTCGCGGTATTGCTGGTCATCGGCTTGCTTGCCGGCCGCCGCCTGAAGGCAGAGGAAGGCAGCGCCCGCGAGGAGGCGTTGCGCGACAGGCTGAGCGGCCTTTCCAATCGCGACGGGCTCGGGCTCGCCGTCGATCGTTTTGTCGTCGAAGCACGCCAGACCAGGCGCAACGTGCTGCTCCTCTATCTCGACCTCGATGGCTTCAAGGAAGTCAATGACAGCTATGGCCATGGCACCGGCGACCAGTTGATCCGTGCGGTCGCTGCCGGGCTGGAAGTGCTCATTCCACAGGATGCGGTTCTGGCGCGCATTGGCGGCGATGAATTTGCGATCGCCTTTCTCTCCGACAGCGAGAATGCCGCCGCCCTGCAGCTTGCCGAGCAGATCCTCGATTTTCTTGTCGAGCCATTGGAGATCGGCCGCCGCGTCGTCGTCGTCGGGGCCAGTATCGGCATCGCCATGTCACCCTTCGGTTCGATCGGCCGCGAGGAGCTGGTGCGCCGCTCCGATCTTGCCATGTACAAGGCGAAGGAGGCCGGCCGCGCGCGCATGACGCTCTACGATCCGTCGATGGATGCTGATAGAGAGCAGCGCAACGCGCTGGAACTCGATCTCCGGATCGCCATCGAAAGCGGTGACCTGACGCTCGCCTACCAGCCGCTGATCGATGCGACCACCCAGGCGATGACCGGCGTCGAAGCACTGGTGCGCTGGAATCGCCCGGGCCACGGTCCTGTTTCGCCCGAGCTGTTCATCCCGATCGCGGAGACCAGCGGCCTCATCGAATCGCTTGGCCTGTTCGTGCTGCGCAAGGCCTGCGAGACGGCCAAGCAATGGCCGGAACTCAACGTCTCGGTCAACGTCTCGCCCGGCCAGTTCCGCAATCCCGCCTTCAGCGACTATGTGCGTTACGTGCTGAAGCAGACGGAGATCGAAGCCAGCCGCATCACGCTCGAGATTACCGAAGGCTACATGATCCAGAATCCGCAGCGGACCCGCCAGTCGATCGAACGGCTGAAGGGGCTGGGGGTCAAGGTGGCGCTTGACGATTTCGGCTCCGGATTCTCCTCGATCGGCTATCTCAGGCAGTTCGGCTTCGACCGCATCAAGATCGACCGCTCGCTGGTCATGGGCGTCAACGAGGATAAGCGCCAGCGCGAGATGCTGCAGGCGACGGTGGCGCTTGCCCGTTCGCTCGACATTCCGGTGACGGCCGAAGGTATCGAGACCGAGGAGCAGGCGATCGCCATGCGCCTTTTCGGCTGCGACTGCCTGCAGGGCTATTTGTTCGGAAAGCCTGTTACAGCAGACCTCATCACCAAGATGCTGAACGAACGACGGGCAGCGGAGCCGACAGGCCGGCGTCGTATCGGCGCCGCCTGACCGGCGGCCTGATCTTCAGAAAGCAAATTTGATTCACACAGAATCCGGCTCAGCTGCCGATATGCCGCTGGCCGCGCTTTTTGGCGAGGGCGATCTGGTGCTGCCGCTGACGGTAGCGCAGCCGGTCTTCTTCCGTGCGCTTGGGATAACAGTGGCTGCAGGAAACGCCTTCCTCGTAGAGCGGCGAGGTGATCTCCTCTGATGTGATCGGGTTACGGCAGGCATGGCACAACCTGTGTTCGCCTTCCGTCAGCCCGTGCTCGACGGAGACGCGCTCGTCGAAGACGAAGCAGGCGCCATCCCAGAGGCTTTCCTCCTGCGGCACTTCCTCCAGATATTTCAGGATGCCGCCCTTCAGATGATAGACCTCGTCGAAGCCCTCAGCCTTCATGAAGGCCGTGGCCTTCTCGCAGCGTATGCCGCCGGTGCAATACATGGCGACCTTCGGCTTGTTGTGCAGGCCGGGATTGTTGCGCACCCAATCCGGAAATTTACGGAAGGTCTTGGTCTTCGGGTCGAGCGCGCCGCGAAAGGTGCCGATTGCCGTCTCATAATCGTTGCGGGTGTCGATGACGATCGTATCGGGATCGGATATCAGCGCGTTCCAGTCCTTGGCGGCCACATAGGTACCGACCACCTTGTTGGGGTCGATATCCTCGACGCCCATGGTGACGATTTCCTTCTTCAACTTCACCTTCATGCGCAGGAAGGGCATTTTCGAGGCGCGGCTTTCCTTGTGCTCCAGGCCCGAAAATTCCGCCTGGGCGCGCAGGAAGGAGAGCACGGCGCCAATCCCGGCATCCGGTCCGGCGATCGTGCCGTTGATGCCCTCATGCGCCAGAAGCAGCGTTCCCTTGACGCCGTTCTCCTCGCAAAGCGCCTGCAGCGGTGCCTGCAGGCTGGCAAAACGCGGCACGGAAACGAAATGGTAGAGGGCCGCCACGAGGAACGGGCTGGTGTGTGTGAGGCTGTCGGTCATAGGCCTGGAAATACAGAAAATCGGCGGGCCACGCAATTGCCTTCGCCAGAGGCGATTTCGACAGGTGGCGGACTACGCTCGCGCCTGCCATTCGGAAAACGGCCGCACGCCGAAACTCCGGTCGGGGATGGCGTCGAGAATGCTGATGAACTCGATCGAGTGCCCGTCCGGATCCTTGAAATAGATCGACAGCGCCGGCATCCAGCCGAGAACCACCGGTTCCGTTGCCGGTTCACCGTTAAAGCCGAGAGGCTCCACGCCCTTTGCCTTGAGCAAGGCGGGAGCCTGCAGCACACTATCGGCGGTCATGCGGAAGGCGATATGCAGCCGCATCTTCAACGGTCCGGTTCCGGTTTCCCAAAGGCCCAGCATGCCGGTCTTCCGGTCGTCCACCCAGAGGAACGTGACTTTGCGCTCCTCGAACGATGCTGCGGGCTCTAGCCCGACGACATCGCGGTAGAAATCCGTAGAGGTCTTGAGATCGGCAACGGTCAGATGGGTCTCGTAGAGTCCGAGCACCTTCGGCATAGCGGCATTTTCGGCGGTCATTTTTTCCTCGCAGCGTCAGGTCTTTGCTTGTTCGACCACCGGAGGCTAGGACCTCAAGACTGGTTGAGGTCAATGGGTTTGCCCATGATATTTCAGATGCGCTGAGGCATTCGGAAATGCAGCGTTCGCAAGCACTGCCGGTGTCGCCACCTATCGATTCCCGGCGGCCAGCCAGAGAAGCTCGATGCGGTCGGCTTCCTCGTCGGGATCATCGGTGAAGACGATTTCGGCTTTGACAAGCGCCTGCCGCCGGTCTTCCTGCTGGCGGAAGATGATGGCGTCAAGCAGGTGTGCGAGATCGTCGTTGCGGGTGAAGAGCTGCGGTTCGGCCTCCACCAGTTCGGAGAGCACGGCGAGATCGTGTATATGGCCGAGATCTTCGACAAGTTCCGTGGCGGCATCGCGCTTGGCCTTCATCGCGCCCGGCCAGACGTCACGCAGAAGAGCATGGTAGAGCCGATAGTCGTAGGCGCGCTTGCGCAGATCGTGGAAATCGTCGGCCGATGCCTCGCCGTGGCAGGCCGCAAGCGCGGTCTTCGCCTTGCGCGCGGTGCGGCGCCAGCTCTTTGCCAGCATGCGGGCATTCTTGCGGTGGCTGCCGTCGAAGGACACTTTATCCAGGGCTGCAATCGCCGCCGTCAGGACCGCAGAGGTTTCCGTCAGCCGCTGCTCCAGGCCGCTTTCGGCTTCGGCCATCCAGTCACGGCGTCCTTCGAGAACAGTGACGATGCGGCCGAGCGCCTCGCTTTCCTCGTTCCCCCGGGCTGATTGTTGGAGATATTGTGCGGTGCCGATGAGGGCGGCAGCGTCGCGGATCGCCGAAAGCGACGCTGCGGCATCGCGCAGCCTCGTGTTTTCCTGGGCCTGGAAATCCGGCACCTTGCGACGAACGAGGCGGTACAGCGAGCGCAGTCGTTTCACGTTCTTGCGGAAGGAATGGATTGCCTCATCGGTGCCGTCCGGCCGTTCCTCGATAAGCGTAATGGCACGTTCCAGCTGCTGTGTCGCGACGCTGCGGAACGCGTCCGTGAAATCGGCGTCAGGCCGAATGCGATAGGCCATGCCTGTCGTGCTCATATTCTGTGGCAAGGGCCTGGTTGGAATAGCGGAAATCGCCGGTCACTTCGCGGCCAAGCCAGCTGGGTAGGGCCGGATTGTCGGTTTCCGCCGTCATCTCCACCTCGGCGATGACAAGGCCACGATGCTCGCCAGTAAAGACGTCGACCTCCCAGACGAAACCCTGATGTGGAACGCGGTAGCGCGTCTTCTCGATGACGATGCCGATCGCATTCTGCAGCAGCTCTTTGGCATTGGCGATCGGGATGTCGTATTCGAATTCGTCGCGGGTAATCGTGCTGCGGCCGATCTTGATCGTCAGCTTCGCTTTCCTGTCGTCGAGGATGCGCACCCGGACGGAACGGTCGTCCATCGAAGCGATGTAACCCTGCCGGAGAACAGACTTCGTCTCGACGGCGGAACGCCATCCATCGCTGCGTACAAGAAACTTCCGCTCGATCTCTTTCGCCATATCGGTGAACCTTTTGTGACGATTGCGGCACGGTAGACCAATTTCCACCCATTTCCTACCCATCTTGTCATACGGTCTGGTTTTATCTCGACAAGGGTCGGCGGGGGCGTTATTCGGGATCCGAATTCAATCGTTTCAAGGAAGTCGCACGACCATGGGCGAGAAAACAGAAAAGCTCCTTTCCATCCTGAAACTCCAGCCGGTCGTTCCGGTCTTGATCGTCGACGACGCCAAGTCGGCGGTATCGCTGGCCCGGGCGCTCGTCGCGGGAGGCCTGAAGGCGATCGAGATCACCATGCGCACGCCGGCGGCACTCGATGCCGTGCGCGCCGTCGCAGCCGAGGTCGAGGGCGCCGAAGTCGGCGCCGGCACGATCCTGAATGCCGCCCATTGGCAAGCCGCCGTCGAGGCCGGTTCGAAGTTCATCGTCAGCCCGGGCACGACACAGGAACTGCTCGATGCCGCTGCCGACTCCGATGTGCCCTTGCTTCCGGGGGCTGCGACCGCCAGCGAAGTGATGGCTTTGCGCGAAGAAGGCTACCAAGTGTTGAAATTCTTCCCGGCGGAGCAGGCCGGTGGCGCGGCCTTGCTGAAGGCGCTCTCTTCGCCGCTCGCCGGCACGCTGTTTTGCCCGACCGGCGGCATTTCGCTGAAGAACGCCAATGATTATCTCTCGCTGCCGAACGTCATCTGCGTCGGCGGCTCCTGGGTAGCGCCGAAGGAACTGGTCGCGGCCGGCGACTGGGCTGGTATTACCAGGCTCGCGGCAGAAGCGGCGGCACTGAAGGCCTGAGTTTCGGCAGGGGTGGGGTCGGCCTTCGGGCATAATCCCCACTCCTCAATTTGTATTTCACCCGTCGCAAACCTATGTACCTCTCCAGCTTCAAACAGGGAGATGACGAGGAATGTTCGACGCAAAGAAGCTTCTCGACCAGTTCTTGGGTTCGCAGGTGCCGGGTCTCGGCGGTTCGGTCCGCGACAGGGCGGGCGACGCCGTTCAGACGGCTAAAAACAACCCGCTGGCGACAGGCGCGATTGCAGCCGCGCTTCTCGGCACCAAGACCGGCCGGGGTATTGCCGGCAATGCATTGGCGATCGGCGGTCTTGCCGCCATTGCCGGCCTCGGCTACCAGGCCTACAAGAATTACCAGGCGGGGCAGGCGCCCGCAGCCCCCTCGGATGCGCCCTCGGCCAACAATCCGGTTCTCTTGCCGCCGCCCGCCGAATCCGGTTTCGGACCGACATCCCCTGCCGGCAGCAATGAATTCGTGCTGGTGCTGATCCGCGCGATGATCGCCGCCGCCAAGGCCGACGGCCATATCGACGATGCCGAACGCGCCCTCATCATGGACAAGGTCAAGGCCGCCGACGTCAGTGGTGAGGCCGCGGCCTTCATCGAGCACGAACTCGCTTCGCCGACGGATATCGATGCGCTGGTGGCCGCGGCGAGGACCGAAGAACAGCGCGTCGAACTTTACACCGCCTCGCGGCTCACCATCGAGCCGGATTCGCGCGCCGAGCGCGGTTATCTCGATCTGCTCGCCGGCCGCCTCGGTCTTGCCGACCAGTTGGTCGACCATATCGAGGCGACGGTGTCCTCCGCCAAGGTGACCTTGTCACAGTGACAAGCAGGCCGGTTGCCTTTGTCGGGCGGCTGGCCTATCCACTCCTAGACAAGGGGAGTGAACATGCGCGATCTAGCAAATTTCAACGGTTGTCCGGCGCCGACGCCGGTCACGCTCAAGGGTCGTTTCGTCACCGTCGAGCCCTATCGGCGCGCGGAACATCTCGAGGCGCTGTGGGACGGGCTCGGCGGTATGGGCATCAACCCGCTGCTTCTCTATTTCGCGCAGGACGATTTCTCCGGTATCGACGATTTCGCCAACTGGCTGGAAGCCGTCCACACCAAGTCCGGCTGGCTCACCCATATCTTCCGTGACAACGCCACCGGCAAGATTGTCGGTATGGCGAATTACATGCGCGCCGACCCGGCAAACGGCGTCGTCGAGATCGGCGGAGTGGCGCACGGCGCCGAGATGAAGCGGTCGCCGCTTTCGACCGAGGCGCATTATCTGATGGCCAAGCACGTGTTCGAGGATCTCGGCTACCGCCGCTACGAATGGAAATGCGACAATAAGAACGAGGCGAGCAAGACGACGGCCGCGCGTTACGGCTTCAGCTTCGAAGGCGTCTTCCGCCAGCACATGATTTCCAAGCATCGCAACCGCGATACCGCCTGGTTCTCGATGATCGATGTCGAATGGCCGATGATCAACGATGCCTTCGAGGCCTGGCTTTCGCCTGAGAATTTCGACGCCGCCGGCAACCAGATCCGCCGCCTGCAGGATATCCGCGCCGATCTCGAAAAGGAAAGGCTCGTATGAGTCCGGAGAGCCGCTCGCAGGCGACAGCCGCCGGCATCATCCTGCTTGGTGCCGCCTTGGTCATCTATTTCCTGCCGACCATCGTGCTGTGGATCGGCAATTTCTCGCCGACACTGGCGATTGCCGTCGGCGTCTGCCTGATCATGGCGTTCTTCGCGGTGTTCTGGCTGCGGGCGCGCTATCAGCGCGGCAGAGAGAAATAGGGCTACAGCTCTACCCCTGCAGCGAGGCCCCGAGCAGCAGGGCGCCCATCAGCATGACGAGCACGGCGCCGAGGATTTCGATGGCGTTGCCGACCCAGATCGAGGCGGTCGAGCCGCGTCCGGAGAGTCGGACGGCCGCCCCCTTGGCCGTGACGGCAAGTGTGGCAAGCAGGGAAACGGTGATCGCCGTGCCGAGCGACATGGCGGCGACGGAAAGCACGCCGCCGAGATAGAGCCCGTTCAGCAGCGAGAAGGTCATGACCAGCAGTGCGCCCGAGCAGGGGCGCAGACCGACGGCAACGATCGCCGACCAGGCCTCGCGGGCGCTGAACCTGTCGCCGGCGAGCAGGGCCGGATCAGGCACATGGGCATTGCCGCAGGTCTCGCAGGCCATGCCGGGAACGAAGGTATGGCCGGCGTCGATGGCCTGTGCCTTGCCGTTGAAGGCATAGACCTGGCGCTCGGCCGCATTGTCCTTCCAGTCGAGCATCATGCTGACCGGGCCGGCGGACGTCGCCATCAGCCGGCGGCGCGGCATGTTGCCCACCATCGAGCGCAGTTTGCGGAACAGCAGCCAGCCGCCGAAGAGGATGACCATGACGAAGCTTGCGATTTCCATCGCATGGGTCGCCGCCGTCAGCGTGATACCGGTGCCGCGCAGCACCAGCCAGGCGCCGCCGACCAGCGCTACCGCCATCACGCCCTGGACGAAGGCCGAAATGAAGGAAATCACGACGCCGCGTTTCAACTCGACCTCGTTGGCGATCATGTAGGAGGAGATGACCGCCTTGCCGTGGCCGGGGCCAGCGGCATGGAAGACGCCGTAGGCAAAGGAGAGGCCGATCAGCGATGCCAGCTGCCACGGGTCCTGGCGCATGGCCTTCAAGGCACCGGTCAGCGCCCGGTAAAAGGCCTGCTGCTCATAGTTCACGTAGAGCAGAAGCGGTGCGAGCGGCCCGCCGGTCGGCTGGAAGCTCGGCTCCGCCGTGCCGATGCCGAGCGGCGATTGCGCATGGGCGAGGCTTGCCGCCGTCAGCAGCGCGAGAGCTGCAGCGGAAAGGGTGAGGGGTAACCGTTTCGTCAGCATGTGACCTCCAGCCGGGTGGCGAAGAGTTTGGACATGTTGGTGCCGGTGGGATCGTTGAAGAAGGCGTCCGTCAGTGACTGCTTGTTTTCCGAGATCACCTGGTCGGCATCAGGCCTTACCACCTGATGCTTGCAGGCCTTGAAACCGTCGCCGACCGTTGCCAGTTCACCGTCTGTGGGAAAATCGATCGAGGTATAGAGCGTCGGGTCGTAGACGCCGAAGGTGAGCCTGCCCTTGAGTGGCATCTTCTCCACCGGCTTCACCGCAAAGAACATCAAGAGCTGGCCGTCCTTGTAGTCGACATGGATGATGTCGGGCTTCTGGACGGTGATGTTCTTCCCGTTGATCGTCAGGTTCATGTAGTAGTCGTAATCGGCGAGCGATTGCTTCACCGTCTTTCCGACCTCGGCGAGTTCGTTCGGCTCCAGCTTCAGATCGGTGTTCTTGTCGAAATCCATGACGACGGAGGAGGAGAAGACCTCGTCGAAGCGCCAGACATTGCGCAGTTCCTCGACGCTGCCGTCCTTGCCGGCCACGACTTCGAGACGCGCCTCCACAAAGATGTGCGGATGGGCAAAGGCGGCGGCCGGCGCCAGCGAAAGAAGCGCGGCCATCAATATCGTCGAATGTTTCATCTGTTCCGCTGCCCTGTTCGGTGACCCTGACTTCTTGCCAGAAATTGGGACGGAATTGGGACCGGGTTAGTGGTGGCTGGCGCGGACGGAATGTCGCATCCGCCCCATTATGGATGTTTCTTGAACCAGTTGTGCAGGTAGTCGACGAAGATCCTCACTTTGGCCGGCAGATAGCGCCGATGCGGATAGACGGCGTAGATGCCGCGGTCGGTCGGGAGGTAGTCGTTGAACAGCGTCACCAGTGCGCCGCTCTCGATCGGCTTGCGGGCGATGAAATCCGGGATGAGGGCGATGCCGATGCCGGCGAGCGCTGCGCGCAATGTCGCATGCGGGCTGTTGACCTCGATCGGTCCGCTGACGGCGACGGCGAACGAGGTGTTGTCGGGATTGTGGAAGCGGATGCTTGCCTGGGTGCGCGCATTGGTGTCGACGATGAAGGGGACGTTGGAAATGTCGCTGGGGTGCTCGAGATCGGGATGGCGTTCGAGAAATTCCGGGGTGGCGCAGAGATGGACGCGGAAATCCGAGATCTTGCGGGCGATCATGCCGGAATCCTCGAGTTTGGTGACGCGGATCGCCACGTCGAAACCTTCCTCGATCAGGTCGACGAACCGGTCGTCGGCGGCGATCTCCAGCGAAAGGTCCGGGTTCTCCTTGGCGAAATCGATCAGCGACTGGCCGACATCGGCATCGACGAAGGTGCGCGGCACCGAGATGCGAAGCCGCCCTTTGAGCTGTGCATTGTTTTCACGCACGAGATCGGCGAGGTTGTCGATCTCCTTCAGGATATCGGAGGCGGTGCGGTAGTAGGTATGGCCAGCCTCGGTCATTGAGAACTGCCGGGTGGTGCGGTTGAGCAGCAGGGCGCCGAGCTCATCCTCCAGTTCGCGCACATATTTGGAGAGCAGCGCCTTCGAGCGGCCGGTGCGCCGCGCCGCGGCGGAAAAGCCTTCGGCCTCGACGACATCGATGAAGGCCCGTATGCGTGTCAAGGTGTCCATGGCTGTTCCCGAAGCTGTTTCGGAATGTTGAACAAATTGGGCGATTTTGTTCAATTATTTTTTTGGCCCCAGATTAAAAAATCGCTTGATTATGAAGGCGAATATTCTTATTTCCCACTCAGCCCAAAGTCGCACGTGCCCATGGGTGTCCGCCGAACCCTCGAATTGGTGAGGAAATCGGTAAGGTACCTGGAATTAACCCCTCCAGTCGCTATTCCGGCCAACCGGAAAATGCGAGGACGCCTGAAGCAACGACGGTGCGGGCCTTTTTGTTCTCTCCCTGCTTTCCATCAGCGGGGGTTACTGAAGAGGCACACCATCATTGCCGGAAGTGCGGTTGGGATTCTCCCTCCAATCCATGGCAGACAAAGCCGAACTTACACCGCGTCCGCGGCGTTGGTTCACTATCCGCGCATCGAGCGCTCGCTATGGTTCCGGGGTCTCCACCGGCTGGTTCCAATGCGAGCTATCGTATGCCCTTTGTCCTCCGGTTCATGCCGGAGCTCTGGAATTGGAAGAGGGAATCGATATGACCACCCAGCGCATCCGCGACTTTCTCGCAACCCGACGTCCCGACGGTCCCTGCCTCGTGGTTGACCTCGACGTCGTTCGCGACAATTTCCACGCCTTCCGTCACGCCATGCCGGACAGCGCCATCTACTACGCCGTCAAGGCCAACCCGGCCCCGGAAGTGCTGAAGCTGCTTGCAGGCCTCGGCTCCAATTTCGATTGCGCATCCGTAGCCGAAATCGAAATGGCGCTCGAAGCCGGTGCGACCGCCGCCCGCATCTCCTACGGCAACACGATCAAGAAGGAACGTGACGTTGCCCGCGCGCATGCGCTCGGCGTCAGCCTCTTTGCGGTCGACAGCCACGAGGAAGTCGAGAAGATCTCGCGCGCCGCTCCCGGCGCCCGCGTCTTCTGCCGCGTGCTGACCGATGGCGAAGGCGCTGAATGGCCGCTGTCGCGCAAGTTCGGCTGCGTTCCGCAGATGGCCGTCGACGTTCTCGTCTACGCTCATCAGCTTGGCCTGCAGTCCTACGGCGTCTCGTTCCATGTCGGTTCCCAGATGACCAAGGTCGATGCCTGGGATTCGGCGCTCGCCGATGCCAAGCGTGTCTTCGTATCGCTTGCCAAGCAGGGCATCCACCTGCAGATGGTCAACATGGGCGGCGGCTTCCCGACCAAGTACCTGCGCGACGTTCCGTCCGCAGAAGCTTACGGCAAGTCGATCTACCAGGCGCTGCGCACGCATTTCGGCAACCAGATCCCGCAGACGATCATCGAGCCGGGCCGCGGCATGGTCGGCAATGCCGGTGTCATCAAGGCGGAAGTCGTTCTGATTTCGAAGAAGTCGGACAATGACGATGCCCGCTGGGTCTTCCTCGACATCGGCAAGTTCGGCGGTCTCGCCGAGACGATGGACGAAGCCATCCGCTATCCGATCCGCACGGAGCACGACGGCGACGAGATGGAGCCCTGCGTCATCGCCGGCCCGACCTGCGATTCGGCCGACGTGCTCTACGAGAAGAACCTCTATCCGCTGCCGATCTCCCTTTCGATCGGCGACGAGGTCCTGATCGAAGGCACCGGCGCCTATACGACGACCTATTCGGCGGTCGCTTTCAATGGTTTCGAACCGCTGAAGGCCTACGTCATCTGAGGTCGTTTCCGCCGGCCCCGTAACCAGCCGGGGCGGCAACTTCACAATTTTCCTTCATCGCCGCTGATAACGGTATTGGGTACGGGAGGCCAAGATGGCCGCTGTTCTTGATTCTGTCCGCGCATTCTTTGCGCCCACCACTTTCACCATCGACGCCGAGAATCCCTCGGATGTCGTTGCTCGCGAAAACCTGCTCGACCGCGTCATGGGCGCGGATCGCCGCAAGAAATCGTCGGAGAAGATCCGCCGCAACCGCGTCCCGGCCGAGGGTCTTGCGCTCGTCGCGCGTGACCGCGACGGCCGGATCATCGGTACGGTGCGGCTCTGGAACATCGAGGCCGGCGTCAATGACGAAGGTACGCCGATCAATGCGCTGCTGCTCGGGCCGCTTGCCGTTGCCTCGCAACATGGCGGCAAGGGCATCGGTGCGGCGCTGATGCGGGCTGCGATCCTTGAAGCGAAGAACCGCGGGCATGGCGCCGTCCTGCTCGTCGGCGATGCTGCCTATTACGAGCGTTTCGGCTTTTTTGCCGAAAAGGCTCGCCATCTTGTCATGCCGGGTCCGTTCGAACGCTCGCGCTTTCTTGCGCTCGAGCTCACGGAAGGCTGGCTTGACGGCGCGGCCGGCATGATCGTCCCCTCGGGGCGCATGCTGGCCAGCGCGCCGGTTCGCCGCGCGGCCTGAGCTGTGTCGATGGGTCGGTCGGGGTTGGACGTCCTTTCGCCGTCCGGCAATATCCGCGCCGCTTGACCATGGAGGCAGGCGGGCCTGTCGTGGTTGCGGCGCGGATTATTCTTTTGGGCGCGAGCCCAGCTGCGGTCACCTGGGTAAGCATCGCGCGCGGAAACACAATCGCGTGAAAAGTGCCGCAGTCACGCGAACATGGCGCGGCGATATCCTATCTTGCGCCAGATGATCCGTCTTCTCTCCCTTCTGCTTCTCTTCTGCATGCCGCTTGCAGCGGCGGAATCGGCGGTTGCCCAGAGCACGGCTTCCACCGCCGGTGGGCTTGGGCCGCGTCTCGATCGAGTGGCGACCGATCCTGCGATGCGGCCTCTAAAGACGGTGATTGTTGCTCGCGATGGGCGTGTGCTTACCGAACGCGGATTTCATGGTCATTCGCCGGCGGAATCGACCAATATCAAATCCGCTTCGAAATCGATCATTTCGGCGCTGGTCGGTATCGCCATCGACAAAGGCCTGCTTTCGGGGCCGGATCAGAAGATCGCGCCGATCCTGAAGGTCGATCTCCCGCTAACGCCGGATCCGCGCCTCAACGACATCACCATCGGCAATCTTCTCTCCATGCAAGCCGGGCTCGATCGCATGTCGGGGGCGAACTACGGCCGCTGGGTTTCCTCGCGCAACTGGGTACGTTTTGCGCTCTCGCAGCCTTTCGTCGATCAGCCCGGTGGCGAGATGCTCTATTCCACCGCGTCCACGCATCTGCTCTCGGCCATTCTCACGAAGGTCAGCCGGCGGTCGACGCTGGCCTTGGCGCAGGAATGGCTCGGTCCGGTCGATGGTTTCCGCATCGGCGCATGGGAGCGCGATCCGCAGGGCATCTATCTCGGCGGCAATCAGATGGCGATGAGCGCCCGGTCCCTGCTTGCCTTCGGTGAACTCTATCGCAACGGCGGCAAGACTGCCGACGGCCGCCAGATCGTATCTGCCGACTGGATCTCCCAGTCGTGGCAGCCTCGCACCAACTCGCGCTTCTCCGGCGATGCATATGGCTATGGCTGGTTCACGCGGCAGATCGGCGGCGAAGAGGTGCATTTCGCCTGGGGTTACGGCGGGCAGATGCTCTACATCGTCCCGTCGCTCGATCTCACCGTCGTCATGACTTCGGAAGAGAGCGGTCCGTCTGCCCGAAACGGCTACCGGGATCTGTTGCATGGTCTGTTGGCTGATATCATCGGCACGGTGCGGGCCGCCTGACGGCAGCATCCCTTGAATTGTGCTGCAGCGGAAAAACCGCGATCGTTAAAGTCTTAGCGAAGCCTCCAATCAAACCGCAAAGCGCTTGCTGTAGCTTCCCCGCCAGAACTTCGGGAAAGCGCCATGTTGCTGGATCTCAGGACAATCTATTTCATTGTTGCCGTGAGTTGCTTCGTACTGGGCATTCTCCAGCTTGCAGCCTATGCGACCGGTCGCTTTGAGCGGTGGCCGCTCTGGTGGGGCTTGAGCAACCTTCTTGTCGGCATCGGGTCTTTCCTCGTCGCGTTGCGCAATCTCGTTCCCTATTCGGTCTCGATCGACGGCGGCAATATCGTCACCATCGCCGGCTACATGCTGATGTTCTTTGCCGTACGCGTGTTTTCGGGGCGAGCGCTCGACCAGCGTTCTTTCTGGTTGGCCATCTTGCTCGTCAGCGTGCCTGTCGTGCTCATCGTCAGCGATCCCTCGGCGGTATCGGCGAGGCTCCTCTACGTCTCGGTCATCTGCTGCCTCTGTGATCTTGCCGTCGCAAGGGAGGCAATCAGCATTGTCCGGCGCGAGAGGCTTTATTCGGCAGCCCTGCTTGTCGGCCTCTATGTCTGCACTGCCGCGATCTTTGCGGCTCGCAGCATTCTCGCGGCGACCGGCGAGATCGGCGGGCCGGATCCTTTCGGCGCCAATGTGGTCCATAGCTGGATGGCGGTATCGGCGGTCGCGTTCATCATGCTCCGCAGCATGGCGATGGTGCTGATGGCCGCCGAGCGCAGCCGAAATCAGCTGATGGAACTCGCTCACCACGATCCGCTGACCGGCGCGCTCAATCGCGGCGGCCTTGCGCAGCGTCTGCCCGCTCTCGGTTCTCAGCCGGCATCGCTGCTCATCATCGATATCGATCATTTCAAGCAGTTGAACGACCGGCATGGCCACGCCGCCGGCGACGATATCCTGCAGCTTTTCGCCCGTGTTGCGAGAGGCATCATGGGGTCCGGCGATCTGCTCGCCCGTCAAGGCGGGGATGAGTTCCTGGCGGTGCTGAAAAATATCTCCTGCGAAGATGCGGTGGCGATTGCCGAGCGCATCCGTCTCACCTTCGCCGCCGCCGTCATGCAGCGGCCGGATCTGGCGATCTTTCCGACGCTCAGCATCGGCGTTGCCGCGCGTCGGGAAAACGATGAAGATTTTGAACGGCTGATGCAGAAGGCGGATGAGGCGCTCTATCGTTCGAAGCGCGAAGGCCGCAACCGGGTCGAAGCCTTCGGAGAGAATCAGCAGGCCGCGTAGGATCGGGCGAATTCCCCATCTCAGAGCGACCCTAGATATTCTGATCCATCGTCTCGGCCGGGATTTCGTCGGCGCGGTGGACGCGCACGAGCGTTGCCGGCACGCCGGCGACCGTGCAATGGGTGGGCACCGGCTTCAGCACGACGCTGCCGGCGGCGACCTTGCTGAAGGCGCCGATTTCGATATTGCCGAGGATCTTGGCGCCGGCGCCGATCATCACACCGTGGCGGATCTTCGGGTGGCGATCGCCGGTCTCCTTGCCGGTGCCGCCGAGCGTGACGTTCTGCAGGATCGACACTTCGTCCTCGATGACAGCCGTTTCGCCGATGACGATGCCCGAACCATGGTCGAGCATGATCGACGCGCCGATCGTTGCTGCCGGATGGATATCCGGGCCGAAGACCAGCGAAACCAGATTGGCGAGCCAGCTGGCGATCTCCGGCCGGCCGGCGATCCACAGCGCATGGGCGATGCGGTGCGTCTGCAGCGCATGAAAGCCCTTGAGATTGAGAAGTGCGTGCAGAAATGTCGTGCAGGCCGGATCGCGTTCGCGCACGGCGATGAGATCGGCCTCGACCTGCCGCATGATATCGTCGTTCAATGTGGATCGGATGAGATCGAAGATATCCCCCGTTTCCACCTGCGCCACCGAAAGCCGGGCGGCCAGCACGCGGGCGATGATATCCTCATTGCCGGCGGTGTCCGTCACCTGCGCGGCCAGCAGCCGCTGCAATATCGGTTCGCGTGCGGCAAGCTCGGCCGCTTCGGCGCGGATCACCGCCCAGACGGATGCGCCGCCCAAAGCCTGCGTCTGTTGCTCGGCCAAACCGAGGCCGGTTGATTTCGGCATTTCCGTTTCCTCTGTCAGCCAGGCGCCGGCGCAAGCGCTTGCTGCGTGGTTCATGTTTCGCCCGGGCAAGGCATTTGGCAAGCTTTATTCTAGTTGCTGGACGGTTGCAGGGCCGGTGTCAGCGTCGGACGCCGGCGCCAATGATAGAGCACATCCGGCTCTCTTTCCTCGTTATCGGCACCGTCGGTCTCCTCCTCGGCGGTAAAGCCGTGTTTCTCGTAGAAAGCGCGTGCACCGATATTGCGCCGGAACGTCCAGAGCCTGATCTCGTCCATCTCCTCCTTGGCGCGGCCGAGAAGCAGAGAGCCGATGCCCATGCCCTGAAAGCCGGGAAGGATGTAAAGCTGCTCTATCCAGTTGTCGCCATAGGCGATGACGCCGACCAGCCGGTTGGCCATGGCAGCACCTAAGATGGTGCAGTTCGGCAGCAGATGCATGCGCCAATACTGCTCTTCTTCGGCCGGCGTATGCAGGTCCGGCAGCCAGGGCAGCCGCTGCCACAAGGAGACACGTCTGATACCGGCGGCCGCCTGCATGTGGTCGGCCGCGAGCGCCACGATGTCCGGCTCGATCGAAATGTCATTCATCGCCGGCTATGTGGCCTCAAGCCGAAATATCGATGACGCCGCAATCGCCGGCTTCGGAGGCGAAGGCAAGCAGCTTGCCGTTTTTGCTCCAGCTCATCGCCGTGATCGCCCCCTTGCCGGGGCGGCGCAGCAGCGCCTCCTTGCTGTCGGCAATGCGCACGGCCAGGATCATGCCGTCGATGAAGCCGATGGCGAGGATGTCCTCGAGCGGATGGAATTTTACGGCGGTCGCCATGATATTGGCGCGGGTGCCGAGTTCCAGCGGTGCCTTGCCCATCGGCCCGTCCTTGCCCTGGAAGGGCCAGACGATTGCCGCCGGCGCGCCCGAAGAGGCGAGCCATTTGCCCTTGACCGACCAGGAGAGCGATTTGACCTTGGCGGGGTAACCGGTCATGCGCATGTGGCGGGCCTCAGCGCCGGGCTTGATGTCGAGCTTCCAGCCGTGCAGCGCGTTTTCCTGCATCGAGGTGACGAGGAAATTACCATCCGGCGAGAAGGTGACGCCGGTATGCGCACCCTTCCATTCCAGATCGACCGGCTTGGCGTTCATGCCGATCCAATGCAGCGACACACCGTTGTAGCGCGCAGCCGCAATCCGCAGGCCTTTCGGCGCAAAGGCCAGGCCTTCGACCGTGCGCTCTTCGGGGAATTCCTTGGTCGTGCCGTCGGCAAGGCGGACGAGCGAACTCTTGCCGTAGGAATAGGCAACGGCACCCTGCGGGCCGGCTGCGACCTGCGAAATCCACTTGCGCGGCGCGGTGGCGATCTCGCTGACGCTACCGTCGGCGGCAATGCGCAGCACCTTACCGTCCTCGCCGCCCGAGATCAGACTCTCGCTATAGGGATCGCGGATGACGGTGAGCATGCCCTGATGGGCTTCGGACACCCTGTCGCCGCCGTCCAGCCGGTGGAATGTACCGTTTGCGCTTGCGAAGAAGGGAACATCACCTAAAAATTCGACGGCCAGAACGTGGCCGTCGAGATCAAGCGGTGCAACTGTCGGCATCAGGCGGCTGCCTCACAGGCCTTGAAGGAGGCTTCAAGCTTTGCGCGATCAAGATCGCGGCCGATGAAGACGAGACGGCTCTCGTGCTTCTCGCCTTCTTTCCACGGCCGCTGGTGATCCCCCTCGATGATCATGTGCACGCCCTGAACGACGTAGCGCTCGGGATCGTCCTTGAAGGCGATGATGCCCTTGAGCCGCAGAATATTCGGCCCCTGTGTCTGGGTAATCTTCTGGATCCAGGGGAAGAAACGCTCCGGGTTCATCTGGCCGCCGCGCAGCGACACCGACTGCACGGTGATATCGTGGATCGCCGACATCGCACCATGATGATGATCGTGGTGATGGTCATGACCGTGGTGATCATGATGATCGTGGTCATGATGGTGGTGGTCGTGATCACAATCGGGGCCGCAGACATGGTCGTCATGGCCGTGCTCCAGGAAATGCGGATCGTTTTCGAGCGCGCGCTCCAGGTTGAAGGCGCCCTGGTCGAGCACGCGGGCGAGATCGACGCCGGAGCGGCTGGTCTTGTAGACGCGGGCGGCCGGGTTGATGGCGCGGACGATGTCCTCGATCACATCAAGTTCTTCCGGGGTCACGAGGTCGCTCTTGTTGATGATGACGACGTCGGCGAAGGCGATCTGGTCTTCGGCTTCGCGGCTGTCCTTCAGACGCAACGGCAGGTGCTTGGCGTCGACGAGGGCGACGACGGCGTCGAGCTCGGTCTTGGCGCGCACATCGTCATCCATGAAGAAGGTCTGGGCGACCGGGACCGGATCGGCAAGGCCCGTCGTCTCGACGATGATTCCGTCGAAGCGGCCGGGGCGGCGCATCAGGCCTTCGACGACGCGGATCAGGTCGCCGCGCACCGTGCAACAGACGCAGCCATTGTTCATCTCGTAGATTTCCTCGTCCGACTCGACGATCAGGTCGTTGTCGATGCCGATTTCGCCGAACTCGTTGACGATGACCGCATATTTCTTGCCGTGATTTTCGGACAGGATGCGGTTGAGCAAGGTCGTCTTGCCGGCGCCGAGATAACCGGTGAGCACGGTAACGGGAATAGGCTTCTGGGTGGAGATCGCGTCGGTCATGAGAACCTCTAGGATTAGGCGTGCGGCCGAGCGGCTGGGATCGGCTGCTTGAACGGTTGGTCTCATATAATGGCTTGGGCGTGGCAGTTCAAAGGGTTTTATAATGTTATAAGATCACATCGTCTGGCCGGTGCAGGTGACGCATCTTCATCGGAGTTGCGTGACGTCGAATGCATCGACATCTTCGAGCAATTCCGCCAGTCCCTTCACCGCGTGGGTAATCAGCGCTTCACCCTTTTCTGCCGTTGCGGCCGCGGCGTTGCCTGCTGCGCCTGCGGTATTGAGATCCGACATCTTCCAGCCGAAGGCGTGCGGCCCGTAGGCGCGCAGATGTTTGAAACGCGCGGCAAACTCCGTCTGCCGCGAGGAAAAGTCCGCCGCCTTCGCCATATCAACCTTGTCGGGATGAAGCGCCAGCATCACCGAGGTCTCGATATCGCCGCCATGGATGCCGATCGCCTTTTCCTCCGGCGCGACCACGCCATCGGGCATGCCGAAGCGGGTCCAGCTCGTCGCCACCGCCAGCATGGCAAAGCGGATCCGCGCCTCGGTCGCGACGATTGATATCAAGGGCGAATTGCCGCCATGGGCGTTCAGCATCACGAATTTGCGGATGCCCTGCTTCGCCACGCCTTCAGCGATGCCGAGCCAGCGGTTCACCGCTTCGTCGAAAGCAAGCGACTTCGTTCCTTCAACATCCATATGCTCTATGGAGTAGCCGACGGATTCGGCGGGCAGAAAGGTGACCGGCCGGCCGGCAGGCAAGGCCATCTTCAATCGTCCGGCGATACCTTCGGCAATCAGCGTGTCGGTTTCAAAGGGCAGGTGAGGGCCGTGCTGTTCATGGGCGCCGAGCGGCAGCACGGCGATCAGACGGCCTCCGTCCGGGGCAAAGGCCGGGTTGCTGTCCTCGAAGCGCGGCGAAGGCGTCATCATCCGGTCGTAGCCTCTTGTTTATGACGAGATCCTGGGCAATGTCATATCGCAGCGGCGCCGGGGCTTAAAGATCAAAGGGATGGCTATGGGAAAGAAGCACAAGGACGGCAAAAAGAACAAGTCCAAGAAGAAGGACCAGACCGAGTATACGCTCGTCGATCTCTCTCCGGCGCTCACCCAGGCGGCGCGTTCCATGCGTACGGTGCTGTCGCGCAACCTGCTTGAAAGCGGCCTCTATGCCGGCCAGGACGGCGTCATTCTCGCGCTTGCCGAGAGCGACGGCATGACGGCTGGCGGCCTTGCCCAGAAGCTCGGCGTCAAGGCGCCGACGATGACGCGCACGATCGGCCGCATGGAGGCGCAGGGCTTCCTCGAGCGCAAGCCCGATGCCGAGGATGCCCGCCTCACCAAGGTCTATCTCACTGAACTCGGCCGCGGCAGCGTGCAGGGGATCGAGATGGCGGCTTCGGCCTGCGACAAGCTGGCGACGCAGGAGTTTTCCGAAAAGGAAATCCGAAATCTCGTCCGCCTGCTGAAGGCGATCGATGCCAATCTGCAGGCCGAAGCCATTCATATCGAAGAACCGGACGAAGACTGAAATTTCCCTGAAAGACGAATTGCTTCCGCCGATTAAATCTTTTAATTAAACATTTTAAGGGCCGCGCCGGTTTCCGGCGGGGTCTTGCCTGTCTTGCGTGCTGCCTGGAGGAGGACACGTGGTCCAGAAAATCAAGCTTTCGACAATCGCCGAAACACTCGGCATTTCAACGGCGACCGTATCGCTTGCCTTACGCGACAGCCCGCTCGTCGCCGGTAATACCCGGGAGAAGATCAAGGAACAGGCGCGCGCGCTCGGCTACATCTACAATCGCCGCGCCGCCAGCCTTCGCACCTCGCGCTCCGGCATCATCGGCGTCGTCGTGCATGACATCATGAACCCCTTCTACGGGGAGATCCTGAAGGCGATCGAAAGCGAGCTCGACCGCAGCCGCCACACCTTCATCCTGTCCAACCATTACGACAATGTCGAGAAGCAGCGCACCTTCATCGAGACGCTCCTGCAGCTCGGCGGCGACGGCGTCATCATGTCGCCGGCGATCGGTACCCCGCCTGAGGACGTGCAACTGGCCGAAGAGAACGGCATGCCGGCGATCCTGGTCGCCCGCTCGATGGAAGGGCAGGACCTGCCGACCTATCGGGGTGACGACAGCTACGGCATCTCGCTTGCCACCAATCACCTGATCGGCCTCGGCCACCGCTCGATTGCCATGATCGGCGGCACGGACCAGACATCCACCGGCCGCGATCGTTACCAGGGTTATGTCAATGCGCTGCGCAAGGCCGGCATCGAGGTCGATCCGAACCTGCGCATTCCCGGCCCGCGCTCGAAGCAGGGCGGATTCGAGGCCGCCGTGCATTTCCTGTCGCTGCCGCAAAAGCCGACGGCAGCCGTCTGCTGGAACGATCTCGTGGCGATCGGTCTGATGAACGGCATTGCGCGCGCCGGCCTGGTGCCCGGACGCGATATTTCCGTCACCGGTTACGACGATCTCGAGGAGGCCTCGATCGCCACTCCGGCGCTGACGACTGTCTGGAACGGCCAGACCGAAGTCGGGCGCCTGGCCGCCCGGGCGCTGCTCGATCGCCTTGCCGGCAGCCATGAGCCCGACGGCATGCATCTGATCAAGCCAGAAATGCGCATTCGCCAATCCACCAGTCCCCATCGGCCCCGCGCCTGAACCAAGACCGTCATCCAAGAGGAAAAGCCATGTCCCGCATTGCCATTCTCGTCCCTGGGAAGATACACGAGCGTGTTCTCGAAAGGCTGAAGGATCGTTTTGATATCATCGCCGTCGCACGCGAGGAAAGGCTTGCGCTTGAGGGCGAGACTGCCGGCCGTATCCGCGGCGTCGCCGTTTCCGGCCCGTTTCCGGGCGCCTGGATGGACCAACTGCCTGGAGTCGAGGTGGTCGCCAATTTCGGTGTCGGTTATGACGGCGTCGATGTGAAACATGCCGCCGAGAAAGGCATCGTCGTCACCAATACGCCTGATGTCCTGAACGACGAGGTCGCCGATACGGCGATCGGCCTGCTGCTGAATACGGTCCGCGAGTTGCCGCGGGCCGAAGCCTGGCTGCGGGCGGGCAACTGGAAGCCGGGCACGGCCTATCCGCTGTCGCGCTTCTCGCTCAAGGGCCGCCATGTCGGGCTTTATGGTCTTGGCCGCATCGGGCTCGAAATCGCCAAGCGGCTCGAGCCGTTCAAGGTGAAGATCAGTTATCACACGCGGTCGCGCCATGCCGATGTGGCCTACGATTATCACCCGACATTGAAGGGGCTGGCGGAAGCGGTGGATACGCTGATCGCGATCGTTCCGAAGACGCCGCAAACGCACAAGACGATCGATGCCGATATTCTGGCCGCACTCGGCCCGAACGGCATTCTCGTCAATGTCGGTCGCGGCTGGACGGTGGACGAGCAGGCGCTGAGTGCTGCCCTCGCTTCCGGCGCGCTCGGAGCGGCCGGCCTCGACGTTTTCTATGAAGAGCCGACCGTGCCGGCCGACTTGCTGGTGCCGGCCAATGCCGTGCTGCTGCCGCACGTCGCCTCCGCGTCGGTGCCGACGCGCAATGCGATGGCCGATCTCGTCGCTGACAATCTCATCGCCTGGTTCGAGAACGGTGCGGCGCTGACGCCGGTGCCGGAGACGCCGCAGAAGGCTTAGGCGTGTCGCATAGACTCTGCGGCCGGCTCACGCACGCTGTCTAGAGCAATTCCAGGAAAAGTGCGGAGCGGTTTTCCGTCCGGAATTGTGTAAAAACAAAAAGTTAGAGCGGTTCTGCGTTTTCGTGAAAAGCTGAAGCGCTCTAACGCACGGCGCGTCGGCGCCGCGCCGATCAAGCGATTGCCTGCGCGGGGATGGCTGGCAGCTTGCCGGCGGCATAGGCGCGGACGGCGTCGCCGAAAGCGGCGAACAGCTTGTTCGAAGGCTTGTCGGTTTCAGCCCAATATTCCGGATGCCATTGCACGCCGACGGCGAAGGCCTTGGCGTCGATGACGGAAACGGCTTCCACCGTGCCGTCCTCGGCGGTCGCTTCCACCTGCAGGCGCGGGGCGGTCCTGGCAATCGCCTGGCGATGCAGGGAATTCACGCGGACCTCGCCCGGGCCGAGAATGCCGGCGATGCAGGATCCTTCCTTGACGTGGACGCTCTGGCGAACGGCGTACATGCCGTCCCGGTCGACGCCTTCCGGCCGGCGATGGTCCCAGATGCCGGGCTGCTCCTGGATCTCGCTTGCCAGCGAGCCGCCGAGGGCGACATTCAGCTCCTGGATGCCGCGGCAGATGGCGAGCATCGGGATGGCGCGGTCGATGGCGCGGCGGATGAGCGGCAGGCTGGTGGCGTCGCGGGCAGGGTCGAAAGGGCCGTCCTTGTCACTCGCCTCGGCGCCGTAGAGCAAGGGATGAACATTGCTGGCCGAGCCGGAAACCAGCAGGCCGTCGACGCGGTCGAGAATCGCGTCGGTATCGTAGCCTTCCTCGAAAGCGGGGATGATGAAGGCCATGACGCCCGCCGCATTCAATGCAGCACGCAGATATTGATGCTGCGCGGCGTGCCAGGTGGCGCCGTCGAAGCTACGGATATCGGCAGGAATGGCAACGATCGGTTTCGTCATATCAGCCCCGGTCAAAAATCTTATGCTGGTCATTTCTGCCGCCAGAACAGCCGTCAAGTCAACGTTTGGCTGTATCAGCCAGGCAAATTGCGGCGGAGGCGGTGCCGCCGCTGGCGTTTGCCGCTAAGCCGCTGATTCTGATGGGTACGTGTGCGCCGTCCTATTGCCATCTTGATGCCAAAGGCTAATAGACTAAAGCTTGAATCGCGGCCACTGCCATGCTTAGCTTTGCCCTCGCTGCGGGTAGGGGTGAAGACTGGCCGCGCAGTGCCATCTATATGGGAGGTTTTTGATGGATCGTCGTTCGTTTTTCAAGAAGGCGGGAACCGCCAGCGCCGGTGCGGTCGCCGCAACGGCATTGGCAGCGCCTGCGATCGCGCAGGAGAATCCGAAGATCGCGTGGCGCATGACATCGTCGTTTCCGAAGAGCTTGGATACGATCTATGGCGGAGCCGAGGATATCGCCAAGCATGTTGCCGCCGCCACCGACGGCAATTTCACGATCCAGCCCTTTGCGGCCGGTGAAATCGTGCCGGGCCTGCAGGCCGTCGATGCCGTCGCCGCCGGTACGGTCGAGGCAGCCCACACCACCTCCTATTATTTCGTCGGCAAGGACCCGACCTATGCCATCGGAACGGCCATTCCGTTCGGCCTGAACAGCCGCCTGACCAATGCCTGGTATTACGAAGGCAACGGCAACAAGCTGATGAACGAATTCTATGCCACACAGGGCATGTATGCGCTGCCGGCCGGCAATACCGGTGCGCAGATGGGCGGCTGGTTCCGCAAGGAAATCAATACGCTCGACGACCTCAAGGGCGTCAAGATGCGCATTGCCGGCCTTGCCGGCCGTGTCATGGAAAAGGTCGGCGTGATCCCGCAGCAGATCGCCGGCGGTGACATCTATCCGGCACTGGAAAAAGGCACCATCGATGCGGCCGAATTCGTCGGTCCCTATGACGACCTGAAGCTCGGCTTCCACAAGGTGGCGAAGTACTACTATTATCCGGGCTGGTGGGAAGGTGGCCCGACGGTGCACGGATTCTTCAATCTCGAAAAATGGAGCAGCCTGCCCAAGCATTATCAGGCAGCCCTGACCGATGCCTGCGCCTTCGCCAACACCAACATGCTGGCGAAGTACGACACGAAGAACCCGACGGCGCTGAAGCAGCTCGTTGCGGAAGGCGCGACGCTGCGCCCGTTCAGCCAGGAGATCATGGAAGCATGCTTCCAGGCTGCGACCGGCATCTACAGCGAAATCTCGGGCACCAACCAGTATTTCAAGAAGATCTTCGACGATCAGGCCGCCTTCAAGCGGGATGCCTATCTCTGGATGCAGCTTTCGGAATACACCTTCGACACGTTCATGATGATCCAGCAGCGGGCCGGGAAGCTTTAAGCTTTCCGCCGGCAAGCTCGGCAGTTGAGATGAACGCAATGGCAGAACCCCGGATTCCGTCCGGGGTTTTGTTTTTCTGGGCTGCTATTTGGCAGGTGGCGGCGGTGCTCCGGGCAGGCCGTTCAGTGGCGGCAGGGTCAGGCCGGGGATCTGCGGTGAGCCGTTGCCGCCGCCGCCCAGCGGCGGCAGGCCGAGCTGGCCGCCGAAGCCCGGGACTTCGATCTTGATCGAGTTCGGATCGACCTTCGGGCCGCGATCCAGCCAATAGGTTACCGATTGCGGCCAGAAAATCACGATCGCCACCAGGATCAGCTGCATGCCGACCCAGGGGAGTGCGCCCATGTAGATATCCGAGGTCTTGACGTCTTTGCTGGCGATCGAGCGCAGGTAGAAGAGCGCGAAGCCGAAGGGCGGGTGCATGAAGCTCGTCTGCATGTTGACGCAGATCAGCACGCCGAACCAGATCAGGTCGATGCCGAGACTGGAGGCGACGGGGGCGAGCATCGGGATGACGATGAAGGCGATCTCGAAGAAATCGAGGAAGAAGGCGAGCACGAAGATGAAGATGTTGACGAAGATCAGGAAGCCGACCGGGCCGCCTGGTATGCCCGACAGCATGTGCTCGATCCAGCGCGAGCCGTCCATGCCTTGGAACACAAGGCTGAAACAGGTGGAGCCGATGAGGATCATCACCACCATCGAGGTGATATGCGTGGTCGATGTCATCGCCTCGCGGATCAGCGGCCAGGTGAGGCGACGATTCATGGCGGCGAGCAGCATGGCGCCGACAACGCCGAGCGCGCCGGCTTCGGTCGGCGTCGCGAGGCCCATGAAGATCGTGCCGAGCACCAGGAAGATCAGCACGATCGAGGGCACCATGCCCATCAGGACCTTCGCGAGCAGCGCCCAGTTGAAGTCGCCGCGCACCTCTTTCGGCAGCGGCGGCATCGACTTCGGCCGAATGATCGACATCACCAGGATGAAGAGCACGAAGATCGTCACCTGCAGGATCGAGGGACCGATCGCGCCGAGATACATGTCGCCGACCGACCTGCCGAGCTGGTCGGCGAGAACGACGAGCACGAGCGAGGGCGGGATCACCTGGGTGATCGTGCCCGAGGCGGCGATGACGCCGGTGGCAAGGCGGGGACTGTAGCCGTAGCGCAGCATGATCGGCAGCGAGATCACCCCCATGGTGATGACGGAGGCGGCCACCGTGCCAGTGATGGCGCCGAGCACGGCGCCGACGAGGATGACGGCATAGGCGAGGCCGCCGGGTATGCCACCGAAGAGCTTGCCGGTGCCTTCGAGCAGATCCTCGGCCAGCCCGCAGCGCTCCAGCACCGCGCCCATGAAGGTGAAGAAGGGGATGGCGAGCAGCAGGTCGTTGGAGACGATGCCGAAGAAGCGCAGCGGCAGAGCCTGCAGGAAGACCTCGCCGAAATGGCCGGTGACGATGCCGATAATGCCGAAGAACAGGCCGACGGCGGCGAGCGAAAAGGCGACCGGAAAGCCGTAGAGCATGAAGATGACCATGCCCAGGAACATGGCCGGCGGGATGATGCCGAAATCAAACAAATCCGTTTCTCCCAGCCCGCGCTACTGCAGCGGCTTTTCGTATTTCATATCGATGCTGATATGGCCGGTAAGGGCTGCGATCCGCTTGATCAGTTCGGAAACGCCCTGAAGGGAAAGCAACCCGAAACCGGCGACGAGGACCAGCTTGACGGGCCAGCGGATCAGCCCGCCGGCATTGCCCGATATTTCCCCCTGCTGGTAGGAAAGCGCGAAGAACGGCCAGCAAATCCAGGTGAGGAAGATGCATGCGGGAAGGAGGAAAACGATAAGGCCGACAATGTCGATCCAGATCTTCGCCCTGTCGGAAACCGAGCCATAGATCAGATCGACGCGGACATGCTCATTGTTGCGCAGCGCATGCGAGGCGCCGAGCAGGACGACGAAGGCGAAGAGATACCACTGGATCTCAAGCCAACCGTTCGAACTGTAGTTGAAGGCATAGCGGACGATGGCGTTTCCGGCGCTGATCAGACAGCAGAACAGCACCATATATTCGGAAATTTTGCCCATGAACTGGCTGATCGAGTCGATCAGCCGACTGGCGGCCAGAAGTACCGACATTTTCTCCCCTTGTTCTTATCCTGCCGGTTTTCCGGCAGTTTTCCCTTTGCAACCGATGTAGACTACGGCCTTTGAAATTGAAAGGATAAATGCCTGGCCTTGGAGTATAGTCTTATCCGCGCCGGTCGTGCTTTAGCGCCGTCGAATATTTCGACAACCCAGGCGTGGATAAATTATTTCAATAAACTCGCGAGAAGGATGCATTATCTCGCGTAGGCTGTGCTGTTCATCCTCTGGTTTTAGAAAATTTGACCAAATGTTTGATTCCATTGAAATCAATTTTTAAAGGGTTGGGCTTAGAATTCCCGCGCACAGGGAAAGTGTGGATGAAGCCAGATAACCCGAACAGGGTCCCTATAGATGTGTATCTGTCGTTTGTGAGTTCCCTTTCCGGGAATCGCATGACGCTTCTTGCTGGCGTGATCGTGCATGTCGCCACGTGCCTTGCCGTTGCCGCCAAGACGCAGTTCTTCGTCTATATCCCGCTGGCGGCCGCCTTCCTTCTGGTCTTCTGCGTTCGCATGGTCATCTTCCGGCAGTTCGATTGCGTCGACAAGGAAAGCCTGTCGCGCGCCGGAATAGAGCGTTGGGAGCGGATCCTGGTTGCCGGTGCGGCCTGCACCACCGCCTTGCTTGGCATCGCCAGCGGCTATGCCATCTTCGTCGTGCACGATTCCTTTGCGGAGCTTGCCTGCATTGCCGTCACGATGGCGACGATGGTCTCCGTCGTCGGCCGCAATTACGGTTCACGCCTGGCGGTCGACCTCCAGACCTTCTCCTGCTGTCTGCCGATGATCGTCTGCAGCCTGTTGGCGCTGGATTTTTATCGCGGCCTGCTGTCGATCTTCCTCATTCCCTTCTGGCTGACGACGCGGGCGATGGCAAACGGTGTGCGCGAGTTCCTCTATGAGAATGTCATCGCGCGCCGGGAAATCACCATCATCGCCGACCGCTTCGATACGGCGCTCAACAACATGCCGCATGGCCTGGTCATGGTCGATGCCGAAAACCGTATCCAGGTCGTCAATCGCAAGGCCTGCGAGCTTCTGAAGATCGGTGCGCCGGAGCGGTTGAAGGACCGCGACCTCGGCGCCGTGCTGCGCTATGGCGCGCGCTACAGCTTCATGGACGCCTCGCAGCCGGAGCTGATCCTGCGCCAGCTCACCCAGGTTGCCGAAGGTAACCTGTCGCGCACGCTCATTCATTTCCCCGAGGGCCTGTCGCTCGAATTTTCCGCCAGCCGTAGGGCCGATGGCGGCGCCGTGCTGATCTTCGAGGACGTGTCGAGCCGGGTGAAGGCAGAGCAGAAGATCATGCACATGGTCCGCTTCGATGCGCTGACCGGCCTGCCGAACCGCGAATATTTCGGGCAGCTTGTGCAGGAGTATCTCGGCAAACATCAGAGGAAGTCCGGGCCGCTCGGCTTCATGGTCCTCGATATCGACGAGTTCAAACATGTCAACGACATGCGCGGCCACGTCACCGGCGACCATCTGCTCTGTGCCATCGCCGCCCGCATCAAGCAGGCCTCCGGCAACGCCATCCTCGGCCGGCTGATGGGAGACCAGTTCATCCTGTTCTTCCCGCATGCCAAGGAGCCGGCTTCGCTCGACATCGAGATTCGTCGCGTGCACGCCGCGATCCAGGGTCATTATGAGGTCGACGAGCTGACCTTCCTCGTTTCGCTCAGCGCCGGCTACGCGATCCTTGAAAGCACCGCTTTTGCGATGGATGAATGGAGCGTCAAGGCGGATCTGGCGCTGTTTGAAAGCAAGTCGCGCTTCAGGGGCGGCATATCAGGCTTCGAGCGGGAGATGGACGGCCGTTATATCGAGCAGCAGAAGCTGAAGGCGGATCTGCGCGACGCAGTGTCGGCGCAGGCGCTGCATCTGGTCTTCCAGCCGATGTTCCGGGCCGACGGCTCGCGCATCGAATGCGCCGAGGCATTGGCGCGCTGGGTGCATCCGGAGAAGGGCTCGATCCCGCCCGACGTCTTCATCCGGCTCGCCGAAGATATGGGCATCATCTCCGACATCACCCGTTTCGTCCTGTTCAAGGCGTGCAGCGAATGCATGAACTGGCCGGACCATATCGCCGTCTCGGTCAACCTCTCGGCGCGGGACCTGCGCGATGCCGACATCCTTGCGGTGGTTGCCGATGCGCTTGCGCATTCCGGCCTCGATGCGGCGCGGCTGCATCTCGAAGTCACCGAAAGCTGCCTGATCGACGAGCCGGCGGCGGTACGCGCCATCCTGGCGGAGCTCAGGGCTCGCGGCATCACCATCGCCATCGACGATTTCGGTACCGGCTTCTCCAGCCTCAGCTATCTCGACACGCTGCCGCTCGATATCGTCAAGATCGATCGCTCCTTCGTGCGCAACATCGTCGAGGATACCCGCCGGCTCAAGCTGTTGCGCGGCACCGTCCATCTCGCCCGCGAACTGGGCCTGAAGATCGTCATCGAAGGCGTCGAGACCGAGGAGCAGCTCGCACTGCTCAACAAGCACCGCAGCGCCGATCTTGTGCAGGGCTACGTTTTCTCGCAGCCTGTGCCTTCCCAAAATATCCCGCTGCTGCAGCAGGGCATCGGCCGCCGCGTCGTTCAACGCCGTCGCAACAAAGTCGCCTGAGCGCTCTTCATCGGCCGATTTTCTCCACTGAAAGTCACGCGCCGCGTTAACCTTAACAATTTAAAAACGGCCGAAATTATCGGATTTCCTTGCCTAAATTTCACTGGCGTATGATTAATGATCCGTTAACGAGCGGATCGAGAAATGTCAGAAACACTGTTCAAGCGTAGCGATTTCAGCACAAAAATTTTGGAAATTTTGGATCATGTCGAGTATCGCCGCGTCGAAAGCAGCGAAGACATGGAAGAGGTGGAACGGTTGCGCTACAAGGCCTACAAGGCCCATGACGTGCTGGCGCTCGCCCCGAAGGGGCTGCTGGACGATAGCGATTTCGACAGCCACGCCTATATTTTCGGACTGTATTATTATGGTGAGCTGGTCAGTACGATCCGGGTTCATTATGTGACACCCGAGCATCGCCTCAGCCAGTCCGGCGGCGCCTTCCCCGAGGCGATGGACGAGCTTCTGGATGCAGGACTGACCCTGATCGATCCGGCGCGTTTTGCGGCCGACCCCGAGCTCACCGCCGATCTGCCCTGGATCCCTTATCTGACGCTGAGGCCGACCATCGTGGCGGCAGCGTATTTCCGTGCGGACCGCGTTCTTCAGTTCGTTCGGCCGCCGCATGCGGCTTTCTACAAGCGGGTCTTCTACGCCGATACGGTCGTGCCCGGCCGGCTGGCGAAGAATTACGGGATCGACATGACGCTGATGGCGACGAATGTGATCGAGGTGGGGCGCAAGCTGTTGACGCGTTATCCCTTCTTCATCTCCAGCGCCAGCGAGCAGCGCATGATGTTTTCGCGCAATCCCAACGACACCTTGCCGCCGCTCACCATCATTCCGACGGCACGCTTCGTGCCGCAAGGCGAACTCGGCACCGACCTGCCGCTGTGATTTGTCCTTGCCCCGACGGAGGGACGATGTCCGCGGGGCCGATGAATTGGGCGACGAATGCAGGGATATCAGCCGCTCTTCAGGCTCTTTCCGGGCCTCTGACATAGTGGTTGTCACCCGCGCCTGCGGCATTCTCATGCATTGCGCTTTCGCCTGTCATTGTGTAATCCCTGCACGTAGGGACTTCCCTCGCAAGAGCGGGGGAATCAGGCAGAGCAGAGGCATTTCAGGGAGACGATATTTATGGCCGAACATCATACCGGACCGGTCGAGACCGGCGCGCCGATGGATTACAAGGAACATGAAAAGACCTACGACATGTTCATCGCCGGCGCGAAATACGGCTCGATGCTCCTCATCGTCCTCCTGCTTGCAATGACAGCCGGTTTCTTCGGCGGCGCCGGTCTTTTGGGCGGCCTCTTCGTCTTCATCATTCTTCTCGCCATCGGCATCGTCCTGCTCCGCTAATCGCGTAGATTCGGAGGGTCAGAGCGTCCTTTGTGCGTCCGAAAGGTGCACGGCGCTCTGAGGGGAGGAGAGCTTCTCCGAAGCTTTGTGAACTAGGTGCTTGGCCCGCGCAGGCTAGCCTGTGGCGGTCCGGCTGACCCGGAGGAGGGGGCAGTTGGGCAATATTGTTTTCGTTGCGAGAGAAACTGAGGGCGAGGAGACGCGTGTCGCCGCTTCCGCCGAGACCGTGAAGAAAATGAAGAGTTTCGGCTTCGACGTTGTCGTCGAAGCCGGCGCCGGTGCGGCTTCGCGCATTCCGGACGGGGAGTTCGAGGCTGCTGGGGCCAGGATCGGCAGTTTTGCCGATGCGGCCTCCGCCGACGTGGTGCTGAAGGTGCGCCGTCCCAGCGGATCGGAAATCTCAGGCTATAAAAGCGGTGCTGTGGTCATCGCCATTATGGATCCCTACGGCAATGACGAAGCGATCGCGGCTCTGGCAAGTGCCGGGCTTTCGGCTTTCGCAATGGAGCTGATGCCGCGCATTACCCGCGCCCAGTCCATGGATGTGCTTTCGTCCCAAGCCAATCTCGCCGGCTACCAGGCCGTCATCGAGGCGGCTGGTGTCTATGACCGCGCCATGCCGATGATGATGACGGCGGCCGGCACCGTCCCTGCCGCCAAGGTCTTCGTCATGGGCGCCGGCGTCGCCGGTCTCCAGGCGATCGCGACCGCGCGTCGTCTCGGCGCGGCGGTCTCAGCCACCGACGTTCGCCCCGCCGCCAAGGAGCAGGTCGCTTCGCTCGGCGCCAAGTTCATCGCCGTCGAGGACGAGGAATTCAAGGCGGCGGAAACGGCCGGTGGCTACGCCAAGGAAATGTCCGCCGACTATCAGGCGAAACAGGCGGCCCTGGTAGCCGAACACATCGCCAAGCAGGATATCGTCATCACCACCGCGCTGATTCCCGGTCGTGCGGCGCCGCGGCTCGTTTCGCGCGCCATGCTTGCCGGGATGAAATCAGGGGCGGTCGCCGTCGACCTTGCGGTCGAGCGCGGCGGCAATATCGAGGGCGTCGTCGCCGGCGAGATCGCCGATGTCGAAGGCGTCAGGGTGATCGGTTTCGCCAATATGCCGGGCCGGGTTGCGGCCAGCGCCTCGGCGCTTTACGCCAAGAATCTCGTCACCTTCCTCGAGACCATGGTCAACAAGGAAACCAGCCGCGTCGTTGTCAATCTCGACGACGAACTGGTCAAGGCGACGATGCTGACCTATGCCGGCGATGTGGTTCATCCCGCCTTCGGCGGCGCGAAGAAGGGAGACATCTGATGGCCAGTGAAGCAATGGACAGAGCGCTGGAGCAGCTTGACCAGGCGGTGACCGCCGTCATCACGGCGGCGGCCCAGGCACCGGAAGCGGCAAGTGCTGCGACCGGCGGGGCGATCGATCCTTTCGTCTTCCAGCTCGCCATCTTCGTATTGTCGATCTTCGTCGGCTATTACGTCGTGTGGTCGGTGACGCCGGCACTGCATACGCCGCTGATGGCCGTCACCAATGCGATCTCCTCCGTCATCGTCGTCGGCGCGCTTCTGGCGGTCGGCATCTCCACAAGCGGGCTTGCGACCGGCTTCGGTTTCGTCGCCCTCGTGCTCGTCTCGGTGAACATCTTCGGCGGCTTCCTCGTCACGCAGCGGATGCTTTCGATGTACCGCAAGAAGGACAGGTAAGGGACCGATGACCAATATCGCAGCCTTTCTCTACCTCGTCTCCGGCGTTCTCTTCATCCTGGCGCTGCGCGGCCTGTCGCATCCGGCCACCAGCCGCAAGGGCAATCTCTACGGCATGATCGGCATGGGGATCGCAATCCTGACGACGCTCGTGCTGGCCACGCCGAATTTTGGCGGCTTCGTGCTGATCGTCCTCGGCCTCGCCATCGGCGGCAGCGTCGGCGCCTATGTCGCCCGCACCATCGCCATGACCTCGATGCCGCAGCTCGTCGCCGGTTTCCATTCGCTGGTCGGCCTTGCGGCCGTACTGGTCGCGGCCTCCGCACTCTATACGCCTGCCTCCTTCGGCATCGGTGAGATCGGCCACATTCACACCGAGGCGCGTGTCGAAATGGCGCTCGGCGTGGCGATCGGAGCGCTGACCTTTACCGGCTCGATCATCGCCTTTCTGAAGCTCGACGGACGCATGTCCGGCAAGCCGATCCTGCTGCCCTACCGGCATGTGATCAATGCCAGCCTGCTGGTGCTGATCGTGCTCTTCATCATCGGGCTTGCCGCCACCGAAAGCCATTTCGACTTCTGGGCCGTCGTGGCGCTGTCGCTGGCGCTCGGCGTTCTGCTGATCGTGCCGATCGGCGGGGCCGATATGCCCGTTGTCGTCTCGATGCTGAATTCCTACTCGGGCTGGGCTGCGGCCGGGATCGGCTTCACGCTCGGCAATCTGGCGCTGATCATCACCGGCGCGCTTGTCGGCTCCTCCGGCGCGATCCTCTCCTACATCATGTGCAAGGGCATGAACCGCTCCTTCGTCTCCGTCATCCTCGGCGGTTTCGGGGGTGAGACGGCCACCGGCGGGCCGGACACATCCGACAGGACGGTGAAGCTCGGCTCGGCCGAGGATGCAGCCTATCTGATGGCGAATGCTTCAAAGGTCATCATCGTGCCGGGATACGGCATGGCGGTCGCCCAGGCCCAGCATGCATTGCGTGAACTCGCCGACAATCTGAAGAAGAACGGCGTCGAGGTGAAATATGCCATCCATCCGGTCGCAGGCCGCATGCCCGGCCACATGAACGTGCTGCTCGCTGAAGCCAACGTTCCCTATGACGAAGTCTTCGAACTCGAGGACATCAATTCGGAGTTCGCTCAGGCCGATGTCGCCTATGTCATCGGCGCCAATGACGTCACCAATCCGGCTGCGCGCGACGACAAGACCTCGCCGATCTACGGCATGCCGATCCTCGATGTCGACCGGGCAAAGACCTGCCTCTTCGTCAAGCGCTCGCTCGGCTCGGGCTATGCGGGCATCGACAATACGCTGTTCTATAAGGACGGCACGATGATGCTGCTCGGTGACGCGAAGAAGATGACCGAGGATATCAACAAGGCGATCGCGCATTGATCGACAAAGATGCAGCCGCCCTCGGGGCGGCTGTTCGATTTGCGGCAGACCTGGCTAGTTTCCTCAGGTCTCGCCCGGCACCAGCGTCATCTTCTCGACGCCGATCGCCAGGTTCAAACCTTCCTGCGCCTGAACGTTCAACGGCTGCAGCATGAAGGCCTTGTCGGTGCCGCCGGCGATGACCTTGGCGCCGGCGCCTGCACCGATGCTCGCATCGGCGCCGATCCCGTAATATTCGCCGGCGAGGGCGAATTGCGGGATATCCGTGCCGGTCTTTGCCAGCACCTGCCAGATCATGACGCTCTTGCCGGTCTGGCCGATATCGAGCCCGAATTTCTCGATCTTTCCGGCATAGACCGCCTTGGCGCCGCCGGATGCCGGTGTGTAGGTGCAGATGAGGTTCTTCTGCGAGGTGACGATCAGACCCTGGCCGCCATCCGATCCGCAGACCAGACGGCCAAGCGTGACATAGTTTTCCGCGCCCGCCGGGCTCGCCCAGGCAGCGGCCGTCAGTGCCGCGGCTGCGATCATGATTTGCTTGAACATGGTCTTTCTCCTTTGGAACGACCTGTCCGAAACGGGTGGAAATAGCGATTGTTCCGGGCGCAGATTCAAAGTGACAGCGCGTCTGCAGAGACGCGCAGCGCTCTATTCCCGCTCCAGCGTGGCGCGTTGCGCCGTCAGCACCCACAGCAGACCTTCGGGGCGGAAATCGATCTCAACCGTGCCGCGGAAGGCGGAGGCGGCATGGGCTTTGATCACGGTCGTGCCGAAGCCCGAGCGTGATGGCTCGGTGACCGTCGGGCCGCCTTGCTCCTCCCAGGTGAAGCGGAGCAGGGCATCCGGCTTGTCTTCCTCCCTGATATCGCGCCATTCGAAGCGGACGCGGCCTTGCGGCACCGAGAGCGCGCCGTATTTCACCGAATTGGTGGCAAGTTCATGCAAAGCGAGGCCGAGATTCTGCACGGCATCCGGCTTCAGCACGAAGTCTTGCCCGCTGATGTCGATCTGCTCGCGCGATTGCGGGAAGGCCTGCAGATGAATGTCGACCACCCGTCGCAGCGACACCCCGCCCCATTGCTCGCTGGTCAGGAGCTCGATCGAACGCACCAACCCCTCGAGGCGGTCGGCGACGGCGGCGCGGAAGGTCTCGACGCTGTCGGACTGCTTGGCGAGCTGGCGCATCATTGCCTGGGCTAGCGTCAGAAGATTCTTGGTGCGGTGGACGAGCTCATGCATGACGAAACGCAGTCGGTCCTCGGTCTGGCTGCGATCGAAAGAGGCATTCGAAAGAGCAATCGCCACCTGGTTCGCCTCGATGACGCTGGTCTCGACCGGCGAGACGATATGGCCTTCGCCCATGCGGTTCGCCATTTCGGCGATATCGCGGATGGTGGTACGCACCTGCCTTGCGACGGCATAGGCGCCCAGCACGGCGACGAGCACCAGGGCGACGCCGCCGATGATGAGGAAACGCCAGGTGCTAAGGATCGAAGCTTGGGCGATCGGTCCCCAGATCACTGTCTTCCACGACCAACCTGGGATTTGGGCATAACCGAGGAGCATGTGCGGCAGGATCGTCTCGTCCCGGAAGACGCCACGCGGCGCGGTGAGTGCCGGCAGGATGCGCGGATCGAAAGCCGTGCCGGGTTCTAGATTGGCGGGGCCGGTGGCCGCGACGACATGGCCGCTGTCATCGATGACGGCAGCCGACCAGCCGGTTGCAAGACCCTCGGTGGTCACGAGCTTGCGCAGATCCTTGGCATCCTGGGTAATGATGAGGGCAGCAACGGGATCGTTCTTCCGCGGCAGGGTGACGTTATAAACCCAATCGCCGCTGGTCCGGCCGCGAAAGACGTCCGATGCTTCGATGCGACCGGAAGCCATGACCGCCTCGAGGGCAGGCATGTTCGCCGTCTTGTCGAGCGGTGTGCCGAATGCCCGGCGTGTGTTCAACAACTGCTGGCCGCTGCGATCGACGGCGATGACGAAAAGCGTATTGTCTCGAAGGGCCGTTTCGGTGCGTTCGTGGAAGGCGGCGAGATTGCCATTTTCCAGCTCCGGCGAGCTGGAAAGCAGCCGCAGCGTCGTTGCCATATCCTGAAGCTGGCGATCAATGATGCGCGAAAGGGCGAGCGCATCCTGGGCCGTCTCGCGCCTCAGCGCCGAGCGCTGGTTGTCTTCCAGCTGCAGCAGAAGCAGCGTCACAAAGGCGAAGATCGGCAGTGCGATCGCCACCGCCATGGCGACGAGGTAGGTGCCGATCGAGGCTTTGGGAAAGAACAGTGCGACGATCTTCATCTGCCGCGCCACATGACGTGGGCTACGGCATAATTCCTTAAATCGGATCGATCTAACGGTACAATTATGCAGCCATTCACAGGGTGACTGCATCCTTTACGCGCCTGAAAAGACGCGCGGCGCCGGAATGCGCGTGGCCCGCAACGGTTTTCGCTTGCGGCCAGGAAAGCAAAGATCCGCATCTCTCGCAAACCGCCCCCAACACGTGTTCGAACGCCCGATAGCGGGCTATCGAAGCAGCGCCATGTTAGGGGGAGCAAGAGCAGGTTGCAACATGGTATGACACGCGATCGACGGTGACGGACGCTTTTTCCGGCGTCTCTTCTGAAGGAGGTGCGCGGCTGCTTTTTTTGGCGGGGATCGCTTCCGCCGCCCGGCGCGACACAATCTCACATTGACGATATCGGCAGGGTGCTTCCGCAAGATTCGTTTGAATCTTCAGGGCTTTGGCCGGCGCCCCGATGGGCGGTGCGATCGGCAGGGGCTGCTACGGGCGGCCGATGTTTTCGGGCCGCCCGATTCATATCCTTAGCCGGCTGGGGCAACGCCGACTCGGGCAAGACCGTCGCGTGCCGGCTGGTATTTGGGATCGAGGCCGATCGCGTGGCGATAAGAGCGGGCGGCCTTCGCCTTATCGCCACGACGTTCGTAGACGAGCGCTTGGTTGGCCCAGGATTCGGCGAGGTTGCCGTTGAGCTCGATCGCATGGTTGAAATCGGCAAAGGCGTTGTCGTCGTCGTTCAGCGCGATATAGGAAATGCCGCGGCCATTATAGGGTTCGGCAGAATTCGGCGCGAGCGAGATGGCTTTCGAGAAATCGTCGATCGCCTTGTCCTGCTGATTGCGCTTCTGATAGATCAGGCCACGATTGTGATAGGCGCGGCCATCGGTGGTGCCGAGCTGGATCGCCTTGTCGAAATCGTTGAAAGCCTGATCGTCCTGGCCAGCCATGCGATAGACATTGCCGCGGCCGATATAGGCGACGTCGTAGCTCGGATTGATCTGCAGGGCGGCATTGTAATCGCCAATCGCCTGAGCCTGCTGGCCCATGTTGCGATAGACAAGGGCGCGGTTGGCGTAGGCCTGGAAAAACCGCGGATTGATCTGCAGCGCCGTGTTGAAATCGTTCAACGCCTGGCGGAACTCGCCGGCGCGGCCATAGGCGGAGCCGCGGACGTTGTAACCTTCTGGATCTCTCGGATTGGCATTGATAACAGCCGTCAGCGAAGCGATGTTCTCTTCCGAACCTTGCGCCTTGTCGATGCGGATCACGGCATCCGAGGTGTTGGTCGTCTCGCAGCCGGCGAGGCCGAACATCGCCGCCAGCGCCAAGGCGGGCAGGAATGCGGTTTTCTGCAAGCGCAAAGCGCGGGACGGATTGAAGGTGTTGACAGCCATTCGGGCTCGCTTTCCCCATGCGGCATATCCGGTGCGCGGATATGCGATCTTCAGCGGCAAACTAAAAAGGCGGCGGCGAACCCATCGCCCCCGCCACAATGCATCTGAAAACGTCGAAAAAACGACGGCAACGCTCAGCGTGCGACCAGACCTTCGCGCTGGGCGCGCTTGCGGGCCAGCTTGCGAACGCGACGAACAGCCTCGGCCTTCTCGCGAGCACGCTTCTGCGACGGCTTCTCGTAGTAGTCGCGCATCTTCATTTCGCGGAAAATGCCTTCGCGCTGCATCTTCTTCTTGAGAGCGCGGAGAGCCTGATCAACATTGTTATCGCGGACAAGTACCTGCACGAGAATCACGTTCCTTTGGTTGGTTGATGCCGGAGGCGGCGCAGCGGCCAGAGGCAAAACAATAACGTTCGCGCGGCCGCAGCCTTGCGATTGGTGATGCGAAATAGCAGATCGGGTATGGGAAGTCCAGATGGATATGGGAGGCAGGTGGAAAAATCACGCCTGCCCCGAATCCGCTCACGATCCGGCCGTTTCGGGCGCGGCTTCATCCAGCGCGGCAATGGCCTCCTTGAGAGCCGTCCTGACCCGGAGGCGGTCGGCCGGCTCCAGCCGGCTCATATCCAGATGCAGGTCAAGGCCGGAGAGATGCTCGCTGAGAACACGGCTCTTGTGATCCGCGCCGAGCGTCAGCCCATCCACCGCATAGGGCACGATTTCGCGCTGGATGCCCTTCATCGTGATCGGCGGCAGGGGATGGGCGTCGACGATTTCGTTCACCAGCGCATAGGTTTCGTAGCTGATGACGATCTCTCCTCCTTGGGCGATCGATTGCAGCCGGGCCGCGAGGTTGGCCTCCGCCCCGATAATCGTATAGTCCATACGGTCATTGCTGCCGAAATTGCCGACATTGCAATAGCCGCTGTTGATGCCCATGCGGACGACGAAGGGCTCTTCGGTGCCGTTTCTGCGCCATCTGTCCTTGAGTTCGCCGAGACGGTGCTGCATGGCGACGGCCATGCGCAGACAGGCTTTGGCGTCCTCCTCCGGTCCCTTGGTTTCGGGATCGCCGAAGAAGACCAGCATCGCGTCGCCGATGAACTTGTCCACCGTGCCGCCATGCTCCAGGGCAATATTCGACATTTCGGTCAGATATTCGTTGAGCATCTCCGTCAGCGCTTCCGGCTGCAGGCGCTCGGTCGTCGCCGTGAAATCCTTGATGTCGGAGAAGAAGATCGTCAGGCGCTTGCGCTCGGTATGCACGACCACGTCCTTCTGCCCGGAGAAGATGCTCTTGTAGATCTGCGGCGAGAGATAGCGCGATATCTTCAGGGAAACGCTGGCGAGAAACTCGTTCGCCGCTTCCAGATCCTGGTTGGCGCTATGGATCGCGCGCGCCTGCTGCCGCTGGAGCAGAATGAAGCTGATGCCGATGATGGCGACGAAAAGAAAATAGCAGAGCAGGTATTTGAAGGCGAAGACGTTGCCCGCATAAGGCTGCCGGATGATGACCTCCTGAATGCCGCGCACATCGCCCACCTTCCAATCAGTCTTCGGGCTTTCGGGATGGCTATTGTGGCAGGCAACACAGGCCTGGCCCATGACGACGGGGGTGATGAACCGCAAGGTGTCGGTCAATCCGACGCGGGTGAGATCGTTCAGCGTCTGCTGCGGATTGGCGCGCAACGCGGCGAGCGATTTCTTCTCGAAGTCGTCGAGCTCGTGAGAGGCGCGGCTCTTGAACGGCAGGTCGGAGACGAAACGGTAGGTGATATTGGCCTGCTGTTCCTTGATGACGTCGCCGAGCTCCAGGGACAATGTGGCCGGCAGCGGAATGGCGCCTGGTATATTCGCGTAGTTGTGAGAGACGATCGTGCCTTCGGTCGCGCCGCTGGCATGGGCGGCCAGCACGCGCCCCACGACATTGGCGGAATAGTAGGAGCGGATGCTCGATATCAGCGAGCTCATGTCGCGCGCCTGACGCCGCAGGGTGTTTCCGGAGAGATCGCTGATATCGAGCCAGACGGCCAGCGGCAGCCCTGCGAGCATTGCCAGCACGACGACAATCAGCCAGTGGCCGCTGCGACGCGCGGCGGTTTCGGAAATCACGGCGACCTCCATCGCTTTCGAAAGCATCCGATTTTTCGGTCGCTACAAGAACATTTCGCCGCGCGCCGAGCAAGGTCGAAGCCTTGTCATCCAAGCAAAAGCACGGCCAAAATTGGAGGTGTGTTGGTATTGAAGAGGTTTGCCGGCCGCCGGCCGGAAAACGAAATGCGGGAGGCGGAAAAGACACTGCTCGGGAAGCATGTGCGAATGGCGTTTGAACTGAAAGCGGCGTAGCCTGTCTGACGGCAGGTTCGGTCCGCTCTACCCTGTCTGCCGTGGGAGGGGACGCCCGGTGAGATGATGACGCGCGTGCAGCAAATCGGTGTCGTTATCGGCCTGGCGATCGTGGCTGCGCTGACGATCCTCCGGGCCGGCGATCCCGGGATTTTCAAGCTGATCCGCGGCGTGACGTTCGACGAGTATCAGCGGCTGGTTCCCAGAACCTTCGAGCCGATGCCGGTCCGCGTGATCGACATCGACGAGGCATCGTTGCGCGAATTCGGCCAATGGCCATGGCCGCGGGACCGGATCGCCCTGCTGGTGGACCGGCTTTCGCAGATGGGGGCTGCGGCCATCGCCTTCGATATTCTGTTCGCCGAGCCGGACCGGCTGTCGCCGCGCAACGTTGTCCGCGAGGTTGCCGGCGTCGATCCTTCCCTTGCCGAGAAGCTGCCTGACAATGACGAGATATTCGCCAGCGCAATTGCCGAGAAACCCGTCGTCCTCGGCTTCGGTCTTTCCAACGAGGGCAATTACCGGCCGCCTGTCAAGGCGGGCTTTGCCTTCACCGGCGAAAGCCCCGTCTCGGCTCCACCCTATCTCCGCGCCTCGACACCGCTCAGGCCGCAATTGGAGGCCAAGGCGGCGGGGCTGGGTCATATCAGCCTCAACCCCGGCAATCCCTCGCCGGTGGTGCGGGCGGTGCCGCTGTTTCTGACCGACGGCACGCAGCTCTATCCGAATCTGGCGATCGAGGCCCTGCGCGTGGCGCAGGGAGTGTCGACCTATGTGCTGTCAGGCGCGCCCGATCGCGCCGGCATCATGACATCGGTAAAGATCGGGGATTTCGTCGTGCCGCTGACGGCGGCGGGCGAACTCTGGCTTTATGTCAGTCCCGACCGGGCCGAGCGGTACATATCCGCCCGGCAGGTGCTCGCCGCCGAAGGGGCCGCTCCCGAGGTCGCGGCCGCCATCGACGGCAGCATCGTCTTCGTCGGCACGTCGGCGGCCGGCCTGCAGGACATTCGCGTCACCGCGCTCGGCGAGAACGTTCCCGGCGTTTCGCTGCATGCGCAGGCTGTGGAGCAGATCCTCTCCGGTCATTACCTGTCGCGGCCCGACTGGGCGGACGGCCTGGAAATCCTGATGATTGCCGTGCTCGGATGCCTGCTCGTCGTGGTGACGACCTTCGTCAGCCCGGCGGTCGCGCTGATCTGCGGCCTGCTGATCACGGCAATGGGGTTGGTGGCGTCCTGGCTCTCGTTTCTGTATGCAGGACTTCTCTTCGATCCGCTGGCTCCAATCGTCAGCGGATCAATCATCCATTTTGCCGCGACCTCCTTCCGGATCCTGGTGATCGACCGGGAGCGGCGGGCGGTGCGGCGGGCCTTCGGCCATTATCTTTCTCCGTCGCTGCTGCATCGCATCGAGCATACCCGCGACGCGTTGCGCCTCGGCGGCGACGACCGCGAGCTGACGGTGATGTTCGTCGATGTCAGGAGCTTTACCGAGATCAGCGAGCGGCTGGCGCCGACGGATGTCGTTGCGTTCCTGAACACGTTGCTCGATGCGCTGAGCCGTCATGTGGTGGCCAATGAAGGCACGCTCGACAAGTTCATCGGCGATTCGATCATGGCATTCTGGAATGCGCCCGTCGATGTGGCCGATCATGAAACCAAGGCGGTTCGCGCTGCACTTGCCATGCGTGAAACGCTGGCCGAATTGAATGCCGGCGACGCCTTCGGCTTCGGGCCTGAACAAAAGGTCGGGATCGGCATCGGCATTCATACCGGCCTTGCCTGCGTCGGCAATATGGGCGCCAAGACCCGCTTCAACTATTCGGCGGTCGGCGACGCCGTCAACGTCGCGGCGCGGCTCGAATCATGCTGCAAGGAGGTTGGCTTCGATATTCTGATATCCGACAGCACGGCAAAGTCGGTGCAGGGGATGGCGCTGATCGAGGCCGGCGCCATTCCGCTCAAAGGCAAGAGCAGCCGAACGCAGATCCTTGCCGTCGTCGGCGACGAACGTGTTGCCGCATCTGCCGAGTTTGCAGCACTTGTTGGCGTTCATCAGCAACTGATGCAGGCCCTGCTTTCGCATTCGAAGAACACCCGCAAGCTTATCGGCACGGCAAAGCTCAGGGCGGTGCAGGTGATCGACGGACTGGCGGAATTCTATCAACGAATATCCGGCAGGACGGATCATTTTCGCGAGGCGCCTGATGGATTGGAGAAGAGTGCGGCCGACTGAGGGTGTCAGCGGTTGCGATTGAGACCCCAGCCCTTGCCATGGTTCCGATCCCTGTTGTGATCCCGATCTTTATCGTGATCGCGGTCACGATCCCGATGATCCCCTCGATCGTGATAGTCGTGATCATCGTGCTGATCGTGATGTTCATGCCGACCACGGCCATCATGCTTATCGGGTTTATCCGGTTTGTCGTGATGCGGCTTGTCAGGCTTGTCAGGCTTGTCAGGCTTGTCGGGCTTGTCGGGCTTGTCGGGCGTGGCCGGCCGCTCTTTCTGCGGCTCGGCCTGCCGCTGCGGCGGATCTTGTCGCTGCGGATTGGGCGCCGGCTCGGTTGAAGACGGAGGCGAGGGCTGGTTTCTCTCTTTTCTTTCCGGCGCGACGGAGGCCACATTGCAGCCGCCGAGCATGCCGATGCCGCCCGAAAGTCGCTGATTGCCGGAGAGGAAGGGGAGGGCGCGCGGATTTCCGAGCGTCTCGAGAACACTGGGATCGACCCGGCGTGCCGCCGACATATTGCCGTTCGGCTTGGCCACCACGCAATCGCAGCGCTGCTGCAACTGCCGGCAGCCGCCCGGGCCGCAAAACTGGGCCGCGCCGTTCAGCAGCACGACGGCGGTCGTGCCGTCAGGGCCGACGTAGAAATCGAAAGCGGTGCCGCGTACGCCGATCGTGCCGGCCGGCGTCAGGATCTGGTAGGCCGAGGAGTTGGAACTGCCGCTGACCCAGCGGAACGTCCCTTTTGCCGCTCTGATGGTCAGTTTCTTGACCGATTGGGAATCATCGAAGACATATTTGTCGATGACAACCGACGAACCCCAGCCGACCGCGAGCTTCGTGCCGTCACGAAACAGGAACTGGCCGAGCCCCGATTGCGATGTCTTGATGCGCTCGTTGCGATGAACTTTGGTGTCGACCTCGATCGGGCCGCTTTGTCCCGTCACCTCGGTCTTGATGACGACAGCCTGGCCGACCGGCTCGGCGGCGGGTGCCGGCCATGCGCTGCTTAACGCGACGCAAAGCGTCGCGACGGATACTGAGCGCCAACCCCACATGATACACATACCCCAGAACATGCGATGATTAGCATTTTAGCAATTGCTTGTCTTCTCACCCTGTTGGGCTAGGACGGAGGAGGCAGAGCATGGCGTCGACCGAAAACCGCGCAGTTTTTCGCCATCATGTCGTTTAGTGTCAAAAGCAAAGCTCTCGCGCGTCGCAAAAGAACCGTTGTGCCGCATTTGGATTTGCGATTTGTATGGGCGCGGAGAACAGCCCCTTGCCCGAAGGAGAAGAAGGCGGATGCGGAAATATTCGGTTTTTGCCGTGGCGCGGGAGGCCCTTCGTGGCCACAAGGGCTGGGAGAAGCAGTGGACTTCGCCTGAGCCGCGCGCTGAATACGACGTCGTCATCATAGGCGCCGGCGGCCACGGGCTGGGTGCCGCCTACTACCTCGCCAAGGAACACGGCATCACCAATGTTGCGGTGATCGAGAAGGGCTGGCTCGGCGGCGGCAATACCGGGCGCAACACCACCATCATCCGCTCGAACTATCTCTATGAAGAGAGCATGCACATCTACGAGCATTCGATGAAGCTCTGGGAAGGGCTTTCCCAGGAGCTCAACTACAATGTGATGTATTCGCCGCGCGGCGTGATGATGCTTTCGCACAATATTCACGACCAGCAGTCCTTCAAGCGGCATATCCATGCCAACCGGCTCTACGGCATCGACAATGAATGGCTGACGCCGGAGCAGGCGAAGGCCTATTGTCCGCCGCTCGATATCTCGGCCAGCGCGCGCTACCCGATCAACGGCGCAGCACTGCAGCGCCGCGGCGGCACGGCGCGGCACGACGCGGTCGCCTGGGGTTATGCGCGAGCGGCCTCGGACCGCGGCGTGCACATCATCCAGAATTGTGAAGTGACCGGGATCCGGCGCGGTGCGGACGGACGGGTGACCGGGGTCGAGACCTCGCGCGGTTTCATCGGCGCCAAGAAGGTCGCCGTGTCGGCGGCCGGCCATACGACAACGGTCATGCAGATGGCCGGCGTGCGTGTGCCGCTGCAATCGAGCCCGCTGCAGGCGCTGGTCTCCGAGCCGTTGAAGCCGATCTTTCCCTGCGTCGTCATGTCGAACACGGTGCATGCCTATATCTCCCAGTCCGACAAGGGAGAGCTGGTCATCGGCGCCGGCACCGACCAGTATAATTCCTATTCCCAGACCGGCGGGCTGCAGATCATCACCCACACGCTCGATGCCATCTGCGAGCTCTTCCCGATGTTCCGGCGCGTCAAGATGATGCGGCAATGGGGCGGCATCGTCGACAATACGCCGGATCGTTCGGCGATCCAGTCGAAGACGCCGGTTCCCGGGCTCTACGTCAATTGCGGCTGGGGCACCGGCGGTTTCAAGGCGACGCCAGGCTCGGCCAATCTCTTCGCGCATCTGATTGCCCGCGACGAGCCGCATAAATTCAATGCCGGGCTGACGCTGGAGCGTTTTCGCAGCGGCCGGCTGATCGACGAAGCAGCGGCGGCGGCGGTGGCGCACTGATGACAAATGTTATGGCTGAGCCTCGGACGCTCACTCCTTTCGTCGCTTACCCCCTCATCCGCCTTTCAGGCACCTTCTCTCTGCTGGGGAGAAGGGGAGGAGAAGGAAATCCCACATGCTGCTGATCCATTGCCCTTACTGTCAGGAAGAGCGTTCCGAGCTCGAATTCCGCGGCGCGGGTGACGCGCATATCGCGCGGCCCGCCGAGATCGCCTCGATCTCGGACGAGGAATTCGAGGCCTATTTCTTTCTGCGCGACAATCCGAAGGGGCTGATCTTCGAACGTTGGCGACACATTCACGGCTGCGGGCGTTTCTTCAACGCGGCGCGAGATACGGTGACCGACAAGTTCATCGTGACCTACAAGGCGGGCGAGCCGAAGCCTGAGATCGGGGCTGCGGCCAAGCAGCATGGGCCTGTCGAGACATATGAAGCCGTGGAAGGAGAGGCGCAATGAGCGGCGTGAACCGTATCGCCGGCAAGGGGCGCCTGACACCGGCCAAGACCGCACGCTTCAGCTTCGACGGAAAGAGCTATACGGCGCTCGAAGGTGATACCGTCGCCTCGGCGCTGATCGCCAACGATGTGCATCTTCTGGGACGTTCGTTCAAATATCACCGGGCCCGCGGTATTCTGTCTGCAGGGGCCGAGGAGCCGAACGCGCTGATCGACGTCGCCCGTGATACGGCGCGCAAGCAGCCGAACGTGCGCGCCACCGTGCAGGAAGTTTTTGACGGCATGATCGTCAACTCCCAGAACCGCTGGCCCTCGCTCGCCTTCGATGTCGGCGCCGTCAACAATCTGATGTCGCCGTTCTTCGCCGCCGGTTTCTACTACAAGACCTTCATGTGGCCGCGCGCCGCCTGGAAACACGTCTACGAACCGCTCATCCGTCGCGCCGCCGGCCTCGGGGTCGCGCCGACGGAAGAGGATCCGGACCATTATGCCAGCCGCTATGCCCATTGCGACGTGCTGGTGGTCGGCGCCGGCGTTGCCGGGCTTTCGGCTGCGTTGGCTGCGGCTGAGACCGGTGCCCGGGTGTTCCTTTGCGACGAGCAGGCGGAAGCCGGCGGTGCGTTGCGCTACGATGCCGGCGTGACGATCGACGGACAGGACGGCTATGCCTGGGCCCAGAAGGCCGTGGCGCGGCTGAAGGCGATGGACAATGTCGAAGTGCTCACCCGCACGACCGCCTTCGGCTACTACAACCACAATTTCGTCGGTCTTGCCGAGCGCGTCACCGACCATATCGCCAAGCCCTCCCACGATCTGCCGCGCGAGCGGCTCTGGCAGGTCCGGGCCAAGCGGGTCATCCTCGCCACCGGCGCGATCGAGCGGCACATGGTATTTCCGAACAACGACCGGCCGGGCATCATGCTCGCCTCGGCGGGGCGGATGTATCTCAATCATTACGGCGTCGCCGTCGGCACCAAGGTCGGCATCTACACGGCGCACGATTCAGCCTATGAAGCGGCTTTCGATCTGAAACGGGCCGGTGTTTCGATCGCCGCCATCGTCGACAGCAGGCAAGCGCCGGGCGCGGCGGTGCTGGAAGAGGCGCGTGCGCTCGGCATCGATGTTCTCACAGGCCAGTCTGTTATCAACACCGCGGGACGGCTGCGCATCTCATCGATGACGGTGGCGCGCAACGGCGGCGGTTCATCGCGCAAGATCGCGGTCGATGCGCTCCTGGTTTCGGCTGGCTGGACGCCGTCCGTCCATCTCTTCTCGCAGTCGCGCGGCAAGGTGGCCTTCGATGCCGAAAGCCAGCGTTTCCTGCCAGGCTCTTACGCGCAGGATTGCCTTTCGGTCGGTGCCTGCAACGGCACCGACGACCTGCAGCGGACGATCGAGGAATCGCTTGCCGCCGGCGAGCTGATGGCGCAGGCCACCGGCAAAAGCAGCGGCGAGAAGATCGCAATTTCGGCCGAGCAGGCCTATGACTGGACGGGCGGCATGATCGGCGCTGCCGAAGGCGCCGGTCCGAAGACCAACGCCAAGGCCTTCATCGATTTCCAGCACGACGTCTGCGCCAAGGATATCCGCCTTGCCGTGCGCGAAGGCATGCATTCGATCGAGCATATCAAGCGCTTCACGACCAACGGCATGGCCTCGGACCAGGGCAAGCTCTCCAACATGCATGGCCTGGCGATTGCCGCCGAAATGCTCGGCAAGGAAATCCCGCAGGTGGGGCTCACCACGTTCCGTGCGCCCTATACGCCGGTCACCTACGGTACGCTGATCGGCCATTCGCGTGGTGAGCTGTTCGACCCGACACGCAAGACGCCGCTGCACGATTGGGAGGAGGCCCATGGCGCGGTCTTCGAAGATGTCGGCAACTGGAAGCGCGCCTGGTTCTATCCGCGGGCTGGCGAGACCATGCATCAGGCGGTTGCACGCGAATGCCGGACGGCGCGCGAGTCGGCCGGTATCTTCGACGCCTCGACGCTCGGCAAGATCGAGGTGCTCGGTCCGGATGCGGCGAAGTTCCTCAACCTCATCTACACCAATGCCTGGGATACGTTGAAGCCCGGTAAGGCCCGCTACGGCATCATGACCCGCGAGGACGGCTTCGTTTATGACGACGGTGTCGTCGGACGCCTGGCGGACGACCGTTTCCATGTCACGACGACGACCGGCGGCGCGCCGCGCGTCCTGCACCACATGGAAGATTACCTGCAGACGGAATTCCCCGATCTGAAGGTATGGCTGACCTCGGTGACCGAGCAATGGGCTGTCATCGCCGTGCAGGGGCCAAAGGCGCGCGAGATCGTCGCGCCGCTGGTCGAAGGGCTCGATCTTTCGAACGAGGCCTTCCCGCATATGAGCGTTGCCGAGTGCACGGTCTGCGGGGTGCCGGCGCGGCTCTTCCGCGTCTCGTTCACCGGCGAAACCGGCTTCGAAATCAACGTGCCGGCCGACTACGGCCAGTCGGTGCTCGAAGCGGTCTGGGCCAATGCCGAACCGCTCGGCGCCTGCGTCTATGGAACGGAGACGATGCACGTGCTTCGCGCCGAGAAGGGTTACATCATCGTCGGGCAGGACACCGATGGAACCGTGACCCCCGATGACGCCGGACTTTCCTGGGCGGTTTCGAAGAAAAAGACGGATTTCGTCGGCATTCGCGGATTGAAGCGGCCGGATCTCGTCAAGGACGGGCGCAAGCAGCTTGTCGGCCTCGTCACCAAGGACCCGAAGCTGGTGCTCGAAGAAGGCGCGCAGATCGTCGCGAGCCCGAACGAGCCGAAGCCGATGACCATGCTCGGCCACGTCACATCAGCTTACTGGTCGGACAATTGCGACAGGTCGATCGCCTTTGCACTCGTCGCCGGCGGCCGGGCGCGGATGGGCGAAACGCTCTATGTGCCGATGCCGGATCGAACGATCGCCGTCGAAGTGACGGATCTGGTATTCTTTGACAAGGAAGGAGGCCGGATCCATGGCTGAAGTCGCAATTCGCAAACCGGCGCTTGCCGGCCGTCTCGGCGGCTCCGCAACGGTGCGGCTGACGACCGCACCCGCTGCCAGCCGGGTGGCGCTGCGCGCGCCGGCGGAATCGCTCGCAGCACTTTCCGGTGCTCTCGGCCTGTCTGTGCCGGCCGCCTCGAAAACATCCGGCCGGGCTGGCCCCCGCTCGGCGCTGTGGATCGGGCCGGACGAATGGCTTGTCATCGATGAGGACGGCGCCGACCTGATGGCGGCATTTTCCGGTGCCGGCGCGCTGCATTCGGCGACCGACGTGTCCCACCGCAATGTCGCGATCATCGTCTCGGGACCGGGTGCGGAGGCAACGCTTTCGGCCGGCTGCCCGCAGGATCTGTCGCTTGCTGCCTTTCCGGTCGGAGCCGCATCGCGCACGATCCTGGGCAAGGCGGAGATCGTGCTTTTCCGCACGGAAGAAGACACGTTCCGGGTGGAATGCTGGCGGTCGTTCTCGGACTACGTCTTCGGGCTGCTGAACGAGGCGGCTCACGACGCCGGGCATTGAACCCGCGCCAATCCCGGCTGGGTCAGCCTTCATTCAAGGGGTAGGCCAATGCTGCACCATGCTTCTCTCGGCGTTTCCGATATTGAACGGTCGGCGGCATTTTACGATACCACGCTGGCCGCGCTCGGTTACGTCAGGGTCTGGGACGATATCCGGCCGGGGCAAACGGGGCAGGCAATCGGCTATGGCCTTCCCGGCGGCGGGGACAAACTGGCGATCAAGCATCGCCCGGATGGCCAGCGTCCAGCCGGCCCGGGTTTTCATCTGGCCTTTGCCGCCCCGAACCGCCAGGCGGTCGATCGGTTTCATGCGGCGGCCATCGCGCATGGCGGCGGTGACAATGGCCGGCCCGGCCTGCGGCCCCATTACGGTGAGCACTATTACGCGGCGTTCGTCACGGATCCCGACGGACATGCTCTCGAAGCCGTGTTTAGAGTCTTTCCGGGTTAGATTGCAGCATTCTGTTGGCTCAAACGGAGTCGGATGGTCGACCGGCCGGCGCGCGTCGTAGCCCAGTTCTACGGCCAAGCCGGCCGGTCGATCAGCCGACCCGTTTCAGCCAACCCTCCCGCAGATTTTCGGGGAAAATCTGCAAGACTTTAGAATCGCCGGACGCACCTGTTGCTTCGCATGGCGAAGCAGTGCGGCCGGTGGGCCGGGCATCTTTGCCCTGACGAAAACCTGCTCCGGCAGAATGCTGCAATCTAACCCGGAAGGGCTCTAATTCGGCCGAGTAGCAAAAGCAGTTTTGCTCAGATGTCCTCGGGGCGGTCCTTCGGGTCGAATTGGATGATGGTGATCCATTTTGCCGTCAGCGCCGGCTTCTTCTCGTTTTCAATCTCAATCGAGACGTCATAGGTGGTCATCAGCATGCCGGCGCCGCGGAAGCGGGCCTCGGAGAGCAGGAAGCGGCCGCGGACGCGGGCGCCGCTCTTCACCGGCGTCATGAAGCGGACGCGCTCGAAGCCGTAGTTGATGCCCATGGTCTGCTCGCGCACTTTCGGCAGGCAGTTGTAGTTCATCGTCGACAGCAGAGACAGTGTCAGGAAGCCGTGGGCGATGGTACCACCGAAGGGGCTCTCGGCTGCCGCGCGTGCAGGATCAACGTGAATGAACTGATGATCGTCGGTCGCCGCCGCGAAGGCGTCGATCATCGACTGGTCGACGGTGATCCAATCCGATAGGCCCGTTTCCATGCCGATCAATCCCCGCACGTCGGAGAGTGAAATTTCCGTGACCATAAATTCCTCGTGAAACAAGCCGTCGCGGCAAAGCCTTATCGCGCATTTGTGACGATTGCGACAAGGATTTGCGCAAGCGAAGGCAGGCGGTCAATTTTCTACGAAAAAGGCGACGGAGCGCGGCTCGACGGCTGCACTCTTGCCGGCTTTCTGCGCTCCTTCAGGCGTCAACTGGCGCCAGCCCGGTTCGCCCCGGGAAGGGAGCGTGAAAAATTGGCGGCTCCCCGAGCGGTTGAAAAGCACGGCAAGCCGGGTCTGCCTGCCGCGTGTGGAGCGGTCCCCGGTCGAAAGCAGCATGCCGAGGGTGGAAAGTGACGGCGTCTCCCATTCGGCAACGGTCATCGGCTCGCCGGAGAGCGAAATCCATTCGACATCACCATTTCCTGACAGGAAACCCATTTCGGAGAAGACGGTGAAGCGGCGACGCAGTTCCGCAACGAAGGCGGTGTGGGCGATGAGATTCCCGTCCAACGCCTTCCAGTCCAGCCAGGTGATCTCGTTGTCCTGGCAATAGGCGTTGTTGTTGCCGTGCTGGCTGCGGCCGCCCTCGTCGCCTGCCGTCAGCATGATGCTGCCGCGGGTGGCAAAGAGGGTTGATATCAGCGCCATCACGTCGTCACGGCGACGCTTGCGGATGGTGGGATAGAGGGTTTCCCCCTCGACGCCGTTGTTCCAGGAGTGGTTCTCGTTGTGGCCGTCGCGATTGTGTTCGCCGTTGGCATCGTTATGCTTTCCGGCGTAGGAGACGAGATCGATCAGCGTGAAGCCGTCATGGGCGGCGAGGAAGTTGACGCTGCGCGTTTGCCTGCCGTCGTTGCGGGAGAAGATGTCGGAGGAGCCGGCGAGTGCGGTTGCCAGCGCGCCGCTCTTCCAATCGTCGCCGCGCCAGTAACAGCGCAGGTCGTCGCGGACCCGGTCGTTCCATTCCAGGAAGGACGCCGGGAAATTGCCGAGCTGATAGCCGCCCGGGCCGATATCCCAAGGTTCGGCGATCATGATCCGGTCGGCAAGCACATCGTCGGCGAGGATCGCGGCAAGCGTTCCGCCGTCGCGCTCGAAGCCCGTTGCGGTGCGGCCGAGCACGGGGGCGAGATCGAAGCGAAAACCGTCGACGCCGGCGTTGAGCACGAAATGGCGCAGGCTGTCGATGACGAGGCGGCGGACCTCGGGATGATCGCAGGCAAGCGTGTTGCCAGTGCCTGTGTCGTTGATGAGCTCGCCCGGCCAATTCTGGGCGTGGCGATAATAATGCAGATTGTCGAGGCCGCGCAGCGACAGCGTCGCGCCGTAACGGTCGCTCTCGCCGGTATGGTTGAAGACGAGGTCGAGGATGACGGCGATGCCTTCGGCATGGAGGGCCGCGACCGTCTCGCGCAGCTCCGTCATGCCGCCGGGGACAAGCCGCGGATCGAGCGCCATGAAGGCGACGGGATTGTATCCCCAGCCGTTGGTGAGGCCGAGCGGCGGCAGGTGGCGCTCGTCGATCCAGGCGGTGATCGGCATCAGTTCGACGGCGTCGACACCGATCCGCTTCAGGTGTGCGATGACGGAGGGATGAGCAAGGGCTGCAACCGTGCCGCGCTCTGCCTCCGGCACGTCGGGATGGAGAATGGTGAAGGGCCGCACCGCCACCTCATAGATAAAGCCGCCCGGATTGAAGAGCGGCTTGCTGACCAAGGCGGGTATATCGGCAGTGACGATCGCCTTCGGCATCAGATCCTGGCTGTCTTCGCCATAGATGCCGAGACGGGGATCGTAGCGGAACGGCCTGTCGATCTCCTTGGCATAGGGATCGATCAACAGTTTGGAGGGGTCATACCAGAGACCGTTATCGGGCGCGTAGATGCCATCGGCGCGATAACCATAGCGCGCGCCGGCCTTCAGCCCGTCGACAAAGAGACGATGGATGTGATTGCTGTCGCGCGCCATCGGCAGGCGCGCGAATTCCCTGTTGCCGTCATCCTCGAAGAGGCAGAGCTCGATCTGTGCGGCATCACGCGACCACACCGCAAATTCGACGCCGGTCTCGAAAACGATCGCGCCGGCTTGCGCCGCACTGCTTCCCCGCATGTTCCCCCCGGATCAGGTGATCACGGTTGGCGCGTCGCGTCCCGTGCGTTCCCGAATGCTGGCAATGCTTTCGGCGGCCGCGATCAGATCGGCGAGCGCTTCCTGCGTTTCGATGTTGTGGCGAGTCGAATCCGGCTCGTAACGCTCGATATAGACACGCAAGGTTGCGCCAGACGTGCCAGTGCCGGACAGGCGGAAGACGACGCGGGAGCCGCCCTCGAAGAGCACGCGGATACCCTGATGTTCGCTGACCGATTTGTCGATCGGATCGTGATAGGCGAAGTCGTCTGCCTTCTCGACCTTCAGGCTGCCGAAGCTCTTGCCGGCCAGGGTGGAAAGCTGGCTGCGGAGATTGTCGACCAAGCCGTTTGCCGCATCGGTGTCGAGGCCTTCATAGTCATGGCGCGAATAATAGTTGCGGCCGTAGGTCTGCCAGTGCTGGGTGACGATATCGGCGACACTCTCGCCGCGCACGGCAAGAATATTCAGCCACAGCAGCACGGCCCAGAGGCCATCCTTTTCGCGGACATGATTGGAGCCGGTACCGGAGCTTTCCTCACCGCAGATCGTCGCCATGCCGGCATCGAGCAGGTTGCCGAAGAATTTCCAGCCGGTTGGCGTCTCGTACATACCGATGCCGCGCTTTTCGGCGACGCGGTCGGCAGCACCCGATGTCGGCATCGAGCGGGCGATGCCGGCGAGGCCGCCGGAATAGCCGGGGGCGAGATTGGCGTTGGCGGCAAGGATCGCCAGGCTGTCGGACGGCGTGACGAAGATGCCGCGGCCGATGATCAGATTGCGGTCGCCGTCGCCGTCGGAAGCGGCGCCGAAATCGGGCGCATCATCGCCCATCATCTCGTCGAAGAGTTCCTTGCAGTGAACCGGGTTCGGGTCGGGATGATGGCCGCCGAAATCCGGCAGCGGCATGAAGTTGCGCACGGAGCCCGAGGGAGCGCCGAGACGATTTTCGAAGATTTCCTTGGCATAGGGGCCGGTGACGGCGCTCATCCCATCGAAGGCAATGCGGAAGCCGAGGCTGATCAGGTTGCGGATGGCGCCGAAATCGAACAGTTCTTCCATCAGTGCGGCATAGTCCTCGACCGGGTCGATGACCGAGAGGATCGTGCCGCCGGGAAGCTCGTCCTTGCCGATGCGGTCGAGATTGACGTCGGCGAAATCGGCGATCTTGTAGCTGTCGATCGTCTTGGAACGCGCATAGATCGCGTCGGTGATCTTTTCCGGCGCCGGGCCGCCATTGTTGATGTTGTATTTGATGCCGAAGTCTTCGGTCGGGCCGCCGGGATTGTGGCTGGCGGAGAGGATGATGCCGCCGAAAGCCTTGTATTTGCGGATGATGTGGGAGGCGGCCGGCGTCGACAGGATGCCGCCCTTGCCGACCATGACCTTGCCGAAGCCATTGGCAGCGGCCATCTTGACGGCCTTCTGGATGACTTCGCGATTGTAGTAGCGTCCGTCGCCGCCGATGACGAGGCACTTGCCCTGATAGCCTTCCAGCGAATCGAAGATCGACTGGATGAAGTTCTCCGCATAATTCGGTTGCTGGAAGACTGGAACCTTCTTGCGCAGGCCCGACGTGCCGGGTTTCTGGTCCAGATAGGGCGTGGTGGGTACGGACTTGATCATTTTAGGTCACATGCCTTTCGAGACGAGGCTTGAATAGAGGGCAGCGTAGCGTTCGGCGCTCTTCTCCCAGGAGACATCCGATTTCATGCCCTGCTTTTGCAATTGGGTCCAGAGTTTTCGGTCCTGGTAAAAATGCATCGCACGGCGGATTGCCTGTAGCATGCCTGTTTCTGTCACGGGGGCAAATTGTATGCCGGTTGCGACTTTCGCTGCAAGTGCGGCGTGATTGGCGTCGATCACCGTGTCATTCAATCCGCCGGTGCGGGCGACGATCGGCACGCAGCCGTAACGCAGCCCGTAAAGCTGGGTCAGGCCGCAGGGTTCGAAGCGCGAGGGGATGATGATCGCATCGCAGCCGGCCTGCATCAGGTGCGACATCGGCTCGTTATAACCGATCGAGACGCCGATGCGGCCGGGATGGCGGCTGGCGGAGGCGAGCAGCGCGCCTTCAAGCGCCGCTTCACCGGAGCCGAGCACGACGAGCTTGCCGCCCATGGCGACGATCTCATCGGCGACGTTGGCGACGATATCCATGCCCTTCTGCCAAGTGAGACGGCTGATGACGCAGAAGATCGGGGCGTCGTCATTGTCGAGATGGAAGAATTCGGCGATCGAGCGACGGTTCTCCTCGCGGTTCTTGAGCGTCGTCGGGCCGTAATGGGTGTGGACGACGGGATCGGTCGCCGGGTTCCAGACATCGGTGTCGATGCCGTTGACGATGCCGTGCAGATTGTCGATGCGGCTGGCGATGACGCCCTCGAGCCCCATGCCGAATTCCGAGGTCAGGATCTCATCGGCATAGGTCGGGCTGACCGTCGTGATCGCATGAGCGGTCTTGAGGCCGCCCTTGAGGAAGCCGACAGTGCCGTAATATTCGATGCTTTCGGTGGCAAAGGCATGGGCGGGCAGGCGCAGGCCGGGAAAGATCTCGGAACCGAACTGGCCCTGGAAGGCGATATTGTGGATGGTCAGCACGCTCGGCAGTTCCGGCGTCGGGTAATAGCGCATATAGACCGACGTCAGCGCCGCCTGCCAGTCGTGGGTGTGGACGAGATCCGGCCGCCACCCGGGCATCAGGCCGGCGGCAATCTCGGAGGCGGCAAGCGACAGAGCGGCAAACCGGCGCCAGTTGTCCGGATAGTCCTTGCCGAGCGGATCGAGATAGGGGCCGCCCGGCCTGTCGTAATAGGCCGGCGCATCGAGGATGAGCAGATCGAGGCCTTCGTGCTCAACCTCGAGCACCGTCGCCCGCTCGCCGAGCAGGTCGGCGAATTCGAGCCTGGCGACCGGGTTGCGAATGACCTTCATGACGGCGGGATAGCCGGGCAGAAGGGTCTTGGTCTCGACCCCGAAGGCTTTGAGAGTAATCGGCAGGGCGCCTGACACATCGGCCAGGCCCCCTGTCTTGATCAAAGGGAAGACTTCGGACGAAACCGAAAGAACTTTCATAAGTCAGATATCCAGCTTGTCGATCATCGGTTGCGTGATCAGGCAGATGCCGCTTTCCGTCCGCCGGAAACGCTTGGCGTCGAGCTCGGGATCCTCGCCGACAACCAAGCCTTCCGGAATGACGACACCATGGTCGATCACCACATTCTTGAGCTGCGCGCGCCGTCCGATCTTTACGTTCGGCAGGATGACGGCGCCTTCCATCTTGGAGAAGGAGTTGGCCCTGACACCGGTGAAGAGCAGGCTGTTGTTCAGGCTGGCGCCGGAGATGATGCAGTCGCCCGATACGACGGAGGAGGTGGCCGAGCCGCGGCGATCCTCGTCGTCATGGACGAATTTCGCCGGCGGGGTGATCTCGGCATAGGTCCAGATCGGCCAGGACTTGTCGTAGATGTCGAGCTCCGGAACGATCGCCGTCAGGTCGATATTGGCCTGCCAATAGGCGTCGATCGTGCCGACGTCGCGCCAGTAAGGCTCGTGCTCGAAATCGGACCGGACGCAGGACTTGGCGAAGCGGTGGGCGACCGCCTTACCGTTCTTGACGATATAGGGGATGATGTCCTTGCCGAAGTCGCGGCTCGAGTTCGGATCGGCGGCGTCGCGGCGCAGCGCATCGAGCAGGAACTTGGTGTGGAAGACGTAGATGCCCATCGAGGCGAGGGCGAAATCCGGCTTGTCGGGAATGGGCGGCGGATCGGCCGGCTTCTCGACGAAGGCGATGATCTCGTCCTTCGCGTTGACATGCATGACACCGAAGCCGGTCGCTTCCATGCGCGGCACTTCCAGGCAGCCGATGGTGACGTCGGCGCCGGAATCGACGTGCTGCTGCAGCATCCATTCATAGTCCATCTTGTAGACGTGGTCGCCGGCAAGCACGACCATGTATTCGACGCCGTAATCCTGGATGATGTCGATGTTCTGATAGACGGCGTCGGCGGTGCCCTCGTACCATTGCGTCTCGGAGACGCGCTGGCTGGCGGGCAGGATGTCGAAGCTCTCGTTGCGCTCGGGGCGGAAGAAGTTCCAGCCACGCTGCATGTGGCGGATCAGCGAATGCGCCTTGTATTGCGTGGCGACGCCGATGCGGCGGATACCGGAATTCAGGGCGTTCGACAGGGCGAAATCGATGATGCGAGCCTTGCCGCCGAAATAGACGGCCGGCTTGGCACGCCGGTCGGTGAGTTCCTTGAGACGGCTTCCCCTACCGCCCGCCAGAACATAAGCCATTGCATCGCGGGCAAGTGGCTGAACGCGTTTTTCTACCATTTTCTCCTCCCACCAGTCACTAATTTTCAGGTTCAAGCATGATTGTCGCCAAGGGCGGCAAGGTGATCGAGCAGGTGATGTTGCCGCCGGCATCGACGGCCTGCACGCGCCCGCCATTGCCCTTGCCGCTGCCGCCGTAGATGTCGGCATCGGTGTTCAGGATTTCCCGCCAGCGGCCTGCGGACGGCAGGCGGATCGAGTAGTTCTCGCGGTAGACAGGGGTGAAATTGGTGATGACGGCGACCGGCTTCTGGCCCGGCGCCTTGCGCAGCCAGGCAAAGACGGAATTCTGATGGTCGTCGGCGACCAGCCATTCGAAGCCTTCGCCTTCGCAGTCACGCTCATGCAGAGCCGGCTTGCTGCGATAGGTGAAATTGAGGTCGCGCACCAGGCGCCGCATGCCCTCGTGCATACGATACTGAAGCAGGTTCCAGTCGAGCGACTTCTCCTCGCTCCACTCGCTCCACTGGGCGAATTCCTGGCCCATGAACAAGAGCTTCTTGCCGGGATAGCCCCACATATAGGCGTAGTAGGCGCGCAGATTGGCGAATTTCTGCCAGTCGTCGCCCGGCATCTTGGCGATCAGCGAACCTTTTCCATGGACGACCTCGTCATGCGAGAGCGGCAGGACGAAATTTTCCGAATAGGCGTAGAGCAGGCCGAAGGTCAGCTCGTTGTGATGGTGCCCGCGGTAGATGGGATCGCGGCTCATGTAGCTCAGCGTGTCATGCATGAAGCCCATGTTCCACTTGAAGCCGAAGCCCAGGCCGCCTTCATGAACGGGCTGCGAGACCTTCGGCCAGGAGGTCGATTCCTCGGCGATGGTCATGACGTTGGAATGCTGGCCGTAGATGCGGATGTTGAGATCCTGCAGAAAGCGGACCGCTTCGAGGTTCTCGTTGCCACCATATTCGTTGGGGATCCATTCGCCGTGTTTGCGCGAATAATCGAGATAGAGCATCGAGGCGACGGCATCGACGCGCAGGCCGTCGAGATGGAATTTTTCGGCCCAGTAAAGCGCATTGTTGACGAGATAGGAAACGACCTCGGTGCGGCCGAAATTGTAGATCGCCGTGCTCCAGTCGGGATGGAAGCCCTTGCGCGGGTCTTCGTGCTCGTAGAGTGCGGTACCGTCGAACCAGCCGAGGCCGTGTTCGTCGGTCGGGAAATGCGCCGGCACCCAGTCGAGAATGACGCCGATGCCGACCTTGTGGCAGCCGTTGACGAAACGGGCGAAACCTTCCGGTTCGCCGAAACGAGCGGTCGGCGCGTAGAGGCCGGTCGTCTGGTAACCCCAGGAGGGGTCGTAGGGGTGCTCGGTGATCGGCAGGAACTCGATATGGGTGAAGCCCATATCGGCGCAATAGGGGATGAGGCTGGAGGCGAGCTCGTCCCAGGACAGCATCGTGCCGTCCTGCCGGCGCTGCCAGGAGGCGGCATGCACCTCGTAGATCGAGATCGGCTGGCGGCGCTTGTCGGTTTCGCGCCAGTGCTTGAGGTGGGCTTCGTCTTCCCACTCCTGCACCAGTTCGGCGGCGGTGATGGAGGCGGTCTTCGGCCGGAGTTCGCTGCGCCGCGCGAAGGGGTCGGCTTTCAGGGGCAGCAATACGCCATCCTGGCCGCGGATCTCGAACTTGTAGCCAACGCCGATCGGCACATCCGGGGCGAAGATTTCCCAGATGCCGCTATCGGCGCGGAAGCGCATCACGTGGCGGCGGCCGTCCCAATTGTTGAAATCGCCGACGACCGAGACGCGCTGCGCATTCGGGGCCCAGACGGCGAAATGGATACCCTGGGCGCCATCATGCTTGATGAGATGGGCGCCCATCTTGTCGAACAGGCGCAGGTGCGAGCCCTGGCGGGCGAAATAATCGTCCATCGGCCCGAGCACCGGACCGAAACTGTAAGGATCGGTGACAGCCCATTCGGCATCGCCGCGCCGGGCGCGATAGCGCACCGGCTGGAGCTTGGTCAGGGAAACCGGGCCGGCGAAGACGCCGTCGGCATGGAGCTGTTTCAACTCGCCGATGACGCTGCCATCGAGCGTCATGGCGGTCACTTCCTCGGCGCCCGGGATGAAACACCGGGCGACGAAAACGTCGCCGGCCTGGTGCACACCGAGGACGGCAAAGGGATTGGAATGCGAGCCGGCAAGGATCGCCGCGATTTCATCTGCCGAAATTTCCCAGGAAAGCTTTACTTCAGGGACGGTTTTCGGCGTTTTCATCCGGCTCTCCAGATTTCGTCTGCATATTGCCTGATCGTACGGTCGGAAGAAAACCAGCCCATCCGCGCCGTATTGTTGATCGTCTTTGTGTACCAGGCGGACTGGTTGGTCCAGATCTGGTCGACTTCGCGCTGTGCCTGGGCATAGGCGTCGAAATCGGCGGCGACCATGAACCAGTCGTGCGAATAGATGCCGTCGATCAGTGCGGTGTAGCGATTGCGGTCATCAGGCGAGAAGACGCCGGAGCCGATGGCGGCGAGCGCCTGGGCGAGCTCGCGCGACCCCTCGATGATGGCGCGGGGATTGTGGCCATCACTGCGGACCTTCGACACCTCGTCGGCCTTGAGGCCGAAGATGACGATGTTGTCCTCGCCGACATTGTCGCGCATCTCGACGTTGGCGCCATCGAGCGTGCCGATCGTCAGTGCGCCGTTGAGGCCGAACTTCATGTTGCCGGTGCCGGATGCTTCCATGCCGGCGGTCGAAATCTGCTCGGACAGGTCGGCGGCCGGAACCATGACTTCGGCGAGCGAAACATTGTAGTTCGGTACGAAGACGACCTTCAGGAGGCCGCGGACCGACGGGTCGTTGTTGATCGTGCGGGCGACGTCGTTGATCAGCTTGATGATCAGCTTGGCATTGTAATAACTCGGCGCTGCCTTGCCGGCGAAGAGTTTTACACGCGGCACCCAATCCAACTCCGGATGCGAGCGGATCTGGTCGTAGAGCGCGACGGCCTCGATGATGTTCAGCAGCTGGCGCTTGTATTCGTGGATGCGCTTGATCTGGATGTCGAACATCGCCGAGGGATCAAGCTTCACGCCCATGCGGCTGGCAACGAGATTGGAGAGCGCTACCTTGTTGGCCCGCTTCACCGCGGCGAACTTCTGCTGGAAGGTCGGGTCGGAGGCGAACTTGTCGAGCGGCGTCAGCTTCTCGGCATCGTCAAGGAATTCGTCGCCGATCGCCTCGCGAATCAGGCTGGTGAGACCCGGATTGCACTGCTGCAGCCAGCGGCGCGGCGTGATGCCGTTGGTCTTGTTGTTGATACGGTCGGGATAGAGCTTGTGCAGGTCGGCAAAGACCGTGACCTTCATCAGGTCGGTGTGCAGGGCCGAGACGCCGTTGATCGAATGCGAGCCGACGAAAGCGAGGTTGCCCATGCGCACGCGGCGGTCGCCGCTTTCATCGATCAGCGAGATCGAGCGGATTTCCCCATCGGTGAAATTCTTGCCCTTGCGCGCGTCGATCAGGATCTTGGCATTGATCGCATAGATGATCTGCATGTGGCGCGGCAGCAGACGCTCGAACAGCGGCACCGACCAACTTTCCAGCGCTTCGGGCAGAAGTGTGTGGTTGGTGTAGGAGAAGGTATGGCGGGTGATTTCCCAGGCCTGGTCGAAATCCATTCCGTGGACGTCACAGAGCAGGCGCATGAGTTCGGCGACCGAGACGGCGGGATGGGTGTCGTTCAGCTGGATTGCCACCTTGTCCGGCAGCGAGGTGAAATCGTCATATTGCTGCAGATGGCGGCGCAGGATGTCCTGCAGCGAGGCCGACGAGAAGAAGAATTCCTGGCGCAGGCGCAGTTCCTGACCGGCCGGGGTGGCGTCGGCGGGATAGAGAACCCGGGTCAGGCTTTCGGCCTTGTTGCTTTCACGCAGCGCTCCGATGTGGTCGCCGGCGTTGAAGGCATCGAGCAGGATCGGATCGATCGGCTGCGCCGACCAGAGGCGCAGCGTGTTGACGCGCTTGCCGCGCCAGCCGACGGCCGGCGTGTCGAAGGCGGCGGCGATGACGCGCTCGGCCGGTTTCCAGACGTAGCGCGGCTGGTCGTCATGGGTGGTGATGAATTCGACGGCGCCGCCGAAGCCGATTTCATAGGAGCTTTCGCGGCGCTCGAACTCCCAGGGATTGCCGTGGGCGAGCCAGTTTTCCGGCAGTTCCACCTGCCAGCCGTCGGCCATCTGCTGGCGAAACAGGCCGTGGACATAGCGGATGCCGTAACCATAGGCGGGCACGTCGACGGTTGCCATGCTTTCCATGAAACAGGCCGCCAGACGACCGAGGCCGCCGTTGCCGAGTGCGGCATCCGGCTCCAGCCCGGCGATGACGTTGACGTCGACGCCGAGCGAGGCGAGGGCATCGCGCACCTCCTCCATCAGGCCGAGGTTCGAGACGGCGTCGCGCATCAGGCGGCCGATCAGGAATTCGAGGGAGAGATAATAGACGCGCTTGGCGCCGGTCGCATAAACCTCGCGGGTGGAGGCCATCCACCGATCGATGATGCGGTCGCGGACCACCAGGATCGTCGCCGTCAGCCAGTCATGCGGCTTTGCCACCTTGGCGTCCTTGCCGATGCGGTAGGTCAGGCGTTCGATGATTTCTTCGGCGAGAATTTCCGGCCTTGAACTGCGGGGAGCGGGAGAGGGGATAACCGGCTTGGAAACGGTATTCATGGTCAGATCTCGCCAATTTTAATTTGGTTTCAGGATGTTATGCCTGATTTAATCGATTTGTCGCCTGTGCTCCGACAGTTTATGCATCGTTAGGAAGCACTTGCAACAAAGGATTTGGACAAACGAAAAATTTGCGAAACCTTCATATTCACGGGGCTTGAGGGTATTGATTTCAATCGCTTTTCCCGATCAGATGGGTTGGACGAGAATAACGAAAAGCCGCGCCGGTTTGTTCCGGAGCGGCTTTTCCTTTGCCCTTTTTCGTAGCGGTATGCTCAGTTCGTCAGACGTGTCAGCTGAGCGGAGGCTTTCGCACCGATCGCCTGAAAGGCCGCAAGGAGGTCTTCCATTTTTTCAGCCTGGAAATAATGGGAGTCGTCGGAGGCGCAATAATGCAACAGCGCCTGTCCGCCTGCGGGTGCCATAAAGGCAATCGTATAGATTTCGATGCCTTTAGATTTCGCGTCGTCGCATGTCTTCTTCGTCGCGGTGTCGTAGGAACGGCCGCCGCCGCTATCATTGTTATTGTCGCCGTCGGTCATAAAGACGATGTACTTCTTGGGCACTTGCCCGGTCTTCTGCCGGTGGGCGGCGTCTTCGGCGTCATTGCCCGCGGCGTTCTTGGCGGTGAGAGACGTGTAAGCCGTGTTCACTGCGCCGCTGGAATTCGTGCCACCTCCCGACTGAAGCGCGTTGACATAGCTCGTGACAGCGGCAGTTCCCCAGGCGAGGCTGCTGGCGGGGTATTCAACAATATCATAGGATACCGCGCCTGTGCGCACATATTCGGCATTGGGATCCGCGCTATCGAGCTGACCAAAGAGTTTGTCGGCGGCGAGCTTCAGCGCTTCTATCTTTGTGTAATAACGCGTACGCGTGCCGGTGCAGGTGTCGTAGATTGTCTTACCGTTTTTGTTGGGGTGAGGGTTGCATTTGTAGGTGTACGATTCCGTCGTGAGGGTCGCGGTATCCTCTCCCATCGACCCCGACTTATCGAGTGCGAGGAACATAGAGATCGAGCCCTGGGTCTGTGAGTGACCACCGACCGTCGTGCCTGACGTCGAGAGATGCTGCGTGCTGAAGCCGACCGCCTGCATCAGCGGGTTGACCGTGAGGTCGTAACTCGGTGAAACCGTCACCTGATAGGATGTCGACTTGCCCGATGTCGTCGTCTGGACACTGACGCTCGTCGTGTTCTTGATATCGGTGCCGCTCTGCAGGTAATTCGCCATTTGCCCGGCAACGAAATTCTGCGCAAAGGCCTCGGCCTGCGACGTTTGGATCGTGCCGTTCGCCAGGGCGGTGGCGGTCGCGAGCGCCGCCGAATCAGCGGCCTCCTGCAACTGCTGCTTCGAGAGCAGCATATCGCCCACCTGGATCGCCATGCCGGCTGCTCCGAAAAGGACGGGCAGCAGGATAGCCGTCATCATACCGAAATTACCGCCACGGTCGCTCAACATGCGACGCAGGCAGGGATGCAAAAAGGAGGTGCTCATCATGTTCACCCAACTGGAAACCCTGTGAGGTGATATTAGGCACGTCTCTCCTTTCCGCGGGCCTTACGGCGTCAATAGAATTTTAACGAATCGGCGGATTTTTCCAGTTTTGGGATTATTTCAGCGGGATGACGTCGACCGCCTGGACAGCGCGCTGGCCGCCATAGCTTTTCAGCACGCCGATGACGGGAACGACGTCGGAATAGTCCCGGCCATAGGCGACGACGATGTGGTCCATGCCAGCGGGGATGTTGTTGGTCGGGTCGAGTTCGATCCAGCCGATCGTCTCGCCGCACCAGATCCGCACCCAGGCATGCATGGCGTCGGCCCCTTCCAGCCGCTCCTTGCCGGGTGGCGGGATGGTGCGCAGGAAGCCGGAGACGTAGCCGGCCGGAATGCCGAGGCTTCGAAGCGCCAGGATCATGATGTGGGTGAAATCCTGGCAGACGCCGCGCTTCAATCGGAACGCCTCGAGCGGTGTCGTGTCCACCGTCGTCGCATCGGGATCATAGGTGAAATCCTTGTTGATGCGGGCACAGAGCGCATGGGCGATCTGCATGGCTGTCAGCGTCGGCAGGGCACAGCCTCGCGCATAGTCGCTGATCTCGCGTGCCTGGGTGAGGCGCGGGCTGTCGCCAAGGAAGTGGTGCGGCGAATCCGGTGCCAACGACCAGATGCCTGATATCTCCTCCGGCAGGTCGGCAAGCAGCGGCGAGAAATCGGCGGCGATCGGCTGGCTTTCCACCTGCACGCGGGCCTGCATGCGAATGTCGAGTGTTTCGTGCGGCGCACGCAGCATGAAGGAGGTGGCGGGATGATGGAAGAAATCGACGAAATGCGCCTGCTCATCCGGCGTCGGCGAGACGGTGATCGAGCCGGCGACCAGGCGCTGGCGGTTGGTCAGCGACAGCGGCATCAGCCGCATGACGTGGCGGGCGCCGGAGGCCGGCACGTCGTAGCTGTAACCCATGCGGAGAGTGAGATCGTAGAGCATTGATGTCACCCGAGATAGGTCTGGGCGAGCAGATCGGAAAGCTGTTCCAGTTCGCGTTCGAGCCGTTGATAGACCTCGACACCCATGCCCTCCGGGGTCATCACCGCCAGGCCGGAATGGAGCCGCATCGCTTCGCGGTAGAAGGGTGACATCTGGCCGTTGATCAGGGCATTGGGCAACTGCTCGACCTCGTGGTGGATCTCGTTCACCTGGAAGAGGACCGAGCGCGGGTTGAGGGGGTCGAGCGCCAAGAGGTCGGTGACCGTCAGCCGCGCCGTGTTGACGTTGTAGCGGCGGCGGTGGGTCATGACGCTGTCGCCGATCTCGAGCAGCATGTCGAGGGCGCCGTCCGGCGCTTCCGGGCCGGACATGTGGCCGAGCAGGCGCGTCATGTGCAGGCCGCGCTCGATATAGCGGCCGAGCGAGAGGAAGCGCCAGCCGGTGAAGCGGTACATGTTCTCGTGCACAAGGCCGGCGAAGCCCGCGAGCTTGCGCAGAAGGATCGTCATCGCATGGCTGGCGTCATCGCCGGCAGAGACGGTGACGTGAAAGCGGCGGGCGGTCTTGGCGAGGTCGTTGAGGGCCAGCCAGCCGTCCGGCGAGAAACGGTCGCGGATGTTGCTTGCCGAATAAACGGCGCTGTCGATGTTGCGCAGGAGCGTTTCCGGCACGGGTTCGGCGGTATCGATATCGACGGCCGTCAGATATTCGGAGACATCGGCTAGCAGCGGCTGGCTTGGATCGGCGGCTTCGGCGAAACGTGCATGCCAGGCGCGCAGGATGCGCAGCGCCCCTTCGGCGCGTTCGATGTAACGGCCGAGCCAGAACAGATTGTCGGCCGCCCGGCTCGGCAAGCTGCCCGGCATGTTGCGGGTGAAGCTGCCCTCGGCCGGCAGCAGCGTGTGGCGTTCGACCGGCTTGTCGCTGACGATCCAGACGTCGGCGGCCGCGCCGCCCGACTGCATGGCGATCGCCGCGACATCGGCGCCGGAGCCGATACGGGCAAAACCGCCGGGCATGATCTGCCAGCCGTTTGCCGTGCGGGCGGCGAAAACGCGCAGCGACATCGGCCGCGGCACGAGCTTGCCGTCCACCCAGGCGGGCGTGGTCGAGAGCGTGACGACTTCCTGGCCGACCAGTTTCGGGCCGTCCGAACTCAGCCAGTCGGTGATGGAATCCTTGGCCGTCGCACGCAGCGACGAGCCGAGCACGGATTCGCCGTTGTCGTCGAAGAAGGGTGCCCGGGAATAGGCCGGGCCGATCACCATCTTCTCGATGTTTTTTGCGACGTGCTCGCGCTCTTCCTTCTGGCCGCACCACCAGGTGGCGATCGAGGGGAGGTGCAGATCCTCGCCCAGCAGGCGGCGACAGATGGTCGGCATGAAGGCCAGAAGCGCCCGGGTTTCGAGAACCCCGGTGCCGAGCGCATTGACGATGGTGACGCTTTCGGCGCGCAGCGCTTCCACGAGGCCGGGCGTGCCGATATGCGAATTCTGGTTCAACTCCAGCGGGTCGGCAAAGGCCGAATCGAGACGGCGCCAGAGCACGCCGATCGGCTTCAGGCCGGCGACGGTGCGCACCATGACGCGGCCCTTGACGACGGTGAGGTCCTCGCCCTCGAGCAGCATGAAGCCGAGGTAGCGTGCGATGTAGGCGTGCTCGTAATAGGTCTCGTTGGCGGGGCCGGGCGTCAGCACGGCGATGCGGTCGTCGCCCGAATGTTTCATGCCCTGCAGCGCGTCGCGGAAGGCGCCGAAGAAGGAGGCGAGGCGGTGGACCGGCGTTTCGGCGTAGATATCCGAGAAGGCCCGGGTCGTCGCAACGCGGCTTTCCAGCGCGAAGCCGGCGCCTGACGGCGCCTGCGTCCTGTCGGCCAGCACCCACCAGTTGCCGTCAGGTCCGCGGCCGATCTCGAAGGCGCAGAAATGCAGATAGTGGCCGGAACCCGGCCGGATGCCGGCGAGCGGTCGCTGGAATTCGGGATTGGCGGCGATCAGTGCCGGCGGCAGGACGCCTTCCTCCACCAGCCGGTTGTCGCCGTAGATATCGGCAACGATCGCCTCCAGCAGGTCGGCGCGCTGGACGAGGCCCGCCGACAGCGTCTGCCATTCGCGCTCATCGATCAGCACGGGGATGTGCGAAATCGGCCAGGCGCGTTCGCCGGTGCCCTTGCTGCCATAGGCGCGGTAGAAGACGCCGGCATCGCGCAGGTAGCGGTCGGCGCGGGCGAAGCGCTCGGCGAGATCCTTTTCCGGCATTGCGCTCAGATGCGAGAGGAAACGCTGCCAGACGGGGCGGACCACGCCTTTGTTGTCGACCATCTCGTCAGCGGTACCAGGAAGCGGCGCATAGTCGAAGGCCGCATCCTTGATGCGGTCCTCTGCCTCTCCCCTGCGTTCCACTGCCGGCCTCTTACCCATCAAAACCCAAGCCCTAAACCCCCGGCCCTCACCTCAGCCTTAAATTCCGGCGGGCCGCCGCAGATCCAGCGTCAGCGGGAATTCAAGCGAACCCGTCTCGGCGCGCGGGATATAGCCGCCCGCCGTATGTCCCCACGGCTCGAAGCGGGCGAGCCGCCTTGCTTCCGCCTCGTTGCCGTTGACCGGGAAGGTGTCATAGGTCCGGCCGCCCGGATGGGCAACATGATAGATGCAGCCGCCGATCGAACGCTTCGACCATGTATCATAAATGTCAAAAGTCAAAGGTGTGTTGATCGGCAGGACGGGATGCAGGCCGGAGGCAGGCTGCCACGCCTTGTAACGGACGCCGGCGACCGACACGCCCGACGTGCCGGTTGGTGTCAGCGGCAGGGTGCGGCCATTGCAGGTGACGGTATAGCGCGCCGTATTGCTGGTTTCGAGCCGCACCTGAAGGCGTTCGACAGAGCTGTCGACGTAGCGCACGGTGCCGCCCGGCGCGCCTTCCTCACCCATGACGTGCCAGGGCTCCAGCGCCTGGCGCAGTTCCAGCTTCGAGCCCTCATATTCGACTTCGCCGCAGAAGGGGAAGCGGAATTCAAGCTGGGCCTTGAACCATTCCGGGCTGACGTCGAAGCCGTTTTCGCGAAGGTCGGCCAGCACGTCGAGGAAATCGGTCCAGACGAAATGCGGCAGCATGAAACGGTCGTGCAGGGTCGTGCCCCAGCGGACGAATTTGCCGTCGACGGGATTGACCCAGAAGCGGGCGATCAGTGCCCGCACCAGCAATTGCTGGGCAAGCGACATGCGGGCATTCGGCGGCATCTCGAAGCCGCGGAACTCGATGAGGCCGAGCCGTCCGGTCGGGCCCTCGGGCGAGAACAGCTTGTCGATGCAGATCTCGGCGCGATGGGTGTTGCCGGTGACGTCGGTCAACAGGTTGCGGAACAGGCGATCGACGAGCCAGGGCAACGGCTGCTGGCCGCGGCCGGGGGCAGCGATCTGCGCCATGGCGATCTCCAGCTCGTAGAGGCTGTCGTGACGGGCCTCGTCGATGCGCGGCGCCTGGCTGGTCGGCCCGATGAACATGCCGGAGAAGAGGTAGGAGAGCGAGGGATGGCGCTGCCAGTGGAGGACGACGCTCTTTAAGAGATCGGGACGGCGCAGGAAGGGACTATTGTTCGGATTGGCGCTGCCGACGACGACGTGGTTGCCGCCGCCGGTGCCGGTGTGGCGGCCGTCGATCATGAACTTGTCGGCGCCGAGACGGGTGGCGCGCGCCTCTTCGTAGATCGCCGTGGTGATATCGACGCACTCCTTCCAGTTCGATGCCGGATGGATGTTGACCTCGATGACGCCGGGATCCGGGGCGACGCGGATGACGTTGATGCGCTCATCCTGCGGCGGCGGATAACCTTCGATATGGACGGGAAGCTTGAGTTCGGCGGCGGCGTTTTCGGCAGCGGCAATCAGCTCGAGATAGTCTTCGATGCGTTCGACCGGCGGCATGAAGACGCAGAGCCTGCCGTCGCGCGGCTCGACCGACATGGCGGTGCGCACGGCGCCGCCGATTTCACCGAGCGTCTGTTCGATGCGGCCGCGATTGCTCTCGTCGGCGTGGAAGGAGGCTTCCGGCATGGCGCGACCGGCCGGCACGAAAACATCGGGCAGCGGTTCGCGCGGGATGGTCGGATCGGCGGGGTGGATATAGGGATAACGCGCCGGGGGAACATAGGGCAGCGTGCCGAGCGGCAGGCGGTAACCGATCGGGCTGTCGCCTGGAACGAGGAAGATCTTGCCGCGGCGAGTGCGCCATTTCTCGCTGATCCAGACGCGTGTTTCGGCCGCCCTGGCGTTCCATGCCTGAACCGGAAGGAGGTAACCTGTGGGGCCGGTGAGGCCACGGGCAAAGACGCGAGCGATGCGGTTGCGCTCCTCGGGATCTTTCAGTTTCGAATTCGCGGGATCGACATTGTCGGGAAGATTGCCTTCCTTGATAATCCAGTCGGCAGTATCCTCATAGGCCGGCTGCACCATGTCAGGCTTGATCGCCAGTTCCTTGGCGATCGCCGTCAGGAGCTTTTCGGCATCCTCGGCCGCAACACCGGTATCCTTGCCTTCGGCGGCGACCAGATCGAGGTTCTGCCAGATCGGCTTGCCGTCGCGGCGCCAGTACAGCGAGAAGGTCCAGCGCGGCAGACTTTCGCCCGGATACCATTTGCCCTGGCCGTAATGCAGGAAGCCGCCGGGGGCGAAGCGTTCGTGCAGCCGGCGGATCAGGCTGTCGGCCTTTTCGCGCTTGGTCGGGCCGACGGCGGCGGTGTTCCATTCCTCGGACTGGAAGTCGTCGATCGAAACGAAGGTCGGCTCGCCGCCCATCGTCAGATGCACGTCCTCGGCTTCGAGGACACGGTCGACCTTCTCGCCGAGTTCGTTGAGCTCGTCCCAGCTTTCATCGGAGAAGGGCTTGGTGATGCGCGGGTGTTCGGCAACGCGCGAGACCTTCATGTCGAAGGCGAATTCGGTTTCGGCCTCGCCGAAATAACCGCCGGAGATCGGAGCGGCGTTGCGGTAATGCGGCGTGGCGGCAAGCGGGATATGGCTTTCGCCGGTCAAGAGGCCGGAGGTCGGATCGAGGCCGACCCAGCCGGCGCCGGGCAGATAGACTTCCGCCCAGGCATGCAGGTCGGTGAAATCGACTTCGGTGCCGGAGGGCCCGTCGAGCGCCTTCAGATCAGGCGTCAGCTGAATGAGGTAACCGGAAACGAAGCGGGCGGCCAGGCCGAGATGGCGAAGGATCTGCACGAGCAGCCAGCTGGTGTCGCGGCAGGAGCCTTTGGCGCTTTCCAGCGTCTCCTCCGGCGTCTGCACGCCGGTTTCCATGCGGATGACATAGCCGATCTGCCGCTGCAGACGGGCATTCAGGCCGACGATCATATCGACCGTCGGCTGACCGGGCGACCAGTCGAGCGTCGGCAGCAGCGCCTTCAGGCGCGGGCCGGCCGGCTCCGGCGTCATGTAGATCGACAGATCCTCCTGGATCGTTTCCGGATATCCGAAGGGCCACTTGGTCGCCTCTTCCTCGACGAAGAAGTCGAAGGGATTATAAACCGTCATGTCGGCGACGAGATCGACCTCGATCTTGAACTCCGTCACCGGATCCGGAAAGACGTAGCGGGCAAGGTAATTGCCGTAGGGATCCTGCTGCAGGTTGACGAAATGGTTGGAGGGCGTGATCTTCAGCGAGTGGCTGAGCACCCGTGTCTTCGAATGCGAGGCAGGTTTCAGCCGGATGATCTGTGGGCCGAGGCGGACCGGCTTGTCATAGGTGTAATGCGTCAGATGATAGATGCTGGCTTTGATCGACATATTTCTCTTTTTATCCGGCTCGCATCGTCGTGCGGCTTGCTGTTCCCGAAAATCAGTGTGTGCAATGCAGCGAAAGAAAGCAAGGTGGAAAGGTCAAACGAGCCGAAGGCTTTTACGCTGCCTTGGCGAAGGTGACGGCCGCCTTCAGGCCCTTGCCGTCCGTACCCGGCTCCAGCGTCAGGTCGGCATTGAAAAGATTGGCGATTTCTTCGACGATCGGCAGGCCGAGGCCGGCGCCGGGCGCGCCGGAATCATGGCCGCGCGAAAAACGCTGGCGTACCGCCTCCAGCTTCTCGCGCGGAATGCCGGGGCCATTATCCTCGACTTCGAGGCGGATCGTCTCTGACGCAGCGATAATGCGGACGGTGACCTCAGCCCCGTTGCCGGCATAGGCGATGGCATTGCCGGCGAGGTTGCGCAGCATTTCGCCGATCAGCAGCGGCTCGGCGCGGATCATCGCCGGGCTCTCGCCCTCGAAGCCGAGATCGATGCCGGCGACGGCCGCCGTCGGGATCTGCTCGCCGGTGATTTCCTGGGCGATTGCGGCAAGATCGATGGCGGAGGCGGTCAGCGCTTCCTTGGCTGTGGCGGCGTCGATCTTGGCCATCAGGAGCAACTGGGCGAGGATGCGCTCGGCATGCGCCACCGCCTGATCGCCCTTCAGCGCCGCCGCCTGCGCCTCATCCAGCGAGCCGGCGCGGGCGGAAAGAGCAAGCTGGGTGCGGATGATCGCCAGCGGTGTGCGCAGCTGATGGCTGGCATTGCCGGTGAAATGGCGCAGCGCATCGAGCGCCGATTGCAGGCGGACCATGAAGGAATTGACCGTATCGACCAGCGGCTCGACCTCGCTTGGCACAGTCTGCTTGATCGGATGCAGGTCATCGGGGCTGCGTTCGCCGATGGCGTCGCCGAGCTTATAGAGCGGGCGGAGCGCCACCGTGACCGAAATCCAGACGATGACGGCCGCGCCCGCAATCATGAAGGCGAGGCGCAATGCCGAGCGGACGAGGATTGCCCGCGCCAGCTGGCGGCGGGCGATGGTGGTTTCGGCGACCGTTACCACGAAGGGCACGGAGCGGATGCCCGTCGAGGCTGAGCGTTCGAGTGTGGCGACACGGATCGGCTCGCCGCGGAAGGTGTCGTCGGCGAAGGCGGCAGCATTGGGCGGCGTCTTCTTCAGGACCGGCAACGACTGGTAGCCGGTGATGAATTGGCCCGGCGGGCCGTCGACGCGATAGAAGACGCGATCCTGCGCGGCAGAGGTCAGCATTTCAAGCGCGACATAGGGGATATCGACCTGCAGCGTGCCGTCCTCGGCGACGACGACGCGTTCGGCGATCGCCAGCGCCGAACCGGCGAGCACGCGGTCGGAGACGATGTTCGAGGTCTGGACCGCCTCGCGATAGGTATCGGCAAGCGCCAGCGTGCCGATCACGGCGGTGGAGACGAGCAGCCAGAAGAGCAGCCGGCGCCGGAGGGAATAGGCGGCTTTCATGAGGCCTCGGGCAGCTTGTCGAGATAATAGCCGATGCCGCGGGCAGTCTTGACGGTCAGGCCGTGCGGCGAGAGACGCTTTCTCAAGCGGCTGACATATTGCTCGATGGCGTTTGCGGAAATGTCGTCGTCGAAGGCCGTCAGCGACTGGATGATCGCTTCCTTGGCGACGACCTTGCCGGCCCGCATGAAGAGGATTTCGAGCAGGCCGAGCTCGCGGGCGGGAATATCGAGGGGTGCGGCGCCTGATGAAAAGGTGCGGGAATTGAGATCGAAAGAAATGCCGCCGAAACCGACGGTCGCCGAACGCAGCCCCGCCTGGCGGCGCAGTAATACCCGCACACGCGCCTCGAATTCGGCGATGTCGAAGGGTTTGATCAGGTAATCGTCAGCGCCGAGGTCGAGGCCCTTCACCCTTTCTTCCGGCGTGCCGCGCGCCGTCAGGATGAGGACGGCAGCCTGGTTCTGGCGGGCGCGCATGGCACGCAGCACGTCGAGCCCGTCCATCTCGGGCAGGTTGAGGTCGAGAATCACCAGATCGAAATTTTCCGCAGCAATGACCGCATTGGCGGATGCGCCGTCATGGACGACATCGACGGCGTGGCCCGTGCCGCGCAAGATCGCCGACAGGCCGTCGGCCAGCGCGATATTGTCTTCGGTGAGCAGGATGCGCACGAATGTCCCCCTGTTTTTCAAAGGAGATTACAGAGGTGGCGGAGCGATGTCACAGCGATTTTGCAGCTTACAGCGCAGCGGGTCCTTCAGACGCGCAAAATACGCTGTGGCACTTTAATCCTCGCATCGAGCTTTTCGAAAATCGATTCCGATTTCCGGCCGATGCGCCACCGAATGCCGGGAAAGACCGGCGTCAGCTCCCGGTCCTTTCGATTCGTTCGCGCTGCGTCATTGCGGCGTTGAGGAGTCTTCGGAAGCGGGGATCGTCGCGGATGTTGTCGAGGTCGGAATCATTGTCGAACCATTTGATATGGTAGACGGAGCTGTTCGGCAGCAGCTTCTCGAGAAGGTCGATCGCCTGGTCGGCGTCGCCGAGGACGGAATAGACGCAGGCGAGATTATACTGGGCGACGATATCGTCGGGATCGATGGCGATCGCGCGGGCCGCCCAGTCGCGGGCTCTCGTCACATCGCCCATATGGGCAAGCGCCAGCGCGCCGCGATGGGCGGGGCCGGAATTTTCCGGATTGAGGTTCAGCGCGCGTTCGGCGCGCAGCAGGCCGAGCCGCGCCCAGTTTTCCGTGTCCAGCACACGGCCGAGCGAGCGGTAGGCGGACATCAGGTGGATCGGCGAGACATAGTCGTCAGGGCGGATCTCGGCGGCGCGGGTGAAGTATTGAACCGATTCGGCAAAGTTGCCATGCATGAAGAAGAACCGGGCATAGTGGAAATTCGCCTCGAAGAGGTTGGGGTCGAGCGCCAAAGCCCGTTCGAAGGCCGCCGCCGCCCTGTCGTCATAGCCGCTCTGATGCAAGGCGAGACCATGGGAAGCGTGGGCCTCGGGAAGGTCGGGATCAAGTTCCAGGGCGCGGGCGCTCATCTCGAGGATGCGCCTCAGCGGCACGTCGTCCGGTGCCCAATCGCGGATCGCCGCATCGCAGTCGGCGATGCCGGCATAGGCGCGGGCATAGTCCGGGTCGAGCTCGACCGCCTTGCAGAACATCCGCCTTGCAAGCTGCAGATAGGATTTGGTCCAGGTGTGGGAGAGCTGGCGGCCCCTGAGGTAATAGGTATAGGCCTCGACATTGGCGGTCGGCTCATTGGCGATCGCCTTCTTCTCTTCCGGCAGCAGACGCACCTTCAACTGGCCGACGATCGCGTGGGTGATCTCGTCCTGAATGGCGAAGATGTCGGTCAGGTCGCGGTCGTAACGCTCGGCCCAGAGATGGTCGCCATTGGCGGTGTCGATCAGCTGACCGGAGATGCGCACGCGATTGCCGAAGATGCGCACGCTTCCCTCGAGCACGTAGCGCACGCCGAGTTCCTGGGCGAGCCGCTTCACTTTCACCGATATGCCCTTGTAGGTGAAGATGGTGTTGCGCGGCACGACGTGCAGGCTGGAGATCTTGGAGAGATCGGTGATGATGTCTTCGGTGATGCCGTCGGAGAAATAGTCCTGGTCGGCATCGCCGCTCATATTGGTGAAGGGCAGCACCGCAATGAAGCACGTGTTGCGGTTCTGCGCGACCAATTTCGCCGAGGAGGGCGGCGCCAAGCTGACAGTATAGACCTGAACGGGCTGCCTGATGTTCTTCAGCGTATGTTCGCCGATGAACTCGAAGCCGAGATTGAGGCGCGAGCCGACCTGATCGCGCACCGAGGCGGACACGGCGATGCCGCCTGGCGCCGCGATACGCTCGAGTCTGGCGGCGAGATTGACGCCATCGCCGAATATGTCGCCATTCTCGACCACGACGTCGCCGAGATTGATGCCGATGCGGAATTCGACGCGCTCGTCCTTGGGCACGCTCTCGTTGCGGGCCGCCATGCTGCGCTGGATCTCGGCGGCGCAGGCGACCGCATTCACCACGCTCTGGAATTCGGCAAGGATGCCGTCGCCGGTGAGTTTGACGATCCGGCCCTTGTAGTCGGCAATACGAATATCGACCAGTTCGCAGCGATGGCGGTTCAGCGCCTGCAACGTGCCGGATTCATCGATGCCCATCAGTCGGCTGTAGCCGACGACATCCGCAGCGAGAATAGCGCTCAGTCGTCGTTCCATGACCCCTCCCAGGATCTTCCCAGTTTAGTCTAGCTTTTTATAGAGTTTTTGTTGCGCGGAGTCGTCCCCCGAATAAGAAATTCGGGCGGTTTCGACGTTTTGACGCGGCAGGGCGACCATATAAGGTCGCCGATCTTCATCAATACTCTGAATGGGTGAAGGGTGGCGTTCGGCTCTAATCCTTTGTGATGAAAAGGTAATTCTAATCGAAGAAATGCGGGTTTATTTCATCGCTCGATGCTTCGGGCGTGGCACTATAAAAGTGGCGGTCGATCGGTTTGGGGCTTGAAGCGGAGCCAGGGGTTGGGCCGGAAGACTATTGCGAGGGGTATCCACCGTATGATTGTGATTCGCGGCTGCTTCGATGGTTGCGACGAGGCCGGCGCCGGCTATTGTGGCGATGTTTCATGCGCGGCGGAGATTTTGGATGACAGGTTCGGCCCGGAATTTTCTGGAGTTTCACGATATTCCGGAGGCCGGGCTCCGATCGATTGTCGCCCGCGCCGGCGAACTCGCCAAAAGCTGGGATGAGCGCACCGTGCCGCAGAGCCTTGCGGGCAAACGTGTCGCGCTGATTGCCGACGACGGCGGCTGGCGTAATACCACCGCCTTCGATCTCGGCATCCAGGCGATGGGCGGTATCTGCGCGCATGTGCCGATCGGTTTCGATGTCAGGGAGCAGACCGGCGACCTTGCGGGCTATCTCGGCAACTGGTTCGATATGCTGGTGATCCGCACCAAGGCGCTTGCGACATTGAAGGCGACGGCGGCAGTCTCGCCGGTGCCTGTCATCAATGCGCGCACACGCTCCAACCACCCTTGCGAGACGCTCGGTGACCTTGCCTATATTAGGAGCCGGCGCGGCTCGATCGACGGGTTGAAGGTCGTTGGCGTGGCGGCGGACGCAAATATCCTCCGCTCCTGGGCCGAAGCCTCGATTGCGCTGCCGATAGAGGTTGTGCAGGTCTACCCCGAACGCTGGCACATCCGTGACGCTGCACTGCTCAACGGGCGTTTCCGCGTGAGCGCCGATATGGGCGAGCTATCGGACGCCGACGTCGTCATCACCGATTCATGGCCGGGCGATGCCGCCCGGAGGCGCTCGCCGGCTACCGGATCGGCGCCGACCTGCTCGATCGTTTGTCGGAGGATGCGATCTTCCTGCCGTGCCCGCCGGTCAGGCGTGGCCAGGAGGTGACGGCCGAAGCGATGGAGCATCCGCTCTGCCAGAGCCACATCGCCAAAGCCTTTCTGCTGCACGCGCAGAATGCGCTGATGGAGTGGGTCGCCGCCTAGTCGGCGGCCTTGCTCCTCCCGGCGCGCTCAGGCATTGTTGCGGCATGAGGAGAGTTTTCATTTTGCTGCTGGCCTTCTGGCCGGGCTTCGCGCTCGCCGATCAGGCCTTCTATCCGGCGAAGTCGGGTCAGGCCGATGCGGCGGTGCTGACGGTTTACTCCTCGCTCGACGAGCCGCTGGCGCGGCCGATGATCCGCGGTTTCCAGGATGCCAATCCCGACGTTGCGGTCAAATACGAGGATATGCTGACCGGCGACATCTACGACCGGATCGTCAAGGAGACGGATGCCGGCGAGAAGACGGCGGATTTCGCTTTTTCCTCGGCGATGGATCTGCAGGTGAAGCTTTCCAACGACGGATATGCGCAGGTCAGCAACCTGCCGATGAGTGCAGCATGGCCGAAATGGGCGAACTGGCGCAACACCGCCTATGCGCTCACCTTCGAGCCGGCGGTGTTCGTCTATCACAAGCCGAGCTTTGTACATGAGCCGGTGCCGAGTTCGCGGGCGGAATTCGTCGACTATCTGAAACGCAAGGGCAACAAGGTCTATGGCCGGATCAGCACCTACGATATCGAACGCTCCGGGGTCGGCTTTCTGTTCATGGCGCGCGACCAGGAGCAATTCGGCGACATCTGGTCGGTGATCGGGGCGATGGGGGCTGCCGGCGTCAAGCTCTATTCGACGAGCTCGGCAATCCTCGAGCGCGTCGCCGACGGGCGCTTCGTGCTCGGCTACAACATTCTCGGCTCCTATGCGGCGGACTGGGCCTCGCGCTATCCCGATGTCGGCATCGTTCTGCCGAAGGATTACACGGTGGTGATGTCGCGGATCGGGCTGGTGCCGCAGGCGGCCGCCGAGCCGGAGCTCGGGCGGCGGTATCTCGCCTTCTTCATGTCGAAGGCGGGTCAGACGATCATGGCGCGGGAGCTGCAGATCCCGGCCGTCAGTCCTGAGGTGGCGGGGGAGAATACCGCCAATACGCTGCAGGAGCTGCTGGGCGCCCAGCTTCGGCCGGTGCCGGTCAGCCCCGGGCTGATGGTCTATCTCGACCAGGTGAAGCGGGCACGGCTCATCGCGCATTGGAATGAGGTCTTGCGCGCGCAGTGAAGGTGTTCCGCTTCCAGCTGCTTCGTCCTTTGAAGCTGGAAATCGGACTGCCGTCCGCCAATTACGGCAAAAAAGTGTCCGCTACTGCTGGATATCTTGCCGATGTCAGCTAAATGACAGCTTGTTGTGGTGCCTTTGGCTACTTCTTCTCCGTGGAGGCGGAGAGCTGAAGCCTTGGGAGGTATTCCGCTCGTCATTCAGGACACTTGTGTCCGCTGATCAGCCATCCTCCCGATTCCCTGGAGAATAACGGGCGGTTTGCTCAGCCGCCGACGGAGGACACATCGTGAAGCATACGTTCATCGCAACCCTTTTTGCAGCTGTTATCGCGCTGCCGGCCTATGCGGCCGACTACACCATCATCGCGCCGGCCGCTCCCGGCGGCGGCTGGGACCAGACGGCTCGTTCGCTGCAGACCGCGCTGCAGCAGGAGAAGATCTCCGGCAACGTGCAGGTCCAGAACGTTCCGGGCGCCGGCGGCACCATCGGGCTTGCGCAGTTCAGCAGCCAGGCTGCAGGCAACCCGAATTCGCTGATCGTCGGCGGCTATGTGATGGTCGGCGCGATCCTCACCAACAAGTCGCCGGTGACGCTCAAGGACGTTACGCCGATTGCCCGGCTGACCGGCGAGTACGAAGCCGTCGTCGTTCCCGCCGCATCCGAGATCAAGACCATGGCCGATCTGGTTGCGGCGCTGAAGAAGGATCCGGGTTCGGTTTCCTGGGGCGGCGGTTCGGCCGGCGGTACCGATCACATCACCGTCGGCCTGATCGCTAAGGCGTCCGGCGTTGATCCGACCAAGATCAACTATGTCGCCTTCTCCGGCGGCGGTGAAGCACTCGCCGCCATTCTCGGCGGCCAGGTCACGGCCGGCGTCTCGAGCTACAGCGAGTTCCAATCGCAAGTGAAATCCGGCACGCTCCGCCTTCTCGCCGTTTCCAGCGACAAGCGTATCGACGGCGTCGATGCCCCGACGCTGAAGGAAGCCGGCACCGACGTCACCATCCAGAACTGGCGCATGGTTGCGGCTGCCCCCGGCCTGTCGGCTGAACAGGTCGCCGCCGTCACCGCCGATTTCGAGAAGCTGCATAGCTCGGCCACCTGGCAGGAAACCCTGAAGACCAAGGGCTGGGCCGACACCTATCTGTCCGGCGACGCCTTCAAGGCGCAGCTCGAAAAGGACGTCTCCGCCACCGAAGGCATTCTCAAAGAGATCGGACTTGTTCAATGAGCGAGGATAACACCTCCTCGGCAACCGAGCGCCGCCCTGATTGGGCGGCGTTCATCATTGCCGTTTTCCTCTTCGTCGTCGCCGGCGTGATGGCCTGGGATGCCTCGCATCTGAAAACGATCGCGCAATACGACCGCATTGGCCCGGCAACGGTGCCTGAAGTGGTGGCGTTCGGGCTCTTCTGTCTTGGGGTCTGGACCGTCGCCGAAGCCTGGCGCGGCGAGTTTCCGGAACGCGACCGGCAGGAAGTGGCGCCGGTCATCTGGATCGTCGCCGGTCTTGCCGCCCAGATGCTGCTTCTGCGCACCGCCGGCTTCTCGATTGCCACCGGTGTGCTGTTCGCACTGACGGCGCGCGGCTTCGGCAAGCGCAAGCTCTGGATCTCGCTGCCGTTCGGCATCGTTTTCAGCTTCGTCGTCTGGGCGATCTTCTCGCAGTTGCTGCAGCTGACGCTGCCGGCCGGCCCGCTCGAACATCTGTTCTTCTGACCGCGCGAGGCGCTGTCAGCTCTTTTGATTTTGCGCGGCGCCTGACCCCGAAACCGCAGGGTCGGGAATGCCGCTTGGGACACCAAGATGAGCACATTCGAATTTCTATGGCAGGGTATCCTGGTTGCGATGCAGCCGATGAACCTGGTTTATGCGCTGGTCGGCGTCACACTCGGCACCGCCGTCGGCGTGCTTCCCGGTATCGGCCCGGCCCTTACCGTGGCGCTGCTGTTGCCCGCCACCTACAAGCTCGATCCCGGCGGTTCGCTGATCATGTTCGCCGGCATCTACTACGGCGGCATGTATGGCGGCTCGACGACCTCCATCCTGCTCAACACGCCGGGGGAAAGCGCCTCGATCGTCACCGCGCTCGAGGGCAACAAGATGGCGCGCGCCGGCCGCGGCGGACCGGCGCTGGCGACGGCGGCGATCGGCTCCTTCGTCGCCGGCCTGCTCGCCACGCTCGGGCTTGCCTTCATCGCGCCCTATATCGTCAAGCTGGCGCTGGTCTTCGGACCACGCGAATATTTCGCGCTGATGGTGCTTGCCTTCGTCACCGTCTCCTCGGCCTTCGGCGATTCGGCATTGAGGGGTCTGACCTCGCTGTTCATCGGTTTTGCGCTTGCCATGGTCGGCATCGACCAGCAGACGGGCCAGGCACGGCTTTCCTTCGGCATCCCCGACCTGCTCGACGGAGTCGAGGTCACGACGCTGGCGGTGGCCATGTTTGCCATCGGAGAGACGCTCTACATCGCCGCGCAGGGCAACCGGATCGCGGAGAAGGTCGAGGCGGTCAAGGGTTCGCTCTGGATGAACGCGCAGGATTGGTCGCGCTCGTGGAAGCCGTGGCTGCGCGGCACGCTGATCGGGTTCCCGATCGGTGCGATGCCGGCGGGCGGCGCCGAAATCGGCACCTTCCTCTCCTATGCCACTGAAAAGCGGCTGGCAAAGAACCCGGAAGAGTTCGGCCATGGCGCAATCGAAGGCGTGGCCGGTCCCGAGGCGGCGAACAACGCCTCGGCCGCCGGTACGCTGGTGCCGCTTCTGACGCTCGGCCTGCCGACGACGGCGACGGCGGCGATCATGCTTGCCGGCTTCCAGCAATACGGGCTGCAGCCCGGACCGCTGCTGTTTGCCACCAATCCGCAACTCGTCTGGGGCCTGATCGCCAGCCTGCTCATCGCCAATGCGATGCTCCTGGTGCTGAACCTGCCGATGATCGGGCTCTGGGTGCGGCTGCTGACCATTCCGAAACCGTGGCTCTACGCCGGCATCCTGCTGTTTGCAACGCTTGGGACGATCGGCGCCAATCCGTCGGTGTTCGAGCTCGGCATGCTGCTCGCCTTCGGCTTGCTCGGCTATGTGATGCGGCTCTTCGGCTATCCGATTGCGCCTGCCGTCGTCGGCCTGATCCTCGGGCCGCTGGCCGAACAGCAGCTGCGCCGTGCGCTGGCGATCAGCCAGGGCGACGTCACGACGCTGGTGATGTCGCCGATCGCGGCCGGTCTGCTCATCGTTGCGGCGGCCGCCTTCCTCATCCCGCTGATCCTGCGGCTGCGCGGCAGGGGCCAGGTGCTGTCGCAACTGGCGGCAAACGAAGACTAGCGCATCGGCCCGAAAATCGGAATCGATTTTCGGAAAACACGATGCGGGGATTGAAAGTGTTAGAGCGTCCTTTGTGGTCCGAAGAGACGCGGCGCTCTAAGAAGAAAAAGACGACCTTACCCCTCCCTCGAGGCCGGCCATGGAGACATGCGCCGGCCTCTCGTTTTTGCATGGCTGAGGTGATTTTCTGAGCATTGTGGAGGTATGGGCGCGATGCCATCTATAGGTAGTCAATCATAGAGCAAGAGGAAAAGGACAATGTCCGCCATCCGCAATTCAGTCCGTACAGGTTTCTTTGGCCGCGCCTTTGCCGTGCTGGGCGCCGCAAACGCCGTCAGCGCCGCCGTTGAAGCCGGCCGCCGCCCGCGTGCCAGCGACCTCAAGGAACTCGGCATCGACCCGGCCTCCTTCGGTCCGGCTTCCCGCTAAGGCCTTCAAGCCATGCATGAATGAATTAGCCCGCAACCGGATGGTCGCGGGCTTTGTTTTTAACCGCAAGGCTGTTGCGCACTGCGGCTTCCTGCATCGTCAGGCGTGAAGCTCCTCCCGCTCGGCGCCGTGCTCCTCCACTCGTTCGCGCCTGTTGTGGCGGATGGACGACCAGAGCGACAGGCCGATCAGGGCCGCGCCGCCGAGCCCGGTGATAACCTCGGGGATGTGCATCAGGGTCTGCGCATACATGATCACCGACAGGATCAGGATGGCGTAGAAGGCGCCATGCTCGAGATAGCGGTATTCGGCAAGCGTTCCCTTCTCCACCAGCATGATCGTCATCGAGCGCACATACATGGCGCCGATGCCGAGGCCGATCGCGATGACGAATAGGTTCTGCGTCAGGGCAAAGGCGCCGATGACGCCGTCGAAGGAAAAGCTCGCATCCAGCACCTCCAGATAGATGAAAGCGCCAAGACCACCCTTGGCGGCAGCGCTCATCGTCTGCTGCGAAGCATCGAGCAACTCGCCAACGACCTCGACCGCGAGGAAGGTGAGCAGGCCATAAATGGCGCAATGAACGAAGACGCTAGCCTCCTCGCCGCCGATCAACCAGGAGAAAACCAGCATCAGCGCCAGCACGAAAGCGATCTCGATACCTCGGATGGTAGCCGAGCGTGCCATCACCTTTTCCAGGCCGCGAAACCAATGGATCTTCTTTTCATGGTCGAAGAAATAGCTGAGGCCGACCATCATCAGGAAGGTACCACCGAAGGCTGCGATCGGCAGATGCGCGTCGTTCATGATGCGGGCATATTCCTCGGGTTCGCGGGCAGCCAGCACCAGCGCGTCCCAAGGGCCGATCCGCGCCGCGATCGCGACGATCGCCAGCGGAAAGACGATGCGCATGCCGAAGACGGCGATGATGATGCCCCAGGTGAGGAAGCGCTTCTGCCAGACGGGCGTCATCTCCTTCAGCTTGTTGGCATTGACGATGGCATTGTCGAAGGAGAGCGAGATCTCCAGCACGGCAAGCACCGTGCAGATGAAGAAGACGGTTGCCATGCCGCCGATCGTGCCGGTCGTCTGCCAGCCGAGCACGGCGCCGAGAACGAGGCCGAGCGCAGTGACGATGAAAGCCCAGCGGAAATAGCCGAGCGAGGATTGAGCGACTACGGGCTGATTCATGGCCGCACCTCGTGGCCGCAAATCGTGTTGAAGAGGGTGGATATATTGGAAAGACGTGGCACGCCACAACGGGCATGCCGGTCAGGCATGGTGAGTTTGTTCATCGATGAAAAATCCGCCGGCTAAGCTGCAGGCGGTACCGACATCACGAGAGCGCCGTAAAAACTCTCGCCAGAGGGGCCCGGCACCAAAGTTCCCCGTCAGCCGATGTCTGGAAGGCTGCGGGATAGGCTCTAGTTAATGAACTTCCCCGGCCAGTCAAGGCTCCGGGCACACCGGAGATCAGGCAATTTTTTTGGAACCATCCCGATGCCCGCCCGTTAGGCTCTGGTTGAGCTTAAAAAAGGAGGCCGATGATGCACACTTCGACCCATATTCCCGACAAACGCACGGAGGCATCCGACCGCATGAAGCGGGCGAAGCCGAACCGCATGCAGAAGGCGCAGGTGCTGCCGCCGCATCATGTCGACCTGACGCTGACGCCCGGTGTCTATCACGACATTCATGTGCCGGCCCATGTTACCGGTGCGGATCTTTCCAAGGGTGGCCCGGACATCAAGAGCAATGCAGAGACCAAGAAATAACCAGCATTCCCGCCTCTTTGGCGCGCTGACGGTCGATTTGAAACAGGGTGAGAAACATATGACGATCAACTTTGTGCCCCGCGAGATCTTCATCCGGCACGAAAAAGAATGGCAGGCCATACGCGAGGCGGCGGACGAGCGCATTCAGATCGGCAAACGGCAGAAGCCGCTTGCCTCGTCCATCGGCGACGCGACGCCGGTTGAGAAAAACGATCTTTCGGCCGCATGCTCCGAATAACCGACAGACAGTCACGCTGACACAAACGCCCGGCATGATGCCGGGCGTTTTTTCTATCGATGTTCATCCCGGTCGACCCGCTGTCCGGAATTATAGCCGAAGTGTTGTTCGAGTTTGCCGAAGGCGAAGAGCACGCAGATGGCGGCAATCGTCGTGAAGAAGGCGATCGGCCAATAGCCGAAGCCCATGGCGAGGCCGATCGCGCCGGAGAGCCACATGCCGGCGCCGGTCGTCAGCCCGTGCACCCGGCCTCTTGCAAAGACGATCATGCCGGCGGCAAGGAAGGCGACGCCGGCGGTCACCGCTTCGATGACGCGCAGCGGATCGATGCGCACCTGCTCATCATCGGCGAAACCCGGCATGTGCACGGCCTCGATCGAGATGATGGCGAAGAGGGCAGCGGCAAGACTGATCAGGATATGGGTTCGGAAGCCTGCCGGGCGGTCGCGGGCCTCGCGTTCGAAACCGATCAGTCCGCCGAAGAGGATGGCGCCGATCAGGCGGGCGAAGATGACAGGATAGTGGATGCGTGACGCCGGTATCATGTCGGCGATGATGAGATCCATGGATTTTCCCCAGAACATACGGAATTTTTCGCTGGCTAACGTATGAGCGCGGGATTTGTTCAGCTTTTTCCCCTCACGCGTTTCGGCCGCCACGCTGGCCTCCCCGATAGGCGCCGACGCTTGTATGCCATTCGAGGGAAAGATCGGCGGATCAAGCATCATCCTGCCGCCGCGCCAACCTTTCAGAAAGGATTGGGCGGCGATAATTGCGGCCTCACAGGAATCGGACAGATGGCCAAGACAGCGACACGCGGCCGCCGCAAGGCGCCGGCGAGAGGAAAGAGCAGAGCACGCAGCAGCGGTGGCGGATTGCTGCCCTGGGCGGTGATCGGCATTGCCGCGATCGGCGGCATCGTCGCCCACGACAATTGGAAGAGCATCCAGCCGATGCTTGCAAGGCAGGCAACGCCGGTCACGCGGGAAACGGCGGAGCTGAAACCTTCAGTCAGGAAGGACGTGCCGGCGAAGCAGGTGGCGCTGGCCACACCGACGCCGAAAGCTGCACCGCCGGTGCAACAGTCGCAACCGTTACCGCCAGCCGCGATCCCGACGCCGGCGATCCAGCCGATAAAGGCGGTGCCGTCGCCTGCCTCCCCGGCCGTGTCGGAAACTGGGACGGTGGCCTTCGGCTATTGCGGGCAGGGCGCCCATATCAATTGCGTCGGCGATGGCGGTGTCTTCTGGTACAAGGGCGAGAAGATCGTGATAGCCGACATGGCAAGCCCTGTCGTCGACCAGGCGCGTTGCGACGGCGAACGCCGGGTGGCCTTTGCCGCCAAGTCGCGGCTGCTGGCGCTTCTGAACGCCGGACCGTTCACGATGAATGCCGCGGGCAAAGCCGAGCCTTCAGGCGCGCCGCGCGTCGTCTCGCGCGACGGGCGCTCTTTCGGCGCACAGCTGATCAATGAGGGGCTGGCACGCAAGCCGGGGGCTGCCGGCGCCGCCTGGTGCGCCTAGACCGGTTCAGCTTTTAACGGAAGCGCCGAACCGCTCGATCCTTTTGTTTTTCGCATTCCCGGCAAAAGCGCTTCGCACTTTTCCTGGAACTGCTCTGACGGGGACTATTTGCCCTTCTTCACCAGCTTGCCGCCGGTGCGGAAGCTGCCGGTAAAGGAGGAATCCTTGCTTTCGGCGGTGCATTCGATTGCGATCGGCTTGCCGGAATAGGGATTGCCGAAGGTGCAGAAGCCAGCGACCTTGACCTCCCCGGTCATCTTGTTGCCGACACCCGTGGTGACAAGGCTGAGCGGCAGGCGGGCATTGCCGTTGGATGCGGGTTTGATGCCGGCGCCGTCGCCCTGGAAGCCGAGCGCCTTGCCGTCAGAGGTGAAGATGAAGGTCACCAGGCCATTGGCCAGCGTGACGCTGGCAAGCTCGTTCTTGCAGCCTTTGGTGGCGTCGAATTTGGCGACAACAAGCTTGGCGCATTTGCCGGAAAGGGTAATGACGCCGGGTGCGCCCGGAAACGTCTCGGGAGCAGCTGGTGCTGCAGAGACCGGCAAGGTGAAGGCGGCGGAAAAAATGGCGGCGGCTGCCGGTGCGAAAAATCTCATTCTCTGTCTCAACCCCATCTGTCTGCGACGGCGAATCGGCCATGCGTTGGATAATCAGGCATTGGCACCGTTCTGTGACTTATTTTGGTCTTGTCCGGCGCTGTTCGGCGTCGAACGGGGCGTTAGGGATTTTTGAAATCATCCCAGAGGATCGCCACCGCAGCCGCGAATATCGTGGTCGGAATCAGCCAAAACTTGATGCTGATCGGTTCGACGACATGAAACTGCATATAACCGAAACCGAAGAGGCCAGTCCCAACCAGGGCGAGGCCGAGGATTATCGATATCGCTTTCCGTGTCCGCGTTCTTTGCGCCATACATCCCCCCAATTTCCCACGTGTGCGGGTGACCGCACAGCCGACTGAAATCCGCCCGGACATAATCCGAGTTAAAAAGCCCTTGCGCCCGTAAAGTGTCGGATTGGGAGCGCATGCCAGCCGCAAGAACGAAAAATCCCCGAAGCGGGGATTTATCAACGATGTCAGGGGGATCGGATGGTGGGCGTGACAGGGATTGAACCTGTGACCCCTACGATGTCAACGTAGTGCTCTCCCGCTGAGCTACACGCCCATCCGATGGCGGCGCATAGATCACAAAACCTTTGGAGCCGTCAATAGGCTTTTTTCAGTTTTGTGACGCGCCGCCCGGCAAGCCTTACGCGGCAAGCATTTTGTTGACCTCGTCGACGAGGTCGCGCAGGTGGAAGGGCTTGGAAAGGACCTTGGCATCCTTCGGCGCCTTCGAATCGGGGTTCAGCGCCACGGCGGCAAAACCGGTGATGAACATCACCTTCAGGTCGGGGTCGAGCTCGGTAGCGCGGCGCGCCAGCTCGATACCGTCCATTTCGGGCATGACGATATCGGTCAGCAGCAGGGAAAACGGCTCCTCGCGCAGCCGGTCATAGGCGCTGGCGCCGTTGTCATAGGAAAGGACCTTGTAGCCGGCCTTTTCGAGCGCTTTCACCAGGAAGCGGCGCATGTCATTGTCGTCTTCTGCGAGAAGTATCTTCTGAGTCATTAATCCAGACCGCTGATCAATAAGTTTTGGTGGGCTGCCAGCCGTTTACACTAGTCTCGAGCCGGTAAACAACCGGTGAATTGCCTGTGCGTGATTGCCATCCCTTCTACATAGTATGGACTTGAGGCCGGGCAACTGGCAACATGGGCGCAGCAGCCAGTTCATGACATGGTAAAGAGGGCCGAAAGTGCCGGAAATACGCGAATACGAGCTTTTTGAGGTTCATGAGCCCGTGTCGCAGACCATTCCCTTCGTCTACAACTCCCCTCATAGCGGCCGCATTTATCCACCGGAATTTATTGCCCAGTCGCGGCTCGAGGGCATCGCCATCCGCCGTTCCGAGGATCACTATGTCGACGAGCTCTTCGGCTCTGCCGTCGCACTCGGCGCGCCGCTGCTCGCAGCCAACTTCCCCCGCGCCTATCTCGACGTCAATCGCGAGCCCTACGAGCTCGATCCGCGGATGTTCGACGGGCTGTTGCCGCCCTATGCCAATGTCAATTCGCTGCGCGTCGCCGGCGGGCTCGGCACCATTCCGCGCATCGTCGCCGAAAATATGGAAATCTATGCACGTCGTCTTCCTGTGCAGGAGGGGCTCGACCGGGTCGAAGCGGTCTATAAACCCTATCATGCGGCGCTGCGCCGGCTGATCGCGCGGACGCATGTGCAGTTCGGCTTCGGCGTGCTGATCGACTGCCACTCGATGCCCGGCAATGTGCGCGTCGCCGGCAACGTTGGGCGGCCTGATTTCATCATCGGCGATCGTTACGGCACCAGTGCTTCGGCCGAGCTTTCGCGGGCGGCCATCGCCATTCTCGAGGAAATGGGCTTTGCGGCAATCCGCAACAAACCCTATGCCGGCGGCTTCATCACCGAACATTACGGCCGGCCGTCGCGGGGTCTGCATGCACTGCAGATCGAGGTGAACCGGGCGATCTATGTCGATGAAGTGACGCTGGAGAAACGCGAGGATTTCGCCGCAGTTGCCGATGCCGTCACCGCCTTCATGCGGCAGATGGCGGATTACGTCGAGAAATTCGCCGGCGATCGGGCGCTGGCCGCCGAATAAATCTCTTTTTCGATTTCGCTGCTGTCAGGCCTAGTCCTCCCTGGCCAAAAAAAACCGCGCTTGTGAGCGCGGCTAAGTCTAGGGAGGAAACACCCAAGGAGGGTATTTACAGTCAGAAGACTGTACGGAAGAAGCTACTATTGCATTGCACAAATGTCAAGCAATATATTGCGCTGCGACATCTTTGGGCAGTTAGATTGAAATTGCCTGCTACGTTTGCATTCCCGTTGCTTTTCGCTATGAAAAGCGCCACTCCCGCCAGCCAAACGGATAAATCATGCTTCCTGACCGTTCGTTCTTCAACCGCCTGGCGGAAGCCGCCCGAGCCGAGACGCTGCCGCGATTCCGCTCCGGTCTCGATGTCACCAACAAGCTCTCCTCCGGTTTCGATCCGGTGACGGAGGGCGACCAGGCGGCCGAACTCGCCATCCGGGCGCTGATCGAGGAGAGTTTTCCCGGCCACGGCATTCTCGGCGAGGAACACGGCAATGTCGGGCTCGACCGCGAATATGTCTGGGTGATCGATCCGATCGACGGTACGCGCGCCTTCATCTCCGGCGTGCCGGTGTGGGGAACGCTGATCGGTCTGCAGAGAGAGGGCCGGGCGATCATGGGCATGATCGAACAGCCCTTTACCGGTGAGCGTTATTTCGCCGACCAGAACGGCTCGATCTATACAGGACCGGAGGGCGAACGGCGGCTGATGACGCGCCAGTGCGACGCGCTGTCGAACGCCATCCTGTTCACAACCTCGCCGCATCTCTTTGCCGGCGAGGAGATGGAAAAATACCGCGAGATCGAGAGCCAAGTACGGCTCTTCCGCTACGGCTGCGACTGCTACGCCTATGCGCTGCTTGCCGCCGGCCATATCGATCTCGTCGTCGAAAACAGCCTGAAGCCCTATGACGTCGGCGGCATCATTCCCGTCATCGAAGGGGCGGGCGGCATCATCACCACCTGGGACGGCGGACGGCCGGAAAATGGCGGCTCGATCATCGCCGCCGGCAGCCGGGCGGTCTACGAGCAGGCGATCGCCATCCTGCAGCGCTAATCCGGATCAGCCCTGCTGATCCTTGATCAGCCTTGCTAATCGCCCGGTCAGCAACAGCGGTCGGGTCACGTGCCGAGGGCGGCGACGTCCTGGTTTTCTTCGGCGTCGCTGCCGGGAATGAAGGCGTGGAAGGCGGCAAGAGCGGCGGCGCGGTAGGTATCCCGTTCCTGGAAGATCTCGTGACGGGCGCCGTTGATTGGCACCAACTGGCCGGCGCGGAAATAACGCGAGAGCCGCTCCTGCGCCGTGTAGGGCACGACACCGTCCCGCGTCGGGGCGATGACGATGGTCGGGATGGTGATCGAGAAGAGATGGTCGGGCGAGGTGACCCGGTCCATCGTGCGAAAAGCCTCGATCAGCCAGCGGGCTGTCGGCGGCCCGAGCGTCAGTTCCGGATGGTCCTTCATCATCGCGACGTTGCGCTCGAAGCGGAGTTCGTCGGAGGTCAGCGGATTGTCGCGGAAATCCGGCTCCTTCAGTTTCGAGGTCAGCGGCAGAAAGCCCAGGCCGATGGCGTTCAGCGTGCCGGCCACAGCGCGGATGACACGGGGCGAAGCCGCTTGGCCGGTCAGGCCGATGAAGGGCGCCGACAGCACCATCCGGTCGATACGGGTGGTGAGATAGGGCGCGGCCGAGAGCGCGATCAGCCCGCCTGTGGAATGGGCGAGCAGGTAGAAGGGCAGGCGGGTATCCGGCAGCACCACCTTTTCAAGGAAGATGTCGAGATCACGCTCGTAATCGGCAAAGCGGCGGATGTGGCCGTGGTTGCGGTGCTTCAGCAGCCTTGACGAACCGCCCTGGCCGCGCATGTCGAAAGTCGCCACCCAGAGGCCTTTGGCCGTCAGGTCGCGGATCGTCTCGAAATATTTCTCGATATATTCGTTGCGGCCATGAAGGATGACGACCGTGCCCCTGGCCATCTGGGCGCTCGAGCGGAAGACGGCGTAACGCAGCCGGTGGCCGTCATGGGTTTCGAAGAACCCCTCGGTGCGGTTTTCCGGGGCGGGATTGTCGGGCGTCGAATAGAGAACCTGATCCATGACCTTGCCAATGCGCCGCTGCTGACTGCTTCGCCTATCAGGGATAGCGCATGGTATCCGCCTTGGAAAGCGGTGCGCCCGCAAGGCGCGGGAAAAGGGCCGGCAGGAGCATGAGGGTGCTCGCGGCCGGCCGAAGTTGAGACTGAAGAAGAAGGGACGATGCACTTCAGCCATCGGGACCAGATTCACCCGACGCTGAAATTCCTAAGCGAATGCGCCTGAACGCGTGCCGAACCGGTCGTTCATGCGGGGTTCACTGGCCGATCAAGGCGATTCCCAAAAGGTCTTGAACTCGTCAAATCCCATCACCATCTCCTTCCTGCGGGCGCCGGAAAGGGCCCGCGCAACCGTCCCGAGGCCGCCAAAGATGGGGTTTCAGGGGCATTTCATCGCAACACGTCGCTTCCACAGGAGGACATCATGCGTCACGTAGACTTCTCTCCCCTTTATCGTTCGACCGTCGGTTTCGACCGGCTCTTCACCATGCTCGACAGCCTTGCCCAGCCGGAGCAGGCGCAGACCTATCCGCCCTATAATATCGAGCGCACCGGTGAAAACACCTATCGCATCACCATGGCGGTCGCCGGTTTCGACGAGACCGAACTTTCGATCGAAGCCCATGCCCATGTTCTGTCCGTGAAGGGCGAAAAGAACGAGGAACCTGCCGAAGGTGGCGAATTCCTCTATCGCGGCATTGCCAAGCGCGCCTTCGAGCGCCGCTTCCAGCTTGCCGACCATGTCGAGGTGACTGCCGCTTCGCTGAAGAACGGCCTGCTGCACATCGACCTTCTGCGCAATATTCCCGAGGCCATGAAGCCCCGCAAGATCGCGATTGCCGCAGAACCGGTTGAGGCTCCGAGGGCCATCGAAGCGCAGATCATCAACGGCTGATCGATCCCTTACGGGTAAAACGGACGGCGCTCCCATCGGGGCGCCGTTTTTTATTTGTCGCCCAAAGCGCGCCGCGATCCTTCAGATTCGCTCCTCGCGCTTTAGCTCCTTATTTTTGCGCGACCTGCTCTATGCCGGGCTGGCTGCCTCGTCCATTTCCTTTTCCGTTGCGCGGCGGGCCGCGGCGGCGGCGTATTTCTGGGCGATGACGGCGCAGACCATCAGCTGGATCTGGTGGAAGAGCATCAGCGGCAGCACGATCGCGCCGATCGACTGGCCGGCGAAGATGACATTTGCCATCGGCACGCCGCTGGCAAGGCTCTTCTTCGAGCCGCAGAAGGTGATGGTAATCTGGTCGGGCTTGTTGAAACCGAGCCAGCGGCTGCCGAACATCGTCAAAACAAGAACAAGTGCCAACAGCACGATGTCGGCTGCGATGACGACGGCGATATCGGCGATCGAGAAAGTGTGCCACAGGCCTTCGACCACCGCCGTGCTGAAGGCGAGATAGACGACCATCAGGATCGAGCCGCGGTCGACAGGCATCAGGATCTTCTTCTTGGCGCGGATCCAGTCGCCGATCCAGGGCTGCAGGATCTGGCCGACGATGAAGGGGGCAAGCAGCTGCAGCAGGATCTGCTCCAAGGCGTCGAAAGAGAAGCCGCCATGGCCGCCGACGGAAAACAGCAAGCCGACGAGCAGCGGTGTCAGGAACATGCCGAAGATGTTGGACGCCGAGGCCGAGCAGATGGCGGCAGGCACATTGCCGCCGGCCATCGAGGTGAAGGCGATCGACGACTGCACCGTCGATGGCAGCACGCAGAGGAAGAGAATGCCGAGATAAAGCGGCTGCGGCAGGATCGTGTCCGGGATCAGTCCGAGCGCCATCCCGAGCAGCGGGAAGATGCCGAAGGTCGTCAGCAGGATGACGAGATGCAGCCGCCAGTGCAGCAGGCCTGCTATGACGACGTCGCGCGAGAGGCGGGCGCCATGCAGGAAGAACAGCAGGGCGATGGCAAGATCGGTGGCGATGCCGAAATAATCCGCGAATGTGCCGCTCGCCGGAAACAAGGAGGCGAGGATGACGGTGCAGACGAGCAGGATGGTGAATGTATCGGGCAGAAAGCGGCGCATGACGGTCTCGCGGCGTGATAAAAACAGTCGTTGTTCTGTCGTCCATTATGATCCAGGATGCAAGAAATAACAGTTATCGAGAATCTGGATCATGCTGGACCTTTCGCAATTGCGCAGTTTCGTCGCCGTCGAACAGATGGGCAGTTTCACCCTTGCTGCGGAGAGGCTTGGCCTGGGGCAATCGACGGTCAGCCAGCATATCCAGCGGCTGGAGACGGCCCTGGGGCGCAAGCTGCTGGCGCGCGACACGCATAAGGTGATGCTGACCGGCGATGGCGAGGCGTTGCTCTCGCATGCGCGCGCCATGCTTTCGATCGAGGGGCAGGTGCAGTCATTGTTTAAGAGCCACAGCCTGCGCGGCAGCCTGCGGCTCGGCGTGTCGGAGGACTTTGTCACCAGCCAGTTGCCGGCGGTGCTGGAAGATTTCGTTCGTTCGCATCCCTCCGTCGATCTGGAACTGACGGTGGCGCTATCAGGCGTTCTCTACGAGATGCAGGATAATGGTGAGATCGATTTGGTGCTCGCCAAGCGCCGGCTCGGCGATGCACGCGGAAAACTCGTCTATCGCGAGCCGCTCGTCTGGCTGGCGCGCGATCCCGAGCGTGTGCTCGCCTCCGGCCCTCTGCCTCTGATCGCCTTTCCGCCGCCGAGCGTCACACGGGTGATCGCCCTGGAAGCGCTCGGGCGAAACGGCGTGCCGTGGCGGATCGTCTGCACCTGCGGCAGCCTGAGTGGGTTGACGGCGGCGGCGCGGGCCGGGATGGGCGTGCTGGTGCAGCCGCGCAGCATGGCACCATCAGGCCTGAAGGAGATTGCTGCGGGAAAACTTCCGGCGCTAGAGGACGTCGAATTCGTGCTGGTGCCGCGCAAGGGAGCGGATCAGGCGCTGGTCTCAGCACTTTCCGACGATATTCTGCAAAAGGTGAGGGGACTGAAATCGGCGTGAAGCATTGCCAATCGGGGCAATCAGGCAACCAGGCACTTCAGGAAACCATCCACATCCGCTTCCGTCGTCGCGAAGCTGGTGACGAGACGGATCAGGATTTCGCTTTCGGAAACGAGCTCGGGCGTTGCCGCCGGAACCGGCCATTCGTAGAATTTCGCGCCCTTTTCCTCCGCGGTTTTCGCAGCGCTTTTGCTGATAACGGCAAAGACTTCGTTGGAGGCGGTCGGCCAGGCGAGGCGGGCGGCGTTGCTGTCTCTGATGCCGGCGCGCAGCCCGTCGGCCATGCCGTTCGAATGGCGGGCGAGATCGAGCCAGAGACCGTTTTCGAAATAGGCATCGAACTGGGCGGCGATGAAGCGCGACTTGGAAAAGAGCTGGGCGGCGCGCTTGCGGATGAAGGGCATTTCCCGGGCCTGATCCGGATTGAAGAAGACGATCGCTTCCGCACACCAGCAACCATTCTTGGTGCCGCCGAAGGAGAGCATGTCGACGCCGCGCTTCCAGGTCATTTCGGCCGGGGTGGCGCCGAGCGCGATCAGCGCATTGGCGAAGCGGGCGCCATCCATATGGAGCGGCAGATTGCGTTTTTTTGATATGGCGGCGATCTCGCCGATCTCCGGCAGCGAATAGACGGTGCCGATCTCGGTTGCCTGGGTGATCGTCACCGCGCTGGCGCGGCCATGACGGAGGGCGTCTTCGGGATAATGCGCGATCTTTGCCGAGAGCCCGGCCGGATCGATCTTGCCGGCTTCGCCGTCGACGGCAACGAGGCGGGCGGAGCCGGAGAAGAATTCCGGCGCGCCGCATTCATCCTCGATCACATGGGCTTCCGAATGGCAGAAGGTGATGCCGCCGGGGCGCTGGACGCTTGCCAGCGACAGCGAGTTGGCGGCCGTGCCGGTGGCGACGAAAAAGACCGAAACCTCGCGTTCGAAAATCTCGGAAAAGCGGGCTTCGACCTTCCTGTCGAGGTCGCCGGCGCCATAGGCGGCGGCAAAACCGGCCGATTCCGTCAGCAGACGTTCGGCAATGGATTGATGGGCGCCGGCCCAGTTATCGGAAGCAAAGAACATGGGGGAAACCGTTGGGGAAGGATAAGGTTGGCAAGTCCGCAGCGGACATTACGCCAAAGCTTCACAGGATCAAGGTTGTCGCCCGTGACACATCACAGAAATTGAACTACGCAATCAATAAACAAAATAGTGTGGCTTTGTGTAATTTTATTTCGCCATGCCGACTGATCCGGCAATCTTCAGTCGCAAATTGATGTTTTTTGACAGAGCGCTCTTGCGGAGCCGAATGCTTTCTGGCATAGAACTGATGAATTAGGACAGTGTTGCTGTCCTATTTTGGCCTTTGTGGCCGAAGAGGCGCCGAAAGCCCTGGAACAGACCGGCTTTCACGCTATAGTTCTTCCGAGCGTCAAAGCCTTGCCGGCGGCGCGCGGAGGCGAATGGCAGGCGCGGAACGCGACGGTTTGCTTTCCTTTGAAGCAGATGTCTGCGGCCGATCTTCACACTGCAACAGCGCTGTCACGCGCCGAACTTATCTTCGGGTTGCGGCGCATGACGAAAAGCCGCCCGCGGCCCCGCGGGCTTCGACAGGAGGAAAGATGATGACGAAGACGCCATCCATGGAATTTGACCGGTTTGCTGCTGCCGAGGTGCGCGCGACGGCCAATATCTCCACATCCGCCTCCGGCCTGCCGAAGAAACAGGGCCTCTACGATCCGCGCAACGAACACGATGCCTGCGGCGTCGGCTTCGTCGCGCATATGAAGGGCCAGAAGTCGCACCAGATCGTCAAGGACGGCCTGTTCATCCTCGAGAACCTGACGCATCGCGGCGCCGTCGGCGCCGATCCGCTGATGGGTGACGGCGCCGGCATCCTGGTGCAGATCCCCGACCGTTTCTTCCGCGAGGAGATGGCCGAGCAGGGCATCACCCTGCCGCCGATCGGCGAATATGGCGTCGGCCATATCTTCATGCCGCGCGATGAAAAGCAGATCGAGCACTTCAAGAAGGTGATCCAAGACGTCATCACCGAGGAAGGCCAGGTCTTCATCGGCTTTCGCGACGTGCCGGTCGACAATTCCTCGCTCTCCAAGGCGCCGGCGATTGCCGCAACCGAGCCGCATCATGTGCAGGTCTTCATCGGCGCCGGCGAGGATGCCGAAAACAACGACGAGTTCGAGCGCCGGCTGTTCACGCTGCGCAAGGTGATCTCCAACCGTATCTATGATGAGTTCGACGGCGAGGAGAGCAATTTCTATCCGGTGTCGCTGTCGTCGGCGACGGTGGTCTACAAGGGCATGTTCCTGGCCTATCAGGTCGGCGTCTATTACAAGGACCTGTCGGATCCGCGCTTCGAAAGCGCGGTCGCCCTGGTGCACCAGCGTTTCTCGACCAACACCTTCCCGTCGTGGAAGCTCGCGCATCCCTACCGCATGGTCGCCCATAACGGCGAGATCAACACGCTGCGCGGCAACGTCAACTGGATGGCGGCGCGCCAGGCGTCGGTCTCCTCGCCGCTGTTCGGTGAGGACATTTCCAAGCTCTGGCCGATTTCCTATGAGGGTCAGTCGGATACGGCCTGTTTCGACAACGCGCTCGAATTCCTGGTGCGCGGCGGTTATTCGATGGCACATGCGGTGATGATGCTGATCCCGGAAGCCTGGGCCGGCAACCAATCGATGGCGGCCGACCGCAAGGCGTTCTACGAATATCATGCCGCTCTGATGGAGCCCTGGGACGGTCCGGCTGCCGTGGCCTTCACCGATGGCAAGCAGATCGGTGCTACGCTCGACCGCAACGGCCTGCGGCCGGCGCGCTACCTCGTCACCGATGACGACCGCGTCATCATGGCGTCCGAAGCCGGCGTGCTGCCGGTTCCGGAAGAGAAGATCATCCAGAAGTGGCGCCTGCAGCCGGGCAAGATGCTGCTGATTGACATGGAGGAAGGCCGCATCATCTCCGACGACGAGGTGAAGTCGCAGCTGGCGACGGCGCATCCCTATCGCAGCTGGCTGAACCGCACCCAGCTCATCCTCGAAGATCTGAAGCCGGTGGAGCCACGGGCGCTGCGCCGCGACGTGTCGTTGCTCGATCGCCAGCAGGCCTTCGGCTACACGCTCGAGGATACTCGCATCCTGATGTCGCCGATGGCGACGACGGGCCAGGAGGCGATCGGCTCGATGGGCACGGATACGCCGATCTCGGCGATGTCGGAAAAGCCCAAGCTGCTCTACACTTATTTCAAGCAGAACTTCGCGCAGGTGACCAACCCGCCGATCGACCCGATCCGCGAGGAACTGGTCATGAGCCTCGTGTCCTTCATCGGGCCGCGGCCGAACATTCTCGACCACGAGGGCGCGGCGAACGCCAAGCGGCTTGAAGTGCGTCAGCCGATCCTGACCAACGGCGATCTCGAGAAGATCCGCTCGATCGGCCATACGGAAGATCGTTTCGACACCAAGACGCTTGATTTCACCTATGATATCGAGCGTGGCGCCGAAGGCATGCCGGAGATGCTCGACCGACTCTGCGAGCGCGCGGAAGCGGCCGTCAAGGGCGGCTACAACATCATCGTGCTCTCCGACCGCCAGATTGGCCCGGACCGGATCGCCATTCCGGCGCTGCTGGCGACGGCGGCCGTACACCATCACCTGATCCGCAAGGGGCTCCGCACCTCGGTCGGTCTCGTCGTCGAGACCGGCGAACCGCGCGAAGTGCATCATTTCTGCCTGCTCGCCGGCTACGGCGCCGAGGCGATCAACCCCTATCTCGCCTTCGACACGCTGCTCGACATGCATGCCAAGGGCGAATTCCCGAAGGAAGTGGATGCTTCCGAAATCGTCTACCGCTACATCAAGGCGGTCGGCAAAGGCATCCTCAAGGTCATGTCGAAGATGGGTATCTCGACCTATCAATCCTATTGCGGGGCGCAGATCTTCGATGCGATCGGCCTGCAGTCGGAACTCATCGACAAATATTTCTTCGGGACCGCGACGATGATCGAAGGTGTCGGCCTCGAGGCGATTGCCGCCGAAACCGTCGCCCGCCATAACGCGGCCTTCGGCAAGGATCCGCTTCTTGCGACGACGCTCGACATCGGCGGCGAATATGCCTACCGCATGCGCGGCGAAAGCCACGCCTGGACGCCGGATGCAGTCGCTGCCCTTCAGCATGCGGTGCGCGGCAATGCCGAGGATCGCTACCGCGAATTCGCCGAGATGGTGAACAATTCAGCGCTGCGCATGAACACGATCCGCGGCCTCTTCAGGATGAAGAGCGCCGAGGCGCTCGGCCGCACGCCGGTTTCGATCGACGAGGTCGAGCCGGCGGCCGATATCGTCAGGCGTTTCTCGACGGGAGCGATGTCCTTCGGCTCGATCTCCAGGGAGGCGCATACGACGTTGGCGATCGCCATGAACCGGATCGGCGGCAAGTCGAACACCGGCGAGGGCGGCGAGGAATCCGACCGCTACATGCCGCTGGCCGACGGTTCGATGAACCCGGAACGTTCGGCGATCAAGCAGATTGCCTCGGGCCGCTTCGGCGTCACCACCGAATATCTCGTCAATGCCGACGTGCTGCAGATCAAGGTGGCGCAAGGCGCCAAGCCTGGCGAAGGCGGCCAGCTGCCGGGTCACAAGGTTGACGCGACGGTTGCCAAGACCCGCCACTCGACGCCGGGTGTCGGCCTGATTTCGCCGCCGCCTCACCACGACATCTATTCCATCGAAGATCTGGCGCAGCTGATCTACGATCTAAAGAACGTCAACCCTACCTCGGATGTCTCGGTCAAGCTCGTCTCCGAAGTCGGCGTCGGCACGGTCGCCGCCGGCGTCGCCAAAGCGCGCGCCGACCATATCACGGTCGCCGGCTTCGATGGCGGCACGGGTGCATCGCCGCTGACTTCGCTCAAGCATGCCGGCAGCCCCTGGGAAATCGGCCTTGCCGAGACCCAGCAGACGTTGGTGCTGAACGGCTTGCGCTCGCGTGTCGCATTGCAGGTGGACGGCGGGTTGAAGACCGGCCGCGACGTCATCATCGGGGCGCTGCTCGGCGCTGACGAATTCGGCTTCGCCACCGCGCCGCTGATTGCTGCTGGCTGCATCATGATGCGCAAGTGCCATCTCAACACCTGTCCGGTGGGCGTGGCAACCCAGGATCCGGTGCTGCGCAAGCGCTTCAAGGGCACGCCGGAGCACGTCATCAACTACTTCTTCTTCGTCGCCAACGAAGTGCGCGAAATTCTCGCCTCGCTCGGCTTTACCCGGCTCGACGAGATCATCGGCGCTTCGGAGCTGTTGGAGAAGGACGAGATGCTGGCGCACTGGAAGGCCAACGGCCTCGACTTCAGCCGCATCTTCCATAAGGTCGATGCCGCCAAGGAAGAGACCTTCTGGACGAGCCGGCAGCAGCACCCGATCGACGATATTCTCGACCGCGTGCTGATCGAGCAGGCACAGCCGGCGCTGACCGCCAAGACACCCGTTGCCTTCGAGGTCGGGATCAAGAACGTCGACCGTTCGGCGGGCGCGATGCTCTCCGGCGAGGTCGCCAAGCGCTTCCGCCACCGCGGGCTGAAGGAAGACACGATCAATGTCACACTTCGCGGTACGGCGGGGCAGAGCTTTGGCGCCTTCCTGGCGCGTGGCGTCACCTTCAACCTGATCGGTGACGGCAACGACTATGTCGGCAAGGGGCTTTCGGGCGGCAAGATCATCATCCGGCCGCCGGAGAATTCGCGGATCGTGGCTGAGAACTCGATCATCGTCGGCAACACCGTGCTTTACGGTGCGACCGAGGGCGAATGCTACTTCCGGGGTGTGGCGGGCGAACGTTTCGCCGTGCGCAATTCGGGTGCGATCGCCATCGTTGAGGGTGTCGGCGACCATGGCTGCGAATATATGACCGGCGGCGTCGTCGTCGTGCTTGGCGCCACGGGCCGTAACTTCGCGGCCGGCATGTCCGGCGGTGTTGCCTATGTGCTCGATGAAACCGGCGATTTCGCCAGCCGCTGCAACATGGCGATGGTCGAACTCGAGCCGGTGCCCGAGGAGGACGACATGCTGGAGAAGCTGCATCATCACGGCGGCGATCTCATGCACAAGGGACGTGTCGACGTTTCCGGCGACATGACGCGCCACGACGAGGAGCGCCTCTACCAGCTGATCTCCAACCATCTGCACTATACGGGTTCAACCCGCGCCAAGCAGATCCTCGACAGCTGGGCCGACTACCGTCCGAAGTTCCGCAAGGTCATGCCGGTCGAATACCGCCGTGCGCTCGAGGAAATGGAGCGCAGCCGGATGGGCATCGCCGCGGAATGATTTGCACTGGGACATCCGTCACCTGCTGACCGCAGGTGACGGATGACGAAAATATCTCGATGACTCCGATCGTGCCGACAGCGAAACCTGTCCAGATCGCACGGATGTCTTCCAGGGGATATGCGCCAATGACGGTCAAGAGAAGCAACTTGCCCCGGATACCGGGACTGACGATAGACAGATTGGCTGCGGTGAGGCGGTCATGAGGGTAAGGGACGAAAGCATGGGTAAGGTAACAGGGTTTCTGGAAATCGACCGGCAGGTAGCGAAGTATCAGCCGGCGTCGGATCGTATCCGTCATTTCCGCGAGTTCACGATCCCGATGTCGGACCCGGAAGTGCAGAAACAGGCCGCGCGCTGCATGGACTGTGGCATCCCCTATTGTCACGGCCCGACCGGCTGCCCGGTTCATAACCAGATTCCCGATTGGAACGACCTCGTCTACAACAACAACTGGGAAGCGGCGATCCAGAACCTGCATTCGACCAACAACTTCCCTGAGTTCACCGGCCGCGTCTGCCCGGCACCCTGCGAGGAAGCCTGCACGCTTAATCTCGAGGATGCGCCTGTTGCCATCAAGACGGTCGAACAGGCGATCGCCGACAAGGCCTATGAGCTCGGCTTCATCCGGCCGCAGCCGGCGACGGTGCATACCGGCAAGAAGGTTGCCGTCATCGGCTCCGGCCCCGCCGGCATGGCGGCCGCCCAGCAGCTCGGCCGCGCCGGCCACGAGGTGCATGTCTACGAGCGCGAAACAAAGCCGGGCGGGCTGCTGCGCTACGGCATCCCCGATTTCAAGATGGAGAAGAACTTCATCGACCGCCGCGTCGAGCAGATGAAGGGCGAGGGCGTCACCTTCCATTGCGGCGTCAATGTCGGCGTCGATGTCAAGGTCGAGCAGCTACTCGCCGATCATGACGCCGTTCTTTACTGCGGCGGCTCCGAGACGCCGCGCGAGGCGGGCATTCCCGGCACCGAGCTTGCGGGCGTCCACGATGCGATGCCCTATCTCGTCCAGCAGAACCGCCGCGTCGGTCGCGAGAACATCGACAGCGTCGGCTGGCCATCGGACCCGATCCTTGCCGGCGCCAAACATATCGTCGTCGTCGGCGGCGGCGATACGGCTTCGGACTGCGTCGGCACGGCGTTCCGCCAGGGGGCCGTCAAGGTCACCCAGCTCGACATCCGACCGCAGCCGCCGGAAAAGGAAGACAAGCTTGCCGTCTGGCCGTTCTGGGCGACGAAGATGCGCACTTCCTCCTCGCAAGCCGAGGGTGCCGTGCGGGAATTCCAGGTGGCCACGCTTGAGTTCGTCGGCGAAGACGGCGTGCTGACCGGCGTCAAGTGCTGCGAGGTCGATGAGCGCCGGCGGCCGGTTCCGGGCACGGAATTCGTCATCCGGGCCGATCTCGCCTTTATCGCCATCGGTTTCCGCGGCCCGTTCACATCAAGCGTGCTGAAGGAGCTCGAAGGCAAGCTGACGCTCAACACCGACAAGCGCGGCTCGACCAACGTGGTCGCCAACGACCGCGACTACAAGACGTCGATCGACAAGTTCTGGACGGCCGGCGACGTGCGCCGCGGCCAGTCGTTGGTGGTTTGGGCGATCCGTGAAGGCCGCCAGGCGGCGCGTGCGATCGACGAGGCATTGATGGGCTCGACCGTCCTGCCGAACTGACCGTCGGCCGCTCACACCTTCAAGAAGACAAGAACTCCGCCCTATCGGCGGAGTTTTTTCATGGAGCGCCGCGCGTCCGCCAGGACGTGATGCGACCGCTTACCGCGGAACCGTGCCGCAAGCCTCGGGCAACGGCAAGGACATCGATGTCAGCGGCCGGAGCGATTTCAGACGAACGACAGCGACGCCTTCTTCGGCCTATCCGGCTCCAACCATTATTATCTGAGCTGGCCGTAGGCGGCGACCTAGACCGGAACGGAGCGAAAGGCTGCTTCACGCACAGCGCGTTGCCGACTGATCTACGATCTAGACTAGAGCTAGCCGAATTGCAGGACGCTGTTACGCAGGAGATGTGCTTTTATGCTCGCCGAAGAGCAGCTTGTAACCGCAAGCACAATGCCGCCCGCCGCGATTGATCGCTGATCCAGCGCAGCAGAGCGGGCGGTCTCTTTATTTGACCGAGACTTCGGCCGGCGCCTTTGCGGCAGGCAGGCGGTAATCGTCAACGCGGCCGGGAGGTGCTGGCGTCATTTCGCCCTGCTCGACCAGGAGGTCGCGCGGCGACCGCGTCAAAGCCACAGGCGGCGGCCTGGCGCCGAGAAGCTCGGCGCCGCCGTCGAGATTGGGATCGGAGAGGCTGATCGGTACGGTATGTTCGACCGGATTGGCGGGGAGGCCGAGGCCGGGCAGATTGCTGGAGTCGAGGCGAATTAGGTCGGGGCTTGCCTGGGTGCCGAGAAGACGCCGGGCCGGCTTTTCCACATAGAAGGCGAGCTTTCGCCGGCCGGCTTGCGTAAGATTAATGCCGTCGGAGGTGCGCAGGCGCACCTGCTGGCCGTTCACATCCGAACCAGTGACGATGAAGGTGCCGTTTTCGTCGACGAAACCATCCCAGATGTCGACGAATTCGCCGCCGATGCTTTCAACCTGGTTGCGGTAAAGCTGATTCATCTGGACGGCATCGGCCGTCATCGAATCGGACTGGAAAGCGGGAAGGCCGACCCAGAGCAGCGGGATCTTGCGGGCGGTGACCTCCTTGCCGAAGGAAAGGACACGGCGGCGATATTCGGCAAACCAGCCATCGGTGCGGAATTTTTCCTTGGCGGTGTCGGTCACCATCTGCTGGCGGTCGTTGGCGCCGATCATGACGACGACCATCGCCGGCTTCAGCTCGTCGATCATCTTCGGCAACTGTGCCGGCCAGTCGTAATAATCGTCACGAACCAGGCCCGAGGAGACGTTGCCGCGGGCTTCGACGACGACACCGGGCGAGGTCTCGAAGGCGGCGGTGAGGCCGTCGCCGAGGCCGCTCGCCAGGAAATCGCCGACGATCAGGATCTTACGGGCGTCGCCGAGCTTCTGCACCGCCGGCTCCTCCTGCACGGGAGCGCGGACCGGCGGCGCGGTGCGGGTATTGACGATGGCTTTCTGCGCCGGCGGGCGCTTGCGCTGCTGGCGTCTCGGCTGCTGGACATCAGGCGCCTGCGGTGCGTCGTCGAGATAGCGCCGGCCGAGGAGGAAATCGAGGATCGACCGGCGCTGGTAGCGCTGCTCCTGGGCTTCGGCAACCTGCACCGGCGCAAGCGCGCCAACGAATAGCGAAGCCGCCGTCAAGGCGAGCATGAGCCAACGGATTGGGGTGCGATCAGTTTTCTTCGTCATGGGCAGTTCCGCATCTGCCGGCATCTTGCACGTGGGGTAGGCCAGCGTCCACTCTCGCTATCTAGGTCAAGGTTCTGGCTGTTGTAGAGCAGCATGCCGAAAAGTGTGTGTGGTTTTCGGGCGGTGTCATGCCCTACTTTCTTGATCCAAATGCGGGTTCAGCTTCCCGGCGGAGATTATCCCGATCTAGCGGCGCAACGCGTTCAGAAGCGGCAAGGAGGGCTCGCCGTCCGGCTGCATGCCGATGCGCTCCTGCACGGCTGATATCGCCGCCTTCGAACCCGAGCCGAAATTGCCGTCGACCTCGCCATTGTAATAGCCGAGTGTCTTCAGACGCGTTTGCAGCTCGAATTTCTCAGTGATATCAAGGGCGCCGTCCGGGCGCGGCCAGCGCTGCTGCATGCCGCCGTAGCCGGCGATCTGGTCGGCCAGCAGGCCGACGGCAAGCGCATAGCTGTCCGAGGCATTGTAGTTCTTGATGGTGAAGAAGTTGGCGGTCATCAGGAAGCCGGGGCCACCGGCTCCGGCCGGCATCTTCAGCATGGCTTTGGTGCCGCCGTCGCGGAAGGCCTTGCCGTTCGGGCGTGTCAGGCCGAGCGCTGCCCATTGGGCCAGCGTATGGGTCTTGCCGGCCTGCTTGGCCGCGGCCGCGGGAACGACGACCTCGTAGCCCCAGGTCTTGCCGGTGTCCCAGCCGTTCTTCATCAGGAGATTGGCCGAAGTCGCCAGCGCATCCGGCACCGAGTTCCAGATATCGCGATGGCCGTTGCCGTCGGCATCGACGGCATAAAGCAGGTAGCTTGTCGGGATGAACTGGGTGTGGCCCATGGCGCCGGCCCAGGAGCCGGTCATTTCGCGAGCCGGCACGTCACGGTTCTGCAGGATCTTCAGCGCGGCGACCAGCTGCTTCTTAGCGAATTTGGCGCGGCTCGGATCGGCATAGGCCAGCGTTGCCAGCGCGCGCGGCACATAGTGCAGCCGGTCGTCCTTGTCGAGAATCGCGCCGTAATTCGATTCCATCGACCAGATGGCGAGCAGAATGGTCTTGTCGACGCCGAATCGCCGCTCGATCGCATCGAGTGTTCTTGCGTGTTTGGCGGCCATCTCGCGGCCGATCTTGACCGTGTAGGGATTGACGCGGGAATCGACATAGTCCCAGATCTTCGAGGTGAATTCCGGCTGATAGGCGGCCTTTTCGAGCACGGTCGGATCAGGCTCGCTCACCCCGGAAAAGGCCTTTTGATAAGTTGCCTTACTGATGCCACTCTGAGCGGCTGTTTGGTAAAAATCCGCGATCCATTTCTGGAACCGGGAATCAGCTCTAGCGTTGTCGGGGACCAGCCCCACCTGGGCGGCGACAATGAGGGCGAGAGCAAGACCACGAAGGGAGTTTTTGTGATTCTGGGTCATCGACAGTCGTATCCGTCATCTTCAGTTTCCGGGGACAGCGAGGCATCATGTCCGCGCCAGAACCAAGACTACAGGAACGGAGTCAACAAATTCTTTACCATAGCGAACCGCTGCGGTCACCATTGCAAAACAGTAGCAATTCTATACTAGTTAAGGCTAAAAAGCCCTATTTCCAAAGCGATATGATCGAAGCAGGAGGCCGGTGTGGCTCAACACAACAAAGTTCGTAAAGCAGTATTTCCGGTGGCCGGATTGGGGACGCGATTCCTGCCGGCGACAAAGGCTGTTCCGAAGGAAATGTTGACCGTCGTCGACAAGCCAATCATTCAGTATGTCGTCGATGAGGCGATCGAGGCCGGGATCGAACATCTGGTGTTCGTCACCGGGCGCAATAAGCACGTCATCGAAGACTATTTCGACATCCATTTCGAGCTGGAACAGACGCTGCGCGAGCGCGCCAAGAAGGCGGAGATCACCCTTCTGGCCCAGCAATTGCCGAAGGCCGGCACGGTGAGCTTCACCCGACAGCAGGAGCCGCTCGGCCTCGGCCACGCCGTGTGGTGCGCCCGCGAGATCGTCGGCGACGAGCCCTTCGCATTGCTGCTGCCCGATATGATCATGAAGGGCGACAAGGGCTGCATGAAGGGCATGATCGACCTTTACGCCCAGAGCGGCGGCAATATCATCGCCGTCGAGGAATGCGCGCCCGACCAGGCGCATAAATACGGCATCGTCGGCGTCGGCGAAGCGATCGGTGACGGCTTCCGCATCACCGGCATGGTGGAAAAGCCTGCCAAGGGGACGGCGCCTTCCAACTTCTTCATCAACGGCCGCTACATCCTGCAGCCGGAGATCTTCAAGATCCTCGAAACCCAGGAGCGCGGCGCCGGCAACGAGATCCAGCTCACCGATGGCATGCTGAAGCTGCTGAAGGAACAGGATTTCGCCGGTTACCACTTCCGCGGCGCGACCTACGACTGCGGCGCCAAGGACGGCTTCATCCTGGCAAACGTCGCCTTCGCTCTCGAACGCGCCGATATCCGTCCCTCCGTCGAAGGCGGCTTCAGGGAATTGCTTGCCGGCCTGAAGTAAGGGCTACGCCTGGATTATGAAGTGACAGAACGCCGCGCATCCGGGCTGGATGCGCGGCGTTTAACGTTTCAGCTTGAGGCCGACGCCGGCACGAAATTGCTGCGAGTCGGTGCCTTCCTTGCGCGTCGTCAGCTCGTAGCCGAGTGTGCTGGTCAAATCGAGATAGCGGTTGATGTTCCAGGTCAGGCCGGTCGCGGCGGTATAGACGAGCTCGTCGTTGATGGTGCTATCCGTGGGATAGTCGCGCCATATTACCCCGCCGATCATCGTCCCGACCAGATTGTCGCGCAGCTGGTGGGTGAGCGTCGTCGTCAGTGCGTGCGAGACGTAGCCGCTCTCACCGGCAGTCGTTGAGGGCTGAATGCTGGTTTGCAGGTCGAAATTGACGTCGGTTCCGCGGATCGGCGACCAGAGCAGGCTTGCATCGAGTGTCGCCGTATCGATCGAGGACAGGCGGCTGTCTTCGAAATCGGCCTGCTCGTAACCGACGCCGACTTCACCCTTCAGTTTCTCGCCGAGATCGACTTCGACGCCCACCTTGGCGCCATAGCTGTGCCCCGAGCGCTCATAGCCGGCCGAGTCGCGCGTTTCGTCATAGATCGTGCGGCCGATGTTGGCTTCGATGAAGGGGATGAGCGCGGGGGACAGCTCGTAGCCGACGCGGCCGCGCAGCGTACCCGTCGTCTGGTCGCGATCGCTGAGGGTGACGGTCGTGCCGTTCGAAAGCTTGGCATCCGAATAAATCGAGCGGGTCATGGCAAGGGCCGTCGTCCCGCGTAGAATGCCGAAATCGCGCTGGACGGAGGCGCCGGCCGAAAATTCCTGTACATCAGACTGCTGCGCGGCATTGGCGATGGCGTCGGGATCGTCCGTATCCTCGCGGTAGAAATTGTAACCGGCGGTCAGGTGCGCCGTGGTGTCGTCGGGAAGATCGAGCCTGAGGTCGCTGTTGATCTTGAAGGAGGGCTGTTCTTCGCCCTCGCCACTGATATTCCTCTGATAGGCACCTTCCGAGGTTACGGACAGTTGATGGCGGCCCCAGTCGGAGGTCAAGGTCGCTGCTGCGTCTGTTTCGAAAAAGGCGCGCCGCTGTCGGGTATTGCCGTCCTTGGTGGTCTCGGTGTTGATGCTCTGGGTGACGCTCGGGCGGAGCACGAACGTGCCGATCGGGATTCCCGGCGTTTCCTCCGTCGAGGCGCTTGTGGCAGCCCTGCGGCGCGGCAGCGTCTCGTCGAGCGGCGCTTCGCGGGTGTTCAGCCGGCGTATGTCCTCGTCGAGGATGGAGCCGGTAATGTCGTCGCCGGCCTGCGCATCCGGTATGGCTGGCCTCTGCTGGGCATCGTCGGCATTCGCGGTCGCACCATTTGCCGCAGGCGCGGCGGCACCGTCGGTCTCGTCATCGAAACCGGTGGCGGCGGCGTTGTTCGTGGTGCTGTTGTCCTGATTGGCCGCGGAGCGGCTGTTTGCCATGCCTGCCGGCTGTGCGGCGGACTGCGCAAGGGCTGCCGTCTGGGCAAGAATCAGGCCTCCGAACGCGGCAAAAGAGACGGCACGGCTCATGGCGCGGAGCGGCGTCACACTGCTCGTCTGTTTTGGCTGGCCCATGCAATTCGCGCCTGACATGCTTTCGGTTCTTACCCAAAGGTAAAGCCTTGTGGTTAATCATTCGTTGCCGTCAGCGGGCGCCGTTCACATTTCGGAAAGAGTGCGGGGTGGACTTGGAAAGTGAAAAGGTCTAACGCAACTTCATGAACAGAAGAGCGATAAACCTCGTTGAAAACAGCGTGCTCGAATCGGCAAAACGCACGATAGAGACCGAGAGACGCGGTCTTGAAGCGCTGGAACGGGCCCTTGACAATGGCTTGGCCGATCCTCTGACACGGGCCGTCGAAGTCATCGGCGACATCTCCGGCCGCGTCATCGTCACCGGCGTCGGCAAGAGCGGCCATATCGGGGCCAAGCTCGCGGCGACATTCGCTTCAACCGGGACACCTGCCTTTTTCGTGCATGCGGCCGAAGCCAATCACGGCGACCTCGGCATGATCGAGCGCGACGATGTCGTGCTGGCGATTTCCAAAGGCGGCGAGAGCGCCGAGCTCAAGAGCATCATCTCCTTCACCCGGCGCTTCTCCATTCCGCTGATCGCAATCACCTGCAGCGACCGTTCCTCGCTGGCGACCGCCGCCGATATCGTCCTTCTGGTGCCGAACGAACAGGAGGCCTGCCCCAATGGGCTGGCGCCGACGACCTCGACGCTGATGCAGCTTGCGCTCGGCGACGCGCTGGCAGTGGCGCTCCTGGAAGCGCGCGGCTTTACCGCCACGGATTTCCATGTCTTCCATCCCGGCGGCAAGCTGGGCGCCAGCCTGATGCATGTCGCCGATATCATGCATACCGGCGAGCGGCTGCCGCTCGTTGCCAAGGGCACGCCGATGCCGGAGGCGATCACGGTGCTGTCGCGCAAGCATTTCGGCTGCGTCGGCGTGCTGGATGAGGATGGCCGGCTTTGCGGCATCGTCACCGAAGGCGATATGGCGCGCAATCTGACCCGCAATCTGGCCGAGCTCGCGGTCGACGATATCATGACCAAGACGCCGAAGACGGTGAAGCCGACGATACTGGCGACCGCGGCGCTGGCGCTGCTCAACCAGCATCATATCGGCGCGCTGATCGTCATCGACGACGACCGCCGGCCGGTCGGACTGGTGCATTTCCACGACCTGCTGCGCATCGGCGTCGCCTGATCAAGCTCGTTCGATCAAGCTCGTTTGATCAGATGGGCTCGACCGTCAGGTCGCGGCCGTTGCTTGAAACCACCTTCACCTGTGTTCCCACCGGCAGGTCCGGTCCCATCACCTGCCATAGCGTATCGTCGAGGCGGATGCGGCCGCGGCCCTCGCGGATCGGTTCGTGCAGCGTCGCCGTGCGGCCGACGAGGCTCGCGCCGCGCTGATTGAGGAAGGGCTCGTCGGTCGTTGCATTGCGCAGCGTCAGCCGCCGGCCGGCGAAGGTCGTGGCAACGGCGAGCAGCGCAAAAAGGATCGCCTGCAATTCCCAGACCCAGAAGGCGCTGTCCCAGAAGAGCAGCGACAGCGCGCCGACGATCAAGGCGGCAAGGCCGATCCAGACTAGGAAGAAGCCGGGTACGATCATTTCCGCGGCGAGCAGCACGAGGCCTGCGACCCACCAACTCCACGGACCGAGTTCGGCGATGATCTTCGCCAGCATGGCTTATCGCTCCTGATCGGGATTGAAAGGATTGGGAGTCGACGGATTGATCGGCGGCGTCGAGCGCGCCGGTGCGGGGCGCGGACGCGGCGGCAGCGGCGGCGGGGTTGCCGGGCTGTTGCCGGCATCGCCGAAGACCTCGCGGGCAATGGCGCCGATGCCGCCGAGCGAACTCAAGATGGAAGAGGCTTCCATCGGCATCATGACGATCTTGGAATTGGGCGCCGAACCGATCGAGGTGAGCGCTTCGGTGTATTTCTGCGCAACGAAATAGTTGATCGCCTGGATGTCGCCGGCGGCGATCGCCTCGGAGACCATTTTCGTCGCCTTGGCTTCGGCTTCGGCCAGGCGTTCGCGGGCTTCTGCGTTGCGGAAGGCGGCCTCGCGCTGGCCTTCGGCCTGGAGAATGGCGGATTGCTTGGCGCCTTCGGCTCGGAGGATCTGCGCGTTGCGCGAGCCTTCGGCCTCCAGCACCTGCGCCCGCTTCTCGCGCTCGGCCTTCATCTGGCGGGCCATCGCGTCGACGAGGTCGCGCGGCGGCTGGATGTCCTTGATCTCGACGCGGGTGACCTTGATGCCCCAAGGATGCACGGCCTCGTCGACGACGCGCAGCAGCCGGTCGTTGATCGCATCGCGGTTGGAAAGCAGTTCGTCGAGATCCATCGAACCCATGACCGAACGGATATTGGTCATGGTGAGATTGAGGATGGCGTTTTCGAGGTTGGAGACCTGATAGGCGGCCTGAGCGGCGTTCAGCACCTGATAGAAGGAGACGGCATCCGCCGAAACCGAGGCATTGTCCTTGGTGATCACCTCCTGGGTCGGCACGTTCAGCACCTGTTCCATCACGTTCAGCTTGGCGCCGACGCGCTCGATGAACGGGGTGATCAGGTTGAGGCCGGGCTCCAGCGTGCGGGTATACCGCCCGAAGCGCTCGATCGTATAGCGGTAGCCCTGCGGCACGGTCTTGATCCCGGCGAAGAGCACGAGGATGACGAAGATGACCAGCACGATGACGACAATGTCGAAGCCGCCGAACAACATGAAGAATTCCTCCTATCGGCGCATGCGCCCATACACTGATGTGGTGGGGTAGCATGTTCTTTGCGAGGAAGAAATGCCGTATGGATGCTACACATCCGTGTGAGGTGGAGGTTTCCTCTCGGTTGGGTTATTTGGATCTTCGCCAGCTATCCGTGCGGCGATGCTTTCTGAAAAGATCTCTCAGGTCCAGCCCTGCAATTCGCGGCGCACGACCTTTTCCAGCACCTTCATGCCGTCCTCGCCGTCGTTGAGGCAGGGGATATGCGCGAACTTCTCTCCACCGTTCTCATGGAAAGAATGGGCAGCCTGCTCGGCGATCTCCTCCAGCGTCTCCAGACAGTCGGAGACGAAGCCCGGATTGATGACGGCGATGCGCTTGACGCCGTCCTTGGCGAGCTTCTCCACCGTCTTGTCGGTATAGGGCTGCAGCCATTCCTCCGGCCCGAAGCGGGACTGAAAGGTGACCATGAAGTTTTCCTCGGTCAATCCGAGCCGCTCGCGCAGCAGCCGGCCGGTCTTCTGGCATTGACAGTAATAGGGATCACCCTGCTTGAAATAGGACATGGGGATGCCGTGGAAGGAGGCGAGCAGCATCTCGGGCTTCCAGTCGAGCGTCGAAAGATGTCTTTCGACGGAACTGGCGAGTGCCTCGATATAGGTCTCGTCGTCGTGATAGTCGGGCACGGTGCGCAGCGCCGGCTGCCAGCGCATAGAGAGCAGCTTCTGGAAGGCCTTGTCGTTGACGGTGGCGGTCGTTGCCGCCGCATATTGCGGATAGAGCGGGAAGAGCACGATACGGTCGCATCCCTCTTGCTTCAGCGCGTCGATGCGCGAAGCGATCGACGGCGTACCATAGCGCATCGCCCAGTCGACTTTGACGCTATCAAGATCCTTCAGGCGCTCGGCCATCAGCTCCGACTGGTTGCGGGTGTAGGTGCGGAGATAACTTTCGTTCTTCTCCTTATTCCAGATCAGCTCATAGGCCTTGCCGACCTTCTGCGGGCGGGTGTTGAGCACGATGCCGAACAGGATCGGGTACCACTTCCAGGGCGACCATTCGATGACGCGGCGATCGGTCAGAAATTCCCTGAGATAGCGGCGCATCGACGTGTAATCGGTGCCATCGGGCGTGCCGAGATTGACCAGCAGGACACCGACCTTGCCTGATTTTACGGCCGGATGGTCCGCCGGGCGGAGTGAAATATCTGCTGTCATTCTGGCCCCAACGCTTTTTTTGTCTCGTCAGCTCATACGCAGCCTGGAGATCGTGGTTCACCCTATAGAAAGAAAAGCCGGCCCGGGAAACCCCGGACCGGCCAGTGGCATCGGGACAAATCGTCTTACTTGGCGGGAACCTCGATCTCCTTGCCAACCGTCAGGTGACGTGGGTTCGGCTTGCCGTTGGCATCCGACAGCTTCCGCCACAACGTGCCGTCGCCATAGAAGGTTACGGCGAGATCCCAGAATGTGTCGCCGGCGGCAATGACGTGGGTGGACGGCGTCGTTGCGGCAGGTGCGGAGGCTGCCGGCGCCGGTGCGGGTTCCGCAGCGGGCGCGGGGGCTGCTGGTGCCGGAGCGGCAGGTGCCGGTGCAGCGGGTGCGGGAGCCGGCTCTGTGGATGGAGCAGGAGCAGCCGGTGCAGCAGGCGCCGGTTCGGAAGCGGAGGGGGCCGGCGCTGCCTGCGCCAGTTCCGCGATGCGGCCATCCGTGTATGGCTTATAGGGCGAATGCGCGGCGACGTATGCCGCAGTCACATCGGCAAGATCCGGGCCGAAATCATAGGCGTTCTGGCCCTCCTTGAAGATCGAATAGCCGTCGCCGCCGGCCCGCATGAAGTTGTTGGTGGCGAGTTTGTAGGTCTTGGCCGAATCGATCGGCGCGAAATTGGCGCCGTCCTTCACCTGAACATCGCTGACACGGCTGCCCGCGGGCTTCGACGGGTCGAAGGAGAATTTCAGGCCGGCGACCTGCGGAAAGCGGCCGGCGCTCTGGTCGATCTGGCTGACGCCGTTTTCGAGCGCCTTGACGACGTCTGCGCCGGTCAATTCAAAAGTGGCGAGCGTGTTCTGGAAAGGCAGGACGGTGATGACCTCGCCCTGGGTGACCTCGCCGCCGTCGATCGACGCGCGCAGGCCGCCGCCGTTCTGGACGGCGATGGTGACGCCCTGGTTCTTCGTACGGTCGAGCATGGCGTCAGCCACCAGATTGCCCATCGAGCATTCCTTGACGCGGCAGACCTTGCGATCGCCCTCGATCGGGCTTTCGGAGGAGCCGATGACCTTGTTGCGCAGTTCCTCGATCGGCTTTGCCAGTTCGGCGATGCGGGTAATGACAGCCGGATCGGGCGTGAAGGTGGAATCGATCAGGATTGGATCGCCCTTGGCATCCTTGACGACGCCGTTGTCGTCGAAATTGACGACGAGATCGCCGAGATACTTGCTGTAGGAAGCGGCCTGGACGACCGGCACCTTGTAGCCGCCGGGATTGTCGACCATCGTCGGATAGGGGCCTTCGGCCTTCGGATCGGTGTTGGAGAGCAGGCTATGGGAGTGGCCGCCGACGACGACATCGACGTCCGGAATCTTGGCGATCAGGGCGAGATCGCGGGGATAACCGACATGGGTCAGCGCGATGATCTTGTTGACGCCCTGGCCCTTCAGATCCTGGACGGCTGACGTAATGGCCTGGACGTCATCTGATATCGTGACGTTCGGACCGGGGGAGGACAGCTCGGGGGTATCATTGGTGACGGCGCCGACGATGCCGATCTTCTGGCCGCCGACATCAAGCACCAGCGAGGGCTTGATGCGGTCGCCGAGCTTAGAGGCAGCCGTCGCCTTGACGTTCGCCGTCACGACAGGGAACTGCACCTTGTCGAGGAAGGTCGCAAGCCCGTCCTCGCTGTCGTCGAATTCATGATTGCCGACGGTCATGGCGTCGAACTTCATCAGGTTGAGGAATTCGGCTTCGGCCGCTCCCTTGTAGGTCGTGTAGAACAGCGAGCCCTGGAAATTGTCGCCGGCGTTCAGGAGGACGACGTTCTTGCCGGATAGCGCCTGACGGCGCTGGTCGATCGCGGTCTTCAGGCGGGCAGCACCCCCGAAGCATTCCTTCTTGCCTTCCTCCTCGGCCGAGCAGGTGGAGTCGAATTTGTTGATCGATTCGATGCGCGAATGGAAATCGTTGATATGAAGAATATTAAGTTCGTAATCCGCAAAGGCGGCGCCCGCGCTCAGCGCCAGCATGGACGCGGTCAAAAGACCGAAGCTGAAAGACTTCGTCATCCCTGTTCTCCTGATTGAGGCGAAAGATTCCCCTGATCCCTCGCCGTTCCCTTTCATTGTGCGCCGGGGCGATTGCCCGGCCTTCGGATTGTTCCATCAGACGATGTGCAACCGCAAGAGAAAGCTGGGCCAGGCAGGGCGCTTTCCAAGGGGACAGGGCAAAAAAGCCGGGCTGCTTATCTCTGGCATTCGCCATCGGCCGCGTTTCGGTAGAGTTCGTGTACGGCCTCGGCAATATTCGGAACTGTCGCCAGCGCGATGACCAAACAGAAAAGGGCAAAGAGGCGATGAAAGCGCCGGCCGGTCCGGTAGACCAGAAATGCGCCCGCACCATAAATCAGGATTGCCGGTACGGCGAAGATCAGCACCTGCAGCGGCCCGTCGCAATCGGGAGCGGCGATGCCCTGGGCACGATAGACATTGGCCGGCAAAATAACGGCAAGTGCCGCAAGCGGCATTGCAAGCAGCAGAACGAGGTAAAAGGCGAAGGCCCGCATGGTGTGCCTAGCCTATCGCCTCATCTTTCAGCCGCGGCGGGAAAGCGTGAACTGTGCGCCGGAATCGGAGGTGCAGTTCAACTGGCTCGGATTGACGAGAGCGCAATTGACCTTGGACTGGGTCTTGCGCACCAGCGAGGTCATGTTGATCTCCACCAGGGTCGGCGAAGTGTTGATATAGGTGCCTGAGGCGAGAAGCTGGTTGCTATCGGTGGTGCGGGTGGTGAAAGTGCCGCCCTGGAAGGTGGAAACGATGCCGTTCGGATCGCTCCAATTGCCTTCGACGCCGGTGGCGACGGGTGCGGTTGCAACCGGCAGGCGACGCGGCTCCGATGAAACACAGGCGGCAAGAGCGGCGGCTGCGCCGACAAGAACGAGACCAGTTCTGATTTTCATAAGGCTTCTCCCGGCGAATCGGCGCGGCGGACACCCGCCAAGTTCGGGCAAAACATGGCGCGCGCCCGGCTTGAAGGCAAGCCTTGGAGGGGCAGCGGCCAGCATTTAGACAGCAGGCGTTACAAAAATGCCCGCCTTGCGGCGGGCATTGTCAAAGCCGAGGAAATGATCTCAGCGAACCAGAATGTTCCGGAACTGCCACGGATCCTTGGTGTCGATATCTTCCGGGAAGAGGCCCGGACGGCCGTCGAGGGGTGTCCAGTCGGTGTAATGACCTTCGACCGGGCCGAGATAGGGCATCTGCACTTCGAGGCAGCGCTTGTAGTCGATCTCGTCGGCTTCGACGATGCCGGCTGTCGGGTTTTCCAGCGCCCAGACCATGCCGGCGAGAACGGCTGATGTGACCTGCAGGCCGGTGGCGTTCTGGTAGGGCGCGATGCGGCGGGTTTCTTCCAGCGACAGCCGCGAGCCGTACCAGTAGGCGTTTTTCTCATGACCGTAGAGCAGGACGCCGAGTTCGTCGATGCCGTCCTCCAGCTCGTCCTCGTCGAGAACGTGATGGACCGGCTGCGGGGTGCCGCCATTGCCGAACATCTCATGCAGCGAGAGCACGGCGTCGTTGGCCGGGTGGTAGGCATAGTGGCAGGTCGGGCGGAAGGTCACTTCGCCGTCCTTGTCGCGCACGGTGAAATAGTCGGCGATCGAGATCGACTCATTGTGGGTGACGAGGAAGCCATATTGCGGGCCGGGCGTCGGGCACCAGGTCCGCACGCGGGTGTTGGCGCCCGGCTGTTCCAGGTAGATCGCCGCCTTGTTGCCCTTCTTGTGCTTCTTGGCATTCTTCGGCATCCACTCTTCATGGGTGCCCCAGCCGAGTTCGGCCGGCTGCATGCCTTCGGAGATGAAGCCTTCGACGGACCAGGTGTTCCAGAAGACGTTGAGCGGCTTCGGATGCTTGGTGCGCTGGGTATCACGCTCGGCGATGTGGACGCCCTTGACGCCGAGTTTCTTCATCAGCTTTGCCCAGCCTTCGCGATCGTGCTGGTCCGGCTCGTCGAATTTCAGGCCGGTGTCGTTGGCGAGGTTGACGAGCGCCTGCTTGACGAACCAGGAGACCATGCCCGGATTGGCGCCGCAGGTGGAGACGGCGGTGGCGCCGCCCGGGTTCTTCGCCTTTTCCTTGCGCACGGTTTCGCGCAGCGCATAGTTGGTGCGGTCGGCATTGCTCATACCCTTGTCGAAATAGAAGCCGAGCCAGGGTTCGACGACGGTGTCGACGTAGAGCACGTCATGCTTGCGGCAGAGCTTGATGAGGTCGAGCGAGGAGGTGTCGACCGAGAGGTTGACGCAGAAACCCTGGCCTTCGCCTTCCGTCAGCAGCGGCTTCAGCAGTTCCTTGTAATTCTCCTTGGTGACATATTCCTTGATGTGGCGAACGCCGTGCTTCTTCAGGATCTCCATGTCAGAGGGATCTTCGCGCGGGTCGATGACGACCATCCGGCTCTTGTCGAATTTGAAATGGCGCTCGATCAGGGGCAGGGTGCCGCGGCCGATGGAGCCAAAGCCGATCATCACGATCGGACCGGTAATTTCGGCATATACCGGATAGTTCTGTTCCGTCATTCTTTTCTCCTGTGGAAGGCGACGAAGGCGTTCAGCCCGAAGAATTATTTGAAATTGCCGCAGAGAGTGCGAGGTGACCGGCTCTAATCACAAAACGACGTCACAATAAAGAGCGTTGACGGGGAAAGGCCAAATATCGGTCGGGCGATGGAGGCCGGCGCGACTATCCACGATCGGTTCGCGTAGATTCAGCGCTTCAGGATTTCCAGCCCTTCGACCACCGTCGTTACGGCAAGCTCGGTGATTTCGTATTCGGCGATGCCGTGGATGGTGAAGGGATCGGCGGCGACATAGGCCTCGATCCCAGCGCGCTCGCCGATCGCCAGGATGACGCCGCCGGTGCGCGGCACCTTGCGGCCGGAGGCGAGGAACCAACCCTTCGCATAACCCTCCTTCACCCAGGCCATATGCGGCTCCATCTGCCCGTCGGCTTCATCGTTGGACTTGAGATAGGTGAGGGAGAGAATGAACATGGTGAGTGCCTCAGAAGGTTTGCGCGGATCAGGCCACGCAGCGAGTTGCCGATATAAAGCGTGCCGGCATCGAGATCGGCAAGCGTGAGGCGGCCGACGCGGGCCCTGCGCTGGCAGATGAGTTCGGTGCGCAGCACGCCGGCGAGCAGGCCGCAGGAGATGGGCGGGGTGCGCAGAATGCCGCTCCCGTCGTCGAGGAAGATCGAGGTGATGGTGCCCTCGCAGACTTCGTCGTGCTCGTTCAACAGGATGACTTCATCGGCCTCATCAGGCCCATATTCGGCGCGGGCTCTCTCGTAGACGGCACGGCGTGTGGTCTTGACCCGCAGCAGCCTGTCGGCGGAATCCAGACGGGTCTCGGCGAGGCGGACGATCCAGGTGGTATCGGGCGCCAGCGGCACGAAAGCGGCGCTCGTCACCTCGATGCGGCCTTGCGCGTCGAAAGTCAGGCGGATGCGCAGCGGACCGGTAGCGCCTGCAACGGCTTGGTCGAGCTTGGCCGCCGCGTCGACCGGTTGCGGGAAGCCGAGGCGACCGGCGGAGCGGGAAAGCCGGGCGAGATGCAACTGCCGCCGGATGAAGCCCTCGCCCGGCTGCCAGCGCAGCGTCTCGATCAACGAAAAATCGATCATCGTGCAATCCAATGATCGCCGACAGCGAAGCGGGCCTTGAGCAGGCATTCCTCATATTCGGCCTCGGCGGTCGAATCGAAGACGATGCCGCCGCCGACATTGAAGACGGCCCTGCCGCCCTCAAAAAGCGTGATGGTGCGGATGGCGACGGAAAAACGCATGGCGCCGGCGGGCGAGATCATGCCGATTGCGCCGCAATAGGCGTCGCGCGGGGCATCCTCGAGCGCATGGAGAATTTCCATTGCCCGCATCTTTGGCGCGCCGGTGATCGAGCCGCAGGGAAAAAGCGCGGAAAAGATGTCGCGGATCGAAAGATCGGGGCGGAGCCTTGCCTGCACATGGCTCACCATCTGGTGGACGGTCGGATAGGTCTCGATGTCGAAAAGCTTCGGGACGTCGAGCGTGCCGACTTCGGTGATGCGGGAGATATCGTTGCGCAGGAGATCGACGATCATGCGGTTTTCCGCCTGCGTCTTGATATCGCGGCGCATGGCCTCGATGATTTCGGCATCCTCGGCGGCGGTGGCGCCGCGTTTCGCCGTACCCTTCATCGGATGGGTCTCGATCCAGCCCTGTTCGTCGGTGCGGAAGAAAAGCTCGGGCGACCGCGAAAGGATGACCGGACCGCCGAGATCAACCAGCGCGCCGTATTTGACCGGCTGGCGTTCGATCAGCGACCAGAAGGCGGCACGGGGATCGCCGTTCCAGCGGGCTTCGACCGGCATGGTGAGGTTCGCCTGATAGGCGTCGCCGAGCCGCAGATGCTGGTGGAGGCGGTCGAAGCGCTCCTTATATATAGCGAAATCCCAGGCAGCTTTCGGAGCAGTGAGGAATTCCTCGTTTTCGAGACGCTGTTTGGGCTGGGCCAGCGGATGCGCATCCGGCTGCGGCGCATCGAAGACGCCGAAGCAAAGCAGCGGTGTTTCGCGGTGTTCCCCAGCGAAGGGGGCGAGTTTCTCCTCAAAGAAGTATCCGGCCTCGTAGGCCATATAGCCGGCAAGCCATTTGCCCTCGGCCTTGGCCTGCTCCATCCGGGTAAGACCCGCAAAGAACTCGGCGCGCGTGCTGGCAACGATGATCTCGGCCGGCTCGGCGAAAAGCATCACCTGTCCGGTCGTGTCGTCGCGGAAGAGAATGTAGGGTTGGTCAGCCACGCGCCGCTTTCAATTTGTTCTGCTCCTCATTGCTCAAAATCCAATGGGAGCGTGAGGCATTTTTCCGCTTCTCCCCACGGGGGAGAAGATGCCCAAAGGGCAGATGAGGGGGCGGAGCGGAGCGACGTCCTGAGCACATGCGAAGGACAGGTTCAGCCGTGTCGCCCCCCATCCGCCTGCCGGCACCTTCTCCCGAGGGGAGACGAGACCCGTTGCTGCCCTTCCGCCTTTGGAGAAGAGATCTCAGCCTCTATCCAACGCTTCCAACTCGTCGATCAGCCCTTCGATCATCGACAGGCCCTGGCTCCAGAACGACGGATCGGTGGCGTCGAGGCCGAAAGGCTTCAGCAATTCCGAGTGATGCTTGGTGCCGCCGGCCCTCAGCAGTTCGAAATACTTCTCCTGGAAGCCTTTCTCGGCCTTCTGGTAGACGGCATAGAGCGAATTCACCAGGCAATCGCCAAAGGCATAGGCGTAGACATAGAAGGGCGAGTGGATGAAGTGGGGGATATAGGCCCAGTAGGTCTCGTAACCCTCCGAAATGTTGATCGCCGGCCCGAGGCTTTCCGACTGGACGGAGAGCCAGAGTTCACCGATGTCGTCGGCTGTCAGTTCGCCTGATTTGCGGGCGGTGTGGAGCTTGCGCTCGAATTCGTAGAAGGCGATCTGGCGCACGACCGTGTTGATCATGTCCTCGACCTTCTGGGCGAGCATCGCCTTGCGCTCGCGCGTGTCGGTGGTCTTTTGCAGAAGCGCGCGGAAGGTCAGCATCTCGCCGAAGACGGACGCGGTTTCGGCAAGCGTCAGCGGCGTCTGGCACATCAGCGCCCCTTGCGCACCGGCGAGAACCTGGTGCACGCCGTGCCCGAGTTCATGGGCAAGCGTCATTACGTCGCGCGGCTTGCCCATATAATTGACGAGCACATAGGGATGGGCCGAGGGAACCGTCGGATGGGCGAAGGCGCCTGGCGCCTTGCCGGGACGGACCGGGGCGTCGATCCATTGTTCGTCGAAGAAGCGCTTGGCGATGGCAGCCATCTCCGGGGCGAAATTGCTGTAGGCCGAAAGCACCGTGTCCTTTGCCTCCGGCCAGGAGATGATGGCGCTGGAGGTTTCCGGCAGCGGCGCGTTGCGATCCCAGAAATTCATCTGCTCCATGCCGAGCCATTTCGCCTTCATCTTGTAATAGCGATGCGAAAGGCGGGGATAGGCTTCACGGACGGCCGCGGCCAGCGCATCGACGACCTCGCGCTCCACCCGGTTTGCCAGGTGGCGACTGTCGGCGATGTCTTCGAAGCCGCGCCAGCGATCGGCGATCTCCTTGTCCTTGGCAAGCGTGTTGGTGATCAGCGTGAAAGTGCGGATATTCGCCTTGAAGGTTTCGGCGAGCGCCATGGCCGCTTTGCGGCGGGCTTCAGGGTCCTTTTCCTGCAGCCTGTTCAGCGCCACTTCGAGCGGTACTTTCTCGCCATCGATGTCGTAGCGAAGCTCCGCCATGGTTTCGTCGAAGAGGCGGTTGAAGGCGGCGGCCGATGTCATCGACTTCTCGAGGAAGAGCTGTTCCAGCCTGTCGTCGAGCTGGTAGGGCTTGTCCTTCCTGAGATCGAGCAGCCAAGGGCGATAGTGTCCGGCGGCGGGATCATTCGCCATGCAGGCGTCGACCACCGCGTCGTCGATGCGGTTCAGCTCCAGCGCGAAAAACAGGAGGTGGCCGGAAAATTCGGTGATCTTGGCCTGCACATCGCCGTAGAGCTTGCCGTTTGCCGGGTTGGTGGTGTCGGAGAAATAGGTGAGGCCGGCAAAGGAGCCGAGGCGGCCGATGATATCGTCAAGCGCCTCATATTCCTTCAGCGCCGCGCCGATGCCCTCGGCACCGGTCTTCGTCGCGGCCTCAGCGAGTTTGCCCTTCCATTTTTCTTCAAAGGCGATTGCCGCCTTGCCGGCCTTTTCCATGTCGGCGACGAAAGCGGTGGAGGTGGCGGAAGGGTAGAGATCCTGCAGCTTCCAGACCGGCAGATCGCCAAGCGCCGGATCGGCGGCCCCAGCTGGCGCTGCTGCCGACAATAGAAGGCTGGCGTGCGGGAGCTTGATTTTCATGGGTGCAATTCCTCTCCACTTTCATAACAGGTCTGATTGTCTAGCGCATCGGCCCGAAAATCGGAATCGATTTTCGGAAAGCACGATGCGCAGGTTCAAAGTGTTACAGCGTCCTTTGCGCGTCTGAAAAGACGCGCAGCGCTGTAAGCGTGAGAAGCCCCCGCATCAAGGGACTTTCGGCGCATGAAAGGCGTCGCTTCGGCACGAAAATGACCCGTTCCAATCGTTAAAATGCAATTGTTTCTCAAAACTGGATGTTCAAGCCTTTCTGTCAGAGTGCGCTTTATGGTTTCGCATGAAGTGAGGCGACAATGACCGGTTACAATGAGCTCAAGGGAGCAGGGCAAATCCTCGTGGTCGAGGACGACCCGGTGCAGCGCCGCCTGCTCAAGAACGCAATCGAGCGTCACGGCCATGTCGTGCACCAGGCGGAGAACGGCCGTATCGGCCTGGAAATGGTCAAACGCGACGGCGGCCTTTTCAACGTCATCGTGCTCGACCTGATGATGCCGGAGATGACCGGCCTCGAATTCCTCGACGCGCTTCACGAGTTCGGCACGCAGATCCCGGTCATCGTGCAGACGGGTCAGGGCGGCATCGAAACGGTGGTGCAGGCGATGCGCGCCGGCGCCTTCGATTTCGTCGTCAAGCCGGTCTCGCCCGAACGCATCGCCACGTCGATCTCGAACGCGATGAAACTCGACCAGCGCGAGGTGAAGGCGCGGGCCGGACGCCGGTCGCGCTCAGGCTCGGTCGGCTTCGACGACATCGTATCGGCAAGCCCGGCGATGATCCGCGTCATCGATCTCGCCCAGCGGGCGGCCCAATCCAACATTCCCGTCGTGCTCGAAGGCGAATCCGGCGTCGGCAAGGAACTGGTGGCGCGCGCCATCCAGTCCGGCGGCGACCGCTCGAACAAGCCCTTCGTCACCGTCAATTGCGGGGCGATCCCGCATAATCTCGTCGAGAGCATTCTCTTCGGTCACGAGAAGGGCGCGTTTACCGGCGCGACCGAACGCCATATCGGCAAATTCATGGAAGCCGACGGCGGCACCATTTTCCTCGACGAGATCGGCGACCTGCCGCTCGAAGTCCAGGTGAAGCTCCTGCGCGCCGTGCAGCAGGGCGAGATCGAGACCGTCGGTGCGCGCACCGCGCATAAGGTCAATGTCCGACTGATCTCGGCGACCAACAAGGATCTGATCGAGGAGGTCAAGAACGGCCATTTCCGCGAGGATCTCTACTATCGCCTCAATGTCTTCCCGATCACCATTCCGGCGCTGCGCAAACGCAAGGAAGATATTCCGAATCTGGTGCGTGTCTTTGCCGATCGCTTCTCCAGCGAACAGAAGAGCGGCCGCCGCATGACGGTGAACTCAGGCGCGCTGGCGCTGCTGACCGCCTATGACTGGCCGGGCAATATCCGCCAGCTCGAAAACGCGATCTTCCGCGCGGTCGTTCTGGCCGAAGGGCCGGAGCTGACCGAGGCGGACTTCCCGCAGATCGCTGCCCAGCTTCCGGAATACGAGGTGGTGGATCACCTGGCGCTGGTTGCCGACAATACCGGCCTCGATCCCGACGATAGCTATGGTGAGGAGTTCCGGGCGTCGATATCGGGGGAGGTGCACCACCACCGCCTGTCCGAAGCCTCGGAAAACGCGATCGCCAGCGTCAATCCCGCCGGAGATGTGCGCAAGCTTGCCGATGTCGAGGAAGAACTCATCCGATTCGCACTCAAATTCTATCGCGGGCAGATGAGTCAAGTGGCACGGAAGCTCGGCATTGGCCGATCCACACTTTATCGCAAGCTCAAGGATTACGGTATCGATCCCGATAATCCCCAGAAAGATGCGGCTTAAGCGCTTTTTGTTAAGACTAAGGCAACCACGATTTGTTACCGGTCATAAACCACTTGTTAGTGGCTCGTTCACTATGTAAAGAAAAGGTTGATCATGTGTGGCATTTTTGCCATCGTGTGACCGCATTTGACAGTCATCTGAGACAGTACGGGACATTGTCTGTCTGACGGGGATCGAGTTGCCGAATCTGAATGGGAATTCTAAGCCTTCGCGCTTGAGCTGGCGTTCGTTGGGCGCCAACATTTGCGGAAAGGCAATAAGGACGGTAGCGGCCGCCCTTCTTGCGCTTGCGGTTTCCTCACCGGTATTCGTTGGTACACCTTCGCAGGCAGCGGGCGACACCCGCAGCCTGAAGCTCTATTTCATTCATACCGGCGAAAAAGCCGTCATCACCTACAAGCGCAACGGCAAGTTCGACCCCAAGGGTCTGGAGCAGCTGAACCGCTTCCTGCGCGACTGGCGCAAGAACCAGCCGACGAAGATGGACCCGCGCCTGTTCGACCTGATCTGGGAAGTCTATCGCCAGAGCGGTTCGAGGGACTATATCAACGTCGTCTGCGGTTTCCGTTCGCCGGGAACCAACGAGATGCTGCGCGGCCGCTCGCGCAATTCCGGGGTCGCCGAAAAGAGCCAGCATATGCTCGGCAAGGCGATGGATTTCTTCATTCCCGACGTCAAGCTGGCGACGCTGCGCGCCATCGGCATGAAGATGCAGGTCGGTGGCGTTGGTTTCTATCCGAAGTCGGGCTCGCCCTTCGTGCACATGGATGTCGGTGGTGTTCGCGCCTGGCCGCGCATGAGCCGCGACGAGCTGGTCCGGCTCTTCCCCAACGGCAATACCATTCATATTCCGGCTGACGGCAAGCCGCTACCGGGCTACCAGCAGGCGATGGCCGACTATAAGCGCCGCGCCAGCGGCACGCAGATAGAGATCGCCAGCGCTTCCGAATCGGCGCCAAAACATAAGACGCTGTTTGCCGCGCTGTTTGGCGGCGGAGCGGACGAGCAGGAAGACGAGTCGGATGATTCGACGCCTGTTGCCGTCGCCAAGGCGACGCCGCCGAAGGCGGAGCCCGCCCCGGCTGAGCCCGCTCCGGTCGAGCCGCAGCAGACCGAAGTCGCCGATCTGAACGCGCCCGTGCCGCAGGTTCGCCCCGCATTCAGCGGTCAGCCGGCCGGCAGCGAAGTGGCGAGCGCGCTCGTCGCACCGCCTTCGGGTAATGCCGCACAGCAGGCTCTTGCGGCGGCCCTTCCGGCCGACCAGGCGCCGCCGCAGCAATTCGCCGATCTCAGCGCCTACAGCATTCCGGTTCCCTCGCTTCTCGGCCCGCGCCGCGCGCCCGGCGACGCCGAGGTCGCGTCCGTCGATCCTAGCGTGCTGACGGGTGCGAACGGATTGCCGGTTCCGACGCCGATCGAACGCCCCTCCGTTGCCGAGAACCTGCTTGCCGCCGCCGATGCCGATCCGGAAGCAGATGCCGACGAAGCCGATCAGGACGCGCTGTCTCCTGCCGTCGCCGATGCGCTCGAGCAGCAGCGGAATGAGGGTGAAAGCGAGATCGCGTCGAAGGGGCCGGTCACGGTGGAGCAGGCGATCAACGCCGCGATGACGCAAAAGCCGGCTGCAAAGCCGCCGCTCGAGCTTGCAGCTTTGGCGCCGATGACCAAGTCGGCAAGCTTCGGCGATGGTTTCGACGAGCCGGCCGCCGAAAGCGCCGTGGCACAGGGCCTTCCCACCAAGGGTGGTCGCCCGACGCAGAAGGAAGCCGCAGCAGCGGATGCCAGCCGCACGACGGTGCGCACCGAGCCGAAGCTGACGGAAAAGATGATTTCGCAGTGGGCGCTTACCAACGCTCGGCTCGAAATGGCTTCCAAGCAGGTCAAGGCGCCGCGTTTCGTCAGCCAGACGATGCGCGCCCAGCCGACCGCCGTCTACGCCGAGGGCTTCAATATCAAGACCGCCTCGGTCGACCCGGCCCGCTTCAGCGGCACGGCTGTGAACTTCATGGAAGTGCGCAAGTTCAACACGAATTGAGCCGGCCAATCACGGAAATATCGAAAAACCGCCGGAGCGATCCGGCGGTTTTTCTTTTGGCTGCTTCGATCGGGCAAGATGGCCGTTTGGCCAAGCGGATTCTACGCAAAAGAAAAGCCGCCGGGCGAAGGCCCGGCGGCTTGGTCGACATCAGTATGCCGGCGGATCAGCCTTCCGGCGGCGCCTCGATCATCCCGAGCGCGTGCAGATAGGTGTCGAGGATTGCTTCCTCTTCCATGCGCTCCTGCTCGTCCTTCTTGCGCAGCGCCACGACCTTCTTCAGGATCTTGGTGTCGAAGCCCATTCCCTTGGCTTCGCCATAGACGTCCTTGATATCGTCGGCGATGGTCTTCTTTTCTTCTTCCAGCCGTTCAATGCGCTCGATGAAAGCGCGAAGCTGATCGCGGGCGACGCCATGAGCATCAGACATCGTGTTCTCCTGATTTTCCGGTGATTAATTTTGGATGCACGTGACTGCCGCGAAGCGGCGTCACGGTCAAGCCTGTTCGGGGCAAGTCGGGCTATTTGTGTGGGTTGTTCAGTTCAAAAGCAGCCTTTTGCACAGGCGAGGCCTCGTTCTGGTGAAGATTCTTCCAGTCCTCATAGGGCATGCCATAGACCATCTCGCGCGATTCGTCCCTGGTAACGGCGACACCTTCGGCCTCGGCGGCTTCGCGATACCAGTTCGACAGGCAGTTGCGGCAGAAGCCGGCCAGATTCATCAGATCGATGTTCTGAACGTCGCTGCGTTCACGAAGATGTGCGACGAGGCGGCGGAAGGCGGCGGCCTCGAATTCGGTCTGCTGTTCCTTGCTGAGCGTGGTCATTTCGCTCTCCTTCTTTCAATAGGGGCCGGCTTTCAATAGGGACCGGTGCGTGAGAGGTGGACGTCGTATTCGTGCAAGGCGGGATCGGCATTCATCGCCGCAAAGATCGGCGCCAGGCGTCCGGCCCATGCCGATATGCCGGCCTCGTCTCCGATCAGATCCTGGCGCACCTCGAGCAGCGCGTGCGGAATGCCCGTAATCATGCAGTGGCGGTACATGGTATCGCCCTTCAGCGCCCCGTCATAGGGTTCGTTGTCACCGACCACGAGATCGGGATCGGCGCGCAGCATGTCAAGCAGCGGGCCGACGGCGCGATGATCGCTGTCCCAGAGTACGGCGGCGTGCCAGGGGCGGGGAGTACCTTTCCAGGCCGGGGTGAAGGAGTGCAGCGACAGCACCAGCGGCGCTCGGCCGGTGGCATTCGCCACGCTATCGACCGTTGCGGCCACGGCATCGTGATAGGGGCGATGGAAGGTTTCGATGCGGTGGTCCCACTCTTCCTGGGTGATCGGATGGTTGCCGGATATGACGGCGCCGTCTGATATTTTCATGATCAGCGTCGGATCGTCCTCGCCGCGGTTCGGGTCGATCAGCAGGCGCGAGAAGCCGCCGAGCACGGCGGGAACGCCGAGTCTTGCCGAAAGCTGCCGCGTCAGACCCTCGATGCCGATGTCATAGGCGATGTGGCGGGCAAAGGCTGCGTCGGGCAGTCCGAGCCGGCCATATCGCGCGGGGAGGCGGTTCATCGCGTGATCTGCGAGGATCACCATGCCTTTGTCATGTTTGCCGGATAGGATTTCGAAGGATTGGAAGTCGTCCATCAGGGAATTGCCGTTCGTCATTGCGCCGTCGGGCGCAGTGATCGCATGCACCTGCGGCGGGTTCAAGCGCGGCAGGTGGGGAGAGGTCGAGCCGCACCCTCGACAGGCGGTATATGAAAGGAAATATAATCGATTAGCATTGCGTTGACTTTCGCTTGACGGCGGCGCAAGAAGACACGGATACGAATAACCGTGGAGCTATTTGGGAGCCGTGTTGATCCAAGCCGCGCCAAGTTTCCTCACGCGGTCCGGACCGCTGGTCCGTCTCGCTCTGTTCGCTCTTGCAGCTGCCATGCCGTTTTTTATCGCAGATGCCGCACGCGCCGATTTTCGCGTCTGCAACGGAACACAGAATCTCGTCGGCGTCGCCATCGGATACCGGGCCAAGGATGGCTGGGTGACGGAGGGCTGGTGGCAGGTGCCGGCAACGACCTGCGCTACGTTGATCGAGGGAGAATTGCAGTCGCGCTATTATTACCTCTACGCAGAGGACGCCGCCCGGGGAGGACGATGGACGGGTGACGTGCAAATGTGCGTGGCGGAAAACGAATTCAAGATCACGGGTGTGCAGGATTGTTATGCCCGCGGTTACCAGAAAATGGGATTCAAGGAATATGATACGGGCCGCCAGGGTAGCTGGATGGTTCAGCTCTCCGACACCCCAGGGACGCAAGAAAGCCAGAATTGATGAAGCGCAATCGCAAAATTAAAATCCTCGCCACCCTCGGGCCAGCCTCCTCCGAGGAATCGATGATCGAGAAGCTGCACCAGGCCGGTGCGGATGTCTTCCGCATCAATATGAGCCATGCGAGCCACGACCTGATGCGTACGCTCATCCAGCGCATCCGCTCGGTCGAGGCGCGCTCCGGCCGGCCGATCGGCATTCTCGCCGACCTGCAGGGGCCGAAACTGCGCGTCGGCAAGTTCGTCGACAGCAAGGTGGACCTGAAGCCCGGCCAGACCTTCACGCTCGACAACAACGAAGCGCTTGGCGATCAGAACCGCGTCTATCTGCCGCATCCGGAGATCCTGGAATCGGTGCAGCCCGGCCACCGCCTGCTGATCGACGACGGCAAGCTCGCTCTGCGCGCAGAAAAATGCGACGGCAAGAGCATCGTCACGACAGTTATTTCGGGCACGCGCATTTCCGACCGCAAGGGCGTCAGCCTTCCCGACACGCTGCTCGGCGTCGGCGCATTGACGGATAAGGACCGCGCCGACCTCGACGCCGTGCTCGCCACCGACGATGTCGACTGGGTGGCACTGTCCTTCGTCCAGCGTCCGGACGACCTTGCCGAAGTGCGCAAGATCGCCCGCGGCCGTGTCGGCCTGATGTCGAAGATCGAGAAGCCGCAAGCTCTCGAACGCATCGAGGAAATCATCGAGCTTTCCGACGCGTTGATGGTCGCCCGCGGCGATCTCGGCGTCGAAATGCCGCTCGAATCGGTTCCCGGCATCCAGAAGCAGTTGATCCGCGCCTGCCGCCGTTCGGGCAAGCCGGTGGTCGTCGCCACCCAGATGCTGGAATCGATGATCTCGGCGCCGGTGCCGACGCGCGCTGAAGTTTCCGACGTCGCGACCGCCGTCTTCGAAGGTGCGGATGCCGTCATGCTTTCGGCCGAATCGGCCTCGGGCGACTACCCCGTCGAAGCCGTTTCGACGATGGCGTCGATTGCCACCGCCATCGAGCGCGAGCCGCATTATCCCGGCATCATCTATGCTCAGCGAGCCCAGCCGGAAGCGACCGGCGCCGACGCGATCTCGCTTGCCGCCCGCCAAATCGCCGAGACGCTGAAACTGTCGGCAATCGTCTGCTACACCTCGTCGGGCACGACAGGCCTTCGCGCTTCGCGCGAGCGTCCGCAGGTGCCGATCCTGGCGCTGTCGCCGATCATCAAGACGGCGCGCCGGCTTGCCATCGTCTGGGGCCTGCATTGCGTCGTCACCCATGATGCGACCGATCTTGACGACATGGTCAATCGTGCCTGCCGCATCGTCGCCGACGAAGGTTTCGGCAAGCCGGGCGATCGCATCATCATCTCGGCCGGCGTGCCGCTCGGCACGCCCGGCGCCACCAATATGATCCGCATTGCCTATATCGGCTCCGACGGCCAGAGCGGCGTCTGATCCGATCGTGTCCCTTCGAAAGCCCGCTGCCTCAAGAGGCGGCGGGCTTTTTCGTTGAAGGGCCGGCATTGCCAAGGTTGGCGACACGTGCAAATTTCGAACCTAGCGCTGGAATTGCTCCAGGTTCGGAGGGATCATCATGGATATCGTCACGCTTCTGGCTTTTGCAGCTGTTTCCTTCGTCGGCATCGCGACGCCGGGGCCGACGGTGCTGCTGGCATTGACCAACGGTTCGAGGCACGGCCTGCGCCGGGCGATTGCCGGCATGATCGGCGCGGTGCTGTCCGATTTCGTGCTGATCGGCGCCGTCGCGATCGGGCTCGGTGCGCTGCTGGCGGCATCGGAATTCTGGTTCTCGATGCTGAAATGGGCGGGTGCTGCCTATCTCACTTTTCTCGGTATCATGCTGCTGCGCTCGAAGGGCACGATCGACGCGGCGTTGAAGTCCGGGGCGCCTGCGGGTGCGACATCGCCCTTCTCGATCGGACTGAAAAGCTTCATGGTCGCGGCGACCAATCCGAAGGGCTATCTGTTCTTCTCGGCCTTCCTGCCGCAGTTCATCGATCCGGCCCTGCCGCAGGCAACGCAATATGCGCTGCTTGCGCTGGTCTTTGCCGCACTCGATTTCCTCATCATGTTCGGCTACGCCTTCTTCGGCTCGCAAGCGGTGCGTTTCCTGAAAACCTCAGGCGCCATGTGGCTGGAGCGAGCCTGTGGTGGTGCGCTGCTGGCGCTTGCCGGTTCGCTGGCCTTCTACCGCCGGGCAACTGTCTGAGTTCAGGATCGGGCCAGGGATAGATGGCCGACGCGATAGGCCTGCGTTTGCTCGTCAATCTCGGGAATCTCTCGCCAGAGCCTGAAGCGCACCCGTGTCCAGTTCGTCGGTTCGAAGGCGGAGACCGAGGCGAGCGCGCCGGCTGTCGCAACGTCGGCTGCAGCCTCTGCGCTTTCGGCGCGGCGGATATCGGCGAGCAGCGCGTAAGGCTCCATCCGCAGGATATCGCGTGTGGCGAACCTGGCTGAGGCGATATCGGACGAGATTTCTGCCTGCCAGACGATCCAGGTCCTCACCTGCGGCCAGCCGAAGGCGCTGGTGAGAGCCTCGAACCCGGGGCCGCAGAGGAAGTCGCTTGCTCCTTCCGGCTTCTGCCAGAGATAGAAGGGCGCGTAGAGATTGTCGCGGCTGCCGAACTCCCCCTTGCGAGCGCTGAGATAGGCTTTGAAACCGAGATTGGGAAAGCCGTCGAGCAGCGGACCCTTGTCGCGGATGCGGCGATCGATGATCGACATGTTGTAATCGGCGGGCAGGGTGAAGGCGTATTGCATGGCGATCATGACCGTCTCTCCACCGGTTGCAGCCATTCGACGACGCTGCCGTTTTCCGTGGGCTGGACGCTGATATAGCTGAAGGGGCTGTCATCGGCGGCGCCATGCCAGTGACGCTCGCCGGGCGCAAACCAGACGGCATCGCCGGCACGCAATGCTTCGATCGGGCCGCCGTCGTTCTGCGCCAACCCATGACCTGAGAGCACATAGAGCAATTGACCCCTGGGATGGGTGTGCCAACGGGTGATGGTGCCGGGATCGAGCGTCGCCCGCATCGCGGTGTTCTCGCCATCGGCGCTGCCTTCGAGCAGCATCTCGACCCAGAAGGGCGCCGTCGCGACGCCCTCTGGCGAGCGGACCGCCTTGCCGGAGCGTCTAACAGTCATGATCTTCGGGTTCGAAACGCTCATTGCCGGCCTCCGACCGCACGCAGCCGCCAGTCGGGGTCGGTCATCTGGGCGATGCCGTCGCCGAAGGACCAGTCTTCCGGGGCGCTGGTGCTGATGACGATCATCACATCCTCGGGCCGAAGGCCCGGCGATTGCGCCAGGAGTTCGGCGAGCCGCCGATAGAGCGCCGCCTTCATCTCGGCCGTGCGAGGCCTGCCGATCGTGATGGAGATGTAGACGAAATCGGCGGAGCGCGGGCCGGAGAGGTAGGTGCGGTCGAAGATCAGCTCGTTCTCGTCATGCTGGTGTATAGTCTGGAAACGGTCGTTTTCGGGCACGTCGAAGGTCTCGACCAGTGCACGCTGGATGCTGTCGGCTAGCGCCGTGAGATAGTCCGGCGACTTGCCTTTGCGAAGAGAAATGCGAACGAAGGGCATCGGGATCTCCATGGTTAGGGCCGTCTGTCGGCCTTGACAGCAGAACCATCGCACGGCACGATGATACTGAAAATCAGAATTTTATGGATTAATGATCCTGAAAAATAGGATTATAAGATGCGGCGGACGACCTTCGATCTCGATGTGCTTCGAACCTTTTCGACCGGCATGGAGCTCGGTAATTTCGCCAAGGCGGCCGAGCGGCTCGGGCGGTCGACCTCGGCAGTGAGCGCGCAGCTGAAGAAGCTGGAGGAACAGGCGGGCACGCCGATCTTCCGCAAGGCCGGGCGCGGGCTGGCGCTGACCGATGCCGGCGAGACGATGCTCGGCTATGCCAGGCGGCTGCTGGAACTCAACGACGAGGCGGCTGCGGCTGTTCACAGCGTCGAGCTGGAGGGCTGGGTGCGGCTCGGCCTGCAGGAGGACTTCGGCGAAAGCCTGTTGCCGGAGGTGCTCGGCCGCTTCGCGCGTGCCCATCCGAAGGTTCGCATCGAAGCGCGGGTGGTGCGCAATGCCGAGCTGCTCGAGCGTGTCACATCAGGCAAGCTTGATCTGGCGCTTGCCTGGAGCGATGGCACGCTGACCGCCCATTGCGAGCGGATCGGCGAGGTGCCGATGCGCTGGATCGGACCTGCCGAGGGGCCGCCGGGCTGGCAGGCCGCAAGTGGTGAGCCGATGCCGCTTGCCTCGCTGGAGGCGCCGTGCCTGTTGCGGAGCGCAGCAACCAGGGCGCTTGATGCGGCGGGCATTTCCTGGCGGCTCGCTTTCGTCAGCCCCAGCCTGGGCGGTCTCTGGGCCGCGACGGCGGCAGGCCTCGGTCTCACCATCCGCACGCCGATCGGTCTGCCGGCGAAGGTGCGGCCGCTGGCGCCCGAGACGGTCGGCCTGCCCGATTTGCCGAAGCTCGGTCTGATCCTGCACCGGGCGGAAGCCGAGCCGCAGCCGGCGGCGGCACGCCTTGCCGAGCTCGTACTGCAGTCGGTGCATGGTGCGTTGCGCGAGGTGCTGGCCTGACATCTCCGCATTGACCCTTCGAGCGCGAGCCTGTAGCTTCGCACCGCTATGAAGACGATCACCCTCAATATCGCGACAATCTTCTTCTTGAGCCTCTAAAGGCTCTGCCTTCGGGCATCAGAAGATGCGGCTACTGACCAGCCTTCGCGGCTGGCTCGTTGCCGTTGTTGTAACCACCCTGCGTCTGGCCAAGGAAAGAGCCGGCAGGTTTGGCGATAGAGAGAGCTTTCATGACATCAGCTGTTTACCCGCCGGCGCTGAGCGCTGCGCAGATCGAGCAATTCATCGAAGACGGCTTCATCAGGATCGACGACGCTTTTCCCCGCGCATTGGCCGAGGAAGCTCGTGCCATCATGTGGCGCGATATTCCCTTCGATGCCGATGATCCAAGCACGTGGACGCAGCCCGTCGTGTGGCTTGCCGGTTATGGCGGCGGACCGTTCGAGAAAGCCGTCAATACGCCGGTATTGCATCTGGCCTTCGACCAGCTCGTCGGCAAGGGACGCTGGCAACCACGCGATGGGCTTGGCAGCTTCCCGGTCCGCTTTCCCCATCCCGATGATCCCGGCGATGCGGGCTGGCATGTCGACCTCAGCTTCCCCGGCGAGGATGGCGATCCGAACGAGCAAAGGGACTTTTCGGCATGGCGGGTGAACATCACCTCGCGCGGGCGGGCGTTGCTGATGCTCTTCCTGTTTTCGGATGTCGGGGAGGAGGATGCGCCGACCCGTATCCGCGTCGGTTCGCACAAGGATATCGCCCGCCTTCTGGCGCCGGCGGGCGAAGCGGGAATGGCGCATCTCTGGTTGGAACATGTCGGCGAAGAGCGACCGCTGGCCTTGGCGACAGGGCCGGCGGGTACGGTCTATCTCTGCCATCCGTTCCTGATCCATGCTGCGCAGATGCATCGCGGCGGGGAGCCGCGTTTCATGGCGCAGCCCGGCCTTGCGCCTTGCGAACCGCTTCGCCTCGAACGGCAGGACGGCGCCTATTCGCCGGTCGAAATCGCAATCCGCGGGGCGCTTCGGGAGCATTAGCAGAGACGGGATGCATCCGGCCGCGCAAACCGGCTGCATGACATCTGCAGTTTCCATCTCCAGGCGGGCGGCTGGCGGTCGCCCGCGCGCTATCTAGCCGAAGCGTTCGAGCGCCATGGCGAAGATATCAGCGTCGACGTTGCCACCTGAGGTGACGGCGACGACCGTGTCGCTTTCCAGCGCCTCGCCATGGAAGAGAGCGGCAGCCAGCGCCACGGCGCCGCCGGGCTCGACGACGATCTTCAGCCGTGTGAAGGCGAGCGCCATGGCGCGCAGCGCTTCCTCGTCGGTGACGACGATGCCGGCGCCGGCGAGACGCTTGAGGATCGGGAAGGTGATGTTGCCGGGCTGCGGCGTGACGATCGCATCGCAGATCGAGCCTGATACCGAGGCGTTGCGTTCGATCCTGCCGGAGGCGAGCGAGCGGGTGGTGTCGTCGAAATCCTTCGGCTCGCAAGGGCGGACGCGGAAGCCGGGGGCACTGGCTTCCAGGGCGAGCGCGATTCCGGAGGTCAATCCGCCGCCGCCGCAGGGAACGAGAACTTCGGCTGATGTCACGCCTTCCTCTTCGGCCTGTTCGGAGATTTCGAGACCGGTCGTGCCCTGGCCGGCAATGACAAGCGGTTCGTCGAAGGGTTTGATCAGCGTCAGGCCGCGCTCGGCCGAAAGTTTCGCGCCGATCTCGTCGCGGTCCTCGTTGACGCGGTCGTAAAGGACGACTTCGGCGCCGAAGGCGCGGGTGTTCGCGATCTTCAGCTTCGGCGCATCGCTCGGCATGATGATGACGGAGGGGACGTTGTGCAGCTTGGCCGCAAGCGCAACACCCTGGGCGTGGTTGCCGGAGGAGAAGGCGATGACGCCCTTCGAGCGCACCGCCGGATCGAGCCCGGAGACCGCCGACCAGCCGCCGCGAAACTTGAACGAACCGGTATGCTGCAGGCATTCCGCCTTCACGAACAGACGCCGGCCGGCGATCTCGTTGAGGAAGGGGGAAGAGAGAAGCGGCGTGCGTCTGATATGACCGCGCAGGCGGGCGCGGGCTGCGACAATCATTTCAATGCTGGCCATGCGGGAATCTTTCTGCTTGCGGGTTCGCTCATGCATAGGGCGCGGCCAGCCAATTGTGAACGGCGCTTTGTCACGGTGACATGAATATGGCGATGCTGCCTTTGCGGCTCTTGGAGCCGCATCGTGCCTGGTCGATCAGGCGATCCGCCGTCGTCAGTAACCGTTCGCCGACCCCTCCGCCGCGCGGCTGTCCATGGCGCCGTTATACCGGGCGCCGCCACCCTTTTCGATGGCGGCAAGGCTTTTGCCGCCGACGAGGATGCCCGCGGCTTGGCCCCATTGTGGCGCGTCATTGCCGCCATCGAAACTGTAGCCCATGGCGGCGAGCGTCTTTTCGGTATCGGGCGAAAGCGCATAGGGTTCGAGATAGATCTTGTCGGGCTGCCATTGATGGTGCACACGCGGAGCATTGACCGCCTGGCTGATATCCATGCCGAAATCAACGACGTTGAGGATCGCTTCCAGCGTGATGGTGATGATGCGCGAGCCGCCGGGGCTGCCGATCACCATGAAGGGTTTGCCGTCCCGGGTCACGATCGTCGGGCTCATCGAGGAGAGCGGCGTCTTCTTCGGGGCGATGGCATTGGCCTCGCCCTGCACCAGTCCGTAGAGGTTCGGCACGCCTGTTTTGGAGGTGAAATCGTCCATCTCGTTGTTGAGCAGGACGCCGGTGCCCGGCGCCACGACGGCGGCGCCGAAGGAGCCGTTCAGCGTATAGGTGACGGCAACCGCGTTGCCCTCGTCGTCGATGATCGAATAATGCGTCGTCTCGGTGCTTTCCTTGCCGCCGAGCGGTTTGAGGTTCGCCGAGGTGCCGGCCTTGTACGGATCGATCTTGGCGGCGATTTCCAAGGCATACTTCTTGTCGAGCAGTTTCGTGACCGGGTTTTCGACGAAATCGGGATCACCGAGTGCGGCATTGCGGTCGACATAGGCATAGCGCATCGCCTCGACCATGATGTGTACGGTTTCGGCCGAATTGTAGCCGAGATAGGAGAGCGGATAGCCTTCGAGAACATTGAGGATCTCGCAGATGATCACGCCGCCGGAGGAGGGCGGCGGCGAGGAGATGATGTCGTAGCCGCGGTAATTGCACTCGATCGGCTTCAACTCGCGCACGGCATATTGCTCGAAATCCTCCTTGGCGAGAATGCCGCCCTGGGCTTGGCTCGCCTTGACGATCGCTTCGGCGGGCGCGGCCTTGTAGAAGGCGTCGGGACCTTTTTCGGAGATGCCGGCCAGGACGGCGGCAAGGTCCGGCTGCAGGAGTTTCTCACCCGATGCATAGGGCTTGCCGTCGGGTTTCAGGAAGATCTTCGCTGCCGCATCATCCTTGGCGAGGCGCTTGGCGCTGCCGGCGAAACTTGCAGCGTCACCCTGTTCCAGCGTGAAGCCCTCTTTGGCGAAACGGAGTGCCGGCGCGATCAGATCCTGGCGCGATTTCGTGCCGTATTTTTCGCGTGCGGTCTCCAATCCCATGACGGAGCCGGGCACGCCGACGGCGAGATAACCGTCGAGGCTGGCGCGCGGCACGATATCGCCCTTGGCATCGAGATACATGGTCTTCGTCGCGGCAAGCGGCGCGCGTTCGCGGAAGTCGAGGAAGGTCTTCGTACCGTCTTTCAGGCGGATGGTCATGAAACCGCCGCCGCCAAGATTGCCGGCCGAGGGATAGACGACCGCCAGGGCATAACCGACGGCGACCGCCGCATCGACGGCGTTGCCGCCGCTCTTCAGCACCTCGACGCCGACATCGGTCGCCAGATGCTGGGCGGTGACGACCATGCCGTGCTCGGCTTCGACTGGTGCGGGCGAGGCGGCGAAAGCCGAGGTCAGGCCCAGCGACAATGATGATATGACGGAGATCGTCCCGATATGCAGGCGGCCCATGATTTCCCCTCCTATGGACAATGATGGAAAACATATGGGGCTGCGGCAGTTCGCGGCAATGCAAGGGAGCTGCTTTAGGTGAGGAGTTCGGCGAGTTTTCTGTTGGTGTCGTCGTCATCGAGGGGCGTATAGACGATGAGCTTCATCTCCGGCCGGTTCGTCAGTGTCAGCCCGGTATGCTCGAAGGACATGCGGCCCTTGACGGGATGGTCGATACGCTTGATGCCGGACAGCGGGCTGATGACCTCGTGGCGCTGCCACCAGTCGCGAAATTCAGGGCTTGCCTCTTTCAGCAGTGCGATCAGCCGTTCAAAATCCGGATCACCGGCATAACGCGCGCTGTCGGCCCGGAACGTCGCCAGCGAGACGCGGGCAACCGATTCCCAATCGACGAGCAGCCGCCGATGCGCGGGGTCGGCGAAGAGACGGTGCATGATGTTGCGTTCGTCGCGGTCGAGCGTGTCATAACCGCCGAAAAGCACGTCGGCGGCACGGTTCCAGGCAAGCACGTCCCATCGACGGCCGAGCACATAAGCCGGCTGGTGGGTCAGATTGGCGAGCATGCGCTGCAGCGGTTCGTCGACGCATTCGGGAGCAGACGACGTTGGTTGTGGCGCCTGGCGATTGTTGAGGGTGAAGAGGTGCCGGCGCTCGGCCTCGTCGAGGCGCAGCGCATCGGCAAGGGCGTTGAGGACCTGCACGGAAGGCCTGATGTCGCGGCCCTGTTCCAGCCATGTGTACCAGGTGGTGCCGACGCCGGCGAGCATGGCGAGTTCCTCGCGCCTCAGACCTGGTGTGCGCCGTCGAAATCCCTCCGGCAGGCCGACCTCGGAGGGCGTCAGCCGCTCGCGGCGGGAACGCAGGAAGGCCGCGAATTCGCGGCGGCGGGCTTCGAATGTGTCGGCTCTATGGTCCATGGCAGTAATCATATCAGTATCGATACCAGGATAAAACTGGAACTGGTTGCCGTTTCCAGGCCACGCATGATGCCGGTGTCGCAGGTGCTTGAAGCGCCTGCAGCCCGATCAATTCAAGGAGCAGCATCATGTCTTTGCAGCATGTGGTCGTCATCGGAGGTTCTTCCGGCATCGGCCTCGCCACGGCGACATTACTTTTGAAACAAGGATATAGGGTCACTATTGCAGGCCGTGACGGCGAAAAACTCGCGGCGGTCAAGGCTTCGCTCGATGGTAATCTGCGCAGCCTGGTGCTCGATGCGACGCAGCTTTCCACGCTCGGGGAGGCTTTTGGCGGGATCGGCGCGTTCGACCATCTGGTGCTGGCGATGGGCAGCGGCCATGGCGCCGGACCTTTTGCATCGCTCGATATGGCGGATCTGCTTGCCGGGTTCCAGACCAAGCTCATTCCGCATGCCGCGGTAACCCAGGCGGCGTTGCCGCTGTTGCAGCCGGGCGGCAGCATCACTTTCGTTTCGGCGGTCAGCGCGCAGGCCGCGATGCCCGGTACGGCTGGGCTTGCTGCCGTCAATGCCGGCATCGAGGCGATGGTGCCGGTGCTGGCGGCCGAGTTGAAGCCGTTGCGTGTCAACGGCGTTTCCCCTGGGGTCGTCGATACGCCTTGGTGGAGTTTCCTGCCGCCTGAGCAGCGCGGCAGCGTCTTTGCGGATTTCGCAGGCCGCACACCGGTCGGCCGTGTCGGCAGGCCGGAGGATATTGCGGAGGCGATCGCCTTCCTGGTCGGAAACACCTTCATGAGCGGCCATATCATCACCTGCGATGGCGGCGTGCGTCTTGGCGCCTGAGGCAGGTAAATTCAAACCGGAGAGGTCATGCGCCGTGCAGGGCGCCTGGCCCCAATGGCGACACGGCTGCGACCTTTCGATCACGTGATGCGGCGGCAAGCCTTTCCTCGGCGCTGCGGGCGATTGCCTGCAGGTCGCGCGGCTTGCCTGATATCTTCTCCATGGCGGCGATGACGACATCGGTTGCGAGGTAGTCCGGCTTATGGCCGACGCCGCGAACGGTGATGAGTTCGGAGCCCGATATGTCGCGGGCAAGGCCGCGCGAATGCAGGTGCTCCCAGACGATCTCGTCGCGGTCGCCTGTTATGATGACGGTCGGCGCGGTGATCTGCGAGTAGAGCGGCGACTGTTCCTTCACATAGGCCAGCAGTCTTTTGAAATCGGCGGCGTTGTTGTGGAAGGCGCGGGGCCGCAGCACCAGTGACGGGCCGGTTTTTTCGATATAGTCGGCCGGGCGCGGATTGGGGCGGAAGACGTTCAGCGTGCCGCGCTCCAGGCGGCTCAGCCCGAGCGGCACGACGATCGCATGGTTGAAGAGCCAGCCGACGACCGGCACGGTTGCGACATGATAATACCAGTCGATGCCGCCCGGCCATGGATGGGTGGCGGGTGCGAGGAACAGCAGGCCCGATGTCTTATCGGGATGGCGCAGGCCGAAGGCGGCGGTGATCGCGCCGCCGAAGGAATGGCCGACAATGATCGCCTTCTCGATGCCGCGCTTTTCCATCAGCCTGGCGATCGCATCGGCCTGGCCGGAGGGAACGGCGTTCTCAGGGCCGCCGCGCTCGGAATAACCGTGACCGGGACGATCGACGAACAGCATTTCCGCCCGGCCTTCGAGTGCTGCGCGAAAGGCGACGACCTGGTCGAGCAGATTGCCGCTGGCGCCATGAATGAAGACAAGCGGCGGCAGATCCGCATTTTCGGGACGCTTTATGTGGACGGCATTCATGCAGTAGCCGCCGACATCCGTCAGTTCGCCGATATTGGGATAGGCGTGTTCGAATTGCCGCGCCTTATAGGATGAGTAACCGATGGCGGCGGCGAGCGGGGCGAGAAGAGCGGAAACTTCTGCAAGCATGATGTTAACAACGAGCGACAGTTGCGGGATGAGCTGCGGGCGAACAAACCGCTACATCATTCCCTCTATATTCTAAAATTGCGCGACGTGATCCGACGTCAAGATGTCAGCCCGGGAATCAGGTGCGGTTGCCCGCGAGTTTTTCGGCAAGCGTGTTGACCTGTTCCTGCGCGGTGCGTTCGGCGGGATAGACATCGAGGAAACGCTCCCAGGCCTTCAAGGTCAGTTGGTCGTTGCCGGAATTGCTAAGAATCGCCGCCATGCCGGAGAGTGCGCCGAAATGGCGCGGCTCGAGATCGAGCACACGTTCGATGTCGGACATCGACTTGCGATAATTGCCCATGACGAAATTCAGCGTGGCGCGGCGGTTCCAGCTTTCGGCATAATCGGGCTTCAGCGCGATCGCCTCGTCGAGGAAGTCGAGGGCAGCCGGATTGCGCTTTTCCTCGATCGCCTTGTCGGCCCACTGCATCAGCAGATTGATGGTGGCGCTGCCGGAATCGTTCCATTCCATGCGGATATCATTGGCGATGCTGCTGGCCTTGTCGGGGTCGCGCTCGCGCTTCAACTGGCTGAAGAGCTGGTCGAGGTGCTGCTTCGGCGAACTGCTGACATCCGTCTGTTCGACGATGACGTCCTTTTCCGCGGCGGTGGCCGGAAAAGTGGCGGAGAGGAGAATGAGGGTGAGCGGCAGCGCCGCTGATGTCAAAGCAAAAAAGCGCATGGTGGACATATTAGCCCGCCAACGCCGAAGATCAAACAAATTTGACGTGATCACTATAGTGACCCACCGGATATATCCGCCGGCGCAAGCTCACGCGGCGCAGCGATCCGGATGCGCGAAATCAGCCCTGACGAGCCTTGTAGCGCGGGTTCAGCTTGTTGATGATGTAGATGCGGCCCTTGCGGCGAACCAGACGGTTGTCACGGTGACGAGCCTTGAGCGACTTGAGCGAATTCTTGATCTTCATTTTTCTGATCCGCGATCTCTATGGGGGAATTCACATTCGCCCGTATCTTTAACAATCAAAAGCGCGCCATCGGGCGCGCTCTTTAGGTGGGGGAGCAGATACCTCTTCACCTTTTCCATGTCAACCGCATGAAGGTGTTTTTCCCAAGGCGTCGCGGTGTTTTCTCAAGCCGAAACCGGTGATTTCGGCGTCAAGGTGGTGACGTGGCCCATCTTGCGGCCGGAGCGCCACTCGGTCTTGCCATAGAGATGAACCAGCGTATCGGGACGCTGCAACCAGTCGGGAACGGCAAGGATATCGTCGCCGATCAGGTTCTGCATGACGCAGTCGGAATGGCGCTCGCCATTGCCGAGCGGCAGGCCGGCGACGGCGCGGATATGCTGCTCGAACTGGCTGACGACGCAGGCGGCTTCCGTCCAGTGACCGGAGTTGTGGACACGCGGCGCCATCTCGTTGGCGATCAGACCACCGTCGCGCAGCACGAAGAATTCGATGCCGATGACGCCGACATAGTTCAAGGCGGCGAGGATCTTTTCGGCCGATCGGCGCGCAATATCCGCCGTCGCTGGCGAGATCGTAGCGGGAACCGTCGAGGTGTGAAGGATGCCGCTGCGGTGGACATTCTCGGCGGGATCGAAGCAGACGACCGTGCCGTCGGTGGCCCGCGCGGCGATGATCGAGACCTCGCGCTCGAAGGCGACGAAACTTTCGAGGATGAGTGGCACGCCGCCGAGCGCGGCATAGGCGCCATCTGCGCTGTCGGCGACGGAGCGGAAAACCATCTGGCCCTTGCCGTCATAACCGAGACGGCGCGTCTTCAGCACGCCCTGACCGCCGAAATCCTTCAGTGCCATCTCGAGATCGGCCTGGCTGTCGACCGCATGGAAGCGGGCGGTCGATATGCCGCAGCCATTGAGAAAGCGCTTTTCGACGAGGCGGTCCTGGGCGGCTTCCAGTGCCTTCGGCGGCGGATAGACGGACACGCTCGCCGAGAGCGTCTCGGCAGCTGCGACGGGCACGTTCTCGAATTCGTAGGTGACGACATCGCAGATATCGGCGAGTTCGGCGAGTGCCGCCGGATCGTCATAGGCGGCGGTAATCTGCCGGTTGGCGAGCTGGGCGGCCGGGCAGTCCGCCTGCGGCTCGAGGATGATCGTGCGAAAATTCAATCTGGCGGCGGCAATGGCCAGCATGCGGCCAAGCTGGCCGCCGCCGATTATGCCGATCGTTCTTGCCGTCATAGGTCGTCCATCGGGTATTCGGCGACGGCGGCACTCTGGCGCTCGCGCCATTCGTCGAGCCGGTCGGCGATTTCTTCGTCGGAAAGGGCAAGGACGGCTGCGGCGAGAAGGGCGGCATTGACCGCGCCGGCCTTGCCGATGGCGAGCGTGCCCACCGGAATGCCGGCCGGCATCTGCACGATGGAAAGAAGGCTGTCCTGGCCGGACATGGTCTTTGACTGGACCGGCACGCCGAAGACCGGCAGCGGCGTCATCGATGCGGCCATACCCGGCAGGTGGGCAGCGCCGCCGGCGCCGGCGATGATGACCTTGAAGCCCTCCGCCCGCGCTCCCTTGGCGAAATTGACCAGCCGGTCGGGTGTGCGGTGCGCCGAAATGATGCGCGCATCGTAAGGGATCTCAAGCGCCTCCAGCGTGTCGGCGGCGTTCTTCATGGTCTCCCAGTCGGACTGGCTGCCCATGATGATGGCGACGGGCGGTCTGTCTGTCATCGTTGCTGCTATTCCCTCTCAGGCGATGATGTCAGGGATGATCTGATCTTCCAGCTTGGAGAGCCTGTCCTTGATGACGAGCTTCTTCTTTTTCATACGCTGGATCCGCAGAGCATCGCATCCGGTCTGGATCATGGCGTTGATCGCGGCGTCGAAATCCTCATGCTCCTGACGCAGACGCGCCACTGTGAGCCTGATTTCCGCCTGTTCCTGATCGGCCATATGCAATCCCCGTTATCGTCCTCGGACCTTGTCCGATCTGCCGATGATTTCCGCAAGCTCCTATCACCAAATACAGGTAACGGCTAGTTAGTCTTGATCATGAAATTGCCATCCAGTCTTCATCTTTTGGCCTTCGACAAGCCTTCAAAAATATGTCACAGTCCCCGCCGTTGACACCTTGATCCCCGACGATGATGGCCGGGGAGGGTAAGAGGAAGGAAGGGTCATATGACTGTTCAAGCTCATCTTGAGTCACTCCAGAAAAAGCATGTTGCTCTCGAGGAGGAGTTGCACACGCTCAGAACATCTCCCTCTATTTCCGATACGGAACTTGCCGAGTGCAAGCGCCGCAAGCTGCGCATCAAGGACGAGATTCAGCGTCTTAAGTCATCCGTCCACTGATCTTCCCAAGGGTCGCCGGACGATCATCTTGCGCAAAGAGGTAAATCCATCCATTCCGCCTAAAATCAGCAAGAACCGGTGATCACACACTCGATTTGCGCCAGTCCGATGCCCGCCGCATCGCGGCTGGCGCTTTTGGTTCGTCAAGCTTCAAAGGGTCTGATGATCCGCATCGAGTTTCCGGCCGGCATAATTTTACCCTGAAGCGGAACTGCTCGGGATAAAATTATGCGATTCAAAGTGATAAAACGTCTTCAGAGACGCGTGACGTGCATCAGGCCCAGAATTGATCAAGCCATAAATTGAGCGTGTCGAAGCCGCGGTTGTTGACCGCGTAGATGCGCTTCGTGCCTTCGGATGTCACCGAAACAAGATTGCTGTCCAACAGCGCTTTCAGGTGTTGCGAAACGGCGGGGCGGCTGATCGGCAGACCCTCGGCGAGCTCATTGACCGTCCGTGGTGCGCGGCGCAGTTCCTCCAGCAGAAACCGCCGGTTCGGATCGGCAATCGCAGAGAAAGGGTCCGTGTTCGACATGGCGGGAACGCTACGTCAAACCGGGCGCTCCAGCAAGGAAATTGTGCATTGCAGCGTGCGGCAATTCAAAGTGCTGCAGCGTCCCTCGCGCGTCTCAAAAGAAGCGCGGCGCTTCAGGGTTTTACCAACCAAGGCCCTCGCGCACGATCAGGAAGGCAGCGATCAACGCCATCGCATACATGAAGGGATAGAAGATCTGTGGCCTCATGCGGCGCACGCACCATGCGCCGGCAAAGGTGGCGAGCGGGGCAAAGGGCAGGAGCGTCGCGGAGGTCGCAAGGTTCTGGGTGTCGAGTTGGCCGAGCGCGAAATAGGGGATCAGCTTGATGGCGTTGAGGATCGCAAAGAAGCGCACGCTGGTGCCGGTATATTCGCGTGGCTGCAATTTGAGCGGCAGGGCATAGATCTGGAAGGGCGCGCCGCCGGCATGGGCGACGAAGCTGCCGTAGCCGGAAAATGTGCCCCAGAGGCTGGCGGCCACCGGCCGCTGGCCGCGCGGCGGGACCACCTTGCCGGCGCCCGGGCCGAAATTATTCCAGAAATAGCGCAGGCAGAAGAGGATGGTCACCGCGCCGATGACAATGCGCAGCATGCTGCCCGGAACGAGCGCCGAGGTCGCCCAGCCGAGCGCGATGCCGAAGACTGCGCCCGGCAGCATGATCTTCAGCGTCGCCCAGTCGCCATGCTTGCGCCAGATGACGAGCGAGATCATGTCCATGAAGACCAGGATCGGCAGCAGGATCGCCGCCGCTTCGACCGGCGAGACGACGAGGGCGAGGAAAGGCAAGCCGATCAGCGACAAAGCGTCGCCCATGCCGCCCTTTGCGAGGCCCACCAGCAGAACCGCGGGCACGGCGGCGTAGTAGAATGACAAATCCTGCGGCATGCTTTCGACGTCCTCCTCTTGCAAGCCTCGTCTAACGGAACTACTCACACAAAACGAGTGCGGATCCCTCATTTCGAAGGGGAATTCGCCGGAAACGGAAAGACCTCATGACCGAACCGGAAAACCGCTGCCGCCTTGTGCTCATCGCACCTGATATTGCCGATGCCGATGAACAGGCAAAGATCGTCGCCGACGCGCTGAAGGGCGGCGACGTCGCTTCGGTGATCGTGCCGAAATACGGGCTCGACGATGGCGCCTTCCAGAAACATGCCGAAAAGCTGGTGCCGCTGATCCAGGATGCCGGAGCGGCTGCGCTGATTTCAGGCGACAGCCGCGTCGCAGGCCGGGCGAAGGCCGATGGCCTGCATCTTTCCGGCAATGCGGAGGCGCTTTCGGAAGCGATCGACAAACACGCGCCGAAGCTGATCATCGGCGGCGGCAACGCGGCTGACCGCCACCACGCGCTGGAGATCGGCGAAGTCAGGCCGGACTATATCTTTTTCGGCAAGCTCGACGGCGACATCAAGCCGGAGGCGCATCCGAAGAATCTTGCGCTCGGCGAATGGTGGGCCTCGATGATCGAGATTCCTTGTATCGTCATGGGCGGCACCGATCCGGCCTCGGCGCTTGCCGTTGCCGAGACCGGCGCGGAGTTCGTGGCGCTGCGGCTGGCGGTCTTCGGCGAGCCCGGCCGGGCGCCGTCGATCGTCGCCGAAATCAACGCGTTGCTTGACGAAAAAGCGCCACGGTTTGAGGATTGAAATCGCCCTCATGCCGATCCCGCCCGTCCCCCTTTTGAAATTTGCCCTTGCCAGCGTGGCGGCCTTGGTTGCTGCCGGGCCGGATGTCGCTTTGGCGCAGGCGCCGGACAGCGTCATCAGCCAGCCGGGCACGGCGCCGGCATCGACCTTCCGCACCGACCGGCCCACTGGCCCGGATGTCAAGCCCTCCGATGGTGTTGGCGTGTTCGACCGTATGGGCGCGAAGCTGCCGGACCTGCCGCCGGAAAAGGATTACAAGGGGCCGATCGACGAGGCTTACGGCGCCTTCCAGCGCGGTTATTACCTGACGGCAATGGACAAGGCGCTGCCGCGCGCCCAGCTCGGCGATCCGGCGGCGCAAACGCTGATCGGCGAAATCCTCTCGCAGGGCCTCGGCGTCAAGAAGGACGTGAAGAATGCCGCCTTCTGGTATGGCAAGGCGGCCGAAGGCGGCGATGCGGCAGCCATGTTCAAATATGCGCTGATCCTGATGGAAGGCCAGGGCGTGCCGCGTGACAAGGTCAAGGCCGACGACTACATGCGCAAGGCCGCCGAGGCCGGCAATCCTTCAGCGGAGTTCAACTGGGCGCAGCTTCTCATCGCCGACAATCCCGGCGAGAAGGGGCTGAAGCTTGCGCTGCCGTTCTACGAGAAATCGGCCGAGCAGGGCATTGCCGATTCGCAATATGCGGTGGCGCAGATCTACGCGACGCTGAAGGACCTGCCGGAGGAAAAGAAGCAGCTCGCCCGCGAGTGGATGGCGCGTGCGGCGCGCGCCGGCTTCGACACCGCCCAGCTCGACCTCGGCATCTGGCTCGTCAATGGCGTCGGCGGGCCGAAGGATTACGTCAAGGGTTTCGAATGGCTGAAACTTGCCGCCAATGGCGGCAATGTCGTGGCGCAGAACAAGCTCGCCCATCTCTACATCAACGCCATCGGCACGCCGCCCGATCCGATCGAGGCAGCGAAGTGGTACGTGCTGTCTCGGCGTGCCGGGCTTGCCGATCCGTCGCTTGAGGATTTCTATCTCGGTATCGAGGACGATCAGCAGAAGGCGGCGATCGAGGCCGCCAACAAGTTCCGGCGGCGATAGCGGCCCGACGCGACGCGCTTTAAAAAAGCGCGTCGGCGAACAGATCTTCGTCGTTTTCGGCTTTGGCGGTCTCGGTGGGGGCGGGGGCGGGAGCGCTGTCCGCGGCCGCCGGGATGATGTCGCGATGAATGCTGCGCTCCTGGACCATCGTGTAGTACTTGAAGATCGTGCGGTCGAGCGGCGCGATCGTCTCGGCGAGATCCGAGATATCTTCGATATCGCTGCCGGCGATGCCGTCGAGCAGATCGGCGCAGCGGCCAAGGACTTCGCCGAGATCATGCTGGAAATCGAGCTTGCCGATCAGCAGGCTGATCTTCGTGGCGACCTCGCGGCCGTTCTCGGCGAGCACTTTCAGTTCATCTTCCATCACGTTGGCCGCGGAGCGGATGTTGCCGACGGCTGACGTCAGGCTCTCCCCGAGGTTGCCGGCCCCGGCGCCGGCAGCGGGGGCGACGCGTCCGGCCGCGGCTTCGAGCGCCGGCAGGCCGTTGACGATGGCGTCGGCGGAATCGTCGAGCTTGCCGGCGAAGATGCGCAGCTCGGCGGTGACGACGTTGATCGACTTGCCTTCCTCGCCGAGACGGCTACAGCGCAGGTTGGTATTCAAGGCCATATAATGGATGTCGGTCTTGACGGCGCGGATATTTGCGATGGCTTCGGAGAGCTTGGCGGCCGTGCCGATCGTCGACTGGCTCACCTGGTCGGCCTGGCGGCTTGCCGTGTCGACCTGCTTGACGATTTCGTGAGCGGCCGAAACGCTGGATTCGAGCGCGCGCATGAAGTTGCCGCCGGCTTCGCCGCTCTGCCCGCTCATCTGATCGCGAAGCTTGAGGATCTCCCGCATGTCGTGGCCGAAACTCGCGATCGTCTTGACGACGTTCTCTGAATCCCGCTGGAAATTGGCGCACATGTCGCGCATCTGCGCTGCGGTTAGATGGTGAATGACGTTCTGAAGGCGCTGGCGGGCGCTAGCGTCGAGCCTTGCGCCATCCTCGCCGGCAAAGAAATCGTCGAGCGACGAAAATGTGGCCTGCACATGCTCGATGCGCTGGCGGGTAATGTCGCCGATCTGCAGGGCAGACAGCGTCGAGCCGACCTTGCTCTGGACATCGCGGGCAATCGCGCCGACCTCGCGGGCGATGACGCCGAGATCCTTGCGGTGTGCGGCGATCTTGGCGGCATCATCGCGCAGGGCTGCGGCGACGGCCGGAACGGTCTCGGCATAACCCTTGGAAACGCTGGCGCCAAAGGAGGCGGCGAGCTTGACCTCCTTGTCGAGGCTATCGAGATGCGTGGCGAAACGGTTGACTTCGTCGGTGCCGGAATAGATGCGTTCGAGGATCTCCTGGGCGAATCCGGCGAATTCGGCAAGGCCGGCACCGGTGATCTTCACGGTCACGGCGAAGGTTCTGAGATAACGCATCGTCTCCTGCATGTCGGAAACGTGCTTGCGCAGTTCCCTGCCGGTATGCGCCAGCGAGACCAACGCCTGCTGACGGTTTTCCTCGGTGACGGGCAACGCCTTCAGGCTCTCCACCGTGGCGCGGAGATCGGCGGTGGTATCGCTGGCTTCCTTGTTGTCGAGCGCCGTGGTCACACTCTCAAGCGAGTTCAACAGGCGGTTGAGGACATCCATCACCGACAGCAGTACGGTGCCGCCTTCGAGAAAACGCTCCTCGACCTGGTTGCGGGCGGATTCCAAGGTCCGGCTGATGTCCCGCCCCGACGAGTAGGCTGCAGCGTTCGGCGATACCAGAGCGTGTGCCAATTTTATACCTTTTCTTAAAATACAGGCAATTCGATTCTATTTTTACGGGCAGGATGGAAACGTCCGGTAAACGCGCCGGACTCGCCAGCGTTGTGATTAACGAAAGATGTCGATGCGACCCAGGGCAAAGTGTCAGGGCCGAGAAATGCAATTTAACACGCTGTTTTTACTTTATTTATTTCTAATTTTTGAGAAAAAAATACAACTTATCTCGGATGAGAATTGGGAGTCTCGGGACTCGTTATACGGCAGTTTCCTACAACCGCTGTTTACCCCGCATTAACGCTGCCATGAGAGTCCTTTTAGGGTCATCAAGTATTTCTCTGGCCCAGGAGGCTGCATTGGATACTCCGAAGCAATATTACGAATCTATAAATTTGCCGGATGTGCTCAGCATTCGCAACGTTTCAGAACTATATTCCAAGCTTACTGATGAATTTCATAGTCGTGATTCAATCATCATCAGCATTCCGGAAGGCGCGGAAGCGGATCTGAGTTTCGTTCAACTCATCGAATCCTCGCGCCGCCAAGCAAAATCCCAAGGAAAGACGTTCAAACTTTCTTCGCCGGCCAGTGGTTCGGTCCTGAAGGTACTTGAGCGCGCCGGTTTCATCGAATCTTTCGATCAAGAAGATGCAAATTTCTGGTTGCATAAAGAGGTAACGTTATGAGTGCAAATATCCTGACCGTCGACGATTCCGCCAGCATTCGTCTGACTACCAAGGTCACGCTGACCAATGCCGGCTATAGCGTCACCGAGGCAGTCAACGGGGCAGAGGGCCTCGCGACGGCCAAGGGCAGCAGCTTCGATCTGATCGTGACCGATCTCAACATGCCTGTCATGGACGGGCTGACGATGATCGAGGAGCTGCGCAAGCTGCCGGCGCAGGCCGGCGTTCCGATCATCTTCCTGACGACGGAATCGGACGCCGATCTCAAGGCGCGTGCCAAGGCCGCCGGCGCGACCGGCTGGCTGACCAAGCCGTTCGACCCCGAAAGTCTGGTGAAAATCGTGAAAAAGGTTCTCGGACGATGAGTACGATCGATCCTGTCGCCGTATTCCGCATGGAGGCCGCCGAATGCCTCGAAGCGATCGAGGCCGGTCTTCTCGACCTGACCCACCAACTCGACAACAAGGATCTCGTCGACGCCGTGTTCCGCGGTCTCCACACGCTCAAGGGCTCCGGCGCGATGTTCGGTTTCGAGGCGCTCGCCGCCTTCACCCATCATTGCGAAACAGCCTTCGACCGCGTCCGCAAGGGTGAAGTCGCAGCGACCAGCGAACTCGTCGCCGCCGTTCTCGCCGCCCAGGACCATATGCGTGCCCTTGTCGACCAGCCGGACGCCGATCACGGCGATACCGGACATAAGCTTCTGGCGCAGCTGCAGGCCGCCGTCGGCGGCAAGGCGGCAGCGGTAGCTGCCCCTGTGGTCGCCGTTCCCCCACCCGTGGCCGTGCGCGAGGCACCGGCGAAGAGGAAGAACAGCTGGCGCATTCGCTTCAGCCTGCCCGCCAATTCGATGGCCAACGGCACCAATCCGCTCGGCCTGCTGGACGAGCTGCGCGATCTCGGCGAATGCACCGTGCGCGCCAATAGCTCGGCTATTCCGCCGCTCGACGAGCTCACTCCGACAGAACTCCATATCTCCTGGGACGTGACGCTGGTGAGTGACCAGGACCGTTCGGCGATCGACGACGTCTTCATCTTCGTACTCGATGATATGGAACTCAGCGTCGAGGAAATCGACGCGCCGGCAGCGGCAACGGTCGCGGCCATCGAGGAAAAGACAGCATCTGCAACTGCCGCCGCATCGACGGCGCCCGTTCCACCGGCCGCCGTTCCGGAATTTCGTCCTGTCGAGGCGGTTCCGGCCAAGCGCGAGGCGCCCGTTGCCGTCAGCCAGGCCAAGGCGGCCGAGAACGTCCGCGTTCCGGCCGAACGTCTCGACGAGCTGATGGACCGCGTCGGCGAACTCGTCATTGCGCAATCGCGCCTCAGCCAGCTCGCCAGCGCCAGCACCGATATCGCGCTACGCTCCGTCTCGGAAGAAATCGAACGCCTCTCTGGCGAATTGCGCGACACGATGATGGTGCTGCGCATGGTGCCGGTCGCCACCCTCTTCTCTCGCTTCCGCCGCCTCGTCCACGATCTCGCCCGCGAGACCGGCAAGGTGATCGAGCTGGTGACGGAGGGCGAGAGCACCGAAGTCGACAAGACGGTCATCGAGCGCCTGGCCGATCCGCTGGTGCATCTGGTGCGCAACTCGATCGACCACGGCCTCGAAACGCCGGCCGATCGACTTGCCTCCGGCAAGACCGAAGCCGGCACGGTGACGCTTTCGGCCCGCCAGGCCGGTGGCGAGGTGATCATCTCGATCAAGGACGACGGCCGCGGCATCAATCGTGACCGGGTTCGCGCCAAGGCGGAATCTTCCGGCCTCATCCACCCCGGGCAGCCGATTTCCGACTCCGAGCTGCTGCAACTGATCTTCGCCCCCGGCTTCTCGACAGCCGCGGCGATCACCAATCTGTCCGGCCGCGGGGTCGGCATGGACGTGGTCAAAAAGACGGTCGAAGCGCTTCGCGGCGCAATCGACATCGTCAGTGTGCCCGGACAGGGTTCGGAAGTGTCGCTGCGCATCCCGCTGACGCTTGCCATCATCGATGGCCTGCTGGTGCGGGTCGGTTCCGGCCGCTACGTCATCCCGCTCTCGGCGGTCGAGGAATGCCTCGAACTGTCGCTCGAGGAAGATCTCCGTTCGCGCGGCCGCAGCTTCATCTCACTGCGCGACAGCCTGGTGCCGTTCCTGCGCCTGCGCGATCTCTTCCGCACCGGCACCAAGCCCGACGTGCACCAGAAGGTCGTCGTCATCTCGACCGGCACCGAGCGTGTCGGCCTCGTCGTCGACCAGATCATCGGCGACCACCAGACGGTCATCAAGTCGATGTCGAAACTGCACAATAACGTTGCGACCTTCTCGGGCGCCACCATTCTCGGCGACGGCAGCGTCGCTCTCATTCTCGACGTCGGGCACCTGGTTGCCGCGGGTCAGCAACAGGAGGCGCAATTGCGTGTAGCAGGATGAGTGCAACAGCAGCAGCCGAACGATTTGACAATCACTGGAGTTATGCCGAGGAGGTGGAGGTCCTGACCTTCGATCTCAACGGCGAAACCTTCGCGCTGGAAGCGGTCATCGTCCAGGAAATCCTGGACCTGCTCCCTGAAACAGCGGTACCGGGCAGCCAGCCCTTCGTCGCCAGCGTCATCAACTTTCGCGGCAAGGTCATTCCGCTCGCCGATCTGCGCCTCGCCTTCGGGATGGAAGCGGCAGAAGCGACGATCGACAGCCGCATCATCGTCATCGAGATCGATCTGCAGGGCGAGCAGACGCTCGTCGGCCTCAGAACCGACAAGGTGAACGAAGTGACGACGCTTGCAAAGACCGCGAGCGAGGCACCACCGAGCGTCGGTATGCGCTGGCGCGCCGACTACATCAACTGCCTCGTGAAAAGGGGCGGAGAATTCATCATTCTCCCTAATCTGCAGGCGATTTTCTCATCCAGGCGCGATGCGGCGGGGGCCGTTAATTGAGGCCGGATGAATTCAACGAGGGGTTTGGACCATGCGACTGACAATCAAGACGAAACTGGTGACCGCGTTCACCTTCATCATTCTGATGCTCATGGGCACCGCCGCTTACGGTGTCCTCAGCCTTGGATCGCTGAACGACACGATCGATAAGCTTCTCTCCGGCCCGGCAGCCCGCCTCGATCTCGCGCAGCAGATCAATATCGCCCAGCTCGAGGCCATCCGCCAGCAGAAGAACCTGCTCACCGCCCGGACCGCAGACGAGTCGGCCGGGGCAATCGCCAAGGGCAATCAGGCCCGCAAGGAATTCGCCGACGCCTTCAGCCATGTGCTGGCGCTGGCAACGGAAGAGGGCAAAGTGCGCTGGGCACGCATCGCCGAGCTGTCCAAGACCTTCAATGCGGCCGACGATCAGATCCGCGAATATGTGAAGGCCGGCAATGCCGAAGGCGCAAATGCCATCTCCGTCTCGACGGCCCGGGCCGCTGCCAACGACATCGACTCGACACTCAGCGAAATCCTGGCACTTGAAAAGCAGCGTATGAAGGCTGCCGATGACGGCGCCGAAGCGCAGTACACGACGACCCGCACGACGATGATGGCAGTCGCCGCCGTCGCGCTGCTGATCGCTGCTCTCACCGCCTTCTGGATCGCCAGCACGATCAGCAAGGGACTCAACCGCGCCAACACCGTGGTTCGCGAGGTGTCGGAGGGCGATCTGACGAAGATGGCCGATATCACCAGCCATGACGAAATCGGCGAGCTTCTGGGCAATGTCAATACGATGATCGAACGCCTGCGCGGCGTCGTCGCCGACGCATTGTCGGCCGCGGACAACGTCTCCTCTGGCAGCCAGGAACTTTCGGCGAGCTCGGAACAGGTTTCGCAGGGCGCCACCGAACAGGCGGCGTCGGCCGAAGAGGCGTCGGCCTCGATGGAGCAGATGGCCGCCAACATCAAACAGAACGCCGACAACGCCGCCCAGACGGAAAAGATTGCCCGCCAGTCGGCCAAGGACGCGGAAGCCAGCGGTGAAGCGGTGACGCGTGCCGTCGACGCCATGCGCACAATCGCCCAGAAGATCGGCATCGTCCAGGAAATCGCCCGTCAGACCGATCTTCTGGCGCTCAACGCTGCCGTCGAAGCTGCCCGTGCCGGTGAACACGGCAAGGGTTTTGCGGTCGTCGCCTCCGAGGTTCGCAAACTTGCCGAACGCAGCCAGTCGGCCGCCGCCGAAATCAGCTCGATGTCGAGCGATACGGTCAAGGCCGCCGCCGATGCCGGCGACATGCTTGGCCGGCTGGTGCCCGACATCCGCAAGACGGCAGAGTTGGTCTCCGAGATCAGTGCAGCCTGCCGCGAACAGGATATCGGCGCTTCGCAGATCAACGAGGCGATCCAGCAGCTCGACAAGGTGACCCAGCAGAATGCCGGCGCCTCCGAGCAGATGTCGGCGACCTCCGAGGAGCTCGCCTCCCAGGCCGAAGAACTGCAGGCCTCGATCGCCTTCTTCAAGGTCGATACGGCGGGTAGTGCGCGGCCCGGCGCCCAGAAGGCACAGCCAAAAGCTTCGGCCAAGGTGGTCAAAGCCCCGGCCGCTGTCCGCAAATCCGCCCCGCAAGGCCATGGACAGGGTCGCGGCCAGACGGTTTCGGCTCAGCAGCAGCGTCTCAAGGGCTTTGCTCTCGACATGTCGATGGGCGGTCCAGACGCCAGCGACGACGACTTTAGGGAGAGCGCATAAGCGCTCGTGCCCTCAATGTGATCCCTCGGGCTGCTCCGGCGGCCCGAGGAGGGAATATCCCCCAACGCATGTAGGCGTTGGCGCTGCGATGGAGATGTCCGGCTGCCGGGAAGTGAATGTAATCGCTTTTCCCCGTTTCAACACATCACTTCCAAGCTCGACGTCCCGCCAAGGGGACATGTCTCTCTCCATTCGTTTTGACCGCAAATCGGGGGTATCACATGCGTTTCACCATTAAACTCAAACTGGGTCTTGCCTTCGGCATCATGACGCTGCTGCTGATCGGCATAGCGGTTTATGGAAGCCTCAGCCTCGGCACTTTGAACGAGGCGAGCAGCAATATGATCGACGGCCCGATGCGCCGCCTGGAACTGGCGCTGAATGCCAATGTCGCCGAAGTCAACGCCATCCGCGCTCAGAAGAACGCGCTGCTTTCCACGGACCCCGACGCAGCCGCCGCTTTCTACAAGGAAGCCGATCAGAACCTGCAGGCCATGTTCGATGCTGTTGACGCCGGTTTTGCCATCGCCACCGCCGAAGGCAAGCCTCATTGGGAAAAGCTACGGACGGTCGGTGGGAAATTCCGTGAAAAATCCACTGAGTTGCAGCAACTTGACGCGAAGGGCGACAAATCAGGCGCACTGGCGCTTTCACTCGGCGACCTTCGAGCGATGACCAATGACATGGGCGATGCAATCGCCGCCCTTACGGAGATCCAGCGCAAGGGCATGCAGGCAACCAACCACTCGAACACCGATCTTTATAATTCGACCAAGCTGATCCTCGCTGCTGCTTCCGGCATCGCCGTGCTCGTCGCACTCGCCGCCGCATTGTGGATCACGCTCGGAATCAACAACGGCTTGCGGAAGATCACGACCGTCGCAAACGCCGTCGCAATCGGTGATCTCAACCAGAGGGTCGACGTCAAGACCAATGACGAGATCAAGGATCTCATCAACACGGTCAATACCATGACCGCCAATCTGCGCGCCACGGCAGCCCTTGCCGACCAGATCGCCATGGGCGACCTCAGCACCGACGCCAAGCCGCTTTCGGACAAGGATACGCTCGGCATCGCGATGCAGAGCATGATCTCCAACCTACGAACCACCGCCGGCATCGCCGATCAGATCGCAAACGGCGACCTGACGGTCTCTCCGAAGCCGCTCTCCGACAAGGATGCGCTGGGCCTCGCCCTGGAGCAGATGGTCGAGCGCCTGCGCGGCGTCGTCGCCGACGCAATCTCCGCGGCCGAGAATGTCTCGTCCGGCAGCCAGGAGCTTTCGGCAAGCTCCGAGCAGGTCTCGCAGGGTGCCACCGAACAGGCGGCTTCCGCCGAAGAGGCTTCCGCTTCGATGGAAGAGATGGCCTCCAACATCAAGCAGAACGCCGACAACGCCGCCCAGACGGAAAAGATCGCCCGTCAGTCGGCCAAGGATGCGGAAGCCAGTGGTGAAGCCGTCTCCCGTGCCGTCGACGCCATGCGCACGATCGCTCAGAAGATCGGCATCGTCCAGGAAATCGCCCGGCAGACCGATCTGCTGGCTTTGAACGCCGCAGTCGAAGCGGCGCGCGCCGGTGAACACGGCAAGGGATTTGCGGTCGTCGCCTCCGAGGTTCGCAAACTCGCCGAACGCAGCCAGTCGGCGGCCGCCGAAATCAGCGCCATGTCGAGCGATACCGTGACAGCCGCCCAGGAAGCCGGCGAAATGCTCGGTCGGCTGGTGCCCGATATCCGCAAGACGGCCGAGTTGGTCTCCGAGATCAGCGCCGCCTGCCGCGAACAGGATATCGGGGCGGCCCAGATCAATGAAGCGATCCAACAGCTCGACAAGGTGACGCAGCAGAATGCTGGCGCTTCCGAGCAGATGTCGGCGACCTCCGAGGAGCTCGCCTCCCAGGCCGAAGAGCTGCAGACGTCGATCGCTTTCTTCAAGGTCGATACGGCCGGCAGTCGCCGTGACCGCGCCCCGGCGGCAAAACTCGCCGCCCGCAGCCGGGTTCAGGCGGCACCACGCAAACCGGGCGGCAAGACGCCGGCCAATACGGTCGCCGGCCAGCAGGCCCGCGTGAAAGGATTTGCCCTCGACATGTCGATGGGCGGTCCCGACATGGCCGATGACGAGTTTAGGGAGAGCGCATAGCGCTCCCTTGGAGAAAGCGCATAGGTGCTCTCTCCGTTTGCAACTGTCGTGGGCCAGCCAACATGGCCCGCGACGCAGGCTTCCGGTGCTCGAGGGGATAGGCACGGAACCTATTCATTTCTTTCCGTTGGATGCTTTTGCCTGATGGAATTTCTTTGCTGCATGACGCCGCGCCACCTGGACCATATTTATTGCTTCGCTCTCTGAGAGGAATATTGAGATGCGTATTACGATCAAACTTAAGCTCGCGGCCGCATTCGGCTTTGTCATATTGTTGCTGGTGGGTAGCGCGGTTTATGGAATCATCAGCCTCAGCTTGCTGAACGACGCTGTTGGCGACCTTGTTTCCGGGCCTGCAAAAAGGCTGGAACTGGCTCTGGAGGCGCAAACTGCCGAGCTCGATGCCGTCCGCTGGCAAAAGAACGCGCTTCTGGAAATGGATTCCGAAATCGTCAAAAAGGATTATCAGAATTCGGCGAGAAGCGTGGATGAAATGCTCAGCTTCGCGACAAGCGGCCTACAGCTCGCAACTGCTGAAGGCAAGCCCCTCTGGGACAGGTTGATCGAACTGGCCAAGCGCTTCGATGAAGGCTCCAACAAAGTAGCCTCCATTCAACAAAGCGGCGACAGAGCGGCGGCCGTGGCCCTTTCCTCAGGGGAGGTTCGCGCCCTCGTCGCGGAAATGGAAGAGGTTTTCGGGAAACTCGTTACGCTTCAACAGAAGTCGATGGCGCAAGCCGATAGCGATACCGATGCTCTTTATAGCTCAACAAAGAACATGTTGATCGGTATCGCAATCGGGGCTTCCCTTATCGCCTTCGCCGCCGCGCTTTGGATCGCGCTCGGTGTCAACAGCGGCCTGCGCAAGATCATGAACGTTGCCAGCGCCGTCGCCATCGGCGACCTGAACCAAAAGGTCGAGATCAGGACCAACGACGAGATCAAGGATCTGGTCAACATGATCAACACCATGACGGACAACCTTCGCGTCACCGCCAACATTGCGGCACAGATCGCTGACGGCGATCTGACGGTGTCTCCGAAGCCGCTTTCGGAGAAGGATACGCTCGGCATTGCGCTCGACCAGATGGTCGAGCGCCTGCGTGGCGTTGTCGCCGATGCGGTCGCGGCCGCCGAAAATGTTTCGGCCGGCAGCCAGGAACTGTCCTCGAGCTCCGAACAGGTGTCGCAGGGCGCCAGCGAACAGGCGGCTTCGGCCGAAGAGGCGTCGGCCTCGATGGAGGAGATGGCCGCCAACATCAAGCAGAACGCCGACAACGCCGCCCAGACGGAAAAGATCGCCCGCCAGTCCGCCAAGGATGCGGAAATGAGTGGCGAAGCGGTGTCGCGCGCCGTGCAGGCGATGCGGACCATTGCCGAGAAGATCAGCATCGTCCAGGAAATTGCCCGCCAGACCGATCTTCTGGCGCTCAACGCCGCCGTCGAAGCGGCGCGCGCCGGTGAACACGGCAAGGGTTTTGCGGTCGTCGCCTCCGAGGTTCGCAAGCTTGCCGAACGCAGCCAGTCGGCCGCCGCCGAAATCAGCTCGATGTCGAGCGATACGGTCAAGGCCGCCCAGGACGCTGGCGACATGCTCGGCCGCCTGGTGCCCGACATCCGCAAGACGGCCGAACTGGTTTCCGAAATCAGTGCGGCCTGCCGCGAACAGGATGTGGGCGCCTCGCAGATCAACGACGCGATCCAGCAGCTCGATCGGGTGACGCAGCAGAATGCCGGCGCGTCCGAGCAAATGTCTGCGACCTCGGAAGAGCTCGCGAGCCAAGCCGAAGAACTGCAGGCCTCGATCGCCTTCTTCAAGGTGGATACCGCAGGCGCCCGCCAATCCCGCGTGCCCGCTGCCAGGGCGACTGTCCGCAGCTCGGCGCCCGCCGGCCGCAACCTCGGCACCAGGAAACTCGCCGCCAACAGCGTCGCCGGTCAGCAGGCGCGGGCAAAGGGTTTTGCTCTCGATCTCTCCATGGGCGGTCCCGATGATGGGGACGTCGAATTTAAGGAAAGTGCATGATCATGGCCACGACATCCCTGGAAGCGCAATTCGTGACCTTCAGCCTCGGCGAGGAGATCTTCGCCGTGCCGGTTGAGGTGGTACGGGAAATCCTCGACTATGCGGAAGCTTTCAAGATTCCGAATGGTCCCGACTATCTGCTCGGTCTGCGTGACGTGCGCGGACAGGGCGTGCCGACGATCGATCTTCGATTGAAGCTCGGCATGACGAAGACCGTGCCGACGCCGCACACACGCGTGCTCGTCCTCGACGTGCCGATGGAAAGCCGGCTGCTGACGCTCGGCCTCGTCGCCGACCGCGTCTTCGAGGTGACGCCGTTCCGGCGCGAACAGATCGAGGCGGCGCCTGATATCGGCGTGCGCTGGCGCTCGGATTATATTGCCGGCGTCGTTCGCCGTGAAAACGGTTTCGTCGTCATCATCGATCTTGCCCGGTTGCTGTCGCACGAGGACGCCTCGGCACTGCAATCGGCTGCCTGACCCGCGCATCAACTGGGAGTACGGCGTTCTATGAGTATGGCAGCGGTGGAAACCCAATTGCCGGGGGACCGGATCAGCAAGCGCAATTTCGACAAGCTTGCCCGGTTCATCTACGACTATAGCGGCATCAAGATGCCGCCGACCAAGCTGACGATGCTCGAAGGGCGGCTGAGGCGCCGCCTTCGCGCAACCAACCATTCGACCTTCGACGATTATTGCGACTTCCTGTTCAATCACGACGGCCTCGCCCAGGAAACCGTCTACCTGATCGACGTGGTGACGACGAACAAGACCGACTTCTTCCGCGAAGCCAAGCATTTCGATTACTTGCAGAGCGTGGCGTTGCCGGCGATCGCCAATAGCGGCGTGCGGACCATCCGCACCTGGAGTTCGGCCTGCTCGACAGGGGCGGAACCCTATACGATGGCGATGGTGTTGGCGGAATTCACCGAAGGCCGCAACGACGTCTCCTACAGCGTGCTTGCCACCGACCTTTCCACCGACGTGCTGCAGACGGCGCGCCGGGGCATCTACCCGGAAGACCTCATCGCGCCTGTGCCGCGTGACCTGCAGCGCAAATACGTGCTGACGGCCAAGCAGCCGGATCGGCGGGAGGTGCGCATCACGCCGAAATTGCGCAGCAAGATTGGTTTTGCCCGCATGAACCTGATGGACGAGAAATACCCGATCGGCGAGGCGATGAACGTCATCTTCTGCCGCAACGTGCTCATCTACTTCGACAAGCAGACTCAGGCCGGCGTGCTCAACCGCCTCTGCGACTGCCTGGCGAAGGGCGGCTACATGTTCATCGGTCATTCCGAATCGATTACCGGCTTCGACCTGCCATTGAAACAGGTCTCGAATACGGTGTTTCAGCGCATCTAGAGCATGTCCGTTTTCTTCCAATCACGGGCGTGCTCTATCTCTTTGTGTCACTAAAGAGTTAGAGCATGATGTCGTCCGAAAATTGCCAATTCTTTTCGGCATCATGCTCTAGGAGCATTCATGGCTAAAAAAATCCGCGTTCTGATCATCGACGATTCTGCCAGCGTCCGTCAGACACTGACCCATGTCTTGGAGCAGGATCCCGATATCGAGATCATGGCGGTCGCATCCGACCCCTTCGTGGCGGCGCGGAAGCTGCTGGAGGAGATCCCCGACGTCATCACGCTCGATGTGGAAATGCCGCGCATGGACGGCATTACCTTCCTGCGCAAGCTGATGTCGCAGCGGCCGATCCCCGTCGTGATGTGCTCGTCGCTGACGGAAGCGGGTTCGGAAACGCTGATCCAGGCGCTGGAGGCCGGCGCCGTCGACGTCATCTTGAAATCGAAGATCGGCGCCGCCGACAGCCTTGCCGACGATGCGATGCGCATTCGCGAAGTCGTCAAGAGCGCCTCGCATGCGCGGCTTACCACGGTGCGTCGCGCCGCCGGAACCATCCGCTCGGCTTCGGCGGAAGGGCCGGCCAAGAAGCTGACGGCGGACGTGATGCTGCCGCCGCCGACGGGGCGGGCCATGGCGAAGACGACGGAGATGGTCGTCTGCGTCGGCGCCTCCACAGGCGGCACCGAGGCGCTGCGCGAATTCCTGGAGGAACTGCCGGCCAATGCACCCGGCATGGTGATCGTCCAGCATATGCCGGAGAAATTCACCGCCGCCTTCGCCAAGCGGCTGAACGGGCTCTGCGAGGTCGAGGTCAAGGAAGCCGTCGATGGCGATCCGGTGCTGCGCGGCCATGTGCTGATCGCGCCAGGCGACAAACACATGCTGCTCGAACGCCAGGGTGCGCGCTACTATGTGAGCGTGAAGACCGGACCGCTGGTGTCGCGCCACCGGCCTTCCGTCGACGTGCTTTTCCGCTCGGCGGCGCGCTCGGCCGGCTCGAATGCCATGGGCATCATCATGACCGGCATGGGCGACGACGGCGCGCGCGGCATGCTGGAAATGCATCAGGCCGGCGCCTACACGGTGGCGCAGGACGAGGCGAGTTCGGTTGTCTTCGGCATGCCGAAGGAGGCGATCGCCAAGGGCGGTGTCGACCGTATCCTGCCGCTCGATCAGATCGCTCGCGAAGTGCTGATAACGCAGCAGAAATTCTGAGATGAGTTTCGAGGGAAACTGCGTAAAACGGGCGGTCCCGGAAGATGGCGCGGATTTAATCCGTTCAGCATAATCGGCGGTTTCCGGTGTCGCAGGGCAGCCATGCGCGCCTCCCCTTGAAATTTCCCTGATTTTGTGGTCTTGAGGCCGCCAATCTTTGCAGCGCTGCCTGTCATGCATGTTCAGGGACATTTCCCGCCCCTGGCAGTGCGCGCCCCGTATCAGTCCCAAGGAAAAATGCGCCGATGGCCCGTTCAGCTCTTCTCAATGTCATGGTTCAGGCTGCCCTCAAGGCAGGAAAATCGCTGGGACGTGATTTCGGCGAAGTGCAGAACCTGCAGGTTTCGGTGAAGGGACCCGGCGATTTCGTTTCCACTGCCGACCGCAAGGCCGAAAAGATCGTTCGGGAAGAACTGCTCAAGGCGCGTCCCACCTATGGCTTTCTCGGCGAGGAGAGCGACGAGATCAAGGGCACGGACGGCGCGCACCGCTGGATCGTCGACCCGCTCGACGGCACGACGAACTTCCTGCACGGCATTCCGGCCTTCGCTGTTTCGATCGCGCTCGAACGCAACGGCGAGATCGTTGCCGCCGTCGTCTTCAATCCGGCGACCGACGAGCTCTATACAGCCGAGCGCGGTGGCGGCGCCTTCCTCAACGACCGGCGCCTGCGCGTCGCTGCGCGCCGCGTGTTGTCGGATTGCGTCATCGGCTGCGGTGTGCCGGCGCTCGGCAAGCGTAATCACGGCAAGTTTCTGGTCGAGCTTCGCCACGTGATGGGCGAAGTGGCGGGCATCCGCCGCCTGGGCTCGCCGACGCTCGATCTCGCCTATGTCGCCGCCGGGCGCTTCGACGGTTTCTGGGAAGCGGAGCTTGCGCCCTGGGACATGGCGGCCGGCATCCTGCTCATCCGTGAAGCCGGCGGGTTCGTCACCGATTGGGACGGCGGGGCGGCCATTCTGGAGAGCGGCGCGATCGTCGCCGGCAACGAACTCATCCACAAGGCGCTGATCGAAGTCGTCAAGCGACCGATCCCCGCCAAGTAAGCGAACGAAAATCCGGCTGTTGTAAAGTCACGGTTTTCGCCCCGGCATACTTCAATTCGGCACAATGTTGCTCTAGTCTCCGCCAGCAATGACTCCGGAGGCAGCGACCCTATGGAAAATGTGAATGTGGCGGAGATCGGCTCCACCGAAAAGACGGCCGGCGGTTATGCCTACAGGCTTTCGAGCCCCATGCCCTTCCTCTGGACGATGCTGCTTTTCCTGGTCATCGTCGGCTTTATCGCCGCCATCCTCTTCCGGCAGACGCAGACCGCCTTCATGCACAATCCAGGCCTCAACGGCCTGATCGTCGGCGTTCTCGCGGTCGGAATCATCCTTGTTTTCAATCACGTGCTGGCGCTTCGCCCCGAAGTGCGCTGGTTCAACTCGTTCCGCGCCGCCGGTAGCGCCGACAAGGTCAGCCGCAATCCGCGGCTGCTTGCGCCGATGCGGGCGCTGATCGGCAGCCGCAAGACCTCGGTGGCGCTGTCGACGACGGCGCTGCGCTCGATCCTCGATTCGATCGCCACCCGCCTTGACGAATCGCGCGACGTTTCGCGCTACCTGATCGGCCTCCTGGTCTTCCTCGGCCTGCTCGGCACCTTCTGGGGCCTCATCGGCACGATCGGTTCGATCAGCATCGTCATCCAGTCGCTCGATGCCGGCTCGAACGGCACGGGGGATGTGCTGTCGGCGCTGAAGGAAGGGCTTTCCATGCCGCTTTCGGGTATGGGCCAGGCCTTCTCCTCCTCGCTGCTCGGCCTCTCCGGTTCGCTCATTCTCGGCTTCCTCGATCTGCAGGCCGGCCGCGCGCAGAACCGCTTCTATATGGAACTGGAAAACTGGCTGTCCTCGGTCACAGATGTCGGCTCCGATCTTGCCCCGGCCCTCGACGCCGTTTCCGGCGCCTCCTCTGACGACATGCGCGCGCTCTCCGATTATCTGCGCAAGGTCTCCGAAGAGGGCGGCACCGGCAGCCAGCGCTCCGTCGCCGCCATGGCGAGCCTTGCCGAAGGCATTCAGGGCCTCGTCAAGAACATGCGCAACGAACAGCAGATGCTGCGCGACTGGATCGAGGCGCAGCAGGACGAGGCGAAGGCGATGCGCCGCACGCTTGACCGGCTGGCCGAACGCATCGGCGTGCAGGAGCGCGCAGGCGAGAGAGGCGAGCGCACGCGCGACCGCGCCAGCCAGACAGAAAAGAGCGAGGGCAAGTAAGCCATGGCTCTTGCCCGCAACCGCCGCCGCGAACGCACGGTGGATTATTGGCCGGGTTTCGTCGACGCGCTGTCGACGCTGCTCATCTCGATCATGTTCCTGCTGACGGTCTTCGTCGTCGGGCAGTTCATCCTCAGCCGCGAGATCACCGGGCGCGACGAGGTGCTCAATCGCCTCAACAGCCAGATCAACGAGCTGACGCAGCTACTCGCGCTCGAAAAGGGCAGCAACCAGGATCTTCAGGATTCGGTCGCCAATCTGCAGGCCTCGCTTGCCAGTGCCGAAGGCGACCGTTCGCGGCTGCAGGCGCTGCTGAATGCCGGTTCGGGCGGTCAGGATGCAGCGCAGAAACGGATCGGTGCGATGACGCAGGAGCTCGACGAGCAAAAGCAGGTGAGCGAGCGGGCGCTCAGCCAGGTCGAACTGCTGAACCAGCAGATTGCAGCGCTTCGCAGCCAGATCGCCGCCGTCGAAGCTGCCCTTCAGGCGTCGGAGGAGAAAGACCGGGTCTCGCAGACCAAGATCGCCGACCTCGGCAGCCGCCTGAACGTCGCGCTCGCGGCGCGCGTGCAGGAACTGAACCGCTACCGTTCCGACTTCTTCGGCCGCCTGCGCGAGATCCTTTCGGATCGCGAGAATATCCGTATCGTCGGCGATCGGTTCGTCTTCCAGTCGGAAGTGCTGTTTCCCTCGGGCGGCGCCGATCTCAATCCGGAGGGTCAGACGGAGATGGCAAAGCTCGCCGCCGCCCTTCTCGATCTCGCCAAGGAAATTCCGCCGGAGATCAACTGGGTGCTGCGCGTCGACGGCCATACCGACAATGTGCCGCTTGGCGGAACGGGCCGCTATCGCGACAATTGGGAACTTTCCTCGGCGCGCGCGATCTCGGTCGTCAAGTTCCTGATCGCGCAGGGCGTGCCGGCCGACCGGCTCGTTGCCGCCGGCTTCGGCGAGTTTCAGCCGATCGCGCCAGGCGATACGCCGGACGCGCGCGCCACCAACCGCCGCATCGAGCTGAAGCTCACTGAGAAATGATTACAGCCGCGCCTCCTTCAGCCGGCCGGCGAGAAAATCGCGGACGGCGGGGCTGTCACTGAGGCCGATCGCTGTCATATAGGCGTCGGCCGCCGCGGTATCGTCGCCGGCCTGCGACAGAAGAAAGGCGCGCACCGCCCAGTAGGGCTGGTAGCTGGCGACAGCGCGCGGATCGAGCTGGTCGAGCCGTTTCAGGCCAGCGGCCGCATTCAGCGCCCTGCCGATCACCGCAGCCTGGCTGACATGTGCACCCAGCGTGGGTTTCATCATCACCAGCGCCGCGTAGAGTGTTGTCAACGCCTGCCAGTCGGTCTTTCCCGACAGCCGGCGCGCCGCATGCACGGACTGGATCGCCGCCTGGCACTGGAAGGGGCCGAAACGGTTGAAACTGCCGGCCTTGCGTAGCAGCGAATCCGCCTCGGCGATCATGATTGCGTTCCACGCAGCGGTATCCTGTTCGTCTAGCGGCACATATCGACCATCGCTGTCGCGCCGGGCGTTGCGACGGGCTTCGCAGTGAAGCATCAACGAGAGGAGGCCGATTGCCTCCGGTTCGTCCGGCAGTACCGCCAGAAGCGCTCGGCCGAGCCAGATCGCTTCGCCGGCGAGCGAATGGCGCTCTTCTTCGCCGTCGAGGCCGTCCCAGCCGAGGCCGTAGGCGGCGTAGATCGCCGAGAGCACCGCGGCGAGCCGCCCGGGCAAGGCGGGACGCGGCGGAACGGCGAACGGAATGCCGGCATCGCGAATCTTCGCCTTGGCCCGCACCAGCCGTTGGCTCATCGTATCCGGCGAAACGACGAAGGTTCGCGCGATGGTTCGCGCCTCGATGCCGAGAACGGTCTGCAGCATCAGCGCCGTATGCACGGAGCTGTCGATGGCGGGATGGGTACAGGCAAAGAGCAGCTTCAGCCGTTCATCGGGAAAGATGGCTTTGCCGGCCTCGTTCATGCGTTCCTCCGCTTCTTCGAAGGCGATCAATATCGTCGTTTGCGCCTTGGCCTCGACGGTGCGGTGGCGGGTGGCCTGCATGAGGTTGCGGCGTGCAGCCACCAGCAGCCAGGCCTCCGGATTGCCGGGAATGCCGCGCTCTGGCCAAACGCGAAGGGCCGAGGCCAGCGCTTCCGACAATGCGTCTTCCGCCGCCGGCACGTCGCGCGAGCGGGCGGCGAGGAAAGCGATCAGCTTGCCGTAGGATTGACGCGCCACCTTTTCGGCAGCGCGTCCGGCATCAGGCGGCATCGTCGCCTCACATCTGCAGGCGCGGGCGCACCTCGACAGAACCCTTGTCGGAGATCGGAACGCGGGTCGCCCATTCAAGCGCGGTGTCGATGTCGGGGACGTCGATCAGATAGAAGCCGCCGAGCTGTTCCTTGCCTTCCGGATAGGGGCCGTCCTGAACATCGTGTTCCCCGCCTTTGCGGCGTACGATCGTGCCGGTCTCCGGGCCGGTCAGCCCGGCGCCGCCGGTCATGATCCCTGCCTGAGCAAGCGCCTTGCTGTAGGCGACCCAGCCATCTCGATAGGCCGGATCGCTGCGGCGCTCGAAATCCTCGGCGGCTTCGCGAATGATGAGAGCATATTGCATGGAAAACTCCTGATCTCGTTGTTGGCGTTGATCCGGGCATGCCGATATCGGGGACCGATATCCCGAGAGCTGTAAAGCCCGGCGGAGCGGAGGGCCGTTCCAAAACAATGAGGCGCGGCCATCGGTCGTTTCGACATGGTTTTCAAAAAATATGCGAAAAAGAAAATGGCGCCGAAAAATCACCAGCAAACGGGCAGACTCAAGGGTGCCGGCGCTGCTCAAGGGCGCGAAAGGGCAGGAGCTGCGTTGACGCCGCCCCTGCCGATCTGATCAGGATTCGGCCTTCGTCTGATCGACGATTTCGGCGCCGGGTGCGTTCTTCTTGATGGATTCGATGGCGTTCACGGCCGACGCCTTCGCCTTGTAGCCCTCGGACGAGAACATGGCTTCGCCGTTCGATGCCTTGAAGCGGAAGCGGAACTCGCCGGCCTTATCCTTATAAACTTCGAATTTATACATGGATGTCTCCCGAAACGCTGAATTGCAACCATCAGCGTAGCGGAGGCTAGATCAAAATGGCGAGCTTTTCCACTACCTTAATTTGAATTGAATTGCTTAGCGTCCAATTGTCACCATTTCCATTGGACGCTAGCAAAGGAGAGGCCGGACGCTTCGCCGCGACAACAAGAGATTTCAGGCCGGGCCGGCCTAAAATCCGAATCCTGTTCGCGATGGAAGAGGCATGATGCTCCGACATCACTCCATCTGGATATTCGCCCCCTTGACGACCGGTCCCCATTTGGCGAGTTCGGCCTTCACATGGGTGGCAAGTTCTTCCGGCGTCGAGCCGACGATGGTGGCGCTGAATTCTTTCATCCGTTCGGCAACGGCCGGGTCGGCGAGCGCCTTTTTGGCCGAAGCGTTGAGACGCAAGATCACCTCGTCCGGCGTTTTGGCCGGGGCAAAAAGGGCGTTCCATGTATAGGTCTCGTAACCTGGTATGCCCGACTCGGCGACCGTCGGCACATCGGGGAAGGAAGGGGCGCGCTGGCCTGTGGTCACCGCCAGCGCCCGCAGCGTACCGGCCTTGATGTGGCTCGATGAAGAGGGCAGGTTGTCGAACATGATCGGCACCTGGTTGCCGATGACGTCGTTCAATGCCGGGCCGGCGCCCTTATAGGGGATGTGCTGCATGCTGACGCCGGCCATGGACTTGAAGAGTTCGCCGGAAAGATGCAGCGGCGTACCGTTGCCCGACGAGGCGTAACTGTATTTGTCGGGCTCGGCCTTCAACAGCGCGATCAACTCCTGCACGGTCTTTGCCGGCAATTCCGGATTGACGACCAGAACGTTGGGCACGATGACGAGCAGCGAGACCGGCGCGAAATCCTTCTCGGGATCGTATGGGGTCGATTTGAGGATCAGCGGGTTGAGGGCGTGGGTTGCGACCGTGCCCATCAGAATGGTGTAGCCGTCCGGTTCAGCGCGGGCGACATTGCCGGCGCCGAGATTGCCGCCGGCGCCGGCGACGTTCTGGACGATCACCTGCTGGCCCAGATCCTCCGACATCTTCTGCGCGACGATGCGGGCAACGACATCGGTCGAGCCGCCGGCCGCGAAGGGCACGACCATGGTGATCGCGCGATCAGGAAAATCCGCGGCAGCGGCAGTTGCGCCGGCGGCAAAGGCCGCAAGCACACCGAAACCGAGCACAAGGCCCGCACGTCGCGTCATATCGGAAAGCGCCATTCCCATCTCCTCCCAAGAATTTCTACAGCGATATCCCCACCCCGGGGAATGAAGAGGGTAGGGCAGACCGCGCGAAAGGCAACCGCGGAGAGGTGCTGCGAGGTTCAGACTTTAGTCGCTTTTGGCAGGAGAGATGCGCGCCGGCTATTTGGCGGCGGCGAGTACATCCTCGTTGGCGGCGTCGAATTGCAGCCGTGCCAGCCGCGCATAGATACCGCCATGGCGGATCAGGCTCTTATGCGTGCCCTCCTCGACGACGCGGCCCTGATCCATGACCAGGATGCGATCGGCTTTCAGAACCGTTGCCAGGCGATGGGCGATGACCAGCGTCGTGCGGCCGTCGACAAGGCCGTCGAGGGCTTTCTGCACCAGCGTCTCGCTTTCGGCGTCGAGGGCGGAGGTCGCTTCGTCGAGCAGCAGCACGGGCGCGTTCTTCAGGATGGCGCGGGCAATGGCGATGCGCTGGCGCTGGCCGCCGGAGAGCGTGATGCCGCGTTCGCCGACTTCCGTCTCGTAGCCCCTATCCAATCGGGCGATGAATTCGTCAGCCTGGGCGGCAAGGGCTGCGGCGCGGACCTCGTCACGCGAGGCGCCGGGACGGCCGAAGGCGATGTTGTCATGGATCGAGGCGGCAAAGATGGTGACGTCCTGCGGCACGATGGCGATGCGCTGACGCAGCTCGTCGGGCGTGGTCAGCTGGGCGTCGACCCCGTCGATCTTCACGCTGCCCTGCTGCGGATCGTAGAAGCGCAGCAGCAGCGAAAAGACGGTGCTCTTGCCGGCACCGGAAGGGCCGACGATGGCAACGGTCTCGCCCGGCGTGATGGCGAAGTTTAAGCCATGCAGCGCCGATTTGCCGGGGCGTGAGGGATAGGCGAAATGCACGTCTGCGAATTCGACGCGGCCGCGGCCAGGGGACGGAAGCGGCTGCGGAGTGGCGGGGGCGGCAATCGGCGAAACCTCGTCGAGAAGTTCGGTCAGCCGGTCGGCAGCGCCGGCTGCCTGCGAGAGTTCGCCCCAGACCTCCGACAGCGCGCCCAGCGAACCGGCGGAGATGACGGCATAGAGCAGAAACTGGCCGAGCGTGCCGGCAGAAAGGGTGCCGGCAAGAACGCTATGGGCCCCGACCCAGAGCACGGCGACGACGCTGCCGAAGATCAGCGTAATGGCGATCCCCGTCAGCAGCGCGCGCGAGCGGATGGCTGCCCGGGCGGCGTCATAGGCGGATTCGACGGCGGTGCCGTAACGCGTCGCTGCGGCATCCTCGCCGTTGAAGGCCTGGACGGTGCGGGTCGCGGCGATCGTCTCGTTGGCGAAGGCGGAGGCGTCGGCGAGCGTATCCTGGGCGGCGCGCGAGCGCTTGCGCACCGAGCGGCCGAAGGCGACGAGCGGGAAGACGATCAGCGGGATCGCTCCGATGACGAGGCTCGAAAGCTTCGGCGAGGTGACGATCATCATGCCCATGGCGCCGATACAGAGGATGAGGTTTCTGAGCGCCACCGAAGCGGTGGCGCCGACGGCGGACTTGATCTGAGTCGTATCGGCAGTCAGGCGCGAGACGATCTCGCCGGACTGGTTGACATCGAAGAACGAGGGCGACAGCCTCGTCACATGGGAGAAGACATCGCGGCGTAGATCGGCGACGATGCGCTCGCCGATGGTGATGACGAAATAATAGCGCAGCGCGCTCGCGACCGCGAGGACGATGGCCATGACCATAAGCATGGCGAAGTAGCTGTTGATGAAACGGCCGTCGGAATGAGTGAAGCCGTGATCGATCATGCGGCGCACGGCAAGCGGCAGCGCCAGCGAGGTGACGGCGGCAAGCGCCAGCGACATCAGCGCGCCGGCCACCATGGCGCGATAACGCATGACATAGGGCGTCAGCCTGCCGAGCGGTCGCAGCGACCGACTTTTGTTTTCTTCAGCCCGTGCCTGCTCTGCCAAATCGTCTCCGATCGCCCGCAGGACCCGCGCAATGCGGCCTGTTGGCTCTTGTTATCTAGGCGTCCTTCATGTATAGGCACCGCATCCTAATGGGAAGCCGTAGCCATCACGACTGCGGCTTCATTTATTCAATCGGTTCGTTGGCCGCAACTGCATGCGGCAAATTGAACTCCGGTATCGCAGGAAGATTGTTATGAAGGCAGGCATCCATCCCGAATATCACATGATCAAGGTGGTCATGACCGATGGCACCGAATACGAAACCCGCTCGACCTGGGGTTCGGAAGGCGCTGTCATGAACCTTGAAATCGATTCCAAGTCGCATCCGGCCTGGACCGGCGGCAGCCAGCAGCTCATGGACCGCGGTGGCCGCGTCTCCAAGTTCAACAAGCGTTTCGGCGGCCTCGGCCTCTAATCGCTTCTGCCCGACGGAATTCGAAGAGAGCCCGGTTTCGCCGGGCTTTTTTGCGTGTGCAGTGGCTTACAGCGCCGCGCGTCTTGCCAGACGCGCAAACGGCGCTGGAACAGTTTGAATTATGCAGTCGGCATGCCGGCGTTCGACGACAACAAAAAACCGGCCGCGCAGGACGCAGCCGGTCTCTATCGAATTCTCGCAGATCCGTTCAGTTGTTGCCGAAGGCGGTCTGCAGCAGGGAAAGCTGAGCCTGGACGCTGTTCTGGTTGTCATGAACGATCACGGCTTCGGATGGGCGGTAGATCTCGCGGTCGAGCAGAGCAATGCGGTTCTGCAAACGCAGTGAGCGCTCGACGAGATCGCGGAAGGATTCCGGCAGGTCGCCCCAGCCGGGTGCTGTGCGGTCGACGTTGAAGCCGTCGAGGCGGACCTTGTTCTTTTCGGCCAGCACTTGGTCACGGGACATTTCGCCATTGTTGACGGCGCGCTGCAACAGCAGCCAGGAGGCCATCTGCATCAGGCGGGTGGTGAGACGCATCGATTCCGCGGCGTAAAGAACCGAGGCCATCCGCGGCAGAACCTTGGAGGCTGCGCGGCCCTGGCCGTCGAGATAGGCGGCGGTCTCTTCGACTAGCGACATGCCTTCCGCATAAAGTGCCTTGAACTGCGAGGATGCAGCGGCGCGGCCCGCAAAACTGATCGTGTTCAATCCAACTTCCGACATCGCAATAGTCCCTGTTGCACGCAGCTACTTTATATTCAGGTAACGCCGACACCGACGGAAAAGTTTCCAGGCCCGGTCTTTATGACTTTAAGATGGTATCATTAGCCCAAATGCGCAAGCCGTTTCTTAAGAAAGGGTTAATCTCCACAGTTTCGTGGAAACGCGCCGGCATAGGAAAAAGAAGAGCCGCAAAAGCGGCTCTCAAGGTAAAACAGGGAGAAAAATCAGACCAATTCACCGCTTGGAAAACTGTCTGAGATCCAGAGAAAATCCGGATGAATATAGTAATACCTTATAAAGCTTAATATTTTATTAACACTGTACCGAAGTAAGACTTGAGGCAGGCTCATTTATCCGCCTATAGCCTTGTTTTTCGGGGTTTACCGGATCACGAGCGGAAGAAGCTTTCCGCCGCCTGCCGCCCGGAAGCCTTGCGCGCGGCTTCGGCTTCGAGACGGGCGATCTCCGTCTTCAACAATTCCACCCGCGCCTTCAACTCGTCCACCGAAAGCATGGAGAGATCGGCGCCGATCTCATGGGCGAGTTTCTTCTGCGGCCGGTCGTCATCGATGAAGCTCATGGTTCGTCCTCCGTTTTGCTGTTCTGTCAAAGCAATTCCGGACGCAAAACCGCTGCGCACTTTTGCTGGAACTGCTCTAACCGAACTTTACAGCAGGATCGCCGCTTTCGGGAGACTTTCCGGTGTCGGCAGCCTTGCCGGCGCCGCGATCGGCAAGCGACATGCTCTGTGGTGTCAGCATCGGCGAGGTGCCGGTCGGGATCGTCGTATAGGCGTCGCGGTCGCTGACGGGGACGGCGGCGCGGATACGGCTCCTGATGATGGCATAAACGGTGATCAGCACGTGAGCGATGGCGGTGACAAGGAAAAGCGCATGCGGGGTGATCATCGACATGACGGGGCCGCCGATCGTCGGGCCGATCACCGTGCCGATGCCGTAGAGCAGCAGCAGGCCGCCAGAGACCTTGACGAAGTCCTCCGACGCCGCGAAATCGTTCGCATGGGCGACGGCGATCGGATAGAGCGTATTGGCCACCGCGCCGTAAAGGACAACGAGCCCGATCAGCAAGCCGGCGGATGTCGGGTGGAGAAAAAAGATCAGCAGGCCGGCAAGGGCGGCGATCCCGGACATGGCGGCGAGCACGTAGCGCCGGTCGATACGGTCGGAAAGCCGGCCGGCCGGCAGCTGCATCATGGCGCCGGCGAAGATGGTGGAGCTCATCATGATGGCGATGCTGGTGTCGGAGAGGCCGGCGCCGGCGCCGAATACAGGAGCGAGCGTGCCGTAGGCACCGTTGGCGATGCCGACGAGCAGGATGCCGAGGCAGGAGACCGGCGAGTTGCGATAGAGGGCCGGCAGATCGAGGCGCACCGCCTTCAACGGCTGCGGCGAAGCGGCCGTCGATAGCGTCGTCGGCAGCATGGCGATGCAATAGAAGATACCGCAGATCATGAACAAGACAGGCGTGCGCACATCCTCGAGCGGGATCATCATCTGGCCGCCGACGACGCCGAGCAATGTGATGCCGATATAGAGCGAGAAGATCGCACCGCGGCTCTCGTTGCTGGCGCGCTCGTTCAGCCAGCTTTCGATGATCATCGAGGTGCCGGCGGTGGAGAAGCCGGTGACGGCGCGCAGGATCACCCACCAGATCGGATCGATGATGATGCCGCTGACCAGCGCGATGATGGCGATGATCGAGATGAAGCCGGAAAAGGCGCGCACATGACCGACGCGGCGCACCAATTTCGGCGCCACCAGGCAGCCGATGACAAAGCCCCCAGCCCATGACGTACCGAGCAGACCAAGCGTCGTCGTGGCATAACCTTCGAGATTGCCGCGCACGGGAAGCAGGATGCCCTGCAGGCCATTGCCCATGAAAAGGAAGAGCGTGCCAAAGAGCAGCGCAGCGACGGACAGCAGATTTCTCTTCATTTCCCCAGACTCGGTCTTAAGCGATTTGCATGGACATAAGGCAGGAGCGGCGTCAGCCCAGCCTCAAGATGATTGATTGTGCCCCGGAATGTCTTTACGGCGTGTCGAGATTCTCTTGTTCGCGCGGAAAAATGTCCGTCCTGTGACATTCCGAAAAACGGAAAAAATAAAGCATGACAAAGCTGATAGCCTTGCTGCTCATCCTTGCCATGGCGATACAGCTGATCAAGCCGCTCGGGCTTCCAGGCCTGAGGCGACGGATGGATTTCTGGAAGATCGCGCTGATCGCTTTTGCCGTCTGGGCATTGGCACTGCTTTCGCGCGACTTCCTGATGTAATCCCTGGTTAGCTGGGGTACGGCACGATCTGCGACCGTCAGTCTTGCAAGCCGATTTCTCCGCGCATGACGGGAACGCAGCTTCCCGAGATGACGACATCGGTGACGATGCCGCCTGATTTCACCACATCGAGGGCGATGATGCTGCGGCGGCCCATTTCGACACCTTGCTCGATGGTGATGCGGACATTCATATCGCGATCGGGCGCAAGCGAGACGAGATAGGCGCCAAGGGCGGCGGAAGCGCTGCCCGTCGCCGGATCCTCGGGCACGTTGTCGAGGGGCGCGAACATGCGGGCGCGGATATGCCAGGGATCATCGGATGTTCTGACATAAAGAAAGAGCGAGAAATCGTGGCCGTTCGTCGCCTGGCGGCCAGCCGCCCCCTGGAAACCCGCAAGGTCCGGACGGGCAGCGGCCAGTGCTTCGAGCCCGTTCAGCTCTGAGACGGCGAAGTTCAACCCGACGGACGCAAAGACCGGGGCATGGGTGGTGCTGACGATGACACTGGGATCGATCGAGACGCAGCGTGCAATGGTTTCTGCGGCAATGGTATCGCCGATCGTCAGCAATTGCGGTGCGCGGATGGCGGTAGCAACAACCTTTCCGCCGCTGCGTTTCAGGCTGACCTCGACGATGCCGGCCTTTTCCTCGAAGCGCAGCGTATCGCCGACCGGCTTGCCGAAGATCTTCGCCTGCTGGCCGAGCACATAGGCGGTGCCGACATTCGGATGGCCGGCGAAGGGTATTTCCATCGTCGGGGTGAAGATGCGCACATGAGCGGAGTTTTGCGGGTCTTCCGGCGGCAGCACGAAGGTGACTTCGGAATAGTTGAACTCGGTGGCGATCTTCTGCATCACCGCATCGCTGAGACCGCGCGCATCGGAAATGACGGCAAGCGGGTTACCCTCGAAACGGGTGGAGGTGAAGACATCGACAGTGATGTAGGAGAGGGTGTTCATTGCGGCTCCCGTTGTGGCAGGCCGCTATGAATAATCACGGTTTTTCAAGGAACGAAGCGGTTTCTTGTCGCCGTGACAATGAGAGGGCAGGAAGCTGTGTTTGCCGCTCCCTGCCCAAATCTCAAGCTTGAAAAATCAGGCTGCCTTTTCCAGGTCTTTCTTCCAGCTGCCCTTGGCGGCGAGGCTGTTCATCTCGGCGCGGTGGGTGAACTCGCGCTGGCCGGCGGCGACGTTTTCCTGTTTGCCGTTCCAGGCCTTGAGCGCGCTGTCCTGCAGGGCGCGGCCGTAGGAGAAGGTAACGAACCAGGGCAGGTCGGCTGTGGCATTGATGGCGGAAAGATGCGCACTCGCCTCTTCGGTCGACTGGCCGCCGGAGAGGAAGGCAATGCCGGGAACCGCTGACGGAACCGTGCGCTTCAGCACCTGCACGGTACGTTCGGCGACTTCCGCGACCGAGGCTTTGCGGGCATTCTTACCGTCGATCACCATGTTCGGCTTCAGGATCATGCCTTCGAGGCTGACGCGGGCATCGGCCAGTTCCTCGAAAACGATGCGCAGCGTGGATTCGGTCACTTCGGCGCAGCGGTCGATAGTGTGGTCGCCCGGCTTGCCGTCCATCAGGCATTCCGGCTCGACGATCGGGACGATCCTGGCCTCCTGGCAGAGTGCGGCATAACGAGCAAGCGCCTGAGCGTTGGCGCGGACGGAACCGCGGGTCGGCAGCGTCGATGAGATGGCGATGACGCCGCGCCATTTGGCGAAGCGGGCACCGGCTTCATAATACCGGGCAAGGCGCTCGCCGAGACCGTCTAGGCCTTCGGTGATGGTTTCGCCAGGATACTTGGCCATCGGCTTGGCGCCGGTATCGACCTTGATGCCGGGAATGGAACCGGCAGCGCGGATGATATCGACGAAAGGCGTGCCGTCCGCGGCCTTTTGGAAGAGCGTCTCTTCGTAAAGGATGACGCCGGAGATATATTTCTTCATCGCCTCGTCGGAGCGGAAGAGCATCTCCCGGTAGTCGCGACGGCTCGTTTCGGTCGATTCGAGATTGATCGTGTCGAAACGCTTCTTGATGGTGGAGGTCGATTCATCAGCTGCGAGCAGTCCCCGGCCGCCCGTAACCATCTGCACTGCAATGTCTTCCAGTCGTTCGCTCATCTCGTTCTCTCCACAGCATTAAACATCGGCGATTAAGAATATAGGACGGCGATAACAGAAGTTTATAGAGAGGAAAATGGAAGGCTAAGTCATTGAAACGATTGAAATCAATTCAATCGTTTGAAAATCTGGGATTTTTTCCGCGCGCTGAGCAAAAGACCGCGGAAAGCGCTTGGCCTCCACGGTCTATCCACATGTAAAACCTGTCAAATCAGGTTTCGCGATTATCTGCCGTTGAGGACGGCGACGCCGGGAAGCTCTTTGCCTTCCATCCATTCGAGGAAGGCGCCGCCGGCGGTCGAGACATAGGTGAAGTCGTCGGCAACGCCGGCATGGTTCAGGGCTGAGACGGTGTCGCCGCCGCCGGCAACCGAGGTGAGCTTGCCGGCGGCGGTGCGCCCCGCGGCGTATTTCGCGGCAGCAACGGTTGCGGCATCGAAGGGTTCGATCTCGAAGGCGCCGAGCGGGCCGTTCCAGACCAGGGTTGCAGCGCGCTCGATCCAGGCGTTGATGGCCTCGACGGATTTTTTGCCGACATCGAGCACCATGGCATCGGCGGGAATAGCGTTGATATCGACCGTCTCGTTGGCAGCACCTGCCTTGAACTCGCGGGCGATCACGCCATCCTCCGGCAGGATGATGGCGCAGCCGGCGGTCGCGGCCTCGATCATGATCTGCTTGGCGGTTTCGGCGAGATCATGTTCGCAGAGCGACTTGCCGACATTGGTGCCGCGGGCGGCGATGAAGGTATTGGCCATGCCGCCGCCGATGACGAGCGCATCGACCTTCTTCACGAGGTTCATCAGGAGGTCGATCTTGGTCGAGACCTTGGCGCCGCCGACGATCGCGACAACAGGACGAGCGGGATCGCCGAGGCCTTTTTCCAGCGCCTCCAACTCGGCCTGCATGGTGCGGCCGGCATAGGCCGGCAGGTGGTGAGCAAGGCCCTCGGTCGAGGCATGGGCGCGGTGGGCGGCGGAAAAGGCGTCGTTGACATAGATATCGCCATTGGCGGCAAGCGCCTTGGTGAAGTCGGCGTCGTTCTTTTCTTCGCCCTTGTGGAAGCGGGTGTTTTCCAGAAGCAGGATATCGCCGTCATTCATCGCGGCGACGGCGGAGGCGGCTGCCTCGCCGATGCAGTCGGAGGCCGTCAGCACGGCATGATCAAGCACTTCCTCGACCGAAGGGGCGATCAGCGACAGCGAGAGATCAGGCGAAGGGCCGTCCTTCGGCCGGCCGAAATGGGCCAGCAGGATCACCTTGGCGCCCTTCTCAGACAGTTCGAGAATCGTCGGCGCCACACGCTCGATGCGGGTCGTATCGGTGACCTTGCCGTCCTTGACCGGAACATTGAGGTCGACGCGGACGAGAACGCGCTTGCCGCGGATGTCAGTGAGATCGTCAAGGGTCTTGAAAGAAGGCATGGGCAGATCCAGTCTTGGTTGGCGGAAGTTGCGCCGACCATAGCAAGGATCATTCGAGACGCAAGGCGTTCAACGGCCGTTTTCGCGTGTGCCTTCGTCGCCTCTGGCGGCCGCTTTCGGCGCGCTTTCGGCGGCCTTGGTTTCGCGGTTCCGGCGCCCGTTCAGCCGGTCGCGGATGCGCTGGATGATGTCCTTGAGATTGATGAAGATTGGCAGCGTGATCGCCGGCTCCACAGCTTCGAGCGACATGCCGACGGAGGTGATGTGGTCGTGCTCGTCGAGATCGCGGACGATGAGGATGATCGAGCCGAGGCGGACGCGGTCGGCATAGTCGGCCTTGCCGCCCAGGCGCTGCCGCATCAATTCGGCGATCGTCAGGCCCTTTTCGGATTCATTGAGCAGGCCGGGTCCATAGGCGGCGTCGAGATCGGCGGCGGGGCGGGCGGGGGAGAGTGCGAAGGCTCCGAAGAATTCGGCGTCGTCTTCATCGACAGGCGCACGGCTGGCGAAGAGCCGGTCGAGCAGGCGGGAATAGCTCGGCACGATGAAGAGATAGACGAGATCGTTCTCGCGCAGCCGCCCGGCATATTGATAACGCATCGACTTGCCGTCGCGGATGACGAGCGAGGGTGTCGCCCAGCGCGGAATACGCTCGCCCCGCAGCACCGGACTATCCTTGATGACGCGGTAGGAGAGCAGTTCGTGGTTGGCAGCACCCGGCAGGTCGACCTCGACCTTGTCGACGGCGCCGATGCGCGGCGGAATGATCAGGCCGAGCTTCTTGGCGACGGGCTTGATCGTCCAGCCCTGCAGGAGCAGCGAGACCAGTACGATGATGAAGGCGGTATTGAAATAGATCTGGCCGTTTTCCAGCCCGCCGAGGATCGGCATGATGGCGAGCAGGATGGAGACGGCGCCGCGCAAACCGACCCAGGCGACGAAGCCGATTTCCTGCTGCGTGTAATCGAAGGGAAGCAGCGACAGCCAGACCGCTAATGGCCGGGCGACGAAGATCAGGAAGAGGGCGAGCAGGATGGCCGGCACGATGATGACCGGAAATTGCGATGGCGTGGCGAGCAGGCCGAGCACCAGGAACATGATGATCTGCGCCAGCCACGTCATGCCGTCCTGGAAGCGCTTGATGGTGCCGATCGCCTGCATCTTGCGGTTTCCGGCGTAGATGCCGGCGACATAGACGGCGAGGAAGCCGCTGCCGCCGACCGCGCCGGTGAAGGAGAAGACGAGAAGGGCGAGCGCCAGCACGAAGATCGGCGTCAGGCCGCGATCGGTATCGAGCTTGCTGACGATCAGCACGATCATCATGCCGCCGAGCAGGCCGAGGATGACGCCGAGGCCCATCTGCTGCACGAACATGGCAAGCATGCCGATATTGATGCCGGCGTAACGCTCGCCGCTCGCCAGCACCTCGACGAGGGCGATGGTGAGGAAAATCGCCATCGGGTCGTTGGTGCCGGATTCGACTTCCAGCGTCGAGCGCACCTTGTCACGGATGTTGATGCCGCCGATGCGCAGCAGGAAGAAGACGGCGGCGGCATCCGTCGACGCGACAATCGAGCCGAGCAGCAGACCTTCGAGCCAGGTGAAGTTCAAAAGCCACATGGCGGCAACGGCAAAGAGCGAGGCGGTGATCAGCACGCCGACCGAGGCGAGCGCCAGAGAGGGCACGGCTGCCAGCCGGAAGGCCTGCATCGGCGTGCCGAAGCCGGAATCGAACAGGATGACGGCCAGCGCGATGGAGCCGAGAATATAGGCGAGATAATTGTTGCTGAACTCGATGCCGAGGCCGTCAACACCGGCGGCAAGGCCGATCATCAGGAAGAGCAGCAGCAGGGGAGCGCCGAAGCGGAAGGCGAGCAAGCTCGAAAAAGCGGCAAGAAGCACGAGCGCCGTCGAGACCAGCACCACGATATAGAACGCTTCCATGCCCACCCCTTTCCATCGACTGCTTCGCGAATACGGCCACCCCCGGCCGATCCGTCCCGTTTCAACCCCTCCACACGCGCGGCGATCCATCAGTAAACGGCAAAACGCCAGAGAAGGGTAGGCCTTGCGGCTTAACCTCGTCGCGATGCTGCATCATGCTGCTGAACGGTTGCCGGACGGCCACCGATACGGAATGCTACGGGAGAAACTCTCTATAAAGAATGTATAGGAAAATCAGGCGAGAGCAGGGCGAAAGAGCCAGGCACGGATTTTTCCTGCCGGTATCTGCGAATGGCAACAGGATAAGACACGCTCCCTCCTTTCACGCGGCCCGTTTGCGCTGTCCAATGACGGGAAGAATGGATTGCAGGCGCGAATGCGGAGAGCGGGGAAATTGAACGCGGAGATTTTTCGATATCGGGTGGAAATGCCGGCCGCCCAGCGAGAGCAGCCGGCTGTCGTTTCGTGCCAGAAGCGCCGGCTCTTGCTCTGCTATCCCAACGTTGCCTGAAGTATGACGATGGCGAGAAACGAGAGGCCAATGAACGCGGCAACCCAGATGACCAGACGATTGGCCTTTGCCAGCACGGCAGGCCTGACGTCCCGCTTGGGGTGAAACCGCTGCCGCCGTTTGAGGCTGGTGTGGGACAAGCGTTTTTGTGCCTCTGCCATTGATCACCTCCACTTGGCTCATTCTAGCCATTGTGCAGCGCTGCGCATTTCCTCAATCTAGCACGCCAAGCCAGCGGATTGCCAACTCGCTCAGTCTTCTGTGTCCTCGCCCTCGTCGGTCAAATCCGCGACCGGGACCAGGAAAACGACGAACTCGTCCTCGATCGTCCGTTCGGGATCGTCGTCGAATTCATAGGCGTGCTCGACTTCGCTTGCTTCCTCGGCTGTCGCCTTGCGCAAGCTCAGGGCCGCTTTGCGGTCCCAAAGAGGCTTGCCTTCGGATTCCAGGATGGTCAGGTCGTCGCGAAAGTCTTCCGCCTCGAAGAAATGCGTCGCTTCCTCACTGTTTTCCGAGCGGAAACTGGCAACGGCACGGCCGGCGATTTCAACGGTAAAGTAATCCATTCATCTCTCTTTATCTCCCCGAGACGACGATGCGGCTGCAGGGGTTATGGATGACGCCGTGCCGGCTTGGGAACCGAGCCGGTACTGACGGTCTGTGCACATCGAATGCCCAAGGCCGACCATCCTACCAGATCCGGTGCTGGAAATGGGAAATGATGCGGCGTGAGCGTGTATAGCAAAAAACGGCCCGGTTTCCCGGGCCGCTTGCAATAGTCAATCGTCAGGCTCTTAGATGAGCTTGGCGAAGGCGACGGCCGTATCGGACATGCGGCTGGAGAAGCCCCACTCGTTGTCGTACCAGGACAGGACGCGCACGAAGTTGCCTTCCATGACCTTGGTCTGATCGGTTGCGAAGATCGAGGAGTGGCTGTCGTGGTTGAAGTCACGGGAGACGAGCGGCTCGTCGGTGTAGCCGAGGATGCCCTTCAGCTTGCCGTCTGCAGCAGCCTTGATGGCTTCGTTGATTTCGCCGACGCTGGTCGCCTTCTTGGCGACGAACTTGAAGTCGACGACGGAAACGTTCGGGGTCGGAACGCGGATCGAAGTGCCGTCGAGCTTGCCCTTCAGATGCGGCAGAACGAGGCCGACGGCCTTGGCTGCACCCGTCGAGGTCGGGATCATGGAAAGGGCGGCCGCGCGGGCGCGATACAGGTCCTTGTGCATCGTGTCGAGCGTCGGCTGGTCGCCGGTGTAGGAGTGGATGGTGGTCATGAAGCCGTGGTCGATGCCGACGGCGTCGTCGAGAACCTTCACGACCGGCACCAGGCAGTTGGTGGTGCATGACGCGTTGGAGATGACCAGGTGCTCCTTGGTGAGCTGGTCATGGTTGACGCCGAAGACGACCGTCAGGTCGGCGCCATCGGCAGGAGCCGAGACGATGACGCGCTTGGCGCCGGCCGTCAGATGAGCGGCGGCCTTGTCGCGGGCGGTGAAGATGCCGGTGCATTCCATCGCGATGTCGACGCCGAGTTCGCGGTGCGGGAGCGTTGCCGGATCCTTGATCGCCGTGACCTTGATCGGCTTGCCGTTGCCGACGATGATCGTGTCACCCTCGACCTTCACCGTCGCCGGGAAGCGGCCGTGGATCGAGTCGTAGCGCAGCAGGTGGGCGTTGGTTTCGACCGGGCCGAGATCGTTGATGGCAACGACTTCGATGTCGGTGCGGCCGGATTCGACGATGGCGCGAAGGACGTTACGGCCGATGCGGCCGAAACCGTTGATGGCAACCTTGACTGTCATGTGCATTCACTCCCGATAGAGTAGGGCCCGATAAGGCAGGGCCTGGAATTGAGGAGATGGAGAGCGCCTCAAGGCGCCCTCATTAAAGCTTTGCTTCGGCGGCCGCAACGACGGCGTCGGCGGTGATGCCGAAATGCTTGTAGACGTCCTTCACCGGGCCGGAAGCGCCGAAGCTCTTCATACCGATGAAAGTGCCTTCCGGTCCGATGAACGCATCCCAGCCTTCGCGAACCGCGGCTTCAACAGCGATCTTGACCGGCGAATTGCCGAGGACTTCCTTGCGGTAGGCGTCCGGCTGCTCGAAGAACAGTTCCGTGCAGGGAACCGATACGACACGGACGGTCACGCCCTTGGCTTCAAGCGCCGTACGAGCAGCAACGGCGATTTCGACTTCCGAGCCGGAGGCGAAGATCGTCACCTTGGCGTCGGCATTGCCGGCCAGCGTATAGGCGCCCTGTTCGCAGAGGTTCTTTTCGCTGTATTCGGTACGGGCGGCGAGCAGGTTCTGGCGCGTCAGAGCAAGGCCCGAAGGACGGTTGTGCGTCTTGATGGCGATCTGCCAGCATTCCGCTGTTTCCGTGGCGTCGGCAGGCCGGAAGACCATCAGATTCGGGATGGCGCGCAGACCGGCGAGTTGTTCGACCGGCTGATGCGTCGGGCCGTCTTCGCCGACGCCGATCGAGTCATGCGTCAGGACGTGAATGACGCGAATGCCCATCAGCGCCGCCAGGCGGATCGGCGGGCGGCAATAATCCGAGAAGATCAGAAAGCCGCCGCTATAGGGAATGAGACCGCCATGCAGCGCAATGCCGTTCATGGCAGAGGCCATGCCGTGCTCGCGGATGCCCCAATGCACGTAACGGCCGGCGAAATCCGTCGGTGTGATCGAGTGCATCTGGCTAGTCTTGGTGTTGTTCGAGGGTGTCAGGTCGGCGGAGCCGCCGAGCGTTTCCGGCAGGAAGCCGTTGATGACCTCGAGTGCATCTTCCGAAGCCTTGCGGGTCGCAACCGTCGGCTTGGTTTCGGCGACCTTCTTCTTGTATGCGCTGATCGCGGCGTCGAAGCCTTCCGGCAGTTCGCCTGCCATGCGGCGCGTGAATTCGGCCTTGGCGGCGGCGTTGGCGAGAGTTTCCTCCCAGGCCTTGACGATATTGTCAGAGCGAGTGCCAGCTGCGCGCCATGCGTCCAGGACGTCGGAGGGGATGACGAAGGGCTCGTAATCCCAGTTCAGCGCCTTGCGGGTGGCGGCGATTTCCTCGGCACCGAGCGGGTTGCCGTGTACCTTGTGGGTGCCCTGCTTGTTTGGGGCGCCAAAGCCGATGATCGTCTTGCAGGCGATGAAGGTCGGGCGGTCGGACTTGTGGGCGGCTTCGATCGCCTCGGCGATGGCGGCCTGATCGTGACCGTCGATCTCGATGGTGTTCCAGTGAACGGCCTTGAAGCGAGCGATCTGGTCGGTGGAGTCCGACAGCGAAACGGCACCGTCGATGGTGATCGAATTGTTGTCCCAGAAGAGGATCAGCTTGTTCAGCTTCAAGTGGCCGGCAAGCGCGATCGCCTCATGGCTTATGCCTTCCATCAGGCAGCCGTCGCCATTGATGACATAAGTGTAGTGGTCCTGCAGGTCGGAGCCGAACTCCTCGCGCAGCTTGCGCTCGGCAATCGCCATGCCGACGGCATTGGCAATGCCCTGACCGAGCGGGCCGGTCGTCGTTTCGATGCCGGTCGCGTGACCATATTCCGGATGGCCGGCGGTCTTCGAACCGATCTGACGGAACTGCTTCAGATCTTCGACCGTCATGTCGGGATAGCCGGTCAGATACAGCAGCGAATAGAGCAGCATCGAGCCATGGCCGGCCGACAGCACGAAGCGATCGCGGTTCGGCCAGTGCGGCTTCTTTGGATCGAAGCGCAGATATTTGGTGAACAGGACCGTTGCCACGTCAGCCATGCCCATCGGCATGCCCGGGTGGCCGGAGTTCGCCTTTTCGACGGCGTCCATGGCGAGAAAACGGATCGCATTCGCCATCCGGTCGTGTTGTTCGGGAGAGGTCATGGCTTTTCCGCAAGTTCCGGGTGTCGGGGGATGGCCTCGAGCCTCCAAGACCATCGTGTGAAAGCGGCAGAGACATAGCAGTTGGAACGGGCAAGTCAATAAATGGCAGGCTAAATCCGGGCGGACAGCGGCGATTTTTGACATTTGATCGCGCGATTATACAAATGACGAATCTGCTGCGGCGAGCACGTGTAAAGTGCTCATCCACAGGATAGGCCGGTGGGCAAGTGACAGGATTTATTGACGGGCCGTTTGCGAGCGGCATATCCTTTTGAAATCACAGGATCGGCGCGGCGTGCCGATTCGCGGATTCTGTGCGGGAATCGGAAAGACATGATGCCCACAGGCAAAACCATGGAAGCAGCGCTCAACGAATTGAGACAGGCGATTTCGAGCCTCGAAAACGCCGTCGACATGCGCGTCGAGCGGCAGCGCGAGCAGGGTGAGATCGAGGGCGAGGTACGACGCGTGCACGCCGACCGCTCCCGGCTGGCGCAGGAGCTCGATCAGGCCGAATTCCGCGCCAACCGGCTGGAAGAGGTCAATCGCGAGGTATCCCGGCGGCTGGTGACGGCCATGGAAACGATCCGCGCGGTTCTGGATCGCTAGAACAGGATGATTTTGGGCTGTGGCCCAAAATCTGAATCCTGTTCTAATTTAAAAAGTTAGAGCATGATGTCGTCCGAAAACCGCTCACACTTTTCGGCATCATGCTCTTATAGAAAGAGTTTGGCATGGCGCAGGTGACGGTAACGATCGACGGCAAGGCCTATCGCATGGCCTGCGAGGAGGGGCAGGAGGAGCACCTGTCCGATCTCGCCACCCGTTTTGACGGCTATGTCGGCCACCTCAAGGGACAGTTCGGTGAAATCGGCGATCTGAGGATCACGGTCATGGCCGGCATCATGGTCATGGACGAGATTGCCGAGCTGACGCGCCGCGTCGCCGGGCTGGAATCCGAACTCGAGTCGCTGCGCGGCAACCGCGACACGGTGCTTGCGGCCACCGCGCGCACCGAAGAAAACCTTGCGGCAGCACTCAGTGAGGTTTCGAGCCGCATCCGTGGCATCACCGACAAGCTGAACGGCCGCTCCGCCCCGGACCTGAACTGATCTCAATTAAATCAGGACGGTCTGCCACCGCCACTGGCGCGGCAGCGCAAACGTCCTTATATATCGCGATGCGGTCTGCGCCTCTCGACAGGAACCACAATCCCTGGGGCCATACTCGATCCAAAGGGAGCTGTCCCTGGCCAGGCCCGTGGGCCTGGACACACGGCGCCCACCTACGTTTGTAGGCACCCAGGATCGTAAACATCCATCGGTGGTCGTGGATCGCACCTTCCCTTTCATCGTCGGCAGGGACGTCGCATCCGGCGGGCGAACGCCGACCAGGCCCTTGTTGACGAAGGTGAGGCCGCCGCCGACAGCGGAATTTTCGGCCATTGCGACGGCCGGAATGGCGGCGGATGCCGCGAGAGCCGCGGCAAACAGCCGCGATGCTATGGTCTGACATTCTTCATGGAGATACCCTCTCGGTCAAAAGCGCTCTCAAAACGGGCTCAGCCCGCAGGCTGGACACTGCTTCAAATGACACCCCCGCCTTGGATTCGATTTCCCGATGGCAGAACACGCCCTGGATTTCGTCGCCCCATATCCCCGTCAGACGGTCTATGACGGGATCATAATATCTGGATGACGCTTTTCGGCGAAAAGGCCATGCCGCGAGGATGCCGGGCTTTCGCCTATCCGTATTCCAGATCGTGGTTCTATCGGACCGGATAAGGCCCTTCGACAAAGGTCTGGTCATGGTAGCCTTTCGAGCCGACATCTAGCGCCAAAGGGCTTCGCCATTCCCTATTCTCGCGTAGGCAATCCAACACGAAACGGAAATCATATCGCGGCTGCCAGCCGAGTTCCCGCTTTGCGCGCGCGTTGACATAGACACGGTCAAGCGCCGGAAACATCTTCCAGCCGCGTGATGCATAGAGGGCGCTCGCACCCGGAAACAGGCGTTCGACGACATCAGGCGCATCGCGTCTGATCTCGGCGAGATCGCCTGATGAAAACGGCGTTGTGGCGGAGATGATGTAGCGGCCGAAGCCGATGGCCGGAGCTTTTTCGAGCGCCAGTAGATGGGCGCCGGCCACATCGCTGATATCGACGCGGCGATGAAGAAGCTCGTTGGCCTGGGCATTCTCCGGCGAATAGCCGTTGCGAATATCAGGATCGTCGTCGTTTTCGGGAAAGAAACGCGATGTCCTGAGAATGACAACCGGCAGGCCGGATTTGCGGGCGAAGAGTTCGCACACGCCTTCGGCGGCGAGTTTGGTGACGCCGTAGATGTTTTTTGCGACCGGAAGCACGTCCTCCGTCACCCATGCCGCCGGTTCGCCGGCAGCCGGCGTCAATGCCGCGCCGAATGTGCTGGTGGTGCTGGTGAAGACGAAGCTTGCGACGTCTGCGGCGACGGCTTCTTCGAGCAGGTTCAGCGTCCCGGCGATATTGATGTCGAGGAAATCGCGATTGTCGTGGGTCGCCACATGCGGCTTGTGCAATGTTGCGGCATGGATGACTTGGCTGATACCAGACATTACCTGCCGGACGAAGGCGCGATCACCGATCGAGCCGACCATATCGGTGAAAGCCGAGGGCTTGATATCGATGCCGCGCACCCAGCGGCTTTGCGCCCTCAAAGTGCGCATCAGCGCCTCGCCGAGATGGCCGGCACTTCCCGTCACCAGTATCGTCATCACATCGTCTCCTGAGCGTTTCGGCGGCCGACGCTATAAAGACCGAGGTTTCCGGACAACGCATAATTTATGCATGGGAATGCAGGAAAGCTGCAGGCTCAGCCGATGGTCGTGACAAGGCGGCCGGCGCTGCCATCGGAAAGCATGATCCTTTCCCAGCTCACGTGCCCGGCCGCAATGGGCAGCTGCGCATTGCCGTTGGCGCCGGTCTCGAGAATCAGCGACGAGAGCCTGCCTGCATGCCAGCCGCGCTCCTCCAGCGACTGCTCGGCCGCGGTGATTTCGGCGGAAGCGTAAGAGTACAGAGAACGGCCGAGAAAGGCAGCGAGCGGCGCCCGCCATTCCGCCTGCCGCGGGCGGGAGGCTGATAGCAGCCGGTGGGTGCGGTCGCAGATCAGATGCACTGGGCGAACGGAATCCTCGACCAGCCGCTTCAGCGCCGCATCGACTGCCGCATGTCGAGGCGCAGCGAAAATCCGTTCCAGCTTGACGGCCTGTTCGGATGAGAGGGCGAGCTGATCGCGCTCCCAGCGTGAGACCGTCGCCTGGTTGACGCCGAGGAGTTCGGCGAGATGTTCCTGCTTCATGCTGCGCAACAGCCGCATGCGGCGTATGCCGGCCCCTGTTATCATCATCTGTCCTGTCCCATGCTTTGCCGCCAGCATAGGGCTGTGGCGGGCCGGGCGACAAGGCGGTTGGACAGTCGGCATTTTATTCGGGCTGGCCTTCGAGATCGCTTCTCAGCCGGTCGAGTATAGAGAGCGCATGGCCGGCATAGGCGCTGATCCAGCGGTCGTAGATGTGCTTGATCGGCAGGCTGTTTAAGTGGTTCCAGCGTTCGCGGCCCTCCTTCCTGGCGATGACCAGGTCTGCCTCCTCCAGCACTTTCAGATGCTGCATCACCGTGCAGCGGTCCATCTGAGGAAACATCTCGCAGAGAGTTCCCGTGGTGCGGGGGCCATCCTTGAGCAGATCGAGGATTTCGCGGCGGCGATGATGCGCCAGCGCTTTGAAAACAGGGTCGTCGGTTGATTCGCTTGACATGTTATGTTTTTATAACATAATGAAGCCAAGCACAATGGAACAGGCACAATGGAGAAGAGGAGAAGTGCCATGTCTCTCGGAATCCGCATTTCCGGCCGTATCGGCCGTCCCGTGGCGGAGGTATTCGACGCCGTCGTCAACCCGAAGAAACTCAGCAGCTATTTCACCACGATCGGCGGGGCGAGCGCACTGCTTGTCCAGGGCACGACGGTGACCTGGTGGAAGGATGCGCCAGTCGAAGTGATCGAACTCGTGCCGGAAAGCCGTATCGTGCTGCGATGGGACGGCGGTACCGGCGAGGATAAGGCAAGATACAAGACGCTGGTGGAGATGAACTTCAAGCCGCTGGAGGATGGCGGCACGCTGGTGACCATCGCCGAGACCGGCTGGCGCGAAGACGATGCCGGCCGGCGCGGCACCTATCTCAACTGCGAAGGCTGGACGCAGATGCTTTGCTGCATGAAGGCCTTCGTCGAATATGGCATCAACCTGCGCGAGGGCATGTTCCTCAGCGAAATGAAGGGTGAGCCGGCCAGCGCACCTGACGCTTGACGAAGCATTGGTTTGCAGGAGATCGGCGGCGCAATCGTCGCATCCGCCAATATCACCGAGACTTCGCTTGCCTGTCACACTGCGGGTGCTAATTTCCGGATTCGATACTTCATTTCGGTTTCCAGGAGATTCATATGCAGCTTGGCATGGTTGGTTTGGGCCGCATGGGCAATTATATGGTCCAGCGCTTGATGCGAGGCGGTCACGAATGCGTCGTTTACGACGCCAGGCCGGAAAGCGTCGCCGATCTCACGGGCCTCGGTGCGACCGGCAGTGCTTCTCTCGAGGAATTCGTCTCGAAGCTCACCCATCCGCGGGCGATCTGGCTGATGCTGCCGGCGGCGATCGTCGACAAGGTGCTGGCGAGCCTGGTGCCGCTGCTTGAGAACGGCGATATCGTCATCGACGGCGGCAACTCTTATTACCACGACGATATCCGCCGCGGCGCCGAACTCATCACCAAGGGCATTCATTATGTCGATGTCGGCACCAGCGGCGGCGTCTTCGGCCTCGAGCGCGGCTATTGCTTGATGATCGGCGGCGAGAAGGGCATCGTCCAGCATCTTTCCCCAATCCTCGCGACATTGGCGCCCGGCCCCGGCACGACGGAAGCCTCGCCGAACCGGAGCGCCAAAGCGGCGGCGGCCAGCACCGCCGAACAGGGTTACCTGCATTGCGGCCCACATGGCGCCGGCCATTTCGTCAAGATGGTGCATAACGGGATCGAATACGGTCTGATGGCCGCCTATGCCGAAGGCCTCAATATCCTGAAGCACGCCAATATCGGCGCTGCCTCGCACGAGGTCGATGCGGAAACCGCCCCGCTCGCCCATCCGGAACACTTCCAGTACGATCTGAACCTGCAGGACGTTGCCGAAGTCTGGCGCCGCGGCAGCGTCATCACTTCCTGGCTGCTCGATCTCACGGCCGATGCGCTGCATGCCGATCCGGCACTATCGAAATATGCAGGCCGCGTTTCCGACAGCGGCGAAGGCCGCTGGACGATCATGGCGGCAATCGATGAAAGCGTGCCGACGCCGGTGCTGAGTGCGGCGCTCTATGGCCGCTTCTCCTCGCGCGACAATGACGAATTCGCCAACAAGGTGCTGTCGGCGATGCGCGCGGGCTTCGGCGGCCACGTGGAAAAACCGGTCCCGAAATCCTGAGGCCGGCGGTTTCACTCGCCGTTCCGACAAAGCCGTCATCCTGACATAGCGAGCGCAGCGCTTCGTTCGAGGGCGGCGATGTCGGTATCTCCTAGCCATCGGTATGGTTTTCCTACTGCTTGCTGGCGGCAACGGTCGCGGGTATCCATTGCAAAATGTTGGGGCTGCTTCATCCAGGCGGCCGACTTTTCATCGGAGGCGGTCATGAAGCGTGGCATGGCAGGGGGCTTGAAGGCCGTCCTATTCGGCATATTGGCATTGCTTGCGCTTTTTTCGGCGGTTTCGCCTGGCTTTTCCCAGACGCCGCCGGCGCAAGTGCCTGCCGCGGCCACCCCGCCGGCGCAGGTGCGTGAGATGATGGAGCTCATGCAGACGCCCGAGGTCAAGCAGTGGATGTCGACGCAGATGGCCGCGACGCCTGCGGCCAACGCAGCGTCTGAAAACCAGATGTCGGTTCTGTCAGGTCTGCTGCAGCATGCCCGCCGGCATGTCTCGATGGTCTCCGATGCGGCGATGACGCTGCCCTCGCAGGTCGGCAATGCCTCGTCGCTGTTCTTCGGTGAAATCGCCGTCACCGGCTGGCCGCGGATGGTGGCGCAATTCCTGGCGATTTTCCTGCTCGGCGCGATCGTCGAAAGCATTGCCCGTTATGCCTTCCGCCGCCGTCGCCGCCGGCTGATTGAGATGGCGGGCATGCATCTGGCGCCGCGCGTCATCCCGGCGCTGATCTTCGCGGCGGCGACCATGCTCACGCTTCTCAGCCTCAGCTGGCCGCCGTTCAGCCAAAGCATCGCGATCGTCTGCGTCGTCGCGCTCATCGTCCAGCGCTTTACGATCTGCCTCGGCGGCGTGCTGGTCGATCTCATCGGGCTGGCGCGGGCCGACGAAGAACGGCAGGGGATCACCGCTCCGATCATGCCGGGACGTGACGTCGCGCTCTTCTGGTATCGCCGCTGTGCGACCTTCGTCATCTATTTCATCTTCGGCTGGGCGGCGATCCAGTCGATGGAGCCGCTTGGCTATACCCCGAGCGCCCGGCTCCTCGTCGGCTATATCCTGGGCATCGGCCTGTTGCTGATCGCGATCGAGGCGGTCTGGTCACGGCCGCACAAGGACGAGAAGCGCGGTCACGGGACCTCCTGGGCGCTCACCGTCTATTTCCTGTTGCTGTGGAGCATCTGGGTTGCGGGCTTCAACTGGCTGCTTTGGCTCGGCATCTATGTGCTGCTGCTGCCGCGCGTGCTCGCCGTTTCGACGCTTGCGGTGAGATCGCTGCAGCAGACCGAAGCAAGTTTCCTGGCCACGCGCCGGATTGCGACGGTGCTGCTCGACCGGGGCGTGCGGGCATTGATCATTGCCGTTGCCGCCATCTGGCTTGGCCATATGCTCGGCGTCGGCGCCGATACGATGGCCGCGGGCGACACGATGGTCGACAAGATAGCTCGCGGCGTCATCGGCGGCATCGTCATCCTGTTGGCCGCCGACCTGCTCTGGCATGTCATCAAGGCCTATATCAATGGCAAGCTGCTCGATTCATCCGTGGATGGCGGAACAACGGATGAGGAGAAGGCCAAACGCGCGCGGATACATACGCTGTTGCCGATCTTCCGCAATATCCTTGCCGTGGTGATCGCCGTCATCGCCGTGCTGATGGTGCTGTCGGGCCTCGGTATCGAGATCGGGCCGCTGATCGCCGGCGCCGGTGTGGTCGGCGTCGCGGTCGGCTTCGGCGCCCAGACGATCGTCAAGGACGTCATCAGCGGCATGTTCTATCTCTGGGACGATGCCTTCCGTATCGGCGAATATATCGAGAGCGGCAGCCACAAGGGCGTGGTCGAGGCCTTCAGCCTGCGTTCGGTGAAGCTCAGGCACCATCGCGGCCCGCTGACCACCGTGCCGTTCGGCGAACTCGGGGCGGTCAAGAACCTCAACCGCGACTGGACGATCGACAAGATCAGCCTCAACGTCAAATACGACACCGATCTCGTCAAGGCGAAGAAGGTGATCAAGCAGATCGGCCAGACGCTGCTCGAAAATCCGGAATTCGGTCCGCACATCATCGAGACGCTGAAGATGAAAGGTGTCGAACAATTCGGCGAATTCGCAATCGAAATCCGGCTGTCGATGATGACGAAACCCGGCGAGCAATTCGTCATCCGCCGCAATGCGCTGGCGATGATCCGCAATGCCTTCAAGGAAAACGACATCGAATTCGCAGTGCCGACCGTGCAGGTGGCGGGCGATCGCGACGCGGAGGTCGATGCCGCCGTGGCGCGCTACGCCGCGCATGCACGGGCGGGCAGCGAGCCGGCGGCGTAAACCCTCACATCGCCCCGGCGGCTGCGATCAGCAGGCCACCGATGATCGCCATGTTGGTTTTCCAGGTATTGATCGCGCTGTCGCGCGCCGTACCCTGCATGTCCCAGAAATTCAGCAGCATGATGGTGGCGGCAAGGGTGAAGACGATGAGGCCGAATGCCGCCGCCGCGACGAAAAGTCCCAGCATCAGCAGGAGGCCGGCCGCGATCTGGAACAGGCTGCCCGAGAGCAGCACCCATTTTGCAAAGGGAACGCCGCGGGCTTCGATTGCCGCGGTCAACGGCACGATGACGAAAAAATGATGAATGCCGCCCGCGACATAGAGGCCGCCCAGCAATAGGCGTCCGAGGACAAGCATCATGAGGGCCGGACTATCCTGCATATCGAACCGTTCTCCCGGGTCTCAAATCCCGTCGTAGGGCCAAGTTCTTTCGAAGCTTACGAAAATGCAATGTGCCGCGACGCCGGCCTGCGCAAATTCGCCCCAATTGAGGATGATTGAGGCGCAAAGGGCGGGGCGGGGTAGCGGCGGCATGGCTTCATAGAGCTTCCATGCCTCCTATGTTACGTCTTTCAAAAATGATTCCCGCCACGCTAGCAGTTGCGACAGGTACGAGATGTCGGGTCACGGCAATTTGGAAAATATAGAAGAATCGGACGGCGGGTTTTCTTTTCGCGGGCTATTCAGACGGTACAGAACGCCGCTGACGGCCGCGGCGACACTCGTGGTCTTCTGCCTTGTCGGTTATGCGATCATGCAGCTGACCAACGAGGTGCGCTACGATGACGTCGTCGACGCGCTGGCGGCAACCCGGCCGAGCGCCATCCTGCTTGCTCTGTTCTTCACGGGGCTGAGTTTTCTCTCGCTGATCTTCTACGACCTCAACGCCATCGAATATATCGGCAAGAAACTGCCTTTTCCGCATGTGGCGCTGACGGCGTTCAGCGCCTATGCGGTCGGCAATACCGCCGGCTTCGGCGCGCTTTCAGGCGGTGCGATCCGTTACCGTGCCTATACGCGCCTCGGGCTCTCGCCGGAGGATATCGGCCGCATCATCGCCTTCGTCACGCTGTCCTTCGGTCTCGGGCTTGCGGGCGTCGCGGCGATCGCCCTCATCATCATCGCCGACGAGATCGGCCCGCTCATCGGTGTCAGCGCCTTCCTCCTGCGATTGATCGCCGGTTCGATCGTCGCCATCCTGGGCGCGGTGATGATCATCGGCCGTGACGGGCGCGTGCTCGATCTCGGCCCTGTGGCAATCCGCCTGCCGGATTCGCGCACCTGGTCGCGCCAGTTCCTCGTCACCGCCTTCGATATCGCCGCCTCGGCGTCGGTGCTCTACGTGCTGCTGCCGCAGACGGCAATCGGCTGGCCGGTCTTCCTCGCCGTCTATGCCATCGCCGTCGGTCTCGGCGTACTCAGCCACGTTCCGGCCGGCCTCGGCGTGTTCGAGACCGTGATCATCGCGTCGCTCGGCAGCGCGGTGAACATCGATGCGGTGCTCGGATCGCTGGTGCTCTACCGGCTGGTCTACCATGTGCTGCCGCTGCTGATCGCCGTGCTCGCGGTGTCGGCGGCGGAGCTGCGTCGTTTCGTCGACCATCCGGCCGCCTCCAGCGTGCGGCGCATCGGCGGACGGCTGATGCCGCAGCTGCTGTCGGCTCTCGCACTGCTACTCGGCGTCATGCTGGTGTTTTCGAGCGTCACGCCGACGCCGGACCAGAACCTCGAATTTCTCTCCAACTATCTGCCGCTGCCGATGGTCGAAGGGGCGCATTTCCTCTCCAGCCTGCTGGGGCTGGCGCTCGTCGTCGCCGCACGCGGCCTCGGCCAGCGGCTCGACGGCGCCTGGTGGGTGGCGGTGTTCTCGGCTGTCGCCGCGTTGACCTTGTCGCTGTTGAAGGCGATCGCGCTGGTTGAAGCCGCTTTTCTCGCCTTCCTCATCTTCGGGCTCTTCGTTAGCCGCCGGCTCTTTACCCGCCATGCCTCGCTGCTCAACCAGGCGCTGACGGCGTCTTGGCTGATGGCGATTGCCGTCATTGTCGTCGGCGCCGTCGTCATCCTGCTCTTCGTCTATCGCGACGTCGAATACAGCAACCAGCTCTGGTGGCAGTTTGAATTCACCGCCGAGGCGCCGCGCGGGCTGCGCGCCGTGCTCGGCATCACCATCATCTCGTCGGCGATCGCCATCTTCAGCCTGCTTCGGCCGGCGGCCTTCCGGCCGGAACCGGCCACGGACGAGGCACTGGCGCGTGCCGTCGATATCGTCATGAAGCAGGGCAATGCCGACGCCAATCTGGTGCGCATGGGCGACAAGAGCATCATGTTCTCGGAAAAAGGTGACGCCTTCATCATGTATGGCCGGCAGGGCCGCTCCTGGATCGCACTGTTCGACCCGGTCGGCGAGCATCGCGCCGTGCAGGAGCTCGTCTGGCGTTTCGTCGAAGCGGCGCGCGCCGCCGGCTGCCGGGCGGTGTTCTATCAGATCTCACCGGCGCTGCTTTCCCATTGCGCCGATGCAGGCCTTCGCGCCTTCAAGCTTGGCGAACTGGCGGTTGCCGATCTCAGGACCTTCGAGATGAAGGGCGGCAAATGGGCGAACCTTCGCCAGACGGCAAGCCGCGCCCAGCGCGACGGGCTGGAATTCGCCGTCGTCGAGCCGCAGGACATAGCCTCGGTCATCGATGATCTCGCCGCCGTTTCCGCCGCCTGGCTCGAGCATCACAACGCCAAGGAAAAAGGCTTCTCGCTCGGCGCCTTCGATCCCGATTACGTTTCATCGCAGCCGGTCGGCATCCTGAAAAAGGACGGCAGGATCGTCGCTTTCGCCAATATCCTTGTCACCGAATCCAGGGAGGAGAGCACGATCGATCTGATGCGCTTCTCGCCGGACGCACCGAAGGGCTCGATGGACTTTCTCTTCGTGCAGATCATGGAATATCTGCGCGGACAGGGTTTCACCCACTTCAATCTCGGCATGGCGCCTCTTTCCGGCATGTCGAAACGCGAGGCGGCGCCCGTCTGGGACCGCATCGGCAGCACTGTTTTCGAACACGGCGAGCGCTTCTATAACTTCAAAGGCCTTCGGGCATTCAAATCCAAGTTTCATCCGCACTGGCAACCGCGCTATCTTGCGGTCTCAGGAGGGGGCAATCCGATGATCGCGTTGATGGACGCGACATTTCTGATCGGGGGCGGATTGAAAGGGGTAGTGAGAAAATGATCAGGACAATCCTTCTTGCCACGGCATGCGCCTGCATGCTCGCGGCCGCACCGGCTAATGCCGCCGAGGAAACCAAGCAGAGCTTCGAAACCGGGCTCATTCCGTCGCCGCACATCTTCCTGCCGGAAGGAGAGGTGAAAGGCACGGTGATGCTGATCTCGGATGCCGCCGGCTGGGGCGACTATGAGAAGGCCGAGGCCGACAGGCTGGTCGCCGAAGGCGCCGTCGTCATCGGCGTCGACTTTCCCTCCTACATCCAGGCGCTCAGCCGGTACGACGTCAGCCTCAACGACGGCTGCATCTACATGGTCTCGGATATCGAATCGCTGAGCCAGCAGGTGCAGCGCGCGACCGGCAACAGCGCCTATCATCTGCCGATCGTCGCCGGCATCGGCGAGGGCGGAGCCTTGGCGCTGGCGATCGCGGCGCAAACGCCGGATGCGACGATCGGCCAGACGCTTGCCGTCGATCCGGTCGCCGGCATTCCTCTCACCCAGGCACTTTGCACGCCGGCTTCCAAGCAGGTGGTTGGTCAACGCACAGTCTATGGACTCAGCGACGGCGTTCTGCCGGACCCTGTGATCACCGTCTTCACGCCTAATGCCAACAAGGATGGCCGGGCGCATGCCGAGGCATTGAAGAAGGCCCATGCCGAGATAGAAATCCGCGATTCCACCGATGATGCGCAGGCGGTGTTTGCCGATACGCTCGACGATCTCGTCACCGCCTCCGGTGCCTTCGGCAACCCGCTCGGCCTGCCGTTGGCGGTGCTCGAGGCGACGCCCGCCTTCGATACGATGGCGGTGATCTATTCCGGCGACGGCGGCTGGCGCGACATCGACAAGGAGGTCGGCGGCACGCTGCAGAAGGAAGGCATTCCTGTCGTCGGCGTGGATTCGCTCCATTATTTCTGGTCCGAGCGTAAGCCGGAGGAGACAGCCGGCGATCTTTCGAAGATCATCGACTTCTACCGCAAGCAGTGGAAGGTGAAGCATGTGCTGCTCGTCGGTTATTCCTTCGGCGCCGATGTCGTACCCGCCACTTATCAGCTCCTCAAGCCGGCTGAAAAGTCGGCGGTGGCGCAACTATCGCTATTGTCGCTGTCGCACGAAGTCGACTATGTCATTTCCGTTCTCGGCTGGCTCGGTCAGAAGACGGAAGGGGCGGGAGGCGATCCCGTCAGCGATGTGAAGAACATCGATCCGAAGCTCGTGCAATGCATCTACGGCAAGGACGACGATGACGATGTCGCCTGCCCGGCGCTGAAGGATAGCGGCGCCGAAGTCATCGAACTGCCCGGCGACCATCACTTCGACGAGAATTACGACCTTCTCACCAAGACGATCATCGACGGGCTGAAGAGGCGACTGCAGGACTAGAGCAATTCCAGGAAAAGTGCGAAGCGGTTTTCCGTCCGGAATTGTGTGAACAAAAGTTAGAGCGGTTCTGCGCTTCTGCGAAAAACCGAACCGCTCTGAAGCGCAGCGCGTCCGATAGGACGCGCTAAGGACGCTGATTATCAGCGCATCAGCGTCTCTTCGCTCCAGCCGAGTTCGGCAAGTTCTGTGCCACGGAACCGCGCATCGTCGGCGACGATGAACTCGTCGAGTTGCGGCGGAGCGACGCTGGTGCCGGAAAGCATCGCATGCACCTGGCCGCGATGATGGGTCTGATGCTGGAAGAGGTGGGCGAGCACGTCTTCCATCCGCTCCTCCTGGATGCGAGCGCCGCGATGGAGGCGGACGGTGGAGGCCAGCTTCTCCGGCGTCAGGGCCTCGCAAAGCGCTATCAGGCGCTGATCGACCTTCGCCTGCGCCTCTGTCAGCGAGGAAACGTCATCGAAGGGTTCGTCGACCTCGAAGGCCTGGAACCCGAGCGTGCCGCCTTCCAGGCCATCGACATAGAACCAATCGACCGTGATGATATGGTTCAAGGTTTCCTTGAGCGAGGGGAAGAAGCTGGTGCGCGGTGCCTCGAATTCACCGGGCTTCAATGCCGCGCAGGCCTGAAGCAGCCGGCGGTTGGCAAGCGCATTGTTATAGGCAAGTTTGCGAAACGGCCTGACGGGATCGAAGGTCGGCATCGGCGCATCTCCTCTTCACACGTGCTGGAATGTTTGCGTCAATCCTCGTCATCGAGATTGCCGTCCCGCCAGACGAGGTGACGGGGCGCGGCAGGCAGGTTCTCGATTTCATCGGCGATGAAATAGGGCGGGATGTCGAGCGCGGTCAGGGCCGTGCGCGTCGCCGACACCCATTTGAATTCGAGATGATTGTCGCCGTCTTCGACGCGATGGATGATTTCGTGTGACTGAAAAGGGAAGTCCGGCGGGATCTCCATCAGATAATAGAGGCCGAGCTCATGCCAGTCGCGCTGCTCATAGTGGAAAAAATTCTCGACGATCCAGAGCAGGCGGGAGACGGTGACGTCGACGCCCAGTTCCTCCATCATCTCCCGTTTCAGCGTCTCCTCCGACGTCTCGCCTATTTCCGCCCTGCCGCCCGGAAAGGTCCAGAAGGGTTCATGCACGGCGCGATGAACGAGCACATGGCCATTGCGAAAACCGAGGCCGGCGATGCGATAGTTGAAACGCTCGGCGCCCGCATTCAGGCGGATGAGAGTGCGCTTGGTCATGCCATTCTATCCAAGATCGATCACGACGATTTCCGGCGGCACGCCGAAGCGCACCGGTGCAATGGAACAGCCGAGGCCGCCGGACACGATGATATTACGCCCCTCTTCGATCATATGGCCATAGGCGTAGCGATTGCCGTAACGCGAGGGCACGACCGGCGAACGGCCCAGCAGCCGGATCTGTCCGCCATGCGTGTGGCCCGATAGCGTTAGCGAGACGCGCTCTGGCACGCGCGGGAAGATATCGGGTTCATGGGCGAGCAGGATGACAGGCGCATCGTCGGTCACCTGAGCCATCGTTCCCTCGAGATCGTCGAGGCCGAGCATATGCGTGCGGCCCCACTTCCGGCCGGGCAGCAGCGCCAACTGATCTTCGAGGCCTGCGAGCCAAAAGCCGCGGCCATCCTTTTCGAGCCGAACGGCGCGGTTGCCATAGACCGGGATTCCGACATCGGCGAGAGCCCGGTGTCCGAATGTTTCCATCCCGCCGTTCTTCTGGGCGGTGCGGTCCTCCCACCAATCGTGGTTGCCCATGACCGCATGGACTCCGAGAGGAGCCCGCAAGGTGGCGAGCGCCTTCGACCATTGGCCCGAATGCACGTATTGGGTCACCATGTTCATGCCGGCGGCATAATCGCCGAGCAGAATGGTCATATCGCCTTCGAGTTCATTTGCCCTGTGGCAGATCGCGGCAATGCGACTTGCCGACATCCAGGGTTCGCAGGCGTGCAGATCGGCGAGCGCGACGATGCGGAGCTTCAGCCCCGGTGTCCATCCCGGCGGTGTCAGCCGGTAGCGGGTGATGGCGAGCCGCGCGAGCGGTTCATAGGCGAAGGCATAACCACCGAGTGACATGACGCCTGCGACACCGCCGCCGAGAACCTTGAAAAATCCGCGGCGGGTGATCACTCAGTTATCCTCCTGAAACAGCCGGAACTGCGCAGCCTCCATATCCTTAGGTGGTTGCATTCCCAGATGTTTCCACGCGATTGCGGTCAGAACGCGGCCGCGTGGCGTGCGCTGAATGAAACCCTGCTGGATCATGTAGGGCTCGATGATGTCCTCGATCGCGTCGCGCGGCTCGGAAAGGCCGGCGGCAATGGTTTCAATGCCGACTGGGCCGCCGCCGAAATTGACCGCGATCATGTTGAGGTAACGTTTGTCGAGCTGGTCAAAGCCGACATTGTCGACCAGCAGGCGGGTCAGCGCCTCGTCGGCGATCTCGCGGGTGACGGCCTCTGCCCTTGCTACCTCGGCAAAGTCGCGCACGCGCCGCAACAGCCGGCCGGCGATGCGCGGGGTGCCGCGGGCGCGTCTTGCGATCTCGCGGGCGCCCTCTTCGGTGATCGGCAGGTTCATCAGCCGCGCGCCGCGGCGCACGATGAGTTCCAGTTCCTCGACGGTGTAGAAGCTCAAGCGGACCGGAATGCCAAAGCGGTCGCGCAGCGGCGTCGTCAACAGTCCGAGGCGAGTGGTGGCTGCCACCAGCGTGAATTTCGATAGGTCGATCTTCACCGAGCGAGCTGCAGGGCCTTCCCCGATGATCAGGTCGAGCTGAAAATCCTCCATGGCCGGATAGAGGATTTCCTCGACGGCGGGGTTGAGGCGATGGATCTCGTCGATGAAGAGCACATCTCGCTCCTCGAGGTTGGTGAGCAGGGCGGCGAGATCGCCAGCCTTGGCGATCACGGGACCCGACGTCGAACGGAAGTTGACGCCGAGCTCCTTCGCCATGATCTGCGCCAGCGTCGTCTTGCCGAGGCCGGGCGGGCCGACGAAGAGCACGTGGTCCAGCGCTTCGCCACGGTTTTTCGCCGCCTCGATGAAGACCTTGAGATTGGCGCGCGCTTCCGCCTGGCCGGTGAACTCGTCCAGCGATTGCGGGCGCAAGGTGATATCTAGGTCTTCGCCCCGCTTTTCCGGTGATATCAGGCGGGCGGGTTCGCTCATGTCAGAAGCTCCATACCTGGCACAGTCTTGAACGCGTGCCGGTCAAATGTCTTGGTCGCCTGGCATCCCTCATCCGCGGCGCGGTAGCCAATCAAGGCATCGGCAAAATCTGCGTTTCGCGTTTCCACGGCCCTCAGGGCCTTGATCACCAGGGTCTGGTTCTCGATGTCCAATCCTCTGACGCGTGTCAATTTGCCGATTGCCTCGACAACATCCTTTTTCTTGAAGCCGAACCGGGCGCGCAACGCCCAATCCAGTTCCAAGAGATTCAGAAGCGAGAGAAATCCACGATAGTCCCTGCCGATACCTTCACCGAACTTCAGCGCGGCAGCCCTTTGCTCCGGATCGTCGTCGACAATAAGCCTCAGCAGGACGTTTGTATCCACACCATACGCAATCATGCGGCGACATCCGATTTCGACCGCGTGGCTTCGTCGACCACATCGCTGCCCGCAGCATCGGTCACCGTTGCGTCGATCTCCTCCAGGGAAGCACGTCCATTTGGAGGCGATCCGAGAAGGCCTGCGAGATCGTTGAAGTTGATCGATTTTGGTGTGATCACGACCTCTCCGTCGATGATGGAGAAAACAAGCTGATCGCCGGGCTGAAGACCGAGAGCATCCCGCAGTTCCTTCGGAAGCGTTATCTGGCCTTTGGGTGAAAGCGTAAATTCTCCCCACATCGATCAGTAGTCCTATTTTGGTGAGTGAGTCGGAAAATTTGTCATTTGTCGGAAAATCGACAGTTTATCCTACTCTACCGCGCCAGTTCCTTCAATCCCAATCGGATCAGCTTGGCGCTGTCTGCACCATCGCCTGCCGTCTTCATGGCTGCGGCAATCGCATTCGCCGCCTGGTCGCGGGAATAGCCGAGGTTGGTCAGTGCGGAAACCGCATCGGCGACAGGTGCTGCCGCGACACCTTCGCCGAGTTCCTGTTTGAGGCCGATATTGATCGCTTCGCCGGCAAAGGCCGGCGCCCGGTTCTTGAGCTCGGTGACGAGGCGCATCGCCACTTTCGGACCAACGCCCGGTGCGCGGGAGACGGCGGCGCGGTCCTGCAGGGCGATCGCATTGGCAAGTTCGCCCGGCGTCAACGTCGACAGCACGGCGAGTGCCACCTTGGCGCCGACGCCCTGGACGCTCTGGAGCAGGTTGAACCATTCCCGCTCCAGCGCGCTCATGAAGCCGAAGAGCTTCAACTGGTCCTCGCGCACATAGGTCTCGATGAACAGCACGCAGGCCTCGCCGGCCGAGCCGAGCTTGGACAGGGTGCGGGCCGAACAATGGGCGACGTAGCAGACGCCGTGCACATCGACGAGCACATAGTCTTCGCCGATCTCGTCTATGGTGCCTTTCAGCTTGCCGATCATGGGTCGCGGTCTCTCAGCAGATGGGAACAAGTCAAGTATAGATTAACCGGCCAGTGCCTGGCGCATCCTGTTACTGCCGCGATTATGCGCGTGGCAGATGGCGATCGCCAGGGCGTCGGCAGCATCGTCGCCCTTGAATTCGACTTTCGGCATCAGGATCTTCAGCATCATGTGGATCTGGTGCTTTTCGCCATGGCCGACGCCGATGACGGCCTTTTTTACGGCGTTCGGGGCATATTCCGAAACCGGCAGGCCGGCACGCGCCGGCACCAGCATGGCGATGCCGCGGGCCTGGCCAAGCTTCAAGGTCGCCACCGCATCCTTGTTGACGAAGGTCTGTTCGACGGCGGCTTCATCCGGCTTGTAGCTATGGACGATCTCCGCCAGGCCGTCGTGCAATTGGCAAAGGCGAGAGGCAAGGTCCATGTCGCCATCGGAGGTCACGGTTCCAGACGCGACAAACCGCAGGGAATTGCCCAGCGTGTCAATGATTCCCCAACCGGTGCGGCGAAGTCCGGGATCAATACCGACAATGCGAATCGTATTTTGCATGGTTCAACCTATAGCGATCGCGAAATAAGTGCCATCGATATGTGAACAAAACAAAAACACTCCCGGATTTAGGCCCCGCCATTTACCGCGAATTAAAACAGATGCCCGAATTCTAGTCGTCAATACGAGAGGGGCTTCTTTTCACGAAGATTAAGCCCCCGATGTTCTGTTTACAGGTCAGTCGATCGGGCATGCGCTGCATGCCAGGCTGGCAAGCGCGTTCAGAAGGGGTTCGTCGTACATGGCACAGAGATTTCAATCCCTGTCCTTCAAGGTCATCGTCACATTCATTCTGCTGACCGTGCTGTCGATCGCGGTCATCGACGTACTCGCCTATTTCGCCAGCAGCCGCATCTCCGACGAGCAGGCGCTGAAGGCCAAGGAAAGCGTGCTGATCTTCCGCGGCGACATGCTGCAGGACCAGCTGGCGCAGCTTGAAAACCAGGCCAACTCGATTGCGCGCATCGAGGCGCTGCAAATGTCGATCACCAGCCTGAAGAGCGGCTGGAAAACCATCGAGAAGACCTCGGGCGACGCTCGTGCCGAGCTGAAGAAGGTTTTCATATCGAACAATCCCAACCCGGCCGACCAGCGCGAGAAGCTTATGAAGCCGGAAGGGCCGAGCGGCTTTTATTATTCGAACCATGAGAAGACGCAGGGCGAAGTCGCCCGCGACCTCGAGGATACCGCCTTCAGCGACCTGCTGATCGCCGATCTCGAGGGCACGGTCCTCTATTCCTATAAGAAGGAGGACGATTTCGCCGAGAACCTGAAGTCGGACGCCTGGAAGGCAACCGGCGCCGGCATCGCTTTCGCCAAGGCGATCGAGAATACCGCCAAGGCGACCGATGATGCCGCGCCGACAGGTTTCTCCGGCCTTCGCGTCGATGCCGGCAGCGGCAAATCGGCGATCTTCTATGCCGTGCCGATCATCAAGCTCGGAGCGGCCAAGGGCATCATCCTCTTCAAGGTGCGCGACGACATCGTCACCGGCATCCTTGCCAAGGGCATCGTCCAGGGCAGCACGGCACGGGCGGCGATCGTCTCCGGCGATGGATCGGCTATCGGTCTCGATGCGGCCGGCAAGCTTGCCATGCTCGATGCCACACCCTTCACCTTCATCCAGAGCGCACTTGCCAGTTCGGCGATGACGGTTGCCGATTTCAACCGGGCGGATGGCGCCGCCCGTGCCTATGTCCGCGGCATCGACTATCGCGGCGACCGCTTCCTGGTGGTCGAGAGCGTGCTGCTCAGCGAACTCAATGCCGGCTCGATCGAGATCGCCACTCTGCTGACGATGATCGGCATCGGCGTGCTCGTCGTCATGGCGGTCGCGACCGGCCTCGTCACCAATTTCCTGTTTTCGCCACTTGCCCGGCTTGCCGGCGTCACCCGCGATGTCGCGGACGGCAAACTCGACAGCGAGATCGGCAGCCTGAACCGCAAGGACGAAATCGGCACGATGGCCAACGCGCTCGCCCGCTTCCGGCAGTCGCTGATCGAAGGCCGCGAGCTCGAAGCCGCCAGTGAAGAGACGCGCCTGCAGGCCGAGCACGACCGCCAGCAGAATCTGGCCGAGCGCGAGGCAGAGGCGAAGACGCTGCAGCAGGTGGTCGAGGCGCTCGACGAGGGCCTGCATCATCTGGCGAACGGCGATCTCGCCTACCAGATCGATACACGCTTCCCGAACGAGCTCGAAAGCCTGCGGGTCAATTTCAACGAAGCGCTGGCGACGCTCAGCGAAACCATGACGGCAATCGGCGGCAACTCGATGGCGGTGCGCGCCGGCTCCGAGGAGATGCGCACCGGCGCCGACGAGCTTGCCGGGCGCACCGAGCGCCAGGCCGGCTCGATCACCGAAACGGCGAATGCGATCAGCGCCATCACCCAGTCGGTCCGTCAGCAGATCGAGCGGGCCGAACAGGCCGAGCGCATCGCCCGCGACGCCAAGAAGGAAACGACGGGCTCCGGCCAGATCATGCAGGAGACGATCGCGGCGATGGAGGCAATCCAGGCTTCCTCGCGCCAGATCAACACGATCATCTCGGTCATCGACGACATCGCCTTTCAGACCAACCTCCTGGCGCTCAACGCCGGCGTCGAGGCGGCGCGCGCCGGTGAATCCGGCAAGGGCTTCGCCGTCGTCGCCATGGAAGTGCGCGAGCTCGCCCAGCGCTCATCGAGCGCGGCGAAGGAGATCTCCAACCTGCTGCAGAAATCGACGCATGAGGTCGAAAGCGGCGTTACGCTGGTGGAAAGGGCGGGCGTTGCTCTCACGGGCATCGGCGCCCATGTCGAGGCGATCAACGGGCAGATCAACGAGATCATGGGCGCGACCCGCGAGGAGGCCAATACGCTGCGTGAGATCAATAGCGCTGTCGCCGAACTCGACGCGATGACGCAGCAGAACGCCTCGATGGTCGAGGAGACGACGGCGGCGATCCACCGGCTGGCGACGGAAGCCCTGGAAATGGACCGCCAGCTCGGCAATTTCACGCTGCCGCAAGGCCACCACCAGCCGAGCGCCGAGGTGCATGTGCTGCGCCGTCACCGCTAAGCTATCGCTTCCAGCATCTGGCAGGGGTCGCGCTCGCGCGGCCCTTTTTGTTTGCGCGCATGGTTTGGAATGGTGCGAGGGCGAACCTACATAGGCTGCATCCTTCAACTGCCCGGCAGGTTTTCCATGGTTCCCTTCTCCATACTCGACCTTTCCCCCGTTGCCGAAGGCAGCACCGTGCGTCAGTCCCTCGAAAGTTCGGCGCGGATGGCTGAGAAGGCCGAGGAGTTCGGCTACAAGCGCTTCTGGCTCGCCGAACATCACGGCATGCCGGGGATCGCCAGTGCCGCCACATCAGTCGTCATCGGCCATGTCGGGGCTGCGACCAAGCGCATCCGCATCGGCTCGGGCGGCATCATGCTGCCCAATCATTCGCCGCTCGTCATCGCCGAGCAGTTCGGCACGCTGGAGGCGCTTTTCCCCGGCCGCATCGATCTCGGCCTCGGGCGCGCGCCGGGAACGGATATGCGTACGGCACAGGCGCTGCGGCGCAACCTCGAAGCCGGCGCAAACAGCTTCCCCAACGACGTGGTGGAATTGCAGCAACTCCTTGGCACACCGGTCGAGAACCAGGCGATCCTCGCCGTTCCCGGCAATGGCTCGCATATCCCGATCTGGCTGCTCGGCTCCAGCCTTTACAGTGCGCAGCTCGCCGCCATGCTCGGGCTTCCATACGCCTTCGCCTCGCATTTCGCACCCGACATGCTGCTCGATGCGATCGCCATCTACCGTGACCGTTTCCAGCCTTCGGCGACACTCGACAAGCCCTATGTGATGGTCGGCGTCATGGGCGCGGTGGCGGCGACGGACGAGGAGGCGCGGTACCATTTCACCTCCGCCCAGCAGCAGTTCGTCAATCTGCGCCGCAATGTCCGCGGGCCGTTCCCGCGTCCGGTGGCCGATATGGAGGACTTCTGGTCGCCGATGGAGAAGATGAATGTCGAACACACGCTGCGTTATGCCGTCGTCGGCTCGCCAAAGACGGCCGAAGCGAAACTGACGGAGTTTCTGCGGGAAACAGAGGCCGACGAGGTGATCATCTCGATGCCGATCCATGACATCGAGGCGCGGCTGAAATCGGTGGAGCTCTTCGCGGGGCTGGGAAGCTTCATGCGAGCCGCCGCTTAGGATCTACACAAGGATCTTGCCCGCAAGAAAAAACCCGGCGTTGCGGCCGGGTTTTATTTAACACCTGTCTGAGGAAACTCAGGCGGAGAGCTTCGCCAGCACTTCTTCCGAGACTTCGAAGTTGGAATAGACGTTCTGCACGTCGTCATCGTCTTCGAGCGAGTCGATGAGCTTCATCAGCGACTGGGCTTTTTCCTCGTCCACCGGCACGTTGTTCTGAGCACGCCAGATGGCCTTGACGGTTTCGGCTTCGCCGAGGCTCGATTCCAGCGCTTTCGCCACTTCGCCGAGGGCTTCGAAGCCGCAAGTGATGTAGTGGCCGTCTTCGTCGGTCTCGACGTCGTCGGCGCCGGCTTCGATCGCGGCTTCCATCACCTTGTCGGCATCACCGACGGAAAGCTTGTAGGTGATTTCGCCGACATGGTCGAAGGAGAAGGAAACGGAACCGGTTTCGCCGAGAGCGCCGCCGGCCTTGGTGAAGATCGAGCGGACGTTGGAGGCGGTGCGGTTGCGGTTGTCGGTCAGCGCCTCGACGATGATCGCCGTGCCGCCCGGGCCATAGCCCTCGTAACGGACTTCATCGTAGTTTTCGCCGTCGGCGCCGGCTGCCTTCTTGATGGCGCGGTCGATATTGTCCTTCGGCATGGACTGGGCCTTGGCGTTCTGGATCGCCAGGCGGAGGCGGGCGTTCATCGTCGGGTCGGGCAGGCCGGCCTTGGCGGCAACGGTGATTTCGCGTGCGAGCTTGGAGAACATTTTCGACCGCACGGCGTCCTGACGGCCCTTGCGGTGCATGATGTTTTTAAACTGTGAATGGCCAGCCATGGCACCCCTGTTCACGTCTCATTGTTCGGAATGGGCCGCCTTATAAGAGCGAAACGGCACCCGTTCAAGGAAAAAGCAGTTCGGAACAAAGGCGAGGGGATGACGTTTCAATCGAACTCCACCCAACGAAAGGAACGGTCATGGCAAGTCTCAGCGAGGCGCAGGAACATCCAGCACGTCAGCTCTGGGATCAGGTCAACGATGTTCATGCCGGCATGCTCGGAATTTCGGGGCTGGACATGCACATGCAGCCGATGGCGCCGCATGCCGATCCCACCACCAATACCATCTGGTTCTATACCAAGACCGATGCCGACATCGTGCGCGCCATCAAGCCCGGCAGCCGCGCACATTTCTGTGTCATCGGCAAGGATCACGATTATCACGCCTGCCTTGCCGGCGTGATCGAAGTGCGCCCCGACCCTTCCAAGATCGAGGAGTACTGGAGTTCGATCATTGCCGCCTGGTACGACGGCGGCAAGAAGGACCCCAAGCTCACCATGCTTTCCCTCCACGTCGACGATGCCGAGATCTGGGTTTCCACAGGCAACAAGCTGAAATTCGGCTGGGAAATCGCCAAGGCCAATCTAGACGACGACAAGATGCCGGATGTCGGCATCAAGCGTCATCTGCAATTTGCCTGACGCGCAAGGCTCCTGCATAATTCTTAAATCGGAACCGATTTAAGGATAAAATTGCAGCAATTCACAGTGCTACAGCGTCCTTTGCGCGTCTAAAAGACGCGCGGCGCTGCAGGAGGGAAACCGCCGGGCCTTTTACCGCACTCCCTTCAGCACATAGATCAGCGGTTTTTTCGGCAGCGTGCGCATCGAGACGGTGATGCTGTCGTCGGGCGCATAGGCGACGTCGAAATCCTTGCCGAACATCGAAACGAAGGCATCGACCGGCGGGCCGCGGCGGTGCATCGGCAGGATCAGCGACGAGCGTAGCCGCTTGATGACGCGGCTCATGCTGTCGGCGCCCATGGTCAGGCCGCCATCGACCGGCACCATGACGACATCGAGGCGGCCGATCTCGATATAATGGGTATCCGTCAGTTCGTAATGCAGGTGGCCGAGATGGCCGATGCAGAGGCCGGCGATCTCGAAAATGAAGATGGAATTGCCGTTCTCCTGCGAGCCGCCGAGGCCGTAGCTGAAGCGGATATCCGTCGGAACATTGCGGATATAGGCATCGCCGACGACGAGATCGATGTCGGCCTTTTCGCCGGGAACGTCGCTCCACCCATGCAGAACATGTTTGATGCCGGGATCGGGAGTCAAGGTGAAGTGGGTGGTGTGCGCCTTGTTCATGGTCACCACATCGGGCAACGTCGCCGGCCTGTACCAGCCGTTATAGTCTGTGGCGATGATGATGCCGCCGGGCGTGTCGATTTCGAAGGTGGAATGGCCGAGGAAGGTGAATTTGACGTCTTCGCCCTCGGAGACAGCAGGTATCGGCGGCGGGGCGCCGGAAAAGCTTGCAAAGGTCGCCTTGGGGATAGTCTGCGCGATCGCCTGGCATTGGCTGACGGGCGTTCGCTGCTGCTGTGCCCTGGCAGGACCCGGCGCGGCGAAGGCTGCAAGGCATGCGATAGCGAGGACAAGATATTGCGGCTTCATGCCACCCCTCCGGCGCTTTCACAGAGAGCGCCGCACGTCCGAAGGGCGCGCTAACGACGCTCGATCACTTTGAATTGGCGGCCGGAGAATGCGGCAAGTGGTCGCAGGGGTCTAGACTGGGGATGCTCACAATTGCGTGTTGGTCGCGGGATGAATTACCGCCAGAACTCCGGCACCGTCTCGGCCAACCGCGGTCCGAGCCGGAGCGGCCCGATCTTTTCGGCCAGTCCGGTGCTGTCGGAAATCTCGACGCCGACGCCGCAGATCGTCGCGGGGCCGTTGGCTGCTTCCATGCGGCCCTTCGGCATCTTGGAGATGAAGCGGTTGAGCGGCTCCTCCTTGTCCATGCCGAGGGAGGAGTCGTAATCGCCGCACATGCCGGCATCCGACATATAGGCCGTGCCGCCGTTCAGGATCTGCGCATCGGCCGTCGGCACATGCGTGTGGGTGCCGACGACGAAGCTGGCGCGGCCGTCGACGAAATGGCCGAAGCACTGCTTCTCGCTGGTCGCTTCCGCATGGAAATCGAAGATGATCGCATCGGCCTGCTCCTTCAGCGGGCAGGCGTCGAGGATCGCCTCCGCCGATTTGAAGGGATCGTCGAGTTCCGGGTGCATGAAGACCCGGCCCATGACGTTGGCGACGAGCACACGCGCGCCGTTCCGGGCATAGAAAAGGCCGGAGCCGCGGCCGGGCGTGCCTTGCGGATAGTTGGCCGGCCGCAGGAATTGATCGTGCCGCCCGGCAAAAGCAACGGCTTCCTTCTGGTCCCAGACGTGATTGCCTGTCGTCACCACATCGGCGCCGGCATTGATCGTCTCCAGAAAAATGTCCTCGGTGATACCGAAGCCGCCGGCGGCGTTCTCGCCGTTGACGACGACGAAATCGAGCTTGAGGTCGGAGATCAGGCCGGGGAGGCGGTCCCAGACCGCCGTGCGTCCCGTCTTGCCGACCATGTCACCCAGAAAAAGCAGCCGCATTCCCTATCCAATCCAAGAGGCAAAAAAGCGAAGGCCGCTTTCTGTCAGGATGGCATCCAGGCTAATGTCGTGCGGCTCAGCGGGCACATGTGCCACTTCCTGGCAGTCGAATGCAATGCCGATCAGCTTCGGATGCAGGCCTTTTTGCCTTAGCCGGCTGATGGCGCGGTCGTAGTGGCCGGCGCCATAGCCGATACGGTGGCCGCGGACATCAAAGGCCGAAAGCGGCACCAGCATGATTTCGGGATCGAGAATGGCGGCATCGGCGCCGGGGCCGACCGTGCCGAAACCGGTATCGACAAGCGGCGCATCTTCGGCCAGCTCGCGAAAGACGATGGTCTGCCGGTCGAGGATCGCCGGTACGCAGAGCCGCGCACCGCGCACGGCAAAGCGTGCCATCAGCGGCCTGAGATCGGCCTCCGAACGGATCGGCAGGAAGCCGGAGATGATCGTACCCAGCGCAAAACCAACGGCCTCGCCGGCATGATCGGCCATTGCGAGACTTTTGGCGGCACGTTTTTCGGCGGGGATGGCGTCCCGTGCGGACAGCCGTTCGTTGCGCAGCTGCGCTTTCAATTCTTTCGCGGTCATTCGATCTGCCGGTTCTGAGAGATTTGGCCGAGCATAGACGGCTGGATCTCCGATGCAAATGCGGGATGCGACAGCATCACGCCGGTTTCACGCCTCGCCCGCCGGCGGCTGCGGATCGTCAGACGACGATGCTTGTCGGTATCGTCGCGGCGGCGATGGAGAAGCCAGCGATGTCGGGAATGGCATTGACCCCGGCCTGCCGGTTCTGCTGCAGATCGCGCATCGCCTTTTCGAGCAGCTGTTTGAGTTCGCGCACAACCGCCTTGAACGCTTCCATCGTTTCGCGATCACCAGCCGAGATGTTGGAGAATTTCGGGGCATCCTCGGCAACGCTTCCATAGGCCTTGCGGGCGTTGGCTGCGGCGTCCGGTTCCTGCGAGCCGGTCTCGCCGGTCCGAGTGTCTCCTGAGATATCCGTCAGCGCGGCATCGGTCCCGCTGGTTGCGACCGCCGCTGTATCCACCGGAACCGCCGTTGCCGGACTGCCGGTCGCGACTGATGATGCGAATTCGGAGGCGGCGGTGCCGACCTTGCGCGCCAGTTCGACGGCCAGCCGGGTGACCACCTCAGGCGGCATGTTGGAACTGCGCAGCATCTGCAACTGCTGCTGTGCCTCTTCGAGCTTGCGTTGCGCCTTCGCCTTGGCTTCATCCCCCGAGTTCGCCAGGGTCTGGCGCATCTGCTGCAGCGCCTGAGTGGTGCGCTGCAGCTTGAGCACACCCTGACCGGCCTCGCTTCCGGCGACCGATATGGCTGCCGTCGAAGACGCGCCGCGCAAGATGATGGAGGCAGACGTGGTTGCGACCTGCATGGACAATCCCCCGGTTTTCAATTCGGGCTCCCGATTGCAATTCGGCGCATTCTGCAACGTCAGGCTTGTGTGGACCTGTGTCTGCGGGACGTCGGCAATACAGCGGCCAGCCGCTGCATCGTCTCTTCGAACAGAGAGGTTCCCCCGGGCATCCAGCCGAGCGCGCGGATTTTCGCTGTGCTCATGGGGTTGAGCGCCGCCCTGTCGGCAGGAGCCGGCGGCGCGTGTCGACAGCTCGTCTCGCGGCGAATAGCGGAAAGGATATCGTGCGTGTCGATCGCGATGTCCGAGACGTTGAAGACCTCGCCGGAGATGCGGGTGCTTTCCGTCTCCAGCATCAGCCGTACCGCCCGCCCGAGGTCGCGGCCGTGAACCTCCGTTCCCACGCGGGCGACAACCGGTTGGCCGGCGAGGTAGTCGGCGATGAGTCCGTCCCATTTGTTCGGCGAGAGATCGCCATAGACGCCGGTCGCCCTCAGGCTGACGCCGGCAAAACCGGGTGCTGCGAGGTGGGCGAGTGCGCGTTCGGCATCGAGCTTGACCTGGCCGTAGAGTGTTTCGGGCTTGGCCAGCATCGTCTCCGCCAGTTCGGTTCCCCCGGGATGTTCGCCATAGGCGGCGCGGCTGGACAGGAAGATGCAGCGGCGCGTGCCGGCGCGTTTGGCGGCTTCGAAAAGCCGGACGGTGCCGTCAAGGTTCAATCTGTGGAAGGTCTTGGGGTCGTCACCCTCTCCGCCGCGATATTTGCCCGGAACATGGCTTAAGGCGGCATGGACGAAGAAATAGGCATCGTCGAAAGCGTCGATCTGATCCTTGTCGGGATCGAGCGAAAGCGCTGCGAACTCGACCGGGCGGGAGAAGAGGCGGGGCAGCGGCGCGCGGCGCCCGCCAACGATCACCTGATATCCGGCGGCCAGCAGTTCCTCGACGACATACCGGCCGACGAGACCCGTTCCGCCAGATACCAATACCTTCATGCTGCCCCTTCCGGATTGTTCAGCGCCGTGATCTCAGGCACATCATCGTCATCGTGGAAACGGTGCCACAGATCGATCAAAGGTTGTAGTCGCGCTGCCTTGGGATGATCCTTTTCCCACGGTTTTTCATACTGGTAATGCAGGATCGAAATGCTCTTCCAGTCCCAAAGCTCCGGCATGGTGAACCATACATATTGCAGCATGTTGAAATAAACCGGCAGGCCGTGCCAATCCGGGAAGAACGTCTCAAGAAACGTCTGATCGGTGCGCCGCAAGAAAGCGTCCGGCCTGTCGAGCCGTTCGAGCATGTGCCGGAATGTGTCATGCGAGGGCGTGGCGACGAAGACGCCGGAATTCATGCGGCGGAAGTCGGCGAGTCTTTCATAGACATTGGGGGCGGCGGAAAATTCCGGATAGAGGAAGAGCCTGTCGACATTCTTCAGCACGAGGGCGTCGGCGTCGATGAAGACGCAACGCTCGTATTCGACGAGCTGCCACAGCCTGAGCTTGCAGAAATTGTCGAGCGGCGAATGGAAATCTGGCTTGCGGCCCTTGGTAAAGGGGGCTGCGGAATGGAGCTGGCGATGCGCATGGCGTTCGTTGAAGGCGTCGGAGAGCGGCAGGTGCTGGACCTCGATCAGGCGACAGTCGAGCGCTTTCAGGGGGGCGAGGGCGCCTGCATCGACGCCGCCGGTGTGGAGGACGACGATGTCGGCGCTTGTGCCCGTGCGACGAAGCGAATTTGCCAGGGCGGTGGCGCCCATGGCGTAGTCGGCATTGGTGACGAGGGTGACATAGGCGAGGTTTGAGGTAAAAGTCATCGCTGCAGGGGCTTCACCAAAAGATACCGCTCATGAAACCGACTTCAGTCGCTTGCCTTCCGGATCGTGATTGATCGTCGCGGCGATGTCCTTGGTCCAGGCGGAGACGGCCGGAACGCGCGAGCGGTCGACGCGATAGGCGAATTTCTTCGCCACGTCGACGATCTCGCCGAGCAGGCCCGCTTCCAGCGTGATCGGTTCGAGGCCGAGATTGCGGAATTTTTCGTTCCGGACGATCAGATCGTTTTCAGCGGCTTCCTTGCGCGGGTTCGGCAGCCAGGCAATCTGGGCGCCGCTCATCCTGGCGATCATCTCGGCGAGGTCGCGTACCCGGTGGGTTTCCGTCATCTGGTTGAAGATCTCGACACGCGCGCCGCGCGCCGGCGGGTTCTCGAGCGCCAGTTCGATGCAGCGCACCGAATCCTGGATATGGATGAAGGCGCGGGTCTGGCCGCCGGTGCCGTGCACCGTCAGCGGATAGCCGATCGCCGCCTGGATGAGGAAGCGGTTCAGCACCGTGCCGTAATCACCGTCATAGTCGAAACGGTTGATGAGCTGCGCGTGGCGGCGCGTCTGCTCGGTATGTGTGCCCCAGACGATGCCCTGGTGCAGATCGGTGATCCTGAGGCCGTCGTTCTTGGCGTAGAACTGGAAGAGAAGCTGATCCAGGCACTTGGTCATGTGATAGATCGAGCCGGGATTGGAGGGATAGAGGATCTCCTGGCTGGCCGTCTCGCCGCCTGTGGTTTCGATGCCCACCGGCAGGTAACCTTCGGGGATCGCCGCGCCGACCGTCGAATAGCCGTAGACGCCCATGGTGCCGAGATGAATGAGATGGGCGTCCAGGTTAAGTTCCGTCAGCGCGTTCAGCAGGTTGTGCGTGGCGCTGACATTGTTGTTGACGGTGTAGTTCTTGTGGCGGTCGCTTTTCATCGAGTAGGGCGCGGCCCGCTGTTCGGCGAAATGGATGACGGCGTCCGGGCGGTTTTCGGAAAGCCAGTTCTTCAGAAGTTCGTAATCCCTGGCGAGATCGATCAGATTGAAGTGGATGCGGCGTCCGGTTTCGGCATGCCAGATGCGGGTGCGCTCCTGGATCGAATCCATCGGGGTCAGCGACTGAACGCCAAGTTCGGTGTCGATCCAGCGGCGTGAGAGGTTGTCGAGGATATGAATGTCATGCCCGGCATCGGAGAGATGCAGCGACGTTGGCCAACCAATGAAACCGTCTCCGCCCATAACCGCAATCTTCATCACATCGTCTCCTGATCGGTCGCTCATTATCGGGGATAGTTAGGAATTATGACAATCATTCAATGCCTGCCTGCCGGGCATTCAATGCTTGCCTGTCTTGAAGCGTTGCGCCAAAGAGGGCACCTCAGTTTGGAGAAAATTATGACGGAACACCCTTTTTCCATTTCGGGAGAGTTGACGGAGGCGGGACATCGCCTCGTCCAGCGGGTCTATTATGAAGATACGGACTTCTCCGGCCTGGTCTATCACGCCCGTTACCTGCATTTCCTGGAGCGTGGCCGCACCGACTATCTGCGCTGCCTCGGCGTCGAGCAGCGCGAGCTCGTCAGCGCCGACGAGGAGGGCCTCGTTTTCGTCGTCCACCGCATGGAGATCGACTTCAAGAGCCCGGCGCGCATGGATGATGTGCTGACGATCCTGACGCACACGGAAAAGGCCGGCGGCGCCAAGATGGTGCTCAATCAGCAAATCCGCTCCGGCGAGACGCTGCTGATCGTCGCCAAGGTGATTATCGCCGTCATCAACGCCCGGGGGCGGCCGAGACGACTGCCGGAAACACTGGCGGCGAAATTCCTGGAAGGCAGCACGCCGCTATAGCCACGAATCGCCCAGATTTCAGGCTTGTCAAAACTTGAACTTTATGTGAAGGAATTCCCGCGCCGCAGGATGAGCGCTCTTTCGGCAGCCGGACCTTGCTCCGGTCAAGTAATCCATGGACGAAAATCTTCCAAAACCAGGCTTACTGTCACAGTCCGGCACTAACGATCTATTAACCATAATAGTGTCTTACTGGGAAAGTCAGAGTTTGTGCGGTGCACGCCTTCCTTTGACCAAATTTGACGGCAAGAAGGCGGAAGATGAGCTTGGAAGTTTGACCAGGGCTTTGGGCGGCGGCCGCCGGAACACTTCTTGCGAGATCACTTTGTGCCGCCCGGTCTAGCACCGGGCGTTTGGATTCGGGGATTTTGGATCAATGGAACAAGTAGGATTGGCAGCAGCAACGGCGGACGTCAGCCTCTGGTCGCTTTTCATGCAGGCCGGCATCGTCGTCAAGCTCGTCATGCTCGGGCTCATCGCGGCCTCGGTGTGGACGTGGGCGATCGTCATCGACAAATACCTAGCTTATGGCCGCGCACGGCGCCAGTTCGACAAGTTCGAGCAGGTCTTCTGGTCGGGCCAATCGCTGGAAGAACTCTACCGCTCGCTGTCGGAGCGCAACAATACCGGGCTGGCTGCGATCTTCGTGGCGGCCATGCGCGAGTGGAAGAAATCCTTCGAACGCGGCGCCCGCTCGCCGATCGGCCTGCAGATGCGTATCGACCGCGCGATGGACGTCACGCTCGCCCGTGAGACCGAATATCTCGGCGCCCGCCTCGGATCGCTCGCGACCATCGGCTCGGCCGGTCCGTTCATCGGTCTCTTCGGCACGGTCGTCGGCATCATGACCTCGTTCCAGGCGATTGCCGGTTCGAAGTCGACCAACCTTGCGGTCGTCGCGCCCGGCATCGCGGAAGCGCTGCTTGCCACCGCCATCGGCCTTGTCGCCGCTATCCCGGCGGTTATCGCCTACAACAAGTTCTCTGCCGATGCCGGCAAGCTTTCGGGCCGCATGGAAGGTTTCGCGGATGAATTCTCCGCCATACTTTCGCGCCAGATCGACGAGAAGCTGCAGCCGCGCGCTGCCGCTCAGTAACCAACGGAGTATTCTGACATGGGTATGGCTGTTGGAGGCAATGGCGGCGGGGGCGGCGGACGCCGCCGTCGCGGCGGTCGGAACAGGGCTGTGATCTCCGAGATCAACGTGACGCCGCTCGTCGACGTCATGCTCGTGCTTCTGATCATTTTCATGGTCGCGGCACCGATGATGACCGTTGGCGTGCCGATCGACCTGCCGGAAACGCAGGCCAAGGCGCTGAATTCCGAGACGCAGCCGATCACCATCTCCGTCAAGAACGACGGCGAGGTGTTCCTGCAGGAGACACCGATCCCGGCCGCGGAGATCGCCGCCAAACTCGAGGCGATCGCCACCACCGGTTATAACGAACGTATCTTCGTGCGCGGCGACGCGACCGCGCCTTATGGCGTCATCGCCGACGTCATGGCCCGTATTCAGGGCGCAGGCTTCAAGAATATCGGCCTCGTGACGCAGCAGAAGAAGGACCAATAGCGCTCAAAATGAAGGCCAGTGTCATCACATCTGCTGTTTTGCATGGCCTGGTGCTCACCTGGGCGATGGTGTCGCTCAGTGCCCCGGAATCCTTCAAGGTGGAGGATTTCGAGGCGATGCCGGTCGATCTCGTGCCGGTGGAATCCATCACCCAGATGCAGCAGGGCGATAAGAAGGCTCCGAAGAAGGAGACTTCCGCCCCCGTGCCGACGACACGGCCACCGATCGCACAGCCGGCCGAGAATGCCGGCGACAACAATGTCGACCTGAAGACGCCGCCGGTCCCGAATGCCAAGCCGAGCACCACCGAGGCTGCGGCAGCGAATTCGAGCGAAAAGCCGATGCCTAAGACCGATCCTGTCCCAAACGATGTCAAGGACATCGTCAAGGAGGAAACGGAAGTCGAGCAGCCGAAGGAGGTCGCCTCCATTCCGCCGCCGAAGCCGGTCGAAGTGACGCCGCCGAAGCCGGAAGAAAAGCCACCTGAGGAGCAGGCCAAGCCCGAGGAACCGCCGAAGCCGGATGCGGAAGCATTGCCGGACAATGTGCCGACCCCTGTTGCCAAGCCGCAGGTGAAGCCGCCGGAACCACAGAAACCCGCAGAAAAGCCACCGGAAAAGACCCAGGACCAGCCGAAGGCCGCCGAAATACCGACCGAAAAGAAGAAGTCGGATCAGAAGCAGGAGACGGCGAAATCCGCCTCATCGATGAAAAGCGATTTCAATGCCGACGAGGTTGCGGCGTTGCTGAACAAGACGGACCCTTCCGCCGGTGGCGCCAAGCGCTCGACGCAGGAGGCATCGCTCGGTGCGAAGAAGAGCAACGGTGGCTCCAAGCTATCTTTGAGCGAGATGGATGCGCTGAAGAGCGCCATCGCTGGCAACTGGTCGGTTATTCCTGGCATGGAAGGCATGAGCGACGTACGCATTAAGGTGCATATGAAGCTTGATCAGGACGGCAATATCGTCGGCGAACCCGACGTAGAGGCGGTCGGTGGTGACAATGAATCCACTCGACGGGCGCTGGCCGGGGGGGCCTATCGCGCCATCATGAAATCGGCACCCTTCTCGTCGCTTCCGAAAGACAAATATGATGCCTGGAACGAAGTCGTGGTCAACTTCGATCCCAGCGATCTAGGAATTTAAATGCTGAAAGGCCTTTACTCCATGAACAAGTTTTCCTTCATCCGCGCTATTGCGGTCGCTGCTGGTCTCATGACCATTGCGGCGTTCGCCTCGCCTGCAAATGCTCTCGTCGAAATCAACATCAACAAGGGCAATGTGCAGCCGCTGCCGATTGCGGTGACTGACTTCCTTCAGGGCGACATGGGTGCGCAGGTCTCGCAGGTCATCGCCGCAGATCTTCAGCGTTCCGGGTTGTTTGCACCGATCAGCAAGACGGCCTTTATCGAGAAGATCTCCAATCCGGATGCGTCGCCGCGCTTCGAAGACTGGAAGGTCATCAATGCCCAGGCGCTGGTGACTGGCCGCGTTACCCAGGAAGCCGATGGTCGCCTTCGTGCCGAATTCCGTCTCTGGGACACGTTTGCCGGGCAGCAGATGACCGGGCAGCAGTTTTACACCCAGCCGGAGAACTGGCGCCGCGTGGCCCATATCATTGCCGATGCGATCTACAAGCAGATCACCGGCGAGGAAGGTTATTTCGACACCCGCGTCGTCTTCGTTTCCGAATCCGGCACCAAGCAGCAGCGCAAGCGCCAGCTGGCGATCATGGATCAGGACGGGTTCAACGTGCGCATGTTGACCGATGGCAGTGATCTCGTGCTGACGCCGCGCTTCTCGCCGAACCGGCAGGAAGTCACCTACATGTCCTTTGCCAACCAGCAGCCGCGGGTCTATCTGCTGCAGCTCGAGACCGGGCAGCGCGAGGTCGTCGGCAATTTCCCCGGCATGACCTTCTCGCCGCGTTTTTCGCCGGATGGCCAGAAGGTGATCATGAGCCTGCAGCAGGAAGGCAATTCCAACATCTACACGATGGACCTGCGCTCGCGCACGACGACGCGGTTGACCTCGACGGCTGCGATCGACACCTCGCCCTCCTATTCGCCCGACGGTGCCCGTGTCAGCTTCGAAAGCGACCGCGGCGGGAAGCCGCAGATCTACGTGATGAATGCCGACGGCTCCGGCCAGACGCGCATTTCCTTCGGCGATGGTTCCTATTCGACGCCGGTCTGGTCGCCGCGCGGCGATCTGATCGCCTTCACCAAGCAGGCCGGCGGCAAGTTCTCGATCGGCGTGATGAAGCCGGACGGCTCGGGCGAGCGCATCCTGACGACGGGCTTCCACAATGAGGGCCCGACCTGGGCGCCAAACGGCCGCGTTTTGATGTTCTTCCGCCAGGCGGCGGGGTCCGGCGGCCCGCAGCTCTATTCGATCGATCTGACCGGTTACAACGAGCAGTTGGTCAAGACGCCGACCTACGGTTCAGACCCGGCCTGGTCGCCGCTTCTGGAGTAGGCGATGTGGTGCTGCCTTCATGTCGCCTCAAAGTCATGGAAACCGGGCGACTACGGGACAAATCAGTAAATCGTTAACCATAATCTTTGAGGGGCGGTTAACCGAGTGCGGTTACTGTCCGGAAACCCTGATGAAATCGCAAGGAGACCGGCCATGAGCCGAATTCATACCCCGGCAATGAGCCGCATGCAGAATTTCGCCCGCAACCCCGTCATGATCGCGCTTATCGCCGGCCTCGCGCTCGCAAGCTGCGCCAAGAAGCCGCCGAACAGCGCCGGCGACCTCGGCCTCGGCACCGGTGCTGGTGGGGCTGCAACGCCGGGCTCTGCCCAGGACTTCACGGTCAATGTCGGCGACCGCATCTTCTTCGACACCGACTCCTCGTCGATCCGCGCCGATGCTTCGCAGACGCTCGACCGTCAGGCCCAGTGGCTTGCCCGCTACCCGAACTACCAGATCACCGTTGAAGGCCATGCTGACGAACGCGGCACGCGCGAATACAACCTCGCGCTCGGCGCCCGCCGTGCGGCTGCCGCCAAGGATTACCTCGCTTCGCGTGGCGTTCCGGCGCAGCGCCTGAAGACGATCTCTTACGGCAAGGAACGTCCGGTCGCCGTCTGCGACGACATTTCCTGCTGGTCGCAGAACCGCCGCGCGGTTACCGTGCTTGGCGGCGCCGGTATGTAATTCCGGCAACATTCGCTTTTTCGACGGGCGGTCCCATCAGGGGCCGCCTTTTCTTTTTGACCACACTTTGGCCAGACTCCGTTGCTTTTTGAAAGCAATTGGAAAAATCTCCTGTTCGTGCCATCGAGGTGCGAAGAATCACTGGGACAGGACGATACATATGAAGAAACTTGTCGTGGCAGGCATGCTGTGCCTCGCGGCTGTGACCGGGAGCGAACGAGCGGCCTATTCCGCTTCGTTTTTCGGGCTGCATCTTGGCGGCCGATCCGCGGAAAACCAGGCGGCGCCACCTGTTGTCAAGGTGCAGAGCGGCGACGCGGAGGTCCGTGTGCAGCAGCTCGAAGAGCAACTGCGGCAGCTGAACGGCCGGATCGAAGAGATGAGCTTTCAGCTTCTGCAGATGCAGGAGACGATCCGCAAGCAGCAGGAAGACAATGAATTCCGCTTCCAGCAGCTGGAAAAGACGGGCGGCGGCGGTGCCGCCAAGGCTCCGGTCAAGAAGAGTGAGACCGATGTCGCGCCGGCTGCTTCCGGCGGCGACGACATCGCCAGGGTGATTCAAGCACCGCAGGGAGCCGAAACGGCTCCCTCCACCAACGTACCCGCCAATACCGGCCTCGGCCAGCCACCGAAGGAGCTCGGCTCGATCGAGTTCGATCAGAACGGCAATCCGATCGGCGGAAGCGTGGATGAAAATGCCACCATCGGCTCCGGCCCGATTCCCGATGCCAATCCCGGGACGCCGCAGCAGACCGCCTCGCTCGGCAGCGAGGCCGATCAGTACAAGGCGGCCTATGGCCACGTGTTATCGGGCGATTACAGCACGGCCGAGCAGGAATTCACGCAGTACATCACCCGCTACCCAAGCAGCGCGCGGGCGGCGGACGCCAATTTCTGGCTCGGCGAAGCGCTCTATTCGCAGGGCAAGTACAATGAGGCGGCCAAGACTTTCCTCAATGCGCACCAGAAATACGGCACATCCGAAAAGGCGCCGGAAATGCTGTTGAAGCTCGGCATGTCGCTCGCCGCCCTCGACAATACCGAGACGGCATGCGCCACACTGCGCGAAGTCTCGAAGCGTTATCCCAAGGCCTCGCGTGCGGTCATAAGCAAGGTTGCGAGCGAACAGAAGCGCCTCGCCTGCTAAGGTCTTCCGGCATGTCTCCGGAAGCCTCATCGCCGCAACAGGCGATCCTCCAGTTTCTCACCTCGCTTCAAAGCCCCGCGCGCATCCTTGTCGCGATCTCGGGCGGCAGCGATTCCACCGGCCTGCTTTTTCTTCTCGATGAAGCCGTAAAGGTCGCGCCCGATCTCAAGATTTCCCTTTGCGCCGCGACCGTCGATCATGCGCTGCGCTCCGGCTCCGCAGACGAGGCGCGCGAGGTCGCAGCGCTGTGCGCATCGCTCGGCATTCCCCACACCATCCTGATCTGGCAGGGCGACAAGCCGAAAACCGGTATCATGGCTGCGGCCCGCGAGGCTCGTTATGACCTGCTGGCCGCCGCCGCCAAAAATTTCAAAGCCGATGTCATCGTCACCGGCCATACCTTCGACGACCAGCGCGAAACGCTTGCCATGCGGGGTCTGCGCTCCGAACAGGTTTCGACCGGCATCGCCGATGCGGTGCTGTTCGACCGTCATATCTGGATCATGCGGCCGCTGCTCGGCAGTCGGCGGGCAGATATCCGCGCTTATCTGAAGACAGGTGGGATTTCCTGGCTCGACGATCCGAGCAACGAGGATGTGACCTATGAGCGGGTGCGCATGCGCCAGCGGCTCGCGGAGGAGGTGGCTTCCAAGGCAGGGGCGGAGACCGAAGGGCAACGTCTTTTGCTCGCGGCAGATGCAGCCGCTTGGCTCGATCTGCATTTCCGGCTGCATGGCGGTGTGCTTGGTCATATCTCTCCCGACGGCCTGAGGGCCGAAGCACCTGTATTGAATTACGCGCTTGGCCGTCTTGCCGCCGTTTTCGGCGGCCGGGATTTTCCACCGGGCGGCAAGCAGATGGACGGCATTCTCGCCTTTATCGCAGCGGCCAAGGCAGGGCGGATGACGGCGGGCAGGGTGGTGTTCGATCTCAGACGTAGCGGGCTCTATCTCGCCCGCGAAAGCCGCGGCATCCTCCCGCTGTCATTGCAGCCGGGTGAGCGCAGCGTCTGGGATGGACGTTTCGAGGTTGTGAACAATTCCCCGTTCGGCGTCAGGATCGAGGCGGCCGGGATGAATGCAGGACCGGGTGCGGCTGGATCACCAAAGCGTGAAGATGAGTGTTCCGCGACCACAGAGTCCCGCCGATCGGGTTCCTGCTACGAGCACAGCAATGCGGCGAGAAGGGACGATACCCTGCCAAAAGCGGCATTGAAGCGCGCAACTGCTGCGTTGCCGGTCGTTTTGCCAATGGCTGGCACTGTTTTTTCCGACGATTTGGCCGGCCGGGTGCGCCTCACGCCTTATTCCGCGCCGTTCGACCGCTTTTTGACACGATTTGATTTCATCTTTGCCAACAGGCTTTCGGCGGTTTTCGCGACGGCGCCCTATGCGAGGCTGCCTTTAAGAAGTATTGACGGAAAAACCATCTGACATGGGGCGTCGCCTTGGCAACGGCACGGCGCAACCCTATGTTAGAAACGAATAAGACGGTCGCCATGAGGCGGCTGTTCCAGTGCTGGGGAGTTCAATGAACCCTAACTTACGTAATTTCGCCTTGTGGGCGATCATCGCGCTTCTGCTGATCGCCCTTTTCAGTATGTTTCAGACGGCGCCGGCGCAGACGGGCTCCCGCGAAATCCCTTATTCGCAGTTTCTGCGTGAGGTCGATGCGGGCCGCGTGAAGGAAGTCGTGGTCACGGGCAACCGTGTCTCCGGAAGCTATGTTGAAAATGGCACCACCTTCCAGACCTATTCGCCTGTGATCGACGACAGTCTGCTCGATCGCCTGCAGTCGAAGAACGTCCTGGTTTCCGCCCGTCCTGAAACTGACGGCTCTTCGGGTTTCCTCAGCTATCTCGGCACGCTTTTGCCGATGCTTCTGATTCTCGGCGTCTGGCTGTTCTTCATGCGGCAGATGCAGGGCGGCTCGCGCGGCGCGATGGGCTTTGGCAAGTCCAAGGCCAAGCTTTTGACCGAAGCGCATGGCCGCGTGACTTTCGAAGACGTCGCCGGTGTCGACGAGGCCAAGCAGGATCTCGAGGAAATCGTCGAATTCCTGCGTGATCCGCAGAAATTCCAGCGTCTCGGCGGCAAGATTCCGCGCGGCGTGCTGCTCGTCGGCCCTCCGGGTACCGGCAAGACACTGCTCGCCCGCTCGGTCGCCGGCGAAGCCAACGTGCCCTTCTTCACCATTTCGGGCTCCGACTTCGTCGAAATGTTCGTCGGCGTCGGTGCAAGCCGCGTGCGCGATATGTTCGAGCAGGCCAAGAAGAATGCTCCCTGCATCATCTTCATCGACGAAATCGATGCCGTCGGCCGCCATCGCGGCGCCGGTCTCGGCGGCGGCAACGATGAACGCGAGCAGACGCTGAACCAGTTGCTGGTTGAGATGGATGGCTTCGAGGCGAATGAGGGCGTGATCCTGATCGCTGCCACCAACCGTCCCGACGTTCTCGATCCGGCGCTGCTGCGTCCCGGCCGTTTCGACCGTCAGGTCGTGGTGCCGAACCCCGACATCGTCGGCCGCGAGCGTATCCTCAAGGTGCATGCCCGCAACGTTCCGCTGGCGCCGAATGTCGATCTCAAGGTTCTCGCCCGCGGCACGCCCGGTTTCTCCGGCGCCGACCTGATGAACCTGGTCAACGAAGCCGCCCTCATGGCCGCCCGCCGCAACAAGCGCGTCGTCACCATGCAGGAATTCGAAGACGCCAAGGACAAGATCATGATGGGCGCCGAGCGCCGTTCTTCGGCGATGACCGAGGCGGAAAAGAAGCTCACCGCTTACCATGAGGCTGGACACGCCATTACCGCGCTCAATGTCGCCGTCGCCGATCCGCTGCACAAGGCGACGATCATTCCGCGCGGCCGTGCGCTCGGCATGGTCATGCAGCTTCCCGAGGGCGATCGCTACTCGATGAGCTACAAGTGGATGGTTTCGCGCCTCTGCATCATGATGGGCGGCCGCGTCGCCGAGGAGCTCACCTTCGGCAAGGAGAACATCACCTCAGGTGCCTCCTCCGACATCGAACAGGCGACCAAGCTTGCCCGCGCCATGGTCACGCAGTGGGGCTTCTCCGATCAGCTCGGTCAGGTCGCCTATGGCGAGAACCAGCAGGAAGTCTTCCTCGGCCACTCGGTTTCGCAGTCGAAGAATGTTTCGGAAGCAACCGCGCAGAAGATCGACAATGAAGTGCGCCGCCTGATCGACGAAGCCTATACGCAGGCCCGCACGATCCTGACGGAAAAGCACGACGAATTCGTCGCCCTTGCTGAAGGTCTGCTCGAATACGAGACCCTGACCGGCGAAGAGATAAAGGCGTTGATCCGCGGCGAGAAGCCTTCCCGCGATCTCGGCGATGATTCGCCGCCAAGCCGCGGCTCGGCCGTTCCGAAGGCCGGCGCTCGGCCCGCCACCAAGGGTGACGAGCCGGAAGGCGGTCTCGAACCGCAGCCGCATTAACTGCGTCGACCAACTCGAACAAGGCCGGATTTCCGAAGTGGGAGATCCGGCCTTTTCTATTGGTAACGGGATATAATCATTTTTCTTGCTAATTTACGTGCCGATCGCCGCATTTTGTGGCATTCCGCTGAATTGAGGCAAGCATGAATCACGCTCGTGAATTGACGAGATCTCACTGAAGCCGGATTCGCTTGGAAGAATGCGCTGCCTTGAATGGCGCGCCGAGAGCACAGGAGTGCAGATGAAAAGACGCTATTTCGGTACGGATGGCATTCGCGGCCAATCCAACGTCTTCCCGATGACGCCGGATCTCGCCATGCGGGTCGGCATCGCCGCCGGCACGATCTTCCGCCGCGGCAACCACCGCCACCGAGTCGTCATCGGCAAGGATACGCGCCTTTCCGGCTATATGCTTGAGAATGCCATGGTCGCAGGCTTTACCGCCGCAGGCCTCGATGCCTTTATTCTCGGCCCGATCCCGACGCCTGCCGTCGCCATGCTGACGCGCTCGCTGCGCTGCGATATCGGTGTGATGATTTCGGCCTCGCACAATCCGTACGAGGATAACGGCATCAAGCTCTTTGGCCCCGATGGTTATAAGCTTTCCGACGATATCGAGGCCGAGATCGAGGATCTGCTCGAAAAGGACCTGAACGCGCAGCTCGCCAAATCCGACGATATCGGCCGCGCCAAGCGCGTCGACGGCGTGCATGACCGCTATATCGAACATGCCAAGCGCACCTTGCCGCGTGATGTGACGCTGCAGGGCCTGAGGATTGCGATCGACTGCGCCAATGGCGCCGCCTATAAGGTGGCGCCCGCCGTGCTCTGGGAGCTCGGTGCTGACGTCGTCACCATCGGCAACGAGCCGAACGGCACCAATATCAATCTCAATTGCGGCTCCACCAGCCCCGTCGCGCTGCAGAAGAAGGTGGACGAGGTTCGTGCCGATATCGGTATCGCCCTCGACGGCGATGCGGATCGCGTCATCATCATCGACGAAAACGGTTCGATCGTCGACGGCGATCAGCTCATGGCGGTCATCGCCGAGAGCTGGGCCGAGAGCCAGCAGTTGCGCGGCAATGGCATCGTCGCCACCGTGATGTCCAACCTCGGCCTCGAGCGCTTCCTCGACGACCGCGGCATGGCGCTTGCCCGCACGAAAGTCGGCGACCGCTATGTCGTCGAGCATATGCGCCAGAATAATTACAATGTCGGCGGCGAGCAGTCCGGTCATATCGTGCTGTCGGATTACGGCACGACCGGCGACGGTCTCGTCGCTGCTCTGCAGATCCTGGCCGCGGTCAAGCGCACCGGCCGGACCGTCAGCGAAGTCTGCCGCCGTTTCGAGCCGGTGCCGCAGCTCCTGCGCAATGTCCGCATCAGCGGTGGCAAGCCGCTGGAAGATATCCAGGTGCAAAAGGCGATCGCCGATGCCGAAGCCGAACTCGCCAGGAACGGCCGGCTCGTCATCCGCCCCTCGGGCACTGAGCCGTTGATCCGTGTCATGGCCGAAGGCGACGACCGTGCCCAGATCGAACGCATCGTCAACGAGCTGATCGGCACGATCTCGAACGTCCGGACCGCCGCCTGATCCAATGAGGAAAGAATAACGAAAAAGCCGGTGCATCAGCGCCGGCTTTTTCGTTATGCATGCCCGCTATCGTGAGCCGATTACTGCCAAGCCGCTCCCCACGATCCAAACTGATCTATGCTCGGGCCGCGAATGCCTCGGCATCTAGGTAAATGATCGTGGTTAAGCAGCTTTTAACGTTTCCCATTCATTATCCATCCGAAGCGTATCAGATTGGCAGCGACTGAGCCTGCCGACGCAACGGGATTTTGGAGTGGGATCCATGAAAAGAAGCTTGTCCGGCATCTTCGCCGCATTGTTGATCGCGACAAACGCCTATTCCGCGGACCTCGCCCCTGCCGAGCCGATCCCGGAGCAGCCGCCCGAGGTGGCGGTCAGCGAAGCGACGGGCTGGTACTTGCGCGGCGATGTCGGTTATGCCTTCACCGATCTGCGTGGCGCCCGCTATTTTCAGGGCAGCAATGCGACGGAGGTCGATTTCGACCGTGCCGACCTCGACGACGCATGGACGGTCGGCGGTGGTGTCGGTTATCAGATCAACAGCTATCTGCGCACCGACCTGACCTTCGACTATCTCACGCAGGCGGATTTCCACGGTTCGACGGTCGGACAGTGCGGCTTCCCGCTGGTGGATTGCACCTCGAGCGACCGCTCCTCGCTAACCGCCTACACATTGCTCGCCAACGCTTACGTTGATCTCGGCACCTACGGCTATGTCACGCCTTATGTCGGCGCCGGTATCGGCGGTTCCTACGTCAAGTGGAAGAACCTGCGCAACGTTGCCTGCGCCGATGACGGCAGCTTCTGCGACGACGAGGTCACCCATGGCGGCAAGGGCAACTGGCGCTTCACCTACGCGCTCATGGCCGGCGCCTCGATCGACGTCACCTGCAACATCAAGGCCGATGTCGGTTACCGTTACCTGCATATCGACGGCGGCAACATGTTCGGCTATTCGGACAATGGCGGCCCGGGCCGTGACAAGGGCCTCAGCGCCCATGAAGCCCGCGTCGGCGCCCGTTATCTCTTCGGCGGATGCGCCCAGGCGAGCTATGAGCCGCCGCCGGAAATTCCGCTGCAGCAGCCGGTCTACAAATAAGTCTGGTCCAGCCACCAGATCAGAAAGCCGCCCTCGCTCCGGGCGGCTTTTTCATTTTCGCCACCTCTCCTGCGTCAAAATATCCTCTCTCTGCGACACTTCCATCTTGACTATGACGCGTCCGATCCATACACACGGCGGCGGGACACCCTTCCCCAACGAAGGGCTTTCTATCTGAGAGGATAGCATCATGGCGAAGACCGCAAAGCCGGACATCCGTCCGCACAATACTCATTTTTCTTCTGGCCCTTGCTCGAAGCGTCCCGGTTGGTCGCTCGAAGCCCTTTCCGACGCGGCCCTTGGCCGTTCGCACCGCGCGAAGGTCGGCAAGACCAAGCTGAAGCAGGCCATCGACCTTACCCGTGAAATTCTCGAAGTGCCGGCAGATTACCGCATCGGCATCGTCCCGGCTTCCGATACCGGCGCCGTCGAAATGGCGCTCTGGTCGCTGCTCGGCGAACGCGGCGTCGATATGCTCGCCTGGGAAAGCTTCGGCGCCGGCTGGGTCACCGATGTCGTCAAGCAGTTGAAGCTCAAGGACGTGCGCAAGCTCGAAGCCGGTTACGGCGAGCTTCCCGATCTCGCGACCGTCGATTTCGACCGCGACGTGGTCTTCACCTGGAACGGCACCACCTCGGGCGTGCGCGTGCCGAACGCCGATTTCATTCCTGCCGACCGCAAGGGCCTGACGATCTGCGACGCCACCTCGGCGGCTTTCGCCCAGGAACTCGATTTCGCCAAGCTCGACGTCGTCACCTTCTCCTGGCAGAAGGTTCTGGGCGGCGAGGGCGCACACGGCGTCATCATTCTTTCGCCGCGCGCAGTCGAGCGCCTCGTCACCTACACGCCGGCCTGGCCGCTGCCGAAGATCTTCCGCATGACCTCGGGCGGCAAGCTGACGGAAGGCATCTTCCAGGGCGAGACGATCAACACGCCGTCGATGCTCTGCGTCGAGGACTATATCGATGCGCTCGTCTGGGCCAAGGGTCTCGGCGGCCTCAAGGCGCTGATTGCGCGCGCCGATGCCAATGCCAAGGTCATCCACGATTTCGTCGCGGCAAACGACTGGATCGCCAATCTCGCCGTCAAGGCGGAAACCGCCTCCAACACCTCCGTCTGCCTGAAGATCGTCGACAAGGACATCGCAGCCCTCGATGACGACGGCCAGGCGAATTTCGCCAAGGGTCTGGTCGGCCTCCTGGAAAAGGAAGGCGTCGCTTACGATGTCGGCCATTACCGCGACGCGCCGTCCGGCCTGCGCATCTGGGCCGGCGCCACGATCGAGGCATCCGACATGCAGAAGCTCATGCCATGGCTTTCCTGGGCCTTCGAAACCCAGAAGGCACAGCTCGCTCAGGCCGCCGCCTGAGGTGATCGCATCCGGCTCCGCCACAAGGCGGCGGAGCCCAGCATTTCTGATTTCATTCATCGCTGAACACTTTTGAAGGAGGCCCTCATGGCACCTCGCGTTCTCGTATCCGACGAATTGTCGGAAACCGCTGTCCAGATCTTTCGCGACCGCGGCGTCGAAGTCGATTTCGAACCGCAGCTCGGCAAGGACAAGGACCGTCTGCTCGAAGTCATCGGCAATTATGATGGCCTGGCTATCCGCTCCGCCACCAAGGTGACGGAAAAGATCATCGAAGGGGCGAAAAACCTCAAGGTGGTCGGCCGCGCCGGTATCGGCGTCGACAATGTCGATATCCCGGCCGCCTCGCGCCGCGGCATCATCGTCATGAACACGCCCTTCGGCAACTCGATCACGACAGCCGAACACGCGATTGCGCTGATGTTCGCCGTCGCCCGCCAGCTTCCGGCCGCCGATACCTCGACGCAGGCCGGCAAGTGGGAGAAGTCGAAGTTCATGGGTGTCGAGATCACCGGCAAGACGCTCGGCGTCATCGGCGCCGGCAATATCGGCTCGATCGTCTGCGCGCGCGCCATCGGCCTGAAGATGCACGTCGTCGCCTACGACCCGTTCCTTTCCAAGGAGCGCGCCGAGGAGATGGGCGTCACCAAGGTCGAGCTGGAAGAGCTTTTCGCCCGCGCCGATTTCATCACGCTGCATGTGCCGATGACCGACAAGACGCGCGGCATCCTCAACAAGGAAGCACTGGCAAAGACCAAGCCCGGCGTGCGCATCATCAACTGCGCCCGCGGCGGCCTGGTCGATGAGGCAGCGCTTGCCGAAGCGATCAAGTCGGGCCATGTCGCGGGTGCCGCCTTCGACGTGTTCGAGGTCGAGCCCGCCAAGGAAAGTCCGCTCTTCGGCCTGCCGAACGTCGTCTGCACGCCGCATCTCGGCGCCTCAACGACCGAAGCGCAGGAGAACGTCGCTCTGCAGGTGGCCGAACAGATGGCCGATTACCTCGTCAATGGTGCGGTCTCCAACGCCATCAACATGCCGTCGATCACGGCTGAGGAAGCGCCGATCCTGAAGCCCTTCATCCGCCTTGCCGACGTTCTCGGCGCCTTTGTCGGCCAGGTCACCGAAGAGCCGATCAAGGAAATCGAAATCCTTTATGACGGCATCACCGCCAACATGAACACGCGGGCGCTGACGAGTGCCGTGCTCGCCGGCCTCATCCGGCCGCAGGTCGCCGACGTCAACATGGTTTCGGCGCCGATCATGGTCAAGGAAAAGGGTGTCGTGCTGTCCGAGGTCAAGCGCGACAAGACGGGTGTATTCGACGGTTACATCAAGCTGACGGTGACGACCGAAAGCATGACGCGCTCGGTCGCCGGCACGGTGTTTTCGGATGGCAAGCCGCGCTTCATCCAGATCAAGGGCATCAACCTCGATGCCGATGTCGGCTCGCACATGATCTATATCACCAATACCGACGTCCCAGGCATGATCGGCTTCATTGGCACGACGCTCGGAACGGCCGGCGTCAACATCGCCAACTTCCAGCTCGGTCGTGACAAGCAGGGCGGCGACGCCATTGCGCTGCTCTATGTCGACGGCGAGGTTGACGACGCCGTGCTTGCGCAGCTGACGGCCCATCAGGCGATCCGCCAGGCAAAGCTGCTCACTTTCAACATCGACTGAGTTTCCTCCTCGGGATCTCGATCCGGCAAGAATGACAACAAAAACCCGGCGCGGGAAACGGCGCCGGGTTTTTGTTGTGTCGGAATCGAATGGATCTCAGTGCGGCCGGCGTTTTCGGCGGACGATCTTGCCGAAACGGGCGATATTGTCTTCAGCCTTCGTGCGGTGAAGGAAGGCAAGCCGGCTGCCGTCCAGACCCTCGTAGAATTCGTCCCAGGAAATCTCTTCCTGCGTTTCAGAGGAAAAATCGACGCGAACGGTTTCGCTATCCGGTGCGTTCTTGATACGGGCGGGATGGCCGCCGCGCGCCTCGATCCAATGCCTGATCCTGCTGTAATCCGTCGTCGTGCCGAACCTGCCCATGAAACCCTCCTCAGCAATGCGACATCGATGACCCGGAACGCATGATCGACGCAATTGTTCCGGGGCATCCAAATTATTTTATTGAAGATGAGGCAGAGCGCCGTTTGCTCGTTTCACAGGCGGAAGCCTAAAGTTTAGGCCGAGTATGATTCTGATTTTATTTAACTTTTCTCAGTATACCCTGGCATCGGCATCAACCGCGCGTGAATTCCCATGGCCCCTTTGCAGAAGACCGAGCAGATCGAGGCACTGAACGATGACTTCCGGTCATTGTTTGCAACGCACCCATCGCCGATGTGGGTCTATGATCCGGTATCGCTGCGGTTTCTCAGCGTCAACGAAGCGGCGGTAGCCCTTTACGGCTATGGCGCGGACGAATACCGGCGCATGACGGTTCTGGATATCCGCCCCCAGCATGAGCGGGAACGGATGATCGACGCCGTCAACGGCCGTACCGACATGGAAAAGGCGGAGCGCTGGCTTCATCTCAAGGCGAACGGCGAGACCTTCGAGGTGCTGACCTATGGCCGTGAAGTGCGTTTCGAGGGACGGGCGGCGATCCTGGCAATCGTGCAGGACCGCACCGAGGTCAACGCCGCCAGGCGCCAGATGAGCGATACACGCTCGCTTCTCGACAGCATCGTCGACAATCTGCCGGTCGGGGTCTTCGTCAAGGACATGCAAGCGGACGGGCTTTACATTCTCTTCAACGAGGCCTGCGGCGACATCGTCGGCATGAAGGCGCGGGATGTGGCCGGCCGAACCGACCGGGCACTGTTTGCCGCCGGCCAGACAGACGCTTTCCGTGAGCAGGATCGCCGGGCCTTCGAAGCCAAGAGGACGATCAGCTTCGAAGAGACGATGCTGCGTCCCGACGGAGCGCAACGCATCCTGCGCACCGTCAAACGCGTCCTGCCGGCGCCGGAGGGCCATGCGCCACGCTATCTGCTTGGCATTTCGCAGGATGTCACGGAGGAGCGTGCCATCGAGGCAAAGCTTGCCCATCTCGCCATGCATGATGCCCTGACCGGCTTACCGAACCGGGCAGCATTTTCTGAACATATCGATAAGCGCGTGGCCGAAGCGACCACAGAGAGCCCGATCGCGCTGCTCTATATCGACATCGATCATTTCAAGCATATCAACGACAGCAAGGGACATGCCGCCGGCGACGCTCTGCTTTGCCAGGTGTCGGAGCGTCTGCTGCAATTGGCGGAGGAGGGCGATCTCGTCGCCCGTCTCGGCGGCGATGAGTTCGCCATTGTGCTCGAACTCGGCGAGCCTGAGCGGGTCGGGCGTTTTGCACAGCGGTTGCTGCAGACGCTTAGCCATGCCTTCGATCTCGACGGCTCCCGGGAGCATGCCACCTGCAGCATCGGCATCGCCTTGGCGCCGGATCATGCCGGCGACGCGGATGTGCTGATGCGCCATGCGGATCTGGCGCTCTATGCCGCCAAGGAGAGCGGGCGCTCGACCTATCGCTTTTACGAGACGGAGATGCGGCTTGCCGCCGAGCGGCGGCATGTGATGACCGCAGAGCTGTGGGAGGCGCTGGAGAAGCGCCAATTCGAGCTGCATTACCAGCCGATCGTGCAGCTCGACAATGACGGCATCGCCGGCTTCGAGGCGCTGATTCGCTGGCGCCATCCCAAGCGCGGCCTGGTGGCGCCGATGGATTTCATTCCGCTCGCCGAGGAGACCGGCCTCATCGTACCGATCGGCGACTGGGTGATCCGGGAAGCCTGTCGTGCCGCCGCCGGCTGGCCCGCCCATCTGAGGATCGCCGTCAATCTCTCCGTCAGCCAGTTCCGGCATGCGAGCCTGCTTTCGACCGTAGTCGCGGCGCTCAACGAAACGGGGCTGAATGCCGACCGGCTTGAAATCGAAATCACCGAATCCGTCTTCCTGACCGATGCCGACCAAAGCCTGCCGCTGCTGCGGGCACTGAAGGAACTTGGGATCCGCATCGCCATCGACGATTTCGGTACGGGTTATTCGTCGCTGAGCTATCTCAGGGCTTTCCCCTTCGACAAGATCAAGCTCGATCGCAGCTTCGTTTCAGGCATCGACACGGATGCCGGCAATCTTGCCATCGTGCGCGCCGTCGTCGGTATCGGTTCCGGTTTCAACGCAACGACGCTGGCCGAGGGGATCGAGACCGAAGAGCAGTTGCAGAAGCTGCGCGCCGAAGGTTTCCGCGAGGTGCAGGGCTATCTGCTTGGCCGGCCGATGCCGCAGCACGAGGCAGAGGTGCTGATCCACGGCCGCGCGCTGAAGGCCGCTTCCTCACGCGGGTGACAATCGGCGGTGCTTGCGCGAGAGCTGGGTCAGCCGTCCGAGGAGCAGGCATGCCGCTTGAGACCATCAAGCATTCGTTATTTTGAGAACGGCGGCTGAACCGGCATAATTCTCGTGGGCTGGAAGGAGGATGTATATGAAACGCTATTCATTCTCGATGATCGGACTGGCGCTCGTGACTGCCATCATCGTCAATCCGGGTATCGCATTCGCCTGCAACAAGCTGATCGGCACCTGAGCCGCACCCCCCGCTTCCGAGGCGCGGCTTTGGCTGCGCCTTCTTTTCCACGCGAATTCGAAACTATCGGGCGTCCGAAGGCCCGCCCCTTGCGTCCAGGGACAATCCTTTCTATATCGGTCCCTCATCGAGAGACGGCGGCCGATCCCGCCGAAGATCAGCAAATCCGCCGCAATTGCAGCGCAAGGGCGGATCGTGACCCAAGCAGAATTGGCATCATCGTTGAACACACTGGATTTTGATAAGAAGCCGGAAGAGACCCGTGTCGTCGTCGCCATGTCGGGCGGCGTCGATTCATCCGTCGTCGCCGGCCTTCTCAAACAGCAGGGTTACGATGTGCTCGGCATCACACTGCAGCTTTACGATCATGGCGCCGCCGTTCACCGCGCCGGCTCCTGCTGCGCCGGCCAGGATATCGACGATGCGCGCCGCGTCTGCGAAACGCTCGGCATCCCGCATTATGTGCTCGATTACGAAAAGCGTTTTCGCGAGACGGTAATCAATCCCTTCGCCGAAAGCTATGTGGCGGGCGAAACGCCAATCCCCTGCGTGTCCTGCAACCAGACCGTCAAATTCGCCGATCTGCTGGCGACCGCCAAGGAGCTCGGCGCCGATGCGTTGGCGACCGGCCACTATATCCGCTCGGGCCCGAACCCTTCGCCGGAGAATCCCGGCCGCCGCGCGCTGTTCCGCCCGGCCGATGCCGACCGCGACCAGAGCTATTTCCTCTTCGCCACGACGCAGGAACAGATCGACTATCTGCGCTTTCCCTTGGGCGGCCTGCCGAAGGCCGAGACCCGCAGGCTTGCCGAAGAAATGGGCCTCGTCGTCGCCAAGAAGGCCGACAGCCAGGACATCTGCTTCGTGCCGCAGGGCAAATATTCCGACATCATCACCAAGCTGAAGCCGAATGCGGCGCTGGCCGGTGAGATCGTCCATCTCGATGGCCGCGTGCTCGGGACCCATGAGGGTATCCTGCATTTCACCATTGGTCAGCGCCGCGGCATCGGCATCGCCACCGGCGAGCCGCTCTATGTCGTCTTTCTCGACGCCCGTTCGCGCCGCGTCATCGTCGGGCCGAAAGAGGCTCTCGAAACGCACCGCGTTTACCTGCGCGATGTCAACTGGCTGGGCGACGAGACGCTTGCGGAAGCCGCTTCCGGCGACGGCTTTGCCTGCTACGCCAAAGTCCGCTCGACGAGGGCGCCGGCACCTGCCGTGCTGCATGTCGATGCGACCGGCACCTATGTCGACCTGACGGTCGGCGAGGCAGGCATCGCGCCCGGCCAGGCCTGCGCGCTTTATTCCGCCCCCGGCGACAACGCCCGCGTCTTCGGCGGCGGCTTCATCGAGCGCTCCGAGCGCGAACCGTCGGCGGAAGCTTCGCTGAAGGCCCTTTTGGCCGGCCCCGTCGCCGCCTGAAAGCTATAGGAAACGGCGCCCTATAAAGCCCACCGTTTTTCTCGATCATGCGCTTGACACAAAGCCGAAGCGCACCTTATAAGCCGCTCATCCCACGAACCGGCATCGCTTCGCGAGCGGGTATCGTTGACCAGTGGCGGAGTAGCTCAGTAGGTCAGAGCAGAGGAATCATAATCCTTGTGTCGGGGGTTCAAATCCCTCCTCCGCTACCATCTCCTTATTGCAGAAATAGCGATTTATGCGGCTCGATTTTGAGCCGGTTCCGACGGTCGTGGTAGCACGTTGGTAGCAGCGCCAGACGTTCGCGGCGAGGGGAAAACCAGTTGCCCCTGATCTGCAGCCGCCAACGCCGAGGACAGACCTATCTGTAAAGCGTCAAAAGCAATACAGGCATCTTCGTCGCCCAAAAATGGGATGCGACAGCGATAATAATAGCCCATACGGCAAGCGAGAACATGACCGCCGCTAACCTGATCCCGACTGGCTGCATCAATTCCTCCATCCCAGCATAACCGTGCCTCCTCGCACGATCCTATGCTAGCAAGACGCAACTCGGTCAGCTATCGCAAGATATTGGTATCAAATAGCGACAGCAGAGAGCGCTTGGCGAAGATGCAAAGATGTCGGCGATACAATGTCCTTTTCCCCATCCGTCAAACGATGAAATGGAAGTTGTCGTATTGCGCACCATAATAATCCGGGCCGCTCGTTTCGGTGATCACGGGTTCGGTGTCGAGTATGAGGTAGTCGATCGGGCCGTAGGCGCTGAGATCGATCATTTGCGGGTCATGAATGCTGTCGGCGGTGACGTTGACCGTGACCAAGAATACGGTATCGCCGTTCAACTTGCCTTCGATCGTTAGAACGTTGTCATAGTCCGATGTGCCGTTTGCGACACTGAATTGCTCGATCTGAAAGTCACCGCCATCGGCGGCTTGGATGGGTGTCCAGAACACGCCTCCTCCCAGATAGTGGTTGCCATCCGCTTCCTCCCGCACAGTCGCGTCGTCACCATCGTACCAGGCGCCCCAATCGAAACCTTTATAGCCTGTAGGGAAGTCGTGTTTGCCGACATCCTCGAAGTTAACGAAGACGTCGCCGCGTTCCGGCAGGTCGACCGCGATATTGAGCAGGCCGAAGTCGGTGGCGCCTTTGCCATCCGAGATCTTGAAATTGAACTGGTCGGCGAGTTGATCTCCTGGGCCGAGCGCGGCCACGATCGGGTTGGAGTGATCGAGTTCGTACGTGTAGTTGCCGTTGGAATAGACGGTCAGCGTGCCGTATTTTCCCTCGATTGTCGTCGTCGTGGCGGGTCCATCCGGATCGGCTGGTTGCGGAATTCGCTGTCCATTCACGAAGTTGAGGCGCACCCGATCTCCATCGGCATCGGTGGAACTGGTGTTGTCCAGGATGTTGCCGTCGATCGGGTTGTCGATGTTGAAAATAGGCTGGTACACGTCACCTGCGACCGGCTTGTGGTTTGCCATTTCTATCCCCCCGTTTGATCTGCTGTTCCAGTGTGCAACTTTATCGAGTGTGTTGACAACAGAAATCGATGAAGCATCGGATAAATCAACCGGCTATTGCTCCAGCTTCCAAGTAAAAAAGGCACAATCGACGCAGATTCTGCCTATGATCCAAGCTTTTACGCCTGTCTCGCGCTGCTGCTGCCTTGTCGATCAGAGCATTTCCCGCCTCTTCAGACGATTACCATTTTCGCCGGCACAAGACGTTCCAGGCAGTATAATAGTGGCAGGCCAACGATGACGTCATAATGACGATATACTGGATGAATTCCTCTGTCTGTCCGGCGCAACGGTGAAGACAGGACGAGGGATTGATCGGCCGCTCCGGCCGTGCGTCAATGCAGGCCGCCGACCCCGAGCAGGCTCTCGACAGCCTCGTGATCGCTGGTGAGGCGCTCCGGCGTTCCCGCCCAGGCCAGTCGCCCTCGTTCGAGAATGACGACCTGATCGGCGAAATCGAGCGCGCTCTGGATACGCTGTTCGACCAGGAGGATCGTCATGTCTCCCGTCTTGGCGAGTTCGGCAAAGGCAGCCATCAATTCCTCGCAGATAACGGGGGCGAGGCCCTCCAGCGGTTCGTCGAGCAACAGGACGGAGGGGCGGCCGAGAATGGTGCGGGCCGTCGAGAGCATCTGCTGCTCGCCGCCCGAGAGTTGGCTGCCGAGGTTGCGGCGGCGCTCCTTCAGACGCGGGAACATGGCATAGGCTTCCTCCAGCGCCGTCCTCGGCCGCGTCTTCAAGCCGACGAAAAGGTTCTCTTCGACCGTCAGCGTCGGGAAGACGCAGCGCGTCTGCGGCACATATCCCAGGCCCTTATGCGCCCGTGTCGCGCTGGCTGCCGTGGTGACATCCGAACCGCCGAGGCGGATGCTGCCCTCGTAGCGCTTGGTCTGGCCGGCAAGCGTTGCCAAGAACGTGGTCTTGCCCATGCCGTTGCGGCCGAGCACGGCCAGCCGTGCGCCCGCCGGCACGGAGAGAGAAATGCCTTCGAGCACTCTCGTCGGCCCATATCCCGCCGACAGATTTTCGACCTCAAGCGATATGGCTGGCATTGGCATAGCTCCCGAGATAGGCCTCGCGCACGCGCGCATCCTTGGTGACGTCTTCAGGCAGGCCGTCGAAGATGATTGCGCCTGATGCAAGCACGATGACGCGTTTTGCAAAACGGAAGACGAGGTCCATGTCGTGTTCAATCATCAGCACGGCGAGATCGGCGGGCAGATCGGCAAGCGCCTGCTCGATGCGGCCGGTATCGCTCTGCGGCACGCCGGCTGCCGGCTCGTCGAGCAGCAGCACCTTCGGTCTCAGCGCCAGTGCCACGGCGATCTCGAGAAGCCGCTGCTGGCCATAGGCGATCTCGCTGACCTTGCGATGCATCAGCAAAGCCAATCCGAGCTTTCCCAAGAGATCGTCGACTTCCGCCATGACGTCAGGCATTCGCAGGAAATTTCCGAACATATGGCCGGTCTTTCCGTCGCGTTGGAGGACGGCAAGCCCCACATGCTCGGCTGGCGTCATCTCCTGGAAAAGCCGTGTCACCTGAAAGGAGCGGACAAGGCCGCGCTTGACCCTGCCGATCGCATCGACTTTCGTCACCCTTTCGCCGCCGAGGCGAACCTCGCCGGAATCGGGCGACAGATTGCCGGTCACGAGGTTGACAAAGGTGGTCTTGCCGGCGCCGTTCGGGCCGATCAATGCGATGCGATCGCCTGGCGACATTGCGAGCGATACATCGTTGGTGACGGCAAGGCCGCCGAAGGCTTTCCTGAGATTGGCGACTTCGAAGACGGGGCTCATGAGCGTTGCTCCGTGCGACGTCCAATGAAGGCCGCGGCTGTGCCATAGAGGCCTTTCGGCGCAAAGAGCACGACGGCGATCAGCAGCGCGCCGACCATCGTCAGCCAATGAAAGGGATTGGCGGCCGAGACATAATCTTCAAAGAGCATGAAGATGACAGTGCCGGAGAGCGCGCCGAAGAGAGAACCGGTGCCGCCGAGCACCAGCATGACAAGCGCTTCGGCAGATTGGGTGAAAGACAGGCTGTCCAGGCCGACGACCTGTGTCGAGATCGCATTCAAGGCGCCGCCGACACCGGCAACCGCGCCCGAGATTCCATACATCCTGATGAGAGCGGCCTTAGGCGAAGCGCCCATGGCGCGAACGCGCAGCGGGTCCTGCTTGATGGCGCGGCAGAGCATGCCGAAGGGTGAGCGGACCAGGAACCGCAGCAGCACGAAGACGATCAGCAGCAGCGCCATTCCGAAGAAGAAGGCGGTATGTCCGTAGAGGTCGAATTCGAAGAGGCCGAAGACCGGATCCGGCGCGATGCCGGAAAGCCCATCGCTGCCGCCTGTCCATGACGACGCCTTGTTGGCGAATTCATGGAAGAGGTTGATGAGCGCAATTGACAGCACCAGCTGCGGCAAGCCATGCGCACGCAGGATGATTGCGCCGCAGAGGAGCCCGGCAACCGCGCCGCCTGTTATGCCGGCCAACATCATCAGCAGCGGATCATTGATGCCGTAATGTGCCGACAGGATCCCGGCGGCATAGGCGCCGGAGCCGAAAAGTGCTGCATGGCCGAGCGTTGCGACGCCGCAATAACCGGTCACGAGATCGAGCGACAGGACGAGCAGCGCGATCGTGATCATCCGGGTCAGAAGGGCGAGATTATCGGGGAAGGCGAAATAGCCGATCGCGGCAATGACTGCCATGACCGCTATTCCGGCGAGATCCCGGCCGATGGTGCCGCGCCGATGCTGGAGACGTCCGTTTTCGTTGTTGATCACAAGTGCCATCTCATTTCGCCCTTCCGGCAAGGCCGCGCGGGAAGACGCAGATGATCGCGATCACGGCGAGATAGAAGAAGAATTCGCCGAATTCAGGCATCAGATACCGCCCGGTCGTATCGATCGCGCCGAGCAACAGGCAGGCGATCAGCGCGCCCGGAATGGAACCCGCGCCGCCGACGGAGACGACGACCAGGAAGGTGACCATGTAGCGCAGCGCGTAATAGGGTTCGACCGGCAGGAGTTCGGCACCGACCACGCCGCCGAACGCGGCAAGCCCGACGGCAACGGCAAAGCTCACCGCATAGATGATCTCGGTGCGCACGCCGAGCGCTGCAGCCATCGCCGCATCATCGACGGAGGCGCGCAGCTTGACGCCGAAGCTCGTCCTGTCGATCGCAAACCAGAGGGCGAGTGCAACGGCCAGGCCACAGAGGATGACGAAGAGCCGGTGAACGGGAATGGTGCGGAAGCCGAGATCGGCTGATCCTTGCAACGCAGCGGGCAGCGGTATGGTCTTCAGCGTCGGCCCCATCAGGTAGTTTGCGATGCCGATGATGCAGAAAGTGAGGCCGATCGTCATCAGCACCTGGGTCAGCTCGGGCGCGCCATAGATCCGGCGGTAGAGGAAACGCTCGACCGGGATTGCGACGATGATGGTGATCACAACGGCGGCGAGGACCGCCACGGCATAACCAAGGCCGAGGTCGCGGGCGACATAGGAGGCGATATAGCCCCCGATCATCGCGAAGGCGCCGTGAGCGAGGTTGACGACACGCATCAGCCCCATGGTGACGGAAAGGCCAATCGATATCACGAAGAGCACCATGCCGTAGGCAAAGGCATCGACGGCTATGCTGAAGACTGTCTGCATGGAACTACCTTGCTTCGATGCGACGGGCTTGGCGCGCCTGGGCAGTTCCGGAGATTGGAAGCCTGCCCGGCAATCGCCAAACCCGTCGCAAATCAGGATGGCGTAGGTTATTTGGCCGCCGCCAGGCCTGGATCGCCCTGTTTCTCGAAGGTCTGGACTTCCTTGTTGATATAGGTCCCGTCATCGGCTTTGACGACTTCACGCAGATAGATGTTCTGCGTGATGTGACGGCTTTCCGGGTCGATCGAAACCGGGCCGCGTGGGCTCACCCAGGCAAGACCCTTGACCGCGTCGACAGCCTTCTCAGCATCCTGCTTGCCGCCCGTCGCCTCGATCATCTTGTAGATGACATACATGCCGTCATAGGCGCTGACCGCGGGGAAGGAGAGTTCGGCCTTGTTGCCGATCGCTTTGGCAGCCGCCTCGACGAAAGCCTTGTTCTCAGGAGAGTCGTGCGACACCGCGTAGTGGAAGGTCGTCTGAATGCCGAGCGCGGCATCGCCCAGCGCCGGCAAGTCGGATTCCTGCGTCAGATCGCCCGGCGCGAAGAACTTGATGCCGGCGGCCTTCAGGCCATTGTCGTTGTACGCCTTGACGAAGCCGAGCGTCGTCGGCCCCGATGGCAGGAAGGCGAAGACGCCCTGCGCGCCGGAATCCTTGATGCGCTGCATGATCGGGCTGAAGTCGTTGGTCGCAAGCGGCATGCGGATTGCCTCGACCACCTGACCGCCGGCCTTTTCGAACCCCGCCTTGAAGGCATTCTCGGCGTCGATACCGGGGCCGTAATCGCTGACGACCGAAATCACCTTTTTGACGCCGGCGTCGAAGGCGACCTTGGCGATCGGCGTCGAGGTCTGCCAGGTGGTGAAGGAGGTGCGGACGACGAGCGGGCTCTTGGTGACGATCGCCGAGGTGGCGGCGTTCATGATGACCATCGGCACGTTGCCCTGCTTCAGGATCGGCGTCACTGCCATGGCATCGGGCGTGAAATAGAAGCCTGTGAGATACTGGACCTTTTCCTTGACGATCAGTTCCTGCGCCAGCGCCTTGGATTGGGCGGGATCGGCCTGCGGCACGTCGCGATAGACCATTTCGACCGTGTCGCTACCGACCTTGTTGCCGTTGACCGCCATATAGGCGTCGATGCCGGCCTTGAAGTTCTTGCCCTGCAGCGCGAACGGACCGGAGAACGGGCCGATGACGCCGACCTTGATGGTGTCGGCATAGGCGCTCGTGCCCATGGCGATGGCCGCAACGGCGGCCAGAAACAGCTTCTTCATTCTCTCTCTCCCTTTTGGGCGCACTCCCGCGCCGTATTCGCCAACCTCTCAAAATTGAGCGTTAGCTTGTCACGCGAAATGGTGATGTAAAATGAAATAAATCCCGGAATTCATGTTCACACGGTTATGAACTGGAGCGGAAACAATGGACGGCCAGCTCCGTGTTCAACGTGGCTTGCATCCATCGCCAATCTCCCCGTCAGAATGGCAATCCCACATAGTTTTCCGCGAGCACCGTCGAGGCGGCGCGGGAATGGGTGAGATAGTCGAGCTCCGCCTCCTGGATCTTCTGTTCGAAATCACCGGTATCGGGAAAACGGTGCATCATCGTCGTCATCCACCAGGAAAACCGTACGGCCTTCCACACCCGGGCGAGCGCCTTCTGCGAATAGGCGTCGATGCCGCTATTCGAGCGTTCGCGGTAATGCTCGATCAGCCCGGAGAAAAGGTAGTGGACGTCGCTGGCGGCAAGGTTCAACCCCTTGGCGCCGGTCGGCGGTACGATATGGGCGGCGTCGCCGACGAGGAAAAGCCGGCCGAAGCGCATCGGTTCGGCGACGAAGGAGCGCAACGGGGCGATGGATTTCTCGAAGGACGGCGCGGTCACCAGTGCCTCGGCGTGATGCACCGGCAGACGCCTTCGCAACTCGTCCCAGAAGCGATCGTCGCTCCAGTCCTCGATCTTCTCGTCGAGTGCGCATTGGATATAGTAGCGGCTGCGCGTGGCCGAGCGCATCGAACAGAGCGCAAAGCCCCTGGGATGGTTGGCGTAGATCAGTTCATGGCTGACTGGCGCCACATCGGCCAGGACGCCCAGCCAGCCGAAAGGGTAGACCTTCTCGAAACTCCTGATCGCCTTTTCTGGGATGGCCTTGCGGCTAACGCCGTGAAAGCCGTCGCAGCCGGCGATGAAATCACAATCGATGCGTTGCGTTGCGCCGTCCTTGGTGTAGGTGACGAAGGGAGAATGGCCGTCGAAGTCATGCGGCGTGACATTGACGGCATCGTAGATCGATAGGGAGCCGCTCGTTTCGCGCCGCTCCATGAGATCGCGCGTCACCTCGGTCTGTCCGTAAACGGTGACACGCCTGCCGCCGGTCAATTCGTGCAGGTCGATACGATGGTCACGGCCGTCGAAGGCCAGTGAGAAACCGTCATGCGGCAGGCCTTCGGCATGCAGCCGCGCACCCGCTTTGGCCTGGTCCAGCAGCCCGACGGTGCCTTCCTCGAGAACACCGGCGCGAACCCGGCCAAGGATATATTCCTTGCTGACACGATCGAGAACGACATTGTCGATACCGGCTTCCGCGAGAAGCTGACCGAGCAGCAGGCCGGACGGTCCCGAACCGATGATGGCGACCTGGGTTCGCAAATGCTTCCTCCCTGCACTTTTGCGTTTTGCCAGATTCTGCCGTGCCGCTCTCGCCGCAGCAATGGACATCTCCGCCTAAAAATTGCACTAATCGAACATAGGTGCGGGAGGAGCCCCATGAGCAAACATGTTCCGACCTACGAACTTTACGGCGAAAATACCGGGCGAGGGCCGGATTTTTGGTTGCATTGCGAAACAATTCGCTCCCGCAGCAGCCTGCATCAATGGGAAATTCGGCCGCACCGCCACGAAAGCTTCTTTCAGATATTGTACATCGAAGGCGGTTCCGGCGATGCGATCTTCGGCGAAAAGAGCCATGCCATCCGGCCGTCGGCAGTCATCACGGTCCCGCCTGGGCTCAATCACGGCTTTCGTTTTTCACGCGACATCGACGGCTTGGTGATCACCCTATTGAGATCCCATCTCAGCCATCCGCTTGGCGAGCGAAGCCAGCTCGGCGAATGGCTGGCGACACCGCATCTGACGCCACTCGATCCTGAGGATGCCGAGGCAGCCTATGTGATGCAGACGTTGAGGCGGCTGGGCGACGAATTCGAAAACCGGCGCAGCGGGCGCAACGAGGTATTGGCGGCCTATGTCGGCTTGGTGCTCAGGCTGACTGCGAGGATTTCCCATCAAGGAAACATGCACGAGCTCCCGCCCGACGAGAACGAGCGGCGGCTGGAAATGCTGAACGAGCTCATTCAACGCCATTTCCGATCGCACAAGCCCGCGTCCTTCTACGCCAGGGAGCTTGGAGTTTCGCCGACGCATCTTACCCGTATCGTCCGGTCGATGACCGGCAACACCCCCCATGAATTGCTCGCCGGCAAACTCATCGAAGAGGCGAAACGCCAGCTCGTTTTCACACTTGGCAGCGTCCAGGAGATCGGGTTTCGGCTCGGCTTTGCCGATCCCGCCTATTTCTCGCGTTTTTTTCTCAAATATACCGGCGAAACGCCGCGGGTCTGGCGCATCAAGGAAAAGGGTCGGCTTGAAGGCGCGTGACTCGTTGCGCCCGACGGATGATCTCTGCGGACCGGTTCGCCGCGGTCCTGTTTGGTTTTCGCTTCACGCCGCTGGCCACGTCCAGCTCCGCACCTCCGGCATGTCCTCGCCATATTCGCGGACATAGGCGTGATGCTCCGCAAGTTTGCCGCGGAAGGCGGCGAGCGCTTCGCCTGCCTTTTCTTTCAGGCCGGGTACACGCTCGATCGCTTCGATGGCGAGATGGAAGCGGTCGAGTTCGTTGAGGACGGTCATATCGAAGGGCGTCGTCGTCGTGCCCTCCTCGATGAAGCCGCGGACATGGATGTTGCGGTGGTTGGTGCGCTTATAGGTCAGCCGGTGAATGAGATAGGGATAGCCGTGATAGGCAAAAATGACAGGCTTGTCTGATGTGAAGATCGCGTCGAAGGCCTCGTCGGTCAGGCCGTGCGGATGTTGAACGCTGGATTGCAGCGCCAGGAGGTCGACGACGTTGACGGTGCGGATCTTCAGCTCGGGAATGGCCTTGCGCAGAAGATCGACGGCGGCCAGCGTCTCCATGGTCGGCACGTCGCCGGCGCAGGCCATGACGAGATCGGGCAGGATCGTGTCGTCCTCGTTGCTTGCCCAGTGCCAGATGCCGATGCCGGCCTCGCAATGTTTCACCGCCTCGTCCATCGACAGCCATTGCGGCTCCGGCTGCTTGCCGGCGACGATGACGTTGATGCGGTCATAGGTGCGCAGGCAATGGTCGCCGACCCAGAGCAGGGTATTGGCATCCGGCGGCAAATAGATGCGGACGATATCGGCCTTTTTGTTGGCGACGAGGTCGACGAAGCCGGGATCCTGGTGGCTGAAGCCGTTGTGGTCCTGGCGCCAGACATGGGAGGTCAGCAGGTAGTTGAGCGACGAGATCGGCTTTCTCCATTCGAGTTCGCGCGTCACCTTCAGCCATTTGGCGTGCTGGTTGAACATGGAATCGATAATGTGGATGAAGGCTTCGTAGCACGAGAACAGGCCGTGCCGGCCGGTCAGCAGATAGCCTTCAAGCCAGCCCTGGCAGAGATGTTCGCTCAGCACCTCCATGACACGGCCGTCGCGGGAGAGGTGGATGTCGTAGGGTTCGATATCCTCCATCCAGACACGGTCGGTGACTTCGAAGACGCTGCCGAGACGGTTTGATTCCGTTTCGTCAGGACCGAAGATACGGAAGTTGGCGGCCTCCGCATTGCGCTTCATCGTGTCGCGCAGATAATGGCCGAGGATTTCCGTCGACTGCACCATGGCGCTGCCGCGCTTGCCGATCTCGACCGCATAGGCGCTGATATCGGGAACATCGAGCTCCTTGCGCAGCAATCCGCCATTGGCGTGCGGATTGGCGCCCATGCGGCGTTCGCCGGCCGGTGCCAGCGCCCGCAGTTCCGGTTTCAGCCGGCCGTCGGCGCCGAACAGGTCTTCCGGATCATAGCCGCGCATCCAGTCCTCGAGGATCTTGCGATGGCCGTCATTCTCGCGGCAGTTGGAGACCGGCACCTGGTGGGAGCGCCAGAAGCCTTCGACCTTCTTGCCGTCAACCTCCTTCGGTCCTGTCCAGCCCTTCGGGCTGCGCAGCACGATCATCGGCCAGCGCGGGCAGATATCGGGCGCCTTGCCATTGCGTGCTTCCTCCTGGATTTCGCGAATGCGATCGAAGACCCTGTCGAAGGTTGCGGCCATCTGCTGGTGCATGTCGCGCGGTTCGTGACCCTCGACGAAGAAGGGCTCGTAGCCATAGCCTTCAAAGAGGCTCTGCAAATCCTCGTGACTGGCGCGGCCAAGAATGGTCGGATTGGCGATCTTGTAGCCGTTCAGATGCAGGATCGGCAGCACGGCGCCATCGCGGGCTGGGTTCAGAAACTTGTTGGAATGCCAGCTCGCCGCCAGCGGCCCGGTTTCGGCCTCGCCGTCGCCGACGACGCAGGCGACGATCAGATCGGGATTGTCGAAGGCGGCGCCATAGGCATGGACGAGGGCGTAGCCGAGCTCGCCGCCCTCGTGGATCGAGCCCGGTGTTTCGGGTGCGGCGTGGCTCGGAATGCCGCCAGGAAAGGAGAATTGCCGGAAGAGCTTGCGCATGCCCTCCGTATCCTCGGAAATATCGGGATAGATTTCACTGTAGATGCCTTCGAGATAGGTGTTGGCGACCATGCCCGGCCCGCCATGGCCGGGGCCACACATGTAGATGATATCGAGGTCGCGAGCGCGGATGAGACGGTTCAGATGCGCATAGATGAAGTTGAGGCCGGGTGTCGTGCCCCAATGGCCGAGCAAGCGGGGTTTGATGTGCTCCGGTTTCAGCGGCTCGCGCAGCAGCGGATTGGCGAGCAGATAGATCTGACCGACCGAGAGATAGTTGGCGGCGCGCCAATAGCGGTCGATCAGGGCGAGTTCGGCATCGGTCAGGGCGGCGGTCGAGACATGCTTTTCCATGGATTTCTCCCGTTCGAAAACGTGTTCAACGTCAATTCTATCGGCCGGCGTCAGCCTGTTATTGATCTGGATCATCCACCACGAAGAAGGGTCAGCGCCTCGTCGGCGATGACCTGCTCCTCATCGGTGGCGATGACATGAGCGGCGATGCGGCTTTCCCCAGTGCTGATCGTGAAATCATTGGCGGCATTGGCCTTTTCGTCGATCGCAAGGCCAAGCCAGGACAGCCGCTTGGCAACGCCGGCGCGGATCGCCGGTTGATGTTCGCCGATACCGGCGGTGAAGACGATGGCGTCAAGGCCGCCGAGTGTCGCCGCCATGCGGCCGATCTCGCCGGCGATGCGCAACGTAAAGAGGTCGATCGCCTGACGCGCCTCCGGCCGTCCATCCTTCAGCAGATCGCGCGTATCGGCGCTGATGCCGGAGACGCCGAGCAGGCCGGAGCGGTGATAGAGCAGGTCTTCGATCGCCTCGAAGGACTGTTTTCTCTCTCCGGCCAGATGCAGGATGACGCCGGGATCGAGCGGGCCTGGGCGTGTCGCCATCGGGATGCCGTCGAGCGTCGAAAAGCCCATGCTGCAATCGCGGCTGACGCCGCCGTCCAGCGCGCAGAGGCTGGCGCCGCTGCCGAGATGGGCGACGACGGTCTTTGCCGCGCGCGGCGCCTTGCGGGCAAGCTCGCCGGCGATGAATTTATAGGAGAGGCCGTGGAAGCCGTAGCGCTTGACGCCCTCGTCATGCAGCGCACGGGGAATGGCGAAGCGGCGAACGAGATCGTCCTGCGTGGCATGGAAGGCGGTGTCGAAGGAGGCCGTCTGGGTGAGATGCGGCTTCAGATGCCGGAGCGCGCGGATGAAACGCAGCGCCTGCGGCTGGTGCAGGGGCGCAAGCGGGGTCAGCGCATCGATCGCATCGATTGCTGCGTCGTCGAGGGCGATCACCTTCGTGAAGCGATCGCCGCCATGGACGACGCGGTGGCCGGCGGCGCGTGTGGCGGTCGTGTCGAAATGGTCGGCGAGATGCGCCAAGGTCTCGTCGATAACGCCGTGCAGGTCTTCCGTCATTTCGGCCTTCAATGGCATCTCGAATGTCTGCGATCCCCTGGTCAGGCCGAGCGAGAGCGGTTCGGCGCGGAAATCGATCACGCCCTTGCCGAGGCGTCGCGCCGCATCACCCTCCATCGTAAAAATGCCGATCTTGACGGTCGAGGAACCGGCATTGAAGGTCAGGAGGAGGTCGGTCGATGACATTCTCAGACTCCGCGCGGGCGTGACGATAGCTGAACTTAGCGTCGGGCCTCCTGACGGAAAGGGAATATTCGGGCCTCCACGTGTTTTTGCCGCCGCGCGGCAGCCGAAGTCGTGCGATGGTCACCATCGCTTCGGCCGATCATCTCGGCCTGCCGGTCTCGACCACGCGTGTGCTGTCGTCAGGCGTCGCCGGCACCATGGCGGCGAACGGTTCCGGCCTGCAATGGTCGACCGTGCGCGACATGCTGATGGCCTGGGTGCTGACGCTGCCGGCCTCGATTGCGATCGCCTTCGTGCCCTTCGTGCCCTTCGTGATCCTGCGCCAGGTGTTTTAAGACGTCCCGTCAGGCCGTCGAGGCCAGACTGGCATTGCGATCGCTGATGAAGATGCCCGCCTCGGCGGCGGGCATCGCCTTGCCGAAGAGATAGCCCTGGCCGATGTCGCAGCCGAGCTGCAGCAGGAAGGCGAGCTGCCCATGCTCCTCGACGCCTTCCGCGGTCGTCTTGATGTTGAGGCTCCGGCCGAGGCCGAGCATGGCGCGGACGATCTTTTCCTGGCGTTCGTCGTCGCGATAGGTGGCGATGAAGCTTTTGTCGATCTTGATCTTGTCGAAACGATAGCGGGCGAGCTGGGCGAGGCTCGAATAGCCGGTGCCGAAATCGTCGAGCGCGATCTGGATGCCGGCCGCATGCAGTTCGTCGAGAATGACGGCGGCGATGGCGGGATCCTGGATCAGCGCGTTTTCGGTGATCTCCACTTCCAGGCGCTGCGGCGGCAACCGGCTTGCCGAAAGCACCTTGAGGATGCGGGAGGTCAGCAGCCTGTCTTCCATCTGCACCGGCGAGACGTTGAAAGACAACATCACATGCTCCGGCCAGGTGAGTGCGTCGCTGCAGGCCTGGGCGAGAAGATCCTCGAACAATGCAGTGATCATGCCGGTTTCCTCGGCGATGCCGATGAAAACAGGCGGCGGGATGTTGACGCCATCGTCGCCGATCCAGCGCGCCAGCGCCTCGAAGCCGCAGAGCTGGCCGGTCTTCAGATCGATCAGCGGCTGGTAGAAGGGTTTGATCGCCTTGTTGGAGATCGCGGCGCGCAGCCTGGTTTCCAGTGCGGCGCGTTCGGTCACCTTGTCCTGCATCGAAGGTTCGAAGACGAAATAGTGGTTCGGTCCGCGTGATTTCGCCTCATACATGGCGAGGTCGGCACGGTGGGCGGCGTCTTCCAGTGGTTCGGCTCCCTCGGCCCAGCGGTCGTAGCCGACGCTGGCGCCGACCTCGACGGCAAAGCCATCGATATGGATCGGCCGGGTGACCGCCTGGATCAGCAGCTTGGCAAAACGCTCCTCGCGCTGCGCCGTCAGGGCGAAGGCGACGACGATGAATTCGTCGCCGCCGAAGCGATAGACGCAATCGGCATTGCCGAGTGCACAGATGCGTCTGGCAACCTCGATCAACAGGACGTCGCCGCCCTTGTGGCCCACGAGATCGTTGACTTTCTTGAAGCCGTCGAGGTCGACGGAGAAGAGAGTGACGTTGCGATCCCACTCCTCGATCTCGGCCTCATCGTCCTTGATCGGCCGCGAGAGGATCTTGCGCTCGAAGGCGTAGCGGTTCGGCAGTTTGGTGAGATGGTCGTGGGTTGCGGTCCAATCGGCCTTTGCCTGGGCGGTGGCGCGCAGTTCCGTTTCCTTGCGCAGGTCGGCTATGCGCAGCACCGAATAGATGAAGCTCATGGCGCCGGCGATGCCGAGCGCCAGAACGAGCTTGTCGGCGCCGTACTCGCCGAAACCGGTCATGAAGTAGACAAGGCTGTCGTCAAGCTGCAACAGGGTGCAGAGGAGCCAGAGAGTAATCCCGAACCCGACGATCGAAACACATTGCCTTCCGGCCCTGCTCTGGAAAAATACCGGCACTGCGCCTTCTCCATCTCCACCCTTCGCGGAAGTAGCACGAAAGTCTGAAATGTTCGTTGAAACCAGAAGGCGAATTATCGGAGGCGGCAGCCTCCTGATGTGCCGTCGAGGGACCGTTGGCGCCAGAGGAAAACGCCGAGCGAGCCCTCTTCGTGGTTGGCAGAATGGCAGGTGCGGAAAAAACGAAGGCGAGCGTGCCATGGCATCGCTCGCCCTTTTTCGTGCTTCAGGCGGTGACGATCAGCAGCGGGACGCTGACGATGAGACCGACCAGAACTGTGACTGTGGCGACACGCATCAAACGCAGGCGCCGCGTGCGCTCCCCACTCCAATCATATGTCATTCTTCCATCTCCTTGGGATAAGGAAGTAGTCCCCGCGAAACCGGGTTCAACAGAGATGACGCGATTTGCTTGTGTAAGGCTGGATATGATCAGGACTCGCTAAAGCATCGGTCCGAAAATCGGAATCGATTTTCGGACAGCGCGATGCGAGGATTGAAAGTGTCGAGCGTCCTTGTGCGTCCGAAAGGACGCACGGCGCTCTAATGCTGGAAGCGCAGAGACCAGCGTCGTCCATTGCTGGTCATGCGAATGACGGCGAGCGGCTCGATGTCGCTCAGCCAGAAAGAGGAGAGCGGCGCCTGAAGCACATGGGCGACCGCCGCCCGGATGACGGCTGCGTGACTGACGGCGATCACATGGCCGCCGAGGGCGGATTCGCTCTCCATCCAGTCGGCGACGCGTGTTCTCAAATCAAGAAGGCTCTCGCCGCCATGCGGGGCCGCTTCCGGATCGCTCATCCAGGCCATGAGGTTCTCAGGCTCTTCCGCCTCTATCGCGGCGATCGATCTGCCGGCCCAGCGGCCATGGTCGCAGTCGCGAAGCGCCGGATCGATCCGGGCTTGGAGGCGGAGCGCGTCAACAGTCTGGCGGGCGCGCAAAGCGGGGCTCGTGGCAACGCGATCGGCGCGGGGCAGGGCGGCCATCCTGTCGGCTTCTTCCGCCGCCTTGCCTTCCAGCGGTTCGTCGAGCGGGAACAGGGCCTTGCGGCTCGCCATCGTCGCGCCGTGGCAGATCCAGGTGAGGCGCGTATTCACGGTCGTTCTGATCTCCCGGAGTGCGGCTGTAGCGGCGCAGGACGGCCCTCGGCCGGCTTGTGAAGTTTCGTTGACAGTCTCTTCGGCGTGCAGATATAACCGTGCTGTTGCGGGTTTGGAAGCCGGTGGAAATCCGGCGCGGTCGCGCCACTGTGACCAGCGTGTCGAAAGCTCTTCGCGCTGGAAGTCAGACCCTACTGCACAAGCACTCTTTCGACTGAACGCGTCATTCCCGGAGGAATACATGTCTGACACCACTTTTGCGCCCGTCGCGGCACCGGCGCCGATCCCCCTGGGAGAGATCCTGCCATGGGCGATCTTCGGTGGCCTGCTGATGCTCATCGTTCTCTATTTTGTCGGCACCGAGGAAGGCGCGATGGCGCTGTTCAACGGGATGTATGTGCACGAATTCGTGCATGACGGCCGTCATCTCCTCGGCTTTCCCTGCCACTAAAGCGCGTCGCGATCTTTCAGATTCGCGCCTCACTTTAGGTCTTTGTTTTCGCATGTCGTTATCGCAAAATCGCTGCACACTTTTGCGCGACATGCTTTAGGGGAGTTCCTGACATGGTTGGAAATCTTCTGCTTCGCGGCATGCTCGCGGGCCTGATTGCTGGCATCCTCGTTTTCGCTTTTGCGCATATCTTCGGCGAGCCGCTGGTCGATGCGGCGATCGCCTTCGAGGAGGCGAGTGCCCAGGCGGCCGGTGAAGCTGCCGAACCTGAAATCGTCAGCCGCGCCACGCAGGCCGGTCTCGGCCTTTTCACCGGCGTCATGGCCTACAGCGTTGCCGTTGGCGGGCTCTTCGCTCTCGCCTTCGCTTTCGTGCACGGCCGTTTCAGCAGCCTTTCGGCGCGCGGCACCTCGGCCGTCATCGCCATTGCCGCCTTCGTGGCGATCGTCCTCGTTCCCGGTATCAAGTATCCGGCCAACCCGCCGGCGGTGGGCAATCCCGATACGATCGGCGTCAGGACCGAACTGTTCTTCCTGATGATCGTCGTCTCGCTCGCCGCGCTGATTGCCGCGGTGGCGCTGTCGCGCCGCCTCGCGGGGCGTTTCGGTCTCTGGAATGGCGCGATCATCGCCGGAATCGCTTATCTCGTCTTCATCGGCGTCGTGCTCTATCTGCTGCCGCCGATCAACGAGGTGCCGGAGAACTTCTCGGCGATGGTCCTCTGGCGGTTCCGCACGACTTCGCTCGGCATGCATGTGATCCTCTGGACAACCTTGGGCCTTGCCTTCGGAGTGCTGGCGGAAAAGCGGCTTGCCGTTAAGGACGGGCAACGCGGCCGGCCGGCAACGGCATTTCACTGAACGCATCGAAGGGCGCCGCTTGCCGGCGCCCTGAACTTTTCGGGCGGCCATGACAAGCAGCAGAACCATACCACTCGTGTCGACGGCGTTTGCCACCGCCGTCTTTTTTTGTGTGGTTGCTGGAAGCGCTCTTGCCCATAGCCCTAGCGGCGGCGGCAGCCATACCGGACTGGATATTCCGGAAATTTCCCATGGCGAGATGGCGGTGATTGCAGACTATCGCAGTGGGATCATCGACCTTGCTTCCCGTGCCGTCGATACCAACGAGCCGTTCCGCCGCGTCCTGAACTATGCCGAGATCCAGTATTCCTATTGTCTCTGGGGCCGGGTGCCGGGCAGCGTGACGGACGAGGAAAGCCCGTTCAACGAATGCGCCCATGCCTATCTCGCGGCGGCCAAGGCGGTCTTGCTGTCGATGCGCGAGATGCCGCAAGAGAGGGCTGCCGCGAATGAAATCATTTCCGCCGTCGACGCCGACATGACGCGGCGCGGCCTTGCGCTCGTCACCTGCCGGTTCAGCGGCGAGGCCTTCAACACCGCCGATGTCATCAAGCCACACTGGGGCAAGGTGCCACTTCATCCAGCCAGCATGGCGTCGCTGACCGGGCTCGCTGCATTGTTCGGCCTTGGTTTTTTTGGGCTTCGCCACTTCCTGCGGCCGAAGGCTCAATCGTCGGAATAGCGCTGCTCGCGCCATGGATCGCCGTAGATATGGTAGCCGTTCTTTTCCCAGAAGCCAGCCTCGTCGTCGGGCATCAGCTCGATGCGGCGCAGCCATTTGGCGCTTTTCCAGAAATAAAGATGCGGCACGACCAGGCGCATCGGGCCGCCGTGATCCGGCGTCAGCGGCAGGCCTTCCCAGGCGGTAGCAAGGATCGCGTCCTCGGCGGCGAAATCAGCGAGCGGCAGGTTGGTGGTATAGCCGTCATAACTGGTCAGCATGACGTAACCGGCTTCGGGCTTCGGCATGGCGAGGTCGAGCAGATCACGCGTCGAGACGCCCTTCCATTTGTTGTCGTAGCGCGACCATGTGGTGACGCAGTGGATATCGCTCACCCCAGTGCTCTGCTCGATCGCCTGGAAGGCGGTCCAGGTGAGGGTGAGCGGTGTTTCGACGAGGCCGCGCACGTCGAGCCGCCACGTATCCGTCGAGACAACAGGCTGCTGGCCGAGATCGAGCACCGGCCAGTTCTTGACGAGGTGCTGGCCGGGCGGCAGACGCTCGGTTTCAGGTCGGCTGATGCGGCCAGTCAGGAACTTGCCCTCGGCCGCCCAGCGGCGCTTGGATGTGGTGAGCTTGCTGTCGGCGGGTGTCTGATCGTCGCTCATGATGGGCTTCCTTGCGATGCGGCAATAGGATATCCGAGTTCGTTCAGTGTCAAGTTTCGGCGGGCCCTTGGAAAACCTTGCCAGGGTTGTTAGAGCGTCCTTTGTGCATCCTTTCGGACGCACAAAGGACGCTCTAACATTTTGAATCTACGCATCGTGCTTTCCGAAAATCGATTCCGATTTTCGGGCCGATGCGCTAGACTTGAGGGCGTCGGGTATGCCTCGCTGGGGAGTGGAGGCAGAAAGGGGAGGAGCCGGATCTGTCTTCGAGGTATCGTGCGATAGCGGCGTTGCTCGTCGTGCCGCTGATCATCTTCGCCTTCTTCACTTATGGAAGCGCGATTGCGACACGCGCTTATATGGGGGAAGCCTCGGCGCAGGCAGGAACGGCGCTGCGCCTTGCCGTGTCGGCGCTCAGCGGCCACCTCAACCGCTACGAGGCGCTGCCGGCGCTGATTGCCGATCACGACGACATCAAGGAACTGGTGAGCGCGCCTGAGGATGCGGCGCTACGCGATGCCGCCAATCTCTATCTCAAGGAGATCAACGGGCTGCTGAAATCCTCCGACATCTATGTGGTCAAACCGGATGGCGAGACGATCGCGGCGAGCAATTACGACGGACCGGGAAGCTTCGTCGGACAGAATTTCAGCTACCGGCCCTATTTTCAGGATGCGATCGCAGGCCGGCAGGCAAGGTTCTACGCGCTCGGCACCACCTCGCTGAAGCGCGGCTATTATTTTGCCGCGCCGATCCGGACCGGCGCGGATATTCGGGGCGTCATCGTTTTCAAAGTCGATATCGACATGATCGAATCCTCCTGGGGCGGCGGCGAATACAAGATCTTCGTCTCCGATCCGGAGGGCATCATCTTCATGTCCGGCAGCCCCGAATGGCTCTATGGCGCTATCCTGCCGCTGACGGCCGATCGCATCGCACGCACGGAAGCGTCGCGGCGGTATGCCAATGCCAGGCTGACGGCGTTGCCGGTGACGCGTCAGCGCTTCGAGCCGCATGAGTTGATGACGCTCGCCGGCGAGCGCGGCTCGAGCGAATATCTGGTGCTCTCGCACTACATGCCGGCCGAGGACTGGACCGTGAACGTGCTGATGGAGACGAGTTCCATCCGCGCCCAGGCGCGCACCGCGCTTGCGGCGGTCTTTCTCATCCTCTGCATTGCCGGGCTCGCGGTCGCGGTCATTCGCCAGCGGCGGGCGCGGCTTGCCGAGCGCATGCAGATGCAGGCCGACGCCCGCAACGAGCTGGAGCGGCGCGTCGAGGAACGCACAGCCGATCTTGCCCGCGTCAACAGCCGCATTGAAGAAGAGATCGCCGAGCGGCGCCTGACCGAGCAACAACTCCGCCAGACACAGGCCGATCTGATCCAGGCCGGAAAGCTCGCCGGCCTCGGACAGATGTCGGCCGCTCTTTCGCACGAGTTCAACCAGCCGCTCGCCGCGGCGAAGACCTATACGGACAGCGCCTCCGTTCTCATCGATCGGGGCCGGACGGAGGAGGCGCGGGACAATATCCGGCGTATCGGCGGGCTCATTGACCGCATGGCCGCGATCAGCCGGCACCTGCGCAACTTCGCCCGCAAACCGAACGAGAAGCTCGGCTCGGTTTCTCTCGACGAGGCGATGCATGACACGCTCGAGATCATCGCCTGGCGGCTGAAGGCGGCGGATGCCGAACTCCTGCTCGATCTAGGCCCACGTCCACCCGTCGTGCGCGCCGGTTCGGTGCGTCTGCAACAGGTGCTGGTGAACGTGATCTCGAATGCGGCCGATGCGGTGGAAGGGCTGGACGACAGGCGCATCGAGGTTTCGGCCTTCGAGGAGGCCGGCAAAGTGGTGCTGACGGTGCGGGATCACGGGCCGGGCGTGCCGGCGGCGATTGCCCAGCGTATCTTCGATCCCTTCTTCACGACGAAGGGCGTCGGCAAGGGGCTCGGCCTCGGGCTTTCGATCTCCTACAACATCATCAAGGATTTTGGCGGCAGCCTTGAGGCGGCTAATCATCCCGAAGGGGGCGCGGTGTTCCGCATCGAGCTGCAGTCGGCGGCAGGGCTGATGCCGGAGGCGGCGGAATGAACGATGCGAAGATCCTGCTGGTTGACGACGAGGAGGAATTGCGCCGCTCGACGGCGCAGGCGTTGGAGCTCTCCGGCTTCAGCGTCGAGACCTTTTCGAACGGCGACCACGTGCTGGAGCTGATCGGCTACAGCTTTCCCGGTGTCGTCGTCAGCGACATCCGCATGCCCGGCATGGACGGCATGACGCTGATGCAGAAAATCCGCGAGCTCGATCCAGAGGTGCCGGTCATTCTTGTCACCGGCCACGGCGACGTGCAGCTCGCGGTGAAGGCGATGCGCGAAGGCGCCTATGATTTCATCGAGAAGCCGTTCACGCCCGAAATGCTTGCCGGCGTCATCCGCCGGGCGATGGAGCGGCGCGGCCTCGTGCTCGAAAACCGGCTGCTGAAAGCGGTCGCCGGCAAACGCGACGATATCGAGGCGCGGCTGCCGGGGCGCACGCAGGTGATGGTGGATTTGCGCTACCGTATCCGGGCGATCGGGGCGAGCGATGCCGATACGCTTATCGTCGGCGAAACGGGAGCCGGCAAGGAAGTGGTGGCCCGGGCGCTCCACGATATCAGCGCCCGGGCAAGCCGGCCGTTCATCGCGATCAATTGCGCCGCACTGCCGGCAAACCTGATCGAGAGCGAACTCTTCGGCCATGAGGTGGGGGCCTTTCCGGGCGCGGTGAGGCCGCGCTACGGAAAATTCGAACACGGGCGCGGCGGCACGATCCTGCTCGACGAGATCGGCTCCATGCCCTTCGACCTGCAGGCCAAGTTCCTGCGGGTACTGCAGGAGCGGGTGATCTCGCGGCTCGGATCGAACGAAGTGGTGGCGCTCGACGTGCGGTTCATCGCCACAAGCAAGGTCGATCTGGAGGCGGAGGTGGCAGCCGGGCGCTTCCGCGCCGACCTCTTCTATCGGCTGAACGTTGCGACGCTGCACGTGCCGTCGCTGTCGCAGCGGCGGGCGGACGTTCCGCTGCTTTTCCTGCAACTGGTGCGGGAGGCGGCGGCCCGCTACGGCCGCGACGAGATGCCCGTGCCGCCGGAGGTGATCTCCGACATTGCCCAACGCGACTGGCCCGGCAATGTGCGTGAATTGAGGAACGCCGCCGACCGGCTGGTCCTCGGTCTCGACAATGGCGGGCGGCAGGCCGAGGAGGCGACGGGGCTTGCGGAACGCGTCGCTGAATTCGAGCGAGGGGTGATTGCAACCGCGCTGGTGGCGCATGGCGGCAGCCTCAAGGCGGTCTATGAGTCACTCGGCATTTCCCGCAAGACCCTCTATGAAAAGATGCAGAAATACGGTCTCGACAAGCGGATGATGATTATCGAAAGCTGACTGCTTTCGGAAAATGCCTGTTTTCCGAGTGACGATTCCGGCTGTGGCCGCGCACTCTTTCCAATCTCAAGTCGATTATCCTCCGGGGGGGGTGGGGGTTTTTTACACCAAACCACCCCCCCCTGTGTTGTGGGTTGAGCAACCAAGCGATGTGCTTTTTTTAAAAAAAAAGTCTGAACGGGGGGGGAATATTTTTTTTGTTGTTTT
>NZ_JBLKNU010000007.1:0-317329 GCF_047532935.1 Rhizobium sp. IY2
GGCGTGGTCGTCGCGGGACTTCAGGGGATGGCCTAAGCGCGGTTGGCCGCGGGCGGCATAATATATCATTGGCCGGCACTATATTAATCAAAAACTGGATCGGCCGGGGGCATATTTGGCCCGCGCCCGTCGACATTTCTTGACGTCTACTTGATGGCCTTCACGCCGTCGGTCATTTCCTTCAACCCGTCGTCGACGGACGTGTTGTCGGTCATGATTGCGTCATGCGCACGGTTGAGCACGACCTCGATCTTGGCGGCGTTCGGGTTGACCGCCATCTCCAGGTAGGTTTTCGTCGGCTTCAGCGCCGCCTTGCTGGCCTCGTCCTGCGGGAAGCCGGGCGTTGCCGCGATCGTGGCGCTGACGTCATCCGTCTTGAGCGCGGGGAACGTGCCCGTCGACGCGATAACGGCCGCACCCTCGGGACCGGTGACGAACTTGATGAAATCGAGTGCGGCATCCTTGTGGTCGGAATTGGCGTTGACCGCCAGGCCGGAAATCTGGGCGGCCGTCGTGCCGGCCGCGACGCCGTCGGGATGCGGGAACTTCACGATGCCCCAGTTCTTGCTCTTCGATTCACCTGATTTCACCTTGGTGATCTGGGTGCCGACGAACCAGGTTCCCATCGGCAGCATGCCGATCGTACCGTTGAAGAAGAGCGCCGAATAATGCGTATTCGACGTCTTCAGGAAGGCGTAGGAGGGAATCGCGCCATCCTTCTGTAGGGTCAGCGCCCTCTCGTACCAGGGCTTCAGGAAGTCATACTCACCGTCGACCAATGTGTGTTTTCCGTCGAGGACGCCGGGCAGCTGGACGGTCGACCGCCAGGTATGCAGGAGCGCGCCGTAGGTCTTGTTGGTACCCATGCCACCCGTAAGCTTCTCGGCGGTCGCGTCGAATTGTGCCCAGGTCATGTCATTCGTGGGGTAGGGCACGCCGGCTTTGTCGAATATGTCCTTGTTGTAATAGACGATCCAGAAGTCGGAGCGGAACGGCAGCGAATAGATCTTGCCGTCTATGGTCAGTTCCTCGATCAGGCCGCCATAGGGAGCCGGGTCGATCTTCTGATCCTTCACGAAGCTGCTGAGATCGGCGATGTTGCCGGCGCGCACCAGATTGGTGTAGCCCGGCACGTCCTTGATGGTGACGATGTCGATGTCCTTGGAGCCGCCGGTCAGCTGCGTCGAGATCATCTGCTGATAGTCCTGCGAGCCGAGGTCCATCGGCTCGAATTTCACGTTGGGGTGTTTGGCCTGATAGGCCTCGATCAGCGGCTTGTAATAGGCAGTCTTGTCCCAGTCCCACAAAGCCCATTTGAGCGTCACGGCGTCCTGGGCAAATGCTGCCCCGGCCGTCGTTGCAGCCAAGCTGAAACCCGCCAAGGCGAGTTTCATCGTCCTCCCAAATTTATCCAAATACATTCCCGTTCTCCTTCCCTGGATCATCTCTGGATCAGTTATTTATGAAGCGTTTCGTGCATGCGGTTTGCGGTACGGCGGCAGCTCGAGAACCATCACCGCCGCCCGATGGGCGCCGAATACGACGGCGAACATTCCGAGTGAAAAATTGAAGGTTGCCGGCATGAACACGGAAACCGGATAGAAGAGGATATGCGCCAGCCAGAGGCTTGCAACGAAGGCGAGCGCTGCAAGCGCCGGGAGCGGACGGATGATGGAGGCGAGCGCGGCGAGGCGCAGCAGCCTGGAAGCCGGCAGATCGCGCATCACCATCAGAATGATGAGATGGCAGGCGAGAACGGTGACGAAGGCGGTGGCGACGAGGGCAATCGCCAGCGGCACGCTCAGCAGCAGGTTGTCGCGCGCGCCGGCGGTATAGGCAACGATCGCATGGATGCCGATTGCAAGCCCGCCCGCGAGCACCAGCCCCCAAGCGGTGGCGCGCCAGAAATAGCGCAGAAAAGCTTCGGTGAAGTCCCGCAGCAGGTAGGTGTTGCGATCTTCCACAAAGGTCACCGAGACCCGGGCCATGGCGACCAGGGCTGCCGGTAGCGTCACCACGAGGAGCGAGGCCAGGATGAACAGGATGTTGAGCTTGACCATCTCCCACCATTCGCGGACGAGGATCTCGGCGAACAGCGCAAGGCCGGTCTTCTTCGGAGCATCCTTCGGAATGCCCGGTCCCTCCCTCGTCCACATCTCCCGCAACCACTGCATAGCCGTCTCCCGCAGGCGCCTCAGTATAGAATCGAACGTTCCGTTTCCTTGTCGAACAGCTGCGCGTTGGTCATATCGGCGACCAGCGTCGCCTCCTCGCCGATATCAGGCCGGTAGCGCGGCGAGACGCGGGCGATGAGATTGCGTCCGCCCGCCACCATGTTCAGGTGCACTTCAGAGCCCATGGGTTCGGCAAGCTCGACGACCGCCTTGAGGGGCGCCAGGTTCTCCGGTGCGATGTCGGCCGGCGGCAGTTCGTGGAAATTCTCGGGGCGGATGCCGAGCACCAGTTCGCGGCCTTCGTAAGGAGCGATCCTGTTCTGGTCGAAATGGGCAGGCAGCGGCAGTTCCCGGCCGTCGAAGACGGCGACGTAGCCTTCGCCACGGCGCAGGATGGTCGAGGGCAGCATGTTCATCTGCGGCGCGCCGATGAAGCCGGCGACGAACATGTTGACGGGGCGGTCATAGAGGTTCTGCGGTGTGTCGACCTGCTGGATATGCCCGTCCTTCATGACGACGATCCGGTCCGCCATGGTCATGGCCTCCACCTGATCGTGGGTGACATAGATGAAGGTGGCATTGAGGCGCTTGTGCAGCTTGGTGATTTCGGAGCGCATCGTGCCGCGCAGCTTGGCATCGAGATTGGAAAGCGGCTCGTCAAGAAGGAAGACGGCGGGATTGCGCACCATGGCGCGGCCGAGGGCGACGCGCTGGCGCTGGCCGCCCGAAAGCGCCTTCGGCTTGCGGTTCAGGAGATGACTGATGTCGAGGATCCTGGCGGCATCCTGCACCTGGGCATCGATGTAATCGCGCGACACCTTCCTGAGCTGGAGGCCGAATGCCATGTTCTTGTAGACGGTCATATGCGGGTAGAGCGCATAATTCTGGAAGACCATGGCGATATCCCGATCCTTGGAAGGAACGTCGTTCATGACGTCGCCGCCGATCTTGAGCTCTCCTCCCGATATTTCTTCGAGGCCGGCGATCATCCGCAGCGTCGTCGATTTGCCGCAGCCGGAGGGGCCGACCAGGATGATGAATTCCTTGTCTGCGATCTCGAGGTCGATGTCGTGGACGACGGTAAGCGCACCGTAGCTCTTGTTCAGCTCTTTAAGCGAAATGCTGGCCATCGGGTTCTCCTGAATTCACCAATAGGAAGACCAGCTGCGCGAAAGGCGCGTCAAAGCTTCCATGTAATAATAGTCTCCCCAGGAGACGCATTCATCGACGCCCTCGCCGCGGCAGGTGTTGAAGGGCGATTTCTTCGAATAGGTGGCGTGCAGCACCAGGCCGTTCGAGACGGTGGGATCCTTGACCGCATAGTGATCGGCAAGGCTCTTCATCATGCGCCGCGCCAGTATGCGATAACGCTCGGCCGGCTCCGGTTCGACGAGATCGGCCATCTCCAGAAGACCGCAGGCGGCGATCGAGGCCGACGAGCTGTCGCGCGGCTCGCCGTCGCCGTCGGAAAAGACGAGATCCCAATAGGGCACCATGTCGGCCGGCAGCCGGTTGAGATAGAAGGCAAGCAGCCGGTCGAAGGTTTGGCGATATTCCTCGATCCGCTCATAGCGATAGGAGAGCGCCATCCCCGAGATTGCCCAGGCCTGTCCGCGCGCCCAGGCGCTGTCGTCCCGGTAGCCCTGCTTGGTCGCGCCGCGCACCGGCGCTCCGGTGACCGGGTCCATGTAGAAGGTGTGGTAGGTGGAATCATCCGGCCGGACCGAATTGGCGAGCGTGGTGCGGGCGTGGGTGAGAGCGATCTCGCGGTATTTCGGATCGCCGGTCTCGCGGCTTGCCCAATAGAGAAGCGGCAGGTTCAGCAGGCAGTCGATGATATAGCGGTATTCTTCCGCCACCCCCTTGCGGCCCCATGCCTGGATGAACTGGCCGACGGGCTGGAAACGCTCGATCAGCCGGTCGGCGGCGAGCAAGGCGGCCCTGCGGCCATCCTCGTCTCCGACGAGCTTCCAGGCGGCGATGCAGGACGGCGAATAGAGGAAGCCCATATCGTGATGATCGGTCTCGATGCGGTTCACGATCCGATGCAGGAACGATTGGACCTGGATCTGCGCCGCATGTCGGAAGACCGGATCGCCACTATGCTCGAAGGCGAGCCAGAGTTCGCCGGGCCAGAAGCCCGCGGTCCATTGAGTGTTCGCCACAGCCGGATAGAAATTCCCGACACTCGAATGGTTCTGCGAAGCATAGGTGAAAGTAGGAAGGTTGCGGCGGATCTGCGCGACGGCAAGATCGAGCGCGGCTTTCGCTTCCTCGTCGGTGATCGGTTGCGGGGCGACGGACGGAACGGCGTTCATGGATTTAACCCTTCAGTCCGGTCGAGGCGATGCCCTCGACGAAGAAGCGCTGGAGAGAGAGGAAGACGATGAGGACCGGAATGAGGGCGACGACGGAGGCCGCCATGATCAGTCCGTATTCGGCCGAATATTGCGAGATGAACATGCGCAGGCCGATCTGGACAGTCTTCAGCTCGGTCTTGGTCAGATAGATCATCGGCCCGAGGAAATCGTTCCAGGTGGTGACGAAGGTGAAGATCGTCAGCGTCGAGAGCGCCGGCTTGGAGAGCGGCAGCATGATGCGCGCCCAGATCTGGTACTCGTTCATGCCATCGATGCGGGCCGCTTCGCAAAGCTCGGTCGGGATCGACATGTAGAACTGCCGCATCAGGAAGACGCCGAAGGCGGTAAAGGCCTGCAGGCAGATCAGCGCCAGATGGGTGTTGTTGAGGCCGAATTCGCGCATCAGCAGGAATTGCGGCACCATATAGACCTGCCAGGGCATGGCGATGGTGGCGATATAGCCGAGGAACAGCGTGTTCTTGTAGGGGAAATTCAGCTTGGCGAAGGCGTAGGCGGCAAAGCTGGAGGTCAGCAGCTGCAGCAGCGTGACGATGATCGTCAGCTTCGAGGTGTTGTAGATGAAGAGGGCGAGCGGGATCTTCGTCCAGATATCCACGTAATTCTGCCATTGCGGCTCCGCCGGTATCCACTCGATGGGGAAGGCGAAGACGTCGCGGCTGAGCTTCAAGGATGCCGAGAGCATCCAGGCGAAGGGCATCAGCATGACCACCGTGACCGTGATCACGATGGCATAGAGGAGGACCGTTTTGGCGGTGACTCTGCGTCCTGCGATCCTCATGCCTCGTCCTCCCTCTGGCGCCGGAACTGGAAGACGGTGACGGCGAGCACGAGGAAGAACAGAACGAGCGCAACCATGCTGGAATAGCCGAGATCCCAGGAAATGAAGGCTTCGTTGTAGATGTGGTAGACGAGGACGAGGGTCGAGGTGCCGGGACCGCCCTGAGTGATCATGTAGATCTGGTCGAAGACCTTGAACGACTGGATCGTCAGCATGACGGTGACGAAGAAAGTCGTCGGTCCGAGCTGCGGCACGGTGACATGGATGAACTTCTGCCAGGAATTGGCGCCATCGAGATCGGCGGCCTCATAGAGCTCCGAATTGATGCCCTGCAGACCGGCCAGATAGATGACCATGTAATAGCCCATGTTCTTCCAGATGCCGAACAGGATCACCGTCACCATTGCCCAGTGGCGATCGGCAGCCCATCCCGGCATGTTCTTGGGATCGAGGCCCAGCGTGTAGAGGATCATGTTCACCGGTCCCATTTCGGGATTGAAGATCATGTTCCAGACGACCGCGACGGCCACCAGCGAGGCGACATAGGGAAAGAACATCGCCGTGCGGAAGAAATCGCGTCCGACAATCTTCTGGTTGAGGAGGACGGCGAGGCCGAGCGCACAGAGCAGCGTCGCCGGCACGGAGGCAACCGTATAGATGACTGTGTTCCAGAAGGCCGCGATGAAGGCCTTGTCCTCGAAAAGTCGCCAGAAATTGTCGAGGCCGGCGAAGGTAATCGCATTCGAGCCGTCCCAATGCATGAAGGCGAGCACGAAGGCAAACAGGATCGGGCCGAGCGTGAAGACGGCAAAGCCGAGGAAGTTCGGCGCGATGAAGGAATAGGCGACGAGCGCGCTGCGTATCCTGCGCTGGCGCTTGGACAAGACGGTGGCTTTCCTGCCGGAAGTTGCCAGAGCGCCATCTCCAGCGATGGCCGAATTCGATATGGACACCGATGCCTCCTCTTCCTCTCGCAACCACATAGCACAGTTCCGATACTGGTCAAACAAGTTCTGAATAGGTCATACGAATTTAATAGAAAGCGCAAAATACATATGATAGGTGAGCATGCAGACCAAACGCTCATCAATGCTTTCCGGTGCGGGGAGGGATATGTTCAGCGAGATTTCAGGGGAGCTGCCGGATGTGCTGGGCGATTTCACGCCTGGGTCGGTTTGCTCAGATCGCGCCATATGGAACTCCGTGCCGCAGACGGTCCGGGAACGGGTCATTCGCGATGCCGAAGAGACGCTTGCGCGCGCCTTTCCGCTCATCACCGCCTCGGATTACCGGGAGTTCACCGCAACGGGCAACCGCTCGCGCTTCGAGGAGCTTTATTTCGCGCGGCGCCGGATGCTCAACAATCTGGTGCTCGGCGAACTCGTCGAAGGTAGGACGCGGTTCCTGCCTGGGATTGTCGACGGCATCTTCCTGATTGCCGAGGAGAGCGGCTGGCAGCTTCCGGCGCACAACGCCTATGAACGAAGCGGTGCGCGGCTGCCGCTTCCCGACAATTCGCAGCCTGTCGTCGATCTCTTCGCCGCCGAAACGGCGGCCCTGCTTGCCACCGCCGTCGCCTTGCTGGGCGACGCGCTCGACGGCTTCAGCCCCGAAATTACCGCCCGGGTGGAACGCGAGATCCAGATCCGCATCCTCTCGCCCTATCTCGGCCGGCATTTCTGGTGGATGGGCCGCGGCGAGGAGCGAATGAACAACTGGACGGCCTGGATAAGCCAGAATGTCCTGTTGACGGTCTTCTCGCTGAAAACCGACCAGCCGGCGCGCCGTGCTGTTGTCGAAAAGGCGCTCGGCAGCCTCGATGCTTTCCTGAAGGACTATGCCGAGGACGGGGCCTGCGAGGAAGGCGTGCTCTACTATCGCCACGCAGCACTCTGCCTGCATGGCGCGCTGACCATTCTGGATGGCGTGGCGCCGGGCCTGTTCGGCAAGCTCTGGCAACAGCCGAAAATCCGCAGCATGGCTGAATATATCGCCCATATGCATGTGGCCGGCCGCTATTATTTCAACTTCGCCGATTCCTCCGCGGTGGTCGAACCCTGCAGTGTGCGGGAATATCTGTTCGGACAGGCGGTCGGTTCGCAGGTGCTGGCTGAGTTCGCCGCGGCCGATAGGGCGGCCTCCGGAAGCTCGCACCTGCCCGGAGAATGGAACCTCTGGTATCGCGTGCAGGAAGTGCTGATCGGCCCGACGCTTCCCGATGCCGCCCCGCCGCATCCTGCGTCCCGACGCGATATGTTTTATCCCGGCATTGGCCTGTTCATCGCCCGCGACGAGCAGTTTTCGCTCGCCGTCAAGGGCGGCAACAATGGCGAGGGCCACAATCACAACGATGTCGGAAGCGTGACGCTCTACAAGAATGGGCGCCCGTTCCTGATCGATGTCGGTGTCGAGACCTATACCGCAAAGACCTTTTCGGCGCGGCGCTACGAGATCTGGACGATGCAATCGGCGTTCCACAACCTGCCGACATTCGCAGGCGTCATGCAGTCGGCCGGCGACACATTCGGCGCGCGAGACGTCGAGGTCGGGTTTGACGAGGAGCGCGCGCGCATATCGCTCGATATAGCAGGCGCCTATCCCGCCGAAGCAGAGCTGCACAGCTACCGGCGCATCGTTTCCCTGCTGCGCGGCCGCCATGTCGAGATCGTCGACAGCTATGACGGCGGCAAGCCGGCGGTGCTGTCGCTGATGACGTGCCTGGCGCCGACCGTCGTCCCGGACAGGATCGATCTCGCCGATCTCGGCAGCATCTTCGTCGATGGCGGTGGCGAGATCGAAATCGACGAAATCGACGTGGAGGACGCCCGGCTGAGATCGGCCTGGCCCGGGAAAATCTACCGGCTGCGCGTGCCGTTCGCCGGCAGGGTTCTGAGATTGCGGATCGTATGAGGAAGGCGAGCATGGAATTGACGCTGAAGATCGTGGATGCCGATGGGCTGGTGCTGGCAAGCTCCACAGGGCGGGACGAGACCTTCCTGGTCTATCGACAGAGCTATCGCGAAGGCGATCGCGTGGTCTTGGAGGTCTCCGAGCCTGGACATGTCTTCCTCGCCCTCGATGGCGCGATCCAACCCGGCCTGGTCTATATGAAGGAATGCGCCTATGCCCTCGCCGTGCCCTTCGGCGACAAGCGCAAGCCCTATTCGCCGAATGCCTTCCGGGGTGATCTCCACCGGCTTTCGGCGCGAAGCGCGCGCCCCGACGAGATCGTGCAACGCCGTAATCTCGCTCTGAACCCCTGGGACGATCATGCCAACCGGGCGCTGTTTCCGCATGCGCGCGCCAATGTGGAGACCCGGGGCGAAGCGGCCTTTGCCGCGCGCAACGCGATCGACGGCGAAAAGGCCAACGACGATCACGGCTTCTGGCCCTATACGAGCTGGGGCATCAATCGCGATCCGCAGGCGGCGCTGAAGCTGGAATTCGGCCGGCCGGTCAGCATTGACGAGATCGTCTTCTATCTCCGGGCCGATTTCCCGCATGATTCTTGGTGGAATGAGGCCAGCGTCACTTTCTCGAACGGCAGGACCTCCCGCTTTCCCTTGGTGAAATCGGGTGTTGCTCAGAGCTTTTCCATAGAACCCTGTATCGTCGAATGGGTGGAATTGCATGGGCTGATCAAGGCCGAGGATGCCTCGCCCTTTCCGGCGCTGACCCAGATCGAGATCTGGGGAACGGAAGTGCCGGGCGCCGTCGATCGGGACGTCGCAGTTGCGGCCGAAGATAAACCAGAGCCGGCCGCTCTTCCTCTCAACTTATGACCCCACGGATGCGCTTCCGCCAAGCACTCTGCACATGCTAAGGAGGTCGGATGCGACTGCTTGTGGTGGAGGACAACAAGGATCTGGCGGCCTGGCTGGGGAAAGCCCTGCGACAGGCGCAATATGCTATCGATATTGCCCACGATGGCGAGGATGCGGAGCACATGCTCAAGGTGGCGGAGTATGCCGCGATGATCCTCGACCTGGCGCTGCCCAAGCTTGATGGCTTGACGCTCTTGAAACGATTGCGGCGGTCCGGAAACAAGCTGCCGGTCATCATCTTGACTGCGAATGCGAGCCTGGACGGTCGTGTGGCGGGGCTCGACAGCGGTGCCGACGACTATCTCGCCAAGCCCTTCGAAATCGCCGAACTCGAGGCGAGGATCCGTGCGGTGGTTCGCCGCGGTCAGGATCGGGCATCCTCCGAGATCACCGTCGGCAATCTGCGCTTCTCCGGTGGAACGCGGCAGTTTTTCGTCGCAGGCGAACCGCTGCAACTGACGCCGCGTGAATATGCCGTTCTTGAACAGCTTGTCATGAAGCTCGGCAACACGATCTCGAAAGCCGCTCTTTCCGAAAGTGTGTTCGGTTTCGACGACGAGGCGGATCCGAGCGCTATCGAAATCTACATCCACAGGCTGCGAAAGAAGCTCGAGAGCAGTTCGGTTCAGATAGCGACGTTGCGCGGGCTCGGTTATCTCCTCCGACATGTCCAGTAGCCTCATCACAAAGCTGGGCGCCACGATCGCGCGGCTCAGCCAGAGCCTGAGGGTACAGCTGCTCTGCTGGGTGCTGCTCACTCTCTTCGGCGCGATCGGTTTCAATCTTTACGACAGCTTCTGGACGGCGGATGCGACAGCAAAACTGGTGACGGATCGAACGCTTCTGGCCTCGGCCCGCGTCATTGCTGAAGCCGTCCGCGTCGATGAGGGCGGCAATGTTCAGGTGGACGTGCCGCCTTCCGCGCTGGAGATGTTCGATACGGGCTTCGGCGACCGGGTATTTTACCAGGTCATCACTGTATGGGGCAGTCTGGTGAGCGGTCTTCCCGACCTGCCGTTGCCAGCCGTACAGCGGGCGGGCGAGGATCGTGCGTTCCATGGTGCCGATGTGCGCGTCCTGATGCTCGACCATCCTGTCGTCGGCCTTCCCGATGACGGCACGATCTCCGTCACCGTCGCCGTGACGCATAACAGCCAGTATGCGATGCGAAGGCAGCTATGGCTTTCGGATTTTTCGAAGCAGTTCGTGCTCGTCTTCGTCGCAAGCCTGGTGACCATCCTCGGGCTTCAGCGGGGCTTGGCGCCGGCTCTGAGACTGCGGGACGCCGTGCGCCAGCGCGGGCGCAACCGTCTCGATCCGCTGCCGCCCGAGATGGTGCAGAGCGAACTGCGACCGCTCGTTCATGCCCTGAACGACCATATGGAGCGCGTCCAGAACCAGATGGCCGCACAGCGACGCTTCGTATCGAATGCCGCGCATCAACTCAGAACGCCGCTCGCGCTGATTTCGACGCAGGCGAGCGTGGCAGCCCGCGAAGCCGATGCGGCTCGCCGCGACGAGGCGCTTTTCGCCCTTCGCACCAGCACGAAGCAGATTTCGCGTCTTGCCAGCCAGCTCCTCACCTTGTCACGGGCCGAGCCCGGAAGCCGCCGTCCGCGCAGCGATACGACCGATCTCAGCAAGGCTGCCCGCGAGATCCTGGAAGCGCATGCCGAAGAGGCGCTCAAGCGCAACATCGATCTCGGACTGGAAGCGGACCGACCGGTCATCGTCGAAGGCGATGGGACGATGCTGCGCGAGATGCTGGTCAACCTCATAGACAACGCCATACGCTATACCTGTGCCAATGGACGGGTGACCGTCGCGATCGGCCAGGCGAACGGCAACGCCGTCGTCACCGTCGAGGACGACGGACCGGGTATTCCGATCGGCGAGCGCGAGCAGGTTTTCGAACGCTTCTACCGGATTATGGGGACCGAAGCCGAGGGGAGCGGTCTGGGGCTTGCGATCGTGCGGGAGGTTGTCGAAGGCGCCGGAGGCTCAGTCTCGCTCGATGACGCGGAAGGCAGTGGGCTGGTCGTGACGGTGCGGCTTCCGCTTGCTTAAACCTCAAGTGCATCAAATGACAGAAGGCCGGGCATGCACCCGGCCTCCTGTTCGATCTGCCTTGGGAGGAGGTCGGATTGGATCACTGCGTATCGAGATGCTGCTGCGGGCGCCACTTCGCCAGGCGGTTCTCGATCAGCGTCATGATATATTCGGCGAAAAGCGTGACGACCATGACGAGGAGGATTGCCGCGAACATGCCGGCGGCATCGAACGTACCCTTGGCGATCGAAATCAGCTGGCCGATGCCGAACCGGGCACCGACGAATTCGCCGACGATTGCGCCGATGATCGCGAAACCAAAGGAGACGTGCAGACTTGCGAAGATCCAGCTCATCGCCGAGGGGATGACCACCGTGCGGGTGACCTGCCAGTCCGAGGCGCCAAGGATGCGCGCATTGGCGATCATGTTGCGGTCGGCCTCGCGCACGCCCTGGAAGGCGTTGGCAAACACCACGAAGAACACCATGATGAAGGCGAGAGCAACCTTGGACGGCAGGCCGAGACCCATGATCATGATGAAGATCGGGGCGAGAACGACGCGCGGGATCGAGTTGATCGCCTTGATGTAGACGGAGAAGATGTCCGACAGGAAGCGGTTGCGGCCAAGACCGATGCCGACGAAGACGCCGGTGATCGAGCCCGCGAAGAAGCCGATCAAGGCCTCCTCCATCGTCACCCATAGATTATACCAGAGCGAACCTTCCGTGGTGCCTTCGGTCGCCCATTCGTAGAGGCGCTCAACGACGCCGCTCGGGCTCGAATAGAAGAACGGGTCGATCCACTGCATGTTGGAAGACAGCTCCCACATGCCGATCACGAAGACCAGGATGGCAATCTGCCAGAAGCGCACCGCGGTGTTGCGCCGGCGCATCGCCTTCAGCGCCGACGCCTCGATTTCCGAGTCCGACGTGCCCGGCCGAAACAGGGTGGCCGAACCGGCCTCAAGAGTGGTGTGTGCCATGATATCCTCCCTCAGGCCGCTTCGCTCGCGCGCCGGTAGCTGGTCTCCACCTCCTCGCGGAGGTCTTCCCAGATCGTCTTGCAATAGTCGATGAAGCTCTGCTCGTAGCGGATTTCCGACACGACGCGCGGGCGCGGCAGATCGATCGTATAGACCGACTTGACCGTCGCGGGGCCGGCGGTCAGGACATAGACCTTGTCGGCGAGCGCGACAGCCTCTTCGAGATCATGGGTCACGAACACCACCGAGGCCTTTCGCTCCGCCCACAGCTTCAACAGCTCTTCATGCATGACGGTGCGGGTCTGGACGTCGAGGGCCGAGAAAGGCTCGTCCATCAGCAGAATTTCCGGCTCGTTGATGAAGGTCTGTGCCAGCGAGACGCGCTTGCGCATGCCGCCGGAAAGCTGGTGGGGATAGTGATGGACAAACTTCGAAAGGCCGACGCGGGCCAGCCAGTCGCGTGCGCTCTTTTCCGCTTCAGTGCGCGACTTGCCGCGAAACAGCGGGCCGGCCATGACGTTGTCGATGACGTTTTTCCAGGGAAAGAGCGCGTCGGTCTGGAATGCGAAGCCGACACGCGGGTCGATGCCGGTGATCGGGCCGCCCATCAGCCGGACTTCGCCGGCGCTCGGGCGTGCAAGACCCGTCACGAGGTTGAGGGTCGTCGATTTGCCGCAGCCGGTAGGACCGACGACGGCGACAAACTCTCCGCGGGCGACGGTCATGTTGAAATCGCGCAAGGCGGTAAGGGACTTGCCGGTCGGTGAGACGAAGCGGCGGCTGACATTGATCAGCTCGATTGCCGGAATCTGGTTGTTGTCATGTTGCATGATGATACCTGAAGCGTGCCTTTGGGCGCGTGCACGCAATGCCCATGGATCGATCGGGAGGCCGCTTCCGGTTGGTGCCGGAAGCGGCGCGACGCCTTACTTGACGTTCTTGACGAATTCCGTTGTGTAGGTCTTGGACAAGTCGATCTGCTTGCCCTTGACGTTCTTGGAGAACTCCGAGAGCACGGCAAGCACGGTTTTTGGACCGTCTTCCGGCATGACGCCATCGGGCGTGAACATGCCCTTGCCCTCGTCGAGAGCCTTGATGTAGCCGTCCTTGTCGCCGACGTAGAAGTCCTTCGGCATCTTGTCGGCGATCTCGGCGGCGGAATGCGTGTTGATATAGCGCAGCGTCTTGACGAAGGCGTTGGCGAGCTTCTGTGCCTCTTCCTTGTGCGCGTCGACCCAGGAGGCCTCCATGTAGAGCGATGCGGCCGGATAGGTGCCGCCGAGCGCCTGACGGGTCGACTCGACCGTGCGCATGTCGACGAGCACACTCGCCTCGCCTGTTTTGACCATGCGTGAGATGGTCGGCTCGGTGGTCATGCCGGCCTGGATCTGGTCCTGTTGCATGGCGGCGATGAAGGTGCCGCCGGCGCCGACGGGAACCGTCACGACGTCGCCGGGCTTCAGGCCGGCCTTCGAGGCCATGAAGAGGGTCAGGAAGTTGGTGGACGAGCCGAGACCGGTGACGCCGAGGCTCTTGCCCTTGAAGTCGGCCGGCGACTTGATGTCGGGATGTTTGCTCGAGACCATCTCGACTTCGCCCGGCGCCTGGCTGAACTGGACGATGGATTCGACGAATTTGCCTTTGGCCTGCAGGTCCACACAGTGGTCGTAGAAGCCGACCACGCCCTGGACGGCGCCGGCCAGAAGCTGGTTTTCAGCATCGACGCCGGCGGCTTCGTTCAAGAGCTCGACGTCGAGACCCTCGTCCTTGAAATAACCGAGCGATTCGGCAAGTTTGGCGGGCAGATAGATCTGCTTCTCATAACCGCCGACCATGATGGTGATCTTGTCGGCTGCGTTTGCGGCGCTCGTAGCGAAAGATGCTGCGGCGAGAAGCGTCGAAAAGGCGACGGTGTGAAAAAGGCTGCGTGAAGAACGCATGGAAATCTCCTCCTGTGGTTTGCTCGCATCGTCGTCTCGCCACCCTTGACCCGTGTCTCCTCCACGATGCTGCCCCTTCCTATGACGTCGAAGCTTTCAACTAGCTTTCAGCTGCAGCCGCGACCGTGCCGTGCTCGGCGGGCCATCATTCAGACGATTCCAGGCTCGGCGCAGCTGCCGCGCCGAGCCGAAGCCGGCGCGCATGGCGACGGCCTCCATGTCCAGTCGCGAACCGGCGAGCATCTCGCGGGCAAGAGCCACGCGCATACGGTTGACGAAATCCGTAACGCTCATGCCCGTCTGCTCGTTGAACAGCCGTGAAAGGTTGCGCGGGCTGGCGCCGCTGAGGCGGGCGAGCAATGCCACCGACCAGTCCCGAGAGGGGTCGCCGACCACTGCATCCTGCGCACGATGAATGACCGGGTGGATATGGTTGCGACCTTCGAGCCAGGGCGAAAGTTGCGGATCCGAGCCGCCGCGCCTGAGATAGACGACAAGGTATCGCGCCACCGCAAGCGCACAGGCATGTCCCGCCGCTTCGGCGACGATATGCAACATGAGGTCTATGCCGGCGGTGATGCCGGCGCTGGTGAGGCGGTCTCCATCCTCGACATAGAGCCGGTTGTCCCGGACGCGCGCCGTCGGCGCGAGCCGGATCAGATCTTCCATGCAGCCGTGATGGGTGGTGCACTCGCGGCCGTCGAGCATTCCGGCCTCGGCAGCGAGCAATGCGCCCGAGCAGATCGAGACCAGTCGAATTCCTGGACGAATGGCGCGCTGCAGCCATGCGACAATGGCAGCCTGGTCGGCGCGTTCCTGTTCGTCCCGCCGATGGCTGCTTTCCATCGGAACGTCGGTGCTGCCGGCAATGACGACAAGCGCGCTATCGGGCAAGCATTCCGGCAATGCTGCGACGCCCGTAACGGCAATGCCGATCGAGCTGCCGACCGTCGCCGACGGGCCGATATAGGTGACGGTGAAGCGCACTGTGGGCTGTTCGAGGTTTGCCTTGCGCAGCACTTCGATCGGACCGGCCACGTCGAGCAGCAGCACGCGCGGCGGCACGACGACGAAGACCGGAATATCGAAGGGCTGCGCGGCGTCTGTCATGCGGCGAGTGGCTTTTCACGCCCCGCCAGGGCCTGTTCGACGGTCGCGATCCGAGCGAAACGGCCTGACAGGACCAGTTCGGTCCGGTCCCGAATTTCTCTCGCACTCCAGGTGCGCCCAGTGGCGTCGGTCATCGGGAAGGTCAGGGTCGCTTCGCCGACATAGTCGACTTGATAGCCGAGATCGGAGGCATGGCGGGTGGTGGTCTCGCAGCACTGTTCGGTGCGGATGCCGGAGACCAGGAGACGACGGACGCCGTTCTCGGTCAGCCACACGTCGAGACCCGAACCGACCAAGGCGCTATGGCGGTTTTTCCTGAATGTGGCCTTCGGCGCGATCCTGAGCGGCGCGAGTGTCCTGACGAACCCGGATGCCTCGGAAAACGGTGCGGTTTCATCGACATGGAAGATCTGGACGACGGGTATTCCGTCGGCTTCCGCGCCGTCGATCAACGCCTGCTGACGATCGATGTAGGCGGATGCCAGGTTTTCATCCCAGTAATCGCGTTGTCTGAAAGACTCTTGGGCGTCGATAACGAGAAGGACAGTATCATGGCCGGACATTTTTTGCTCCATGGCGGTTGATCATGAAGCCATATTCGGCAATTTGATGGCACGGGAAAATGCGCGCGCCGGACAAATAGCGGACAATTCGCGCCAATCGCTACGGGCGCTTTCAGACAGTTCCTGGGCCGACTATCAGCTGGTAAAGCTTCGCAGATCCCTCAGCAGGTTGCGGTACCTTGCCTGGCTGCCGACCAGATGCTCGCGCATCGCATTTCGGGCGGCCTGATCGTCCCTGTCGGAAATGGCGACGACGATCGCCTCGTGCTCTCTGTGGATCAGCTTTCGGTAAGCAGTCTGTTCGGCTGTCCTTGTTTCCGGGACCAGCCTGGACTGCGGGATGATCGCCGAGCCCTGGGACTCCAGGAACTGCCGGAACAGCGGATTGTTCGTGGCTTCGGCGATGGCGGCATGGAGTTCGAGATCGGCCTCGCGAATGGATTGGTCGCTCTCGATGCACTGGAGAATTTTCCGGTGGCATTCGAAAATCGCCTCCTCCTGCGCGGGCGAGCGGCGCAAGGCCGCAAGACCGGCAGCTTCGATTTCGACAGGCGTTCTGATCTCGAGCACTTCCAGATCGGAAACAACGCGGGCCTTGTCGGCTTTCCCAGCGGAGACAGCCGGATCGGCGCCGAGGACGAAGATGCCCGCCCCCTGGCGCACCTCGACAAGCCCGTCGGAGCGAAGCGCGGCCACCGCCTCGCGCACGACGGTCCGGCTGACGCTATGCGTTTCGGTCAGTTCATGCTCGCTCGGAAGCTTGTCGCCGGCAGAATACTGGCCGCTCAATATGGCTTGCCGAAGGCTTTCGCCGACCTGTGAGACCAGCGACCCGGAGCCTTTGCTGCGATCCTTCATCTGCATAGCCACGCCTGCCCCCGCATCGGCTTTGATCCGAATGCCGTCAAAACGCGCGGCACTGCGAAACTCATGATTCATCACACATGTATGACAAATTTCGAGCTCTTTCAATGGTCGCGGCAGTCGGGCTTGTTCCTTGGCGGTTTTTACTTGGAGATCAGCCGCTGCGCTTTATCGCAAACTCTCGGCATTCCGTCAGTCCGCCGACATGTTTCGAGCTTTTCTGAGATATAGATGACTGGATATAATCAGAATTAATCGCTATGATTATAAGTGATTGACAAGGAGTTTTCGATGGAGACCAAAGTTCTGACTGCCCATGTTCCACTGCCGCTTGCGCAGAAGGTCGATCAACTTGCGTCGCGGCTCGAACGCTCGCGCGGCTGGATCGTCAAGCAGGCACTGACTGCATGGATCGACCAGGAAGAGGAGCGTCGGCGTTTGACGCTTGAGGCGTTGGCCGACGTGGATAGTGGAAACGTTGTCGATCACCAGGCTGTTCAGGCCTGGGCTGATAGTCTTGACAGTGACGAGCCGTTTTCCTTGCCCCGGTGATGGAAGTCAAATGGACGAGCAAAGCGGTTTCGGATGTTACCCGCTTATACGACTTTCTCTCTCCGGTCGACCGGCGGGCTGCGGCCCGAACCGTACAGGCGCTGACGGCAGCCCCTGCGCGGCTGCTTGAGCAGCCACGTCTCGGCGAGCGACTCGAGGAGTTTGATCCTCGAGAGGTTCGCCGCATTCTCGTCGGCCGTTACGAGCTCCGCTACGAAATCCAGCAGTCGACAATCTATGTATTGCGGCTTTGGCATACGAGGGAAGATCGGTAGAAGCCCTCACAGCCGCCTGGTCGATTCCCCGCGCACGAATCTCGGCGTCAGGATGAAATCCTCAGGCGGCGCGGCGGCGCCCTCCGGACTTGCTATTCTTGTCAGCAGACGTTGTGCCGCCAATTCCCCGAGCTTCTGCGCATCCTGCACCACCATGGTGATGCGCGGCGTGATGACATTACTCCAGGGCACGTCGTCGACCATCGCCAGCGACACGTCGTCAGGGCAGCGGAAACCCATCTCCTGCATCACCTGCAGTGCGGCCAGGCCAGTCATGTTGTTGGCGCCGATGATGGCGGTCGGCCGGTCGCGGCGGGTCAGCAGCCGCATCGCCTGCGCATGGCCGCCGGTCCTGGTGTAGCCGCCTTCGACCACCAGCGAAGGGTCGATCTCCACACCGGCGCCGGTCATCGTGTTCAGAAAGCCTTTCAGGCGCTCGTCGGCGGTGTGCAGGCCGGAGGGCCCGGAGATGAAGCCGATACGCCGGTGGCCGAGCTGCAGCAGGTGTTCCGTCAGGATGGTGGTGGTCAGCGGATTGTCGGAGCCGACGAAATCGCGCTCTGCACCCTCCACCTTCTGGTCGAACATCACGATCGGCGTCTTGAAGTCGCGCAGGAACGTGGCGTATTCCTCGCCGCGCCCGTTTGCCGCCAGCGCAATGCCAGCGATTTTCTGCGCCTCCAGCCGCTCCAGCAGCGCCCGCTCGAGGTCGGCCCTGCCGGAGGAGTCGGCGATCAGGACGAAATAGCCGTGATCGAGCGCCTGGTGCTCGATCTCGCGGCGGATGTCGCCGAAGAACATGTTGCCGAGATTGGCCGAAACGAAACCGATCAGCGAGCTGCGTCCGCGCGCCAGCGTCTGGGCCACCGGGTCGATGCGGTAGCCCGTCGAATTTATCGCCTGCTGGATGCGGTCGAGCGTCTCGGCGCCGACCCGCTTCGGGCTGTTGAGCGCGAGCGAGACGGTTGAGATGGAAACCCCCGCAATGCGCGCTACGTCTCGTATCGTGGTCATGTCTGTCGAACCGGTTCTAATGCATTGTTATGTCCGATTTTATTGATCGGCGCAACATCCATGCCTCAAACTGGTTATTCTGCAGGGCTTGCATTTCTAAATCTGCGATCTCGAATTTGGCTTGACACGTGTTGGATCAAGTAAGATTGTTACGAACCGAACCGGTTCGATATGATGTTAAGCCGGAAAGCAGGGAGGAGAAACCTGTGACGAATTCGGAACGCCTGTCGGAAAATCCGGCATGGGAAGGAGCGGGCAAGCACGCCTGGTTCAGCCACGACCGCCTTGGCATGTTCATCCATTGGGGCCTCTATGCCTTGGGAGCCCGGCATGAATGGTTGAAGAACCGCGAAGAGCTGACCGACGACCACTACCAGCGCTATTTCGAAAATTTCGATCCTGATCTCTACGACCCCAAGGAATGGGCCCGCCGGGCACGTCTTGCCGGCATGAAATACGTCGTGGTGACGACCAAGCATCACGAGGGTTTCTGCCTCTGGGACAGCAAGGTGACGGATTACAAGGCGACGAACACGCCCTGCGGCAAAGATTTGCTGACGCCGCTGGTCGAAGCCTTTCGCGCCGAAGGACTGAAGATCGGCTTCTATTATTCGCTGCTCGACTGGCACCATCCGGACTTTCCGATCGACGTCCACCATCCCTTGCGCAACCATCCGCAGGCCGAGGCGCTCAATGCTGGCCGCGATATGGCCAACTATGCCGCCTATATGCGCGAACAGGTGCGCGAACTTCTGACCGGTTTCGGCCGCATCGACATCATCTGGTTCGATTTCAGCTATCCCCAGCGCGAATATCGCGGCCTGCCCGGCAAGGGGCGTGCCGATTGGGAGAGCGAGCGCCTGCTCGCGCTGGTGCGTGAGTTGCAGCCCGGCATCATCGTCAACAACCGCCTCGATCTGCCGCCTGGCAATCTGCCCGACGTGACGACGCCGGAGCAATATACGCCGCGCGTGGCGCCCGCTATCGCCAGCCAGGGGGTGCTCTGGGAAGCCTGCCACACCTTCAGCGGCTCCTGGGGCTATCACCGCGACGAGGATAGCTGGAAAAGCCCGGAACAGATCATCCAATTGCTCATCGATTCCGTCGCGCTCGGCGGCAACCTCCTGATGAATGTCGGCCCGACCGGCCGCGGCACGCTCGATGCACGCGCCATCGGCGCGCTCGAAATCTACCAGAACTGGATTGAGGTCAACGCACGCTCCATTTATGGGGCCGGGCCATCCGACTATCCGGTGCCGGCCGGCTGCCGCTATACCCAGCGCGGCAACCGCCTCTACCTGCATGTCTATAATTGGCCTTATCGCCACATCCACATCGAAGGCCTCGCCGACAGGATCGCCTATGCGCAATTCCTGCACGACGCCAGCGAAGTGCGCTGGCTGAGCCACACCAAGGATGTGGATTCCAATATCGGCGTGATGGTGCCGGAAGGCATGATCACACTCGAACTGCCGGTCCGGCGCCCGGACGTTACCGTGCCGGTGATCGAGATCGTCCTGAAGGCGTGAGCTCGATCGCACTCGCGTGTCCTTTGCGTTCATGGAGGGAGGAGAAACCCATGAAGGTTCTGAAGAAAACGCTTTTGCTTGCCGCAATCGGCAGCAGTCTTTTTGCCACAGCCGCATCGGCCGAACAGGTCAACCTGACCTGGCAGATGTGGACAGGCTCCGAAGCCGACACCAAGGGCTGGCAGCACTTGGCCGACATGGTGACGGCCAAATATCCCGATATCAAGGTGACGCTGACGACGACGGGCTGGGTCGATTACTGGACGCGGCTGCCGGTGTTGGCAGCGTCGGGCCAGCTCGCCGACATCGTTTCCATGCAGTCGTTGCGCATGCCGAATTTCTATTCGCTGCTCGAGCCGCTGAATGACCGAATAGCGGCCGACAAGTTCGACGTCGGAGCCTTTACCCCCTCGATCATCGGCGGGATGTCGGTCGACAAGCAGCTTTACGGTCTGCCCTATGATGTCGGTCCGTGGGTCATCTACTATAACCAGGATGCGCTCGAAGCCGCCGGCATTCCCTTGCCGAAGCCGGGTTGGACGCTGGCCGAGTTTACCGATACCGCCAAGAAATTGACGAAAGACGGCAAGTACGGCTTCGGCATCACCCCGGTCAACTATTCGGTCCTGGCCTCGGCCTGGGGCGATAAATATGTCAACAACGCCGGAGAGCTCGACCTGACCAATCCTGGCGCCGTTGCCGCTGCCGACAGGCTGATCGGCTTTGCCGCCAAGGATAAGATCGCGCCGCTGGTGCCGCCGAGCGCCGATGTCGGCACGGTCGTCCAGGGCCGGTTCAATTCGGGCAACGTCGCCATGTATATCGATGGCCCCTGGTCGATTATCGGCATGAAGGACCAGGCGAAGTTCAAGATCGGCCTCACCACCTTGCCGCGCGCCGAAGGCGAACTTTCAGCCGTGACCGCGGGCTCCGGTTTCGGCATTGCCACGACAAGCAAAAACAAGGATGCGGCGTGGAAGGCGATCCAGGTGCTGACCAGTCCCGAGGCGCTGCAATATCTCGCCGAACAGGGGCGCGCGCTGCCCGCGCGCACGGCCTCGCAATCCTCCTGGTATAAGGTGGCGGCCAAGGACATCACCAATGGCGGCGAGGCGCTCGATTATTCCCTGGCGCATTCGGTGCCCTATGTGATCACCAACAATTGGGCGGCGGTGGAAAACCTCTTCAACCAGTATTTCCCACCGGCTTTCGCCGGCAGCGCCGATGCCAAGCAGACGATGGAGTCGATCCAGAGCCTCGCGCAGCAATAGGATGGCGCGGCAGGATTGCCGCGCATGGAGGAAGACATGTCGCAAAGCGCCGTCGCCGAAATTCCGTTGCAGCCCGGTCAGCCACGGCGCTTTCTGAAGCCTGAGACGCAGACGGCCATGCTGTTCCTGCTGCCGAGTTTCCTCGGCTTCATGATCTTCATGGCCCTGCCGATCCTGGCGTCGCTGGCGCTCTCCTTCACCAACTGGCAGCTGCTTTCGACGCCGTCCTTCGTCGGCTTTCAGAATTATATCAAGCTGTTCACCGTCGATCCGGCCTTCTACACGATATTGAACAACACGCTGTTCTTCGCCGTCGAGTATCTGGCCGTGAATATCATCGTCTCGCTGACGCTGGCGGTGTGGATATCCAGCCTGAAGCACGGCAAGGCGATCTTCCGGGTGATCTTCTTCCTGCCGACCTTCACCCCTACCATTGCCGCCTCGGTGGTGTGGCTGCTGATCTTCACGCCGGACGGGCTCGCCGACAGCGTCATCCGCGCGCTCGGCCTCGGCCTGCCGAATTTCCTGCTGAGTTCGAGCTGGGCGATGCAGGCGGTCGTGATCGTCACGCTCTGGGCCAATGTCGGCTACAACGTCGTGATGTTCAACGCTGCGCTCGACCTGGTGCCGAAGCATTATCTCGAGGCGGCGACGATCGACGGAGCCAATGCCTGGCAGCGCTTCTGGCGCATTCGCCTGCCGCTCATCTCGCCGACCATCTTCTTTGCCACTGTCATGACGGCGATCACCTCGCTGCAGGTCTTCGACGAGATCTTTGCCATGACGCGCGGCGGCCCCGGCTCGGCGACGTCGACACTCGGCTTCGCCATCTACCAGAAGGGCTTCGCCAATTTCCAGATGGGCTATGCCTCAGCTCTTGCCTGGGTGATGTTCGTCATGATCATGGCGCTCACCATCCTGCAGTTCCACATGCAGCGCAAATGGGTGCATTATGACGATTGATCCGAGCTCACGGCACCCACATTCCGTCTCTGCGGATCGCCGCCGCATCTTGCGTGGGATCGGCACCTTCCTGAGCTATGCGGGGCTTTCGCTGGTCGCGCTGCTGTTCCTCTTTCCCTTCTTCTGGATGGTGTCGAACGCGGTGCGCTCGAATGCCGAGGTCATGGCCGTGCCGGTCCGCATTCTCCCCGAGGAATATCATTGGGGCACCTTCGTCGAGGCTTTGGTGTCGCTGCCGTTCGGCACGTTCCTGTTGAATTCCTTCATCGTCGCCTGCGGCGTCACCGCGATCGTGATCGCGGTATCCTGCCTTTCCGCCTATGCGTTCGCACGGCTGCGGTTTCCGGGCCGCGAAGGACTGCTGCTGACCTTTCTCAGCACGCTGATGATCCCCCAGGTGATGCTGGTCATCCCGCTCTTCCTTCTCGTCAGCAAGCTCGGCTGGATCAACACCTATCACGGCATGATCCTGCCGGTCGCCTTCTCGTCCTTCGGCACCTTCCTGCTGCGCCAGTTCATCCTCGGCATTCCCAAGGATCTCGACGAGGCGGCGATGATGGACGGGGCCTCGCGCCTGCGCATCCTGGTCAGGATCATCGTTCCGCTTGCCATGCCGGCCATCGGTCTCCTGGCGCTCTTCACCTTCATCGCGCAGTGGAAGAGTTTTCTCTGGCCGCTGATCGCCACCAGCGGCCTCGAAAAAGCCACGCTGCCACTCGGCCTCACCCTGTTTCAGACGCAGCAGGGCACCGCCTGGAACTATATCATGGCGGGTGCGACGATCTCCATGCTGCCGGGCGTCGTGCTCGCCATCGTGCTGCAGAGGGTGATCTACAAAGGCATCAGCGTCGGCTCCGGCTTCGGTGGGCGCTGATGTCTATAAGTACAAGGACTTAAGCGCATTGCGTCAAGTTCGATGCGATGTCCTTGAAGTCCGGCCGATTGCCACCGAAGAACGCGCTGCTCGCGTTGCAAGATCATATCCCCTGCTTAACGTTTGTTTCCGGTCGAAAAGTAAAATTTAACCAAAATTTGAAATAACGCAGTTGTATCCGAATTGCGCAGGGGAATTCATGAAAACGGCCACGCTTGCATCCATCGCTCTGGCGATATCGGTCTCTGTTGCCAATGCGCAGACGATCGCGGTTTCGATGACCAATCTCGACAAATTCAGAGAGATGCTTCTGAACGGCGTCGTCTCGCACGGGAAGACGATATCAGGCCTCAAGCTCGTCACCGCGAATGCCAAGGGCGACAACGAACTGCAGAAGAAGCAGGTTCAGCAGTTCGTCGCCGACAAGGTCGATGCCATTATCATGATGCTGTCTGATGGCGATCTCGGGCCGCAAATGACCAAGATCGCAGCGGATGCCGGCATTCCGCTGATCTACATCAACACGACGCCCTCCAATCTTTTGGACTTGCCGGACAATCAGGTCGTCGTCGCCTCCGATGAGAAAGACTCCGGTACGCTCGAAACGAAGCAGGTATGCTCTCTCCTCAAGGGCAAGGGCCGCGTCGTCGTGCTGATGGGGGAGGTCTTCCATGTGGCTGCCCGCACCCGCACCCAGGACATCACCGATGTCATCGCGACGCCGGAATGCAAAGGCCTCGAGATCGTCGAGCGGCAGGCGGCCTATTGGTCACGCGATTATGCCGATCAGCAGATGCAGGAATGGCTGGCGGCCGGCGTCAAGTTCGATGCGGTTATCGCCAATAATGACGAGATGGCGCTTGGTGCGATCCGCGCCATGAAGAAGGCCAATATCCCGATGAAGGACGTCGTCGTCGGCGGCGTCGACGCGACCGACGACGCGCTCGCCGCGATGGTGGCAGGCGATCTCGACGTCACCATTCTCCAGAGCGCCGTCGGGCAGGGCGCTGCCGCTGTCGACGCCGCCGTGAAGCTGATCAACAAAGAGAAGGTGCCGCGCGAAAACAACGTTCCCTTCGAACTCGTCACACCTGAAAACATTGCCGCCTATCTGCCGAAGAGCCAGTGAGCATAAGAGGACTATCATGTTGCATTTCTGGAATAAATTCGGCATTCGCGCGCAGATCACCTCCGGCTTCGTGCCGCTGATCCTGTTGATGAGCCTGCTCACGGTCAGCGCCATCTCGGGCATGAACGGCCTCGCCGCGATCTTCGCATCCTATCGCGTCACGGCCGGTCAAAGTCTCGCCATCTCGGACTACAGCGAGCAGCTGAACGAAATTCAGATGTCGGCGGAAGCCTTCCGCTCGACGCCGACACAAGCCGTGGTCGACAGCTTTCGCGCCGGCGTGAAGGCCTTCGAGGCGGATGATCCGCGTTTTGCCGGCAACAAGGAGCTGCAGTCCGGCCTTGCGGCGATCCGTCAGGAGATCACCGCCTATGGCAAGGCTTTCGAACAGATTGTTTCCCTCCAGGCCCGACGCGACATGCTGATCTCCAAGGTCACCGAATTCGGCCCCTGGACCAGCATCGCGCTCAACGACGTCGTGCGCAGCGCCTGGCGCCAGAACGACGTGGCCCTGCTGCAGATGACGGCGGCGACGCTGGAGGCCCTGAACCGCAGCCTCTATTTCTCCGAACGCTTCGTGCATTCCGATGATTTCGCCGCCTATGATACGGCGCAGGCAGCACTCGCCGAAGCCGTGGCGCTCAACGATGCCGCCGCCAAGGCCGCAAAGAACGAGCTGCAGAAGAAGCGCCTGATGGGCGCCGGCCAGCTCATGCAGAACTACACCGCCCGTCTCGGCGACATGAAGGAGGTGCTGCAGGCTGCCGGCAATATCCGCCAGACGCAGCTGAACGTGCTGGCGCCGAAGATATCAGGCGAGTTCAAGAATCTGCAGGCGGCAGTGACCGGCGCGCAGAAGAACCTCGACGGTTCGGTCGACGCAACGGTTGCCTCCGCGACCAGCACGACGCTGGTTATCAGCGGTCTCCTGATCGTCATCGGCCTGGTGCTTTCCTATTTCGTCGGCCGGCTGATTTCCTCGGCGGTGCGCAACATGGCCCAGTCGATGCAACAGCTTGCCCGCGGCGAGGAAGGGATTGTCATCACCGGCGTCGAGCATCGCCACGAATTGGGCGCCATGGCCCGGTCGCTGAAGGTCTTCCAGGAAACAGGCCGCGCCAAGCTGATCGCCGAGGCCAATGCCGAACGCGCGCGCCTCGCCGCCGAAGAGGAACGGCTCCGTCAGGAGGCCGAGCGGCTCTCCGACGCGCAGGTGATGGAACATGCCTTCCGCCAGATCTCCGTCGGGCTGGACGCGCTGTCGAAGGGCGATCTCACCGTCCGCGTCGGCGAAGTCGATCATCGCTACGTCAGGATCCGGGACCATTTCAACAACTCGGTTGCGAGCCTCGAAGAGGCGGTCGACTCCGTCATTCGCGCGGTCGCCACCATCCGATCCGGCCTTGCGGAAATCTCCACGGCGTCCAACGATCTCGCCCGCCGCACCGAGCAGCAGGCAGCATCCCTGGAAGAAACGGTGGCGGCGCTGGGTGACGTGACCCGCGGCGTCAACGGGACGGCGGAGGGCGCAAGCCGCGCCCAGGGAGTCGTGGCGACCGCCCGCACCAATGCCGAAAAGGGCGGCGAGATCGTTGCCCGCGCCATCGACGCGATGACGGAAATTCAAAATTCATCGTCGAAGATCGGCAACATCATCAGCGTCATCGACGAGATCGCCTTCCAGACCAACCTGCTGGCGCTGAACGCCGGCGTGGAAGCGGCGCGCGCCGGCGAGGCTGGCAAGGGCTTCGCCGTCGTCGCTCAGGAAGTCCGCGAGCTCGCCCAGCGCTCCGCCAACGCGGCAAGGGAGATCAAGCAGCTGATCTCCACCTCCTCAGCACAGGTCAAGACAGGCGTCCAACTGGTGGGTGAATCCGGCCTCTCGCTCGAACAGATCGTCGAGCAGGTCACCGCCATGAATGCGACCGTGGCCGAGATCGCCGTTGCCGCCCGCGAGCAGGCGACGAGCCTGCGCGAGGTCTCGGCCGCCGGCGACCAGATGGACAAGGTGACGCAGCAGAACGCCGCGATGGTTGAAGAGACCACGGCCGCCGCCCAGAGCCTGACGCATGAAACCGAAAGCCTTGCCGAATTGCTGCGGCGCTTCAGGACGAGCAGCGGCCGGGCATCGGAGCATCGGCACTACGCGTTGGCATCCTGACCTTCCATCGATGCAAGAAAGTAAGCGCCGCCGCCCGAAAGGGCGGCGGTCGCGTCAGTGGTTCCCGGATGCCGGACCGTGCGGTGCGCCGGCAATGCTCTTGCGAACGTGACGGACCGCCGTCCAGACGGCAAAGAGCACGAGCGGGATGGCGCCGAGTACGGCGAGCTTCGCCACATGCGGATCGACACCCAGTTCGGAAATGCTTTCCAGGCAGATCTTCGCCAGCCCGACGGTATAATAAGTGATGGCGATGACGGAGAAGCCTTCGACCGCCTGCTGGATATGCACCTGGATGCGCGCCCGCTCTTCCATCGACGTCAGCAACGACGCGTTCTGATCCTCGAGCTGGACCTGCACGGTCGTCCTGAGAAGGTCTCCAGCCAGGCTCACGCGTTCGGCGAGTTCGTCGAGCCGGCGCTCGGCGGCTTCGACCGAGCGGACGGCCGGTTGAAAGCGCCGGTCGATGAAGGTGCCGAGCCTCTGGCGCTGCTCGACGCGTGCCTCGCGAAGCTCCGACACTCTGCTCGCGACAATTTCGGCATAGGCTTTCGTCGCTCCGAAGCGGTGGCGGGCCAGCGCCGAGAAGTTGAGAACATCCGACGAGAGCCTGGTCACCTCGGAAAGCAGCGCCTTGTCGACCTTGATCGCACTCTGCATATGCGCGATCAGCAAGTCGAGGCGCCGGTCGAAGACGGAGAGCTTCGAGACCGTCTCGCGCGCCATCGGCAATGCCAGCAGCGCCATCATCCGGTATGTCTCGATCTCCAGGAAACGCCTGACCATGCGGCCGGTGCGATAGGCGTTGAGGTTGCGGTTGAAGAACAGGAATTCGACGAAACCGCTGTCGGTCAGCCGGAAGTTCGAATGCACTTCCGCATCGCCGCCGCCGACCTGAGAGGCGACATAGTCGAGTTTCGGTTTTTCCGGACGCTGTCCGTCCTTCTCGTCCCGCACCAGCACCCGAACGGCTGCAATGATCTTTCCGTCGATCTGGCGGCAGCAGGCCTGAAAGGCTTCCGGCGGCTGGCTGCCGGGTTCGGCCGATGCCGGAACGACGAAGGTCAGCGTCAGGAACTCGGTATGCGCCTCCCACTTCAGCCGGCCGTCGCCGAAACGGCCGATGCCGTGGTTGCCCTCGCGGGTCGTGGAGACATCTTCCAGTCCTGGCAGCGAGTCTTGGATCGACGGAGGAGCATTCTCGCCGACGATGGCGACGTGCCAGACATCGGTGTCGCCGTCGAAATAAAGCGACGGCCGCGCGTGCAGCTCGTTGTGAAGTTCCCTTCGCAGCGGATGCTCGGAGCCCATCGGCATGGAAATGCACCTCTATACGGTAGGCGGTCGCTGGGTCGCCGGACGTAACCGGGTTGCCGGCATGTGTGAATTGACGTGGACCCGCAGGCTGGCGCAGACCGACAACGGCTATAGCCTCTCCCGAGGCTCGTGTCACGACGCCTTCGCCGGCGGATGCGGAGGCTGCGCATGACCGCGACATCCGGCCGCGCGTTCAAAGCAAGCGCCAGGCGATAAAGCTTCCAAGCAGCTGCGCGCTGCCGCCCGCCGTCATCGCGACGATGAAGGCAGTTTCCGCCTCCCCCAGGAAGGCGAAGATCGCCCCGAGCAAAGCGACGCCTATCGTCGCCCCGACCATGCGGGCAACATTGATCAGGGCGCTTGCCGTGCCGGCGCGATCGGCGGTGACGGTCGAAACCGCAACCGCCGTCAGAGGCCCCGTCGCCATGCCCATCCCGATCCCGGTCAGCAACAATCCGATCTCTTCGGCGATGAGCCAGTCGGCCAGAAAGGATGAGCCGAGCAGGAGGTTGCCCAAACCCATCAGCGCCAGTCCAGCAGATATGGTGCGGTTCTTCCCAAGGTGTTCCGAAATCGAGCCGGAGAAGGGTGAGATCGCGATGAAGCTGAGAGCCATCGGCAGCAGCGACAGTCCGACCTCCACCGAGGCCAGGCGTCCGAGGCCGAGGGAGGCGAGCGGAAAAAGAAAAAGCGTGCCGTACATGCCGAAAGTCATTGCGGCCGTTCCGGCCATGGCACCGCGGAACTGCCTGCCCGAAAACATCGAGATCGGAACCAGAGCCTTCTGCTCCAGGCGCTTCTCGACGATGATGAAAAGCAGCAGAAGCAGCGCGCCGGCGACTGCCATGAGTGCCATCCATAAGGGCGGCAGATGCGATGATTCGATTGCGGCGAGGGTCAACACGGTGAGAGATACGATCCCCAGCAATTGCCCCGGCATGTCGAAGGACCGGCCTTGCCGATCGGCACTTTCCGGAACGAAAAACCGTGCTGCCGCCGCCGCGATCGGCGCGATGGGAATGACGACGAAGAAGACGGATCGCCAGCCGAAATCACGGATGAGGAGGCCGCCGAGGCTCGGACCGATCGCCAGCGACATTCCATTGCAGCCGGCCCAGATTCCGAGCGCCCGGGCACGGACCTTCTCATCCCGGTAGATGACCCGGATCAGCGAAAGAGAAGCGGGCAGGAGGAGGGCAGAGCCGAAGCCGGTCAGGGCCCTCGCCGCAATGAGGACCGCGATGGTCGAGGCGAAAGCGCAGCCAAGGCTCGCCAGGGCAAAAACAGCGCAGCCGATCACGAACATCAGGCGCCGGCCGTAAAGATCGGCGAACAGGCCGCCGCTGATGAGAAGTGCGGCGTAAACGAGATTGTAGGCGTCGACGACCCACTGCAGCTCGGTGACGGAGGCCCTGAGATCGAGCCCTATCGGCTGAACCGCCAGATTGACGACCGATGTATCGACCTGCGCTACGATCACGCCGAGGCAAAGAATGGCGAGAGCGGCCGGCTTCAGCTGCGAGTAAGCCTGGGTGTTTTGTTCGATTGAGTGCATGACGCTGCCTTTCCAGTACGGCGCCGTGCGTCTTTTCAGACGCGCAAGGGACGCTACAACACTTTGAAGGCAGACGTAGCGTGGTTCAGGCCGTCGACAATTCGAAAGAGGTCGAAGTGTCCGTAGGGAAAATGAAAAGCCACGGCCCTGTTGCGAGGCCGTGGCTGCTGCATGCGCGCATTTTGCGGGACAACGCGTGACCGGGTTACTTGGCGGCGAGCGCCCCGTTGACCTTGTCGACGTCGGCACTCATTGCCTTGAAGGTCTCGTCGAGGGAAAGCTCGCCGACGATCAGCTGGCTCATCCTCTGGACGATCAGCTGATAGATGGCGGAGGATCCCTTGAGACGTTCCAGGTCCCGGGCTGCCTGCGGCACGCTATTGCGGCTTCCGAGGAAGACGGCCATGGCGTCCTTAGCATTCTTGCTCTCGAGCTTGTATTGCGGGTCCTTGATGTCGGCGCCCGTCAGGATGACGTAGTTTTCGGCGATTTCACGCTGGACCTTTTCGGAGCCGAGGAATTCGATGAACGCCGCCACGGCTTCCGGATACTTGGTGCGCTTGAAGCCGACGATCGCGGTGCCGCCCGGCATCGCATAGCAGCCGGCATCGCCGCAGGGGGCGCTGATCGCCGTCCAGTCGAAGGCGTCGCCGATCTTCTTCTGGAACGGATTGACCATCCAGTTGCCGGCGAGATAGGTCACGACGTTGCCGTTGACGAATTCGTCGCCCATGTTCTTGTACTGGGTTCCGCCGGCAGCGCCCCACATTTCCTTGGGGAAGGAGCCGTCCTTCGTCCAGCCGTAGAGATCCGTGACATAACGCTTGGCGGCATCGTCGGGGAAGAAGAACTTGCCGTCCTTGACGTAGTTCGATCCGTAGGAGAATGCCGCGCCGGAGAAGCGATGGCCCGAGCGATCCATCGTGAAGGGGATCTGGGCGCCGGTCGCCTTGGCGACGCGCGCCGAGGCTTCGACGATGTCCTTCAGCGTGGCGGTGGGCTTCGGAAGCGGTTCGCCGGCCTGTTCGAAGAGCGTCTTGTTGACGAAGGGCAGGTTGAAGGTCTGCGAGGCGATATAGCCGTTGATCGACTTCGGATCGTTGACGCCGGGGAAGCGAAGCGTGTTCAGGCTGTCGCCGTGCAGCTTGGCAAAGCCGTCCGGGTCTTTCATGTAGGGACGCATGTCGAGGTAGTAGGGCGCAAGCTGCCAGTCGGTGATCTTGGCGATGTCAGGACCTTCGCCGACGGCGAGCTGCACCGGCAGCTGCTTGGCGACCGCATCATAGCCCGACGAGACGAAGTTGACCTTGACGTCGGGATGCGCCGTCTCGAATTCCTTGCTCAGCGCTTCCATCCGCTCGACGTAAGCCTGGTCGTCGTCGGTAAACAGAAAGGTGATCGTCTTGGTTTCCGCCATGGCCGCGCCGGCCCATGCGAAAGAAACGGTAGCCAGCGCCAGTGCGAGGGCTCCTGAGAGATAGGTTTTCATTTTCATCCTCCCATGAAAACATTTTCATCAATCGCGGCGTCAGCCATCGATAAATGAATTTCATATACTTGACATTCGTCCCGTCAAGCTATTTTCTGAGGCAATAGCGATGTTTTTGAGCATTTTTCAAAAACGACGCGCCCAAATGACCTAATGAAAATATTTTCATAGGATTGCGGAGGAGGCGGTCTGTGAAAACGGAATGCATCAAGCGGCCGGACGATATGGCGCCAGCATATGGCGTGGCCGCGGGCCAGACGGTAACGGCATGGGCGGTATCCGGCCTCATCGCCAGCTATTTTCCGGGCGAGCCGGCGCCGGCCGAAGACCGCGTAAACTATCGTTTCATCAACGGTTTCGTCGATGTCGGCGACCTGCCTTGCCGCAAAGCCTTCTGGTCCACCATGGTGGGGCGGCCGCTCTCGCCCGACACGTCCTGGCCGACCGAGAGCCTCTATCTTCCCGGTTCGAACCGCCGCGTCGAGTTCACCGGCTTCTGGCATGTGCCGACGCATCTCAGGCGATGGCTGAAGGGCACGTTCAGGACCGAGACGGCGCGAACGCTCAATCTCAGACTGAAGACCTGCGGCGGCGTTCGCATGTGGGTCAACGGACAGGAGGCGGTGCGCTTCGAACCCTTCAAGCGCAATGTCGAGAGCGCAACCGACATCAGGCTGACGCTCGAAGCCGGCGACAACCACATTCTCGTTCACACCGAAGACCTGGCCGAGCGCGACACGACGTGGTTTTTCGAGCTAGAGCTGCTGGATGAGGAGCCGCTCTGCGTGCTGTTGCCGGTATCGCTGGACCAGGATGAGGTTCGCGAGCTGGAAGCCCTTGTGCGCGGCGTTCGCCCGGCCCGCGACGTCTTCGTCAACCAGCCGCTGGAGATCATCTTCGACACGGCGCCGGAGCGCGACCTGCCTGTAGAGCTCAAGGTCATCGGCCATGGTCACGAGCGGCCCGTTCTCGCGCATTCGAAACTGACCCTGCATGCTCATCAGAACCGTCTGGTCGCCGAGAATGTCTCTGGCATCGCAGATGGTTATCACGGCATCCACATGACGATCGGTTCCGGTACGGGCTCGGTCACCCGCGTCATCGATGCCGCCTTCATGAGCTGCATTTCGCCGTTGCCGGCCGAGGCATCGCTTTCTGCCCGCAAGCGGCAGGCGCTGGAATACAGCGCCCGCTTCGGCGCCAACCGCGTCGGGCGTCTCATTGCGATGATGGAAACCGGTCACCACGACCAGGAAAGCTTCGACCGCATCATCGACGCAACGCTCGTCTCCATCGATGCGCGGGAGGATTGCTCGGATTTCATCATGGTGCCACTGTTGTGGCTGCTCGGCGCCTATGCCGACCGGATGCCGGCGGCGGTGGTCGATCGCATCCGGCATTCCGTTCTCTCTTATCGTTACTGGGTCGACGAGCCGGGCAACGATGCGATGTGGTTCTGGAGCGAGAACCACGTGCTCTGCTTTCATACGAGCCAGCTGCTGGCCGGACTTCTTCTGCCCGACGAGGTGTTTTCAGCCTCGGGCAGGACGGGCCGGCAGCAGGCGGAACTTGGCCGCGCGCGCCTCGCGCGCTGGTTCGACAGCGTCGAAGCCCACGGATTGGCGGAGTGGAACTCGGCGGCCTATTACCCTATCGACTTCATCGGCCTGCTGGCGCTGGAGCGCTGGGCCGAGACGGCGATTTCGGAGCGCGCCCGCGGCCAGATCGATCTCATCTTCCGCATGATCGCCCTTCACACGCTCGCAGGCGTTCCGGCCGGATCGCAGGGGCGCGCTTACGACAAGGAACTGCGCGCCGGCCCGCTGACAGAGCTTGCACCTTTCGCCCAGGTCGCCTTCGGAACCGGCTGGCTGAACAATGGCGTGGCGGCATTGACCATGTTCTGCGCCGGCGGCTACGAGCCGCCGGCCGATCTCGCCGAGCTTGCGTCGCTTGCCAGGACCAGAAGCGTCGAGGCGCGTTACAGCCAGGGGCTCGAGAGCGGAAAACTCGTGCTGTTCAAGAACGAGGCGGCGCAGCTTTCGACCGTCGTCGATCACAAGACCGGCCAGAAGGGCCATCAGCAGCATGTGCTCGACATCCGGCTCGCCGGCCACCCCATGGCGAGGCTCTGGGTCAACCATCCCGGCGAGGACGATCCCTGGGGCAATCAGAGGCCGTCCTATTGGGCCGGCAACGGCATTCTGCCGCGCGTTGCCCAGCATCGTGACGTCGCCCTGCTGATCGAGGACACAAGCGATGCGCGGCACGCATGGACGCATGCCTATATCGGTCGCGACGGCTTGGACGATCTCATCACCGAAGACAAGTGGCTGATTGCGCGATCGGGCAGGGGATTTGCCGCCCTCTGGGCGTCGAACGGCCTGGAGCTGATCACCGACGGCCCGACCGCCGGGCGCGAGGCGCGCTCCTACGGGCCGCTTTGCGGCTGGGCGGCCGTCGTCGGATGCGGCAGCTACGATGCCTTCAAGGCGTTCATCGAACGCCTGTGCCAGACGACGGTTTCCTTCGATCCCGGGCTTCGGCGGCTCGCGTTGACGCCGCCGGGCGGCCCGGCGCTCTGCCTGTCCTATGCCGACGGTCTTTCGATCGCCGGCAAGGCGAGGCCGTTCACGTACGATCAGCCACACCCGATCCTCACCCACGACAGTGCAGCCTCCGGGGCCGGCACTGACGGGCCGTTCTACTCCTGAAACATAGGTCTCCAAGCATGAACACAACATCTGTCGATAACGCCGCTCTCCTGACGACGATCGATCGCGTTGCAACGGCTTTCAGCCGGCTCAAGGGCATCAAGGAAGGTCTCGTGACCGGAAATTCCGCCTCGGGAATCCAGTTCGACGAATGGGACTGGGAAGTCGGCGTCGGTCTTTACGGTTTCCTGCGGCGCGCCATTGCCACCGATGACCAGAAAGCGCTGCAGGAGCTGGTTGCCTGGTATGCCGGCCAGATCGAACGCGGCCTGCCGCCGCGCCAGATCAACAGCACGGCGCCGATGCTGCCGCTTGCGATCCTCGTCCAGCATGTCGACCGTCCCGATTTTCGCGCTCTTGTCGAGGACTGGGCCGAATGGCTCGTCAAGGAATTGCCGAAGACCGAAGACGGCGGTTTTCAGCACGTCGTCAAGGAGCGCCTCAACGACGGCGAATTGTGGGACGACACGCTTTTCATGGCCTGCCTGTTTCTCGCCCGGGCCGGCGTGCTCTGCGAACGCAGCGACTGGATCGACGAGGCCGTCTATCAGTTCGTGATCCACACCCGCTACCTCTCCGATCCGGTCAGCGGCCTCTGGTATCACGGCTGGACCTTCAACGGGCGGCACAATTTCGCCAATGCCTTCTGGGCGCGCGGCAATGCCTGGATCACCGTTGCCATCCCCGAGCTCTTCGATCTCGTTCCGACGCTCGGCGAGAAGGACCGGCGTTTTCTGTCGAACGTCCTCGTCAGCCAGGTGCGCTCGCTGAAGGAATGCCAGCGGCCGGACGGGATGTTCACGACGCTTCTGGACGACCCGTCCTCGCCGCTGGAAACCTCGGCCACGGCAGGCATTGCCTATGGCATATTGCGCGCCGTCGATGCCGGCATTCTCGACGATAGCGACAAGGCCTACGCGGAGCGGGCGCTTGCGGCAGTGCTGGCGCAGATAGACGAGGAAGGTGTGGTCCACGGCGTCTCGGACGGCACGCCGATGGGGCATGACCTCGATTTCTACAGGCGCATCCCGAACGTGCCGACGCCTTACGGCCAGGCGCTGACCATGCTGTTGCTGACGGAAGTCGTCCTCGAGAACGGCGATCGCCAATGAGCCCCGTGTCTCTTGTCGCGATCGAGCCGGCGGAGGGCGACGATACGGTCCGCCTGCAGGCGGCCATCGACGGCCTGTCGGCTTCGGGCGGCGGACGCGTGGAGCTCATGGCCGGCATCCATGTCTGCCGGGGGCTCCAGCTCAAGTCCGGCATCGACCTTCATCTGGCCGCCGGCGCGATCCTGCGTCCCGTTGCGGATTACGAGGCCTATGCGCATACGAGTGTTTCGGTGATCGCCGAAAAGTCGGACCGCGGCATGATCGTCGCTAGGGATGCACGGCGGATCAGCCTGACGGGGGCGGGGCGCATCGAAGCCGGTTGCGACAGCTTCATTGTGGGAGACGACGAGACCGTCGGAACCTTCATTCCGGCCGAGTTTCGTCCGCGCGTCGTAGTATTCGAGGGCTGCGACGAGGTCGAGATCAGCTCTGTCCATATTAGCCGCTCGCCGATGTGGACGCTGCATTTCGTCAATTGCACCGATGTCGTCGTCAGCAACGTAACCATCGACAACGACCGTCGCCTTCCCAACACGGATGGTATCGTGCTGGATGCCTGCCGCGGCGCCGTGATCGAGGACTGCCGGATATCGACGGCCGACGACGGCGTATGCCTGAAGACGAGCATCGGCCCCGATCGTGTCGCCATCGGACGATGCGAAAACATTCTTGTCCGCCGCTGCTCCGTTCAGAGCCTCAGCTGTGCGCTGAAGATCGGCACGGAAACCCATGGCGACGTCACCAACGTCGTGTTCGAGGATTGCAACGTCTCATCCTCCAACAGGGCGCTCGGCATATTTTCCCGCGATGGCGGCCGGATATCGAATGTGAGGTTCTCGCGAATTGCGGTGGAATGCCGCGAGACCCCCGATGGTTTCTGGGGCTCAGGCGAGGCGCTGACCGTCAATGTGGTTGACCGCATCGCGGAGCGCACGGCAGGCGCCATCGAAAATCTCATCGTCGAGGACATCACCGGCCGGATGGAGGGGGCGATCACGGTCATTTCGACCTCGTCGGCCGGCATCCGGAACGCATCATTGGCGCGTATCGCCATCGACCAGCAGCCGGGGCAACTCGGCACGGCACGATCCTACGACCTGCGCCCGACGAACGCCGACCTTTCCCCGAAAGCCGATGGCGGCGGCCGCGCCAATGCCTGGACCCGCGGGTCGGACGGGCGGGTGATCGGCCTTGAGAACTATCCGGGAGGAATGCCGGCCGTCTACGTGGCTGATGTCACCGGGATCTTGATGAACGAGGTGCGGATCACAAGACCGACACCGCTGCCGCAAGGCTGGAACAAAAACGACGCCGTCTTCGAAACGGCGGCACCTGATGGGAGTGGGGCATGGCAGAACTGAAGCTTTCCAACGTCAACAAGTCGTATGGCTCTGTCAAAGTCCTGCATGACGTCGAGCTCGATATCAAGGACGGCGAGTTCGTCGTCTTCGTCGGTCCGTCGGGATGCGGCAAGTCGACCCTGTTGCGCGTCATCGCCGGTCTCGAAGAGGTGACGACGGGCGCAATCGCGATCGGGAGCCGCGACGTCAGCGCGCTCTCGCCGGCCGAGCGCAAGATCGCGATGGTCTTCCAGTCCTATGCGCTCTATCCGCATATGAGCGTTCGCAAGAACCTCGCTTTCGGCCTGGAGAACCTGAAGTTCAAGCGCGCCGAGATCGAGGCGCGGATTGCCGAAGCCGCCAGGATGCTGGCGATCGAACCCTACCTGGACCGGCGTCCGAAGCAGCTTTCGGGCGGCCAGCGTCAGCGCGTGGCGATCGGCAGGGCCATCGTGCGCGAACCGGACATTTTCCTCTTCGACGAGCCGCTGTCGAATCTCGACGCCGCCTTGCGCGTCCAGACCCGCGCCGAGATCACCAAGCTCCACCGCGACATCAAGACGACGATGATCTATGTCACCCATGACCAGGTCGAGGCGATGACGATGGCCGACAAGATCGTCGTGCTGCGCGCCGGGCGGGTCGAGCAGGTCGGCGCGCCGCTGGACCTGTTCGATAGCCCACGCAATCTGTTCGTCGCCGGCTTCCTCGGTTCGCCGCGCATGAACATCATCAAGGGCAAGGTATCAGGCATCGGCGAAAACGGCGTCGCGATCGATGTCGGCAACGGCGGCAAAATCGTCAGCGATGTCGATCCTGCGGGGATTGCGGTCGGGCAGGCCGTTCTCGCCGGCATCCGGCCCGCGCATTTTTCACGCTCCGGCGAGCAAGGTCTGCCGTTCATCGTCCAGTATCACGAGGGCCTCGGCACAGAAACCTATGTCTACGGCAACCTTGCAGGCCAGGATGAGCAAATCATCATTCATGAGGCCGGCCATTTCGCGCCGGCGTCGGGTGATCACATCCTGATCGACGCCGCCCCGGGACGGGTTCACCTGTTCGATCCCGAAAGTGGCCTGGCTTTTGCCCGGCGGCCCGGACAGGGGAGGCGCTGAACATGGCGGCGCTCAAGGCAGGTGCATTGCTGACCCAGGCAGGCGAAACGGCGATGCGGGTGGTCGAAGCCCCGATGAATGTGGTCGAGCGCATCTTCGGCCGTAAACGCATGCCATGGCTGTTCCTGGCGCCGAACCTCGTTCTGTTCGCCATTTTCACGTTCCTTCCGATCGCGATCGCGATCGGTTACGCCTTCACCGGCGGCACGAACCTTTTCGTCTCGGAGCGGCCCTTCGTCGGCCTGGATAATTTCCGCACACTGCTTTCCTGCGGCAATTATCTGCAGCCGGGAACCTGCCAGGAATCGCTGTTCTGGACGGCTGTGTGGAACACGCTCTGGTTCGTGGCCCTCAATGTCGTCGCCACCTTGCTGGTGGCGCTGATCACGGCACTGATCCTCAATCGGGCGATTGTCGCGCGCGGCTTCTTCCGGGCGATGTTTTTCTATCCCGTTCTGCTGTCTCCCGTCGTCATCGGCCTCATCTGGAAATGGTTCCTCGATCGCAACGGGCTCCTGAACGCCTTCTTCCAGATGATCGGCGTTCCCCCTGAGATCTTCCTGCTCGACGTCGGCTGGTCACGCTTCTTCGTCGTCGTGGTCTCGGTCTGGTTTCACATGGGTTTTTATACCCTCATCCTGCTCGCCGGCCTTCAGGCTATTCCGAAGGAGCTTTACGAGGCTGCCTCCATCGATGCTGCTTCACCGCGCCGCACGCTTTTCAGGATCACGCTTCCCCTGCTGGCCCCGAATCTCTTGGTCGTGTTCATTCTTTTGATGATCAAATCGGTCCAGATCTTCGACGAGGCCTGGGTTTTGACCAATGGCGGCGGTCCCGGCACGGCCAACAGCTTCATCGTGCAATATATCTACCAGATGGCATTCGGCAGCGATCTCCGTCTCTTCGGTCTCGCATCCGCCGCATCGGTTCTGATGGGGCTGGTGCTTCTGGTCCTCACCCTCATACAGCTGCGCATCGGCAAGCGAATGGAGTCCTGAGATGAACAGCCGTATGAATCCGATCAGTTTTCTCACGCGCACCCGCCGGGCCGGACGCATCGATATAACCGACATATTGTCATGGGTCTGGCTGATCGGCGGAACCTTCGCGGTGCTGGTTCCCGTCCTCTGGGCGGGCCTCTCCTCGCTGAAGCCGGCGGCCGAAATTACCCGGTTTCCACCGACCCTGCTTCCCCGGGCCGCCGTGGAGCAGACCGTACCCGGCTTCGACAAGCCGCTCAGCCTCTGGCAGGTCACCGTTGACGGCCAACAGCGCGAAATGGCCATGGTTCGGCGCATCGGCCTCAAGGCCCAGATGGTCGACCCCGCAAATCCGGGACAGCCCGTCAGCGTCGACGTGAAGGGGCTGACGCCGGTGCAGAAGCTGACGGTCGCCACGGAAAATTACACCGATCCGCTGACGCGCTTCAACTTCCTGACCTTCCTCAAGAATTCGGTCTTCGTCACCTTCGTCGCAACGCTGCTGACGCTGATCGTCAACGCCATGGCGGCCTTTGCCCTGTCGAAATACAAATTTGCAGGCGACACCGCGGTCTTCGTCATCATCATTTCAACCCTGATGATCCCGCTCGCCGTCGTCATGGTGCCGGCCTATCTCGTTATCGTCGGGGTCGGGCTCGCCGATAATCTCTGGGGCGTCATCCTGCCGACGGTCGCCTCTCCGACCGCCGTCTTCCTGCTGCGGCAATATATGCTGACCATACCCGATGAGCTGATAGAGGCGGCGCGCGTCGATGCGGCGAGCGAATTCTGCATCTTCTGGCGTATCATCCTGCCGCTGACGGCGCCGGCACTGGCGGTGCTGGCGATCTTTTCCGTGCTCTGGCGCTGGAACGATTTCCTCTGGCCGCTCATCGTCCTCAACAGCCGCGAGAATTTCACGCTGCAGGTCGGTCTGAACGCGTTCCAGGGCGAGTTCTCTGTGCAGTGGCATTATATCCTGGCAATGACGTTCCTCAGCCTGCTGCCTGTCACGGTCGTCTTCCTGTTCCTGCAGAAGTACATCACCACAGGCATTGCCGGAACAGGGATGAAGTGAACGGCAAGGCGGGGAGAAAGATCTCCTCGCCCCGTCGGAGAACCCATACTGCGTCTTCCTCCCGACTGAAGCGCGTCGCATTGAACTTGTTTCATGCGGCGCGCTTCGGTCTTTGTTGTGCGAGGCCCCCAAGGCGGCCGGCCATTTTTCGAGCGACACGCACCGTCGCCTAGGCACAGAGGTTCGCACGTGATCGCCTGGATCTCTCCAATTCCGTTTTACGAAAATGCCGGGAATTCAGCCTAGTGCCCGGAACTAGACATTAGCGCGGCGGCGCGACGCTACCCCTCAAGACGAGATGGCATCCGAGCTCCAGGCGATGGGCCGGCCGCTGCGGGTCGTTGGCGATCAGCCGCTGCTCGATGAGCGCCAAAGCGGCGGCGCCGAGCCTGTCGGTGGGAACGCTGATCGTCGAAAGCGGCGGACGGCTGAATTCGCCGGGGACGATGTCGTCGAAGCCGAGGACGGAAATCGCTTCGGGCACATGGATGTCGCGATCGGCCAAGGCCTTCAAACAGCCGAGCGCCAGATTGTCGGCGGCGCAGAAGACGGCCGTCGCTCCTTTCATCGTGGGATCGCGGTCGAGCAGCGCGTTGATGGCAGCCTCGCCGTGCCTCGGCTCATATCCTTCGGCCTCGACGATCATATCCTCCGGCACGGGAAGCTGGGCGGCGAGATAGGCATCGGAAAAGCCGTCATACCGGCGCTGGATCGTGGTGCGGCCCTTCCAGGTCAGGTGTAGGATGCGGCGATGCCCGAGCCCCAGCAGGTGCTCGATGCCGAGCCGCGCGCCGAAACGGTTTTCGGGCGTGACCGTATCGACCAGCATGGCCGGATCTTCACCGTTGACGAGGACGACGGGCATGTCGGGGAAGGCGAGGCTTCGGATCAGTTCCGGCTGATCGTCGTTCAGGACCACGATGCCGTCGGCACGCTCGGCGAGCGCGATCTGCCTGACCTGAGCGCCGTCGATGCGCCGGCCGGTGCTGACGAAAGGCACGATCCTGATGCCGCGGCGCTCGCACTCCCGTCGAAGGCCGTTGAGGATCGTCCAGCTCACCAGGTTGAGATCGCTCTGCGGCGCGGCGTCGTCGGGAATGGCAAGCAGCAGAACGCGCAAGGCCGCGATCGTCGCCTTCTTCCTCCGGCGGTCGAGGTAACCCAGGCGTTTGGCCGAGTCGAGAACCCTCTCGCGCACCTCGATCGTCAGCGGCGCGGTTCCGTTCAGCGCGTGCGAGGCCGTGCTCAGCGACACGTCGGCATCGCGCGCGACATCCTTGAGATTGACTTTGCGTTCCACTTTTTCCGTCACGAATTGAGGCTATGCCTTCGAAGGCATCGCTAACTCGATGTTTTCACATAAAAACTTGAGAAAAGCTATGCGCTTTGCGCGGTATTTTTCGTCATTCTGTGATCAGTGAGGCTTGGCCAGCAGGCCGTGCAGCAGCAGGTCGAAATAGGCCCGCAGGAAGGCCTCCTTGTTGGGGGGCGGCTCGCGGCGGTCGTCGAATATAAGCCTGAGAACCGTCGTCGTCAGGATGGGTGCGACCACGATGTCGGAGAATTCCACCGGAATTGCCCGAAATTCCCCCGACGCCACGCCCTCCAGAATGAGGCCGTCGACCTTGGCGATGATCGGCGCAATGAACTCATCATGGTGGCGGTCGATCAGGTCGGGAAACCGCTGCCCTTCGGATATGACGAGCCGCGTCAATTCGCGGGTCGTGCGATCCTCGGCAATTTGCTCGTAAAGCAGGCCGAGAATGGAAAGCAGCCTGTCGGTAGCGCTGCCGCTGAGGCCCTCGGCCGTCTCCAGCAACTCCTGAAACGGCACGGAGAAATGGTGGATCATCGCTTCGAAAAGCTTCTCCTTCGTCTCGAAGTAGACATAGACCGTGCCTTTGGTGACGTTGACCCTTTCGGCGATGTCTTCCACACGCGTGCCCGAAAAACCGCTTCTGACGAATTCTTCGAAGGCCGCATCCAGGATCTGGATGGGCCGCAGCGCTTTCTGTTCCGCGCGTGTGAGTTTCTTCGGAGTTGCCATTTTTTTCCTTGCCTCCCGTGTCGTGCGCGCCTCGTCCCCTGCGGCACAAAGTTTCATTGACTAATGCGTCAGTCAATTATATAGCAGCTGCCGTTGAGAGCAAGAGGTCAACTATGAGAACCATTCTGGTCGCCACAGCGATCGTATGCGCCATCGGTCTCGGATCATGCAGCGATGCGGGCGGGCCGACTGAGTCCACCCCGCGGCAGGTCACCGTCGTCGTCGCCAAACCCGAGCCGCTGGTTGAGGGCGGTGCGATCACCGGGGAAGTTCGCGCACGTGTCCAGACCGATCTGTCCTTCCGTGTCAGCGGCAAGATCATCGAACGGCTGGTGGAAGTCGGACAGTCCGTGAAGGCGGGGCAGTTGCTGGCGCGGATCGATCCGGAAGAGCAGAAGGCCGAACTGGATGTGGCGGCTGCCAATCTTCAGTCGGCTGAAGCCCAGCAGACCCAGGCACAGCTCGCCTATGACCGCCAGCAGAGCCTATTTCGAACGCAGGTGACGACGCGCGCGGCGCTCGACCAGGCGCAGGAGGCGCTTCTGACCGCGCAGGCATCGACGAAGTCGGCGCAGGCGCTGTTGGAAACGGCTCAGGACACTTTGTCCTACACGGAGCTGAAGGCGGATGCCGACGGGATGATCACCGCCCGCAATGCCGAGGTCGGGCAGGTGGCGCAGGCCGCGCAGGTCGTCTTCACCCTTGCCCATGACGGCGACCGGGATGCCGTCTTCGAGGTGGTCGAAAGCGCGTTCCTACGCCCGATCGACGGCGACGGAACTGTGACCCTTCTGTCGGACCCTTCACAGAAGATCGCGGCGAAGGTGCGCGAGATTTCGCCGACCATCGATTCCTCCACCGGAACCATCAAGGTCAAGGTTGCGATATCGAGCGACGCGCCCATTCCCCTCGGCGCTCCCGTCGTCGGGAGATTCAATTACGTCTCGCAGAACGTCATCCAGCTTCCCTGGTCCGCCATGACGTCCAAGGACGGCAAGCCGGCCGTCTGGATCGTCGATCCCGCATCCTCTGCGGTTTCGGCAAGGGCTGTGGATGTCGCCGGCTACGAGACCGGCAGCTTCATCGTCAAATCAGGCGTGTCGGCGGGTGACGTCGTGGTGACCGACGGGACCAAGTTCCTCAGGCCGGCTGAAATCGTGTCTTATGTCAAGGAAGCTTCCAAGTGAGTATTCGTCCCAAGATAGTCGCCCTGATGATGGGTACGGCCCTGATTTCCTCCTGCACGAAGCAGGAGGAAAGCAAGGAGGATGCGCCCCGTCCCGTGCTGTCGATGACAGTCAAACAGACGTCCGTTTCGAGCCTCAGCCTGACCGGCACGATCGAACCGACGATCGAGACCGAACTCGGCTTCCGGATTCTCGGGCGGATGATCGCCCGCAATGTCAATGTCGGGGATATCGTCAAGCGGGGCGACGTCGTCGCCGCCATCGATCCGCTGGCGCTGGAGCTTGCCGTGCGTAACGCACAGTCGGACGTGGAGAACAGCGACGCCCAGCTCAGAAACGCGGTGACCACGGAGCAGCGCCAGCGGGCGCTGGTGGAGTCGCGTTCCGGCACGGAAGCCTCGCTCGAAGAGGCCGAGCAGGCGAGACGGACGGCCGCGGCCGCCGTCGCCAAGGCGCAGGCCAACCTCGACAAGGCCAAGGAGCAGCTCGGCTACGCGCAGCTTCAGGCGGAATTCGATGGCGTGGTGACGGCGACCTCGGCCGAGGTCGGACAGGTCGTCTCGGCCGGCCAGACGGTCGTGACCATCGCCCGGCCGGACAGGCGCGACGCCGTGGTCGATGTGCCACAGGCAGCCGCCCAGAAACTGAAAATCGGCGCGCCTTTCGAAGTGACGCTGCAGCTCGATCCGACCATCCGCACATCCGGGGTGGTGCGCGAGATCGCGCCGGAGGCGGAGACCGCCACCCGCACGAGCAGAACCAAGATCGCGCTCAGCGATCCGCCTGAAACTTTCAGGCTCGGCTCCGTCATCTCGGCCTCGGCAACCATTGCCGCCGATCCGCAGATCGTTCTGCCTTCCTCTGCCATCCTTGTCGGCAGCGACGGCCCGAGCGTCTGGATCGTCGACGCGCCGGCCAAAAAGGTATCGCTGCGCCGCGTGACGATCGACGGCGACGTCGAAGACGGCGGTACCGTCCGCGTCACCGAAGGGATCGCCGCTGGAGAACGGGTGGTCGTGGCAGGCGTGCATAAACTTGAAGATGGCCAGACCATCAGGATCGACCAGGAGATCAGCCAGTGAAGTCCTTCAACCTTTCCGACTGGGCGCTCGAACACCGTTCGCTCGTCTGGTACTTCATGATCGTCTTCATTCTCGCAGGCACCTTCTCTTATCTGAACCTCGGCCGCGAGGAAGACCCGAACTTCACGATCAAGACGATGGTGATCACCGCCCAGTGGCCCGGCGCCTCCGCCGAAGAGGTGACGCGGCAGGTGACCGACAGGATCGAGAAAAAGCTCCAGGAACTGGAATCGCTCGACTACACCAAGAGCGAGACCGTTGCCGGCCAGACGACCGTCTTCGTCGAACTGCTGCCGACGACCAAGGCCAGGGATGTCGCACCGACCTGGCTGCGCATCCGCAACATGATCGCCGACATCAAGGGCGATTTCCCGAGCGGGGTCGTCGGTCCCTTCTTCAATGATCGCTTCGGCGACGTGTTCGGCAATATCTACGCCTTCACGAGCGACGGACTGACCCAGCGGCAGCTTCGCGATCTCGTCGAAAATGCCCGCTCCGAGGTTCTGACCGTGCCCAACGTCGGCAAGGTCGATGTGATCGGCGCTCAGGACGAGGCGATCTATCTGGAGTTCTCCACGCGCCAGATCGCAGCACTCGGCATCGACCAGCAGTCGGTCATCCAGACCCTGCAGGCGCAGAATGCCGTCACCCAGTCCGGCTTCGTCGATGCCGGGCCGGAGCGCATCGCCCTGCGGGTGAGCGGACAGTTCACTTCCGAGGAAAGCCTCCGGACGATCAACCTCAGGATCAACGACCGCTTCTTCCCGTTGACCGATGTCGCCACGATCAAACGCGGCTACGTCGATCCGCCCTCGTCGCTGTTCCGGTTCAAGGGCCAGCCCGCCATCGGGCTTGCCATCGGCATGAAGCAGGGCGCCAATCTCCTGGAATTCGGCGAGGCGCTGGACGCACAGATGAAGCGCGTCGTCGCCGATCTTCCGATCGGCGTGGACGTCCACCGCGTTTCCGACCAGCCTGCCGTCGTCGACGAAGCGGTGTCCGGCTTTACCCGCGCACTCTTCGAAGCAATCGTCATCGTGCTCGTCATCAGCTTCATCAGTCTCGGTCTTCGCGCCGGCATGGTGGTGGCGATCTCCATACCTCTCGTGCTCGCCATCACCTTCGTGGTGATGGAATATTCCGGCATTTCGCTTCAGCGTATCTCGCTCGGCGCGCTCATCATCGCGCTCGGACTGCTCGTTGATGACGCGATGATCGCCGTCGAGATGATGGTTGCCCGCCTGGAGGCGGGCGACGATCTCAGGAAAGCCGCCACCTACGTCTACACGTCGACCGCCTTTCCGATGCTGACGGGAACGCTCGTCACCGTCGCGGGCTTCATTCCGGTTGGTCTCAACAGCAGCGCCGCCGGCGAATTCACCTTCACGCTGTTCGTGGTCATCGCGGTGTCGCTGATCGTTTCCTGGGTGGTGGCGGTGTTGTTTACTCCGCTTCTCGGCGTCACGATCCTGCCGAAGACCATGAAGTCGCATCATGAGAAGAAGGGGCGCTTCGCCTCGATCTTCTCCTGGCTTCTGGGGCTGGCGATGCGCTGGCGCTGGGTCACCATCATCCTCACGGTCGGCGTCTTCGGCCTTTCGGTCGGCGGCATGGGGCTGGTGCAGCAGCAGTTCTTCCCGAACTCGGACAGAACCGAGCTCGTGATCGACTGGAATCTTCCCCACAACAGCTCGATCGCCGAGACCAACAGGCAGATGGCCAAGTTCGAAAAGGAGATGCTGGCCGACAATAAGGATATCGATCACTGGACGACCTATGTCGGCCAGGGTGCGCCCCGCTTCATCCTGTCTTTCGACGTGCAGACACCCGATGTCACCTTCGGACAGACGATCATCGTCACGAAAGGGCTCGAGGTGCGCGACAAGGTGCGGGCGGAGCTGCAGGACTATCTGACAAAAACCTTCCCCGGCACCGACGCCTTCGTGAAGCTTCTCGACATCGGCCCGCCGGTGGGCAAGCCGGTTCAGTACCGGATCAGCGGCCCCGATATTCAAAAGGTTCGCGACATCTCGCAGCAATTTGCCGGCGTCGTCGGCTCGCATCCGCTGCTGTCGAACATGGTCCTGGACTGGAACGAGCCGTCCCGCGTGGTGAAGGTCGACGTGCTGCAGGACAAGGCGCGCCAGCTCGGCGTTTCCTCGGAGGATATTGCCACCGCCCTCAACGGCATCGTCGAAGGCTCGACGGCAACGCAGGTCCGCGACGATATCTATCTGGTCAACGTCATCGGGCGAGCCAGGGCATCCGAACGGGACTCCATCCAGACGCTGCAGAACCTGCAGCTTTCCACCTCCAACGGCAAGGTCGTGCCTCTTTCGGCCGTGGCGAACTTCCGCTACGAACTCGAGCAGCCGACGATCTGGCGTCGTGACCGGCAACCCACCATCACGCTCAAGGCTGCCGTCATCGGTTCGACACAGCCGGCCACCATCGTCGACCAGCTGAAGCCGAAGGTCGAGGAGTTCCAGAAGAACCTTCCGGTGGGATACAAGGTGGAAGTGGGTGGCGCGGTCGAATCCAGCGCGGAAGCCCAAGGGCCGATCGCTGCGGTCGCTCCGCTGATGCTCTTTACGATGGCGACGATCCTGATGATCCAGCTGCAGAGCTTCAGCCGTCTCTTCCTGGTGTTCGCCGTCGCGCCGACGGCCCTGATCGGCGTGGTCGCAGCACTCTTGCTAAGCAACGCCCCCATGGGCTTCGTCGCGATCCTCGGCGTGCTGGCGCTGATCGGCATCCTGATCCGCAACTCGGTTATCCTGGTCGTCCAGATCGAGCATCTGCGCAGCGAAGGAATGGCGCCATGGAAGGCGGTCATCGAAGCCACCGAACACCGCATGCGGCCGATCATGCTGACGGCCGCCGCCGCCACCCTCGCGCTGATCCCGATCTCGCGCGAAATCTTCTGGGGGCCGATGGCCTACGCCATGATGGGCGGCATCGTCGTCGGCACCGCGCTCACCCTGCTGTTCCTGCCTGCGCTCTATGTCGCCTGGTTCCGGATCCCGCGCGATGAAGACGTCCAGGCCGACGCCGTTGCAGAAGCATGAGCACGCGTGTCCCCGAATATCGCATGCGGCCGCCAGGGCGGCCGCTGCATCTCCTGGTCTCCGAGGGGACGGCTCGATGACGGAACTGCGTTTGAAATGGCTTCCGAAGGGCGCGCCGGCGATGCTGGCCACGATCGGTCTGGCAGTGCTCGCCGGTTGCGCCACGAGGCCCTCGCCAGAGGTCTTGAACCCGGTCCATCTGGCGGGTCATCGCGATGAAGCCTCTCATGCGGATGACGTCGCACCGGATCGCGTGAGCGTTCTTGCCGCGACCAACAGAACTCCCGACAGTGTGCGGGGCGGCTTCGGCAGTGCATGGGCTGACAATCTCACCTACGAGCAGTACGCATTTTCGGTCCCTTCCGGCAGGAAGAATACCGCCATCACTTACCCCAGCGCAAAACCGGATCCCGAACGCCAATTTGCGGTCGTCGAGCGCAAGCAGCTGCCGAAGGACGCCTTCGTGCACCAGGCGCTCGCCTCCGTGCAACCCGACGGCACCGTCGGCATCTTCGTGCATGGCTACAACTACAGCTACCAGGAGGCGCTCTATCGCACCGCCCAGATCGCCGCGGACGCCAACATTCCGGGTGCACCGATCCTGTTTTCCTGGCCCTCGGCTGCGGCCGTTGCCGGCTATGTCGCCGACCGGGATGCGGCGCTCTCCTCGCGCAGCGACCTCGATGCCCTCGTCAGATCGCTTTCGGCTTCCGGGAAGGTGAAACGCATCATTCTTTTCGGCCACAGCATGGGCGGGTTCCTGGTCATGGAAACGGTGCGTCAGCTCAAGCTGGAACATCGCGATGACGTCATCGCCAAGCTGGCGGTAATCCTGGCCGCCCCTGACATCGACGTCGATGTCTTCCGATCCCAGCTGAAGGATATCGGGCGCATGCCGCTCCCGATATCCCTTCTCGTCTCGAAGGACGACCGGGCGCTCGTGGCTTCGAGCTTCATTGCGGGGGAGCGGCCGCGCGTCGGGCGCCTCGATATCGACGATCCCGTCATCGAGGAGGCTGCCTTGAAGGAAAGGCTTCGGGTCATCGACATCACTTCGATCCAGGCCTCCGACGGGCTGGGGCATGACCGCTATGCATCGCTCGCCAAGTTCGGCGCGCAGCTCGCCTCCTTCGAAAGCGGGCGGCGTTCGACCGCCGGTGATGTTGGTGCCTATGTCTTCGATGCCGCCGGCGCCGCGGTGGCAAGTCCGTTTCGCCTGGCCGGACGTGTCGTCGGCGCGCAATGAATGGACTGAAGCAAGAGCCGGCGGCGATGGCTAATCCTCAGGCATCGCCAAGAGATGTGTACAATGTGACTATCAAATTGTCAGATGCCCAAATGAAGAGCAGACTTCCGCCTGTGGTCAAATTGACCTCGAGGATATGGGAGGGCATTCATGAGCGTACGAAATCCGTCTCCCTCGTTGTATAACGAGGATCTTGCACCCGCCGAGGAGCGCAAATGGGGTGCATTCAGCATCTTCAATGTCTGGACATCTGATGTCCACAGCCTGTGGGGCTATTATCTGGCGGCGAGCCTGTTCCTGCTGTGCGGCAGCTTCGTCAATTTCGTCATCGCCATCGGCATCGGATCCCTCGTCATCTTCTTTCTGATGAGCCTGGTCGGCAATGCCGGCGTGCGTACCGGCGTACCCTTTCCGGTTCTGGCGCGCGCCTCCTTCGGCACATTCGGGGCGAATGTTCCGGCACTGGTCCGCGCGGTGGTCGCCTGCTTCTGGTATGGGGCGCAAACCGCGGCCGCGTCCGGCGCTATCGTCGCCTTGCTGATCCGCAACGAAAGCCTGCTCGCCTTCCATCAGAACAGCCACCTGCTCGGCCACTCGACCCTCGAAGTCATCTGCTACGTCATCGTCTGGGGTTTGCAATTACTGATCATCCAGCGGGGGATGGAAACGGTTCGCAAATTCCAGGATTGGGCCGGTCCCGCCGTCTGGATCATGATGCTGATCCTCGCAGTCTATCTGGTCGTCAAATCCGGCACCTTCTCTTTCGGTTCCGAAATCCCGCGCGAAGTGCTGATCGAGAAGACCAAGGATGCCGGCGTGCCGGGTGAACCCGGCTCGATCGCGGCGCTTGCCGCCGTGGCGGCCACCTGGATCACCTATTTCGCGGCGCTCTACCTGAACTTCTGCGATTTCTCGCGCTATGCCACGAGCGAAAAGGCGCTGCGGAAAGGCAACCTCTGGGGGCTGCCGATCAATCTCCTGGCGTTCTGCCTCGTCGCGGGTGTTACGACCACGGCCGCCTTCACAGTCTATGGCGAGGTCTTGCTACATCCCGAAATGATATCGGCGAAATTCGACAGCTGGTTCCTGGCGCTGCTTGCGGCGCTGACATTTGCGATCGCAACGCTCGGCATCAACGTCGTCGCGAACTTCGTGTCGCCGGCCTTCGACTTCGCCAATGTCTTCCCGCGGCAGATCAACTTCAAACGCGGGGGATATATCGCCGCCCTGATCGCTCTCGTGCTTTACCCGTTTGCTCCCTGGGAGACGGGTGCGGCGCATTTCGTCAATTTCATCGGATCGACGATGGGGCCGATCTTCGGCATCATGATGGTGGACTATTACCTTATCCGGAAAAGCCAGCTGAATGTTGAGGCGCTCTACCATGAGAATGGCGAGTTCCGGTTCCAGAGCGGATGGCACGGCAGCGCCTTCGTCGCATTTGCCGTGGGGGCGCTGTTCTCCTCGATCCTGCCGACCTTCACGTCCATCCTTCCGGACTGGTGGGGCACCTACGGCTGGTTCTTCGGCGTCGCCATCGGCGGGGCGATCTATTTCGTGTTGAGAATGGGCGCGCGCCGCAATCCCGCCTTCGCGTCATGACCGAATGAAAAGGCGCCCGGCAATTGCCGGGCGCCTTTCATATCCGATTTCCTGCCGCCATGTGTTTTAGCGGCGTGCGGCGACCGCATGCATGGTTGAACGGGCAGAGGGCTGCCCCATCGTTCTGGCCGTCGAGCGAAGGGCTGCGGACTGGCTGGAGGCCCCATCGTCGAGCCTGAACTGGGCGATAAGTTCGCGAAGCTTCTGGGCTTGCTGCGCCAGCGAATCGGATGCCGCCGTCGACTGTTGCACCATGGTCGCATTCTGTTGCGTCGTCTGGTCCATCCGGTTGACCGCAACATTGACTTCGCTCAGCCCGATGGACTGTTCCTTCGCAGAGGTGGCGATCGAATCCATATGGTGATTGATCTGGGTGATGAAGCCGCCAATGGTCTTCAGGGCCTGGCCGGTATCGCGCACCAGCTTGACGCCGCTTTCCACTTCCTTCGAGGAGTTCTGGATCAGGCCCTTGATTTCCTTGGCAGCGCTTGCCGAGCGCTGTGCGAGTTCGCGCACTTCCTGGGCGACCACGGCAAAGCCCTTACCGGCCTCGCCGGCTCTTGCCGCTTCGACGCCGGCATTGAGCGCCAGAAGGTTGGTTTGGAAGGCGATTTCGTCGATGACGCTGATGATGTTGGAAATCTGCTGCGACGAGGTCTCGATCCGCTCCATCGCCTCTTCGGCGTGGGAGACCACTTCCGCGGAGACCCCGGCACTGCGATTTGCCTCCGTGGCGACCGTACGCGTCTCCTCGGTTCGCTTGCTGGAGTTCGATACGTTTGCCGTGATCTCTTCCAGCGCTGCCGCCGTCTCTTCGAGCGAGGCCGCCTGCTGTTCCGTACGCTTCGAAAGATCGCTCGCCCCTGAGGAGATTTCCCGCGTGCCTTCGTCGATCGTGCCGATGCTTTCGGAAATTGCTCTCAGCGTCGCGCCAAGCTGGTTGACGGACTGGTTGAAGTCATGGCGCAGCGCCTCGAAGTCGGGGGCGAAGGCCTCGTTGAGCTGGAAGGCGAGGTCGCCTGCGGCCAGTCGCTTCAAACCGGCGGCGAGACCCGAGGTGGCGATGCGCAGCCGCTCCGAGGCGTCGGCTTCCGCCTGCTGCTGAGCGGCAATGCGATCGCCTTCCGCCCTGTTGCGGCTTTCCTCGGCTTCCGTTTCCATGCGCTTGTTCGTGATCGCGGCCTGGCGGAAGATCTCCACCGCGCCCGCCATCGATCCGATTTCGTCGGCGCGGTCGGCAAACGGAATCTTCGAAGCGGTGTCTCCCTCGGCCAGCCGCCGCATCGCGGCGGTGATGCCGGTAATCGGGTTGGCGATGCCGGTCAGCACGAAGGCGACGGCGCCGAGAACGAGCAGTCCTGCAACGCCGATTGTGGCAAGCAGGTAGAATTCTATGGAGTCGAAGGTTTCCTTGCTGAGTTCGGCAGCCTTGTTGCTGCCGCTGACGTCCAATTCGACCAGGGTCGTGGTGGCTTCCTTGAGCTTGTCCGAATAGGAGCGCATCTCCCCGCCCAGATATTGCCCGGCTTCTTCGGTCTTGTTGGCGCGGGAAAGGGCGAGCAACTGCGAGCTGCTGGCGATGTAGCCTCCAACGCTCTCTTTGATCGTCTTGATCAGGTCGCGCTCGTGCTCGGATGAAGCCAGCGAAAGATAGGCGTCCACCGATTTGCCGACGGTATCCTCGGCGACTTTGATGGCCTCTTCGCGGGTTTTCTTTTCCGCATCCGATTGCGCGATGATGTGATCACGATAGGCAAGGCGCAAATTGGTCATGGCGAGATTGATCGCCTGCGAAGCCTGCACGCTCGGCAGCCAATGGGCAGCAATTTCTTCAGTGGAGCCGTTCGTCTTTCGAAGGCCGTCGACCGCGAGATAGGCGACAAGGCCGAAAAGAAGAGCTATGCCGCTGAAAATCAACAGCAAACTCGATTTTATGTTTGGACGACGCATTGAAAGTCCCCATCGAAGGTCCGGCCTCATACCGGTTTGGCTGACAACTTTTGTATCGAAAAAAATTTAACGATTTGTTCCGGGATGTAAAAAAGCCGTTTACCAGTTTTCCGGAATATCGCCGCTGCCTTCGGTCTCGGGATCCCGCTCAGACTGGAAAATGGCTATCCATTCGTCGTCGGCGATGCTGGGAGCCAGATAATGATGAAGCGCATTTTTTCCGCCTTTCTCGCACTGATCCTGCCGGTGCAGGCAGCCGTTTCGCAACCCGCTGACGAGGCGGGAGCGCGTAAAGCCCGGTCTATCGCCCAGCTTCGATCGGAAGGCGTTCCGACCATCGATCATCTGCCGACCATCGAGCCCGAAAACGAGGGCACCCGCCGCAATACCAAGGCTGTCGTTCAGCGCACGATCGCCCTTGCAATCGTTGCCGTCAAAGGCGAGACCGGCGACCACGCAATGGGTCAGGCTCTCATCCGCCAGTTTAACGCCGCAAGTTTTTTCACCCCGAAGGAACAGGCGTTCATGGACGATCCGGATCCCTCGGATCAGGAGCGGACGAATTTCGCCTGGCGGTACGAGGGTGTCCACGTCATGCTGTGGGCGCTCGGAATCTCGCCGGACCTCGAGCGTCCAGACCATATTTGCGATGTGCCATTCATTGCGAACACGCTTCGCGAACTGGGGACGGAAGGGCTCATGCGGCGTGCCAGGCTGCGCCCGCAGAAAGAGCTGCTCGACGCCGCCGACCTTGTCTACCGTTACGATTGGGCCGCCGTGAACGCGCGGCTGAAGGGCGAAGAGCCACCCGCCGGATTGGATAAGGGCGTGGTTTACGAACGGCATTACGCCCTCAACTGGCTGACCGGTTACATGGATCAGGACTGGGACGATATATCCACGGACACATGATGCGGCCCGGGTCCGGCCACGAAAAGCGCCTAGTCAGCCGCCACCGAGGCGGATGATGCATGTTTTGCCAAATAGCATTATGATCGGCTGCGCGCCCGGCCGGCGGACGAGTTGGCCGCGGATATGTGATGCGCGGGGATGGGAGGGTGGCAGGATTGGAACAGCTGAAGGATCTGGACAGTATTCCCAAGCGGGGAGGGAGCGGTTCTGCATCGCCGCCGTTTGAACGGCCCGGCGTCGTGGCTGCCGCCGTTTACCAGCATGGGCAACGCATTCGGGACATCAGGATCGAAGAGGCCGGCGAATGGCGAGGCCGGGAGAATGCCATCGTCTGGATCGGCCTGCACGAGCCGGATGAAGTGCTGCTGCACCAGGTTCAGGCCGAGTTCAATCTCCATCCGCTGGCGATCGAGGACGCAGCACAGCCCCACCAGCGCCCGAAACTGGAGATCTATGGGGACGCGATGTTCATCGTCGCCCGGACTGCGCATATGAAGGATGACGAAATCGTCTTCGGCGAAACGCATCTGTTCGTCGGTCGCGGCTATGTCGTCTCCGTTCGCCACGGAGACTCGTCCTCGTACCTTGCGGTGCGGCAGCGATGCGAGGCCACGCCCACGGCGCTTGCCCACGGCGAAAATTACATTCTCTATTCCATCCTCGATTTCATCGTCGACAATTACATGCCGGTGATCGAGGTCGTGCAGGAGGAGGTTGAGAAGCTCGAGGATCTGGTGCTACGCGAACAGCTGGCAAAATCCGACATCGAGCGGCTTTACCTGTTGCGGCGTAAGCTGCTGCGGCTGCGCAACGCCGTGGTCCCGCTGGTAGACGTCTGTCGGCGCTACGAGCATATCGATCTTCCCGGCATGGATCCGACGCTCCAGTCGCTGTTTCGCGATGTAACGGATCACGTGCGCCGGGTCCAGGAGGATATCGACGCGCTGCGCGAGGTCCTCGCTTTCGCCTTCGAGGCCAGCGTGATGATTGGCCAGACGGAGCAGACGGCGATTGCCCGCCAGCTCGCCGCCTGGGCGGCGATTCTCGCCGTCCCCACCGCAATCGCCGGCATCTACGGGATGAATTTCAGCGATATGCCGGAACTGAAATTCCAGTATGGCTATTTCGTCGTGCTAGCCGTCATCGCCTTCTTGTGTCTGTTCCTCTTCACTTTCTTCCGTCGGAGGAAATGGCTCTAGATATGTGGGCGCTGCGGACACGCGGCAGACGGGACGTCTGCATTGGCGAGGCGCGTCAGCACAGCGCCTTCAGCAGTCGATCCCGATGGTTTCCGATATAGTCGATATCGCTGAGATAAAGCCGGGCGTCTCCTGCATTCACGTCCTCGACGAATGTCTCATCTCCGGTTGAGGCGCTCGCCAGCATGAAATCGACGAGCGCCTGAAGGCGCCGGCAGATCGTTTCGGGGAGCTGGAGCCGTTCCTCCGCCGTCGCCCCATAGGCCATGCAGAAGATGTCCGCCCGCCGCAGTTGTTCGTCGAGGTCGAATGGCACATGCGGATTGGCGGGATCGGAGAGCGGCGCCCAGCGATAAACCGAATAGGCCAGATCCCATAGGCGCGGCGCAGGATGGGCGGCGTCGAAATCGATGATCCCGACAGCCTCATGCTCTGCCGTGGCGACATTATAGGGCGCATAATCTCCGTGGCATATGATCTCGCACGGCTCTTGCGGCGGCAGCATCCATGTCTGGACCTCGCGATCCCTCTGCAGAAACCCTTGAGATGCCGAATGAAAATCGCGCAGGAGCCGGGCTGCGGAAACCAGCATGCGCTCCGATCCGACAAACGGATCGTTCAAGTCTTCGCAGACACGCCCGGCGACATAGCTGACGACTTCCTGATTTTCGCCGGTTATCTCAATGGGATCAGGTGCTCCCGCAAAGCCTCTGCTCCTCAGATGGCGTAAAAACCGATGCACCGTCGACGTCCATGCGCCCGATGGTCGGATGACGGTATCGCCGTCACGCCAGATCTGCGCGGTTCGCCCGCCCTCCAATGGCTTCACTTCGCGATCTCCAAAGATATTCTACGCGGATTTCAGTCTTTCGATATGGGCCTGAACCGTCGCGCCGAGGTTTGTCTCATGACAGCTCCGGTAGAACGTGACCGTGTCGGAAGGCATTCCGTCGGGGATGGGGACGAAGTCTTCCAGCCGCAGGCCGCTTGAGCTGCCGAGTTGCTGATCCGCCAGCCGGCTTTCGCTCAAACTGCCGACACGATCGGCCAGGGCCTGGAAATAGGCCAGGTTCTCATCGACTGCCGAAGGAGAGTACGTGTGGCCGTGCGCAGGGATGACCAGTCTGGCTTTGAGGTCGCGTATGCGCTCGAGCGAGGAACGGATCAGGCGAAGGTCGCCAGCAGCTCTGCTCCAGACTTCGGGAATGGGGTATTCCACCGCGTCGACGGCCAGGCAGGTGCGAAGTTCGGGAATCCATATGGCGATATGGTCGGGCGTATGTCCTGGCGTATGAATGAGCTCCAGCGTCAGATCGCCGCCGTTGAGGGTCATCGAGCCTGAGAAGGTAATATCGGGACCGATGAGGTCGACGTTCCGAAATCGCGATTCCTGGCTCGCCTTGTCGCTGAGGACTTCTCGTGTGGAAGGGTCGCGCAAACGGTCGAGCGCGGCGGCATGCGCGATAATCGGCGCGCGCCCGGCAATGGCGGCATTTCCCCAGAAATGATCCCAATCCATATGCGAATTGACGACGACCAGCGGACGAGCCTCGGCCCTTTCCTCGAGCAGATCCAGCGCCATCCGGCACAGCTCGGGCGTGCCGAGCGTATCGATCAGGACGTTGAATCTCTCGGTCCGGACGAACACGGCATCCACTTCGTCGCCGACCCGGACGATCACGATGCGATCGTCGAGTCCGGGGTAGGAGCGCAATTCCACCGATGCATTCACGTCTGGTCGCCTCTGTTGCAATCGCAGTGATCTCATCCGGATATATCAAATCACGTTCGGACGCCTGCTCTTTCAGGGGGAGGCGGGATCTGTGGCGGCTTTCGTCTGATTTGGTTCCTGCTTCACGGGGACGTGTACGTCCCAGCGTTTCATCACAGAGTTCGGCACGGCGATCGTGCATATCACCATGACGCTCGGTTTCGAGCGGCCAAGACTCTTCGGCGTCCACTGTGTTTCCAGTGGGACCGCACATCGGGGAACCAGCGTCTTCAGATTGGGCTCCAGCACTTCCCATTGCTGATCCCCCCTGGCGTTCTCGTGCGAAATGAAGCGCCTGGCCTCCTCGCGGATTTCGAACAGGCCATGCGTGTGCTCCGTGGAGTGATCGGTCTCGATGCTCCAGGAAGCCAGACCCAAGGCGCAAGCCGACAGGGCTGCGCCAAGTTGTATCGATCGAAGCAATGGTACGTCGTCAGCAGCCAAATGGGTCATCCTCCCGGGAGGCAGAAGACTACCCAAAAACGGCACGAACCTTCAAGGCTTCGCCGCAGTGCGAGCGCCTTGGAACGCGCCCCATCGATCCCGCGCCAACGCGGCCGACGGTATCTGGCGCATCGCGAATTGCCAGTTTTAGTGGAACAACCGCCGCCAAAAAAAGTTTGCCTCTAAACCAACTCGAGGCGGCGGACGATGTTATTCTCTGCGAACCAGGGTGTGTTGAGCACCCCACCCCGGATTTATTATGTCAATCCACTCCTTCTTCAGGGTGTCGATGCGTGGCGCGAGGTTTTCGACCATGCGGCGGAGATGGGCTTCGACCGTGTGCTGACCGCACCTCTCTTCGACCGGGGCGGGAAGCGCAGCGTCTTCGCCTCCCAAGATCTGGATTGCCTCGATCCTCAACTGTCGCTCGGACGCGAGGTCGAGGATGGAGTGGGGCTTCTGGCGGAGGCTGCCCGCAAGAGCGGTGTCGCCTTGATGATGGACTTGATGCTCGACGGCAAAGTCCGGGCTTCCCAAGCGGGCTTTCATCCCGTCGACCCCCGGCGCTCGCCGTTAGACCCCGAGGACCCGATATCCGCGATGGGCGCAGAGCGCCAATCGCAGCTGTTGGCGGAATGGACTGAACGGCTGCGGTTGCTGACCGAGCTCGGCCTCGCCGGTTACCGGACGCTCGGGATTGATCGCGTCGCGCCGGCGATTTTCAGATCGCTGATTTCGGCAGTCCAGGAGAAGGCGGACGCGCAATTTCTCGCCTGGACGCCCGGTACTGATTTTGGCGTGAGGGACGCGGTCAGGGATACAGGCTTCGATGGATGTTTTTCATCGATGGCCTGGTGGGATCTCGACGAGAGATGGTTCATCGAAGAATACCGCGTCCAGGCACCGCTCGGCTGGCAGATCGCTTTTCCGGAGCCGCCATTCGCCCGGCGGATCGCGCACGGAACCGAGAGCCGCGAAGTCCTCGAACGGCGCGCGGTCAGGGCGCTGCGTCTTGCTGCCTCGCTCGGCGGCGGCCTGATGGTTCCGATGGGCTTCGAATATGGTGCAACCACGCCACTCGATCCGACCCATGGGAATGGAGCCGGCTTGCGAGGGATGCGCCATGACCTCGCTTTTGATCTTTCCTCCGAAATTCGCCTTGCAAACAATGAGATCGGCAAGAACCCTCATGCGCGTGCCGCATCGCTGCGGCTGATCCGCAACGCCAATGGCCCGGTCTCGGCACTTCTGCAGTCCGAGGCGGAAGACCTGCGCAGCGCCGAGAATGTACGCTTCATCCTGCTCAATAGGGATCTTCGGAAGAGCGCACCCGCGCCGGTGACGGCCCTTCGCGAAGCGGCTTCCGGTTTTCTTCCCGTCGCGGCCGACGGCGCGCCGCTGCGGCTGCGGGCAGGGGAGGCCCGGGTGGTTGAATGTAAGGCGCCGTCGCCGATCACATCCCAGCCGATCCTCGAGATCGAGCAGGCGGTCGCGTCGGCGCGGCTCGCCATCGAAAACATCATGCCGAGGGTCGACGACGGACGCTTTCCGGTCAAGCGGGTGGTCGGCGACATCGTGGCCGTCGAGGCGGATATAATTGCCGACGGCCACGACCCGCTCGTCGCAGTCCTGCTCTGGCGGCCGGTCGATGCTGCGGACTGGAACGAGACGGAGATGCAACTGGTCGAAAACGACCGCTGGCGCGCCGAATTCCTGCTGGAGCGCACCGGACGCTACGAATTTGCCATCGAGGCATGGAAAAACCCGTTTGCGATCTTTCGTTACGAACTGACGAAGAAGAACGATGCCAGGCTGGACCTGAAGCTCGAACTGCAGGAGGGGCTGAACCTCGTCCGCTCGGCTGAGACGCATGCGGCTGCTGCGCTCCGCACCGAATTGAAGGCCCTCGCCGACAGTCTCGAAAGGGCGTCCGATGTCGAGCGCACGGCGATCCTGCTCGATGCCGGGACATCCGGATTGATGGACAGGGCGGACAGCCGGCCGTTTCGGCTTCGCTCAGAGGCAAGCACCGTCGATGCCGAACGGAAGGCGGCCGCCTTTGCCAGCTGGTATCAGATCTTCCCGCGCTCGCAGAGCGGCGATCCGGACCGGCACGGCACTTTCGACGACGTCATCCCCAGATTGCCCGCCATCCGCGATATGGGCTTCGACGTGCTCTATTTCCCGCCGATTCATCCGATCGGTTCGACCAACCGGAAAGGCCGTAACAACAGTTTGAAAGCCGCGCCGGGCGATCCCGGAAGCCCCTATGCCATCGGCTCGGAGGACGGCGGCCACGATGCCATCCATCCCGAGCTCGGCGAGTTCGAGGATTTCCGCCGGCTGGTCGAGGCGGCAAGCCGGCATGGTCTCGAGATCGCTCTCGACCTCGCGATCCAGGCGTCGCCGGATCACCCCTGGCTGAAGGAGCATCCCGGCTGGTTCGACTGGCGTCCCGACGGCACGATCAAATATGCCGAAAACCCGCCGAAGAAATACGAGGATATCGTCAACGTCGATTTCTACACGAAAGACGCGCTGCCTTCGTTATGGGTGGAGCTCAGGGATGTCGTCCAGCTTTGGGTGGATCAGGGCGTCAAGCTGTTTCGCGTCGACAATCCGCACACCAAACCCTTTCCGTTCTGGGAATGGCTGATCGGCGATATCAGGGCGCGTCACCCCGATGTCGTCTTCCTGTCGGAGGCCTTCACCAAGCCGAAGGTCATGTACCGGCTGGCAAAGATCGGCTTCTCCCAGTCCTACACCTACTTCACCTGGCGCAATGCCAAATGGGAGCTCGAGCAATATATGCGAGAGCTGACCGAGACGCCGGCGAAGGAGTTCTTCCGCCCGCATTTCTTCGTCAACACCCATGATATCAATCCGGATTTCCTGCAGAATGCGCCACGTCCGGCCTTCCTGATCCGCGCAGCCCTTGCCGCCACCCTGTCGGGTTTGTGGGGCGTCTATAACGGTTTCGAACTTTGCGAGGGGCGTCCTGACGCTAAACGCAAGGAATATGCCGACAGCGAGAAGTACGAGATCCGTGCCTGGGACTATGACCGGCCGGGCAATATCATTGCCGAAATCAGGACGCTCAACCGCATCCGGACCGAAAACACCGCGCTGCATTCGCATCTCGGGCTGACGCTGCTGAATGCGCGAAATGACAATATCCTGTTTTTCGAGAAGGCAAGCCGTGCCCGCGACAATGTCCTGCTGATCGCCATCAGCCTCGACCCCTACAATTTCCAGCAAAGCGACGTCGAACTGCCGCTCTGGCACTGGTCGCTCGGAGACGGCGGCACGCTGGATGCCGAAGATCTGATCGTCGGGCATCGTTTCAAGTGGACCGGGAAATGGCAGAGCATCGGGTTCAACCCCGAGGTCCTGCCCTATGCGATCTGGCGTATTCGCTCAAGGGAGGCATGAATGGACGCGATGAATGCCGATGGCTCACACCAGCCGCTGTGGTACAAGGATGCGATCATCTACCAGCTGCACATCAAGTCGTTCTACGACGCCAATGGCGACGGGGTCGGCGATTTTGCCGGCCTGCACCAGAAGCTCGATCACATCGCGGCCCTCGGCGTCAACGCCATCTGGCTGCTGCCGTTCTTTCCCTCTCCGCGCCGCGACGACGGCTATGACATTGCCGATTATGGCAATGTCAGCTCCGATTACGGGACGGTGGAGGATTTCCGCGCCTTCGTCGATGCTGCTCACCAGCGCAATATCCGCGTCATCATCGAGCTCGTCATCAACCACACCTCCGATCAGCATCCTTGGTTCCAGCGCGCCCGCCAGGCGCCAGCGGGATCACCGGAGCGCGACTTCTACGTTTGGTCGGATACCGATCAGAAATTTCCGGAAACGCGGATTATTTTCATCGACACGGAAAAATCCAACTGGACATGGGACGCCGTTGCCGGCGCCTATTACTGGCACCGCTTCTATTCCCATCAACCCGACCTGAATTTCGACAGCCCCCTCGTCATGGAGGAATTGCTGAGGGTGATGCGCTTCTGGCTGGAAACCGGCATAGACGGATTTCGTCTCGACGCGATCCCCTACCTCGTCGAGCGCGAGGGAACGATCAACGAAAACTTGCCGGAAACCCATGCAATCCTCAGACGCATTCGCGCCGCTCTCGACGCCACCCATCCCGGCGTGATGCTGCTTGCCGAGGCCAATCAGTGGCCGGAGGACACGCGCGAATATTTCGGGGACGGCGACGAATGCCACATGGCCTTCCACTTCCCGCTGATGCCACGGATGTATATGGCGATCGCCAAGGAGGACCGGTTCCCGATCACCGACATCCTGCGTCAGACGCCGGAGATTCCCGACAACTGCCAATGGGCGATCTTCCTTCGCAACCACGACGAGTTGACGCTCGAAATGGTGACCGACGCCGAGCGGGACTATCTTTGGGAGACCTATGCATCCGACAAGCGCGCCCGCATCAATCTCGGCATAAGGCGGCGCCTAGCGCCGCTGATGGAACGCGACCGCCGGCGGATCGAACTGATGAACGCGTTGCTTCTGTCGATGCCGGGAACGCCGGTGATCTATTATGGCGACGAGATCGGCATGGGGGACAATATCTATCTCGGCGACCGGGATGGGGTGAGGACGCCGATGCAATGGTCTCCGGACCGCAATGGCGGCTTCTCCAGGGTAGACCCGGCGCGTCTCGTCCTGCCGCCGGTCGCCGATCCGCTCTACGGTTTCGAGGCCGTCAACGTCGAGGCGCAGAGCACGGACGCGCATTCGCTGCTGAACTGGACGCGCAAAATGCTGGCGCTGCGCGGCAGGCATCCGGCTTTCGGACGTGGTTCGCTGCGGTTCCTCTCACCGGAGAACCGCAAGATCCTTGCCTATCTCCGGGAATATGAAGACGAGACCCTGCTTTGCGTCGCAAACCTCTCGCGGCTGCCACAGGCCGTCGAACTCGACCTGTCGAGCTTCGAGGGCCGCGTGCCCATCGAACTGACCGGCATGTCACCCTTTCCGCCGATCGGTCAACTGACCTATCTGCTGACGCTGCCGCCCTACGGCTTCTTCTGGTTCCAATTGGAGGCCGATGCCGACCCGCCGGCATGGCGCACCGCGCCGCCGGAGCAGCTTCCAGATCTGGTGACGATGGTCATCCGCCGCGGCCTGCTCGATCTTGTCGATGAACCCAAGCTTGCGCGCGCCCTCAGCACTGAAATCCTGCCTGCCTATCTCGCGAAACGGCGGTGGTTCGGGGCGAAGGACCAGGCGCTTCAGGCAGCGCGTCTGATCTCCGCGACGCCGATCCCATTCGCCGACGGTATCGTTCTCGGTGAATTGGAAGCCGTACTGCCGAACCATAGCGAATCCTATCAACTGCCGCTGGCGGTCGCCTGGGACGATGCGCAACCCTCCGCGCTGACCCAGCAACTGGCGCTCGGACGGATTCGCCAGGGCAGGCGCGTTGGCTTCCTCACGGATGGATTTGCCGTGGAGGCGATGGCGCGCGGCATCCTGCGCGGACTTCGCGACCGCTCCCGCATCACCGGCCGCACCGGCACCCTCGAATTTCTCGGCACGGAGCGGCTCGATCGCCTTGAAGTCACTGACGACCTTGCGGTCCATTGGCTTTCGGCCGAGCAGTCCAACAGTTCGCTGATCGTCGGCGACCTCGCGATGATCAAGCTGATCAGGCACATCTTTCCGGGTATCCATCCGGAGGTCGAGATGACGCGCTATCTCACCCGCGCCGGCTATGACCACACGGCGCCCCTGCTCGGCGAGGTCGCGCACACCGATTCCAGCGGACGCCGTTCGACCTTGATCATCGTCCAGGGCGCGATCCGCAATCAAGGCGACGCCTGGAACTGGATGCTGAACAATCTGCGCCGTGGGGCAGACGAACTCGTGCTGAACGACCCGGCCGTCCAGCCCGGCGACGACGTCTTCCGGTCGCTGATCAGTTTCGTCGCGATGGTCGGCCTCCGGCTCGGCGAACTGCATGTCGTACTCGCCGGGGAGACCGATGACGAAGCCTTCAGTCCGGTGGTCGCAGGCGACAGCGAGGTCGAGGCGATGAAGAAGGCCGTTGCCGGCGAGGTTGCCTATGCCCTGTCGAAACTTGTCGAACGCGAGGAGAACGCCGATCCGGCGATCGACCTGCTCGCAGCACCGCTTCTCGCGCGCCGTTCCGAACTCGCCGAGCTCGCCGCGACGCTGGCGGCGAGCGCCCGGCATACGCTGATGACGCGCACGCATGGCGATTTCCATCTTGGCCAGATCCTCGTCAGCGAGGGCGATGCCGTCATCATCGACTTCGAGGGGGAACCCGCGAAAAACCTGACCGAGCGCCGCGCCAAGACCAACCCGCTGCGCGATGTCGCCGGGCTTTTGAGATCGCTGAGCTATCTCGTGGCCACCGCCCAACTGGATAACGACGCAGTCATCGAACACGAGAACGAAGTCCGGCGCGAGGCGATCGCCCGCTTCGGGCGCCATGCCGAGGAGGCTTTTCTCGATGCCTATTCGCAGGCGGTCTCCGTATCGAAGGAGCTTGACATGCCAGCCAATCAAAGACGGAGGGTTCTCGATGCCTTTCTTCTCGAAAAGGCCGCCTACGAGATCGCCTATGAAGCCCGCAACAGGCCGAAATGGCTTCCGATCCCATTATCCGGCTTTACCGAAATCGTATCGCGTCTGGCGGGGGTGAAGGCATGAATGTTGAACGTTCGGAACTTCTATCAGGCATCGGACAGGATGCGTTATGGGCCCTGATCGAGGGACATCATGGCGATCCGTTTTCGATCCTCGGTCCCCACGAAAGCGGTGGCATGACGATCGTGCGGGTCTACCTGCCCGGCGCCGAAGCGGTCGATCTCATCGAGGCGGCGAGCGGTCGGGTGGTGACGCCTTTCAGCATCGCCCATCCGTCCGGCCTGTTTGCGGCAGTGGCCGCGTCGAGGACGGGATATCGGCTGCGGATCACCTGGCCGGATGCCGTCCAGATCACCGAGGATCCCTACAGTTTCGGCCTGCTGCTGGGAGAACTCGACCTCCATTTGATATCGGAAGGCACCCACTACAGCCTGAGCCGGACGCTCGGCGCTATGGCGATGTCGATCGACGGCATATCAGGGGTCCGCTTTGCCGTGTGGGCTCCGAATGCGCGCCGTGTCTCGGTCGTCGGCGACTTCAATGCCTGGGACGGGCGGCGAAACCCGATGCGGTTGAGACCGTCGGCGGGCGTCTGGGAACTGTTCGTTCCGCGCCTCGCCCCCGGCGAAAGATACAAGTTCGAGATCGTCGACGCGCAGGGGACCTGCCTGCCGCAGAAGGCCGATCCGGTGGCAAGGGCGAGCGAGGCCGCCCCGTCGACCGCATCCATCGTCGCATCGTCGACGCCGTTTCGATGGAGCGATGACGGCTGGATGAAGGGCCGATCCCTGCAAGACAGACTGGAGGGCGCATTCTCCGTCTACGAGGTGCACGCCGGCTCCTGGCTTCGCGACCAAAAGGATGGCAACAGGTCACTCGACTGGGTCGAGCTCAGCCAGCGGCTCGTTCCCTATGCCCGCGACATGGGTTTTACCCATATCGAGCTCCTCCCGATCATGGAGCATCCCTTCGGCGGCTCCTGGGGTTATCAGCCGCTCGGCCTGTTTGCGCCCACCGGCCGATACGGAACGCCTGAGGATCTCGCCTATTTCGTCGACCGGTGCCATGGCGCCGGGCTCGGCGTCATCCTCGACTGGGTGCCGGCCCATTTTCCCACAGACGTCTGGGGGCTTGCTCGCTTCGACGGCAGCGCACTCTACGAGCACGAAGATCCGCGCGAAGGCTTTCACCGCGACTGGAACACGCTGATCTACAATCTCGGCCGCAACGAGGTGAAAGGGTTCCTGATCGCCAGCGCGCTCGAATGGCTCGAGCGTTACCATATCGACGGTTTGCGGGTCGATGCGGTTGCCTCGATGCTTTACCGCGACTACAGCCGCAACGAGGGCGAGTGGATTCCCAACCAATATGGCGGTCGCGAAAACCTGGAAGCGGTCGCATTCTTCAAGCACCTGAATAGCATCATTCACGAGCGCTGCCCGCACGCGATGATGATCGCCGAGGAATCGACGGCCTGGCCCGGAGTGACGAAACCGCCGGAGCAGGGAGGACTCGGATTCGACATTAAATGGAACATGGGCTGGATGCATGACAGCCTGAGCTACATCGAGAAAGATCCGGTCTACCGGAGCTATCACCACGGTACGATGACTTTCGGGATGATCTATGCCTATTCCGAGCGCTTCATGCTGCCGATTTCCCATGACGAGGTCGTCTACGGAAAGGGCTCGCTGCTGACCAAGATGCCGGGCGACGAATGGCAGAAATTCGCCAATCTGCGCAGCTATCTTGCCTTCATGTGGGGCCATCCCGGCAAAAAGCTTCTGTTCATGGGCAGCGAAATCGCCCAGCCGGGCGAGTGGAACCATGACGGTTCGGTGACCTGGGATGTACTGGACCGGCCCCAGCATGTCGGTATCCAGCGGCTGGTGCGCGATCTGAACAGCCTTTACGGGCAAGAGCCGGCATTGCAGTTCGGCGACTTTCACCCGGAGGGCTTCGAATGGGCGGCAGCCGACGACGCCGTCAATTCCGTTCTCGGGATGCTCCGTTACGCGCCCGCCCGCGCTTCGTCGTTCCTGGTCGTGTCGAATTTCACGCCGGTGCCGCGTTACGGTTACAGGATCGGTGTGCCGAGCGACGGTGTGTGGATCGAACGGATAACGACCGATGCACGGGAATATGGCGGCTCGGGTCTGGTCAATGGCGCGGTCTCGACTGAACCCGTGGCGGCCCACGGCAGGCCCGTCTCCCTGTCGCTGACGCTGCCGCCGCTGTCGACGATGTTTCTGCAGGGGCCGTCGCCTTGACGAGGTCTCAGGCCCTTGCGGCTTCGCGGTCGTTTGGCATCATTCGGCATGCGGAGCCGCATGAATGAAAGGCCAGGGGCTCGCCTCGGATCCCTTCTCGACGGGAACCTCGATGAGAACGGGTTCGTCGAGTGATAGGGCTTTCTCGAGCGCGTCTTTCAATGCGCCGGGGCTCGTCACCCTGAACGCGCGAATGCCGAAGCTCTCGCCAAGGGCGACGAAATCCGGATTGGTGAGGTCCGAGCCAAGATAGCGGCCCTTATACGCCTGCTTCTGGTCGCGCAGCACGTTGCCAAAGGCAGAATTGTTGAAGACGACAGCGATGACATTGATCTTGTGCTGGACGGCTGTGGCAAGTTCCTGAACGCCGAACAGGAAGCCGCCATCGCCGGAAATGGAAATAACGGCTTTGTCGGGATGAGCGACCTTGACGCCCAAGGCCGTGTTGAAGCCGAAACCCAGATTGTCCTGATAACCGCATGTGACGTATTGGCGAGGGCCATAGACCGGGAATGCAAATCGGGCGGTAAAGCCCATCTGGCAGATTTCCTCGACGAAGAAGCCGTCCCTTGGCAGAGCTTCGCGGATGGCATCGAGATAGGCGAGCTGCGGCTGTACTGCCGAGAAGCGAGACCTGGCCTCTGTGTTGAGGTCGGCAAATTCGCGTGTGCGATCCTCGCGGCTGGAACCTGCCACGGCATCGAGCAGAGCCTGTGCTCCCGCCTTGGCATCCGAGACGATGCCCACATCGGGCTTGAGGCGGACCATTTCGGTCGGATCGATATCGATGCGGATGACCTTGAGACCTTTGGGCAGCCACTTCCATCGCATGAACTGCAATTCGAGCCGGCTGCCAATGCCGATCAGGACGTCCACCTTCTTCCAGTATTCGTAGGCGGCGACGAAATTCAGATAGTTCGGATGGTCGTCGGCGACGATGCCCTTGCCGGAGCGATGGGCGGTGACGGGGGCCTGCAGCAGTTCTGCAAGTGCTGCGATCTCGGCGCCGGCATCTGCCGCACCGCCGCCGACCATGATCATCGGGTTCTTGGCACCTGAAATCAGTGCCGCTGCGGCGGCGATCGCATCGGGGTTCACGACCGGAGAAAGCGCTCTCGAACCGACGGGAAGGTCGATTTCGGGGCCGGATTGTCCAAACACGTCCCATGGCGCTTCGACCGCTCCCGGACCTTGGCGGCCCGAGAGCATTTTACTGACGACCCCGGCCATGACAGGACCGGTTTCGGACTGGTGATTGATGCGTTCCGCCGTCTTGGTGATTCCGCGCATCGTGGCGAGCTGATCCGGCAATTCGTGCAACTGCCCTCTGCCTTGACCGATCAAATGGGACATGATGTTGCCGGTAATGCAAAGCACTGGCGCGTTGGCTCCATAAGCGGTGCATAGAGCTGCGCCGGAATTGAGGACGCCCGGCCCAGGCACGACGGTATAGGCGCCGATCCGACCGGTGGACTTGGCATAGCCGTAAGCCATGTAGCCGGCGCCCTGCTCGTGCCGGGTGTGAATGAACCGAACCTTATCGCCGGCGCCGTAAAGGGCATCGTTGAAATCATACATGTGGGCGCCGGGGATGCCGAAGACCGTGTCGATCCCATGGGCGACGAGGGAACGGGTCATCGCCTGACCGGTCGTTTCTTTCCTGCTCATCTGAAGACTCCAATGCGGGCGTTCGGCTAGGCGACTGCCGATGATTTCAGGCAGCCTTCGGCTCGAAGCGCCGCGACAATGGCGCCGGCGTCGGCCGGCTGCATGCCGGCAAGGTTCATGCGCCCGGAATCCGCCATGTAGATACCGTGGCTCGCTCTGAGCGCGACGGCCGTATCCTTCGACATGGCGAGATTGGAGAACAGACCGCGCTGCCGGGCGATGAAGGCCAGATCAGGGGAGGCGGCGGCGAGCGCTGCCCGGTTGCCGTTGACACGCTGGCACATCTCTTCGAGCTCGGCGCACCACATGGCCGTCATCTCGGCGCTCTCGAGAATGGTCCTGACGATGGCGGCGCCATGGTCGGGCGGCATGGACCAGTTCACACGGGCAAGTGCCGCCATGTTGCTTTCGGCTTTCCTCAGGTCATCTCCATTGCGGGCCATGACATAGAGCGCGCCGACACGCTCGCGATAGAGACCGAAATTCTTGTCGCAGGAATAGGCGATCAGCGCCTCATCGACTGCGTCGAGGACCATGCGTGCCGGCGCGGCGTCCTGTTCGAGGCCGTCGCCAAGCCCCTGATAGGCGAGATCGATGAACGGCACCAGCCGATGCGCGACAAGGAGCTCGGTAATCTCTAGCCACTGTTCCATGGTGAAGTCGATACCGGTCGGATTATGGCAGCAACCGTGAAGGAGAACGACGTCGCCTTCCCGAGCGGAAGACAAGGCGTCGATCACGCTTTCGAATATCACCTGCTGCGACGCCAGGTCGACGAAGGCGTACTCCTTTACCGGCAAGCGCGCCGAGCTGAAGATCGGCGCATGATTTGGCCAGCTTGGCGTCCCGAGCAGAACCTTCGCCGATGGATTTGCCGCCTGGATAAGCTCGGCCCCGAGACGCAAGGCGCCGCTTCCACCGGGTGTCTGAATGCCGACGAGGCGTTGCGTAAACGTCGGCGATTTTCCGAAGATGATGGGCTGCAGCAGGCGCACGAATTGCAGGTCGCCTTCCGGCCCGAGATATTTCTTGCTGTCCTGGGTCTCCAGGAGAAACTGTTCCGCCGCTTTGACGGCACGCATCACCGGCGTGCGTCCCATGGCGTCACGATAGACGCCGACGCCAAGGTCGATTTTTCCGGGGCGATCGTCGGCCTGGAAGGCCTTGATGAGTGCAAGCAGGCTGTCGGCCGGCCGACTGTTCAGTTCGTCAAACACAAGTCCACCTCGTTTCTTGAATTCTGGCTCGCAGACTAGCTGAACTTTCACGACGAATTTCTGCGATTATCTCCCTGAAACCGCGCCATCATGCAGACAATCGGCGCGATATGGCTATGATGTGCAGAAATTCACCGTTCGAGGAGGGCGGCCATGCTTGACCCATTCGATATCAAATTGCTTGCCGCCCTCCAGCAAAACAGCGAGGTGACGCAGAGCGAGCTGTCTCAGAAGGTCAATCTCTCTGCGACCCAATGCGCTCGCCGTTTGGAAAGGCTGCGCAACGAGCAATATATCCAGAGTGTCGTCGCCATCCTCAATCCGGTGAAACTGGGTTTTACCGTCGTTGCCCATACGCTCGTCAGCTTGAGAGCACATACGGAAGGCGGCAACGAGCGGCTTCATCGCTTCATCGAGACCGCGCCGGAGATCCTGGAGTGTTATTCGCAGACCGGCGACGCCGACTTTCTGATGAAGGTCATGACGCGCGACCTCGAACATCTCAGCCAGTTTCTCGAAAGAATGATCCGGGTCACCGACAATCTGGCGTCGGTCAAGTCAAGCATCGTCCTCAAGACACTGAAAAAGACGACCGCTTTGCCGCTGCAGATCGTGACCTGAGACGCTCTCACCTGAGATAATGGATATGCGGGCGCGAGTGATAGGGTGAGGCTTCGATGCGGGCTTCGACGGAGAAGACGTCGCGCAGAAGGGCCTCGCTCAATACGTCCTGCGGTGCGCCGGTGGCGACGATCCTGCCCTGCTGCATGATGATCAGCTGGTCGCAGAACATGGCGGCATGGTTGAGATCGTGCAAAGCGACGATGCTGGTGATCGGCAGGCCGGAGACGAGCCGCATCAGGCCGATCTGGTGCTGGATGTCGAGATGGTTCGTCGGCTCGTCGAGGATCAGCTCCTGCGGCGACTGAGCGAGTGCCCTTGCGATATGGGTGCGCTGCTTTTCGCCGCCCGAGAGATTCTGCCAGCGATCGTCGCGTTTCTCCGCCATGCCGGCGCGCGCGAGCGCACTTTCGACCGCCTCTTCGTCGGCCTTGGTCCAGCCCGAGAACATCGACCGGTGCGGGAACCTTCCGAGCTTGACGACGTCGACCACCTTCAGATTGGCATTCGTCGTGGCATGCTGCTCGACAAAGGCGATGCGCCGGGCGATCGAGCGGCGGCTGATCGTGCCGATATCGCTGCGGTCGAGCGTGACGCGGCCGGCATGCGGCCGCTTCAGGCCGGCGAGAAGCCTGAGCAGCGAGGTCTTGCCCGAGCCGTTCGGCCCGAGCAGGCCGAGCATCCGGCCGGGCTGCGCCTCCAGGGAGACGCCGTCCAGAATGGTCTTCCTGCCAATTTTCCAGGTGAGGTTGTCGGCCTTGATGCTCATGTCGCGCGCTGGAACCGGTAGAGGATGAGGGAGAAGAAGGGAACGCCGACCAGGGCCGTGACGACGCCGATCGGCAGGATCTGGTTGGGAATGAGGGCGCGCGCGGCGATGTCGGCGAGCACCATGAAAATCGCCCCTGTTATGGCGCAGGCCGGCAGCAGCCGGATATGGAGCGGTCCGACGACAAAGCGGGCGACATGCGGCACGACGAGGCCGACGAAGCCGATGGAGCCAACCATACTGACGATCGTCGCCGTCATCATCGCGGTCAGCGCGAAGAGCACCATGCGGGCGCGGCCGACATTGACGCCGAGCGAGGATGCCGCCTCGTCGCCGAAAGCGAAGGCGTCGAGCACGCGCGCATAGAACAGACAGGCGGCGAGGCCGAACCCGACGACGATCGAAACCAGCGCGAATTCCGGCCAGCGCACGCCGCCAAAACTGCCGAGCAGCCAAAACATGACGTCGCGGGCCTGCTGCGCATTGGCCGAGGTGGTGACGATATAGGAGGTCGAGGCGTTGAAGAGCTGCGATGCGGCCACACCAGCGAGAATGGTGCGGTCCGCGCCGCCACGCGTGCCGTTCGACAACAGTGCGACGAAGAAGAAGGCCGCGAAGGCCCCTGCAAAGGCGCCGGCCGATAGCGATACCGCGCCCGAGCCGACGCCCAAGATGACGATCGCGACGGCGCCGGTGGAGGCGCCGGCGGAGATGCCGAGCACATAGGGTTCGGCAAGCGGATTGCGCAGCAGCGACTGCATGATCGCGCCCGACAGCGCAAGGCCCGCGCCGCAGAAGGCGGCAACGAGCGCCCGGCTCAGGCGATAATCCCAGATGACGGTCTCGTGGATGCGGTTCAGTTCGACCGCGGTCCATCCGAGCCGGTTGGTGACGGCCGAAAAAGTGGTCGCCAGCGGGATCGGCAGGTCGCCGATGCCGACGCTGACGCCGACGGCGACAGCGATGAGGCAGAGGGAGGCGAGCAGCAGTGCGGTGGCCGCTCCCAGCTGCCGGAAGAGACTGCCCGCTTCCGTCACTTCAGCAGACCGAGAGCCTTCAACTGCTCGGCCACCTGCTCGGCGCCGTAGATCGTGCGGATGGTCGGGTTCATCGCCTGGCCGTCCATGACGACGATCGCCTTGTTCTTGACGGCTGGGGTCTGGCTGACGGCCGGGTCGGTGTTCAGGAACTTGATCTTGGCCTCCGGCTTGTCGAGTTCCCAACGGTTACGGTCGAGGCTGGCCACGACGATCACGTCAGGATTGGCGGCGATGATGCCTTCCCAACCGATCGTCGGCCATTCGGCTTCCGCTGATATCGCATTATGCCCGCCGAGCAGGTCGGCGATGAAGCCGGAGGCGCTGTTCTTGCCGCCGACATAGGCATCGGCCGACGGGCTGGGACTGGAGAACCAGAAAACATAGGACAGGTTCACGCCGTCCTTGGAAACGCCGGAGCGAAGCTTGGCCTCACGCGCCTTGAAGTCGGCGATCAGCGCCTGGCCGCGGTCGGCGACGTCGAAAATCTCAGAGAGTTCGTCGATCTCCTTGTAGAGAAGATCCATGTTCCACAGCTCGCCGCGGCTGCCGTACTGGTCCTTGACGTCCTTGGTGCTGAGGCAGGTGCTGGGCGAGAGATAGGTGGCGACACCGACCTTGTCGAAATCGTCGCGCTTGGCGACCTTGCTGTTCGGCCCGACCAGGCTCGGCAAGGCCACCGCCACGAAGTCGGGATTTTCGGCGAGGATCGACTCGAAGGTCGGCATTTCGACGGTCAGGAGCTTGACCTTGGCATTGGCCTCGGCGAGCTGCGGCAGGACCTTGCTCGGCCAGAAGGCGGTGCCGACCATCTTGTCCTGGAGGCCGAGCAACAGCAGGATTTCCGCGCTGTTCTGGCCGAGGCCGATCGCCCGCTCGGGCGCCTTCTTGAAAGTTACCTCAGCACCGCAGTTTTCCAGCGTCAACGGGTAGGTCGTCGAACCGGCCAAAGATGGATTTGCGGCAAAGCCGATCAGGGCGGTAAGGCCGCAGGCGGCCAGAATTGATTTGAGGCTGGTCACGAAGAAATCCCCGGTGCGTGAGTGTATGCGGCCGGGGTATAGCCTTGGGAGTAGCCAGAAAACAAGACAGAATAAATCAACTTATCGCAAAATTCGAGAGCAGAGCACATGCGCCGGGCAACGCCGGCTCCTCAGGTTGCCTCGCTCGTTTCGATGCGCGCGGTCTTGCGGGTGGCGTGGAGGAAGGCTCCAACGAAGGCGATCGCGAACAGAAGAACGATGGTCGGAGCGGGTGCGCTATCGATGAAGAAGGAAAGATAGACGCCGGCAAAGGCCGTGACCACCGCGATTGCGACCGACAGAGCGAGCATCGCACTGAAGCGGCGCGTCAGCAGGTAAGCGATGGAGCCTGGTGCGATCAGCAGCGAGATGGCGAGAATGATCCCGACCGACCGGAGTGCTGCCACGATCGTCAACGAGAGCAGGCAGAGCAGGCCGTAGTGGAGGAGGTTCACCCTCAGTCCGACCGCTCTTGCCTGCGCCGGATCGAACGCATGCAGCAGCAGGTCACGCCACTTGACGGCGATAATGATGGCCGTCAGCATCGCAGCGGCTCCCGTCTCCACGATGTCGGGAAATCCGATGCCGAGCATGTCCCCGAAGAGGATGTGGTCGAGATGCACCTCGGACTGGATCTTCACATAGAGAACCAGGCCGAACCCGAACATGCCCGAAAACACGATGCCCATCACCGTGTCCTGCTTGATGCGGCTGTTATCCTTGAGGAAACCGGTGGCAAGCGCACAGACCATCCCGGCTGCAAAGGCGCCGATGGCGAAGGGAAAGCCCGCGATATAGGCGATGACCACGCCTGGGAATACGGCATGGCTCATGGCGTCTCCCATGAGCGCCCAGCCCTTGAGCACAAGGAAGCAGGAGAGCAGCGCGGTCGGGATGGCGATCAGCACCGAGATGATCAGGGCGTTGATCATGAAATCGAACTGGAACGGCGCCAGCAGGGCGGTGAGACCATTCATGGGGATACCTCCAGAGCTTGTGCGGCTCTGCGCCGGCTTGCCAGCATTCCGTGCTTGGGCGCCAGGAAGAAGGCGACAAGGAAGATCAGCGTCTGGAGGACGATGATGATGCCGCCGGTCGCGCCGTCGAGGAAATAGCTCACATAGGCGCCGATGAAGCTGGTCGCTGCCCCGATCGCCACGGCGATGACGAGCAGCCGCGGGAAGCGATCCGTCAGCAGGTAAGCCGTCGCGCCCGGCGTCACCACCATGCAGATGACGAGAAAGGCGCCGACGGTCTGGAGTGCCGCGACCGTCGATGCCGACAGCAGCGTGAAGAACATGATCTTGAGCCGCGTCGGGTTAAGTCCGATTGAACGGGCATGGGTCTCGTCGAAGAAAACGACCATCAGGTCCTTCCATTTCACCAGCAGGATGGCGAGCGAAACGAAACCGATGATGGCAAGCTGGAGCGTGTCTTCGGGCGTGATCGCGAGGATATTGCCGAGCACGATCGTCTGGATGTTCACTGCAGTCGGCCTGAGCGATACCATGAACAGGCCAAGCCCGAAGAATGAGGAGAAGATCAGGCCGATGATGGCGTCCTCCTTCAGCTTGGTGCGCTGGTTGAGGAAGAGCATCGCTGCGGCAGCCAGGCCGCCGGAGAAGAAGGCGCCGATCGAGAAGGGAAGTCCGATCATGTAGGCGCCGGCGACACCCGGCACGATGGAATGGGAAAGTGCGTCGCCGATCAGCGACCAGCCCTTGAGCATCAGGTAACAGGACAGGAAGGCGCAGACACCACCGACAAGAGCCGATACCCACATGGCGTTCAGCATGTAGTCATAGGTGAAGGGTTCGAGAATGCCGGCCATCAGGCTTGTCCATCGCTTTTGTTCGCCGGGGCCGGCGCGAGCAGCTTGCCCTCCCGCAGGACCAGCGGCCGCTCGTCGTCAGTGAGGATGCCGACGGGATATGGCTTGCCGCCGGAGCCATTCAACACGAGATGGCGAAGCACCCCGCCGAAGGTTCTTTCGAGATTTTCCTGCGTAAAGGTCTCGTCTGTCGGTCCGTAGGACAATACGGTGCCTTTGATCAGCACCGTGCGGTCGCAGAATTCCGGCACGCTGCCGAGATTGTGCGTCGAGACCAGCATCACCCGGCCTTCGTCGCGCAGCGAGCGGAGCAACTTGACGATGGCCTCTTCGGTCTTGACATCGACACCGGTGAAAGGCTCGTCGAGCAGGATGACGCGACCGTCCTGCGCCAGCGCCCGAGCGAGGAAGACGCGCTTCTTCTGGCCGCCGGACAGCTCGCCGATCTGACGCTTGCGGTATTCGCTCATGTTGACGCGGGCGAGCGCCTTGGACACGGCTTCGTGGTCGGCCGCCTTCGGTATTCGCATCATCCCCATGTGGCCGTAGCGCCCCATCATGACGACGTCCTCGACCAGCACCGGAAAATTCCAGTCGACTTCTTCCGATTGCGGCACATAGGCGACGAGATTTTTCCGCAGCGCTTGTTCGACCGGCATGCCGAGCACCGAAATCTCGCCCCTGGCCAGACGCACGAAGCCCATGATCGCCTTGAACAGGGTCGACTTGCCGGAACCGTTGACACCGACGAGCGCGGTGATGGTGCCAGTGGGTGTCTGGAAGCTGGCGTCGCGCAGCGCCGTGTGGCCGTTGCGATAGGTGACCGTGGCATCCCTCACGGAAATGCCGGCCCCCACATCCGAAGATGCGGGGGAAACCGGGGAGACGATCGCATTCATTGCGACAGGCCTTCGGCTAGGCCCTTGACGACAGTGTCGGAGGTCACGCGCAACAGATCGATATAGGTCGGCGTGGGACCGTCGGCGTCGCTTAAGGAGTCGACATAGAGAACACCGCCATACCGGGCGCCGGTCTCGCGGGCGACCTGGCGGGCCGGCTTGTCCGACACCGTGCTCTCGCTGAACACGGCAGGGATCTTATTGGCCCTGACGGCATCGACGACTTTGCGGACCTGTTGTGGCGTGCCCTGCTGATCGGCATTGATCGGCCACAGATAGAGCTCCTTCAAGCCGAAGTCGCGGGCGAGATAAGAGAATGCGCCTTCGCTCGACACCAGCCAGCGCTTGTCCTCGGGAATGGTATCGAGCTTCTCGCGGATCGGCGCGATGGTCGCCTCGATCTCCTTCTTGTAGGCCTCGGCATTGGCCTTGTAGATCTCGGCGTTCTTCGGGTCGTATTTGACGAAGGCGTCGCGGATGTTGTCGACATAGATGATCGCATTCTTCGGCGACATCCAGGCATGCGGATTGGGTTTGCCGCTATAGGGACCTTCGCTGATGCCCATCGGCTCGACGCCGGTCGAGACCACGACGTCGGGAACATCCTTGAGATTCCGATAGAATTTCTGGAACCATAGCTCGAGGTTGAGCCCGTTCGACAGGAGGATCTGCGCGCCCTGCGCCCGCTGGATATCGCCGGGCGTCGGCTGATACTCATGGATCTCGGCGCCCGGCTTGGTGATCGATTCCACGATCGCCGCATCACCGGCCACGTTCTTGGCCATGTCGGCAATAACGGTGAAGGTGGTTACAGCTTTGAACTTCTCCTGCGCGGCGGCACTGCCAGCCATCACGCCGAGTGCGGCGATGGCCGCCAGCCCGGTTACGACCCGGCGTCTCATTCGACTAAGCATGAACTTTCCTCTCTCTTTGCGTCATCCATCGTTTCCCGATCTCGCCTTGGCGCAGCGTCGACCGCAATCAGTCCGCTGATGCAAATGCGACGCATTGGCAATTGCTGCTGATAAGCCTACCCCTATCTATTCTGCAATTGCGACTGATTTGCAACAAGGATTTTCGAGAAAGGAGCGGAACGAGAATTGTTCCCGCCGACACGCGTCGAACAACGCGTTGGTTTCTATCGCGGATCTATGGAGGAACAGACCGAGCCGGTTGCAACCGCTCGACTGATTTCAGACCATCTAAGCCTGCCACTGAGGCGCGGAGCGGGGACCGCGACTCGAACATGGTGATCAGCTCATCTTTCCCACGAGCTTGGCATAATCCGAAAACGTCAACTGTTCGCCTCTCCCGCTTGCCTCCTCGGCGAGTAGCAGCACTCGTATGGGAAACAGGATCGCGGCGCGGTTGGCATCCGAGAGCTCATGGTCGTCGTCCTCCTCGATGGCCTTCTTGGCTTTCGAGAGCGCGGCATTGAGTTCCTGACGGGTGAGCAGGTCCTTCTCGACGATTGCGTCGCATATCGACGCCATTGCCATGATCAGGCCCTTGAGCTGAAGGTTGGCCGTGTTCATAAGAGCTCCGAGGAAACGAGGGGCCACTTGACAACGCTCCGGCGCATCGCCGATTGCGCCGGGACATTGCTACGTCAGTCCGGTTGAACCGGCCGGATCGTGTCGACGGTAACTTCACCGTCGACGATCCCGCGCGTGACATCGCGCCGGTTCCGATCGATCTCGATGACGGTGTAGAGCTTGTCGTCCCGAAAGGCGCTCGCATTGGCCGTTGTGACATCCTCGGCGGGCGCCGCATCCACTTCCATGAAGTCGAGCTCACGAGCCGCAGCGACGATCCTGGCGTCGCCCGCCGTCCTGGCGGCGACGATGACAATACCGTGCCCCGGGGAATTGTCCCATCGCGGATCGTCAGGCGCCGCGATGGGCTCCAATCGGTAGATGTTGAGCATTTCGCCGCCAGCGCCGGACGCCGCCTGCGCAGCCGCGTCCTCGATTTGCGCCTGGCTCTCGACCGACTTTCCAAACGTGTTCGGGTTGGTCGCGTTGTTGATCTCTTCCTTGCCTGTTCTCGAGACGTTCGACATGTCGCTCTCCATTCGGGGTGGAAACGACGGCCGGCGGGAAACTGTTCCCGCGCAGGCGAAGTTTACGGCTGACGGCAGGACATATCGGTCTGTACAACCGCGCGGTCCGGCCATACCCTTTTTCCACTCGAGCACTAAATTATCTCCAGTCGAACAGGGGGGATTTTCGTGAGTAATCAAGCCAGTGAATTTTCGCGGGATAGCGTCACGCCGGACAGCATCAATGGGCACGACCACAAGACGATGGCGTTCGACGACGCCAGCGCGCTTCTGGAGGTCCTTGTCGCAGTCAGGCGCGGCGATTTTTCCGTGCGGATGCGGTCGGATCTCACAGGCGTCACCGGCAAGGTCGCCGACGCTCTCAACGACATCATTGCCGCCAATCAACGCATGGCCCAGCAGCTCGAACATGTGGGTCAGGTCGTCGGCCGGGACGGGCGAACGAGCACGCGCGTGCGCTTCGGCCTGTCTGATGGTTCCTGGTCAGAGATGGAAGGATCGATCAACGGCCTGATCGACGATCTCCTGTGGCCGACGACGGCCGTGACCCGGACGATCACGGCCGTTGCCAAGGGCGACCTGTTGCAGACCGTGCCGCTTGATGTCGACGGGCGGGCGCTCAAAGGCGAATTCCTGCGCTCGGCCGATATCGTCAACACGATGATCAAGCAGCTGAGCGTCTTCACATCGGAAGTGACGCGCGTTGCCCGTGAGGTCGGCACGGACGGAAAGCTCGGCGGACAGGCGCAGGTGCCCGAAGTGACGGGTGTCTGGAAGGACCTCACCGAAAGCGTGAACTCGATGGCGTCGAACCTGACGGCGCAGGTGCGCAACATCGCTGAGGTGACGATCGCCGTTGCCAATGGCGACCTCTCCAAGAAGATCACCGTCGACGTGCGCGGCGAAATCCTGCAACTGAAAGAAGCGATCAACACGATGGTCGACCAGCTCAGGTCCTTCGCCTCGGAGGTGACGCGCGTCGCCCGCGAAGTCGGCACCGAAGGCAAGCTTGGCGGACAGGCGCTGGTGCCGGGTGTGGCCGGCACCTGGAAGGATCTGACCGACAGCGTCAACGCCATGTGCGGCAACCTCACGGCCCAGGTGCGCAACATCGCCCAGGTGACCACTGCCGTGGCGCGCGGCGACCTGTCGCGCAAGATCACCGTCGACGTCTCGGGTGAAATCCTGGAACTGAAGGAAACCATCAACACGATGGTCGACCAGCTCAACGGCTTTGCCGGCGAAGTGACGCGTGTGGCGCGTGAAGTCGGCACCGAGGGGCGGCTCGGCGGCCAGGCGCAGGTGCCGGGCGTGGCCGGCACCTGGAAGGACTTGACCGACAACGTCAATTCCATGGCCTCGAACCTGACGGCACAGGTGCGCAACATTGCTGAGGTCTCGACCGCGATCGCCAATGGCGACCTGTCGAAGAAGATCACCGTGACGGTGTCAGGCGAAATCCTCGAGCTGAAGGAGACCATCAACACGATGGTCGATCAGCTGAACGCCTTCGCTTCGGAAGTGACCCGCGTGGCCCGCGAAGTGGGTACGGAAGGCCGGCTCGGCGGCCAGGCCAATGTGCGCGGCGTCGCCGGCACCTGGAAGGATCTGACCGAAAACGTCAACTCGATGGGCGGCAACCTGACGGCGCAGGTCCGCAACATCGCCGAGGTCTCGACCGCGATCGCCAATGGCGATCTGTCGAAGAAGATCACCGTCGACGTGAAGGGCGAGATTCTCGAATTGAAGGAAACCATCAATACGATGGTCGACCAGCTGAACGCCTTCGCTTCGGAAGTGACACGTGTGGCCCGCGAAGTGGGAACGGAAGGGCGACTTGGCGGCCAGGCCAATGTGCGCGGCGTCGCCGGCACCTGGAAGGATCTGACCGACAGCGTCAATTCCATGGCCTCCAACCTGACGGGACAGGTGCGCAACATCGCCGAAGTCGCGACCGCCGTCGCCCAGGGAGACCTTTCCAAGAAGATCACCGTCACCGTGTCGGGGGAAATCCTCGAACTGAAGGAGACCATCAACACCATGGTCGACCAGCTCAACGGCTTTGCCGGCGAGGTGACGCGCGTGGCGCGCGAAGTCGGCACGGAAGGGCGGCTTGGCGGCCAGGCGAACGTGCTTGGCGTCGCCGGCACCTGGAAAGACCTGACCGACAGCGTCAATTCCATGGCGGGCAATCTGACGGCACAGGTGCGCAACATTGCCGAAGTCTCGACCGCGATCGCCAATGGCGACCTGTCGAAGAAAATCACGGTGTCGGTCTCGGGGGAAATCCTCGAGCTCAAGGAAACGCTGAACACCATGGTCGATCAGCTGAACCGGTTTGCCTCCGAAGTCACGCGCGTCGCGCGCGAGGTCGGCACCGAAGGCAAGCTCGGCGGTCAGGCGCAGGTGCCGGGCGTCGCCGGCACCTGGAAGGACCTCACCGAAAACGTCAATTCCATGGCCTCCAACCTCACCGGCCAGGTGCGCAACATCGCCGAAGTCACGACCGCCGTGGCGCGCGGCGACCTGTCGCGCAAGATCACCGTCGACGTGAAAGGGGAAATCCTCGAACTGAAGAATACCATCAACACGATGGTCGATCAGCTGAACGCCTTCGCCGGCGAAGTGACGCGTGTGGCGCGCGAAGTCGGCACCGAAGGCAAGCTTGGCGGCCAGGCGCAGGTCTCCGGTGTCGCCGGCACCTGGAAAGACTTGACCGACAGCGTCAACTCGATGGCCGGCAACCTGACGGCGCAGGTGCGCAACATCGCCGAGGTCGCGACCGCGATCGCCAATGGCGACCTGTCGCGCAAGATCACCGTCGACGTGCGCGGCGAAATCCTGCTCCTGAAGGATACTTTGAATACCATGGTCGATCAGCTTCGCTCCTTTGCCGGCGAAGTGACGCGTGTCGCCCGCGAAGTCGGTACCGATGGCAGGCTCGGCGGCCAGGCCGTCGTTCCCGGCGTCGCCGGCACCTGGAAGGACCTCACCGACAACGTCAACCTGCTTGCCGCCAATCTGACGACCCAGGTTCGAAACATCGCCGAAGTGACGACGGCCGTGGCGCGCGGCGACCTGTCGCGCAAGATCACCGTCGACGTGAAGGGGGAAATTCTCGAACTGAAGAACACCATCAATACGATGGTGGACCAGCTCAATGCTTTCGCCGGCGAAGTGACGCGTGTTGCCCGCGAGGTTGGCACCGAAGGCAAGCTTGGCGGCCAGGCGCAGGTGCCGGGTGTCGCCGGCACCTGGAAGGACCTGACCGACACCGTCAACGTCATGGCCGCCAACCTGACCGAGCAGGTCCGCGGCATCGTCAAGGTGGTGACGGCGGTGGCGAACGGCGACCTCAAGCAGAATCTCACCGTCGCATCCAAGGGCGAGGTGGCCGCCCTTGCCGAAACCATCAACAACATGACCAACACGCTTGCGACCTTTGCCGATCAGGTGACCACGGTGGCGCGTGAGGTCGGCGTGGAAGGCCGCCTCGGCGGTCAGGCGAATGTTCCGGGCACAGCAGGCACCTGGAAGGACTTGACCGGCAACGTCAACCTGCTGGCCGCCAACCTGACGACGCAGGTGCGCGCCATTGCCGAAGTGGCGACCGCCGTCACCAAGGGCGACCTGACGCGCTCGATCAAGGTCGACGCGCGTGGCGAAGTGGCCGAACTCAAGGACAACATCAACACGATGATCGACAATTTGCGCCTGACCACAGAGCGCAACACCGAGCAGGACTGGCTGAAGACCAATTTGGCGCGCTTCACCAATATGCTGCAGGGCCAGCGCGACCTGACGCTGGTCGGCAAGATGCTGCTTTCGGAGCTAGCACCTCTGGTCGGCGCCCATCAGGGGGTCATCTACCAGGTGGATGCCGACGAGCGGCAGCCGGTCTTGTCGCTGCTCTCCGTCTATGCGCAAGGGGTCGAGGCGGCGCATCCGGCCCGGCTCGAATTCGGCCAGGGACTTGTCGGGCAATGCGCCAGCGACGCCCGCCGCATCCTGGTCACCGACCTTCCCGATAACGTCGTTCCAATCAGTTCCGGGGTGTTCACCACCCTGCCGAGAAGCGCCATCGTGCTGCCGGTGCATTTCGAGGGGCAGGTGAAGGCGGTCATCGAGCTTGCCTCCGCCGGCGAATTCACTGAGCTGCAGCTGTCCTTCCTCGACCAGCTGACGACATCGATCGGCATCGTCCTCAACTCCATCGAAGCGACCATGCAGACCGAAGGCCTGCTCAAACAGTCCCAGCAGCTTGCCGCCGAGCTTCAGACGCAGCAGCGCGAGTTGCAGCAGACCAACGAGCAGCTTGGGCAGAAGGCGCAACAGCTGGAGGAACGCAACGTCGAAGTCGAGGCGAAGAACCAGGAGATCGAGCAGGCCCGGCGCGCGCTGGAGGAAAAGGCAACCGAGCTCGCGCTGACGTCGAAGTACAAATCCGAATTTCTCGCCAACATGTCGCATGAGCTGCGCACACCTTTGAATTCGATCCTCATCCTCGGCCAGCAGCTGGGAGAAAATCCGGATGGCAACCTGTCGGGAAAACAGGTCGAGTTCGCCAAGACGATCCACGGCGCGGGCACCGATCTGCTGAACCTCATCAGCGACATTCTCGACCTGTCGAAGATCGAGTCCGGAACGGTCTCGGTCGATGCCGAGGAGATCTTCGTCAGCAATCTGCTCGAGATGATGGCGCGGCCATTCCGGCACGAGGCCGAAAACCGCAACCTGTCTTTCGCAGTCGATGTCGGCGCCGATGTCGCAAAGAGCCTCATCACGGATTCGAAGCGGTTGCAGCAGATCCTCAAGAACCTGCTGTCGAATGCCTTCAAGTTCACCGCGCAGGGCGGCGTGACGCTTCGCGTCGCTGCGGCAACGAGCGGCTGGTCGTCCGATCATCCCTCGCTCAAGCACGCGCCTTCGGTGATCGCCTTCGAAGTCGTCGATACCGGCATCGGCATACCGCCTGAAAAGCAGCGCATCATTTTCGAGGCCTTCCAGCAGGCGGATGCTTCGACGAGCCGCAAATATGGCGGCACGGGCCTCGGCCTGGCGATCAGCCGCGAACTGGCAAACCTCCTCGGCGGTGAGATCCAGCTGCGCAGCACGCCCGGGGTTGGCAGCACCTTCGTCCTTTACTTGCCGCTCACCTATGTCGGCGCCGGCGCGGTTGCGCCGAAGTCCGTTCCGCCGGCAAATGTCGTGGAATTCGCCGAAGCGGCCGCCAGCCGCCGGGCCGAAAAACCTGCCGAACATGTCGAAGACGATCGCCACCAGATAGCAGCCGGCGACTCGGTGCTGCTCGTCGTCGAGGACGATGCGCATTATGCTCGCGTCCTGGTGGATCTCGCCCGCGACAACGGCTTCAAGGTTCTGGTGGCGATGCGCGGCAGCGATGCGCTCGCACTCGCCCACGACTACAGGCCGGCGGCGATCTCGCTCGACATCTTCCTGCCCGACATGCTTGGCTGGACCGTACTCAGCCAGCTCAAGCAGAATCCGCAGACGCGGCATATTCCAGTCCAGATCATCAGCCTCGACGAGGATCGCCAGCATGGTCTGACCCGCGGCGCCTTCGCGTTCATGAGCAAGCCGACGACGCCGGAAGGGCTTGGCAAGGCGCTGTCGCGATTGAAGGCCTATGCGCAGCCGCGCCGCAAGCATCTGCTGCTCGTGGAAGACAACGAGGCCGAGCGTCTGAGCGTCACCGCCCTTCTCGGACATGACGACATCGATATCACCAGCGTCGGCTCCGGATCGGAGGCTCTCGCCGTCCTTCGGCATAATGCCGCCGACTGCGTGGTGCTCGACCTTTCCCTTCCCGACATGTCCGGCTTCGACGTGCTGGAGCAGATTCGCGACGACGCCGAGATCGGCGAGGTGCCGGTGGTCGTGTTCACCGGCCGGGAGCTTTCCGCCGAGGAAGACGCGACGCTGCACAGCATGGCCCGCAGCGTCGTGGTCAAGGGCGTCGAGTCGCCTGAGCGCCTTCTGGATGAGACGGCCTTGTTCCTGCACCGGGTCGTCGCCGACCTGCCGGCCGCAAAGCAGGCAACTCTGCGGGATTTGCACAGCTCGGATGAGGATCTGGTCGGTGAAACCGTCCTGCTCGTCGATGACGATGCCCGCAACATCTTCGCCTTGAGCAGTGTCCTCGAACGCCGGGGAATGAAGGTGCTGACCGCGACGACCGGCAGCGAAGCCATCGACGTCATCAACAACGAACCCTCTGTCGCGATCGTGCTGATGGACATCATGATGCCTGGAATGGACGGCTATGAGACGATGCAGGTCATCCGTTCGGAACCCCGGTTCCGGCGGCTGCCGATCCTGGCGCTGACGGCCAAGGCGATGAAGGGCGACCGCGAGAAATGCCTGGAAGCGGGCGCCTCGGACTACCTGGCGAAGCCGGTCAATACCGAACAGCTTCTGTCGGCTCTTCGTATGTGGCTGCATCGTTGAGGATCTGGCCATGAACCCCGTCAACATCCTCCTCGTCGACGACCAGCCGGCCAAGCTCCTGAGTTACGAGGTCATTCTCGAAGAACTCGAAGAAAACCTCATAAAGGCGCAATCCGCCCGCGAGGCCTTCGAGCACCTGTTGCGCACCGAAATCGCGGTGATCCTCGTCGATGTCTGCATGCCTGAACAGGACGGGTTCGAGCTCGTTAGCATGATCCGGCAGCATCCGCGCTATCAGAACACGCCGATCATCTTCGTCTCCGCCGTCATGCTCGCCGAACCGGATCGGCTGCGTGGCTATGCGGTGGGCGCGGTCGACTACGTCTCCGTCCCGATCGTCCCGGAGGTGCTGAGAGCCAAGGTGCGGGTCTTTGCCGATCTCTACAGGAAGACGCGGGAGCTCGAACGCCTGAACGCCGAGCTGGAGGCCCGCGTTCATCAGCGTACCGCCGAGCTCGAGGCTTCGGCAGCGCAGTTGCGTGAACTCAACGAAGAGCTCGAACATCGGATCGATCAACGGACACGGGAGCGCGAGGAGGCGCTCGCACAGCTGTTCGAGGCGCAGAAGCTCGACACGATCGGTCACCTCACGGGTGGCGTCGCCCACGACTTCAACAACCTCCTGATGGCGGTTCTCGGCAGCCTCAATCTTCTGAAGAAACGGCTTCCGCCGGATGAACGCAGCGAACGCTTGGTGACGAACGCGATCCAGGCGGCCGAGCGCGGCACGGCACTGACCCAGCGCCTGCTTGCCTTCGCGCGCCGCCAGGAGCTCAAGCCGCAGGCGGTGGATTTCCTCAGGCTATTCGAAAACGTCGAGGATCTCCTCGCCAAGGCGGTGGGGCCGCGCATCGAAATCCGCAAAAGCATCCCGGCGGATCTCGCGCCCCTGCTGGTCGACAGCAACCAGCTGGAACTGGCGCTGCTCAATCTGTTCGTCAATGCCCGGGACGCACTCGAAAGTGGCGGCGCCGTGACGGTTGCCGCGGCGGCCGAAGAGAGCCGGCCGGCCAGCCTCGCGGGCGGGAATTACATCAGGATATCGGTGTCGGATGATGGCGAGGGAATGGACGAGGCAACGGTCTCGCGTGCTGCCGAACCGTTTTTCACCACCAAAGGGGTCGGCAAGGGCACTGGTCTCGGCCTGTCGATGGTTCATGGCCTGGCGGCGCAATCCGGCGGCTCGATCCAGATATCGAGCGTAAGGGGCAAGGGCACGACCATATGCCTGTGGCTGCCCGTCGCCGAAACCTTCGTCAAGGTGTTGCCTGCCGTCGAGCCTCCGGCGACGGAGCCGTTGAAACCCTCGTCTCGGCCGCTTGCCATTCTCGTCGTCGACGACGACGCGCTGGTCAGGACGGGAACCGTAGCGATGCTGGAGGATCTCGGGCACCTGCCGCAGGAAGCGTCTTCCGCGTCCCAGGCTTTGGAATTCTTTGCCGGCGGACAGGATTGCGATCTCGTCATCACCGATCATGCCATGCCGGGTATGACGGGCGCGGAGCTTGCGCGTCACCTTCGCTCTTCCTTTCCAGGCCTGCCGATCATCCTTGCCTCTGGCTATGCCGAGTTTTCCGAAGACCATGGCCTCGGCCGGATGCTGCGGATGAAGAAGCCATTCACGCAGGAGCAACTCCAGGCGGCCATGGACCAGGCGCTCTCAGGCAAAGTCGCGGCGGCCTGACGATCCAAGCGTAAGGCGACCGGCCCGGCCATCCTGGTGACAGCGGCCGCTTTCGTGCGTCCGCTTGCGGACGAAACTTTTTGCTCCGGCAAAAGTTACCCAAATCCCATCCCAATTTCATCGAAGGCTTTCCCTTGACCAAAATGACGTTCGGCCCCGCATTCACCGAAGAGGGCATTCTGTTTCGCCTCTGGGCTCCCTTGCATGAAAGCGTGTCGCTGAAACTCGAAGGCGCTGGCCTGCGCCCAATGCAGGCAGCTGAGGATGGCTGGCACCGCTGCACCGTCGCGCAAGCCCATGCCGGTACGCTTTATCGCTTTGTCCTGCCGGACGGCTCCGAAGTTCCGGACCCCGCCTCGCGGTTTCAGCCGCAGGATGCGCACGGTCCGAGCGAAGTGATCGACCTTGCCACCTATCGCTGGAAGACGGATGCCTGGGCGGGCCGCCCCTGGGAGGAGATGGTCATCTATGAGATGCATATAGGCTGCTTCACGCCTGGGGGCAGTTTCAGGGCGGCGATCGAGCGTCTCGACCATCTGCAACAATTGGGCGTCACGGCGTTGCAAATCATGCCGGTCGGCGAATTCCCGGGCCGCTACGGCTGGGGCTATGACGGCGTGCTTCCTTACGCTCCGGACAACAGTTATGGCCGTCCGGAAGATTTCATGGCGCTGGTGGACGCAGCGCATGCGCGCGGCATCTCGGTTTTCCTGGATGTGGTCTACAATCACTTCGGACCGGACGGCAATTTTATCCCTTCCTACGCGCCGCTCTTTACCGACCACCACAAGACGCCCTGGGGCCACGGCGTCAATTACGACGGCGACGGATCGGCGATGATCCGTGAATTCATCATTCAGAATGCCCTCTACTGGATCACCGAATTCAGGCTCGATGGTTTCCGCTTCGATGCCGTCCATGCCATCAAGGACGACAGCGCCGAGCATCTGCTTCACGCGCTTGCCCGCCGCGTCAGGGCGGCGGCGGTCGGTCGGCATATTCACCTGATCGTCGAAAACGAGGAAAACGACAGCGAGTTGTTGTCGCGTGACGAAAACGGCGAGGCGAGCCTCTTCACCGCACAATGGAACGACGACGTGCACCATGTGCTGCACATCACCGCCACGGGCGAAACCTTCGGCTATTATGCCGATTATGCCGAAGACCCCGGCAAGCTCGGCCGGGCGCTGGCGGAAGGCTTCGTGTTTCAGGGAGAGCATATGCCCTATCGCGGCGGAAGCCGCGGCAGGCCGAGCGGTCACCTGCCGCCCACCGCTTTCATCTCCTTCATCCAGAACCACGACCAGATCGGCAACAGGGCGCTGGGGGACCGGATTCTGGCTTCGAGCCCGGCGGATGCCGTCAAGGCCGTTACTTCAATCTACCTGCTGGCGCCCGAGATCCCGATGCTGTTCATGGGCGAGGAATGGGGCGCCAGAGAGCCTTTCCCCTTCTTCTGCGATTTCGACGAGCATCTGAACGAGAAGGTCAGAAGAGGCCGCCGCGAGGAGCTGTCGCGTCTGCCGGGCTTCGACGCAGACGATCTTCTCGACCCGACGGCGCCATCGACCTTTGCCGCCGCCAAGCTGGATTGGTCGAAATGCGCTTCCTCCGATGTTCTTGATTTTTACAGGACGCTTCTCGGGCTCCGGCACCGAAGGATCGTGCCCTTGCTGAAAGGCGCCGGCGCCGGAAAGGCGGTCTATCGCTCAGCCGGAAGCGCGCTCGCGGTGGATTGGACCCTGGCGCAAAACCGGCGTCTTCATCTGCGCGCCAATCTCGGCAACGAGGCGGTGCCGCTCTCCTTGCAGCAGGACGACACTGAGACGATCTTCCGTCTCGGCGGCAGCGACGGCGATAATCTCGCGCCGTGGACGGTGATGTGGAGCATCAGCGAAGCGTGAGGGCGGGCTGACAGGAAGGCGATCGAACGATGAAATCCGCTGAGCTCGACAAGCTCGCTCGCCGGCACGGCATCAGCCCGACCAGGCCCAGTCCGGACAACCGGGAGGTGACGGTATCGGGCGAGACCAAGCGGAAGATCCTCTCGGCATTGAAGATCGACGTGACGGGAGCGGTCGATCACGAGGCCGGCGCGCCGCGGCGGGAGCCTAGGCCGGCACGCAGGAAGATTCCCACGTCATTTCTGCCGGATTTCCTTTCCGCTACGCGGGTCTGGGGTGTGAGCCTGCAGCTTTACGAGCTCCGTTCGGCACGCAACTGGGGCATAGGAGACTTCGAGGATCTGGCCGATATGGCGGATCTCATGGGATCGCTGGGCGCCGATTTCATCGGCCTCACCCCGCTTCACGCGCCGTTTCTCGCGGATCCCGAGCGTTGCAGCCCCTATGAGCCCTCGAGCCGCCAGCATCTCAACCCGCTCTATATCGCGGTCGACCGATTGCCGGGTTTTGTCTGTAGTCCGGAACTCGAACGGCAATTGGCAAGCCTTCGCCAAACCGATCTCGTCGATTACGTCGGAGTAGCAGAGATCAAGCTCGAGGCCCTTCGCAATCTCTGGCCGGCCTGGCGACAGCGCCGCGTCAGTGACAAAACATACGACCCGGCCGATTTCGACGCTTTTGTTGCGCAAGGCGGCGACAGCCTGCGCCTTCACGCGCTTTTCGAATGCCTCTCCTTTTCCATGGTCGAGCGCGGCTCGGGCGCCGGCTGGCAAAGCTGGCCGGCAGACTTCCAGCACTTCGACAGCGCCGCTGTCGCCGAATTCGAGCGTGGGCATGCGGACGATGTCCGCTTCCACATGTGGCTGCAATGGCTCGCCCATCGGCAGCTAACGCAGGCGGCGGACCGGGCTGGGAAGGCCGGCCTGCGGATCGGGCTCTATCTCGATCTGGCCGTCGGCGAGGCGGTCGACGGTTCGGCGACATGGAGCGAGCCTGACATCTATGTCTCGAAGGCCACAATTGGCAGCCCGCCCGATCCCTTCGCCGTGGACGGGCAGGACTGGCACCTCGCCGGATACCTGCCTTCGGCAATCGCTTCAGGAGAAATGTCGCCTTACCGGCGGATGGTGAGCGCTGCCATGCGATATGCGGGCGCCATTCGCATCGACCACGCCGCAGCGCTTCGCCGCCTCTTCCTGGTGCCATTAGGCAGCAGGCCGGACAAAGGCGCCTTTGTCCGCTATCCCGAGGATCGGCTTTTGCAGATCCTCGCCGAGCTATCCGCAGAACATCGCTGCCTGGTCATTGGAGAAGATTTGGGGCTGATCCCCAAGGGATTGCAGGAGGATCTGGCGGCGGCCCACATTCTCTCCTATCGCATTCTTTCCTATGAACAGGACGAACAGGGTTTCAAGCCGGCGGACGTCTATCCCGTCCTCGCTTTGGCCTGCATTTCGACCCACGACCATCAGACGCTTGCCGGCTGGTGGCGTAGCGCCGACATTCAGGCCCGCTCCGACCACGGCATCGTGCCGCCCGATCTCACCGAAAAACATCGCGAATACCGCAAGCGAGAACGGAGAAACCTGAAGGCCGCCTTCAAGCTCGCCGGCCTCGATCTGCCGGCCCGCCTCGCGCGCGCCAAAGCAAGCGAGCGGACGCTGAGAGAACTGACCGTGAGCGCCTATCGCTTCATCGCCAGGACACCCTCGCTTCTCGCCGTGGTCCGTCTCGCCGACCTTACCGACGAGAAGAGACCGACCAATGTTCCCGGCACCAGTGACAGCTATCCGAACTGGAAGCCGAAGCTATCGTTTTTGCTCGAGGATCTGATGCCGAGCCCGCTGCTCAAGAGCGTGACGGCGGCAATGCGGGAGGAACGGCCACGGGACTGATCGAGGTTGGGGCGAGCCGTCAACTTCGTCATTGTCGCTCAATCGGGTATCCCAAACGAATGGAAATCAATCGGGAAGGGAACGAATAGCAGGCCGGCGAATTTTGAAGGAATAAGGACAGGGATCGTCGAGACGAGGCTCCGTCCGTTTCGCCGCTTCAGATGCGGCACGCCTAATATTGATGGAAAATACGACCATGACGACCGCATTCATCCTTATCGCATTGGCGCTGATCATCATATACGCCGGCCCGACATTGCTGTTCATCTGCGTCGGATATGCCGATTATGTGCTGGAGCGGCGAAGGCATATGGTAGCTCTGAAGCACGCCGTGAAGCGTCGCAGCGACGAGTTCTAGAGCAATTCCTGAAGGGGCTGATCCAGAGAGAGGTTGGCAAGTAACCCGCCTCCGGCAGCCGGCGTTCCTAAAGCGCCCTGCAAAGATCCTAGAGCATTTCCGTTTTTTTTCGAATCACGGAAATGCTCTATCTCTTTGTTTTCACGCAAGTCCGGACGCAAAACTGCGACGCCCTTTTGCCGGAATTGCTCTAGTCGTTCGCGGTGACCTTGACGCCGAGCACCGAGGGAATGGTGTTCGGTGCACCCATGGCAGCACCCATGATCATCGGAAAGGGAACCGGCTTTTCCGGCGCGGCGCTGATCGTCAGATTTTTCGGACCGTCGAGATAGGTGTTGACGGCGGCCGACACCTGGTTTTGCAGCTCGGGTAGGTTGAGCTGTGCCATCATCATCGGCACAAGACCTTTCAGCGATTGCGCCAGTTGATCGCCCGTGACGCCCTGCTGCGAGCCAGCATAGTCAAGTGCCTTCTTGGTGATCGAGGCATCGTCGAAGCGGATCGAAGCGCTGTTGAACGTCAGCTGCTGCATCAGCCCCAACATCGCAAGGCCGGCGGCCTGGTTGGCCTCTTCCTTGTTCGGATTGGCCTCGGCGGTTTTTACCGCCTGCTGCAGCGATTTGATGAAGCCCAGCGTGTAACCGGAGAAGTCGACGGCGAAATTCAGCCGGCCGATATTCTTGAAATCGAAGGCATATTCGTCGACGGCGACCTTGCCGTTTTCGATCTCCCAGTTGCCCTTCATCGTCACGGTGCCGTCGAGCGTCGTCAGCCCGAGCTTCGCGATGGCCTCCTTCGCGCTCGCCTCCTCGACCTGCGACAGGTCGGCTTTGATGCCGGCGACATTGGCGTCATAGGCAAAGCCGCCGTCCTGGCGTCCGAGGTTTGACTCGATACTCTCGATAGCAAGCACGTCCTTGCCCTTGATGTTGAGAGCGATTGGGCCGGTGCTGACGGTTTCATAGAGGAGGATATCGTTCAGCGTGTCGCCTGATGCATTGGCGGGGATCGTGAGGCCGACGATCAGGATGTCCTTTGCGGAAAAACGACCTTCCTCCTGGCTCATATCGATATCCGGGAAAGAGACGCCCTTGGCGTAGTAGCCGCCGCCTTCGGTTTCCTCGACGCCCTCGAAGGTGAGGTCGCCGATTTTCAGCGTGTCGCCGGGCAGGTTCGCATATCCCACCTGGACGCCTGTCGCCGTTACCGTGTCGCCGTCGACATCCGCCTTCTCAAAAGTGATGACCGTACCGCCGGCACTGGTTGCGGCATTGAGCTTCTTCATCATGTCGGCGCCATCAAGGGCAAGCGCCGGGCCGGCGAGCGTCAGGAATGCGGCGCTTGCCATCATCATGTGGAGATTGCGTATGGGCTTCATCGAGATGTCCTTATGGAGAAAGTAGATGCGAGGTTTGTGAACATTATCCGGACGTGTCTCTCCCACGCTGAGAACGGAGAGGCGAATGCATGTCCTGGTGATCAGGTAAGCTAATTGGGGGGCGATAAGGTTCGGATCAGCCGCAACCCCAGGGCTGACAAAAAATGGCCATCCCTACGCCGGCCGTGGGCGGCAGCATTTTCTCTAGCAGGGGTGGTTTTGCGATTCATTCTCACACATAAAGTGTATTTCTTCGATTCTTGCAACCCTTTGAATTCGGATGCCAAACCGGAAATATGGGTGTTGTCAGATGCACCGGAATGGGGGGTCCAGCTTTTCTAAGCCCGCGGCACTCGCCCGCGCAACAGATAGGCGAGCGCAAAGATTACCAGAAAGGGATAGACGAGCACGATGATTGGCAGACCGGCGGCAAGCGCATCATTCTGCAGATAGATGTTGAGGACGCCGGCGCCGAGCACCAAGGGATAAAGCGGCGCAAATCTGTCGAACCACATCCTGAACGGTCCTGCCAACAGCAGAACGAGCGCCGGCAGAATGAAAATGCCAAAATTTCTTGCAACATTCATGAGTTCAGCATCAAGCGGTTCGGGGAATGAATAAATTCGGTCTAGTTGACGGGCCGCCCACAGAGCGGCGATTGCCGCCCCTGCATATCCCGCTGCTCTTGCTAGCATCGCCGAACGTTCCTTTCGTTCATCCTCCCGCATTGATACGGCCATGCCTTCACCGTATCCACATGCATTGCCCGATGTCTTAGTGTTTTTTGCCTAGGCTAGGACGACGTGCCCGTCGGAGGAAAGCGCTTCGAGGAGTGCCCCTTCCATTTTGGTGTTTCTGATCTGCAATGTGCGGATTGCGACGGGACGGAGCGAGAGCGTCGTCGAGGGATTCAGTGGAGCTTTGCGTGCATCCGGTGTTGCTGACAGCTAACCTCATGGGCAGCGAACTGCTGTGATGTAGCTCAGCATATGCTGAATGACTTGCCGGTCCACAGAGCGGGTGGGCTTATCCGCTGTCGGAGGTTCTGCTGCTTGTGCTGCGTGCGACAGTTGAGCGGCATGGAGGATTTCGTCGAGATCCGGCTTGGGGGCGAGGAGCGGATTATCTCTCGGCAATAGCCGACTGAGGGGTTCGGCGAGAAAGTCGCAAGGCCCGAACGACTGACGGTGTCGCAACCGTTTTATTGCGGGTGATCTAGTTAAAGCCGTAAGGCGAGATAACGTTGACGAAGCCTCTGCAATTGCGCTAACGTTAGCAAAAATTGGAGACTAAGATGAAGATTGTGCGCTACCAGTCAGCCGATGGAATTCACTACGGGGTCGAAAGCGAGGGCAGGATCGAGCGGATTGCTGGCGATCCCTTCCAAGCAGTCGAGCTAACCGGGCAGATGGATTATCTTTCCGACGTCCGCATACTATGCCCGATAGAGCGACCTCGCATATTTGGGGTCGCGTACAATTACCGGCAGCACACCGACGAGTCCGGAAAAGAACAGCCAACGCTCCCGGTGCTGTTCATGAAGCCAAGCACGGCTGCGAGCGGCAACGGAGATGCGATTGAATATCCAAGTGATGGCGAAATCGTCCACTACGAGGCTGAACTGGTCGCCATCATAGGCAAAGGCGGACGCCACATTCGCAAGGAACATGCCTTGCAACACGTCCTCGGCTACACATGCGGTAATGATATCAGCGACCGCATCATACAGCGGCAGGAGAGCAAGTTCGGTTGCCTGCTGACGGGTAAGGGCTACGATACTTTTGCGCCGATGGGTCCGGCTATTATAACAGATCTCGATCCGACAAACCTTGACGTCATCCTTCGTCAGAACGGCACCGTCAAACAATCGGGGAATACGCGAGACCTCGTCTATTCAGTTGCTGACATTGTCGCTTACTTGAGCCGCTTCATGACATTGCTGGCCGGCGATGTCATCATGACCGGTACGCCTGCGGGTGTCGGGCCGATCGTTCCCGGCGACGATCTTGAGGTGGAAATCCCCGGTATCGGTGTTTTGAAGAATCCCGTGGTTCCTGCGCTGCATTAAGCGGCGCACGAGCGGAGATTGTTTCTAAACGGCTTGCATTTTCACGGCAAAGATTTCGGTTGACCTTAAGTTCTCGAGTGCTATTGATGCTAACGTTAGCACTTGCCTGTGAGCTGGTTTGCACCGGGCGACCTTCGGGCAGGAAGATTTGCGAAGACAAGCTGAAGGTGGAGAAATGGCACGAGTAAAATATATCTCGAATACCGAACTGGCCGAGAAGCAACCCGCACTCAATGAGCGCCTGCTTAAGGAGAGGAAGGTTCCGACCGGAAATATCTTCCTCGCGCTCGCCAATGCTCCGGCAGTCCTCAACGATTTCCTGACCTATGCAAATGCGGTCCGGGCGGCTGACCTCAGCCCGAAGCTGCGTGAAATGGCGATCCTGACGGTCGGTTACTGTACAAACTCCGAGTACGAAGTGAAGCATCATCACTCTCATGGCCTCAGGGCGGGCCTGACGGAGGAGCAATTCCATGCCATTCCGAATTTCGAAAACTCGGATCTTTTTAACGAGCAGGAAAAGGCTGTGATGGCCTTTGCCAAGGACTCCACGCTGAACGTTGATGTTTCCGATGAAGTGTGGAACGGGGTCGCAAAGTTCCTGTCGGAGAAGCAGCTTGTCGAACTCGCAATCAACGTCGCCTGGTACAATTCCGGCGTTCGCCTCATGGGCGCGCTGAAGATCGATCTTGAAGAGGGATACCGGTGAGCAAGCGGGCGGCGCGGAAGCTGCGTCCGCCTCGGCTTGCCGCATAGTTTTGGCGGCGTCTCATCAAGATTATTCCAAAGCTTTCAGCGTCCGGCCTTGGGATATGAATCGCAGCCAATCAAAGAGAGGTGCACGTCGCAGGGCGGGCGCCTCTCTCTGATTCGGAGGCTTGCTGCGGGAGATCGACATCCTGCCGGCGTTCACGGAGCGCTCGTGCTGCCGCGAATGACCAACTGGGGCGGAGAGATGAAGCTGTAGGGCTTGCTTAGGTCACCCTTGTTCTGAAGATGATGCAGGAACCAAAGCCCGCAAGCCGTTGCCAACTCCGAAACAGGCAACTGGACTGTCGTCAGTCCCGGCCCCCACCACCGATACCCAAGCTCATCGCCGAACCCGATGACGGAAATGTCGTGGGGGACGCGCAAAGCCTGATCCTGTATTTCATCAATGACTCCGGAAGTGTTTTGTACCGCACCGATCACAACCGCCGTCGGTCGATCCTTTAAGGAAAGAAGGCGACGCACGGCCTCCCGTCCGAATTCGGTGGACGAAGGCGCGCCCAGTTCCTCATGAACGGTGATCGTGTGGCCGGAGCTCTTTACCGCGTCCCGGAAACCCTGCACGCGGGCTGCGCCAGTGGGCAGCTCTTCCGTGCCGCCGATATAAGCGATCCGTTTGTGACCTTCATTGATGATATGTTCAGTGCTTTCGTAAAGTGCCCGTCTGTCATCAATCCCAAACCATTGGTCGCCGAGCAGCGGCGCCTTTCGCAGCAGTTGGATGTGAGGCGTCATCTTCAGGATTCGCGCAGAATCGGGATGAGGTTTTGCGCTCGGGACCAGAATGATCCCGGCGACGTTGACGCTTGTGAGCTCCTTGATGTGACGAAGCTCGTGCATTCTGTCGTCATCGGTTTCGCACAGGGTCAGCTGGTAATTCGCTGAAAGAAGGCACCGCGAGAGAGCATGGGCAATAGTTGAATAAAAGCTGTTCCGGATATCTGGAACGATCAGCCCAACGAGATTACTCTGAACCCCACGCATCATGCGTGCGGCACGATTGGCAATATACCCCGCTTGAGTTGCAGCTTCGTTCACCTTTCGCTTCATCTCGGCGCTGATGCGTCGATCGTCGGCAAGGGCGCGACCCACGGTTGAGGGTGAAACTTGCAGTGTGGCGGCGATGTCTTTAATTGTTACCATTGTGCTTGGCTCGAATGATCACTTTCGCCAACGATAGCACTGACGTCGCAGTTGTCAAACTCCGAAATCACAATCGATTTCGCCAAATCGATGCGATCTAATTTTCGCCCCAATGCTTCGGCTCGGCGACGAGATGTAGTCATAAAAATTCCAAATTTCTCATAGGCTTGATCTTACGTTCCGGAACTTCTCTGTCCTTGTCGCTGCGCCTGAAGCGAACTTCGGCAGCGAATTAACCTGTTGAACGCCGTTGACAGGCAGGCTTCGCTATGAGACGAATGTTGTGCGAACGTTAGCGCAAACGGGAGGAGGCATAACGTATGGATGTTCTGGTGTTCCTGGAGCCGATCATCGTATCCACAGAAGGACGTGGATCCTGATGACCCTTGCTCTTTTCTTGCAATCGGCTGTCGGTGGCGTCTTGCTGGGTGGGATGTATGGCCTGCTGGCGATGGGCCTCAGCCTGAGCTGGGGCTTGTTGAAGCTGGTGAACCTCAGTCACTTCGCGCTGGCCTTCCTTGGCGCTTACCTGACCTATCAGTTTGGCACCGTTTACGGCGTCCCGGCATATTTGAGCGTTCTGGTGATCGTGCCGCTGTTTTTCGCGCTCGGCGTTGCGCTGCACAGCGTGTTCGTGCGCTTTCAGGTGAAGGAATTCGCGTCTCTCCTGGTGACGTTCGGCGTCACGATCCTGATCGAGTCGCTGATCCAATGGATCTGGTCGGCTGACTTCCTGCGCTATGAAACACCCTATGCCCAGACCACCATCCGGCTCGGTCCGATCTTTGTGCCCGTGCTGGATCTTTCCGCCTTTGTTTGCGCCGGGGTGCTTGCTGGAGCGGCCTGGTACGCGTTGAACAAGACCATGCTCGGCAAGGCGCTGCGTGCGGCCGCCCATGACGCCCCCGTAGCGTCAGCTTTCGGCATCAACTCTGCTCGCGTGTCATATATTCTGGCTGGCCTTTGCTCGGCGACAGCGGGTATCGCGGGTGTCTTCATCGCCCTGATCGGAACTTTGGCACCATCTCAAATCGAGGCCTGGATAGGGGTCGTATTTGCCGTCGCCATCATTGGAGGATTGGGCAGCCCCATCGGTGCGCTGGGCGCCGGAATGCTGATTGGCGTGGCCGAGAGCCTTACAATGTCCGTTGTAAATCCCGCTTGGGCGCCGCTCGTAGCATTCAGCGTGCTCATCGTCATCCTCTTGCGCAAACCGGTGATTTGACAATGAAAAAGCTTCTGATCACGGCGCCTATCGTAGCGGTCCTGGCCTTGCTGCCTTACCTGGGAATGGCGGATTACTACCTTTCCTATCTGTATATCATCTTCTTCTGGGTCGTGCTGGCAACGAGCTGGGGCATCCTGAGCGGTTATACGGGTTACTGGAGTTTTGGTCACGCCGCGTTTTTCGGGATTGGCGTCTACACAACCGCCACGCTGGCGACGCAGTTGTCGTGGCCTTTCGTCGCGACGATACCTGCTGCAGCACTGTTGGCGGCCGCGATCGCCGTTCTGATTGGCATGGTTGTCTTCCGTTCCGGAACTCTGCGCGGTGAATTCTTCGCGCTGCTGACGCTGTCGGTGACGTTCGTTGTCGCGGCCATTGTGTCAAATACCTCGCTGGACTCGGGCACAGGCGTATTCCTCTCGGGGATCGAAATCCCGATGATCGGTGTGACGGCGTCCGGCTCTCTCTACATGTTCGGGCTTATCGCGGTTCTTGCTTCGCTGGCGACGTCATACTTCATCTTTCACAGCAAATTCGGTCAGGGCTTGCTCGCAATCCACGACGATGAAGACGTTGCAGAGGTGAAAGGCGTTCCCACATTTCGTTATAAGCTGATCTCGTTTGCGGTTTCGTCGGCACTTGCAGGCGGAATGGGTGCGATTCACGCCGTATATGTAGGCTACGTCACTGTTGGCGAGACGTTTGCGGTGACCGTTCCTCTCTATGTGGTGCTTATGAGCATTCTCGGCGGTGCTCGCCATTGGGCCGGGCCTGCGATCGGCGCGGTCATCATCACCGTGCTGCAGAGCGCTATCGTCAGCGGCGCTCATGCGGAATTCGGCCGTGCCGGCGTCGCTCTTGCGCTGATCGTTGTAATCCTCGTGCTGCCGTCCGGCATCGTCCCCAGCCTTATCCGCAGCTTTGCCGGCAGACGCGGCGGAATTGGCGCACCGGAGACGGCTGCCCAGGCCGGTACTCAACTCGCGCCTCTAGCCGCGGCAGGTTCCGATCCGGTGCTTCTCAAATGCGAGAATGTTACCAAATCCTTCGGCGGTATCCGCGCCCTGACCGGCGTCACGCTGGACGTTTGGCGGGGTGAAATCCTGGCTCTGGTTGGGCCGAATGGCTCCGGCAAGTCCACACTGATCAACATGATCAGCGGCCACTACGCCATGACCTCAGGTACGATAACACTGGAAGGCGAGGAGATTTCCGGTCGGTCACCCCATCTGATCGCGCAGCAGGGCGTGGCGCGGACGTACCAGATCCCGCGCTTGTTCGATAATCTGACGGTCCTCGAAAACGTTCAGCTCTGCGCGAAATTTGGTAGCGCAGATGGCATGGGCGCGGCTGCGGTCGACGCGGTTACCAGGGAGGCGCTGGCCTTTACCGGCCTGGCTGGGAAGGCCGGCGTGCTCCCCGCAGCATTGAACCTGCATGACCGAAAGTTTGTCGAATTCGCGAGAGCGCTGGCCGCAAAACCGCGTCTGCTCCTGCTCGATGAGGTGCTCTGTGGCTTGAATCCGGCCGAGGTCGACCACGCGGTTGAAATGATCAAGCGGATCAAGGCTGGCGGTACGACGATCATCTTCGTTGAACACCTCATGCGGGCGGTTGTCGCTTTGGCGGACCGTGTCGCTGTGCTGGATCAGGGTAAAGTTCTGGCGCTTGGGCATCCAAGCGAAACGATGAGAGATCCGGCTGTGGTCAGCGTATATTTGGGGGCCAGTGATGCTGCTTGAGGTCGATAAGATCGAGGTCGGTTATGGAGATGCGATTGCTCTGTGGGACCTGTCCATCGGTGTAAAGCCAGGCGAGATCGTTTCGGTCGTCGGTCCGAACGGGGCGGGCAAGAGCACGCTGGTCAATGCCATCGCCGGAATTCTCCGCCCGCACAAAGGAAAGATCGTTATCGAGGGTAACGATGTTTCCAAGGTGCCGAGCCATCGGGTCTGCGATTACGGCATTGCGGTTGTCCCGGAAGGGCGCCGTCTCTTCACGATGATGACGGTCCTCGACAATCTGTTGCTCGGTGCGTACCGCTCGGTCGCTCGTACGGAGCGCGACGCCACGCTCGCTGAGGTATTTCAGCTTTTCCCTATCCTGAAAGAGCGCCAGGATTCATTGGCGGGTTCCTTGTCGGGTGGGCAGCAGCAAATGGTTGCGATCGGCCGTGGCCTGATGGCCAAGCCGCGCGTGCTTCTCATGGACGAGCCGTCGCTCGGGCTGTCGCCTTTGATCGTCGGGGAAATGTTCAAAATCATCCAGATGATCAATGAGCGAGGCGTAGCGGTGCTGCTCGTCGAGCAGAACGTGAACAAGGCGCTGGAAATTGCCCATCAGGCCTACGTGATCGAGCAAGGTCGCGTGACGGCCTCTGGAGCGCCGGAGGTTCTCATCAATGATCCAAGCATCAGGGAGGCGTATCTTGGTATCTGAAAATTCCAGCGGGAGAGTTCCCGTACATCTTCGGCGCGTCGTGACGGAACACGGCAGTCAGGGTGCTGCCAGGTTCGCTGGGGACGGCGCCGTTCCCCGCACGGACATATTCAGGACGGTCCCTGGATTGGTGTCGCGGATGATCTGGTCGACTTCCGCCTCCACGGCCATCCCATTCAACGGAACCGATCCGACTCCGCTGGTCGCAAGCTTCGTTCCGGAGCCCGGCGAAACGCGCTTTCTAGTGCTAACGTTCCCACCAGATGCTGTTTTTATATCTCCGGATTTCGATGGTCCGGCCGCTCTCGCGGAGAATCTGGCGGTCAGTCCAGGTTTGGCCGAACGCTTCGAGCCGGATGGCAAACATCAAACGCCCACCGTCGATTATGGAATTGTTCTCGACGGCGAGATCTGGATGGAACTCGACGGTGGCAATGAGACCCGTCTGCGCCAGTTCGACGCCTTCGTACAGAACGGCACGCGTCACGCCTGGCGAAACAAGAGCGACAAACCGGCAACCATCGCCGTGGTGCTGGTTGGCGCACGGACCCCCGACCTGACGGATTATGATGACGGCCTGTGAGGCCTGATGATCCAATTTCAATCTGACCTTGTGGACCAACTGAACATGACCAACACCGAAATCCGAAAAGTGCAGGGCCGTCGCGTCTGGGATTCCCGTGGCAGGCCCACCGTTGAGGTAGAGATCGAGCTGGCCTCCGGTGCGACCGGCCGGGCCATTGCACCTGCTGGTGCATCGACCGGCACCGGCGAGGCGCTCGACCTTCGTGACGGCGGCAGCGCCTTTGCCGGCTTGGGGATCAACAAGGCCCTCACTGCCGTCAACGGAGAAATAGCCAAATTGCTGGTTGGCCGGAATGCCAATGATCAAGCCGAGCTGGACAATGCCATCATCGAGCTGGATGGCACCCCGAACCGGAGCAGACTGGGTGGAAATGCATCGGTGGCAACATCGATGGCGTTGCTTCACGCGGCAGCGGCAGCGGCCGACCAACCGATCTGGCGGTATCTCGCGGGTTCCGGCAAGGGGATTACGATGCCACTGCCGGAAATCCAGATTTTTGGAGGTGGAGCGCATGCAGCACGCCGGGTAGACGTCCAGGATTTCATGGTCATGTGCCCTGCTGCCTCGACTTTCGCGGAGGCTTTGGAGTGGACCGCTGAAGTCTACCGCGCGGCAGGCGACATTATGAAACGTGCCGGAAAGCTCCAGGGCGTGGCGGACGAGGGAGGCTATTGGCCTGCCTTCACCAGCAATGAAGAAGCCCTCGATGCCTTGGTGCGTTCGATCGAGGCCGCCGGCCTGAAGCCAGGCGGCGAAGTCGTCATATCGCTCGACATTGCGGCCTCCGAATTCGGTCGTGAGGGTAAGTATTCGCTGGCGTTGGAAGATCGGCAGCTCGATACGGCCGAGATGATCGACATGCTTGGCGGCTGGTTGAAGACCTATCCAATCGTCTCTATCGAGGATCCGCTCGCTGAGGACGATCCGGATGGATTCAAGGCGTTTACCGCTCGCTACGGCTCCAAATGCCAAATCATCGGCGACGACTTCTTCGTGACGAACGCGGCGCGGGTAACCGAAGCGATCAAGGATAAAAGCGCCAATGCGGTTCTGATCAAGCCGAACCAGGCGGGCACGATCACAGAGACGTTCGACGCGCTCTCAGTTGCCAAGAAAGCGGGCTTTCGGACAATTGTTTCGGCCAGATCCGGTGAGACGGAAGATGTGACGATCGCCCATCTGTCGGTCGGCTGGGATGCCAGGCAGCTCAAGGTCGGATCGTTCTCACGCTCCGAGCGGATGGCCAAGTGGAACGAGGTTCTCCGTATTGAGGAGGCCCTTGGAAAAGAGGCTTCGTTCGCCGGCTGGTCGGCGCTAGACTTGGCTGAAAAGCCAGCCGCGGTTGCTGCTGTAGGTTAGATTTTGGATGGGCCGGTTGCGGGTCTCGCTCAATAACAGGCGTTGACAAAAGCGCCGGCCCTTTTATGCTAACGTTAGCAATAAATAGATGAGGATGACATGCTTCCGGCTGTTAATTTGAAACCTCCCTTCAACATCACGCGCTTCAGCCACGTCGTGCTTGAAGTCAATGATGTGGAGCATAGCCGAGATTTCTACCTCAATGTCGGCGGCCTGATTGAAACAGAATTCGCGGAAGGTGTTTCATACCTTCGCGGATTGTCCGAGGCCTGCCATCACAGTCTCGTGCTCGCACCTGCCGGCGGGAAGCCGACGTGCAGGCGGATCGGTTACCGGGTGTTTCTGGAGGAGGACCTCGACAAGGCCAAGTTCTTCTTCGATGAAAAGGGGCTCCCGGCGGAATGGGTCGAAGTTCGAAATCAAGGGCGGACCCTGCTCGTCAGCGACCCGTCGGGCGCTCGCATCGAGCTTTGCTCCAGCATGAGTGTTCATCCCCGTAAGTTCCTCGAGGTGCATGAACATCGCGGCGCCCGAGCCCAGGGGCTTGATCATTGCCAGATCATGGTCGCCGATCCGTTGGGTCTAAGCGCGTTCTACGGCGAACTCGGTTTCCGGACTTCGGAATATATTGCGGCCGGCGACAATCTCATTGCGAACTTCATGTATCGCAAAGGTGTCTGCCTCGATCTGGCGTTGGTGCCGGGCATCGGCCCCCAATTGCATCATTTCGCTTATACGGTTCCCGAAAGCAGCGACATCTTCGCCGTGTGCGATTTTGCCAGCCGTTATGGATATGGCGACAGCGTTGAGCGCGGACCCGGACGCCATGGCCCTTCCGGAGTCCTGTTCGTCTACCTGCGCGATCCCGATGGACACCGGGTGGAGTTCTTCAACAATCACTACACCACGATAGACGCGGAATTGGAGCCCATTCGTTGGGACGCGGCAGCCCTTAGCACCAATGTCCATTGGGGAATGCCGGCCGTCTCGAAGTGGTTCTTCGAGGCAAGCGAATTTACGGGAGTACCGCTGGAGCACCCCGAGACAATGCCGAACCCCATGACGCTGGAACGCTACGCAGAGGGGCTGGCGAAGAGCTGAGACCTGCCGCCGGCGGCAGAGACTGATGATGACATGCCGGAAGCATCTGGGAGGATGAGATGAGTGCGAATTCCATGATACTGAATAGACGAACATTCCTCGGGTCTGCAGCCGCAGTAGCAGCTTTCAGCTCGATGCCGAGGGTTTTTGCCCAGGAAGGGCCGGTCCGCGTCGGCGGAACGCTGCCGTTAACAGGCCCGCTTGCGGGCGTAGGCGCGATCCACAAGCTCGCCGCAGAGGTGTTCGTCGAACAGATCAACGCCAAAGGCGGTATTCTCGGACGAAAGGTGGAATTCGTCCTTCTCGACGACCAATCGCTGCCCGCCAATGCTCGAACGCTCTATGAGCGCCTTGTGACCGCCGATAAGGTCGATCTGCTGATGGGCCCCTATGGCACGTCGTCGATCATCGCAGCAATGGGCGTTGCCGCTCGGTTCAAGAAGATGCTGGTTCAGAGCAGCCTGGGGGACCCGAGTCTCGCGCCCTATCCGCTGCAGTTCCCATCTCTTCCAATCGGCGCCGAGCCGCAATCGGCGGATACCGAGGTTGTTCTCGATGCCTATGCGAGCCTGCCGACCCCTCCCAAGACGATTGCGTTCGTCACGAGCAAATTTCCGTCGGCCCTCACGATCGCCAAGGGCGGCCAGCAAGTTGCCGAGAAGCGTGGCATCAAGAACGTGCTGGACCTTGAATACGAGTTCGGCACCAAGGACTTCGGCGCAATCGCGAACCGCATCAAAGCGGCTGATCCGGATCTGCTGTGGTCTGGTGCGATCGGCATGGAGGCCGTGCAGCTTCTCGATGCAATGGGCCGGATCGACTACCAGCCCAGGAACCAATTCTATCTGTTCCCGGCACCCGGCCCGACCGCAGCTCACCCCAAAGCGAACGGCTTGACCTCGCTGACCTGGTTTGAAGAGCACGAGCCGTTTCTCAGGTATCACGGCGCCCAGGAATTCGTAAGCGCTTATGACAGCAAGGCGAAGGCGGCGGGTTTCCCCTATCCGCGTACGGAGTATCAGGCTGCGGTCGAATATGCTGCGTGGCAAATTCTTGCAGCGGCAGCAGAAGGGGCAGGGAAATTGGACGACGCCGCGATGGCTGCGTGGTTGCGCTCGAATACCGTCGAGACGGTCGTCGGGCCAAGGACTTTCGACGGCAAGTTCAATGCCGGGAAACAATCGACGAAGCTCAAGCAAGTTCAAGGAAAGGATTGGGTGACTGTCTGGCCTGCGGATTTCCGACCGGCTGGGAAGGAGTTCCTGGTCCCCTGACGAATGCCGCTCGGCACTGTGCCGCGCATCTGTCTGAAACTGCAAAAAATGCATTCGGTCGGGCACGGTCCGACCGATGTCCCTATGGAGGAGTTAATGGTTAAGACTATGATCGCCGCTCGGCTGCATGCTCTGCATCAGCCGATGTCGCTGGATGAGATTCCGGTTCCCACGCCCCGGCCCAACGACGTCCTGGTGCAGGTCAGGGCCTGCGGTATCGTGCCCAACATGGCCAACGTCATCAACAATTGGCCAACCTGGTTCCCTCACCAGCCACTGCCGAAGTTTCCGGCAGTGTTTGGCTTGGACCCAGCCGGGGTCGTCGCCGAAGTCGGCGAGGCGGTCACCAATGTCAAAATTGGCGATCGTGTCTATGTAAGCCCTCTCAGATCCTGCGGTTCTTGCAAGGCGTGCCGGTCAGGCAACCGCAGCCAATGCCGCTACTACACCTTGAATGGGTACTTCAGCACCAGTCGCGACGGTCAAAGAATCTTTGATCTTTATCCGTACGGCGGCTTCAGCCAATTCATGACCGCCCCGGAATACTCGCTCGTGTGCCTGCCGGATAATCTCAGCTTCGAGCAGGCCGGCCGCTTCGGTTACCTCGGTACATCCTACGGCGCCCTGAAGAATGCACAGGCTGGACCTGGCCAGGTTTGCCTCATCGACGGGATCACCGGCACGCTTGGCGTCGCGGCAACCAAGCTCAGTCTTGCGATGGGGATCTCCAAAATTCTGGGCACCGGCAGAAGCAGGGAATTGCTGGACCGCGTAAAAGCCATCGCTCCTGACCGCATCGACACCATCATGCTCGGCGAAGGCTCGACCGGAGAATGGGCAAAGGCCCAAACCGGTGGCGAGGGAGTGGATTTCGTTATCAGTGCGCTGGGCGCGAGAGCCCCCGCCGCGACCGTGGTCGACTCCATGCGCGGAGTTCGTCGGGGCGGCCGCGTGGTTGTCGTTGGCGGCGTCGCAGAAGATGTCCCGGTCGACGTGAAGTGGCTGATGGACGAGCAAGTTCAGCTCATCGGCTCGAACTGGTTCAGCGCTGCGCAGGGGCAGGAAATGGCAGACATGGTCCGCACCGGTGTGCTCGACCTGTCGTATCTGGAGCACAAGGTCTATCCGCTTGAGCGGGTGAACGAAGCCATATCAGGCATTGGCGAGCGCGATGGCGGCTTCAGCAACTATGTGGTCGTTCCTCCGGTCCCTGCCTCCTATCAATAACAATCACCGGCGCCGGCTATCGCCGGCGCGTCCCTCACGCGAGAAGAGAGAACATGTCCAAGAAAGATATCGCGGTCCTGGTCGGAAGCCTTCGTCAGGCCTCGATCAACCTGAAGTTCGCCCGTGCAATGCAGAAAGTGGCGCCCGACGGACTGAACCTGGAAATCGTACCGATCGGCGACCTTCCGCTCTATAACCAGGACTTGGAGACGGAGACGCCGCCGACGGAATGGACATCCTTCCGCGAGCGCATCAAGGCTTGCGATGGCGCAATCTTCGTGACGCCTGAATACAATAGATCCGTACCCGCGGCATTGAAGAACGCGATCGAAGTCGGTTCTCGCCCGTTCGGGAAAAGCGTGTGGGATCACAAGCCCGGTGCGGTGACCGGAGCTTCTCCCGGTCTCATTGGCGGCGCAGCCGCGGCACTTCAGCTCAGGGTTATCCTGACCAACATCAACGTGCCGACCATGCCCCAGCCTGAAGTTTACCTCAGCACGGCCGACAAATTAGTGGGCGATCACGGTGTGTTCCTCAATGAAGGAACCCAGAAGTTCATCGAGAGCTTCCTGGTCGCTTTCGAAAGCTGGGTCGCTCGGTTCTGAGCCGAAGCAGATGTGAAGCTTTTATCCGCCATCGCGAGACCAGCGCGATGGCTTTTTATGCTCTCTTTTAATGAATGCGCCGCTTTCCCGATGAGCCCGGTATTTTCACGGGCGAAGCCTCAGCTGACAGGCGAAACCTCAGCGCCGTATGCTGCTCGATCGCCCGATGTGACGCACAAGCGCCGCGTCGGGAGTATCATGTCGGTTTTGTCGTGGTGATGGGAATTCTCGCCCGCAAGTCGTTGTTTCGCTCTTCTGACCATTTCACAAGGGCCGCGCGGTTATCGGCGCAGCGGCAAAGAAAAATGCCGCTGCCTGAGGAGTGGGGTTCCGTTATGGAAACCAGGCCTGCGCCACGTCAGCCAACTTTCGCCGAGGCGATGCGATCAGCGGGATGGCGACTTTGCGGACCGTTTCGCGCTGGCATTCGTCGGTTATGTATTCGACGGGCGATTTGCCGTCGACCCGGGCGAGGAAGAGAGCGGGCAACAAGCTTGCGGCCCGAGCCTCGAGAGCGTCTCGATCCTCCCAGTCGACCTGATCCAGGTAGGCTGCCGTCAACGCCGCGAATGACGATGCGAGCTCAGATGCCGCCTTTCCAGCGATGACCTTCTTCAGCAATAGATGGTTGAGGCAGAAGGCCAGGTCGAAAGCCGGGTCGCCAAACCAGGCGCATTCGGCATCCAGGAACACAGGGCCGTTCTTGCCCAAAAGGATGTTCTTCGGGCTGACGTCGCCGTGGACAAGCGCCAGCTTCGTTTCGGCCGTGCGCTGAACCAGTTCTGCGAGGCGGTCGCTGACGAAGGGATGTTTGGCGGCGGTCGCCACCAGATAGGGCTCAAGCCGAAGCGCATAGAAATTCGATCCGGAGTCGAACTTTTCTGGCAACCCCGATATACGGGCACTGACAGAATGGATCTGTCCAATCCGCCGACCCGTTAGCTCTGCCGCTTTTCGGTCAACGCTCCCGTGGAGCAGGTCGGTCTTCCACAGCGGATACTGATCGCCGGGAAGAAACTCCATTGCGAAGACGCCAGACAACGCGTCGTGTGCGAGAGGCTTCGGAACGGCAGAAGGGAAGTGCTGCGCCACGAAGGAAATCCAGTTCCATTCGTACACATTTCTCGACACCGGCGCCTGCCAATCGGCGGATACCTTGAGCTTGGCAAGTGCGCGTTTCACACAGATGAGCCGGCCGGGAAGCTCCACACGGTAGATATCTGAAGAAACACCACCCGTCAGCGGCTTGTAGATCGCCTCCTCGGAAGCGCTCCTCAAACCGTTCTTCAGCAAGAACTCATCGAAAGTCGTCATCTCATATACAGACATGAACCCAGTGTCCTTGCAGTATTAGCGGCGGGGGCTGTTGCGGGGTTGTTCAGGCTTCTCTCCGCAGAGAACCCTGACGACCTCCTCCGCCGCCCGGCGACGCAACTCGATCAGCGAAGCATCCGAGGAGAAGGCGACGTGCGGAGTGATCATCGCGCCGGGATGAGCGATCAGCTCCGGTGGGACGCGTGGTTCATCCTCAAGGACATCGAGGCCGACGCCGCTCAGAATGCCGGAGTCCAAGCCTTCGATCACGGCGGCAGTTTCGACAACGCCGCCTCGGCTGACATTGATCAGCAGGCTTCCACGGCGCATCTTCGAGATGGCGTCCCTGTTGATCAGGTGGTGCGTCGCAGGCGCAAGCGGCGCATGGACGATGACGATATCGCTCTTGGCCAGAAGCGTATCGAAGTCGGCGAGCTCCACATCTGCAGGAATATTCGAGGCATGGGGATCGTAGGCTAGCACCCGGCATCCGAGCGCCTGCATTTTCGCGCCGGTCGCACGACCGATGCGGCCAAAGCCAACGATGCCGCAGGCCAGGTCCGAAAGCCTGCGGAGATTTGCCGAAGCCGGGTCCCAGCGCCCGTCGCGAACTTCGCGATCGAAGTGGATCAGGCCACGGGCCCAGGCAATCGCAAAACCGACAGCGTGGTCAGACACTTCTGCAACGCAATAATCGGGAACATTCGTGACCCATATCCCCCGCTCCGTCGCCGCCTCGACTGCAATATTGTCCAGGCCAACTCCGAGACGAGCGACGATCTTGAGGTTAGGAGACGCAGCAATTGCCGTCTCGCTGACTTGAGCCCAGCAGGTCAGAATCGCGTCCGGCTGATGCTTTGCAGCCAAAGCGTCGATCTCAGCAGGCGGAGATGGCTCGGCCGGACCGCTGACGAGGATGAACCCGGCCCGCTCGATTACCTCCCGCTCCACTTTGTCATCCGGCCAGGCGTAGTCCGTCAACAGCACGGTCCGTGTCATGAATTTCCTCCCAGTTTGTGCGAACGTTAGCGCGGCAATTTTATCGAGGTCAAGAAAAATAGGCTTACGCCATCCGCATTGGCGCTCGTTACCCGCTGTTTCGCAGCCCTGCTGCAATTCCATTGATGGTCAGGTGCAGCGCCTCTTCAGTGTCCTGATCGCCTTCTCCGGCACGGTGGCGGCGAAGAAGGTCGATCTGCATGTGGTTAAGCGGATCGAGGCAAGGAAAGCGATGATGGATCGACTGCTTGAGTGCCGGATTATTCTCAAGCAGCGAGGCCTGATCCGTTATGGAAAATAGCGCAGCTGTCGTCGCTTCCCATTCGTCTTTTATGCGTGCGAAAATTTTCTCATGGGTGGATGCATCAGGAGTGAGGCCCACATACCGCGCCGCGATCGCCATGTTGGTCTTGGCCAACACCATCTCCATGTTCGCAATGAGTGTCTGGAAGAAAGGCCAGTCCCGGTGCATTCCCTGAAGAATTTGCAATCCGTCGCGGTGTCCGGCCAGCCATTGTCGCACGGCCGAACCGAATCCAAACCAACCCGGCAACATCATGCGGCTCTGCGACCAGCCGAACACCCAGGGTATCGCACGCAGGTCTTCGATGCGACGTGACGAGTTGCGTGAGGCTGGGCGGCTGCCAATGTTCAGTTTTGCGATTTCGCCGATGATCGTTGCTTCCCAGAAGAACCGCTCAAATCCCTCAGTCTCGTAAACCAAACGGCGATAGGCGCCAAAGGCCAGGTCGGACAGTTCCTCCATGGCGCCAAGATATTCGGGATCCGGCTCTTGCGCGTCGGAAGGCAGCAGGGACGCTTCCAGCGTCGCGGCTATAAGAAGTTCGAGATTCCGACGACCTAGTGCCGGATTGGAATATTTCGCCGCAATGACTTCACCTTGCTCCGTCAGCCGGATCGATCCGGCAACCGCGCCAGGGGGCAGGGCGGTGATGGCTTCATAGCTTGGGCCGCCACCGCGGCCCACGGAGCCGCCGCGACCGTGAAACAAGCTGAGGCGAACGCCTTCACGCTCAAAGAGCTGGATGAAGGACGTTTCTGCCTTATAAAGTTCCCATCCCGAAGTCAGATAACCGCCATCCTTGTTGCTGTCCGAATAGCCGAGCATAATTTCCTGTTTGCCGCCGAGCGCTTCCACATATGTCCGATAGGCTTCGACGGCCAAAACTGTTTGCATCACGTCATGCGACCTTCGAAGATCCGAGATCGTTTCGAAAAGCGGTATGATGTTGATTGACGCCGCTTCGGGCTCATCGGGCCGGAACAGCCCCGCCTCACGGAACAGGACCATGACCTCCAGAAGGTCGGAAGGGCTTCCGGCCTTCGAAATGATGTAATTGGGGATGCTGACGCGGCCATAGTGCTTATGGGCTTCGGCAGCTTCCCGCAGAACGGAAAGCTCCGACGCCGTCTCGGCCGAATAAGTCCTGAGCGGTGTCATCAGCAACTGGGAAGACCGTAGTTCCTCGGTGAGCAAGCGGATCTTATCACTCTCGGCTAACGCCTCGTAACGTGTGCCAGGCCGCACGTTCTCGAAAAGCTCATGAACAACCCGTTGATGAACCTCGGAATTCTGTCTCAAATCCAGACTGACAAGGTGAAAACCGAAGACGTCTACGGCGCGTTGGAGCCTGCGCAGTTTTCCGGTGGCGATCTTTTCTGCGCCATTGGCTGCCAGGGATTTGCTGATCGTCGCCAAGTCTTTGGCGAATTCGGCAGGGCACAGGTAGGAAGGGGCGGCCGCCACAGGTTCGCGAACCAGTTCCGTGCTGCCGAACTTACGTGCCGTGGCCGACAGGCGAGCATACATGCCCGATATCGCCAGGCGATATGGCTCGTGTCGGCGCCGCTCCGATCTGTCGGGGGAGTCGGTCGCGAGGCGCTGAAGCTCCTGCGAGACTTTCACATACCGGTCATCCAAGGAAAGTTCGGCGCCAAGGCTATGCAGTTCGCCGAGATAGAACGAGAAAACTCTCTCACTCTGCAAGCAGAGCGCCTCCCTCAGGGTTTCACCGTTAACATAGGGATTGCCATCCCGGTCGCCACCGATCCAGGAACCCATGCGCAGGAATGGCGGCAGCGCGCCCTCGCCGAAACTCCAGGGGGAGTCTCGCAGCTGATTTTCGAGAATCTCGTACACCTCCGGGATCACCCGGAAAATGGTGCTGTCGTAATAGGACAAGCCATTGAGGATTTCATCCACGACTTGAAGCCGCCGCCCCCGAAGGCTGTTCGTTTGCCAAAGCGTCGTCGTCGCCCTCTCCAAATCCTCCTTATGCCGACCTATCTCCTGCTCAATCAGGCCGGCTTGGTCGAGCTCAGTCAGGCATCGTGCAAGCTCCTGCTCGATTTCGATAACGCTCTTCCGCCGAACCTCGGTGGGGTGCGCTGTGAAAACGGGCGAGACGACCGCTTCAAGAAGCAGTTTGCGGATATCTTCCGCCTCTACCCCCGCCGCAGCCAGAACGGAAAGCGATCTGGCAATTGTTCCCGGCATGGCAGGTTCATGATCGACGATGCTGAAGCGCTGCATCCTGGCTTGGTGTGCGTCTTCGGCAATGTTCACGAGTTGAGAGAACTGGCTGAATGCGCGGATCACGCGCTTGAGGGTCCGGGGAGGCATTTCTGCACAAAAGAGGGCGAGCTTGTCGTTCAAGTGCCGGCCGGTCTTTCTATGGCCGGCAACCGAGAGAGTGCGGACCTGCTCCACGATCTCACGGGCCTCCTCGCCGTCGCTTGTTTCGATAGCCTCGCACAGCAGGCGGCCGAGCAGCCGAACGTCCTTCACCAGGGCCCTGCTGGCCATCAGGCGTTTCCCCTGCATGCTTGCTTTGCGTAATTGAAGGTGCAAATGTGCATTCCTTGTGCTAACGTTAGCATAAATTGGCAGGATTTAACCGAGGAGTCAAGCAACACGCGCAAACGAACATGAGCGAGAAGCCGAACGAGCGACGAAGCCCCTGACGATATTCCAGATTATCGAAGGTGTCTCAGGTGCGGCTTGATCAACCGCCGCCATCTGCCGATCCGCCTTCCTGGTAACGCGCGACCTCGTCCAGCAGCCATGCGCGGAACGCCACGACAGGACGGAAGTCCTTCCTGCTCAGAGGCGCGACCGCATAATAGGCGCTGGTGCTTTTGACCTGATGTGGAAAGGCTTGAACGAGCTGGCCATTTGCGAGTTCGGAGTCGATGAGGAAAAGCGGCATCAACGCGAGCCCCAGTCCGGCAATGCAGGCTTGGGCCACGTTGCTGAACTGTTCGAACCGCATGGCCTGCGATGGGGTGCCGTTAACCTGGAGGCTTTCAAAAAAATGGCTCCAAGCCCCGGGACGGGACGCCATCTGCAGCAGCGGCAGGCGAAGCAGATCTTCGGCCCTCACGATGGGATGTGAACTGAGAAAAGACGGGGACGCGATCGGTGCAACCATCTCTTCCATAAGAAATATGCTTTCCGTACCGGGCCAATCGGGCTGGCCGATATGAATCGCCATATCTATGTCGTCGCGGTCGAAATCGAACACGCCTATGCGCGTGGCGAAGTTCAACGTGATCTCCGGGTGTCTAGCGACAAATCGCGGAATGCGTGGCATCAGCCAGCGGGTGCCGAATGTCGGCAAGATGGCAAGATTGAGCTGATCGCTATGTTGTTTGGTCATGGCCTGCAGCGAAGCGGAACGGATTTCCGCCAAAGCGCTGGCAATAGCCCGGGCATAGTCTGTGCCCGCCTCCGTGAGGTTGACGCCACGGCTAGTGCGCTCGAACAGTAAAACGCCGAGTTGTTCTTCCAGCGCTGCGATCTGCCGACTGATCGCTCCCTGCGTCAGGGAAAGCTCCTGTGCTGCCGCAGAGAAGGTGCCCAGCCGCGCGACGGAATCGAACGCTGCGAGAGCCGAGGTGGAGGGAAGGAGCCTTCGCGAGAGGTTTGCCATGCGCTATTACTATAGCTCATAGGCCGATGAGTAAACCTCGCTTTCTCAGTCGTGAAAAAACAGCTTTAATTCCGTCAAATTCGAACTGCCAAAACCTCAACGGGAGGACGACGATCTTGGCCTTTTCTTGGAACGACCCTTTTCTGCTCGACGACCAGCTGACCGAAGATGAACGGATGATCCGCGAGTCCGCTGCGGCTTTCGCAGAATCTGAACTCTTGCCGCGCGTTGAGGACGCCTATCTCGAAGAAGCGACCGACCCGGAGCTGTTCAGGTTGATGGGGCGGACGGGCCTTCTTGGGGTGACGCTGCCTGAAGAATACGGGGCCGCGAACGCATCCTACGTTGCCTATGGTCTGGTCGCCCGCGAGGTCGAGCGTATCGACTCCGGATATCGTTCGATGATGAGCGTGCAGTCCTCGCTGGTCATCTATCCGATCTTCGCCTACGGCTCCGACGAGCAAAAGAAGAAGTATCTGCCGGGCCTCGTTTCGGGTGAACTGATCGGCTGTTTCGGCCTGACCGAGCCCGACGCGGGCTCGGATCCCGGCGGTATGAAAACCCGTGCCGAGAAAATCGAGGGCGGCTACCGATTGCGCGGCTCGAAGACGTGGATCTCGAACTCGCCGATTGCGGATGTCTTCGTCGTCTGGGCAAAATCTGAGGCTCACAACAATGAAATACGCGGCTTTGTTCTCGAAAAGGGCATGAGGGGCCTTTCGGCTCCAAAAATTGGTGGCAAGCTTTCGCTGCGCGCCTCGATCACGGGCGAAATCGTGATGGACGGTGTCGAAGTCACCGAGGATGCGCTTCTGCCCGGCGTTTCCGGTCTCAAGGGGCCGTTTGGCTGCCTCAACCGCGCCCGTTACGGCATCTCCTGGGGTGTTATGGGAGCTGCCGAGGACTGCTGGTTCCGCGCTCGTCAATACGGCCTGGACCGCAAACAGTTCGGGAAACCGCTAGCAGGGATGCAGCTTTATCAAAAGAAGCTCGCCGATATGATGACCGAAATCACGCTCGGACTGCAGGGCTCGCTTCGCGTTGGCCGGCTGATGGATGAGCACAAGATGGCCCCGGAAATGGTCTCGATCGTCAAGCGCAACAACTGCGGAAAGGCGCTTGAGATGGCGCGGCAAGCCCGGGATATGCATGGCGGCAACGGCATTCAGATCGAGTATCACGTCATGCGCCACGCGCAGAACTTGGAGACGGTCAACACATACGAAGGGACCCATGACGTCCATGCCCTGATCCTTGGGCGTGCTCAGACAGGCCTCCAGGCGTTTTCCTAATTCCCGATAGTCTATTCGGCACAGGCCGTCCTTTAACCTCCGGATTAACGCGAGGCAGCATGCCTATAGTGGATAAGATTTCTACCGTCGCCGTCATCGGTGCTGGACAGATGGGTACTGGGATCGCGGAAGTCGTGGCGAAACACGGGTATGAGGCACTGATTTACGATCTCGACAAAAGTCGAATTCGCGCGAGCATCGAGGCGAGCGCCGGATATTTCGGGCGCCAAGCGGAAACCGGCAAAATGCCGGGCGAGGCGGTTGAGCAGGCGATCTCCCGAATAAAGGGAGCGTTCTCCCTGTCGGATCTGGCGAGCGCCGATTTGGTTGTCGAAGCGGTGAGCGAGAATGAAGACCTCAAGAGGAAGGTCTTTACGGATGTGTGCACTGTCCTGAAGCCCGACGCGATCCTGGCGACGAACACATCGTCGCTCTCCATAACGCGGCTCGCCGCGTCAACCGACAGGCCCAATCATTTTATAGGGATGCACTTCATGAATCCCGTACCTGTTATGAAGCTCGTAGAGCTGGTTCGCGGCATCGGAACGGATCAAGAGACGTTTGCCATAGCCAAGGATTTCGCCGAATCCATCGGCAAAACGGTCACCGTCTCCGAGGATTTTCCGGCCTTCATCGTAAATCGTATCCTGATCCCCATGATCAACGAAGCGATCTACACCCTGTATGAGGGTGTTGGAAACGTGGAAGCCATAGACATCGGCATGAAACTCGGCGCCAATCATCCGATGGGGCCACTCGAACTGGCGGATTTCATCGGTTTGGACACATGCCTTTCCATCATGCAGGTCCTTCACGAAGGGTTGGCTGATAGCAAATACCGTCCGTGCCCGCTGTTGGTCAAATACGTCGAGGCCGGGTGGCTCGGTCGCAAAGCACAACGCGGGTTCTACGACTACAGGTACGTTCCAGCTCGACCAACTCGCTGATCCCCATCTCATCCCCAACATCGAGATTTATCAGGCATTTATCATGACCGAAGAACACGCAGACGAAAATCGCGAGAGCATGGAATTCGACGTTGTGATCGTCGGCGCCGGTCCGGCCGGTCTTGCGGCGGCGATCCGGCTGAAGCAGGTCAATCCGGAGCTTTCGGTCGTCGTGCTGGAGAAGGGCTCTGAGGTCGGAGCGCATATCCTGTCTGGCGCCGTCGTCGATCCGATCGGCATCGACCGGCTGCTGCCCGGCTGGCGTGAGGAGGAGGGGCACCCGTTCAAGACGGAAGTGACAGACGACCACTTCCTGCTGCTCGGCCCGGCCGGCTCTGTTCGCCTGCCGAATGTGCTGATGCCGCCGCTGATGAACAATCACGGCAATTACATCGTCTCACTCGGCAACGTCTGTCGGTGGCTGGCGACCAAGGCCGAAGAACTTGGCGTCGAGATCTATCCGGGCTTTGCCGCAGCGGAAGTGCTCTACAATGAAGAGGGCGCGGTGATCGGTGTCGCCACCGGCGACATGGGCATCGAGAAGAACGGCGAGCCTGGACCCAACTATACCCGCGGCATGGAGCTGCTCGGCAAATATACCCTGATCGGCGAGGGCGTGCGCGGCTCGCTCGCCAAGCAGCTGATCGCCAAGTTCGATCTGCAGAAGGATCGTGAACCGCAGAAGTTCGGCATCGGCATCAAGGAACTCTGGCAGGTCAAGCCCGAGCATCACCGGCCGGGCCTGGTGCAGCACTCCTTCGGCTGGCCGCTCGGCATGAAGACCGGCGGCGGCTCCTTCCTCTATCATCTCGAGGACAATCTGGTGGCGGTCGGCTTCGTCGTTCACCTGAACTACAAGAACCCCTATCTCTATCCTTTCGAGGAATTCCAGCGCTTCAAGACGCATCCGGCGATCCGCACCACTTTCGAGGGCGGCAAGCGGCTGTCCTATGGGGCGCGCGCCATCACCGAGGGCGGCTACCAGTCGGTGCCGAAGCTCACCTTCCCCGGCGGGGCGCTGATCGGCTGTTCGGCCGGTCTCGTCAACGTGCCGCGCATCAAGGGCAGCCACAATGCGGTGCTGTCGGGCATGCTGGCGGCCGAGAAGCTGGCGGCGGCGATCGCAGCCGGCCGCAGCCATGACGAGGTCGCCGAGATCGAGAACGAATGGCGCAAGGGCGACATCGGCCGCGACCTGAAGCGGGTGAGGAACGTCAAGCCGCTGTGGTCGAAGTTCGGCACCGCACTCGGTGTGGCGCTCGGCGGCTTCGACATGTGGACCAATACGCTGTTCGGCTTTTCGTTCTTCGGCACGCTGAAACACGGCAAGACCGATGCGCAGTCGCTGGAGCCTGCCGCCCAGCACAAGCCGATCGCCTATCCGAAGCCGGACGGCGTCCTGACCTTCGACCGTCTGTCCTCGGTGTTCCTGTCGAACACCAATCACGAGGAAGACCAGCCGGTGCATCTCAAGGTCAAGGACATGGGCCTGCAGAAGCGTTCCGAGCACGATATCTATGCCGGCCCGTCGACGCGCTACTGTCCGGCCGGCGTCTATGAGTGGGTGGAGAAGGACGGGCAGGATACCTTCGTCATCAACGCCCAGAACTGCGTGCACTGCAAGACCTGCGACATCAAGGACCCCAACCAGAACATCAACTGGGTGCCGCCGCAGGGCGGCGAGGGGCCGGTCTATCCGAATATGTAGTCCAACGATGATCTGCGGATTTAGGAACGATCAGGAGTTATCGATGCAGTTTCCGCTAGAGGGCGTTCGGGTCGTGGAGTTGGCGCGTATCCTGGCTGGTCCGTGGGCTGGACAGACACTTGCCGACCTGGGAGCGACCGTCATCAAGGTAGAAGGTCCGGATGGCGACGATACGCGCCGTTGGGGGCCTCCTTTCATCAAGGATGGCGATGACGTCGCTGCGGCCTATTTCCATAGCTGCAATCGCGGAAAACTGAGTATCACGGCGGATTTCAACTCTGTGGAAGACGTCGAAAAGGTTCGTGCACTGATCGCCAACGCGGATGTCGTCATCGAGAATTTCAAGGTAGGCGCCTTGAAGAAGTTCGGTCTTGATTACGAGAGCCTGAAGGCGATCAATTCGAAGCTGATCTACTGCTCGATTACCGGATTTGGCCAAACCGGTCCCTATGCCGGGCGCGCAGGATACGATTTTATCGTCCAGGGCATGGCGGGCATTATGGATTTGACCGGTGAACCAAGTCGGGAGCCGCAGAAGATTGGCGTGGCGTTCGGCGATATCTTCACAGGGCTCTATTCGGTGATCGCTATCCAGGCCGCTTTGATCCTCCGTAACAGCACAGGTGAGGGAGAGCATATCGATATGGCTCTGCTGGACAGCACGGTGGGCGTCTTGGCCAACCAGGCGATGAATTTCCTGGCCTCGGGAAAGGCACCAACGAGACTCGGCAATGCGCATCCCAACATCGCGCCATACCAGGTATTCCCGGTATCCGACGGCAATATCATTATCGCCTGCGGGAACGACAGTCAGTTCGCACGGGTGTGCGATATCCTTCGGCTATCCGCTGTGGCAGCCGATGTTCGTTTCAAAACGAACGCGGACAGAGTGCGTCATCGAGAGGAACTGACATCGGTGATGGAAGCGCGCACGAAGCTCTTCAACCGGACGGATTTGCTAGCCGACTTTGCGCGCGTGGGTGTTCCCGCCGGGCCGATCAACACCGTGGAAGATGTATTTTCGGATCCGCAAGTGCTGCATCGCCAGATGGCGGTGGAGAATGAAGGGATACCGGGCATCCGGACGCCTATCATCTTCTCGGAGACGATGCTGACCCGGCATCGTAAGTCGCCAAGGCTTGGCGAGCACAATGGCAAAGTGCGGTCAGACTGGTCTTCGACGGACTGATGCTTGCTAGCATCGCCGAACGTTCCTTTCGTTCATCCTCCCGCATTGATACGGCCATCCCTTCACCGTATCCACATGCATTATGGGCGCCTATTGCCTGCAGCCCCAACGCATTCAAGAATTGTCGTGCGGCAAACCCCGGTGTCCCGCTGGATGAGAGGTTGTGTGCGCCAGGCTCGGTGGGCGATCCGGAATTCGAGGTCCTTGTAAAAATAGGTCTTGGCCTTTTGTCTCAGACGGCTCCTGTCCAAAGCGTCTGCCGTTACGACAAGATGTGCGGCAAGCCGTTTGAATTGCCATGGCGGCGAACCTTGCTCCTTCTCGATCACCTCCACATGGTAATAGGGATCGTGATCGGCGGGATCCGGATGTTTGTAGACGGTGGCCCAACGAACTGTCCGTGGTGAAACGGAGAGAATGACCGTGGAAACATCCGTGGATTTCACCGGTTCGGCACGCATGAAGACCGGTGCGGCCAATATCGTCGCGACAGCCAGAAGGATGGTTCCAGGAACTATTCGCATGGGTAAACAGCGTTCCATCCAAGAGTTAAATCACTGCCACGCTTTGAATGAATTTTTAATGCCGCCTTTTTCTGAAAAATTCAACGCCAACACGAGGGATGGACGACTGCGTTTGCTCCGACCGATTCTGGAACAATGTCTATCGTCCCCTGTTACATTGACGATAAAACGAGTGCTGCGTGAAGGACGAAGCAGTTGGAGGGCTCGATGAAGCGGAGCATAGGATTTGGGTTGATACTTGCCGTTGTGCTGACAGGCTGCACCACCGGCGCAGGCAATTATTCGTCGGCGGGGCTGGCCCCCATTCCCGGCAGCATCACCTATAATGGTCAACCGCGCACGAAGTTGACGAAGTCGCCCGTCGGCTCTTCCTTCCCGCATACCTTCACAGATCAATGGGGACGCCAGGTCGAGGAGATCTACATCATCCGGCCCGACCGGAGCTTGCTGATCGCCGAGCGCCACTACCGGCCGGTCTTTTCGCTCGACGACGACTAGGCGCGGCGTCAGTCGAGCACTCTCTACGACACGATCCGAGGCCGCGTCTGACAAGATTTCAGGATTGTCAGCATCGCGATTATGGCCGACGCTCCGTTATCGAAGCGAGGGGATGTGCATGGTCGATATTATTATCCGAAGCGCTCTTGATATCGTTGGGCGGACTGAGCGGCTTATCGAAGCAATGAGGCGAATGCTCCAGAGCAAAGGTCTTGACGAAGTCGAGGTCTACGAGCTCGATTATGAGATCGAGCGGCTCGGGGACATGGTTTTCAACATGGACGAAGCTGTTCGATCGCTGGCACGCACGGTCGAAGGCTGGCCGCAGCCGGTTCTTGCACACGAGATCCGCAGGACATTGCATTGACGGCTGATCGCCGCTTTTGCAACTGACGTGTCACGAAGTCGGTCTTGAGTTGGGAATGTCGATTCTGCGTGTCACGCCGATGTCACGCGACCGTCGCAGCAATATGTGCTTGATAGGCGTCGTTAGGCTCGGGTTAAGGCACGGTCGGGCCAAAATGCTATTGTTTCGCGGGGGCGTCGCAATGACCTTGAAGACTTCGGGGCGAAAATCACAGCCCCACGAATTTATCTTTCCGGTTCACACGCGCACGATCGCAGAGATCAGGTACAATAGTCTCAGCCGCGTGATGACGGTGGTCTATCACGACGGTCGCTCGTGCACGACGTCAGGCATACAAGGTCCCGCCATGCTGCGGATCCTCGCCCAGCAGCCATTGGAGCGCTCTCCGTTTCTGTTGCAGACGGTGATCTGACGCAGAGGCGTCGTCGGCCCTTGTCGCGCCGCGGGTGTTCGCTTGTTAAATCAGCGCGGTTATGCATCCATTTCGCGCGGGCTGCGTTCATCTCCAACAGCCAATCCATGGAGGGAATGCCGATGACCTTTCCACCACCGAAGGCCGAAGCTCCTGCGCAGCGCTTCGAAGAGGCGACCGCCGCTGCGCGCGAGGCTTTAGAAAGGCTGATTGCAGCCGCCAATGAAGCCGGATGGGGCACCGAAGAGATAACCTCAGCGCTCCTGAAGGCTGCGCAGTTTCTGAGCGACGCCAACAAGAGAGATCCCGATCCGGCCGACGATCCCGCCATCAGCGACGAACCTGCCAGGGCACAGATCGGTCGTGGTGAGCTCTACGATTGATGCATGTCGCCCAAAAGCGTGCAGCGGTTTTGGGCAACGACATGCATGAAAACAAAGATCTAAACGGGTTGGTTTTCTGCTCGAACTGACCGCCGCGTCGATGCTCAGCGCATGAGCAGGGCCACCAAACCAACCTGGGAATTGACCCCGAGCTTGGAATAAATGTTTCTGAGATGAGTCCGGACAGTTTCGTAGCTGATGTGATCGGCTACGGCCACTTCCTTTGGAGAACGGCCTGAGGCAATGCTGGATGCGATCCGGATTTCCGTCGCAGTCAGTTTGTATGTTTCCATCAGGAAGTCTCGCCGCTCATTGAATGGTGTCGTGATCATCGGCTCGATGATCACGGCCACGGTCGGCCCCTCCAGGAATTCGGTGAACGCGTCGGACTGCAGTCGGACGAGGGTGATGCGGTAATTGGCCTTGTTCTTCCCCTTTACAATCGCCGTATGCGGCTTTGTTTGCACACCCTTTCTGGACGTCAGGAAATCGAGAACGGCAGCTGATGTCTCGCATTGAAGTGCGAGCCTGCCATCCGGCGCGATATGCACAGGGAAGCCAGCTTCCACGAACGCTTCCGCACTCCTATTCCATTGGCGTGCTCGCCCTTGCTCGGAAACGTAGATCAGTCCGGCGCCGATACTATCAAACAGGGTTTGCGTTGCCTGTTTTTCCGGTGCCAGCAGATCGCGCTTCCGAATGAAGTCGAAAGCCCTTTTCAAATGCGGCGCGAGGATCGTGTAGCGCCCGGTTGCCGCTTTGTTGAAATCGGGGTCTGCCGACGACGTGCAGGTCGACAGAACGAAGGTGCGGGTTTCCTCCCGGATGATGGAGACACCGATGCTGGTCTCGCAGCCGGCCTGCCCCTTCAGCCAATCGTTGTAGAATTCCGATTTGAGCAAGTCTTTGCGTGGAAAGATTTCGTCTCCACAGACACCCTGGCCGACGGGCACGACGCTCAATCTCGGAATCCAAGGGTTCACCGAGGCAAAGTGGCTGCTGAACTGGTCGACCTCGGTCCTCGAGAAGCCCGATACGTAAGGAACATGAGCAATAGGCGAGGCCAGATCGTGGTAATGGAGTGCAGCTTTTCCATTGGGCGAAGTTTCCGCAACTCGATCCAGAAAATCTTGCCAGTTGCACTCACCGAAGAGACTTCCATAGATCAAATCTATCAGCTCAGATGAAACCTCATTTGACTGGAGCATGATCTTTCTGAAAATCCCATGACGAGTATTTTCAGTATTAAATAACGTAGGCCAGGCAAAGACAACAGGAACTATATGCAATAACAAATCGGTGGCCATCGATACAACACGGCCGATCACAATGCTGCTGTGCGACCGATTGATTCCGCCTGGATCTGCGGTCTCACCGGCCGATCGTCGCGACGGAGCCGCGTACGACAAGGCGCGTACTGACGCGCAGACGTTCGACGGCAAGAGGCGTGCGTTCGATGCGGGCGACCAGACGTTCGCTCGCGAGCTTGCCCATCTCGTAGACGCGCTGGTCGATGATGGTGATCGGTGGAACGGTGACGCTGGTCCAGTCGGCATCCAGGAAGCAGATCATCGACACGTCGCTCGGGATTGACAGGCCGAGCGACTGCAGCGACTTGAAGATGCGCAAGCCGACGAGGCTGTCGGATGCCAAGAGTGCAGTTGGCGATGATCCCTCCGAGACCAGGCGTTTGATCACGCCGTCCGTCTGTTGCTGGTCGGTGGCGCCGAGCCTGACATAATGAAGAGGGTTCGGCAGGCCCGCCTCGGTCAGGACGCTCACGAAGCCTTCCACGCGTTCGCGCACGGCGGAATTCGATATTCGCCCGACATCGGTGAGCCCGCCGCCTTCGGCATCCATGGCGGAGACGTAGGCGAGGCGGCGATGCCCTTGCCCGATCAGATACCGGGTCGCGGTGACTGCCGCATCCTGGTCGTCCCCGGTCACGGCGTCGACATCGAGTTCCGGAATGGCCCGGTCGAACAGGACCAGCGGCACGCCGGCGCGGCGGATATCTCGGAGGTGATCGATGTTGTCGCAGCGAGCGGGCGTGACGATCAGACCATCGACGCGTTTGCCGATCAGAAGGTCGACGGCCGATTTTTCCGCATCCAGCTGTTCGCCCGAATTCGCGATGATGACGTTGAAGCCCGCAAGCCGGGCAGCATCGCTGATGCCGCGCACCGCCAGGCTGAAGAAAGCGTTCTCGATATCGCCGACCACGACCCCGATGATGCCGGATCTTCCGGTGCTCATGCTCCGGGCGAGCTCGTTCGGGCGGTATTCGAGCGCGGCTGCCGCCGCCATGACCTGATCCGTGATCTTGGCGCTGACCACGCCGTAGCCGCCGAGCACGCGGGCGGCCGTCGCCTTCGAGACCTTTGCGGCCTTCGCGACATCGGCGACCGTGACTGAACGTTTCGAATGAGCGGAATCTTCCATGAGCCGAGGACTACAAGAGTTGTTGACGGCCGGTCAATTGACGGATATCAAATATGTTGTGAGACCGGTCTCTTTATACAGGAGACCGGTGTCTTGTCCAGAAGACTCTGCCGCACTATGCGACGGGGGCGGGGCGACGCGACAATGCCGACAAGAGCATTCCTTTCAGAGCGGAGAACGAACATGAAGCCTTTTGAATCATTTGCGGCCACCCTCGCCCCATTGCGGGCCGGCCTTTTGACATGCCTTCTTGCAGTGGGTGCAGGATCCGCGGCGGCGGCTGACAATCCCTATAAGCTAATCGAGCCCGGGGTGATCAGCGTTGGCACGATGGGCGATTCCAAGCCCTATACGTTTGCGACGGCGGACGGCCAGTTCACGGGTTTCGATATCGAGCTGTTTCTCAACGTCGTCTCCCGCCTCGGTTTTCCAAAGGACAAGGTGACGTTCACGGGCCAGGAATTTTCAGCCCTTCTGCCGTCGGTCGCTAACGAACGGTTCGATGTTGCCGTTGCGGCGATCGGAACCACCGAAGCCCGCAAGAAGACGGTCGACTTTTCCGACGGCTATCTTGCCGGTTATCTCTCTGTCTTGACTGCGGATGCCGCCATCAAGGATGCCAGTGGCCTCAAGGGCAAGCGTCTCGGCGTCGTGCAGGGGACCTTGCAGGAAGTCTATGCGGCCAAGAATTTCGGTGAGACCGATCTGGTGAAATTCCCCGACAACAATTCCGCCGTGGCCGCCCTCAACAACGGAACGATCGATGCGCACTTTCTCGACTACGAGGCCGCCAAGCAATATGGCGAGCGCTATCCCGCGCTGAAGGTTGCTGTAAACATCCCGTCCTTCGATGCGCCGGCGGGCTTCGTGGTCAAGAAGGGAAATGATGCCTTTCGGACGGCGCTGAACGGCGCGCTTCACGACGCGATGCAGGATGGCACCTGGAAGTCCCTTTATGAAAAGTGGTTTCCCGGCTCGCCCATGCCGGACCAGTATCTTCCCAAGAAGTAAGGCCGCAGGCCGGCCGTTCAGAGCGGACGGCTGACAAATGGCGCTGCCGATCGCAGCCTGCGAGCGGCAGCGTGCCCGGCAAGGGCTCCAATGGGGATCTCGATGAACTGGCTTGAAAATCTGCGCCGCAGCTTCCTCGACTGGGATGCCATGGCGGAAGTGCTGCCGAGCATGATCAGCGTCGGCCTGAAAAACACGTTGATCCTGGCCGCTGCCTCGACCGTGCTCGGCGTCGTCATCGGCATGGTTCTTGCCGTGATGGGCATCTCGCAGTCCCGCTGGCTGCGGCTGCCGGCACGCCTCTATACCGATGTTTTCCGCGGGCTGCCGGCGATCGTCACGATCCTGATCATCGGTCAGGGTTTTGCCCGGATCGGCCGGGAGATCTTCGGTCCGTCGCCATTTCCGCTCGGCATCCTGGCGCTCAGCCTGATCGCCGGTGCTTATATCGGCGAAATCTTCCGGTCGGGGATCCAAAGCGTCGAGCGCGGTCAGATGGAAGCCTGTCGGGCGCTCAGCATGAGCTACGGGCAGGGCATGCGCCTGATCGTCATCCCGCAGGGCATCAGGCGCGTTCTGCCGGCGCTGGTCAACCAGTTCATCGGAAACGTCAAGGATTCCAGCCTTGTCTATTTCCTCGGATTGCTCGCCTCCGAGCGGGAGATCTTCCGTGTCGGGCAGGATCAGGCCGTCGTCACAGGTAATCTGTCGCCGCTGCTGCTAGCGGGTGTTTTCTACCTTGTCATCACCGTGCCGCTGACCCACTTCGTCAATTATATCGATGCGCGACTGCGCCTGGGAAAACAAGGCCACGGCCCCGGCACGGCAAGTGGGCTGCTCGAGGTGAGCGAGTTGCAGGCCGCTGCCGGTCCGCAGTCCGCGGCCAAATCTGTCGAGGAGATGGAACCGCGCTTCAAGGGTGGGGCCCTCAATATCCGGGACCTGACCATGGCCTATGGCCATCTCGACGTCCTGAAGGGGGTCGATCTCGACATTGCCGCCGGGACCGTCACCTGCATCATCGGCCCCTCCGGCTCGGGAAAATCGACGCTGTTGCGCTGCATGAACAGGCTTGTCGAACCGAAAGGCGGTGACATCCTGCTCGATGGCGAAAGCATCCTGGCGATGAAGCCGGAGAGGCTGCGCCGGCGTGTCGGCATGGTGTTCCAGCACTTCAACCTGTTTCCCGATCACACGGCGTTTGAAAACGTCATGCTTTCGCTGACGAAGATCAAAAAGATGCCGAGACAGGAGGCGCGACGCATCGCCGAGGCGCGTTTGGCCGAGGTCGGTCTCGCAGAGCGCAAGGATCATCGCCCGGCAGGTCTATCGGGCGGGCAGCAGCAGCGCGTCGCCATCGCGCGTGCGCTTGCCATGGATCCGGAACTCATCCTGTTCGACGAAGTAACCAGTGCGCTCGATCCCGAACTGGTGAAGGGCGTTCTCGACCTGATGGCCGCTCTCGGCCGCCAGGGCATGACGATGGCCGTGGTGACGCACGAGATGGGATTTGCCCGCAGGGTGGCTGACCAGGTCGTCTTCATGGATGAGGGCCGCATCGTCGAAGCCGGCTGCCCGGAGCAGATATTCGACAATCCCCAAAGTGAGCGATTGAAGCGCTTCCTTGCCGAGGTCCTGTAAAGCGCCCGAGGCAAGGCATGGGCGCCGGTCTTCCGCACGCCGGATGCACCGGATTTTTCACCCGATGTAGAAAGAGCAGGAAACAAGGTTATCGACATGAATGCTTCCACCAAACCCGTGAAGGTCATCGTCATCGGCGGCGGGATCTTTGGCGTCTCGACGGCCGTTCATCTGGCGCGGCTCGGGGTCCGCACCGTGCTCGTCAATGACGGCCCGCTTGCCAACGGTGCCTCCGGCCGTTCGCTTGCCTGGCTCAACTCGGCGCGTAAACGTTCCGATGCCTATCACCGGCTGCGTTTGGCCGGCATAGATCGCTATCGCACCCTGGCCGCCCGATATCCCAATGCGCCGTGGCTGCGTTTCGACGGCGGCCTGACATGGGATGCGGACGATGCCGGCAACGAGATCGCCGAGATCTTCGACTATGAGCGCGATCGCGGCTATCACGCGCAATGGCTCGCCCGGGAAGGAATTGCCGGGACGACGCCAGGTGTCGACGCAAGCGCCGTGACGCCGCAAGGCGCGATCTTCAACCCCGGGGAGGGCTGGATCGATCTTCCGTCCTTGATCGCCACACTCGCGGAAGAGTTCCGCTCGCTGGGCGGTGAGATCATTACCGATGCCGGGCGCGCGACGGTCGATGTCGAAGGCGGGCGGGCCTGCGGCGTGATCACGGCCGACGGCATCCGCCGCGATGCAGATGCCGTGCTGCTTGCTGCGGGCGGCGATGTTCCCGCAATCGTGGCCGAGGCCGGCCAGCTTATCGAGGATGCAACGCCTGTCGCCCTTCTCGTCAGGACCAAACCGATCCGCCACCCGCTGAAGGCCGTACTCAATACCCCCCGCATTGCCATCCGGCCGACGCCCAGCGGCGGCTTTGCGCTCGATTCCGCCTGGTCCGAGGAAGAGGTGAGCGTGAAGCCTGACGGCAGCTACGAAGTCAGGCAATCGACGCTGGACGGGCTGCTGCGCGAGGCCTCAAGGGTTCTCGAAGGCAATCCGAGACTGGAGATCGAAGATTATGGGGTCGGGCCGAAGCCTATCCCGGGCGATGGCGAGCCGGTCTTCGGCGAGCTGTCGTCAATCCCTGGCTACTTCGTTGCCTTCAGCCACAGCGGCGCCACCCTCGGCCTGATTGCCGGCGAATTGCTGGCGGACGAAATCGTCACTGGGCGCCGCCATCCACTGCTGGCGGAGTTTCGGCCGGAGCGTTTCAGCGCGTCGCGACAGTGAAGGTCGCGAAGCTCGAGCCGCTGGCCGGGGGTGACGGTTCTATGCCGCAGCGGTTCGACGAAGCGTGTCCGCTTCCGCCAATTGGAACTGATCGATCAATTGGAGGAGTATCCTCGTCTCGTCGGCAAGTTCCTTCGTCGCCGCGCTGGTTTCCTCGACCATGGCCGCGTTCTGCTGCGTCATCTGGTCCATCCGGTTGACGGAAGAATTCACTTCATGAAGGGCGTTATACTGCTCTCTGCTCGAGCGGGCGATCACGTCCATCTGCTCGGAGGCTGTGACCACTTTCGCCGAAATGCTTTCGAGGACTTCGCTCGTTTCGCGCACGACACGCGCTCCATTGGCAATCTCCGTCTGCGAACGTCCGATGAGCTGTTTGATCCTTTGGCCGGCCTCCGCGGAGCGCTGGGCGAGCTCGCGCACTTCCTGGGCCACGACCGCAAAGCCCTTTCCGGCCTCGCCGGCGCGGGCCGCTTCGATGCCGGCGTTGAGCGCAAGCAGGTTCGTCTGAAATGCGATTTCGTCGATGACGCCGATGATTTGAACGATCTCGTCGGACGCCGCTTCGATCTTGCTCATCGCATCGATAGCACTGGCGACGACCTGGGATGACGAATCGGCCGCCTGTTTGGTGTCGGTGATGATCTGATGGGCGTCATCGGCGCAGGCTGCAGACGAACGAACCGTCGTGGTGATTTCTTCGATGGCTGCTGCAATCTCCTCGAGTGCGACGGCCTGTTGTTCCGTGCGCCTTGCTAGATCGCCCGCGGCGAGATCCATTTGCCCGGCATTGCCTTCGATCATCCGGGTGTTCGTGCGGATCTGGTCGATCGTTTCCTGCAGCCGCAGCAGCGACGCGTTGAAATCGTTGCGAAGCTGCTCCAACCGTCCGAAAAAGGGTGTCGCGATCGTCTGCGAAATGTCGCCCTGCGCCAGTCGACCAAGACCCTGCGCCAGTGCCGTCACCGCGAAGTCTATCTGCTCTTCGACCGCGCGTTTTTCCTCATCGTTGCGATGCCTTTCCTCTTCGGCCTTCGATCGCTCGATCTCGCTGCGCTCCTCGATCTCGACCTTGGCGATGGCATTGTTCTTGAATACGCCGAGCGCGCGGGCCATATCGCCGATTTCATCGGCCCGGCGCTCGCCAACGATTGATGTTTCGAGCTTGCCATCCGCCAGGCGCCTCATGGCCGAGGTGATCTGATTGATCGGGCCCTTGAGCGTCACGGTCAGCCCGACGCCTGCGAGGATCGCGATCACCACGCCGAGGATCGTCGTGCCGAGAGACATCGAGTTGGCGTCCGTGCGTTCGTCGGCCGCGTTCTGCCGCTGCATTTCGGCGAAAGCCGTCAGTTGAGACCACATCCCGTCCACGTCGGCGGCGGCCGAACGGAATTCCTCCTGGCGCTGTGCGCTGATGTGGACGAGGTCCGCGGCAGCCTCCTGCATCTTGTCCAGCGCCGGCAGAAGCTTCGATTTGAGTTTGTCGAACTGCGCAACGCTGCCGGCGTTGGAAATCAGCATGTCCAGGCCTTTCCTGACAGCGGTAATTTCCTGCGAGAGTCTCTGAAGATTGGCGTCCGTCGGCGCGAGCGTCAGTTTGGCCATGACGATCTGAATCACGTAAGCCGACGTGATCAGTTTCTGGCCGTCTCTCTGGCTGGTCTTGGCGCGCTCGACCGGCTTGGCAATCTCGGCCGCCTTTTCCGTTGCCGCCTTCACCCGCCGTGCGGCGGCCGCCTGCAATTCAGGCAGTCTGCCGACGATCTGGCCCATCGCATTGCTGAGGCCGGCTGCGCGTTCCTCGGTTTGACCGGTGGCCTCGACAAGCGGCTTCAAGGAAACAATGGCGTCGTCGATCGCCTTTTTGGCCTCCGGCGCTTCGCCGGCCAGCGCCATCGCCAGGACCCGCTGCTGCCGGCCGAGTTCTTCCATGTCGGGCCCGCCGATACCGGCGGCTTGAACCTTGTCGTTAAACGTCTGGGCGAAGGACAAGAAGTCCGAAATACGCTGCGCATCGCCCAGCATGTTGCGTGCTTCGTCCTCCTGGCTGTCGGCAGCCCGCTGAAGAACCTTGGTACCTTCGACGATATCCGTCTGGGACGACACGACGACGCTTAATGCCTTCTGAAGATCGATGAGCAGCGCCGCCCGGTTCTCCTGAAGTCGCCAGAGCGAATCCATGCGGGTTGAAATTCCGTCGATGGAGGATTGCGCCTGCTCGAGCTCCTGCTGACCGCTGCGATCGGCGGCGAGCTTATCGATGCCGGCTTTCAGAAGGGTGCGTTGATCGGCAAGTTTTCGGGTGACGACATCCCGGTTTTCTTGCGTGGCATTGGTGAGGAACTCGCCCATCGCGGCCGACAAATCCCGAAAGCCGCTCAAGGACTGCAGGACGGAATTGGAAATATCCATCCGCCCCTGGAGCAGGCTCGACGCATAAAAACCTGTCGCGCCCACGGCCATGATGCTCAAGACGAACGGAATGATGAACACCATCACCTGCGTCTGGATTCGAACGCGTGACAATAGCCTTCCCAACATGAGTCCCTCCTCGGCTCACAGCGTCTCGTTACGGCGCCGGGCGCAGGGGCTGTTGCAGTTCGCCTCCCGTCGAGTGAAAATCCTCTTCCGCCTGAGGCGGTCGCCGCACAGGTTTGCTCGCAACCAGCGGCCGTTCGCCCCTTCCTCTTGACCTTCCGAAATTCCTGGATCCGTCGGAAGGAAATGCCTGAAGAAGAACAATCAATCTCGGGTGAAGATGCCGATCCCCTCGAACCGGTTCTGCACATAATCCCTGCCGGACGCATGACGCATCAGTGGAATAGATATTTCATACTGCACGACTCGTGAAATATTCGTTTCAATATTCGCCGAAACCAGCATTTTGTCCAGCCTGGGAAGCGGCGGCCGATGCATCCTTCTGAGCCGTCAGACGTTCTATCGCCAGGAAACAACTGGAGACGCATCATGTTGAAGGACGAACGCGGAGAGATCGGCACAAATAGGGGTATGCCCGGCGGTGCCGGCACCGCACCCGCGGCTTTCGAAGAAGCCACCATCAATCCCGATCTCATCAGACGTGAGGGTTTCGCGAGCGAGGCCGACTATCGGGCGTATATTGCAACACTCGGTGGTCATGATCCGGTTGGCGACATCGTCGAGGAACCTCTCCTGGTCTCTGATGGTGATGTCTCCGATGGTCATGCCCTGGAAGGCCGCTTGCGAGAACTGAGAGAAGAGATCGAAAACCTCCGCGCGCGCCTTCACGTGATCCAGCATCAGGCTGCGACCGTCGTTGCGGAGAACGTCCGTTGGGCCGATGCAAGCGCCCATGCACAGCTCGGCAATCAGCCCTGGCTCAAGCTGGCAGGCGCGATGGCGGCAGCATTCGTCGTTACGCGGGGCATCCGGCGGCTGCCTCTGGGAGCCGTGGCGACGACGGCGGTGCCGTTGGTGGCGGCGGCGATGAACCGGAAGTTCGCCAGGTGACGTCTGTCAGCGTCGACGACTGATCACGCGAAACCGATTTCCGCTAGCAGAGGCAGGTGGTCGGAGGCGACTCTTGTAAGCCGGTTTTCCAGGACCGCCGCCTGTTTGACGATGAGATCCTCGGTGACGAAGATGTGGTCGAGGCGCATCAGCGGGTAGCGGGATGGAAAGGTCGCTCTCGGCGCGTTGCTGCCTGCGAGCTGGGCGTCCTTTAATGAGCGCGCGGCAAGTCGGTAAGTCGCCGACGACGGAATGGCGTTGAAATCGCCGCAAAGAATGCTGGGAAGCGCTTCGTCCGCCGTGCCGCGCAGCCAGCCGGAGTTCAGCAGTGTCGTCATCTGCCGGATACGCTCGCGTCCGCGAAGGCCGAGATGGGTGTTGACGACCAGCAGTTTTCGGTCGCCGACCAGTATTTCGACGGACAGCGCTCCGCGCTGTTCGCCGATGGATGGCAGCGGGCCGGCCTTGACCGCGCCCGTCGGCAGCGCGGTGATGATCGCGTCGCCATATTGCTCCTCGGCAACCGACAGCGCTGGATGGAAATGCGCCTGCATCTTCAGCAGCGAGGCAATCATATGGGCCTGGTCGACGCCGCCGGTCCTGCGCCTGAGGACATCGACCTCCTGAAGCGCGACGATATCGGCCCCGGCCTCGGCGATGACGGAAGCGATGCGGCCGGGATCGAGCTTCCGGTCGCTGCCGATACAGCTGTGCACGTTATAGGTCAGAAGTTTGATCGATTTATTCGGCATTGGCCCCGCTGAAAAGCTTGTTCCCTCCGGGAGAACACGGAACTCGTTCCTCCCCAGGGAGAACATAGAACGTGTTCTCCCTGGGGAACACAGAACTCGTTTGATCGTTCCAGATCATCGAGCCGTCGCGCTCGCATCTCGGAAACGGACAATCGATGAGCTTGAAAAGCGTAATCTGGAATGGACTGCTCGTGGCCGCGCTTTGCCTTGCGGTCTTTCTCCTCTATCGGATCTTCCAACAGTATAGTCTCGAGCAGATCGTCCAGTCGGTTCGCAGCATTCCTTTTTCGACCTTCTGCACAGCCCTTCTGTTTGCGGCGGCATCCTATCTGTGCCTCAGCTGTTTCGATCTGCTGGCGATCCGTTCGCTCGGCAAATCCTTGCCCTATTACAGGATAGCGCTGACTTCATTCATCAGCCTGTCGCTCGGCCACAATATCGGCTTTGCCGGCCTGAGCAGCGGCGCCTTCCGCTATCGTTTCTATTCTCGCTGGGGGCTGACGGCGGAGGACGTGGCGAAGGTCATCCTGTTTTGTGGCGTCACGGTGGGGTTGGGGCTGATCACGCTTGGCGGTCTCGCCATGATCGTCAATCCCGGTGATGCCGGGCGTCTGCTGCGCATTGATCCGGGAAGTGTGGGCATCTTCGGCGCGGTGGCGCTGGTCGTGCCGGTTGTCTATACGGGCCTGGCGTTCTTCATCCGCGGCACGTTGCGGATGTGGCGCTGGTCGTTTCAGCTGCCGCGATTTTCGACCGCGGTCGCGCAGGTCGGGGTCGGGACGCTCAACTTCATGCTCGTCTCCGCCTGTCTGCACCAGATGCTCTCGGCCTTTGGCGACGTCGCCTTTTTCCGGTCGGTGACGGCTTACGTGCTCGCCAATTCGGCAATTCTCGCAACACATGTTCCGGGCGGCCTCGGTGTGCTCGAGGCGACCGTTTCCTATGCCGTGCCGAAGGAGGCCTCGATCGGCGCGCTGATTGCGTTCCGCTGCGCCTATTTCTTCATCCCGCTGGCGCTCGGATCCACGCTTCTCGTCATCAGCGAGATGATCTTCCGGCGGAGATCACGCCGGCCGGATGAGGAGGCGGACGAGCGCGCCGAGGCCCAGTCGGTCTAAGGGTGCGAAGGGTCGAACCGGGTCGAAGAGGCCTGTGCCTGTAATCGGTGAAATGCTGCCCGACAGCGCGACGGTGAATTCCCGCAAGCCCCGAGGCCCGTCATTGAGCGCATCGACCGCAGCGATGACCGAGCCGCTTTGCGCAAAGGCTGCGGCAAAGCTTTCGGGTTTGGTTCCGAGATATTCCGAAAGCAGGCGATTGCGTAAATCCGCGATTGCGCGGCGGTGCTCGTCATTGCCAGCCTCGAACAGCATGTCGCATTCGCAATCCAGCCCTTCCGAGCGATTGTTGAGGTTGGAGGAGCCGATGCGGACCAGTTCGTCATCGGCGATTATCAGTTTGGAATGGACGAGCACCTCCACCTCGCCGTCCTCTCCCGGCGTGACCGCGTAATAGACACGCAAACGGCCGGCGCGATCGGCGCGTTTGAGGCGGCGGATGACGCGGTCGCGATTGCCGCCCATGACGAGCTTTTCGATCAGCCCGTGAGAACTTCGCGTACAGATGATGACGACCTCAGGCCCGTCTTCCTCCTGCAGCCGCGCGGCAATGGCGTCGGCAACGCGGAAGGACGCGAGATATTGCGCCTCGATGTAGAGCTGCCGCCGCGCGCGGGCGATGACGTCCGATGTCATGGCGATGCCGTCGCTAATGCCGGGGCGAAGTGCGGTCGAAGGCTCCGTCAGCGCGAAGCTGACCGCAACCTCCCTCATGGAAATGGCGAGATCGTCCGGCCAGGCGAAGGGGAAATTTTCGGCCAACGGCAGGTGGATCTCGCCGGTGGCATTTTCCCAGCGCTGCCTGGCGATGTCGCCGATCAGCCTGGCGGCATCGCCGGTGACCATTGCCTGAACGTCGTGGAGCGGATCGTAGGAAACGCCCTCCGGGTCGCGCCGCAGTTTCTCCTCGGCGCGATGGCGCCGGGTATCCCATCGCCGCGACGTCAGGTCTATGCCGCCGATGAAGGCGACGGCGTCGTCGATGCAGACGAGCTTCTGATGGTGGCAGCCGCGCAATGTCGGCTGAAGCTCGAAGCGCAGATCGATCCGTGCATTCCTGGGAAAGTTCTTCTTTCGCAGCACCTGCAGGGATTTCTCCGAATAGATCGGCCCGAGCGTCCAGATGAGGATGCGTATTTCAAGCTTGGGATTTACCGCGGCCAGGGCATGCAGCAGATCGGCCAATGTTTCGTCGGATTTTTCCGGTTGCATCCGGATGTCGGGATTGAAATCCCATCCGATGATCCAGACAGTGCGCCGCGCCTGCCGCAGCACGCGCGCCAGTTCGGCGAAATAGCTGTTGCCGTTGATCAGGAAGGCTGCCTTCGCCGCGCTTCCTTCCAAGCGCAAGGCGCCGCCCTCCTGTTTTGGGCGGTCGCCTGGTCGTTGTGATTTTGTCTGGGGCAAGTTCGGGTCATTGAAGATGGTTTCGAATGTCGTCATGATTGCCTCGGCCTCTCACTGGGAGAGCAAACGCCTGGAATATTTTTGGGTTCCCTGTCGCGCCGGATGAGGCGAACATGCCGGCAACGACGGGCGATACAAAGTGCAAGGAAACGAGATGTCACAACGAGCAGGCAGCGCCGATCTTCCCCTTCACGGGGGACGTGTGCCGCATTGGCTCGGCGATCGGATGACGCGGCTCGGCACGCTGATCACCGAGGCGATTGTCCATCACTATGGCCGCGACGAATTCCTGCGCAGGCTCGCGCATCCCTTCTGGTTCCAGTCCTTCGGTGCGGTCATGGGCATGGACTGGCATTCCTCCGGCATCACCACCAGCGTTCTCGGGGCGCTGAAGCGTGGGCTGAAGCCGCGTGCCGGCGAACTCGGCCTGCATGTCTGCGGCGGTCGCGGCGCGCATTCGCGCAAGACCCCGCAGGAGCTTGTCTCGATCGGCGAGCGTGTCGGTCTCGACGGGGAGGGGCTGGCGACTACGAGCCGTCTCATCGCCAAGGTCGACAGTGCTGCCCTTCAGGACGGGTTCGATCTTTATCTCCACGGGTTCATTGTTGCCGATGACGGCCATTGGGTGGTGGTGCAGCAGGGTATGAATGGCGACAGGCGGCAGGCCCGGCGCTATCACTGGCTGTCGGAAGGACTGGAGAGTTTCGTCGACTCGCCGCATGCGGCAATCGAGGGAAGGAGCCAGGGCGAGATCGTCAATCTGGCCGACAGGCGCGCCGAGCGCTCGCGGCGCGGCCAGCTCGATCTGCTGGCGACGCTCGGCCCCGACCGGATCATCCGCGAGGCCGCCGCGCTGCAGCGTGCCGAAGAACCGGCGCCCGAACCTGCCGAACAGCCAATGCTGCCGCACCTGATCATGCCAGCCCATCACGACGTCCGCGAGAGCGACGTCAATATGCGGCGCCTGCACGGAAATCTCGCCGCCGCGGCCGATCGCGGACCAGCGGATTTCGAAGAGCTGCTGCTCGTTCCAGGCGTCGGCGCCCGCACGGTGAAGGCGCTGGCGATGGTGGCGGAAGTCGTCCACGGCGCGCCTTGCCGCTTTTCCGATCCGGCGCGCTTCTCGATCGCCCATGGCGGCAAGGACCGACATCCCTTTCCGGTTCCGCTCAAGGTCTATGACGAGACCATCGCCGTGATGAAATCGGCGGTGCAGAAGGGCAAGCTGGGGCGGGAGGAGGAGTTGCAGGCGCTGCGGCGCCTGGACGACCAATCCAGGCAGATGGAACGCTATGTGACCGGCCCCGACCTCAAGGAAATCATCGCCGGCGAATTCCGGCACTCCGCGGATTTCGGCGGCCGCAGCGTGTTCGGCTGGGAGCCGCCGCCGGTGGATGAGAGTGGTCATTGACGTGATCTGCCGACCAATGCGCGCCAGCCTCACATCATGCGGGGCGGGCCATTAGATCCATAGAACGGGCCGTGTGCATCATCGAAACATGCAAGGGCGCAGGGGCGGCCATGCTTTCCTTAACGCGCGGAGCCAGGCAGGGCGATCTCACCGTTTTCCTCTCCATCCCAGTACCGGATGGAGGACGCCGAAACCTTGATGAGAACGATCCCAGGAGTGTCCACTCCTTCAGGAAACCACCGCTCGAGATCGGGGACCCAATGTTCTTCAAATGTCGCCTTGTCCCGTACCAGTGAGGCAAAGCCCTCGACAGCGATGAAAATCCCCGGCTTGCCGAGGAGGCTGGGAGGCGCCGTGAACGTCAGCGAGACGGCGTCGATGCCTTCGATCTCGGTGATTTTTCTGCTGTCTTCATACGAAAAGAACCAGGAATCCCCGTCATATTCGACGTCGCCGTTATTGCTCATCGGTCGGGCCGAGATGCGGCCCGACCCGGCGTTCGTAGACAGCATGCAGAAATCGATCTTCTTCAGTTGCGAGGATAGGTCTTCGAGGGTCATGGACGCCATTGTGATCTCCCGTGTTTGAATGCTCGGGAGTAGCGTGCAAGCGTCCAGATTGTTCCGTGGAAAGTCCACGTGACTATGTCTCTATCCCTCTGAAGATAAGCAGCGCTGTAGCTTCAATGGCCGTCGGGCGGGACGGCCTCAATCGGAACCGTTTCTTTCAGATTCTTCCGGTGGAAGATGAAGAGCCCGGCAACGACGATGATTGCGGCGCCGATGATGACCTGCATGTCGGGAACATCATTGAAGAAGAGGTAGCCGAGGATGATCGCCCAGAGCAGCAGCGTATATTGGAGCGGCGCGAGCAGCGATGCCGGTGCAAGCTTCAGCGAGCGGGTGATCAGCAGATGCGCGCAGGTGGCGACGATGCCGAGGAGCAACATGCCGGACCAGTCGACAATCGTCCCCGGCTGCCAATGGCCGATGCTCAAAACGATGCCGGTGATGAGCGCGGCGACCGTCTGCCATGTCACGAGCGTCGTGTCGCTGGTCGAGCGCAGATAGCGGCTCATCACCAGCGACAGTGCAAAGGCAAGGCTGCCCGCAAGGCCGAAGAGCGACGGAAGCGACAGCATTGCGGTTGACGGACGCAGCGCGATGACGACGCCTGCGAAGCCGATCAGAACGGCCAGCCAACGCCGCCAGCCGATTTTTTCTCCGAGAAAGAAATGCGAGAGCGCCGCAATGTAGATCGGCCCGGCCATATAGAAGGTCATGACGTCTGCGAGCGGCAGATAGGCGACGGCGGCGTAAAACAGCGCGACATCGCAAGTCGCCATGAAAACGCGTATGAACTGGAGGCCCTTCTGCTCGACGCGGAACAAACCCATCGGTCCTTGCCGCAGGATCATTGGTCCGAGCACAATGAAAGCGCCGACCGAGCGGATCACCAGCACCTGACCGACGGCAAAGCTCGCAACAAGCCACTTGCCCATCGCATCGTTCAGCGCAAAAAGCAGATCGCCAAGCAGCATCAGCACGACGCCTGTTATGATCAGGTTTCCGGCATTGGCTACACCAGTCTCGGTCTTCATTTTAGACATCCTTGCAAAAGCGGCCGCGAATACGCGGCCGAGTGCGGCTTCGGCCTTAACCCTGCCGATGTCAATGGGCCGGTTGAAGAGATTGCAGTCGAACCCGCAAACGACCGTCTTCAGGCCTGTCGACCCACGGCTTCATCAGCCGCCGCATCAAGTGCCTCTCATGAAGCGGTGCCTTCGAGCGCCAAATGCGGGCAACAATCGCCATGCAGGACGCTGACGTTTGAAATATATTTCACATGATGAATTATATTGACACCGCTCCGCCGTTGCGATTATCTGCCCATACCGGACTTCGAGGAGGAACTCCGGTCTTCAATGGATCATCGGCAGCCGCTGAGGCGCCGCCGGATATTTGGGAGGGGCTTCGGCCTCGAGGAGGAAACTTGCGCAGATTTCTAAGCACGACCGCATTGGCGGTCCTCGCATCGACGCTTTATGCCGGCGTGGCCAGCGCGGACGCGGAAAATCCGTTCCGCTGCAAGCCCGGTGAAAAATACGTCATGAATGTCATGGTTTCGGGCGTCGAATATTGGTTCCCGGTCTATGAAATGTTCAAGCAGGCCGGTCAGCAGCTCGGTTGCGAGACGGCTTATACCGGCACGCCGGAATATGACGTCAACAAACAGATCGCCACCTTCGACCAGGCGCTGGCCCAGAACCCGGCCGGTATCCTCGTTCATCCGATGAACTCCGATCCGTTCATCGAGCCGATCAACCGGGCCATCGATCAGGGCACGGCGGTCGTCACCTTCGCAGCCGACGCGCCGCTGTCCAAGCGCATCTCGTTCATCACGTCGGACAATACCCGCGAAGGCACCTATGCGGCCGACGCGATTGCCGAAAAGATGGGGGGCAAGGGTGAATATGCCGTTCTGGAAAATCCGGGCCAGGACAACCACGACAAGCGTATCGCCGCCTTCATCGCCCGAATGGACGAAAAGTATCCTGACATGAAGCTGGTCGGCCGCGCTGCGTCCAACCAGGACCCGAACAAGGCCTATCAGGGCTTGATGAGCTTGGTGCAGGCACATCCGAACCTTGGCGCCGTCTTCATGCCGGAAGCGAACTCGGCCATCGGCGCTTCGCAGGCCAACAAGGAAAGCGGCGGCAAGATCCTCGTCATGTGCGCCGACGTCAACGCCAACATCCTCGACATGATCAAGGCGGGCGAAGTGTTCGGCTCGATCAACCCGAACCAGGGCATGCAGGGTTACATGGGCTTCATGCTCCTGTGGCTCGCCAAGCATCCCGAACTCATCGACCCGATGAACGACGCCAAGCGCGCCAGCTTCAACCCGATGAGCATTCCGTTCGTCGACAACGGCCTGTCGATCGTCACGGCCAATAATGCCGACGACTTCTACTGGGACAAGTACCTGAAGCGGCGGGGCACCAAGGGCATCGAGGAGTAAACCTTTGTGCCTGCTGTCCGGGGCTTCAAGCTCCGGGCAGCCATCGCGAGCGTGAGGAGGAAATTATGGTGGCGTCGGTGCCGGTTCTGGAAATCCGCAATGTCAGCAAGCACTTCGGTGCAGTGAAGGCGTTGACGGATGTGAGCTTCAACCTGGAAAAAGGCGAGGTTCATGCACTTTGCGGCGAAAACGGCGCGGGCAAGTCGACGCTGATGAACATCATTGCCGGCGTGCTGCAGCCGACCGACGGGGACGTCCTTGTCGATGGCGTGCCGATAAAAGTGGCGTCGCCGGCGGTGGCGCAATCGCTCGGGCTTGGCCTCGTGCATCAGGAAATCGCGCTTTGCCCGGATGCGACGGTGGCCGAGAACATGTTCATGGCCGCGACCAACCGCCGCCGCTCGCCTTTCATGAATTATGGCAGGCTGGAACGGGATGCGCAGGCCGTGATGAACCGTCTGGCGCCGATCGATGTTCGCCGCAAAGTCGGCGACTTGTCGATATCAAGCCAGCAGCTTGTCGAGATCGCCAAGGCACTGACGCTCGATTGCCGGGTGCTGATCTTCGACGAACCGACGGCGGCTCTGACGGAAGCGGAGGCGCAGGTCCTGTTCGGGATCATCCGCGACCTCAAGGCGCAGGGTATTTCGATCATCTATATCAGCCACCGCATGGCCGAAATCTTCAGCCTGTGCGACCGGGTCACCGTCTTTCGCGATGGCCGCTATGTCTCGACGGAGACGGTGGCGGACTTGACGCCGGATGATGTCGTGCGCCGCATGGTCGGGCGCGAGATCACCCAGCTCTATCCAGAAAAGCAAGCGCCGGCGGAGCGGACCGGCGAGATCATTCTGAGCGTCCGCGATCTCGGCGACGGCAGCCGCTTTACGGATGTGAGCTTCGAACTGCGCAAGGGCGAAATTCTCGGCGTCGGCGGGCTCATCGGCTCCGGGCGCACCGAGATAGCCGAAGGCATTTGCGGGTTGCGGCCGGTGATCGCCGGCGAGGTGCAACTGCATGGACAGCGGCTGCCGGCGCACTCCTATGCGAAGGCCGCGCAGGCGGGTGTCGTCTACCTGTCGGAAGACCGGAAAGGCTCCGGCATCTTCCTCGATCTTTCCATCGCCCAGAACATTGCCGTTCTCGATTTGAAATCGCTGACCGGACCCCTGGGACTGTTGAATTCCAAAGCCGAGGCGGATCGTGCCCACGAGCTGGTCCGGCGGCTCGGGGTGCGGATGGGGGGCATCGACATGCCGGTCTCGTCGCTGTCGGGCGGAAATCAGCAGAAGGTAGCGATTGCCAAGCAACTGGCGGTCAATCCGAAGGTCATCCTGATGGACGAGCCAACCCGCGGTATCGATGTCGGCGCCAAATCGGAAATCCACCGGCTGCTGCGCGATCTCGCGCGCTCTGGCATCGGCATTGTCGTCATCTCGTCGGAACTGCCGGAGCTTCTCGGTCTATGCGACCGGGTGCTGGTCATCCACGAGGGCACCGTTGCAGGCGAGGTCGAGGACGAGACGATGACGGAGGAAGCGATCATGCGGCTCGCGTCGGGTATCGGCGGTCTTAACAATTCAAAGGCATCAGAGCATGCCGCATAAAGAAAACGCAGGGGCGGGAGACAAGGTCATGGCGGACGCTACATTGGCAACGGTACATCAGGCACGCGCGCCCGGCTGGAAACGGCTGGGGACAATGCGCGAGGCGGGACTGATCGCGATCATCCTGGCGCTCTGCATCGTCATGAGCTTTGCCTCGCCGCATTTTCTGACGCTCGGCAATTTCCGGGCGATGCTGATGTCGTTCTCGGTGGAGGGAATCGTCGTCGTCGGCATGACCATCCTGTTGATCGTCGGCGGCATCGACCTGTCGGTCGGCTCGGTCGTCTGCTTCTCGATGGTATTGTCTGGCTCGCTGTTCCTGATGGGGCTCGATCCGTGGAGCGCATCCCTGATCGGGATCATAGCCAGCGGCCTGATCGGCTGCGTCATGGGCTTCTTCGTCACGGTCGTCGGGCTCAACCACTTCATCACCTCGCTTGCGGCGATGGTCATCGTGCGCGGCATCTGCCTGATCATCACCAAGGGCACGCCGCTGTCGCTGTTCACCTTGCCGCCTTCGTTCAAGGCGGTCGGGCAGGGCACGTTCTATGGCGTCCCCTATGTGATCCTGATTTTTGTTGCGGTCGTCGTGTTGTTCGATTTCCTGCTGCGCCGGGCAACCGCCTTCCGCAAGGTGTTCTACACCGGCAGCAACGAGAAGGCGGCGCTCTATTCCGGTATCAAGACCAACCAGGTGAAGTTCTGGGTGACGGTGCTTTGCGCCACGCTGTCGGGGGTTGCCGGGGTGATCTACATGTCCCGCTTCGGCGCCGCTACCCCGACCTTCGGCGTCGGCATGGAGCTCAATATCATCGCAGCCGCGGTGATTGGCGGCGCGTCGCTGAATGGCGGCTCCGGCACGATCCTGGGGGCAATTCTCGGCATTGCCCTCCTGTCGGTCGTTACAAGCTCGTTGATCTTGCTCGACGTGTCCGTCTATTGGCAAGACATGATTAAAGGCTGCATTCTGCTTGCTGCCGTCTCGATCGACCATTTCCTGCACAAGCGGAAGGCTGCCTGACATGCCGATAGCCAAACTCAAACCCGCAAACGCGCCGCGCGAGGAAATCGTCATCGCCCGGCAGATGCACCAGGCCCTGGTCTTGCATTTCCTCGAGGGACTGACACAGGCGCAGATTGCCGATCAACTCGGCATCTCGCATGCTACCGTCAACCGCCTGATCAAGCGCGGCCGGCAACTCGGCCTGGTCGAGATCAAGATCAAGTCGCCGGTCGAGCCGCTGGTCGATATGGAGGAACAGCTGCGAGCGCTTGGTGGCATCGGCCGCGCCGTGGTGGTGCCGACTGTGTCCGACAATCCGCAAACGGCGCTTCAGGCCGTCGGCGAAGCGGCAGCGCGGTTGCTGCTGGAAGAGATCATCGATGGCGATACGATCTGCATCACGGGAGGCAAAGGCGTGAGCGCCGTCGTCGCCGGCTTGCAGCCGTCACGTCGTTTCAATGTCGAGGTCATTCCAGCTACGGGCTGCGTGCAGGGTAAGCACTATACCGACGTCAACCATGTCTCGACCTTGATGGCCGACCGGCTTGGGGGACGTTCCTACCAGATTCACGCGCCGCTCTTTGCCGACGATGCCGAGCAGCGGGCAATGCTGATCAACATGCGTGCCGTCGCCGACGTTTTCAAACGGGCGCGCGAGGCGAAGGTCGCGGTGGTCGGCATCGGCTCGATCCTGTCGGACGATTCGAGCTATTACGACCTGCATCCCTCCTCGAGCACCGACCGCGCCGCGATCGAGCGGTCCGGCGCCTCCTGCGAATTGCTGGCGCATCTGCTCGATGATCATGGCCAGGTCTGCGACTACAGCCTCAACCGGTCGCTGGTGTCGCTGACGCTGCCGGAATTCGCCTCGATCCCCACCAAGATCGGCGTGGCGAGCGGGCCGAACAAGGCAGGCCCAATCCTCAGCGTTCTCAGGGGCAATCATCTCGATACGCTGGTGACCGATGAGGCGACAGGTGCGCGGGTGCTGGCACTGGCGAATGGCGAAGGAAAATGGGCATGAATGGACAGCAATTGACACGTGAGATCGGCAAATCCGGCGTTTCCGCCTCGGCGGTCGGGCTGGGCACCTGGGCGATCGGCGGCTGGATGTGGGGCGGGACCGACGAGGCCGAATCCATCGCCGCAATCCAGGCATCGATTGACGCCGGCGTAACGCTGATCGACACGGCGCCAGCCTATGGGCTTGGACGTTCCGAAGAGATCGTCGGCAAAGCGTTGGCTGGGCGACGCGACAAGGCTGTGATCGCCACCAAATGCGGCCTTGTCTGGCATACGCAGAAGGGCCGTCATTTCTTCGACCAAGACGGCAAGCCGGTCCACCGTTATCTCGGCGGCGATGCGATCCTGCATGAGGTCGAGGAAAGCCTGAGGCGGCTCGGAACCGACTATATCGACCTCTACATCACCCATTGGCAGGACCCGACGACCCCGATCGAGGAAACGATGCGGGCGCTGGAAGACCTGCGAACATCGGGCAAGATCCGGGCGATCGGCGCAAGCAATGTCAGTTCCGACGACCTCGATGCCTATCTCGCTGCCGGCGGTCTCGACGCGATCCAGGAGCGGTTCAGCATGATCGACCGCGAGATCGAGGCAGAGCTTCTGCCGCTGACCAAGGCCAACGGCATAGCGACGCTGAGTTACTCGTCGCTGGCGCTGGGGTTGCTGTCCGGCACCATCGGTCCGGACCGTGTGTTTTCCGGCGACGACCAGCGCAAGGACAATCCGCGCTTTTCAGTCGACAACCGCCAGAAGGCAGCGGCGCTCGCCGACGCCATCCGGCCGCTCGCAGAAAAACACGGCGCCAGCATCGCCCAGATCGTGATTGCCTGGACGCTGGCGCAGCCGGGCGTCACCTTTGCACTTTGCGGGGCGCGCAATCCGGCACAAGCGCTCGACAATGCGCGGGCCGGGACCATCCGGCTGGATACGGCCGATCTTGCGGCCATCGATACGGCCATAGCGGCGAAACTGACTGATATGGACAGGTAGCGGATCGCCATCATGAAACGGCAAGAAATATTGGACGGGCTCCGCCAGAGCCCGAAGGTGGACGTCTGCGTCGTCGGCGGCGGCATCAACGGCATCAGCGTCTTTCGGGAACTGGCCCTGCAGGGGCTGAACGTGCTGCTCGTCGAGAAGCACGACTATTGCTCCGGTGCCAGTTCGGCGTTGTCGCGCATGGTCCATGGCGGGCTTCGCTATCTTGAAAACGGCGAATTCAAGCTGGTGCAGGAATCGCTGGTCGAGCGGGACCGGCTGCTGCGCAACGCGCCGCATTACGTCGCGCCGCTGCCGACGACGGTGCCGGTGTTCGATATCTTTTCCGGCCTCGGCAATGGCATTGTCCGCTTCCTTGGCCTCAGCCGCCGTCCGAGCCGACGTGGCGCCGTCGCCATCAAGGCGGGCCTGAGCATCTATGATTTCCTGACGCGCAAACGGGCATTGATGCCGCGCCACCAGTTTCGCGGCCGGCGCACAACGCTTGCCAAGTGGCCGGCGCTCAATCCCGACATCAAGAGTTCCGCCACCTATTTCGACGCCTGGGTCAGCCATCCGGAGCGGTTGGGCATCGAGCTCCTACAGGATGGTCTTTTGGCAAAGTTCGGAGTGATGGCGCTGAACTATGCCGAACTGCGGCGTACCGAAAATGGTGAGTATCACGTCGAGGATCAGATCGGCGGCGCGTCCGTTGCCGTCGAACCGGCGCTGATCATCAACGCCACCGGTGGCTGGATCGACCTTGCCAATCAAACCCTGTTTTCGCCAGAAGCACGGCCGTCACCACTGATGGGCGGCACCAAGGGCTCGCATCTCATCATCGACAATGCGGAGCTGCGCGACGCACTTGCCGATCACATGATCTACTACGAGAACGAGGACGGGCGGATCTGTATTGCTTTTCCTTATCTCGGTAAGGTTCTCGTCGGTTCCACCGATATCCGCGTCGATGATCCGGAAACGGTGCGCTGCGAGGCGGACGAGCGGGATTATATCCTGCAATCGCTTGCCTTCGTGCTGCCCGATATCACCATTCGGCCGGAGCAAATCGTTTTTCAGTTTTCCGGCGTGCGGCCGCTGCCGGCGAGCACCGACAGCTTTACCGGACGCATCCCGCGCGATCATTTCTGCACCATGCTGGAGCCTCCCGATGGCGGTGCGCCGGTGCTCTGCATGATCGGCGGCAAGTGGACGACATTCCGGTCCTTCGGGGAACTGGCGGCCGACATGGCTCTGGAAAGGCTCGGCAGGCGGCGCCGCGTTGCGACAACCGATCGGCCGATTGGCGGCGGTCGGGCCTTTCCCGCGAACACGCCCGCCTGGCTAGCGCAGATGGCAGCCAGCAAAGGCCTTTCCGCAGGGCGCATGGCTGAGCTGTTTGCCCGATATGGCACGGATGCCGAGGCGATTGCCGGCTTCATCGCGCCAAGCCCCGATGAAGCGCTGCCGCACGCCGCCTACTCGGTGCGCGAATTGCAGTTCCTGATCCGCGAGGAAGCGGTGGAACATCTCGACGACCTGCTTTTGCGGCGCACGACGCTTGCCGTTTCGGGCGAGCTTTCACTCGACATGATGGACGCCGCACTCGACCTGCTGGCGCAGGATAAGAACTGGACGCTCGCGCATCGCGCCAGTGAGCGCGTCCGCTTTCTCACCCTTCTCAACGAACGCCACGGCGTCGACGAAGACATGCTTTCCGCAAGGAACGAACCAAGGAGCACAGAATGCGACACAACAGCAAAGTCCGGATGAACCGGCTGTTCGGCGGCGGCCGCTGCCTCGATGTGGCGATCGATCACGGCGTCTGCAACGAGCCGTCCTTCCTCAACGGGCTGGAGGACATTCAGGCCGTCGTCAAGGCGCTGGTCTCTGCCGCGCCGGATGCGATCCAGATGAATTACGGCCAAGCGGACCTGCTGCAGGACGTGCCCGGCAAGGACAAGCCGGCGCTGGTCATGCGCATCGACATGGGCAATCCCTATAACCGAATCCGCCACCGCGACATGTGGGCGGTGCTGCAGAACGACGCCGAACCGTTGATCGGCGCGATCGAGATGGATGCAGCCTGCGTCGTCGTCAACCTGTTCATGCTGCCTGATGAGCCGGATCTGTTCCGCCAGTGCGTGCAGAATATTTCCCGCGTGCGGGCCGATTGCGACAAGTATGGCATGCCGCTGATGATCGAGCCGCTGGTGATGCAGCCGGTCACCGAAAAAGGGGGTTATATGGTCGACGGTGACGCGGACAAGATTGTGACGTTGACGCGGCTCGCCCGTGAGATGGGCGCAGATATCGTCAAGGCCGACCCAACCACCAATGCCGAGGATTTCCACAGGGTGGTGGAAGCAGCCCGTTGCCCGGTTCTCGTCCGCGGTGGCGGCAAGGAAGATCTTCGTGCCGTCTTCGACAAATCGGCGGCCTTGATGCGACAAGGCGCTCTAGGCATGGTCTATGGCCGCAACATCTATCAGCACGCCAATCCGAGGGCCGTGGTGCGCGGACTGATGGCGGTCGTGCACGAGGATGCGAGCGGCGATCAGGCGTTTGCGCTCTACCAGCAGGGTTGAATGCGATCTCGAACCTTGGGAGGGGTTCAGCATGGGAAACTATCTTTTGGGGCTCGACGCCGGAAACACCGTCATCAAAGCGGTGATTTTCGACCTGAGCGGCAACGAGATCGCGGCTGCGTGGGAAGAAGGGCGCAGCCGCATGCCGAGCCCGGGGCATGTCGAGCGAGGGCTGGACGAACTCTGGACGAATGCACGGCAGGTCATCCGCGCCTGCATCGAAAAGGCGGAGATCCAGCCAGAGGAAATCGCAGCGATCGGTTGCGCCGGGCATGGCAACGGTCTCTATGCGCTTGATCGCGACGGTGCTCCGCTGCTCGGCATCCAGTCACTTGACACGCGGGCCGCCGGCCTGGTCGATGAATGGCGAGAGGCCGGCGTTGGTGACCGGACCTATCCGATTGCCCGCCAACGTCCGTGGCCGTCCCAGACGCCGACATTGCTTGCCTGGCTCAAGCGTCACCGGCCGGATCTGTTCAACCGCATCGGTACGGTGTTCTTCTCCAAGGATTTCGTCGTCAACCGCCTGACCGGCCGCCGCGTCAGCGAGGTGTCCGATATGTCGGGTGCCGGTCTGCTGGATCTTGCCGCGCGCCGTTACGACAAGGCGCTGATGGAGGCCTATGGACTGGGAGATTGCATGGACCTCTTGCCGCCGCTCATCGAAAGCGCCGACATTGCCGGCACGGTAACGGAAGAAGTGGCGACGCAAACCGGGCTCGCCGCCGGTACTCCTGTGGTCGGCGGGCTGTTCGACGTCGTCGCCTCGGCGCTCGGCTCGGGCGTTTCACGCACCGGCAGCGCCTCGATCATCGCCGGCACCTGGAGTATCAACCAGGTCATCATCGATGGCCCCGACCTCGACGGGCCGGTGTTCATGTCGTCGACCTTCGATCGCAGCCGCTACATGGCGATGGAGAACAGCGCCACCTCGGCTGCCAATCTCGAATGGCTGGTGCGGGAGTTTTTCGAAGGCGAGCATGCGGAAGACGTTTCGCCCTTCGATGCCTGCTGCGCGCTGGCCGAGGCGATCGAACCCGCTGCAGACGACCCGCTCTACCATCCGTATCTCTACGGCGCCCAGCAGGATGGCCATGCACGCGCCGGCTTCTACGGTCTTGCCGGTTGGCACACCAAGGGGCATCTCGTTCGCGCGCTTCTTGAGGGCGTCGCCTTCGGTCATCGCCAGCACATCGAGGCGATCCGAAAGGCCGGCGCGGTCTTCAACGAAGCCGTGCTGTCCGGCGGCGGCTCGCGCAGCCTGATCTGGCCTCAGATCTTTGCCGATGTGCTCGGCGTTCCGGTCAGCGTTGCCCGCTCGCGTGAAACCGGTGCGCTGGGAGCGGCGATTGCAGCCGGAACCGGCGTCGGTGTCTTCGCAGACTTCGGCGCCGGTGCTGCGGCCATGGTCCGGACCGAGCGGTATTATCGTCCGGATGTCTCGCTTGAGGCACATTATGCGCGGCGCTACGCTCTCTATCAGGATATCGCCGAGGCAATGGCACCGCTCTGGCGGCGTCTGACGGCGGTCCCGCTGGCAGCGGGAGCGGCGGCATGAACATGCGGGTGAATGATGGGGCCATCGATGCGGGACGCTACGACTACATCATCGTCGGCGCGGGATCGGCGGGATGCGTTCTGGCCAACCGGCTGTCGCACGATCCGAAAACTCGCGTCCTGCTGCTCGAAGCCGGCGGCAGCGACCGATATCACTGGGTGCATGTGCCGATCGGCTATCTCTATTGCATGGGCAATCCGCGCACCGATTGGATGATGAAGACGGCGGCGGAAGCCGGACTGAACGGCCGGTCACTGCCTTATCCGCGTGGAAAAGTGCTGGGCGGCTGCTCGTCGATCAACGGCATGATCTATATGCGCGGCCAAGCGGCCGATTACGACGGCTGGCGGCAAGCCGGCAATTCCGGCTGGGGCTGGGATGACGTGCTGCCCTATTTCCTGAAATCCGAGGACAATTATCGCGGGAAGTCGCCGATGCACGGGGCAGGCGGCGAATGGCGGGTGGAAAGGCAACGGCTTTCCTGGCCGATCCTCGATGCCTTTCGCGATGCGGCCGAGGAGCTCGGCATTCCAAAAACCGACGATTTCAACGATGGCGACAATGAGGGCTCCGGCTATTTCGAGGTCAATCAGCGCGGCGGCCTGCGCTGGAACACGACCAAGGCCTTTCTGCGCCCGGCGATGAAGCGGGCCAATCTGCGCGTGCTGACCCGCGCCGAAACCGAGCAGTTGGAATTCGACGGCAGGATGGTGACCGGCGTGCGGTTCCGGATGAACGGGCAGAAACATCTGGCTCGCGCCGATCGCGAGGTCATCCTGTCTGCCGGTGCGATCAATTCGCCGAAAATCCTCGAGTTTTCCGGCGTCGGTCGCCCGGATGTGTTGTCCGCTGCCGGACTGGACGTCGCCCACGAACTTCGGGGTGTCGGCGAAAACCTGCAGGACCATTTGCAGATCCGTACGGTCTTCCGCATCGAGGGCGCAAAGACGCTGAACCAGCTCTATCACAACTTGTTCAGCCGAGCGGGTATGGGGCTTGAATATATGCTGCGCCGGTCCGGTCCGCTGTCGATGGCGCCGAGCCAGCTCGGTATCTTTGCCAAGAGCGATCCGGCTGTTGCGACCGCCGATCTCGAATATCACGTGCAGCCCTTGAGCACAGACCGGCTCGGCGAGCCGCTGCATAAATATCCCGCTGTCACCGTCTCCGTCTGCAATCTGCGGCCGGAAAGCCGGGGGAGCGTGCATGTTGGCGGCCCGGACCTTTGCGTGGCGCCGGAAATCCGCCCGAACTATCTTTCGACAGCCGGCGACCGGATGGTTGCGACGAAATCGATCCGGCATGCCCGCCGGCTGATGGAGGCCGATGCCATTCGCAATTACCGGCCGCAGGAGGTGCTGCCGGGCACGGAATATCAGAGTGACGAGGACCTGATCCGTCGGGTCGGCGATATCGCCACAACGATTTTCCATCCGGTCGGCACCTGCAAGATGGGCAGCGACACCATGGCGGTTGTCGATCCGCAATTGCGGGTGCATGGGCTTGCGAGACTGCGGGTGGTCGATGCCTCGATCATGCCGACGATCGTCTCGGGCAATACCAACTCGCCAGTAATCATGATTGCCGAAAAGGCCGCGGAAAGCATTCTATCAGAGGCTTAACGCGGTTTTCCCAGGCGAAGCGCGAAGCGGTTTTGCCGGGAATCGGCGTCATAACAGGGGGTTCGGCCGAACCGCTTTCGATCTAAAGCGCCCAGTCATCCCGATTTTGGACCTCGGCAGCTTTGTCCTCGCTGCAAATCGTTTCCAGCGCCAACGAGGCACGACTGGAGTGTCTCTGTTTGTGCCGCAGGATTGCAAATTGGCGGGACGGCAAAGGGAAGCGCGCCTTAACCAGCAGACCCTGCGTCAAGAGCGGCGCGGCCACGGCGCCGGAAACGACCGTTGCGCAGAGGCCTTCTCTTGCTGCCGATATGACTGCTTCATTCGACGGCAGCTCAAGCGCGACTGTCAGATCTGCGGGGCCGATGCCGAGATTGGAAATCGCCGCCTCGAAAGCCGACCGGGTTCCGGACCCTTTTTCCCGCATGACCCATTTCGTGCCCGAAACCAGCTCCGCCGGGGCGATCGGTTTGCCACGCGCCCAGGGATGGCGCGGACCGACGACGATAAGGAGTTCGTCCTCGGCGAGCGGCCGAATATTCAGCGCCGGTTCGTCAACGCTGCCCTCGACGAAACCGACTTCCGCCAATCCATCGAGAACCGCTTTCGCCGCCGTGGTCGTGTTGCCGATCATCAGCTTGAGGTCGATGCCCGGGTAGCGGACCTTGAAACGCATCAGCATCGCCGGCAGCCAATAGCTTGCGATCGTCTGGCTGGCAAAAACAACGAGCTCACCCTTTTGCAAGCCGCCGAGATCGGACAAGACGAGTGCTGCGGCTTTTGCGCGCGCGAGTGTGGCTCGTGCCTCCCCCAGAAACACCCGCCCTTCATATGTCAGCTCTATGCGGCGTCCGACACGGTGAAAAAGCTCGACGCCATAGGAGGCCTCGAGATTGCGGATGGCCGAACTGACGGCCGACGGCGTGAGGCCGATCGCCGCGGCGGCATTGGTCAGGTGCTCGCGTTCCGCAACCGCAACGAAAATGGAGAGCTGTTCGAAAGTCATGATGCAATCGTTCGATTTTACCGAATGAACTATATTAAACTATTCAATGGAAGTCGACAATTGAGTATGGGACAGTGAAGCATTCCGCAAGGTCTTGCCGATGCTCGTTTCCGCCTCCCGTTCCCCGTCGCTTCCTGCCGTCCTGCCGGGACTTGTCCTTTGTGTGGCGGTCACGCTCATTGCGCAGTTGGTTGAGCAGTTGCAGCTGATGATTTTCGGCGCGCACTGGATCGAGAGCCTCGTGCTGGCCATTCTGATCGGCATTGCCATGCGCTCCTCGGTCCGCCTGCCGCAGACCTTCACTCCCGGCATTCACTTCGCCGCCAAGACGCTTCTCGAGATTGCCGTCGTGTTGCTGGGCGCCTCGCTCAGCACGGCCGCCATCCGGCAGGCCGGACTGCCGCTTGTCGGTGGAATTGCCGTCCTGGTTGCGCTGTCCTTGGCCGGCAGCTTTCTGCTTGGCCGGCTCTTCGGGCTGTCGACCAGCCTGGCGACCTTGGTTGCTTGCGGCAACTCGATCTGCGGCAATTCTGCGATCGCCGCGGCAGCACCTGTGATCGGCGCCAAACCGGACGATATCGCCGCCTCGATAGCCTTTACCGCGCTGCTCGGCGTTGGTGCGGTGCTGACTTTGCCGCTTCTGCATCTGTTCCTGGGTCTCAGCGCCGTACAATATGGCGTTTTCGCAGGGCTGACAGCCTATGCCGTGCCGCAGGTATTGGCGGCGACGGCCTCCGCCGGCGCCGTCAGCACCCAGGTGGGCACGCTCGTCAAGTTGATCCGCGTGATGATGCTCGGCCCCGTCATTCTTGTGCTCGGCGCAGTTCATGGTCGCCGTCCCGGCGGCGCCGCAATCAATCTCCGCCATGTTCTGCCATGGTTCATCCTCGGTTTTGCGGCCATGGCGACGCTTCGTTCGCTCGACGCGATCCCGGCGCCGCTGCTGCCCGCGATGTCGGCTGTATCAGCCGCCTTCACCGTTACTGCCATGGCCGCGTTGGGCCTCTCCGTCGATGTCAGATCCATCGCCCATACCGGCGGTCGGGTCCTCGTCGCGGCGGCGCTGTCGCTGCTGGCTCTGGCGGTGCTTGGGCTTTGCTTGATCGGCCTGCTGAATATCGTCTGAGACGGGGTGGTGTGCCCAAAATACTTGCAAAAATTCCCGTTGCCTTCCAAACGATCAGCGGCTAGCCTGTATATACAGGGCGGAGAAGCAAAGATCGTCATGCGGGTCATCTCTTCACAGCAAGCTGCGGATCTCCTCGAAGACGGGATGACGGTCGCTGCCTCGGGTTTTGGAGGATGCTGCCATCCCGAGGCCATCACGGCCGCGGTGGAGGAGCGTTTCCTCGCCACTGGAAAACCGCGCAAGCTGACACTTCTGTTTGCTGCCAGCACGGGCGATCGTCAGACGCGCGGCATGGGGCATTTCGGCTATGAGGGCCTCGTCGCCCGCGTGATCGCCGGGGGATGGCGGGGAACGCCGCGCCTTGGCAGGCTGGCGATCGAGGAAAAGATCGAAGCGCATTGTTGGCCGCAAGGCGTCATCGCCCAGCTCTATCGGGCGATTGCCGCCGGTCAGCCTGGGGTGATCACCCATATCGGGCTCGGTTCTTTCATGGACCCGCTGCATGGCGGCGGCCGCATGAATGCGACGACGCCGCGAGCGCTTGTCGAGCGCGTGTCGTTGCGCGGCAAGGAATGGCTGCTTTATCCCTCGATGCCGCTCGACTGCGTGCTTTTGCGCGGTACGACGGCCGACGAAGACGGCAACGTCACCCTCGAGGACGAAGCCTTTCCGCTCGACGTGCTCGCCATGGCGCAGGCAGGCCGAAATTCCGGCGGTGTCGTCATCGTGCAGGTCAAGCGGATTGCCGAGCGCGGCTCGCTGCCGCCGGGCGATGTTCGCATCCCGGCGGCGCTGGTCGATTATGTCGTCGTCTGCGAAAATCCGGCCCAGCACGGCGTCAGTTTCGCCGAGACAGACAATATCGCCTATACCGGGCGCGTCCGGATGGCGGTGAGCCGCCTGCACCCGGCGCCGCTGTCGGCCGATAAGATAATTCAGCGCCGTGCCTTCCTGGAGTTGGCGCCGCTCCATCGCCCGACGATCAACCTCGGCATCGGCATTGCCGCCGGGATCGGTCGGATCGCCAGCGAAGAGGGATTCGACGATTATACGGTGACGATCGAATCCGGCGTGATCGGCGGCGTGCCGGCCGAGGAACTGTCCTTCGGCGCTGCCGTCAATCCGACCGCCATCGTCCCACAGGCTTCGCAGTTCGACTTTTACGACGGCGGCGGCCTCGATATCGCCTTTCTCGGCATGGCCGAGGTGGATAGGCACGGTGCGGTCAATGTCAGCCGCTTCAACAATTCCATCGTTGGGGTCGGCGGCTTCACCAATATTTCGCAGACGGCGGGGCGTGTTGTCTATCTCGGCGCATTTTCGGCCGGCGGCGCGGAAATTGCGGTTGCCGACGGCAGCCTCGACATCATCCGGGACGGCAGAGTTTGCAAGATCGTCGACCATGTCGACCAGATCAGTTCGAGCCCGGCCTTTGCGCCGGAAGGGCAGTCGCAGCTCGTCGTCACCGAGCGGGCGGTCTTTCGAGTGATCGACGGATGCCTGATGCTGACGGAGTTTGCCCCCGGCATCGATCTCGCCTCCCATGTTCTCGACCGCCTGCCGAAGGGCGTCGCGGTGTCGGGCCAGCTGAAACAGATGGACGCGCGCCTGTTTGCCACCCACGCCATGAAGGACTTTGCCCCATGAAAATCGATGGAGCCGTCATCATCGTCACGGGCTCGGCAACAGGCGTCGGGGCCGCATGCGTGAAGCAGTTCGCCGAGAGCGGTGCCCGGGTGGTCGTCAATTACAACAGCAGCAACAAAGAGGCCGATGAAACGGCCGATATCTGCCGCAGCCTGGGCGCGGAGGTCGAGATCGTCCAGGCCGACGTTGCCGACGATGCGGCCTGCCGCCGGATGGTCGCGACGGCCGTCAACCGGTGGGGGCGGCTCGACGCCCTGGTGAACAATGCCGCAACGACGGTCAAATCGGATCCTTTCGATCTGGAGACATTGTCGGCCGAAGATTTTCAGAGTGTTTTCGGCGTCAATGTCATCGGCGCCTATCAGATGTGCCGGGCGGCGGTGCCTGTGATGCGTGACAGCGGCGGCGGTGCGATCGTCAATGTCTCATCCAACGTTGCCTTTACCGGCGGCGGCAGTTCGCTTGCCTATACGGCCTCCAAGGGTGCGCTCAATGCGTTGACCCTGGCGCTAGCGCGCACCTGCGGTCCCGATATCCGGGTGAACGCGGTTTGCCCCGGCATCATCGATACGCGCTGGATGCGCGACACGCTCGGGCCGGATGCCTATGGCGCCATTGCCAAGCGATTTTCGGAAACCGCGCCGCTCGGCCGGGTCGCGACACCGGAAGACGTTGCCGGCGCCATTGTCTGGCTTGTTCAGGGGGCAGAGTTCGTCACTGGCGAATTGCTTTCCGTCGACGGCGGCATCCGCCTGTCGGGTGGTGTTCGCAAGCCCGTGGCATCCGGCGGAGCCGCATCGTGACGTTGTCGGCCCAATCCATTCTCGATTTCCCGGTGCCGCAAGCGACGCATGTGGTTACTGCAAGAGATGCCATCCTCTACGCCCTGTCTGTCGGCTACGGCACCAACCCGCTCGACGAAAACCTATTGAACTATGTCTATGAACGCGATCTCGTGACCGCGCCGACCCTTGCCAATGTCGTGGCGCATCCAGGCCCGTGGATGCAGCAGACGGGTGTCGACTGGGCGCGTCTCGTGCATTCCGAGCATCGCCTGACCATCCACCGGCCAGTCCCTCTCGATGTGCCGCTGATCTCCCGGTCGCGCGTCTTGTCGGTGGTCGATCGCGGCCTTGAGAAAGGCATGTTCGTCAGCTTCGAGCGCATGATCGCAACCGTGGACGGTGATGAGCCGATCGCGACGATCGTCCAGACGAACGCCTGCCGCGGTGACGGTGGATGCGGTTCGGCGGGATCGGCGCCTGAACCTCTGTCCAAAGTCCCGGACCGAGAGCCGGACTTCGAATTCAATGTCGACCTCCCTGACAACGCCGCGCTGCTTTATCGCCTGAACGGCGATCTCAATCCGCTGCATGCGGATCCACAGGCAGCCGGCCGAAGCGGCTTCGATCGGCCGATCCTGCATGGGCTGTGCAGCTTCGGTTATGCGGGCTACGCCATCATCGCCGCCATCGATCCAGGCATGAAGATCGGCTTGCGGGCGATCGCGGCGCGGTTCAGCGCGCCGATCTTTCCCGGAGAAACGATCACCCTGCAGATGTGGCGCAACGACGCCGAGATTCGCTTCAGGGGGATCGTTGCGTCACGGGGTGTGACCATCCTCGACAATGGCATGGCGAGGCTGTCATGACGAAAGCGGTCAAACCAGCCGCCCGCGAGGCGCGCCATTATATCAGGATCAAGGAGCAGATCCTGGCCGACATCGCCGAAGGCAAGCTGCAGCCGGGAGACCGGGTATCCTCTGAAAGCGAACTGGTGGCGGCATTCGGCGTCAGCCGCATGACGGCGAACCGCGCGCTGCGGGAATTGATGTTCGAGGGTGTCCTCAAGCGATCCGCCGGGATCGGAACCTTCGTGTCGCCAAAGCACCTCGACGTCGATCTGCTTCAAATCCGCAACATAGCCGACGAAATACTGGAGCGGGGTCACACGCATAAGGCGGCGGTCGTTCAGGCCGGCTCGATGAAGGCGGATGCCAACGTTGCCGACGCGCTCGAACTGACGCTCGGCGCTGAGGTGATGCACTCGCTGATCGTGCACCTGGAAAACGACCAGCCCATTCAGGTCGAGGAGCGCTACGTCAATCCGCTGGTCGCGCCCGACTATCTGTCGACCGATTTCAGCAGCATGACGCCGAACGAATATCTGACGAAGGTGGCGCCGATAACGGCGTTCGAACATATCGTCCAGGCCGTCAAACCGGACACGACGATCCGCAAATATCTTGGCCTGAAGAATGATCACCCTTGCCTGCGCGTCTTTCGAAGGACCTGGTCGGGCGAGGCCGTCGTGACCTGTGCGCTGTTATACTATCCGGGCGCGCAATATCGGCTGGAAGCACGGTCCACCAAGGGTCCCTCGAAGCCCGTCGCCATTCTCGGAGAGAAACAGTGAGCGCCACCCATTCTCCATCGATCACCTTCAGCGCGTCGCCGCCGACGATCGAGGACATCGCAGCAATTGCCCGTCGTCACGCCAGGATCGAAATCTCCGCCGAGGTCGAGGCTCGGATTACGGCGGCGCGCGCCGTCGTCGATCGCTATACGGAAAAGGAGCTGCCGGTTTATGGCCTGACGACAGGACTGGGAGCGGGGGTCGATACACGACTTGCAACGGAAGATCTGGTGGCGTTTCAGATGCGTGTGCCGCAAGCCCGCGCGGTCGGCGTCGGAAAGCCGCTTGCCCAGGAATCCGTGCGGGCGATGATGGCCGTTAGGGCTGCAGGCATGGCGGCGGGCGGCTCCGGCATTTCGCTGAACGTGTTCCGTGGTCTGATCGCCGCCATCAATGCAGATATCCATCCGGTCGTCCCGTCATTGGGCTCGATCGGTGCGGCGGATTTGGCTCCGCTTGCCCATATGAGCCGGGCGCTTCTCGGCTTCGGCGAGATCGAGCTTGGCGGCGAAGTGCTGCCGGCCGCCATCGCCCTGGAAAGGGCCGGCCTGAAACAACTCGAATTGGCGCCGAAGGACGGGCATGCGCTTGTCGTGGCCAACAGTCTCTCCATCGGCCTTGCCTGCCTGGCGCTTGAGGATATCGAGCGGCTCTTCGATTGGTCCCTGAAGGCGATTGCCGTTAATTTCGAAGCGTTCCGGGCCAATGTCAGCGTCTTCGACGATCGCGCTCTCGCTGCCAGACCGGCCTTTGGGCAGCGCCGTGTCGCCGCTCAACTGATGGAACTGCTTTCGGGAAGCTCCTTGCTTGCGGCCGATGCCGCAAGACGTCTCCAGGATCCTTTGAGCTACCGCTGCACGCCGCAGGTCTGGGGCGCGATGAGGCATGCGATCGACGAGGCAAGGCAGGCGACGGAGATAGATCTCGTCAGCTCCAGCGACAATCCTGTCGTCATCGCCTCCGAAGGCGTCATTCTTGCACACGGCAATTTCGACATGACCGCTTTTGTGCTCGCCTGGGAAAGGCTGGGGCAGGCGATGGCGCATTGTGCGGCAGGCACCGCCTATCGGATCATGAAGATCATGTCGCCCGGCATGTCAGACCTCCCGCGCTTCCTGACCCCGATGGGCCAGAGCCGGACCGGTTTTGCGACCGTGCAAAAGACCGTCTCGGCCATGGAAGCCGAAATCCGCCATCTCGCCATGCCGGTTTCGCTTTCGCCCTTTCCCGTCGCCGATGGCGTCGAAGACCAAGCGTCGATGGCGCCGAGCGTTTTGGCAAAGACGCAGGCGATCGTCGAGCGCCTGCGTTATCTCGTTGCCATCGAACTGATTGCCTCGGCCCAGGCCGTCGAGCTGCGCGGCGTCTCAGGCGAATTGGGCAAGGGATCGGCTGAGGCCTATGCTTTCGTCCGCAATCACGTCCCGGCGCTTGATGAGGATCGCGCGCAAGGGCCGGATTTTGCGGCGATCGCCGCATTGATCGGGCTTGGCCCGCTGTAAGCCCGGTTCGCCACTGCCCCACCAAGAAGGGCAGGGCGCCGACCGGTCATGCCGACGGCTATTCTGGGGAACGCCGCCGGTTCGTTCATTGAAAAGTCAACAAGAGGGAATGACTATGAAAAATTGGACAAAGGGCATCCTTGCAGCCGGCATCATGGCAACCGCCATGTTCCAGTCTGCATCCGCAGAGACCATCAAGGTCGGCAGCAAGAATTTCACTGAGCAGTTCATCCTCGCTGAAATGTATTCAGCCGTTCTGGAAAATGCCGGCTTCACCGTCGAGCGCAAGATCAACCTCGGCGGCACGCTGATTGCGCACCAGGCATTGGTGGCCGGCGAGATCGATCTTTATCCGGAATATACCGGCACGGCGCTCGCATCCGTCGTCAAGGGCGAGATGTCGACCGACGCCGACAAGGTCTATACGCAGGTCAAGGACTTCTACGCCAAGCAGTTCAATCTCACATGGCTGAAGCCGAGCGGGATCAACAACGGCTATGTCATCGTCGTCCGGCAAGAAACGGCGCAGGCCAACAATCTGAAGAGCCTGTCGGATCTCGCCAAGGTCTCCAAGACACTGGTCTTCGGCGGCGGCGCCGAATTTCCGGATCGCGCCGACGGCCTGCCCGGCCTGAAGCGCGTCTACGACGCCGAGTTCAAGGAGTTCAAGCAGTTCGCCAAGCTTGGTCTTCGTTACGACGCGCTGGAACAAAAGGATATCGACGTTGCCAATGGTGCGGCGACCGACTGGCAGATCGGCTCGAAGAATCTCGTGCCGCTGGCAGACGACAAGGGTCTGTTTCCGCCCTACTACGTGGCGCCTGTTGTCCGCCAGGACGTGCTGAAGGCCAACCCGAAGGTTGCCGAACTGCTCGAAGCGGTCGGCTCCCATCTCGACAACGAAAAGATGCGGGTCCTCAATGCCAAGGTCGAAACCGATCACGAGGAAGCCAAGGACGTGGCGGTCGATTTCCTCAAGGAAAACGGCCTCCTGCCGAAATGATTGTCATGCCTCCGCGGCCGGATATCAATCCGGCTGCGGTCTGGCGCGGCGATCCATTTAAGGGTTTTTGTTCGAAAATCCGTCCGGTCAGCAGCCGGGCAGGAATATGGAGAAGCGGGAAATGCAGGAAATCTGGATCGATTATCTCAACGCCCTCGATGCCAAGGCGCTGGCGCTGACGAATGACGAGATTCTCGATGCGGTGTCGAAGGCGCTGGATGCGCAGGGCAGGGGTGAAACCGTCATCGAGCCGCGTGTTCATCTTGTGCCGGAGAGCTCCGACAAAGGCCATTTCAACGTGCTTCGCGGCTACGTCAAAGCGCTGAATTATGCCGGCGTCAAAGTCGTCGGCGACTTCGTCGACAACTACAAGGTCGATCTGCCTTCGGAGCTTGCGGTCCTCAACCTGTTCGACCCGAACACCGGCGTGCCGAAGGCCATCATCGACGCAACTGATATCACCGACATGCGCACCGGGGCCGTCACCGCTCTTGGCGCAAAATATCTCGCCCGCAAGGACAGCAAGATTCTCGGCCATATCGGTGCGCGCGGAACCTCTTACTGGAATGTCCGGCTTCTCGACCATCTCTTCGACTTCGAGGAAATCCGCGTGCATTCGCGCCGGCCGGAAAGTCGGGATGCCTTCGCCAAGCGTCTTGAGGCGGATCTCGGCAAGAAGATCATCGTCACCGACAATTGGGAGGATTGCCTCAAGGGCGCCGACATCATGGTCGAGGCGAGCCGCCTGCCGGAACCGGCGCCGCTGTTCAAGACGGAATGGGTGAAGAAGGGCGCCTTCGTCGTGCCCTATGGCACGATGAGCGCGCTTGAATTCGATCTCACCGACATCATGGACAAGGTCGTCGTCGACGATTGGGGACAATGCGGCCCCGGCAAGCCGTTCGGAGCGCTTCGCCGTCACGTCGACGAGCGCAAGGTGACGGCCGAGAACCTGCATGCCGAAATCGGCCAGATCGTCTGCGGCATGAAGCCCGGCCGCGAAAGTGACGAGGAGACGATCCTGTTCTGGCACCGCGGCCTCAGCACCACCGACGTGGCGCTCGGCGCCGCCATGGTCGACAAGGCAAGAGAGATGAACATCGGCCAGCGGCTGCGGTTCGCATAGTTGCCATGGTGATGTCCAAGCCGATCGCCTGTTCGAGAATGTATAATCTCAGTCCGCGCATTCGCGGCCTGTGGGATGCGTTGTTTGCGCTGGTCAGCGTGCAGTCCGGCATTGAGCTCGAGATCATCGCTCATGCAGCACCGGCGCCGCTGTCGGAGCTATGGGCGAGGCCGGACATGGGGCTGGTCTTTATGTGCGGCTATCCGTTTTCGCGTATGCCCGAGGGCGCCAGGCCGACTGCCCTTGCTGCACCCGTTTCGAGCGAGGCATGGTCTTTGGACCAGCCGCTCTATGCCAGCCACATTCTCGTCGCCTCCACCGGGGCGGTGAACGAGGTAGCGGATCTCGCTGTGGCCCGCTGGGGCTGGACCGTGCGCGATTCCCAATCGGGCTACCACGCGGCGCGTTCTTTTCTTGCCGACCGGTTTGCCGGGAAAGTGAAGCAGAGCATGACGGTCGGGCCGCTGCTCAACCCGTCAGGCATCGTCGCCGCCCTCGAGGACGGCAGGATCGATGCGGGTGCGATCGATGCTTACGCCTTCCAATTGTTGTCGATGCACGAAACCGATGCGATCGATGGTCTTCGTATTCTGGCGACGACCGATCCGCTTCCCGCGCCGCTATTGGTTGCCGCGCAAACCTTGCCTGCGGACATCGCCACAGCATTACAGCAAAGCCTCGTGACGTTGCATGAAACGCGTGAGGGAGCGGCGGTTTTGGAACGGCTCGGCCTCCGGCGATTTTCGACGGTCGTTCCCCCGGCCTACGATAGTCTGCCGCTAAGAGCCGACGACGCCGATCGCAGATTGGGGATCACATGGTAGACAGCCGAACGAGCGCTCGGATGCGGAGGTTTCGACGATGAAATGGGTCCCCAAACATCTCGACCGGCTCTTCGACGCGCTGTTGGAGCACCTCTATCTCGTTTTTTCCTCGGTCGGCATTGCCCTGGTGATCTCGCTGATCGTCGGGATATGGGCGGCGAGGCGGCCGCGGAGTTTTGCGGCCATCGTCATCTTCACCGGCATCCTGTTCGCCGTGCCGAGCCTGGCGCTGTTTGCGCTTCTGATCCCCATCATGGGCATCGGGGCGGCACCCGCCATAACCGGTCTTGCCGCCTACTCGCTGATGATCCTGATCCGCAATATCGGCATGGGATTTCAGGCTATTCCGCGTGACATATTGGAAGCTGCTGATGGCATGGGCTACGGCACGGCACGGCGGATCTGGGAAGTAGAACTGCCGCTGGCCATGCCCTATATCGTCGGCGGCATCCGCATCGCCATGGTGACGGTCATCGGCATCGCCACCGTTGCCGCCTATATCAATGCCGGCGGGCTCGGCGTCATCATTTTCGAAGGCATCGACCAGCGCTTTCCCGAAAAGATCATCGCCGGCGGGCTGCTGACGTCATGTCTGGCGCTCTTTGCCGACTGCTGTTTTGCCTCCTTCGAAAGGCTGCTGCGCCGGCGCAGCGGGGGGAAGCCGGCATGATCGTGATCGATGCATTCAGCTGGATCTTCAACAATTCCGGCACCTTCTTCAACGCGTTCAATCGCCATCTTCTGATGTGCGCCCTCTCGCTCGGCATCGCCTTCGTCATCGCCGTGCCGCTCGGATTTGTCGTCGCACGGGCACCACGCGCCGCCTTTGCGGTGGTCAATATAGCCGGCGCCTTGCGCTCCATCCCGAGCCTGGCGATCCTGTCGGCGACGATGCCTTTTCTCGGCATCGGATTGCTGCCGTCGGTGATCGCCCTCATCGTCCTGGCCGTGCCGCCGCTATTGTTGAACACGATCATTGGCATCCGCGAGATCGACGCCTCGGTGATCGATGCGGCGGATGGAATGGGCATGAGCGCCGGACAGATGCTGTGGGAGATCGAACTTCCCCTGGCCGTTCCCGCGATTCTGTCGGGCGTCAGGACGAGCGCCATCCAGGTCATCGGCGGGGCGGCGCTGGCCTCTTTCATCGGCGGCGGCGGGCTTGGCGATTTCATCAATGCCGGCATTGCGATCATGAACATGCCGCGCCTTCTTGTCGGAGCGGTGCCGATTGCCCTGCTCGCAATCTTTGCGGAATTGGCCTTCGGCGCCCTGGAGCGCCTCTTCACTCAACGGCGCTGAGCGGCCGAAAGCGGATATCAGGATGATTCATCTCGATCATGTTACCAAGAACTACGACGGAAGCGGCCAGCATGCGGTCGACAACCTCGATCTCCTGATCGAGACTGGTACGACGGTTGCCCTGATCGGTCCTTCGGGCTGCGGCAAAACCACGACCATGCGGATGATCAATCAGTTGGAGACCCCGACGACGGGACGTGTGCTGGTCGACGGCAGGGATATCGCCCGGGTCGACCAGAAGGAGCTGCGCCGCAGCATCGGCTATGTCATCCAGCAGGTCGGTCTGTTTCCGCATATGTCGATCGCACGCAATGTCGCGACCGTCCCGCGGCTTCTCGGCTGGGAAAAGGCGCGCAGCAATCGCCGCGTCGACGAACTCCTGGATCTCGTCGGTCTTGATCCGGCCATCATGCGGCAGCGTCTGCCGCATGAATTGTCAGGCGGGCAGCGCCAGCGCGTCGGTTTCGCGCGTGCACTCGCAGCCGACCCCGCAATCATGCTGATGGACGAACCGTTCGGCGCGATCGATCCGATCACCCGCGTCCGGCTTCAGGACGAATTCCGCGATATTTTGAGGAAGGTGAAGAAAACCGTCGTCATCGTCACGCATGACCTCGATGAGGCTATCAAGATGGGCGATCGCATTGCGATCATGCGGGATGGCCGCCTCCTTCAATATGATAGCCCGCAGGAAATCCTTGCGCGTCCCGTCAACGAATTCGTCGAGAGTTTCCTCGGCCCCGACCGAGCCATAAAGAGGCTCAGCTTGATTGCCGTATCGACGATCATGACCGCGCCGGAACCGTCCAACGGCGATGCCGAGATCGCCGCTGACGCCACGGTTCACGATGCCTTGGCGGTCATCCTCTCCGGTGAGATGCCGGGCCTGCATGTCAGGTCAGCCGATGGGACGCTTGCGGGATATCTGTCGCGAGACACCTTGTTGCGCGCCAATCGGCTGTAGAGCTCACCTGCTAAGCAGATGCGAGCGCAGCGCCGAGGACACGAACCATCGATATTGGAGCGCAACTCACCGACTCGCTCGCGGTGCGCGAAGGGATCAACATGCCAATGCTACCCACGCGCGCTGAAAGGGATTGCCGATCGCCCGCCTCAGGCTGTAGATCGGTATCACACAATGGGATTGTGTGAAGCCGGTCGCAACGGCGTCAACGCCGCTCATTCATCATCGGCTGTCTGAAGCTTTACCAGCGCGCTGCGCTGTCACATAAGGGGTCGACGCCATTGTCTTCGCTTGTTCTTCCTAGTCGCCCGCTTTCGTTGGCGCGCAACGTCATCTCCACGCCAAATGCTTACTTCTGGTCAACGCCTATCATCCTGGCACTGGCTATCTTTCTCTTCGTTTCGGCAGCGCCAGGCGTGATCCGCGATTTCCAGATCAGCCAGAACCCCTTGGTGCTCGAAAACGGCGATGTGCAAAACGGGCGATGCACGACGCGCAAAGCCATCTTCACGGATTGCGAAGCACGCCTTGTCTACAATTACGGCGGACGGGACTACGACACCGAGGTCGAGGTCATGTTCGTCGATTTCCATACCGGCGACTATGAAACTGGCCTTGTGATCTCAGCCGATCATCCGGAACTCGCGACGATGAGCCTCGGTCTGGATATGCTCTGGAACCGGATCATCACGCTGACTGTGTTTGTCATCCTGCTTGGCGGCATGAGCCTGGGTATGATTTTTCTCGGTATCCGCATTTGGCGGGTCAAGGGCCAACTGCGCCGGCCTGCCATGCTGACCCCTGTCCCGGTCGAGGTGACCGCATTCGACCGCAAACGCGGCGTCCTTTCCATCACCTATAATGACAAGATCGCCGCCGACAAAACGGGGCGATCGGCTTACACGCGCATGAAGAATGGAGAAGAGCCGCTCATCGTCGGTGAAGCCAAGGGCAAAGCGATCGGACTGGCTGTCAGGCACGGCAATACTGCTCTTCCGGTGCTTCTGGACGATCGTCTGCAGCGCGTCGAGCTTACGAATGATGAGCGTGCCGCCGCTCTTGCATCTCTTGCGTCTCAGCAAGAAGGCGATCGGAATGCGACGGTCTTGGTCGAAGAGCCCAAAAAGGCGGTATCGATCTGGAAGCGGCTGCAGATTTTCTTCGGTGTGTTGCTCCTGATCGTCGTCGGTGTGGTCGGCTTCTGGCTTTGGTACGTCACGAGCTCCACGACACAATTTCAATCGCCTGGCATGGATATCAACAATCTCATGCCGGCGCCGTTGAACGAGTGGGGATGCCAGCAGCTCAAGAAGCGGTTCGATCAGGATCGTGCGCCGTTTGGTTGCGTCGCTGACGATTACACAAGTTGGAAATAGGGACTTTCAATGGCGGGCTCAGCCGGGAGGACTGGCTCGGCCTGCCTGGCGCCTAGCCATTTTGGGGATAAGCTCGGAAAAAATCTGCGGATGCAGGCAACACACCATTGCGAAACCAACCGCGCTCGGCAAATGTCACCTCACGTAGCGTGAGACAAGTTCATGTCATTTCGGATCGAACGTCTGGTTGAAAAACACGTCAGCGGCGCGGCCGACGTATTGGTAAGAGCCTATGCCCTGCCGCCGTGGAACGAGAGCTGGTCCCTTGAGGCGGCTGCGGAAAATGTGACCTATGTGCTTGAAACCCCTAGATCGGTTGCGCTGGCGGCGGTTGATGAAGGCAAGGTGCTCGGGATTGCGCTGGGCGTACGACAGCGGCGCCACACCGGCCCGGTGATTTACTTGGACGAGCTTTCAGTGCAACCCGACGCACAGGGTAAGGGAATAGGCACTGCTCTGCTTTCTGCAATGTTTGAAACAGCCAAAGCTGAAGGGTGTAATAGCGTCTGGCTGATCTCGCAGCGAGGTGGGGCGCTGTCGGAGTTCTATCAGCGTTGCGGATTTGCTATGAGAGACGAGCTTGGCCTGTACTCCAGATCGAGCGGATAGTGCTGGATTGGGAGTCTCTGATCCGCCATTGACGATCCTGAGGATGGCGGGCCTGCGACGACGTCGAGCCGCCGCGCATCGATCGAGAATTTACGCCTTTCCATACATCTGGCTCGCCCGCAGCAGGCGTTGCGAATAGGGATGCTCGACCGCGCCTCTGCGCAGGGCTGCGATATCGACCTGTTCGACGATCTCGCCGGCTTCCATAATGGCGACGCGGCTGCACATATGGGAGACGACGGCGAGATCATGGCTGACGAGCAGATAGGTGAGGCCGCGTTCCCGACGCAAATCCTGAAGGAGATTGAGGATTTCGGCCTGAACCGACACGTCGAGCGCAGATGTCGGTTCGTCGAGAAGCAGAACATCCGGGTCCAGCATCAGGGCGCGGGCGATCGCCACACGCTGCCGCTGTCCGCCGGACAGCTGGTGCGGAAATCGGTAGCTCAGCGCCGGATCGAGGCCGACCGATCTCAGGACGGCATTCACGTCGACGGAATTCGTATCCAGTCCCTGGTTGCGCAGCGGCTCTTTCAGCTGCGAGCGGATGGTTTTGCGCGGGTGGAGCGACCCGTAGGGGTCCTGGAACACCATCTGCACCCGGCGGAAGAACGGCCGGCTGCGCTGCCGGTCCAGCGTCTCGCCCTGGAGCGAGATCCGGCCGTCATAATTGGCGTTGAGGCCGGAAAGCGCCCTGAGCACGGTGGATTTTCCGCAGCCGGACTCGCCGACCAGGCCGAAGGCCGTGCCGCTCTCGATGGCGAGGCTGATGTCTCTGACGACGGGTCGCTGGCCATGCCCGAAACGGATCGTGAGATTGTCGATCTTGATCACCGCGGCGCCTCCAATACGGGTTCGTCGAGCCAGGCCGGATCGCGTTTGAGGATCGGCAGCCGGGCAGGGGGATTGTCGATCGTCGGCAGGGATGCGAGCAGCCCTTGCGTATAGGGGTGTCTGGCCTTGTCGAGATCGCGCGCCTCGAGCACTTCGACGACCCGCCCCGCATACATGATGAGGACGCGATCGCAGAAATTCCTGATCAGATTGAGGTCGTGACTGATGAAGATCAGGCCGAGATTGCGGCGTAGCACGAGCTCGTCGAGCAGCGCCAGGATTTCGAGCCTTACCGTCACGTCGAGTGCCGACGTCGGCTCGTCGGCGATCAGCACTTCGGGTTCGGCGATCAGCATCATGGCGATCATCGCGCGCTGGCCCATCCCGCCGGAGATTTCGTGCGGATAAAGGCGGGCCACGCGCTCGGGATCGCGAATCTGGACGGCTTCGAGCATATCGAGCGCTTGGCGGGAGGTCTGCTTGGTGCTCGCCTTGGGATGATGGAAACGATAGGTTTCGGCGATCTGTTCGCCGATCCGCATGACAGGATTGAGCGAATATTTCGGGTCCTGCAGGATGAGCCCGATCCGCCGCCCCCTGATCGTCATCATCGTTTTCTCGTTTGCCTTGAGCAGATCCACGTCGCGAAAGCGCATCCGCTCGGCATTGACGATCGCGGTCGGCGGTAAGAGCTTCATGATCGCCCGCCCGACAGTGGATTTTCCCGATCCGGATTCACCGACGATCCCGAGTTTTTCCTGTCCGAGCGCGAAGCTGACGCCGCGCACGGCCCGCACCTGTCCACCGCCGAAGGCGATTTCGAGGTTTCGAATATCGATCAAGGGCTCGGTCATTCTGAACCTCGGGGATCAAGCACATCGCGGAGCGCATCGCCGACGAGGTTGAAGGCGAGGCTGACTAGCGCAATGGCAATGCCGGGTGCGGCGATGACCCAGGGGCTGTCGAGCATGAACTCACGGCCGCTCGCGGCCATCGAGCCCCATTCCGGCCATGGCGGCTGCGCACCGAGGCCGAGGAAGCCGAGACCAGCGGCGGTGATGATGATGCCGGCCATATTGAGGGTGACGCGGACGATCACCGAGGGAATGCACATCGGCAGGATGTGGCGGGTGATGATTGCGATTGAGCTCGCGCCCTGCAGGCGCACGGCGGCGATATAGTCCGCCTTGCGAAGGCTGAGCGTTTCGGCCCGCGCGAGGCGCGCGATCGGCGGCCAGGCCGTCAGCGAAATTGCGATGATTGCGTTGGTGATGCCCGGTCCGAGCGCTGCGGCAAAACCGAGCGCCAGCACCAGCCCGGGGAAAGACAGGAAAATGTCGGTGACGCGCATCAGGATTTCATCGATGATGCCGCCGAAATAACCTGAGACGGTGCCGATCAGCAGGCCGAGCGGGGCGACGATGATCGTGACGAGCATGATGATGTAGAGCGTCGTGCGGGCGCCATAGATCACCCGGGAGAACACATCGCGGCCGAAATTGTCGGTGCCGAGCCAATGGCTTGCCGATGGCGCGGCAAGCCGCCCGGCCATGTCCTGGACGATCGGATCGTAGCTCGTCAGCAAGGGGGCGGCCGTCGCTACCACGATCAGCAGCACGATGATGGCGAGTCCGGCGAGGCCAAGCGGGTGCAGGCTGAATTTCAGCCAGCCCTGATGGATTTGCTGCGCGGACGATTGAAACCAGCCTCGCGGCTCCGGCGCGAGCAGCCATTTGCGAAAGCCGCCGGTGTCAACGCTGTCTGCGTGCTCAGAGGAAATCGTCATGGCGTCACCGTGTCCTCGGATCAAGAATGCGATAGAGGAAGTCCGACAGGATATTGATCGTCAGGAAGACGGCGCCGATCGTCAGCACCGAGCCCATGACGACATTCATGTCATTCATCTGCAGCCCTCGGGTCAGGTACTGGCCGAGCCCCGGCCATCCGAAAACCGTTTCGATCAGCACCGCTCCTTCGAGCAGCCCACCGAAGGTCAGCGCCATGATCGTCAAAAGCTGCACGCGGATGTTCTTGAAGGCATGGCGCCAGACGACCTTGCGGGTGCCGAGCCCCTTTGCCCGCGCAGTGATGATGTATTCCTGGCTGAGCTGCTCCAGCATGAAGCTGCGCGACATGCGGCTGATATAGGCGACGGAATAATAGCCGAGGATCGCCGCCGGCAGGATGATGTGGCCGAGAGCGTTGTGAAACACGTCCCATTGCTGCTGCAGCGCTGCGTCGATCAGGAGAAAGCCGGTCATGGGTGTGACGAGACCTTCGTAGAAGACGTCGATGCGGCCGGATGCGCCGACGAGCTTGAGCTTGGCATAGAAGATGAAGAGCGCCATCAGCCCGGTCCAGAAGATCGGAATGGAATGGCCGGCAAGGGCGACGATGCGGGCGACGTGGTCGATGACAGTTCCGCGTCTGACGGCAGCCGTGATCCCCAGGGGAACGCCGATGATGGCGCCGATGATCATGGCGATGACCGCAAGCTCGATGGTGGCGGGAAAGATCGTCATGAGGTCGGTGAGGATTGGTTGGCCGGTCGTCGCCGAGGTGCCGAGATCGCCTGTCGCGATCTTCCCGACATAGGCGAGGAACTGCATCCAGACGGGTTGCCCGAGCCCCAGCTCATGATAGACGCGATCATAAACCTCCTTGCTGACCTCCGCTCCGGTGATGGCGAGCACCGGGTCGGCAGGCAGCAGACGACCCATCGAAAAGGTCAGGAAGAGAAGGCCGAGCAGCGTCGTCACCACAGCCACGACCCGCCCTGCCAAGCGCCGCAACAGGTTCACCAGAGGGTGCGGGGCCGCCTCGGCGAACCCGCCCTCCGCAGAACGGGTGCCGCTCTCCCGCTTCGATGTCAGATCGGCGCTCGCCACGCGTTCTACTCCTTGGTCACGTCGTGCCAGCGCGTCGACCAGGTCGTGTGCCCGTGATAGTTCTTGACGTTGGCGCGCGTGACATAGGGGTCGGTTCGCTGGAAGAAGATGACGAGCGGCGAGGCCATGCCGGCATAGATGCCGTCCATCTTCTTGAAGATGTCAGTGCGCTTGCCCGTATCGCGCTCCTTCATCGATTGGTCGACGAGTGTGTTGAGCTCGTCCACTTTCATGCCGGCGCGCCAGAGATAATAGCTGCCGAGACGCGCCTCGTCGCTGTTGTCGGGATTGTAGGCATATTGCGTGGCGACAGCGAAAGGATCAGGCAGTCGGGCGCCGGAATTGCCGAGCAGCACCTCGTATTTCCGCTCGCGGAAGGCGGGCGTGAATTCGCCGGGCACGAGATCGAGATCGAGGCCGGCAGCACGGGCGCTCGCCTGCAGCGCTTCGGCGAAGGGCAGTGTCGCCGCGCCCGATGGATTGAGCACCTTCTTCAGGCCATTGGGGTAGCCGGCTTCCGCCAGCAGCTGTTTGGCTTTGGCAGGATCATAGTCGTAGTGGGAGGCAGCTTCCTCGGGCGCGCCGATCATGCCGCGCGGGATCATCGACTGCCAGGGAAAACCGGTATAGCGCATGATGTTGCCGGAGATCGCCTTCCAGTCGAAAGCATGCTGGAAGGCCTCGCGAACCTTCGGCTTCTGCAGATCCGGGTCTTTTTGGTTGAGGGCGATGTAATAGAAGCCCAGACCCGGAACGCTCTCGATCACCACGTCCTTGTTGTTGGACAGGGCATCGAGGTCGCCGCTTGCCAGATACTGGCCGACATCGACATCTCCGGCTTCGAGCTGCAGTCTGAGGTTGCCGGATTCTGGGATATGCCGAGCGACGACGCGGGCCATGGCCGGCTTGCCGCCCCAGTAGTTCGGCTGCGCGTTGAAGATCGCAACATCGTTCGGCCGCCATTGCGCCAGCGCGAACGGGCCGCTGCCGGCAGAATTGGCAGAAAGCCAGGCGCCGCCGAAGTCGCCGTTTGCCTCATGCGAGAGTGCCGTCTTCTTGTCGATGATGCCGATCGACGAGCCGGCTAGCGAATAGAGCACCAGATCGGTGTTCACGGCCTGCGGCAGCTCGATCTCAAGCGTGTGTTCGTCCTTTGCCCGAACGAGCTTTTCGACGTTGTCTGATGTGAAGCCCCAGAGCGCGACATCGGTGGAGCCGACCTGGCCCATCTTGATAACGCGCTGGATCGACCAGGCGGCATCATCGGCTGTTACCTTGTTGCCGCTCTGGAAGACCGCGTCGTCGCGCAATGTCAGCGTGATGATCTTGCCGTCCGCCGAGACGCTCCATTGCGTCGCGAGCATCGGCTTCAGCGTTTTTAGATCGTCCGGTGACAGTTGCACGAGGTTGTCGTAGAGATTGGAGATCAGCTCGGAAACCGTGCGGGCATTGTTCTGGGCCGGATCGAGCGTTCTTATGCCGGTGAGATTCGTGCCGATGACCAGCATGTTTGGCGGCGATGCAGCCCAGCTCGGCTGTGCCGCCGTCAGGGCGCCCGTTATCGCGATCGTTGTCAGTAGCTGTTTCAGCATCTCAAGACCTCCCAATCCTGTGGCGCGGCCATGCCGGCACCTGTTGCTTGCGGAAATAATGTCGGCCTCAGACGGCGGCCTTTGAAGTCTCCTGCCGGTTCGGATCCGTTTGAACATTGCCCTCGGCCTCCCAGCTTCGAAGCAGCCGATGAAGTTCCTCGCGGTCATGCTGGTCGAGCAGCGGCAAGCCCGGCACACGCACCGGGCCGACATCGAGACCGGAATAGCTGACCGCCTCTTTCACGACGGTCACGTTGGCGCCGTTGCGGAATTTGGTCCGCATCCGCTCGAATGGTTCGAGCTTGTTGACGATCGCTCGTGCCGCGGCGAAATCGCCATTTTCAAGCGCATCGTGGACGGCAAGCGAGAGCTTCGGTGCAACATTGACGAGACCGGAAGTGAAGCCGCGCGCACCGGCTGCGGTGAATGTCGGCGCCCAGCTTTCTGCCAGGCCGCAGACGAACAGTGCACCGGCCGGGTCGGCGGCCGGGATCGCTCGCGACAGCAGCATCAGATCGGTCGTCGCAAACTTGATACCGGCAATATTGCCGTGATTTGCGAGCCGAACGATCTCTGCGACACTGAAACCCTCGGCCCTGACATACGCGACCAGCGGCAGGGCGGAAGCATCCGCAAGATTGCAGAAATAGTCGATCTGGGCCGAAGGGGCCGCAAAAGGATCGACGGGCTGATGCGACATCACGGCGGAGGCGCCGATGCGGGCCGCGTCCTTTGCCATGCCGACCGCCTCGCGCAGCGACCGGCCGATCGCCGCCGTCACCGGCGCCTTGCCGTCGACACCTGACACCGCCGCCTCGTGGACGATCCTGATCTCCTCAGGCGTCAACGCATAAAATTCCCCGGTATTGCCGGCGGCAACGATGTTGTGGATGCCTGCTGCCGCCACCCGCTCATAGACCTTCGCCGTGATCCGGGGGTCGACTTCGCCGCTGCCGTCATAGGCGGTGACGGGAACACCCGATACGCCTGTGAGCGCCTTGCGCATGATTGCGATGCTCATCTTTCTTCCCCCTTAGCTTTCCATCAATCCGCCGTCACCCGACGGGTGATCGGCACGCTGTCATCCGAAACGGAAGGGCGCCAAGCCCTCTGCGTCCGCGTCGAAGGCGATGACCGTTCCCGCCTCGAAGCGTCCAGTGCGGTCGGTCGACAGGCTCGTGACGTAGAGGGTGCGCAGATCCGGCCCTCCGAAACACGGCATGGTCGGTGCGGCGACCGGCAGAATGTAGATCTCGACGATTTCGCCGTCGGGCGATATCCGGTTGAGGCGACCGGCGGATACGCCGGCGCTCCAGTAAAAGCCGTCACGATCGATGGCCGCTCCGTCCGGCCGCCCGTCGTCTTCCGTGAAGCTGCGAAGCCGGCGTCCTTCGCCGATTTCGCCCGTCGCCGGATTGAAATCGAATGCCTGCAGGAAACATTGCCGGCTGTCGGAGTGATACATCCGCCGGCCATCCGGCGACCAGGCAAGACCGTTGGAGCTCGTCAGTCCCGTTGCCACCGTCCGCGCGCTGCCGTCGGCGCCAACCCGGAAAAGAGCGGCGTCGTTTACTTGCGGCTTGGCTTCGCTGATCGAGCCGACCCAGAAGTGTCGGTCGGGACCGACCTTGCCATCGTTGAGGCGGCCATTGATGTGGCGCCCGACCGGATCGCACAGGAACTCGAGATCGCCCGAGGCGGGCTCGAAGAGGTGGACGCCTGTCTGGAGGCCCACGACGATCCTGTTGTCACGGCAGAGCCCGAGGCTGCCGACCGGAGCCGGCATGTCGAAGCGGTCGACCTTCCCTTGCGCGGAGATGCGGACAACTGCCGGCGCCAGGATATCGACGAGCCACAGCGTGCCGGTCCGCTCGTCCCATACCGGGGATTCACCGACCGTCAGCGGTTGCTGGATCACGGAACGGACGTCCGGGCGGATGATGCGCGGTGCCGTCATGGAACCATCTCCAGGCTCTCGGCCAAGCCCTCGGCGTCCCGCATGCGGATGGTGCCGTCGTGATTGATCTCACAGAAGCCGCCACCCTGGAACGCAAGCGCCACCGGCCCTTCGGATCCCTGCTCGATGCGGGCATGGTCGCGTGGCCGGTCCTGTGGCTGGTAGCCGAGCCTCGCTGCCAGTTCGTTGTCCCACCATTTCTCGTCGGTGTCAGAAACGCCATAGACCACCGTCGCGGCGATCGACGGGTGCGACAGGCCGATCCTGACCAATTGCGCCAGGTCTCGTGCGCTGATCCAGATCGCGACGGATCGCTCGCTGTTGGGATAGGTGCCGGCATTGCCGATGCGGATCGAAAGGGAGCGAATGCCCGATGTGTCGTAGTAGAGCCCCGCCACCAGTTCGCCCCAGCATTTGGAAAGCCCATAAGGGCTGTCCGGGCGCATCGGATCGAGCGGCGAGACGAGCTGGCCGCGCGGATAAAAGCCGGTGGCATGATTGCTCGAGGCATAGACGACCCTGGGAATTTTGTTGATCCGCGCCGCCTCGTAGAGATTGTAGGTTCCCAGCACATTGGCCTGCAGGATGGCGTTCATATCGATGCCGCTTGCAATGCCCGCCAGGTGGACGATGCCGTCGATATCTTCAAGCGCAGCGGTGGCCTCATCGACATTGGCGAGATCGGCCTTCACGAAATGCTCGTTTTCGCCAAGCCCGGCAGGCTCCTCGAGATCGATCAGGCGCAGATGCTCGACATGCGAGCGAAGCAGCGGGCGCAGCAGCGTTCCGACACGTCCGGCGGCACCCGTCACAGCGACCCGTTTCATCGTTCTTCCTCCCATTCTCGCTCAAACGCCCTGGAACATGCGGGCGCGAGCATTCAGTATGTGTCTCTTCATCGCATCGTGAGCGTCGGTTTCCCGCCGCGCGAAGATCGCCTCCACGATCACCGCATGCTCATCCTGGACGCTGCGAATCTGCTCCAGCGTTCGTTTCAAGCTCAGGCTTCGTGTCACGGAATGCCCGATGGCGAAATGCGGCCTGAACCATTCACGAACGGTGATGTGGAACTGGTTGCCGGTCGCCATGGCGATGGCATCATGCAGTGCCTGGTCTTCCTCAGCGCCAAGCTCCCCGTTGCGAAGGCATTGCTCGATCGCAAGAAGCGCTGCCGTTATCCGCTCCCTGTCATCCGGCTGCCAGTTTCGTGCGGCAAGCTCCGCAGCCTCGGCTTCGAGGCCGGCGCGGAATTCGAAAAAGCGCTGGACATCGGCGAGCGAGCCGACCGGCACCATTTTCAGCATCGACGAATCCGGCCTTTGCCGAACATAGGAACCGGATCCCTTGCGCGAAACGACCAGGCCATCGGCTCTTAAACGTTCGAGCGCCTCACGCACGACGGGCCTCGAGGCGCCGAAATCCGCGGCGAGCTTCGTTTCCGACGGCAGTCGTTCGTTCACCGGAAAGTTGCCGTCGGCGATCATCCCCACGATCTTCTCGTAGATGATGTCGCTGAAGCGCGTTGCGCCTCTGTTGGAAACGGCGTCGACTGCGAAAGTCATTATGGTCCTTTTCTCTCAAGCCACGCGGCGCCCCACGTACTCCCTGTCGCCGATCGTGAGGTCTTCTGTGTGGCCTACAGAATCTGACAGATCTGCCGCCGTTTTTGGTCTGGCGACAGTATTTTCAGCGGCATGACGCCTGCGGTGTCTGGCTGCATCGCTATCGAATTTGTAAATATCTGTCAACTCTTGTAATCATTTGAGAACGTGTCTATGGTTCGGTCCCAGCGCCGAGGAGGGCGCAAGCGGCAGGTCGGGAGCCCGCCGCATCAGCCGGTGCAAAAGCTGTGCCGGCGCAAAAAGGGAGGAACTCGATGCCCAATGAAATTCTGTCGCGTGGTGTCACACGCCGCGCCGTGCTTGGTGGCATGGCTGGCGTCGCAGCGCTGTCCATCGCCGGCCGCGCTTTCGCCGCAGGCGGCGAAGCGCCGGCACTTGCGCAGCTCGTCAAAGACGGAAAACTGCCGCCGCTTGCCGAGCGCCTGCCGAAAAAGCCGATGGTGGTGACGCCGTACGAGAAAGTCGGCACCTATGGCGGCTCGCTGCGGCGCGGCCTTCGCGGTTCATCGGACCATAACGGCATCCTGCGCATGGTCGGCAACCAGAGCCTTGTGCGCTGGAACCTCGATTTTACCGCCGTGCAGCCGAACCTTGCCGAACGCTGGGAAGTTAGCGACGACGCAAAGCAATTCACCTTCCATCTGATCGAAGGTGTTCGCTGGTCCGACGGCCACCCCTTCACGGCCGACGACGTCGTTTTTGCGATCGAAGACTGCGTCAAGAACACCGAGCTCTACAGCTCGACACCGGCGCAGCTTGCGGTCGCCGGCAAGCCGGTCACGGTCGAGAAGATCGACGATTATACGGTGAAGTTCACCTTTGCGGCGGCCAACGCGCTTTATCTCGAAAACCTCGCCACGCCGCTCGGTCAGCATCCGACATTGTTCCCGAAGCATTACTGCAGCCAGTTCCTGCCGAAATACAATCCCAATATCGAGGCCGATGCGAAGAAGGCCGGCGTCACCAGCTGGACGGAGCTGTTCCGCAGCCGTTGCGGCGATATCGAGATCCCGTCGCGGTGGGGCAATGTCGACAAGCCGACGCTCGATCCGTGGGTGGTCAAGGAGCCCTATGCCGGGGGTGCCACGCGCGTCGTCATGACCCGCAATCCCTATTTCTGGCAGGTCGATACCGAGGGCAACCAGCTTCCCTACATCGATGAAATCAACTTCGGCATCTCGCAGGACGTCGAATCGCTGATGCTGAACGTCATCTCCGGAAAGATCGATATCCAGGAACGCCATATCAGCGTTCTGGCCAACAAGCCGACGCTGTCCCAGAACATGGAGAAAGGCGATTATCGTCTGCTGACGCTGGTGCCTTCGGCCTCGCAACAGTGCCAGATCTACTTCAACATCACCCACAAAGATCCTGCCATGCGCAAGATGTTTGCGGATAAGGCGTTCCGGCAAGCGCTGTCGATCGGCATCAATCGCCCAGAACTCATCGACATCGTCTATTTCGGACAGAGCGAACCCTACCAGGCAGGACCGCGTCCGACCCATCCCTGGTATAACGAGAAATACGCGCGCCAGTTCACCGAATATGATGTCGACAAGGCGAGCGCGATGCTCGATGAAGCCGGCTACAAGAAGGGCAGCGACGGTTTCCGGCTGCGGCCCGACGGCCAGAAAGTGTTCTTCTCGATCGACGTCATTCCGACGCTCTATCCCGACCTCGTCGATGCCCTGGAATTGGTCAAGACGCATTGGGCTCAGATCGGTATAGACATGAAGGTCAACACGATCGAGCGGGCGCTCTATTACACTCGCGGCGACGACAACGCCCATGATGCGGCGGTGTGGCCGGGTCCTGGCGGTCTCGATCCGATGCTCGATCCGCGCGATTTCTTCGCCTTCCATCCTCAAGGATCGCGTTACGCCATTCCGTGGACGCTTTGGTACACCTCCAACGGTGCCCGCGGCGAAGAGCCCCCGGAAAGCCAGAAGAAGCGCATGAAGCTCTTCGACGAAGCGCGTTCGACGGCCGATCTCGACAAGCGCGGCGCGATCATGAAGCAGATCTTCGATATCGCTGCGGAGGAGTTCGAGACAGTCGGCCTATGCCTTGCCGTCGGCGGCTTCGGCATCATCCGCAACAATCTGCGCAATGTTCCCGAGAAGGAGCCGGATAGCTGGTCCTGGCCCAATCCAGGGCCTGCGATGCCGCAGCAATTCACCTTTACGAGCTGATTTCGAACTTGGCGCCGTGCCCAACGGTACGGCGCTTTCTTTCAGTTCGCCCTCCGAGATGCCTTGCCGGCTGACGGCCGACAGGGCCCGGAGGGCGGCGTTCAATGCAAGAGGCGCCTCATGCTGATCTTTATCGCCAAACGCTTCCTATGGATGATTCCATCGCTGTTTGCCGTCAGCTTCCTCGCTTTCGTGTTGATCCAGCTGCCGCCGGGCGACTATGTCACGACCTATATTGCGACGCTGGCCGCCTCCAACGAGATCGTCGATCAGAACACGGCGGCACAATTGCGCGAGCGCTTCGGCCTCGGCGATCCGATGCTCGTCCAATATTTCAAATGGATCTGGGGCATCCTCTCGCGCGGCGATTTCGGCATTTCCTTCGAGTGGCAGCAACCGGTCTCCGACCTGATCTGGGAGCGCATGGCGCTGACCCTCGTCCTGGCTCTGTCGACATTGATCGCCACCTGGGCGATCGCCCTGCCGATCGGCGTTTTCTCCGCCGTGCGCAAATATTCCATCGGCGACTATTTCTTCACCGCCTTCACCTTCTTCGGCCTGGCCGTTCCGTCTTTCCTGCTGGCGCTGGTGCTGATGTATATCGCGGCGGTCGAATTCGGCCAGGATGTCGGCGGGTTGTTTTCGGCGGAATACGAGAACGCGTCCTGGAGCTTCGCCAAGATGGTCGACCTGTTTTCGCATCTCTGGCTTCCCGTCATCATCCTGGCCGTCTCTTCGACGGCAAGCCTCATTCGCGTGATGCGCGCGAATATGCTCGACGAACTGCCGAAGCCTTATGTGACCACGGCACGGGCAAAGGGGCTCTCGGAGTTCCGGCTGCTGATGAAATATCCTCTGATGATCGCGCTCAATCCCTTCATCTCGACGATTGCCTGGCTGCTGCCCAACCTCATTTCCGGCTCCGTCGTCGTCGCCATCGTCCTCAATCTGCCGACGGCAGCACCCCTGCTGCTGCAGGCGCTGATGGCCCAGGACATGTATCTCGCCGGCGCCTTCGTTCTGCTGATCTGCGCGCTGACGCTGATAGGCTCTCTGATCAGCGACATCCTGCTTGCGCTGGTCGATCCCCGCATCCGGTTGGAATAGGAGCCTCACGTGGCCGACATCACCGTTACAAATATTCAGCCGGATCGCGCTGCCGTCGCATCGCAGTGGCAGCTCATCTGGTGGGCTTTCCGCCGGCACCGGCTCGCCATGGTCGCGCTCGTCGTCACCGTGATGATGTATATCGTCGCCCTTGTTCCCGGTTTCTTCGCCATCAACGATCCGAACCTGCAAAATGCGCGGGCGACTTTTCACCCGCCGCAGAAATTGCATCTGATCGATACTGCGAACGGTTTCTCCTTCGGCCCGCATTATTACCCGATGAAGCTGACTCGCGATCCGGAAACGCTGGCCGCTATCTTCAAGGAAGACACGACGAAGCGTGTCGACGTCCAGTTTTTCGGGCGCGGCTATGAATATTCCGTGTTCGGCCTGTTCAACACCAACATCCATCTGATCGCCTCGCCCGACAAGACGACGCCGCTGCTTCTCTTCGGTGCCGACAGGCTGGGGCGCGATGTCTTCAGCCGAACGGTACAGGGCTCGCAGATATCGTTGTCGATCGGCCTCGTTGGCGTATTCTTCTCACTGATTCTCGGCATCGTGCTCGGCGGCATCTCGGGATACTACGGCGGCCACATCGATTTCTTCCTGCAGCGGGTGATCGATTTCGTGCTGTCGCTGCCGACGATCCCGATCTGGCTGGCCATGGCCGCGGCCCTGCCGCAGGATTGGCCGGCGACGCTGCAATATATGATGATCACGATCATCCTGTCGCTGACCGGCTGGGCGCAGCTTGCCCGCGTCGTTCGCGGCCGCTTCCTGTCCCTGCGCACCGAAGAATTCGTCGCCGCCGCCAGGCTCGACGGCGTTCGCGAAAGACGCATCATCTTTCGCCACATGCTGCCGAGCTTCGCCAGCCACATCATTGCCTCGATCACGCTTGCGGTGCCGGCGATGATCCTTGCCGAAACCTCACTCTCCTTCCTGGGGCTTGGGCTGCAGCCGCCGACCATCTCCTGGGGCGTGCTGTTGCGCGAGGCCCAGAACATTCGCTCGATCGCCACGGCACCGTGGCTCTTCATGCCGGGCTGCGCCGTCGTCGTTGCCGTGATGGCGCTCAACCTTCTCGGCGATGGCCTGCGCGATGCAGCCGATCCCTACAACAAATGAGGCCGGCATGACCGATATCGTTCCCATTGCCGGCAAGCCGCTGCTGCAGGTGAAAAATCTGACCGTCGAATTCCCGCTGCGCACCGGCGTCTTTCGCGCCGTCAGCGATCTGTCCTTCACGATCGAGCCGGGCAAGACGCTCTGTGTCGTCGGCGAAAGCGGATCGGGAAAGTCGGTGACGGCGCGTTCGATCCTGCAGATCGTCGATGCGCCCGGCCGTATCTCCGGCGGATCGATCATCTTGAACGAACAGAACGGCGGCTCGATCGATCTGACCAGTCTCAATCCGCGTGGGCGCCAGATCCGGGCGATCCGCGGCCGCGACATCGCCATGATTTTCCAGGAGCCGATGTCGTCACTGTCGCCGATCCACACGGTCGGCAACCAGATCGTCGAGGCGCTTCGCCTTCACACCAGGATGAGCAAGGCAGAGGCGCGCGCCGAGGCCATATCGCTGCTCAAGCAGGTCGAGATTCCCTCGCCGGAAAAGGCGCTCGACCGATATGCCTTCCAATATTCCGGCGGCATGCGCCAGCGCGCGATGATAGCCATGGCGCTCGCCTGCAAACCGCAGCTCCTGATCGCCGACGAACCGACCACGGCCCTCGACGTGACGACACAGGCCGAAATTCTCGATCTGATCGCCCGGCTGCAGAAGGCCAAGGGCATGGCCGTTCTGTTCATCACCCATGACATGGGCGTCGTCGCGCAGATCGCCGACGATGTGCTCGTCATGCACAATGGCGTCGCCAAGGAATATGCGCCGGTCGAGCAAATCTTTCATGCACCGAAAGACGACTATACCCGCATGCTGATCGGCTCGGTGCTGAAGCTGGAAGCGAAGGCCGAAATTCGGCTGGAGCGCGCCCCGCTCGACACGACGGCGCCACCGATCCTCGAACTCCGCAATGTATCGATGGATTTCGGTGAAGTGAAAGCGCTGGACGATGTTTCCATTTCGCTTCTGCCGGGCGAGACGCTTGGGATCGTCGGCGAAAGCGGATCCGGGAAGACGACGATGGGCCGCTCGATCATGCGGCTGATTGATCCCACAGCAGGCGAAATCCTCTATCGCCGCGCCGACGGCGACATCATCGATCTGGCAACGGCAAAGGGTCAGACGCTCGCCGCCGCACGGCGGGAATTGCGGATGGTGTTTCAAGATCCTTTCGGCTCCCTCAACCCACGCATGACCGTCTCCCAGATCATCGGCGAGCCGCTGCTCGTCAATGGCGTGGCAAAGGGGCGGGCGCTGGACGAGCGCGTTTGCCACCTCATGGAGCAGGTCGGCCTAGACCCGAGGGCGCGCGAACGCTACCCGCACGCATTCTCCGGCGGCCAGCGCCAGCGCATCGGCATTGCCCGCGCCATCACACTCAATCCGCGTGTCATCGTTGCCGATGAGGCGACCTCGGCGCTCGACGTCTCCGTGCGCTCGCAGGTGCTCGATCTCCTGATGCGCCTGCAGGACGAACTCGGCCTCGCCTATATCTTCATCAGTCATGACATCGGCGTCATCCGCTACATGTGCGACCGTGTCGGCGTCATGTACAAAGGCCAACTCGTCGAAATCGGCGATGCGGAGAAAGTCTGCCGCACGCCCGAGCACGCCTATACGCAGGCGCTCATATCAGCCATCCCGCGCCCCGATCCGCGCGACCGCGATCATTCGCGGCGTTTCCGCTACGTCGCGCCGGAGATTCTGAAGAATGGGAGTTCTCTGCGATGAAAATCACCGGGATCCGCACGTTTCTCATGCATGCCGGTCAGCCCGATCCCTCCAAATGGGCCTCGGACGAGCGCTCCGGACATGGTGCGTCCAGACAGCTCGCCGGCACCCGGAACTGGCTCTTTCTGAAGATCGATACCGACGAGGGCATCACCGGTATTGGTGAATGCTCCGGCTGGCCGCGCGTCATCGAGACGGCGATCCATGATCTTGCACCCCTCCTTATCGGCGAGGATCCGGCCCATATCGAACGGCTGTGGCAGAAGATGCATATCGCCATGATGGGTCACGGCATGCTCGGGACGGTCGGCGGCGGTGCGATGACCGGCATCGACATGGCGCTCTGGGACATCAAGGGCAAGGCGCTCGGCGTGCCAGTCTGGATGCTGCTCGGCGGCAAGGTGCGTGATCGGATCCCGATCTATTCGCATGCGAATACGCCCGAGCGCGCGCTCGCCATCAAGGAGCGCGGCATCAAGGCGATCAAATGCGGCGGGGTTGCCGATCCCGTCCGCAAGGTTGCAGCTCTCCGCGACGCCGTCGGCGACGACATGGACATCGCCATCGATCTGCATGGGCCGCCATGGCTGACGCCAGCCGATGCCTGCCGGCTGGTGCGGGCGCTCGAACCTTACGAGCTGATGTGGGTCGAAGATCCGATCGCACCCGACAATATCGACGGCTACCGGCGCATCCGCGACGCAGCCCATGTGCCGCTCGCGGCTGGCGAGCGCTCGGCAACTATCTTCGGCGAGCGCGAGCTCATCGAGAAGGAACTGGTCGACGTGATCCAGCCGGATACCGGCCGGGCCGGCGGCATCACCCAGATGAAGAAGATCGCCGCCATGGCCGAGGCGCATCATATCCAGATGGCGCCGCATTCGGGCTCGCTCGGGCCGGTGGCCGAATATGCCGCCTTGCATCTGCTTGCGGCGATCCCGAACGCCCTCATTCTCGAGCGCCTTGACGACGACTGGGACGGCCGCCGCCAGACGATCGTGCCGCACCCTGTTCAGGTCGACGGCCTGATTGCGGTTCCCGACGGGCCGGGGCTCGGCTGCGATATCGACGAAGCATTCGTCGCTCGTTTTCCGAGCGGCGGCAATGTCTCCGTTCCCGTGCCGGAAGCTGCCGGCTCCTATAATCCCGGAACCTACAAAGAGCATCTCTACGTGCAGACGCGCGTCGCACGCCGCAGCTATTTCAATCGCTAGAAGGACAGAAAGATGAAGATCGACCGCATGCGGGTTTTCATGACCCGCGACAAGGACCGTCCCCGCGTGATCGTCGCGCTCGACACCGATGACGGGCTGACGGGCTGGGGTGAATGCTACAATCACGGCCCCGACAAGGCGCTGCCGCCGCTCCTGGATTATCTCTACGCATTTCTCTCCGGCCAGGACCCCACACGCGTCGATTATCTCGTCAATCTGTTGATCCAGCAAAGCCGGTTCCCGCCGGGCGCGCTTGGCCTTGCCGCGATCTCTGCGCTCGATCACTGCCTGTGGGATCTTGCGGCCAAGGCAGCAAATGTCCCAGTCTACAAGCTGCTGGGCGGCGAGGTGCGCGACCGCATCAAGGTCTATGCCGGCGTCTACACCGCACCGGACGCGCCGGCCGCCCGCGACGAATTCGATCGTCTGAAGGAAGAATGGGGTTTCACCGCCTTCAAGCTCAGCCCCTGGCGTATCGACATGCACGCCCATCGCTGGGGCAATGTGGTGAAAGCCTCGGCGGATTATTTCCGCTCGCTGCGCGAGACGGTCAACGACGAATACGAGATCGCCTTCGATGCCCATGCCAAGATTTTCGAGCCGGTCGCCGCAAGGCAACTCGGCAACGCGCTGGCCCCCTACGATCCCTTGTTTTTCGAGGAACCGCTGCGCCCTGAGAATATCGAGGCGTGGGGCGATCTGAAACAGGGGCTCAACTGCGTGCTTGCCACCGGCGAGTCGCTCTACAACAGAAACGAGTTCCTGCGGCTGCTGCAGGTCAAGGGCGCCGATCTCATCCAGCCCGATATCTGCGTCGTCGGCGGCATCAGCGAAATGCGCCGCATTGCCACACTCGCCGAAGCCTATTTCGTCGGGGTGGCGCCGCACAACCCGATGGGGCCGCTTGCGACGGCGGTCAACGTTCATTTTTCGGCCGCGGCGCAGAATTTCCGCATCCTCGAATACCGGCTGCCGAAGGGGCAGGCCTATGTCTATGGCGGCCTCGATATCGAGAAACGGCAGGGGGAAACCCGCTATGTCGTCGATCCCTATCTGCCGAAGGACGGCTATCTGGAATTGCGTCCCGACCGGCCGGGCTGGGGCGTCGAAATGGACGAGAAGGCGATGGAAGAGGAAGGCTACATCCACTGGCAGCGGCGCGTGCCGAAGCGACCGGACGGCTCCTACGCCTTCGCCTGAGGCATTGTGCGCTTTAAAAACCGGAGCTGGCCGCCCAGATGGACGTGGCCAGCTCCCGCAGTACAGGATACGCAATCGCTCATTCCAAGCGCCCTCTAGGCATCTCTAGGCAGCACTGAGCGAACCCTTGCGATGAAGACGTGGAAGTCCCGCATGAAAGTGCGAAGGAAATCGGCGGTGCTGTCTTTCGTGACCTCGCCGTCGTCGGTGATCAGCCCTGGTGTGAACTGGATGTAGGCTTCCGGGGCATTCATCTGCGGAGAGTTGCAGAAACTGAGCACACTGCGCAAATTCTGCTGGGCGACGGCTGTGCCGATCGCGCCCGGCGACGTGCCGATCACTGCTGACGGCTTGCGTGTGAACGAGTTGGTGCCGTAGGGGCGGCTCGCCCAGTCGATTGCGTTTTTCAGCCCGCCGGGTATGGATCGATTGTATTCCGGCGTGACGAACAGCACGGCGTCGACGGCCGCGATTGCCGCCTTGAATGCCTTGCCAGCCGGAGGGTAGTCGGCGTCATAGTCGTAGCTGTAGAGCGGCAGATCCTTGAAGGATATCTCCGACATTTCGAGTTCCGGCGGGGCCAACCGCACCAACGCCGTGGCGAGTTTGCGGTTGATCGAGCCCTTGGCGAGGCTGCCGATGAGATAGCCTACTTTATGCGTGGTCATGGCGTTCTCCCTCTTGTCCTTTGATCGCAAGTAACTAATCGCCGAGGAACGTGACCGTCTCGTCGAGCGGCGCGCGGCCCGTACGGGCGTAACTTACCGTGGGGTCCTCGTACCCGATCGACATGCCGCAGAAGAGGATGAGCCCGTCCGGGGGTGACAGGACCTCCGCGACCGTCTCGCGAACCTGCGACCACGCCATCTGCGGGCAACTGTGCAGACCTTCGGCGCGGAGCAGCAGCATGACGGTCTGCAGATACATGCCGACGTCGGCCCATTGGGGTAGGCCCAGGTCGCGATCGATGTAGCAGAACAGGGCGGCGGGCGCGCCGAAACAGTTCCAGTTGGCGATTGCTGCCCGCTGGCGCGCTTCCCAGTCCTCGCGTGCAATGCCGAGCGCGCTGTAGCGCTCCTTGCCGAAGGCGGATCGGCGCTCCCCGTAGGGGGACTTCAGTGCGGCCGGGTACATCTCGTACTGCCGTTTGTCCCAGGCGTCGCCATGGGCCACACGCTCGACGGCGGACGTCTTCAGCTCAGCCAGCGGCGCGCCGGTCATCACGTAGGTGTTCCACGGCTGGATGTTCGATCCTGACGGCGACCAAGCCGCGGCGGACAGCACCCGCTCCAGAACCCCCCTGTCCACAGGCGCGTCTTTGAACCCGCGCACCGACCGTCGGCTTTTGACTGCCTCATATACGTCCATGATCACCTCCGTCTGACCCAAACCCAGCATCGATGAGCATGGTCGGGCTGCCGTTCCGTTCCTGATGCGGTTCATTATCTCCATTCGCAATGGAGGCGTAATCACACCGTGGTCTAGGAGGGGTACATCAAACGTACATCGGGGATCGATGCGTTCGAGGGGCATGTAGGCGAAGCATGACAGGACTCCCGCGCCACGGCATCCCGGCCTTGGAATTGCGGCCCCTGAACGGCGGCTTGGCGCTTGCGCTCAAGCCGCAGTCGTCTTTTTCGAAACTGCGTTCTTCGCCGTGATGCCGCACCTCGATGCGGCGGCGCCGATCCTGAGTTGCCGACAGGATCATCCTCAGCAGAATTGGACACCAATCATGAGCCGCAAGAGCAACGCTTCGTCATCAGGTGCCTACGGCTCGGACACGTTCTACCGGGGAGCGATGGTAGGATCCGAAAATGTCGGCGAGCGTATCGAGCATCGCCTTGGCCGCGCCGGATTGAAGTGAATAATAGATCGTCTGTGCAGCCCTTCGCGTCTGCACGAGTTCCTGTTCTCGAAGAATGGCCAAATGCTGGGACGTCGAAGATTGGCTCAACCCCACCTCGTCGGCCAGGACGCTCACCGACATTTCTCCCTCGGCCAGCAGATGCAGCATATGAAGCCGTTTGGCATTCCCCATGGCCGACAGGAAGTTTGCTTCGTTGTCGAAGGCGGTGGTTTCAGGGGAAGGCGCGGTTGACGAGTGATTGTTCAAAGCGAGATCTCCATTAGGAACCAAAGCGGGGCACCAGGTCATATCCCCGAGCTTTAATTTAGGAATAACGCATGGGTGCGCGGCCGAAACCCCATTGCCGGCGCAAGATGGTCTTTTTCGGCGCAGATCGGATACGGCGCGCATCAAATGGACAGCGGCGGTATGTAATCTTCGAGGCCGGCATCCCGAGTTTTTGGAGGCGTGCTGCTAAAGCTGGAGCAATTCCAGCAAAACTGTGCAGCAGTGTTGCGTCTGGAATTGCGCTAGCGCGCGCCTGCCTGGCGCATTTGTGCGGGCAGAGTTTCCCAGGCCCGGATCAATTCGCCGATGGAGGCAGCCTCCATCTTGTGCATGACATTGCTGCGATGCAGCTTGACCGTCACTTCGCTGATGCCGAGATCGAAGGCGATCTGCTTGTTGAGGCGGCCGCGTGCCACTTCATGCAGAACCTCGCGCTCGCGCTGCGTCAGGGTCTCCAGGCGCTTGATATTGCGCTCGGCGATCGCGGCTTCCGCTCGCCGCTCGGCATCCGTCGCAATGGCAGCCGTAATGGCGTCGAGCAGCGTCTGGTCCCGCACGGGTTTGGTGAGAAAATCGACAGCGCCGGCCTTCATCGCCTGAACGGTCATCGGGATGTCGCCATGGCCGGTCACGAAGATGATCGGCTTGGCAATGCCGTTTTCGGCCAGATGACGCTGCAGGTGGAGGCCGCTTGCTCCAGGCATGCGCACATCGAGGATCAGGCAACCGGGGCTATCCAATATATCGGCGTCAAGCAATTCGCGGGTCGAGGCAAAACTGGTCGACCGGAAACCCGCCGACAGGATGAGCTCCGACAGCGCCTCACGAACGGACGCGTCGTCATCGACGATGATGACGAGTGGCTCTGTCTCTTCACATCTGCCCTGCAACGATAACGGCGCCGATCTCCGCAGCAACGGCTGGTCAACTCGCATGTCACCCTCCATCTGTCGATTTATGCAAAGCGCTGGCTATGGCTGCCAGCAGCGCCTGGGCATCAAAGGGCTTGCGGAAAAATCCGCCCACGCCTTGAGCGCGGCCCTGATCTGCTATCTCGTGGCGGCCCGTGATCAGGAATACCGGCAGCTCCGGACGCGACTTCCGCACCAAATCGCGAAGTTCGAAGCCGTCGATGCCAGGCATTCCGATATCGGTGATGAGCAGGTCGAGGTCCGACAGCCCGTTGATGAGCAACGAGCCCGCCGACGAAAAGCTGCGGGCCACATAACCCGCGGATTCCAGAAGGTCGCCCATCGATTCAAGCAACCTTGGATCGTCATCGACAATTGCCACGACGTGTCTTGTCTTGTTCATGTTCAATTCCCTCCCACTCGGCGCGAGTGGGTTATCGGTATTTCCAATCTCTCCGCGATCCGGACGAGATCGGCGAGCGACGCCGCCGCCATTTTCTGCATCACATTTCTTCTATGGATCTGCAGCGTGACTTCGCTGATCCCCAATTCGGCTGCCGCCTGCTTGTTGAGAAGACCGCTGACGACGAGCGGCAGCACCTCGCGCTCTCGCGGCGTCAGGTCGAGGTAGTGTCGTTTGAGCATGTCGAGTTCGGCGCGTTCCGATCTCTTTGTCCGATCCTCGGCGATCGCCGCGTGGACTGCCGCCATGAGGTCCGCATCGCTGAAGGGTTTGGTCAGGAAGTCCACCGCACCATGCTTGATCGCACGCACGGAGGAGGGAATGTCGCCATGTCCTGTGATGAAGACGATCGGCGGATGGTCCCTGTCAGCGATCTGTCTCTGCAGGTCGAGGCCGTTGATGTCAGGCAGTTCGATATCGAGAATAAGGCAGGCGGGCAGGTCAGGCTTGTCCGCTTTCACGTATTCGCAGGCCGATTCGAAGGGGATGGCGCGCATGCCGTGCGACTCCAGCAACTCGCCGAGCGCTTCCCGAATACGTCCATCGTCATCCACGATGAAGACAATATGGTCATCGGCTGTCATGACGCCGCCTTCGTTTCTATGGGCAAGGTAAAGATCAACGTCGCTCCGTGCGGATTGTTCTTCTCGGCCCACAATCGTCCACCATGAAGCTCGACGATCGAACGGCAGATCGCCAGCCCCATGCCCATGCCGTTTTCCTTGGTCGTGAAGAACGGCTCGAACATTTTCTCGGGAAACTCGATACCCTGGCCGCGATCGCTAATCTCGGTCTGGACGGCATTCCCCATATGGCGCGCGCGGATCTCGATCATCCTGTCGTCTGCAACGGCGTCCATCGCTTCCATGCCGTTGCGGATGAGATTGATCAGGACTTGCTGGATCTGGATGCGATCGATTGCAATGAGCGGAAGATTGCCGTCAACGTCGACACCGATGCGAACACGACGTCGCCAGGCCTCGTCGGTCATCAGGCTGCGCGCCTCGTCGATGATGCCGGAGATCGTCGTTTGGATCCTCCTGTCCGCGGACTGTTTGAATAAGGCGCGAATGCGGCTGACGACCTCGGCCGCCGAGTTGGCGTCCCGGATGATGCGCTCGACCGTCTTTTGCGCCCGCTCCATATTCGGCGGCTCAGCCGTGAGCCAGCGCTGGCAGGCATGCGAATTCGCCACGACGGCCGCCAGCGGCTGGTTCACCTCATGCGCGATCGAAGCCGAAAGCTCGGCGAGGCTCGCCGCCTGGCTCGCCCGGGCAAGGCCCTCTTGCGCCAGGCGCAGCTCGTCTTGCGCTCGTACCTCACCGTCGATATCGAGGCATATGACATTCCACTGAATGATCTCGCCTTCAGCGTTGCGCATCGGCGCCGCGCGTGTCTCGACCCAACGATATTCACCATCGAACCGCCGTAGGCGATGCCTGCGTGCATAGGGCTCGCCGGTGGCGAGCGAATGAGCATACTTTTCCTTGACTCCGGCCACCTCGTCGGGATGAACACCGGCGTCGAGTGTGCCGGCCAGCCGGGACTTTCCCGTTCCGTCCAGCTCTTCGAGCTTGTATCCGAGAAAGTCGCGAAGCTGAGGATTGCGATAGACCGGCTCTCCATCCGGAGCGGCGCAATCGATCATGGCCGGCAGCGTCTCGACGATCTGCCAGAGCGAGCGTTCACTCTCTCGCAGCGCTTCTTCAACGCGCAGCTGATCATCGATGTCATGCGAGAGACCGTACCATTGGACGATCCGCCCGTTTTCGTCCCGCAGCGGCTCGGCGCTGCCCTTCACCCAGCGATAGACGCCATCGGCGCGCCGCAGGCGATACTGTTTTGAGAAGCCCTCGCCGGTGACGAGGGAGTGGTTGAGCGCTTCGGCGAGGCTGGCGGCATCGTCGGGATGGACGGCGGCTTCGATGAGGGCTGCCAGCCGACTGACGCCGGGCTTTTCCATATCGGCGATGTCGAGACCGAGAAAATCGATTAGGCGCTGGTTGAAGAAGGTCGGAGTGCCTTCCGAATTGAGCCGCCAGAGCAGGCTGGGAACCATATCCACCAGTTGCGAAAGCTCCCGCTCCCGGTCGCGCAGCGCTTCCTGTGCACGCATCTCATCGTCAATGTCGACTGAGATCACGTACCATTGCATGATTGCGCCGCTTTGGTCCCGCAGCGGTTCGGCGCGGCCGTCGACCCAGCGATAGGCACCGTCGACGCGGCGCATGCGGTATTTTATCGAGAAGGGATCGCCGCTGGCGAGGGAACGATGAACCGTCTCCAGCAACCTCGATGCGTCATCGGGGTGGACGAGGGTGTGAATGACTGACGCGAGGCGGCTCATGCCAGGCCTGTCCATATCGCCCACGTCGAGACCGAAAAAGTCGATCAGACGTTTGTTGAAGAAGACCGGCTCGCCTTCCGGCGTCAAGCGCCTGATCTGTACCGGGACCATGTCGACGAGCTGCGAGAGCTCGCGCTCACGTTCACGTAACGCCTCCAGCGCACGCACCTCGTCGTCGATATCGAGAGAAACGCCATACCATTGCACGACCGTTCCGTCGTCATCGCGGCGGGGCTCGACCCGGCATTCCGCCCAGCGATAGACATCATCCTGTTCGCGCCAGCGAAATCGCATCGCGGAGCCGGAGCCGGTTTCGAAGCAGTTCCTGAGCGTACGCTGGATGTCGGGTGCGTCTTCTGGATGAATCAGCTGTTGCAGCAGATCGTCGATGCGCGGTTCACCGAGAGCGTCGAAATTGGCAATAACGGAGCGAAAATGATCCTGATACCGCTTGTTGAAATAGAACGATCCTCCCGTGGGCTCCACACTCCAGATGCGAACCGGCACGGCGTCTATGATCTGCTGAAGCTGTTGTTGGCTCCGCCGCACAGCCTCTTCGGCATGAACCTGATCGTCGATGTCGTGACACAGGCCGTACCACTGGACAATGCGCCCTGATTGATCCCTCATCGGTTCCGCGCGGCTCGACATCCAGCGATAGAGGCCGTCGGAGCGGCGCAGTCGATACCGCATGGCGAAGCTCGCGCCGGTAGCGAGGCAATGGCGAAGGGCATCTCCGAAACCCGCCGCATCCTCCGGGTGAACGGTGGCGTCCAGGACGGACTCCAGCCGGCTCATGTCGGGTTTGTCGAAATCAGCAACATCGAGACCGAGAAAATCGACCATCCGTTGGTTGAAGAAGGTCGGCTCGCCGTCGGGGGTTAGACGCCAGACGTGGCTCGGAACCATATCCACGAGCTGCGAGAGTTCCCGCTCCCGGTCGCGGAGCGTATCCAGGCTTTGGCGCAATGTGAGCACTGCCAACTGGTGTTGCCGGGATATGGCGGCCACAATGAGCGCCGAAAATGCCGAGATGGCCAGAAAAAGCTGCAGCATGACCTGCTTGTGCTTCTGGGCCTCGGGATCGCCGGCAAACTGGCTGGTGCCTGTTATCGTGAACAACGCCGTGATCAAGGCGAGGAGGACCAAGGATACGGCGGCGCCTTTGAATTCGAAGCGAACGGCGGCCCAAAGAAGAGGCGGCATGATAATGTATGCGAAGGGGAGGTAGCCGCTCAGCGAAAGAGCCGCAACGCCGAGAAAGATCAGCCCCAGGACGAAAGCTTCCACCCATTGCGCGGCTGAGAGTCGGGTCTTGCCGCGCCAGCTGTGAAATACGACCAACGCCAGCGGCGCTACGATCAGGACGCCGGTGGCGTCTCCGATCCACCAAAGAGGCCAAGCCGTTGCGAAGGATTGCGATTGTATGCCAAACCACGCCAGGGTCGCACTTCCCACGGTCGCGCTTGCGATGGGCGCAATCCCCGCGCCCAGTACGACGAACGCGAAAACTTCCTGCAAGGTTTCCAGCCGAACTGGCCGCTTCAAGATTCGGTTGACGAGCCATGCCCCGGCAACCGCTTCCAGGGCGTTACCGATGTAGATCAGAAAAGCCGCAGGCAGCGGACTGTGGAACCACAGCAAATTGCTGAACAGTTCGGCCAGGCAGCCTCCCAGCACCCACCAAGGCCAGCTGTAGGGAGAGGCGGCCACAAGTGTCGCAATGAAAAGGCCACTCGCCGGCCAGATGGAAATTCCGGTTCCAGGGACGATTGCGAGCGACTGGGCGAATCCGCAGGCCAGCACATAGGCTACGATGAAAAGGCCCAGGTGCAGGAATTGAGGGCGGTGCGACCAGACGCTCATTATCAGTTGCTCCTGCCGGACAGACAAAGCCACGGGATCGTCGGCGTTTTGTATTGTCGTTATTCTCGATTTCGGGGCTGGCGAGCGCATGCTCAGACCGTAACCCCGCCCCATTACAACCGCAACTCATGGAAACCCATGCATTGCGCGGGGATGTGGCCGCCGTGCCCGGAATCGGTAGTTCGGCGCGAACGAGCAATTGGAGACCTGTCCTGCCTTCTGGTGGGGCATCCTAAACCTTGGGGTGGTTTCGCTAGACGTACGGCTAAGGCGACCGGACCCCATGGACGATGGAGAGCGCCCGGCTTTCCAGTCATTGTCGGTCCGGTCGATTCCGAGACGTTGAAGACGATCCCTATCCGCGATCTCGTCGCCATTCGCGCGGTGCAATGCAACAAAGGATGCTGAGATGAAAATCACGGTAGCGGGAGCAACCGGTGTTGTCGGAACACGCCTCAGTGAAATCATGCGCCAGTCCGGCCACCAAGTCAGCGCCGCGTCGTTGTCGCTCGGCGTCGACACGGTTAGCGGAAAGGGCCTTGAAGCGGCCTTGGCGGGAACTGAAGTCATCGTTGACGTTACCAACGCCGCATCTTTCGGCGACAGTGCGGCGCTGGATTTTTTCAGGGCTTCGACCAGGAATTTGCTTGCCGCAGCGGCCGAGGCCGGTGTCAGGCACTATCTTGCACTTTCGGTCGTCGGCACGCCAAGTCTGGTCGAAAGCGACTATTTCCGCGCGAAAATGGTGCAGGAAAATCTCATCAGGGCTTCAAATCGACCCTATACGCTTCTCCGTTCCACACAGTTCTACGAGTTCATCAGCGGATTGATCGACACCGGTGCTGATGGTGATGTTTTCCGATTGTCTCCGGCGTTCATGAGGCCGGTGGCGGCCCGTGACGTCGCCGCATTGCTGGCGGAATTGTCAGTCGGAGCGCCGTTGAACGATATTGTTGAAATCGGCGGTCCGGATCAATTCGGTATCGATGAAATCGCCCGGATCTATCTCGCCGCGAATGAGGACGAGCGGCAGGTGGTGACAGACCCATCCGCCTCGTATTTCGGCGTCGAATTGACCGCCGGCGCGCTGCTTCCTGGCGCCGGCGCGCGCGTGGCGACCGAGAAGCTCTCCGACTGGCTCTACCAAGCGATGGCGGACTAGCGAGTCGATCATTTGATCGCGCGGTGGCACCCGATTCATATCCAAGACGCATTCCGTAGCGTGCAGGTCGGGTATCGGTCGAGGCCCTGGCGGCCAAGGGAATTGTCAAACTCGACGTGTGAGATGGCCGACCCCAGGGGGCGGTTAAAAGAAGGCGGTGGACCCTCATGTTGCCCACCGCCCACCTCCTCCCGGCGTCCGCCGCCACGGTCGGGAAGAGAACCAAATCTATCCGAACCAGGCCTTGGTTTGTATCTAAGCCGGCAAACAAAAGCGTAGTGTCGTTCACCAGTCACATAAGCATTTGTGAGGTGTGATTTGCCGCCAGGCGAATGTCATTGAAGTTGCTGCGGTCGCGGTCGCCGTTCCTGTGGATAAGCTGTGGATATCCAGTGGATGACACGATCGATCGGCGGCCGACAAAGCCCCCTATTCTAATCATATGTTGCCTATCCGTTCCGAATCTCTTCATCTTGCGTTGCTGCCGTCGACCTCCGCCGCAAACGTCGTCGACCGCACGCTACGGGCGCTCCGACATAAGTCGCGGAGCGCCCTTTCTCTTGCCGGAGGCTGGAACGCAGGCAAGAACCGTGGCGGCGGTTCCACCGCACCCGTGCTTCAGTCCAGGCGGGCAAACGCGGATCGTTTCACTGGATCGATCGTCTCGTCACAAAAGAGGCGATGCGAACCGATAGCTAAGCCTCGCATATCGTTGCTCATGCCATAGATTACGCGAATTGGCAGTCGATCAATCGTGCGACGCCGACGCCGGTGACAGGCCGGCACATGTTCATAACTTGCGGGAGCTGCATGATGGAATATCGACGTTTGGGAAAGTCGGGTCTGAAAGTGAGCGAGTTCTCTTTCGGTTCATGGGTCACTTTCGGCAAGCAGGTAAATGGAGGCGACGCCGTCGATCTCATGAAGCTTGCCTATGACAACGGGGTGAACTTCTTCGACAATGCCGAGGGATACGAAAGCGGCAAGTCCGAAATCGTCATGGGCGAGGCGCTCAGATCGCTGGGCTGGAGCCGTGACAGCTTCGTCGTCTCCAGCAAGGTCTTCTGGGGAGGGCAGAAACCGACACAGCGCGGCCTGTCGCGCAAGCATGTGACCGACGCCTGCCATGCCGCGCTCAAGCGGCTTCAGGTCGACTATCTCGACCTCTACTTCTGTCATCGCCCGGATATCGACACGCCCATCGAGGAAACAGTCCGGGCGATGCACGATCTCGTCGCCCAGGGCAAAGTGCTCTACTGGGGTACGTCGGAATGGTCGGCGCAACAATTGACGGAAGCCTATGCCGTCGCTCGGGACTTGCGCATCACTCCGCCGACGATGGAGCAGCCGCAATACAACATCTTCGAGCGCCAGAAGGTCGAGTCGGACTACCTCCCGCTCTACGAGTTGATCGGGCTTGGCACCACGATCTGGTCGCCACTCGCCTCGGGCGTCCTCACCGGCAAATACAATGACGGTGTGCCCGCCGACAGTCGCATGAACCTGCCTGGCTACGAATGGCTGAAGGAAAAGTGGTCCAGCGATGCCGGCCGCGCCCAGCTCCGACAAGTCGGCGAGCTCGCAAAGCTCGCGGACGAGATCGGAATATCGATCACGCATCTCGCCCTTTTGTGGTGCCTCGCCAACCGGAACGTCTCGACCGTCATTCTTGGCGCATCGCGCGCCAGCCAGCTGCAGGACAATCTCGCGGCCCTCTCACACAGGCAAAAGATGACGTCTGACGTGCTGGACCGGATCGACATGATCGCCGGCAACAAACCCGAAGAACCCCGTCGCTTCTAGGCGAAACAAATTTCTCTCGACGAGCCAAACCAAAACTCGTCGAGGGAAACTGCGGTTGGCCTACCGCAGCAGCACCGTGGTGGCCCCTCGGCGGTTGGCGTGCTTTCCGATTTTTGATCGGCGCTGAGCTGCGATAGAGCAACTGCCGCTATTGAGCGGCAATGACGGCCGTTATCGCCCTGTTTCTCCTGATAGCGCCCACTTCTTCGTAGGCTCACGAATATGATGTGGGTCGAAGCGTTCAAGAAACCTTCATGAAGCTCAGGGTTGAAATGGCCTCCCCCGGCTCCAAATCTCGTCGGCGGTCTTCGAAGCACGAGGGGAGGGGCACATGGGCAATGCGTATGTCGATCGGATAGGGCGGGCCAGGTCAGGTTTGGGCTTCATTGTCGTTCTTGCCTGCCTCCTGTCCTGCCTTCCGGCATTTGCCGCGCCCGCCGATATCGGCGGTTTGACGGTGACCCTGCCCGACGCCGCTTCCGGCTGGAGGAAGGCCGCCAAAGGCAATCTCTTCATGCTGCAGAAGGATTTTCCTGAAACGGATGACGACAAGCGCGGCAGTGCTCTGATCCAGATCACCAAGCCGCTCCCGGCCGCGCGCAATTCCCTGCAGGCCGGGATGAAGACCTTCGTCGCCACGCTGCCCGACATGGCGAAGGAAGATATCCTGATCAAACATTACGGGGTGACGGTGAACGGCCACGACATCCGCGTGGAAGAACGCTGCTGCGTCCATCAGAACAATGTCAGCATCAACCAGATCGTGGTCGGCATCGCCGGCGACAAGCGGCAGGCCTATCTGCAGCTCGTGCTGCTGAATGTAACCGGCGACAGAAGCAAAGGGGCGGAGGCTGATTTCGCGGCCCTCGTGCGCTCGGTGAAGCTCGATCCTTCCGACAGGGATTTCGACCTTGTTCCGGCGAGCGGCGATGGCGGGCTGGACGGCGTCTTCACCCATCTCGATACCGGCATCCGGCCGAATGTCTTCGGCGGCATGGATTTCTACTCGGACAGCACGATCAGCATGTTCGACCGGGAGGGCCGGTTCAGCACGGAGCTGCCGAAGGGCGGCCGGAGCATTGGCGAACATTGCAAGGAGACCCCGACTGATTGCGGTCTCTACAAGCTTGCCGGCGGCGGCTTCTTCTCCTCGGCCGGGTCGATCGAAATGCGCAGCGTCACCTCAGCCTACGGCACGATCGAAATCGAGACGAAACCATTCTCGAAAAAGGGTGAGGACCTGGTGATTTCAGACGCGGATTATCGCGCCGTGCCGCCATTTGATGAGGGCACGACGCTCGACGGCGAATGGGTTTCCACCTTTGCCTCGAGCGGCATGACTGCGACCTCATCGGGATCGGTGGCCTCCAGCCATACGCTGACGCTTCGTCGAAACGGCACCTTCGAACGCACGGGCTGGTCCGGCGCCTCGATGATGAACGAAATCGGCGGATCCCGATCGGGCGTCACCACATCCGGAAACCGGCCGGGCGCAAGCGGCCGCTATAAGCTTTCCGGCTATCGCCTCGACTTGACCGACGCCGACGGCAGGACGGAAAGCATGAGCATATTCGAACCGGACAAAGCATCCGACGGGCTTCTGGTGATCAACGGCAACAACTACCTCAAGGACGACGGGAGATAGCCAGGTAGCATCCAAGGTATTGAATAAATTAGATTTATAAGGCTAAGGCCTAAACTTCCCGGTCGGTTTGAAAGCCGCCAGGGCTGTCAGCCGTTTCGAGCCGTCGCCATGGCGCCAGCCGCCCGAAACCTGCCTGACCTAGCCAGCCGTCTCGATGGGTGAAATGAGCAGCTTGGTTAAGCATTTGTAAATTGGTAACGAATCGAGGCATATAGTAACTGCGCAACTGAAGCGCTTTCGTTCAAAATTGCGCAGTTACGTGGGAAAAAGATCATGCAGCCGAGTCTTGCTCTTCAGGACGATCAAGAGCATCTCCCGTCGCTTCTGGCAACAGATGCGAAGGAGTTATCCTATCAACTTCAGCAGCATCAGGCAAAAATCTTCCCCCCGCTGTCGCAAAAGACCATCAGAACATTTTCGCCGGCGGAAGCTGCGGCCTTCATCGGCATTGGCGAAGGCTATCTCCGCCAGGTGGCTGCCGATGGCCATGGCCCCGATCCGCTCGCAAACGGACGGCGGCTTTACAGTGCCCTGGATATGGATCGGATTCGCCGGGTCCTCGACGAGCGAAACGGCACGCCGAAATATGTGCCGGCCCGCAGGCCGGGCGAAAAGCTCCAGATCGTCTCCGTCATGAATTTCAAGGGCGGCTCGGGCAAGACCACCACGGCGGCCCACCTGGCGCAGTTCATGGCGCTCAGGGGCTACCGCGTGCTCGCCGTCGACCTCGATCCGCAGGCTTCCTTGTCCGCCTTGTTCGGCCATCAGCCGGAGTTCGACGTCGGAGAGGGCGAAACCATATATGGCGCGATCCGATATGAGGAGCCGCGTCCGATCGCCGACATCGTGCGCGCCACCTACACGCCCAATCTGCATCTGATTCCGGGCAATCTCGAGCTGATGGAATTCGAGCACGAGACACCGAAGGCGATGGCCTCGGGAACGGCGGAGACGATGTTCTTTGCCCGCATCGGCGAGGTCCTGACGGAGATCGAAAGCCTTTACGACATCGTCGTCATCGACTGCCCGCCACAGTTGGGATTCCTGACGATGTCGGCGCTCTGCGCGGCAACCTCGGTCCTGATCACGGTTCACCCGCAGATGCTGGATGTCATGTCGATGTCGCAGTTCCTGACGATGACGAGTGAGCTGATGTCGGTCGTGGAAAAGGCGGGTGGTCGCACCAGCTATGACTGGATGCGCTATCTCGTGACCCGTTTCGAGCCGAACGACGGGCCGCAAAGTCAGATGACCGGCTTCATGCGGGCGATCTTCGGCAATCGAATGCTTCACAATGCCATGGTGAAGTCGACGGCGGTCGCCGACGCCGGCGTCACCAAGCAGACTCTCTACGAGGTCGAGCGGTCGCAGTTCACACGCGGAACCTATGACCGGGCTCTGGAGTCCCTCAACCTCGTGAATGGCGAGATCGAAGCGCATATTCGCTCGACCTGGGGAAGGAAATAGGAGATGGCGCGCAAGAACCTCATCGAAATCTCCGCTCCGAACCCGGCAAGGGTGGAGGCAGTCGCGCCGCGCGACAATCGTCCGATCGCCGGATTCGTGCCGCAGGAGCGCAGTGCGGTGCCGGTCGGCGGCATCACCAAGACGCTCGGCAACATTACCGAGAAAATGGAGCGGGCGAGTGAACTGGAACGGCAGCTTGCCGCCGGCCAGACCATCGTCGAGCTCGATCCCGGCCTGATCGACGCTTCCTTCGTTAGCGATCGGTTGGCGATCGATGCGGCCGAACTCGCCCAGCTTGTCGAGCAGATCCGCGAGCATGGGCAGCAGGTTCCGATCCTTGTTCGTCCGCATCCCGAAACTAGGGGACGCTATCAGGTTGCCTACGGCCATCGTCGCCTGGCTGCCGCCCGAGAAATCGGCATCAGGGTGCGCGCGGTCGTCCGCGATCTTACTGACGGTCAGTTGGTCGTCAGCCAGGGTCAGGAAAACAGCGCTCGAACCAATCTCTCCTATATCGAGCGTGCGCTCTTCGCATCGCGGCTGGAGGAACGCAGCTTTGGCCGCGATGTCATCATGGCGGCTCTCGGCGTCGATAAGGCGGCGCTGTCGAGAATGCTGATCGTCATCCGGCAGGTCCCCCTGGCGCTCGTCAACGCCATCGGCGCGGCCCCCGATATCGGCCGTCGACGCTGGTTGGAGCTGGGCGAGCGGCTGGAAGGCGCCGACATCGAGAAGATCATCGCGGAGTTGTCCGCGGACGACGCTCGCAAAATCTCAAGCGACGAGCGGTTTCATCGGGCACTCGTTCTGGCAACGAAGAGGACGGCAGCGCCGAAGCCGGCGATCGCCAAAACCCTAGTCAGCGGCGTGCCGGTGGTGATCAAAAAGACAGCATCCGGTGCAACCTTCGTCTTCGACGGCAAGACCGCACCCGGTTTCGATCAATTCGTCCAGGAAAGGCTGAAGGGCCTGTTCCAGGAATTCAACAAGGACAGAGGAGCGTAACGCGCAAAAGAAAAAGGCCCCCAACGACGCCGTCGTGGAAGCCCTTCTCAGATCTTAAGCACATCGAGAATCGCATTTCCACGAATCACAGTCAAGCGTCTTAGGCACCAAATTGGTGGATGGTTTTCTTTTGCCTGAACGAAGGTGAAGGCAAATGGAGAGTGGATATGTGACGACGCCCTTTGGGCGGCGGCCGATGTCGCTTGGCATGCTGGCAAGCCAGCAACTGGCCGAGACCATCGAGCCGGGAATGAAGCGCAGCAAGTGGAAGCTGTTCAGGGCAATCTGCGAGGCGCGGCCGGCGCTCGGCGTGACCGATCGGGCGCTGACGGTGCTCGATGCGCTTCTGACTTTCTACCCTGACGACGAGATTTCCGAAGAAAAGGGCCTGATCGTCTTCCCGTCGAATGCGCAGCTTTCGCTGCGTGCCCGCGGCATGACGGCAGCCACCCTCAGGCGGCATCTTGCCGTCCTGGTCGAGGCCGGCCTGATCCTGCGCAAGGACAGTCCGAATGGAAAGCGCTATGCGCGCCGCGACAAAGCAGGTGCCGTCGGTGAGGCCTTCGGCTTCAGCGTCGCGCCGCTGCTCGCGCGTGCGGTTGAAATCGAAAACCTGGCCGCCCAGGCGGTCGCCGACCGGGAATTGCTCAGGGTGACCAGGGAACGCCTGACGGTGTGCCGGCGCGATATCTCCAAGCTGATCGCGACAGCCATCGAAGAGGAGGTCTCCGGTGACTGGGAGGGAATTTCGGCGATGTTCCGCACGCTCCTTGCCCGAATTCCGCGCGTTGCGACGGCCGAAGCACTGGCGCCGCTGCTCGACGAGATGGGACTACTGCGCGACGAGATCATCAACGCATTGGAAAGACGGATAAAAACACAAAAAATAGACGCCAATGAGTCTCAGATTGAGCGTCACAAACAGAATTCAAATCCCGACTCCACTTATGAACTTGAACCAAGCTTCGAAACGAAGCAGGGCGAAAGGGCGGTGGCCGATAATGAGCCGAACGCCGAAGCGCCGGACGAGCGAAGATTGAAACAACCGAAGCCTTCCGGCGGGATGGGCAACAAGGCGAAAGACACGGCAGATCCAGGGGCCGGGCATAGCCTGAAATCCTTCCCGCTTGGCCTCGTCCTCCAGGCCTGCCCTCAAATTCTCGACTACGGGCCGGGTGGAACGATCGGCAACTGGCGGGATCTGATGTCGGCTGCCGTCATCGTGCGCTCGATGCTCGGCGTCAGCCCCTCGGCCTATGAGGAAGCCTGCTCGGGCATGGGGCCGGAAAATGCCGCAACCGTGATCGCCTGCATCCTGGAAAGGGGAGGGCATATCAACTCGCCTGGCGGTTATCTCCGCGATCTGACCCGAAGAACCGAGAGGGGCGAATTTGCTATCGGCCCGATGCTGATGGCGCTGGTGCGGGCAAACAGTGGAGTGCGGCGACATGCCGGTTGATCGTAAGGAAGTTGCGGCTACGACAATGATCCGCAACGCTGACAAAGCGGCAACAAGGCAAAGAAAAACCCGCCGCTGAGGGCGGGTTTGGTTGGCGCCCCTTCGATGGAATAATCCGGCTCTGTTGCGGCAACGCTCGAGAGGACGCCGGCCGGACGATCCGAGGTTGACCGTCGACTACAACGTGCGCGTTCGCCCGAACGAACGCAGAAGAAGATTAAGAGAGACCGCGACTTTATCGATGTCGCGAATGTCCTGCGAATATTGACCAGTGTAGAGCTTCACGATCATGCTGTCGCGAGCAGAGCCAATGAGTTCGAAATACAGGTGGAGGTAGTAAGATTGCTTGTCACCGCCGCGACTTATGCTCCTGCGTCGTTGGGTGACCAGTCTGAGCTCAGATTTGAACGGAGCAAAGCCGGGCAGTTTAAGCACGACGGATTTGGATTGAAATCGGGACATGGTGGGGACCGCAACGACCGCCTTGTCCAAGGCCAAACTTACGATTTGGCCGGGTACATCGTCTACGATCGCGGGTTCATCGAGCTTGAAGGCATGAAACAAGCGTCGGGGTTTCTCAAAGCAGATGAGCGATGCGATGAGCAGCACGACGATATTGATACCTGACCACCAGGCCGCGACCGGCGAAAACTGGCCTTGTACATGCGCCGTTTCCGGGACGATGTTGACCAGCAGACCAAGGACGGTGATCATGATGATGCTTGCGATCCAGGCGAAGCTGTAGCGGTCGAACTGGTTCGACTCGTTGCCACTGCCCTTCGGCGTCACCCTGAACGGCTTGCCAAATGGTCTCACGAGACTGGAGACCACGGTAGGCAACATGCGGAATGTCGCAAAGGTCCCGACGGCGCTTGATATCACAGGCAGATAGCGCGTCGGCGTGATCCATAGCATAAGCAGAAAATACGCTGCCAGCAGCGGCACCTGATGAGACACATAATCGGCTATGTCAGTGAAATAGAGGGGGAGCAGGCCGAACCAGAGATAGACGATGGGGACGAGCAATATCATGAAGCGGACCAGATACTGCACCAGCCAGGACGCCGGCAGGAACATGATCCGTTGAAAGAGCGTCAATCCGGGGCCACGCAGCGGGCCATTATGCAGGTAAAGGGTTTGAATACCTCCCTGACACCACCGTTCGCGCTGCACAAAATAACCGGTTAGGTTTTCGGCAGCCAATCCCATCGACAGCCGCTCGTTCAGGTAGCGCGTTTTGTAGCCTTTGTTGAGCATTGAAAGAGTTGTCAGCAGGTCTTCTGTGATCGACTCCGTCGGGAATCCTCCTATTGCGTCAATGGACTTGCGGCGGGCAATCGAGCATGACCCGCAGCAGAAACTGACGTCCCAGGCGTCTCTGCTGGGCGCGATCTCGTCGAAGAACAAACGCTGCTCGTCCGGCCAGATATTCTCCAGGCCGAGGTTTGATTGCACCGGATCGGCGTTGAAGAAATGTTGAGGCGTCTGGACGATGCCGATGCTTTCGTCGCAAAAGAAGGGCAGCGTTCGGCGAAGGAAATGTCGATAGGGAACAAAATCGGCGTCGAAGACCGCAATAAACTCGCCCGAGCTGACCTTCAGCCCATTGTTCATATTGCCCGCTTTGGCGTGGTTGTTGTCGCCGCGCATGACGTGGATGACGTTCTTTTCTTCGCAATAGGCCTTCAGCCAGTCCCGGCGTTGATCGTCAAGCACGTACACATTCAATTTGTCGGGAGGATAATCCAGCGAGCGGGCGCCGATGATGGTTCGCTCGAGCACGTCGAGTGGCTCGTTATAGGTTGGAATGAAAACATCGACAGTCGGCAGCTCACGCTTGTCGCGCGCAAAGAAACCACGAGCCAGCCTGTCCGCTTCCGCGCTCCGGTCGACGTAGCGGCTCATCAATACCAGAAAAAGGATGACTTCGACGCACGCCAGAATCTCGACGACGAAGAGGATCCAAACCCAGTAGAAACTCGCACCGTTGTTGGGATAGGGAAGCACTGTCTCCGTCAAGCGCCAGAACATGTATCGCAATGCGACTGCAGCGACAAACGCGCAGGTCACCGCCCGTGTCCAGGTGTGACGGCGCGACCAATTGAACGGCCCCAGGCAAAAGAAGGCCAAAACGAGAAAGGTCGGAACCAGCGCTACAAGATACTGAACCACAGGCTTTTGACCCAGTTGGACACGTCGATGCCGTGCTTGGAAAACCTTACCTGCACTGTGCGCCCCACTTGGCAGGAGTTCGCAAAGTCGTCGTTCATGAAGGATGGATCAAGGCGAACCCGAATGCGGGCATTGCGCTGAGTCGACGGCGGCAAAGTGGCGGCAAAGGAATCGGTCTCGACCGAAGCCGAACTGCCTCTGACAGAAATGACCGTGCCCTTGAAGACATCGCTACGGCCGAACAAACGCACCTGCGCGACAAGTCCCGGATAGATCTCGTCATAATTGACCTCGGGAACAAGGATATCCACAAACAGCTCTCGACAGTCGAGGAGGCGCATCAACTCGTCATTCAGCACAACGTTCGAACCGCTGACGATACTCCTCGCCCAAACAACGCCGTCAAAGGGCGCTATCGCGGTTGCGGATTCAAGGCTGCTGACGCGATTTGCCTCTTTGACCAGCTGCTTTTGAACTTCGGTGGCTCGTGTTTCATTTTCCGCTATGCGCGAGTTCAAGTCGTTGATGCGAACGACTACCTCGTCTTCGCGCTGTCGCGAATAAGGCACGTCATTCTGCCCGTCGCCGAAGACAAAGATACCCTGGCGGACCGCATTGAGCCTTTGTTGCAATTGATCGACAGTCAGGTTGCTGATTTCGACCTCGCCGCCGGTCGCAGCGCCCGCGGCACGCGCGGCCTCAACCAGCTTCTGCGTGAGAATGCCTTTTGACTCGAGCTGCATCCGGCGGCTTAAGTCGACCTGGGCGACCAGATCCTGAGCTTGCGACACTTCGACTTTCTTCCGCAGGATTTCGACTTCGCGTTCGAGATTGGCAATGGTGGTCTGCTTGTAGACTTCCAATCTGGTAGACAATTCCTCGCGAAGCGCGGAGAGTTCCTCCCGTTCCTTTTTCAGTGCCGCGACGCGGTCGAGCGCCGTGTTGTGATCTGCCTCGAGCGACGCGAGGATTGCGCGATTGACGCGCGTATTTCTGATTTCTGCGAGGGATTGTCCCGCTTTGACCGGGCTGCCGACCTTGAGGGATTCTTCCGCAATTGTGCCATCGATTGGGGCATTAACGACCGCAAACCGCGCATTGACCGTGCCATCAAGGCTCGTAAAGCCGGTAATCGTCGGCAATGAAACGAGAGTCACCAGTGCCAGCAGCAGCAGGCCGACAACAATGCGTGTGATGCGATGGTTCCAGATCATGTTGGCATCCGAAGGTATCGCTTCTGCAGCATCCGCCCCAATCGAGCGGGGACAAACCGATGCAACTAATTCTTGTAATTTAGCGCATTGAAAAAAATAGACAAGTGATGGTCGTAAGCCTGAGGCAGAAGCAGGTCGGCTGTGGACGAAGTGCCGCATTGAAAGTCTACGGCGGCTGTTCGATCAGGGGCTTATTCCGGCCAAAACGCCTCGGAGCGATTGGGGCCTTTTGCGGTAGAACACGCAGCATCGCTCGGCTATAAAGTTCACGCCACGTTGGCCTTTTGGCGGTAACCGATGCCCAATCCTCCCGAATCCTCAGGCGAAAGCGTTGGCAAATCGAGCACGGGTGGCAATCAGCAAGCAGTTTCGGCAACGCAAGTGACCGCCTCGGATTCGCCGAGAACCACCCAGACCGACAGTCCGCAACTCCCTCACCGACCCTTCGTCCAAACTCGCCAGGCCGCGAGCAATCTGTTAGGTGCGCTGCGTCACGATTTGCAGGCAAGTCCTGTGCTGGCGAAGATCAAGTCGATGGCTTTGTTTTTGAGAACGAGGCTGACGAGGTCGATGCGGCTGGGAAGCACATCAGCTCTCACCAAATGGATGACGACTGCTCCGATCAAAGCCGGGCGCGGCATTCGCCATTGGCATAGCAAGCCGCGCGAAAGTCGCCGGCGCCGATGGCTTCCGGCGAACTGGTGGAAATTCGCTATGGGCTCGGCCTTGCTTGTGTGCCTCCTCATAGGCAGCGTGCTGGTGTGGGCACTAAAAGACGTGCCCTGGAGCGAGATTCGTGACGGAACGTTGAAGCCGATTGTTGTGCTGGAAACCGCTGACGGTGCGCCGCTCGTAAGGCAGGGACCTTATCAAGGGCCATATACGCAATACGACCAGTTCCCGTCCCATCTGATCGATGCCGTCCTTTCGATTGAGGACCGCCGGTTCATGGACCATTTCGGCGTCGATCCGAGAGGGATCGGGAGGGCGTTTCTCCGGAATTTAGAGGCTGGCTCGGTGGTGGAGGGGGGCAGCACCATCACCCAGCAACTCATCAAGCTGCAATACCTGGACAGCGATCGAACGATAAAGCGAAAGATACAGGAGGTTGTGATCGCAGTCTGGCTGGAGTGGAAGCTCGGCAAGCGGGAAATCCTGACGCGCTATCTCAACAGCGTCTATCTTGGCGCCGGCGCGACAGGCATGCCTGCCGCCGCGCGGATCTATTTCAACAAGGATATCGACGCCCTTAACTTGCCGGAATCGGCGATGCTGGCGGGGTTGCTGCGGGCTCCAAGTCAATGGAATCCCATCGACAATTTCGAAGGCGCCCGGCAGCGTAGCATGGTCGTTCTCGATGCGATGGCGACCAATGAAAAAATCACCGCGCCAGAGGCGGCGGAGGCCAAGGCGAGCTTTGCCAAGCTGCATCCAACGACGCCGACGCCGCGCTCGGGAAGCTGGTTTGCGGACTGGATTTCGCCGCAAGCGAGCGAAATCGCCGGCTCCTCGCCAGGTTCGACGTCGGTGCGAACCACGATGGTGCCGCAATTGCAGCAAATCGCCGAAAGGGTCGTGAAAGGAGCCTTGGACGGTGAAGGGAAGGCAGTCGGAGCATCGCAGGCCGCGTTGGTTGCGATGACGCCCGATGGCGCGGTCGTCGCGATGGTTGGCGGGCGCGACTACAAGGCAAGCCAGTTCAACCGCGCCGTCGCAGCGATGCGCCAGCCGGGTTCCACCTTCAAGCTATTCGTCTATTACGCAGCATTGAAGGCCGGGTTCACCTTGTCTGACCAGGTTCTGGACGCGCCAATTGACATCGATGGCTGGTCGCCAGAAAATTCCGGCGGCAACTATCGCGGTTGGGTAACGCTTGCCGAGGCGTTCGCGCGATCGCTCAATGCCGCTTCAGTCGCGCTTGCCGAAGAGGTTGGTTTAGACAATGTGATTGCCGCAGCGCGTGAACTCGGCATCGATGCACCACTCGCCAACACGCCGTCTTTGGCGCTTGGGACATCCGAAGTAAATCTGCTTAACCTCACCAGCGCCTATGCGTCCGTCCAACTCGGTAGGGCACCTGTCAAGCCCTGGGGCATCATCGACTTTCAAGCGGCAGGGCAGCCCAAGACATTTCGAGTTGGCTCACAATCAAAGCCGAACGTCGATCTTTCGCCCTACCAGTCCGATCTCCTCGGCCTCCTGCAGTTGGTGGTCGAGCGCGGTACTGGGCGTGGAGCGGACCCCGGCACGTTTGCGGCCGGCAAGACCGGCACGAGCCAGAACAATCGTGACGCCTGGTTCGTCGGCTTCACGGAAGCGCTTGTCGTCGGTGTCTGGGTTGGCAATGATGATGACGCGCCGATGAAGGGGGTGACGGGCGGCGCCCTGCCAGCGCATATTTGGCGGGATTTCATGCGCCAGGCGACGGCCGAACCTCCGCTGAATGGCGTGCGATCGACAGAAGCGGCAAGCGATGGTCAAGGCGCACCGCAGTCCTGTAACATCACCGCCTGCTCGCGCAGTTACCGCTCCTTCCGGCCGTCCGACTGTACCTATCAGCCATATTCCGGCGGCCGGCGGCTCTGCGAAAAGTGACGTGGCGCGCGTAACGAGGAGTCTGCAATCACCTCTTTACAGCTAACATGTCAGTCTGCTACATCTAATCTCAACAATCGGGAGGAAGCATATTTGACCCAGAAATTCGGCCTGTCAGTCGCTCTTGCCACGCCGTTTGACAGCAATGGCGATATTGTGATCGATGCGATGATCGTGCAGGCAAGGCGAAGCCTCGCTGCAGGATGTTCCAGCGTAACCCTGTTCGGAACGACGGGTGAAGGTTCCTCCATCGGAAGCCGGGAACGTGACCGCGTCCTCGCGTCTTTCCTCGATGCGGGGATCGCGGCAAAAAACATCATCGTCGGTGTGCTGGTCGATGCCGCCGAGGATGCGGCGATCCAGGCAGATCATGCTCTTTCCCAGGGCGTTCGTAATATTCTTCTTGCCCCGCCGTCCTATTTCAAGAATGTCAGCGACGACGGTGTCTTCCAGTGGTTTTCGGCCGTCTTCGCCATTCTGGGAGACAAGGCGCGGGACATCATCGTCTACAATCTTCCCTCGCTCACCATGGTCCCGCTGACCGTGTCGCTGATCGGACGGCTGCGGACCGCCTTCCCCAATATCGTGACAGGCGTCAAGGATTCTTCCGGCGACTGGCCGTATACCGAAAGCCTGCTCAAGGCGCATGGCGATCTCATTATCCTGGTGGGCGATGAACGGCATCTTGCCAGGGGCGTGCGGCTCGGCGGCCAGGGGGCGATCTCCGGCATGGCGAATTTTGTGCCCCGCGACGTCAAGCTGATGGCCGAAGAAGGCAAGGACGATCCCCGCATCGAGGGTTTTGTGGCCGAGCTGCTCAAATATCCTGTTGTCCCGGCCGTGAAAGCCATGATGGCGCACGTGGCGTCCGAAGAGATCTGGCTTGCGGTGCGCCCGCCGCTCGCTTCAATATCCGCCGAAGGGCAGGCGCAGCTCGCTCTTGCTTTCGATCGTCTTTTCCAGTCGAAAGCGGCATAGGTCAGACATGTTTCGGGAAGAGGCGATGGACGAAACGGACGAGCAGCCAACGCTGCGGGAAAAGGCGTATGCGAGCTTCACGCGCCATCTTCTTGCGCGTGACGTGCGTCCCGGCCAGTTCGTCTCCCAGCGCCGTCTCGTCGAGCTGACGGGACTGACGCTCGGCGCCATCCGTGAGCTCATCCCGAGGCTCGAAGCCGAAGGGCTGATCAAGACGGTCCCCCAGCGGGGTTTGCAGATTGCTCATATCGACCTCAACCTCATTCGCGAGGCCTTCCAGCTGCGCGTGTTCCTGGAGAAGGAGGCCGTCGCGCTTTTCACCCGCTCTGCGTCTGACGAGACGATCGCCGGGCTTTTGAAGCAGCATCGGGATATCGCCGATGCCATTCGAAGCGGCGATACATCGCACGAATTGGAAGTGCACGCGCAGGCCGTCGATTGGGGTATGCACGACGCCTTTATCGATGCCCTGGGAAATTCCATCATTTCGAACGCCTATCGGGTGAACTCGATCAAGATGCGCCTGATCAGTCAGGATCGTTTTCGCATCGAAGGTCACGTCGGACCTGTCATGGGCGAGCACCTGAAAGTGCTCGAGGCGATCGAACGACGATCGGCGGAGGACGCCGTCAACAGCCTTGTCGCACACATCAATCATGCAAGAGATCGTGCGCTCAGGATATAATCGGAAATAAACAGCCGGGGGTGAGGAGATCGCCGGCAAAAGGAGGAGGAATCACATGTCATCGTTTTTGAATCCGACGAGACGCGGCTTTCTGGCGGGCACAGCCGCTTTTGGGGCGAGCAGCATGCTCGGCATGCGGCTCGCATCGGCCGCCGTCTACTGGAAGCGTTTTGCCGGCACGACGCTCGAAGTCAACCTGGTCAAGAGCCCGCGCAGCGAAATACTGCTGAAGTACCTGTCCGAGTTCGAGGCGCTCACCGGCATCAAGGTCAATGCCGAAGCGACGCCCGAACAGCAGCAGCGCCAGAAGACGACGATCGAGCTCAGCTCCGGCAAGCCGAGTTTCGACGTCGTGCATATGAGCTACCATGTCCAGAAGCGGCAGTTCGAAAAGGGCGGCTGGCTTGCCGATATCAGCGGTTTCCTCAAGGACCCTTCGCTGACCGACCCGTCCCTGACGGAGGGCGATTTCGCCGAAGCCGGCCTCGCCTTCGCCAAGGACGCCGGAGGTGTTCTGCGCTCTCTTCCCTTTTCAGTCGATTACTGGATCATCTACTGGAACAAGGCGCTGTTCGAGAAGAAGGGGCTTGCTTACCCCTCGAGCTTCGAAGAGCTGGCAAGTGCTGCGGAGGCACTGACCGACGCTTCGACCAACACCTATGGCTTCGTTGCCCGCGGCCTGAAGAACGCCAATACGCCGGTCTGGACGTCGCTGCTGCTCGGCTATGGTTCGAGCCCGCTCGGCCCTGACGGCAAGCTGCGCACGACATCGCCGGAAGCGATCGATGCGGCCAAGCTTTACCAGAGACTGATGACCAAAACCGCCCCTCCCGGCGTCTCCGGCTTCAACTGGGCGGAGGCGCAGTCGGCCTTCCTGCAGGGCAAGATCGGCATGTGGCTTGATGGCGTCGGTTTTGCACCGCCGATCGAAAATCCGGAAAAGTCACGCGTCGTCGGCCAGGTCGGTTACGGCATCATGCCGAAAGGCCCGAAGGCACAGGCCGCAGGCACCTTCGGCGACGGCCTTGGTGTCGTCGCAGCAAGCCAGAAAAAGGAAGCAGCCTACCTCTTCTGCCAATGGGCGATTTCGCATGAAATGGGCGCCCGTCTGCTGCAGGCCGGCGCCGGCGTTCCTTTCCGCCAGTCCGTCCTCGAGGATGCGAAGGTCCGCGAAGGCGTCAAGATGCCGGGCGCATGGCTTGATGCCGTCGTCGGTTCGGGCAAGATCTCGCAGCTCGCGTTGCCGGTCATCATTCCGGTCACCGAGTTCCGCGACATCTATGGCGTCGGTCTCACCAACATGATCGGCGGCGCTGATCCCGAAACCGAACTGAAGGCAGCGACGGCACAGTTCGAACCCGTCCTGGCGAAAAGCGAGGGATAATGGCCTCGGCAAGCATCGAAACATCAGCAGCGGCCAAGGCGTCGAAAGGAAGGAGCAAACCGGATCGGTTTGCTCCCAACTACTGGCCCTTCGTCATCCCGGCGCTCATCGTCATATCGGCCGTGATCGTCTTTCCATGGGTGTTTACCGTGTGGATGAGCGTCAACAGCTGGACGCTCGGCCAAGCGCAGGTCTTTGCGGGGTGGGACAATTATGTGCGCCTCGCCGGTGACGTGCGCTTTTGGGAGTCGCTGTGGCATACGGTGCTCTATACGACGCTCTCCGTAGTGGTTCCCCTTTTTCTGGGAACGCTCGCCGCGCTGATCTTCGATGCTCAATTTCCGCTGCGCGGTCTCATCCGCGGCATATTCGTGATGCCGATGATGGCCACACCCGTCGCCATCGCACTCGTCTGGACGATGATGTTCCATCCGCAGCTCGGCGTTCTCAACTATCTCCTCTCCCTCATCGGCATCGGTCCCCAGGAGTGGATCTACAATCAGAGCAGCGTCATCCCGTCGCTGGTGCTGGTCGAGACCTGGCAATGGACGCCGCTTATCATGCTGATCGTGCTCGGCGGCCTGGCGGCGGTTCCGCGCGAACCTTATGAAAGTGCGGAGATCGACGGCGCCAATGTCTGGCAGAAATTCCGTTATCTGACGCTGCCGATGATCGCGCCTTTCCTGATGATCGCCGTGATCATCCGCAGCATCGATGCAGTGAAAAGTTTCGACATCATCTATGCCATGACCCAAGGCGGCCCCGGCACGGCGTCGGAAACGATCAACATCTATCTCTACAACACCGCTTTCGCCTATTACGACATCGGCTATGGCTCGGCGATGGCGGTTGTCTTCTTCATCCTCATCGTCCTGCTTTCTTTCGTCCTTATGATGCTCCGGCAGCGCGTGAACTGGTCCGACGGGGAGGCACGCTGATGAAGCGCAAGACGCTCGATCGCATCGGACTGCTGTTCGTCGCCCTGGTGATGATCTCGCCGGTCGTCCTGTTCTTCCTCTGGATGATCTCGCTGTCGCTGAAGTATGAAATCGACAACGGCGCCTATCCGCCGATCTTCATCCCGGAGCGCTTGGCCTGGTCGAACTATCTGAAAGTTTTCGAGGAGAACAATTTCTTCCTCTATCTCTGGAATTCGGTGCTGGTGACGGGTGCGGCCACGCTTCTGGCGCTGCTGATCGGCGTGCCCGCCGGATATGGCATCGCCCGGCTGAAGGCGGAGAAGTCCGCGATGGTCATCATGATCGCGCGCATGACACCGGGCCTTTCCTTCCTGATCCCGCTCTTCCTGCTGTTCCAATGGCTGAACCTGCTCGGCACGCTCTTGCCGCAGATCATCATCCATCTTGTGGTCACCGTGCCGATCGTCGTGTGGATCATGATCGGCTATTTCGAGACGACCCCGATGGAGCTGGAAGAGGCTGCAAGCATCGACGGCGCGACACCCTGGCAGGTTTTCCGCCTGGTCGCCTTGCCGATCGCAAGGCCGGGCATCGTCGTCGCCTTCATCCTGTCGGTCATTTTTTCCTGGAACAATTTCGTCTTCGGCATCGTGCTCGCCAGTCGCGAGACGCGCACGCTTCCGGTCGCGGTCTACAACATGCTCTCGTTCGAACAGGTCAGTTGGGGTCCGCTCGCGGCAGCCGCATTGATCGTCACCTTGCCGGTGCTGATCTTGACGGTGTTTGCGCAACGGCAGATCGTGGCAGGCCTGACGGCCGGAGCCGTCAAGTGAGCGGGTGAGACGACGGTTTTGACGACTTCTGCCTTCGACCCGCCTCCCGGTCAGGCGCGCCGCGTTTTGTGCGTCGGCGCGGCGGTTATGGATACGTTGTTTCGTGTGCGCTCGTTACCGACCGGCCAGGGCAAATTTCTGCCCTATGATATGCTGCAGATTGCCGAGGGCATGGCATCGAGCGCCGCCTTTGCCGTTGCCCGGCTTGGCGGCCATGCCAGCCTTTGGGGCGCGGTCGGCGATGACGCCACCGGCGACCGCATCATTGCCGACCTCGGCGAGAGCGGCATAGACACGAGCGGTATGGTGCGTGTGGCAGGCGCCCGCTCGGCCGTCTCGACGATCCTTGTCGATGATCAGGGCGAACGCTTGATCGTGCCTTTCTACGATGCTGGCCTGCACGAGACGGTCAAGCCGGTCACAAAACAGGACATTTCCTCCTTCGACGCGGTGCTGGTCGACGTCCGCTGGCCGAAGCTTGCGCTGCGGACGCTGTTGGCAGCGAGAGAGGCGGGCAAGCCGGCCATTCTCGATGGCGACGTTGCCGGCGATGGCGTGGTCGAGATGCTTGCGCCGGCGGCGAGCCACATCGTGTTCTCGCAACCAGCCGCTGAGCGGCTTGCGGGAACGGCCGACCCGGTGACAGTCGTCGGCCTGCTGAAGCAAAAGTTCGAGCATGCCTTCATCAGCGTCACGGCTGGCGAAAATGGCTGCTTCTGGTTCGATGACGCAACCGGCGAAGTCTGCCATCTTGCCGCTCCAAAGGTGAGAGCGGTCGATACGCTTGCAGCCGGGGATATCTTCCATGGCGCTTTCGTGTTGGCTATCGCGGAAGGCATGCCGATCGAAGAGACGATGCGCCTGTCGTCTATGGCGGCGGCGCTCAAGTGCCAGGTCTTCGGCGGTCGCACCGGCGCGCCGACCAGAGCCGAAGTCTGCAAGGTGCTTCAAGATTGGCGCCCGGCGGTGGCGACGATGAAAGTGATCACACCGGAAGAGTTGTGACAATCCAGGCAGCAACGTCGTTAATGGTGAACGCCATGGAGGTGTTCACTTGATCACGCTTGTGCTGCCACCCAAAGGCGACCAAGCCCATGCCGCCGGGTCACGGCCCTCAATCCCATATCCTCGGCCCGAGAACCGCCCACCTCGAACCTGATGCTGTCGCCAGCATTGCGCCAGTCCGCAGGTGATCGCCGGCCGCAAATGTTCATTTGAACATTTCATTCTTGCAAAGTGAACTTCGCCTGTTACCATCGGGCTCACGTTCGTAGCGGGAGGCTTCGGACCGACAACAAGTGGGAGTGAGGATGAACAAGATCGCTTTTTTCCTGTCCGCAGGATTGACCAGCCTATCGTTATCCGTTCCGGCAATGGCAGCCACGAAGATCCAGTGGTGGCACGCAATGGGCGGCGAGAATGGCGCGAAGCTTGAACAGATCGCCAAGGGGTTCAACGCATCTCAATCTGACTATGAGATCGTTCCGGTATTCAAGGGCACCTATGACGAGACGCTGACGGGCGCCATTGCTGCGTTCCGCGCCAACCAGCAGCCCGCAATCGTACAGGTCTATGAAGTTGGTACCGGCACCATGATGGCAGCACAGGGTGCGGTCTATCCCGTTTACCAGTTGATGAAGGACGAAGGTGAGGCCTGGGACCAGAGCAAATTCATTGCTCCGGTCGTCGGTTACTACTCTGACACCAGCGGCAACGTTCTGTCCTTGCCGTTCAATTCCTCGACGCCGATCCTGTATTACAACAAGGATATCTTCAAGAAAGCAGGGCTTGACCCGGAAACGCCGCCGAAAACATGGGCGGACGTTGAAGCCTTTTCGCGGACGATCATGAAGTCCGGCGCAGCTAAATGCGGTTTCACCAGCGCCTGGATCTCCTGGATCCAGACTGAGAACCTGAATGCCCTGCACGATAAGCCGTATTCTACCAAGGCCAACGGTTTTGGCGGCTTGGACGCAGAATTCACCTTCAACAATGATCTCACGATCCGCCATTGGGGCAATCTGAAGAAGTGGCAGGACGAGGGGCTCTTCAAATTTGGAGGACCTGGCGGCGGCGATAACGCTCCTCCGATGTTCTATTCTCAGGAATGCGCGATGTACATGAATTCGTCCGCCGGTCGGGCAGGGGTCATCAACAACGCAAAGGCTTTCAAGGTCGGTTTTGCGCCGCTTCCCTACTATGACGACGTTATTCCGCAGCCGCTCAACTCGATTATCGGCGGCGCCACTCTCTGGACACTGAAAGGTCGCCCGGAAGAGGAGTACAAAGGTGTCGCGAAGTTCTTCACCTACCTGCAGAAGCCGGAAGTCCAAGCCGATTGGCATCAGTTCTCGGGCTACCTGCCGATAACGGAGGCTGCCTATAAGCTGGGCCAGGATCAGGGCTATTACGAGAAGAACCCCGGAGCAGATATCGGCATCAAGCAACTGACGCGGGTGACACCCACCGACAATTCCAAGGGCATCCGTTTCGGCAACTACGTCCAGGTGCGTGGCATTATCGACGATGAGTTTGCGGCCTTGCTGGGCGGGAAGAAGACGGCGAAGGAAGCAGTTGATTCCGTGGTCGCAAGAGGCAACGAACAGCTTCGCGATTTCCAGTCCGCCAACTAATGGGCTCCGTGACGGGGGCTCGTGAAAGACCGGCCCCCGTTTCCCATCCGTCAGTGTGAGGGCCCATGCAAACCAAACGGACCGTATTTCCCAACAAGCTTTTGCCTTACCTGCTCATCGCTCCCCAAATTTTCGTGACCGTGGTATTTTTCCTTTGGCCTGCGGGAACTGCATTCTGGCAATCTTTCCTGCGTCAGGACGCTTTCGGTTTCAAAACGACCTTCGTCTGGTTTGAAAACTACCGTCGGCTCTTTGCCGATCCGATCTACATCAATGCCTTCGGCCACACGCTCATCTTCGCCATACTCGTGACGGTCCTATCAACGTCGATTGCGCTGCTCCTGGCTGCAGCGGCAATGCGCGTGTTGCGCACCTCTCGAATCTATTCGACCTTGCTCATTTGGCCCTATGCCGTCGCCCCCGCGATCGCCGGCATTCTTTGGTGGTTCATGTTCAATCCGTCGATCGGCATCGTCGCCTATATGTTGCGGGCAATGGGAATCAATTGGAATCATCTGATCAATCCCGACGATGCCATGGTCCTGATCGTGATCGCGGCGACGTGGAAGCAGATTTCCTATAATTTCTTGTTCTTCTTGGCTGCGCTGCAATCCGTCCCACGCTCGCTTCAGGAAGCCGGGGCCATCGACGGAGCCGGTCCGATGAAGCGTTTCTGGACGATCGTGTTCCCGCTGATCTCACCGACGACTTTCTATCTGATCGTCATCAATATCGTCTACGCGATGTTCGACACCTTCGGCATCGTTCATGCAACCACCCAAGGCGGACCGGCGCGCGCGACGGAAATCCTTGTCTACAAAGTCTATTTCGACGGGTTTATCGGGCTGAATTTGGGCTCGTCGGCGGCACAGTCGGTCATTCTCATGGTGATCGTCGTCGCTCTGACGGCCGTCCAATTCCGTTTTATCGAACGCCGCGTACAATATTGAGGAATTCCAAGGATGGTTGAGAATCGCCCCTTCCTAAATTTCCTGGCGCACCTTGTCCTCATCATTGGCGTGACGATCGTGGTGTTTCCGGTCTACGTGGCTTTCATTGCATCAAGCCATGGCCCAAACGACTTCTTGTCAGGCGTCGTGCCGCTGACACCAGGTGGCCACATCATCGAGAACTATTCGACGATGCTCTCATCCGGGATGACGAGCTCCGGGGCGCCGCCGATCGGGCCGATGATGATCAACTCGTTGATCATGGCGGTTGGCGTCGCCGTCGGCAAGATCGTCATCTCGATCCTTTCGGCCTTTGCCATCGTCTATTTCCGGTTTCCGTTCCGGACCCTGGCATTCTGGATGATCTTCATCACCCTGATGTTGCCGGTCGAGGTGCGTATCGTGCCGACCTACAAAGTCGTCGCCGATCTTGGAATGCTGAACAATTACAGCGGCCTCATCATCCCGCTGATCGCCTCGGCAACGGCAACCTTCCTGTTTCGTCAGTTCTTTCTGACCGTCCCTGACGAACTGATGGAGGCCGCCCGCGTCGATGGAGCGGGACCGATGAAGTTCTTCTGGGATATTCTGCTGCCGTTGTCGATCACCAATATCGCGGCGCTCTTCATCATCCTCTTCGTACTCGGCTGGAACCAGTATCTCTGGCCGCTCATCATAACGACCGACCAGAGCTTCTACACAGTCGTGATGGGAATCCAGCGCATGGCAGCGGTTGCCGATGCCGAGCCCCGCTGGAACCTCGTGATGGCAGCGGTCATTCTCGCCGCCCTGCCACCCGTCCTCGTCATCGTCGCCATGCAACGCCTTTTTGTCAAAGGCCTGGTCGAAACGGAGAAATGAAATGGCAACGATCAACATCATCGACGTCAAGAAGAATTATGGTACCGTTCCAGCTGTCAAAGGCATCAACCTATCCGTTGCAGACGGCGAACTCATCGTCCTCGTCGGCCCCTCGGGCTGTGGCAAATCCACCCTGCTTCGCATGATTGCCGGGTTGGAAACGATCAGCGAAGGCCAGGTCGAGATTGCGGGCCGCAATGTCAATAAGGCAGAGCCGGCCGATCGCGATATCGCCATGGTCTTTCAAAACTATGCGCTTTATCCGCATATGACGGTACGCGGAAATCTCGAATATGGTTTGAAAAATCGCGGCACCGAACGGGCCGAAATCAACCGTCGTGTGGCGGAAGCCGCCGAGATCCTCGAAATCGGACCGATGTTGGATCGTAAACCTCGCGAACTCTCCGGCGGGCAGCGCCAGCGGGTTGCGATGGGGCGCGCCATCGTTCGCGAGCCGGCCGCCTTCCTGTTCGATGAGCCGCTGTCCAATCTCGATGCCAAATTGCGCGTGCAGATGCGAGTTGAAATTCGTCGGCTGCAACGGCGTCTCAAGACGACCAGCATCTACGTCACCCATGACCAACTTGAAGCGATGACCCTCGCAGACCGATTGGTCGTCATGAACGGCGGACTTGTCGAACAGGTCGGAACGCCAGTGGCAGTCTACGACCGTCCGGCAAGCTTGTTTGTCGCAGGCTTCATCGGCTCGCCGCCGATGAATCTGGTACCGATCGACGTCCTCAGGGCGGCCGACGGCGCTGGGACCCTGGCATTGCCTGCCGGTACCGACATGGTCGGGCTCCGCCCGGACGCGTTACTTGTTGCCAGGCCGGCAGAGCCTTCCGTCCGTCTCAACGCAACCGTCGAGTTGCTCGAGCCAATCGGGGGAGAAAGCCATCTGCATGTGCGATTGGGGGGGGGCCAGCAGACGGTTGTCCTGACCGTACCGGGTCGTCCGGACTTTGCCGAGAATGCGAATATCGACATCTTTGCACGTGTTGACGCGATGCACCCTTTTAATAGCGATACGGGAAAACGCACAGATTGACTCCAGTTTATTATTTCTCCATCCAACCTTCGAAGAAGACGAAAGAGATGAGACGATGACGACCGTAGAGTCGCGATCCGGGCCGAGACGCGGTGAAGTTCAGGCACATCGAGGCGCCTCTGCCGTCGCGCCTGAAAATACGATTGTTGCCTTCCGAGCGGCCGCGGACCAGGGCGCGGAATGGGTCGAACTCGACGTTGCACTTCTTGCCGACGGTACGCCGGTCGTGATCCACGACGTTTCCATCGACCGCTGTTCCTCGTCAAAGGGAAATCTGGCCAACCTCAACGCGTCGGATCTCGCGAGAATCGACGCTGGCTCGTGGTTCAGCCCAAAATTCAAAGGCGAACCGCTGCCGACGCTGGCCCGTGTCGTTTCCGCCTTGGGCGAACTCGGTCTCAATGCCAACGTCGAGATCAAGCAGCATGCTCATCACAAATCACTCGACCAGTTGGTCAAAGTCGTTGATGAACATTTGAAGGGGCGGCCGGCGCACACCAAGATCATGATCTCGAGCTTTGATGCCGCTGCGCTGAAGGGAATGCACGAAGTCGATCCAAGCTACGAGCTCGCCATGCTGTGGAGCAACCTGCCCGCGGATTGGTTGGATATCCTTCGGTCAATTCCCGCAAAGACCATCCATCTCGACTACAAGGCTCTGAGTATCGGGTTTCTCGAGGAGGCCGTGCGTCGCGGCATCGCGGTGCGGGCATGGACTTGCAATGATCCCAAGCTGCTCGCGTCTTTCTGGGAGGTGGGTTTGACTGGGGTGATAACAGACGACCCCAGTGTCTACCTCACGTAAGGAGCGGCGATGGGGCAGCGGATCATATCGAGCCGACAACGTGAGATCCTTGCGCTGATCGAAACGGACGGTGTTCAGTACATCGAGGAACTGGCACGTCGGTACGATCTGACGACGCAGACGATCCGTCGCGATATCAATGCATTGTGCGATCTCGGGCACGCGCGCCGCTTCCACGGTGGCGTCGACCTGCCGGTCGAGGGCAGCAACATCTCGCTCAACGCTCGCGCCCAGCTCAACCGAAGGGCCAAGCGGCTTATCGCCAAGCGCGTCGCCGCCGACATAGGGGGCGACGCGACAGTGTTCCTCGGGATCGGCAGCACGGTTCGGTTCGTTGCCGAGGCGCTGCGTGATCACCAGGGCCTGACGGTGATTACCAACAACATCCACGTCGCCTTGAGCCTTTGCGATGCACCGAGTGTCGAGGTGCATTTGACGGGCGGCCTTTTGCGTCACGACGATCGCGACGTGGTGGGCACGGATGTGATCAGGTTCGTCGAAAAATTCTATGCGACTTACGCCGTCGTCGGCGCAGGCGCTCTAAGCCCGCTCAACGGTCTGATGGATTTCAGCTATAGCGAAGCCCAAATCACCAATGCCCTCCTTGAGAATTCACAAACGCAGATTCTGGCTGCAGACGTCAGCAAGTGGACGCGAAACGCTTCCGTGCGTGTGGCGCCATTCAGCAAACTCACCCGCTTTTATACGGATCGGCTGCCTGGCGAAGCGGCCGCCACCAATGCCCTCTCCGAGAGCGGCTTGGACGTGGTGACATGCAGCGAGGATATGGCATGAGCTATGTAGACCTTGCGCCATCAGCTCGTGAGTTACGGGACGTGCGCTACCTGTTCACCGACATCGACGATACCCTGACCACCGAAGGCAAGCTACTTCCGCAAACCTACCAAGCTCTCTGGGATCTCAGCCGGGCAGGCATTGCCGTCGTGCCGGTTACGGGCGGCTCCGCCGGTTGGTGCGAACACATCGTTCGTGCCTGGCCGGTGGCCGCGGTCGTCGGCGAAAGCGGCGCATATTGTGTCACCCGTAGGGACGGCGCAGTCGTCTTCGACTATTGGGAAGATGCCACCCTGCAGGCTGAGCGCCAACGCCTGCATCTCCAGTCAGTGAAAGAGCTGGTTTCGCGAAGGGGCAAGACGTTCAGAATTGCCCACGATCAGGTCTTCCGGCTGGCGGACGTCGCGATCGATATCCAGGGTTACGACCCGCATGAGGTCGAGGATCTCGCGTCCAGCATAAAAGCCATTGGCGGAACGGTTGCGATCAGCTCCATTCACATCAACACGTGGATCGGCAATTACGACAAGCGGTCGATGAGCGAACGCGTCTTAACCGAGATATTCGGTATCGACCCGGCTGAAACTCCCGCCGTTACCGCCTTCGTCGGCGACTCTCGAAACGATGCCCCGATGTTCGGCTTTATCCGCAACTCCTTCGGCGTCAACAATATCATTCCCGTCCTTCCGCAATTGCAGTACGCACCGAAGTGGGTCTCGTTGCAGCCCGCCGGCCTTGGTTTTGCTGATATTGCGAGAACGATCTTGCAAGCAGCAGCCGCAGGTGAATGAACGACGATCGACTTCGTGTCATGGCGGGGTGACGGCTCTAGAGAAATAATTCCGCGAAATCATACTGCGCAGCCGTGGCCACCAGCCGTCAGCTTTTGACCGAGCCGGCGGTCATGCCTGCCAGGAAATAGCGTTGGGCAACCAGGTAGAGTACCAGAAGGGGCAGGGAACCAAGCACGCTCATCGCCATCATCTCGTTCCATTCGAAGGCGTGCTGGCCCATCAGAAGCTGGATACCGATCGGAACGGTTCTGAGATCCATCGATTTCGTCAGCGTTAGCGCGAAGAGGAATTCGTTCCAGGCCAGCAGAAACGTGTAGACCGCCGTGGCGACGATCCCGGGGATGGAGACCGGAACGATGACGCGCCAGAGCGCCGTCCAGCTCGAGCCGCCGTCGACAAGGACGGCCTCGTCCAGCTCTTTCGGCAAGGTATTGAGATAGCCTGTCATTAGCAGGATGGCATAAGGCAGCGTGAAGACCATGTAGGTCAGGATCAGCGCCAGATAGGTATCGAAGATCCTGAAGGCGACCACCATGCCGAAATAGGGGATGAGAAGGGTGATCGGCGGAACGGTCTGGGTGCTGATGATGAAGATGTTCAAAGTGTTCTTGAAGCGGAACTGATAGCGGCTGAATCCGTAGGCGGTCAGGATGGCGATAACCAGGGTCAGGCAGGTGACGACGCCGGCGACGAAGTAGCTGTTGATGAAGAAGCGCACTTTCACCGGATCGTTGAAGATCGTCAGATAGGCGGCCACCGTAAAGTCATCCGGCAGCAGCCGCGGCGGAAGGGCGAAGATTTCCGTATTCGATTTCAGCGAACTGAAAAACATCCAGACGATCGGGAAGGTCGAAAAGACCAGGCCGATCGCCAGGCCGAGATAGGTCAGGATGGTCGGCAATGCCGAGCTTTTGAAGGAACGCTTTGCCATGGCGGTCACCTGCGCTGCTGGTGTTTGATGTAGAAGTAGGTGACGCTCATCGAAATGATGAGGATGATCATCGCGCTCGCCGAAGCCAGGGAAAACTCATACTGGGAGAAGGCGAGCTTGTAGGTGAAAGTCGAGAGCACTTCCGTCGAATAGATCGGACCGCCGCCCGTCGTCATCCATACGAGTGGAAAAACCTGCATCGTCCAGATGAAGTCGAGAAGCGCGATGCTGATGATGATCGGCATCAATTGCGGAATGGTGATGTACCAGAATTTTTCGAGTTCGTTGGCACCGTCGATACCGGCTGCCTCGTAAAGCTCCTTCGAAATGCCCTGGAGGCCGGCGAGCAGGCTGACCATGTAGAGCGGGTAACCCGCCCAGATGTTTGCGAAGGTCAATGCATGAATGGCGGTGCGCGTCGAAGAGAACCACTCGACCTTGAAGTTGATGATATGGAGCGCCATCAGCACGCTGTTGACGACGCCGTTCGGATCGAGCAGCAGGCGCCAGATGATGGCGATGATGACGGCGGTGAACAGCCAGGGCAGGATGAAGAGCACGCGCAGGATGCTGCGAATGAGCGGATCGACGCGGTTGGTGTTCAACAGCAGCGCGAAGGCCAGGCCGATGATGAAATGGAAGACGACGCTCATGATGGTAAAATAAAGCGTCTGGGCGACCGACTGCCAGAAGACCGGATTCTCGAAGATGGTCAGGTAGTTCTGGACGCCTGCGAACGCCGCATCCTTTTTCATGATGGCGCCGTCCATCAGCGAATATTTGAAGACCATCACCATCGGGAACAGCATCAGCAGAACAAGCAGCAGAGTGGCGGGCGACACGTAGAAATACGGCACCAGCTTCCTCAAGGTGCTGTAACGAAGCCATCCTTTTCTTGGCGCTTTGGCGTGCGCAGCGACCAGAGCCGGAGCGGAATGATTCATGAGCTGTGAGTTCCCATTCTGCCGAGATTTGACGACTTGCACCGGCAGCGCAATCTGGCGCTGCCGGTGATTCGTGAAAGCGACGTGCTTTAGAACTTCGCGAGCCAGGCCTTCTGGGTATTGGAAGCCGCGTCCTTGGCCGACTGCCCGCCGTCGAACATCTTCTGAACTTCGACGTTCATGTCGCGCATCAGCTCTTCGGCAACCGGAAGACCGACGAATTCATTGGCAGGATAGCCGCTCTGGAAGATTTTGAAAGCTTCGGCGAAGATCGGGTCCGATGCCACAAAATCCGGCTTGGCGTGGACATTGCCGGGGAAGGCGTTGGCAATCGAAACCAGACGGCCGTTGACGTCTGGGCTCATCAGATATTCCACAAGCTTCCAGGCTTCTTCCTTGTGCTGGCTGCCTTCGCTGATACCGATGCCCCAGGAGGCATAAGGCATGCCGCGCTTGCCGGTGTAGCCGTCAGTGGCCGGCAAGGCGGAGATGCCGAAGTTGAGCTTCGGATTGCGCTCGCGGATGAGGTTCACGTGGGCGAGCGAGTCGACCATCATGCCGACGCGGCCGTTGACGAATTCCTCGACCTTGTCCTGTTCCTTCTTGGCGAAAATGCCGGGCGAAATAACGCCTTCCTTGTTGAGGGACGCGATATAATCGAGCGTGCCGACGACAGCGTCATTTTCGAGATCCGGCTTGCCGTCCTTCAGCATCGAGGCGCCCGAGGCCCAGACCCAGGACATGACGTCGTTCTGGATTCCGCTCGGCGACTGCAGCGACAGCGGCAGGACCCAGCCATACTGGTTCTTCGGCGCATCGGTCATCTTCTTCGCGGCTTCAGCGAATTCCGTGCGTGTGGTCGGCAACTTGTCGACGCCGGATGCCTTGGCGATATCGAGGTTGACGAAGACGGGATAGACGAAGGAAGCGAGCGGGAACATCACGCTCTTGCCATCGACCTTGACGATATCGGTGATCTGGCTCTTGTCGTACTTCGCCTTGTCCATCAGTTCGTCCATGGAGGCGATTGCGCCCTGCTTGGCCAGCCCGTTTACCCAGGCGCCATCCAGGCCCACCACGTCGCTCAGCGTTCCGGAGGCGGCGCCGACGACGATCTGGTCACGCGTCGTGGCATAGGGGCCGCTGACCAGCGTCACCTTGATGCCGGGGTTGGCGGCCTCGAAATCGTTCATGATGCCGCGCAGCGCCCCGGACGGCATTTCGGGTTCCCACCATTGTATGAATTCGATGGTGGTGTCGGCAAACGCCGATGTGGCGCAGAGCGCCCATACCGCCACGGCAGCCCGCATCGTCACGCTGAATTTTCTGATATTCATGTGTGCCTCCCATAGATTTTCAGTTAATCGATCCTCCTCAAGATCGTAGGCAAAGTAGGTTCCCTGAGGCGCCTATCTGTCAATGAAGAACTGCGATCGAGAAAAGATGGGAGGCCCGTATTCATGGCGAGTTCGCACACAACTAATTGAAATATAATAACAAAATTATTCGTTATCGTCCGAATTTTTTCGGAGCATTTGTGTTGCTTGTGACGCTTTTTTTCTTTACTTTCGTAAACAAATGAAAGTTTGCCCAACAAAACGAAAAGCGGAGACGCCCGCCGTCCTCACCGCAAATTTTCGAATTCGGGGCCTGAAACAAGCGTTTTTGCAACCATGCGGCGCGAGCACCTGACGTCGCAAGAGAGGAGAATATTTCGTTTTTCGAAAGAGAGCCGGGTCCGCAGCGAAAAGTCATGCCGGCCTGCCCGTTGATTTTCCCCGATTCCGGAAAACGAAGACCACCCTGTACAAATTGCCGAATGCGTGTGATGCGACATCATTTTCGATTCAGCGCACCGTCGCGCCGCCGATTAAGGAACTGAATGGCCAAGAAAAGTTATAAATCGATGGACGATTTTGCGGCCGCCTCCGGCGTATCGCGTCCGACGCTGTCGAAATATTTCGATGATCCCTCGCAGATCAAGGAAGTGACCCGCAAGCGTATCGAGGCGGCTCTCAAGAAGTCGAACTTCGAGCCGAATCTTTTCGCGCGGCATCTCAATCGCAAGCGGACCAGGAATATCGGGATTCTGGTCCCGACCATGTCGGATCCCTTTTATGTGCAGGTCGTGTCGCTGATCGAGCTGGAGTTGCGCGAAAGGGGATTCTGGCCTGTCCAGATCTCCTCGCACACGCGGCCGGAGCTGGAGGCGGAGGCCGTGCGGACCTTGCTCTCGCTGAAGGTCGCGGGTGCGATCGTGGCGCCGCTGGGCGCCGGTTCGCGGCGTTCCGCGCTGGAAAGACTAAAGGATGCAATCCCCGTCGTTTGCTTCGACAATCCTGCCAGCGGTGACCTTCCCTATGTCGGCAACGACAACGCGCAAAGCATGGCAGCCATTGTGCAATATCTCTGCCGATCCGGTGAGCCGCCGATCTTCCTGGAAATTCCGCATATGACCGAAAATGCCGGCGAGCGGCAGGCGGGCTACCGCGCGACCATGGCGAGGGAAGGGCATTCCCCGCTCGTCATCGATTGCGACGCGCCGCCTTCCTGGGAGTTCGAGCGTCTCGGATACGAGCAGATGCAGAGGATGCTTGCGAATGGCGGACTTCCCGGCAAAACGCTCCTCTGCGCCAACGACCGGTTCGCCTTCGGCGCGATGGCGGCGGCATTCGCCTCGGGACTGAAAATCGGCCGGAACGAGGCTTGCGACGTGCGCATCGCCGGGCACGACGACCACCCGCTGAGCCGATATACCTGCCCGTCGCTGACGACGATGGCCCAGAACGCATCCGAGATCGCCGCGAAATCCGTGGAGCTTTTGCTCGCGCATATCGAGAGCGAGGATGACGGAACGACCCCCGCCACGAACAAGGTGATCCTTGAGGCAACGCTTGTCATGCGCGACTCGGCTTGAGATCCGGTCGGCTTGAGATCCGGCGAGGGTTACGGCCTCAGCGGGTAAGCGCGGGGTCCATGGTGCGCCACGCCATTGCAATGGCCTCAAGCGCCTCTTGCGCCTCCGGAATGGCCCGTCTCTTCGATACGAAGCCATGGATCTGTCCGGGCCAGGTCCGGCTTGTGGCCTGCGCTTCCCGGCTGAGCCGCTCGGCATAGCCTGCCCCTTCGTCGACCAGCACGTCGTGTCCGGCAAGGATCACGAAGGCCGGCGCCACACCGGCCAACGACATCGCGCTGAGCGGCGAAGCCCGCCAGTCCGACCTGCTCGCGGCTTCCGGCAGATAGTGGTCCCGGAACCATTTCATCGCCGCTGCCGTCAGGCCGAAACCCTCTGCGTAACGTGAGTAGCTGTCTGCGGCCTGCAACTGGTCGGTCACCGGATAGATCAGCACCTGGCCGATGACGGCCGGCACCTGTCCGTCCCGCGCCAGGAGGGCAACGACGGCGGCCAGATTGCCGCCGGCGCTATCGCCGCCGACGATAATGCGCGAGGGATCAATACCGAGTGCATCGGCCTGCTCCGTCATCCAAACAAGTGTGGCAGCGCAATCGTCGATCGCGGCCGGAAACGGATGTTCCGGTGCCAGGCGATAATCGGGTGAAACCACGACGGCGCCTGCCATATTGGCAAGCGTCCGGCAGATATCCTCATGGGTTTCCGGCGCGCCGATCACAAAGCCGCCACCATGGAGATAAAGCAGGGCCGGCGCCCCTTGGCGCGGCGCTGCTTGGCCGCGCCATATCTTCACCCTGATGGCGCCCACACGTCTTTCCAACATCTCTGCCACCTCTTCGAGTGGCCACTGGATGCCTGCGAAACTGTCCAGATATTGCTGCCGCGCCTGCGCCGGCGTGCAGCTTTCCACCGCCGTTTCCGGATCGCCAGGCCATGCCAGGGCGCGTTTGGCGGATTCGTCCAGTTGCGTCATGCGAGCAAGCTCCTTGCTTCGTCTTCCCGCAATTCTTTCGGCTGCGCGACGATACCCGCAATGGTCTGCGCGACGCCGGTTTCACCCGCACGCAGGATCGCTTCCATGACTTCGAGCACATGCAGGGCGAGATCGCCCGAAGCGCGTGGCGTGCGGCCTTCGATGATTGCGCGCGCGAGATCGGCAAGGCCAAGCATGCGGTAGTTGGCGCGATCAGGCGCGGCGATCGGCCAGTTGACGGCCCCGAAGAGTTCGCCTGATGTATCCGTTTCCTGCCAGGGAGCGCCACGGCTGGAGAGCGCGACGGAGCCGCCGAAATTGTCGGGGTCGGGCAGGCGCAGCGAGCCTTCGGTACCGTGGAGCTCGATCGGGTGGTTGGAGTGGCGGAAGACGTCCCAGGAGGTGCCGAAGGTGACGGTGGCGCCGCAATCGAATTCCAGCAGCGACAGCACGCTGGTCGGCGTGCCGACCTTGAACGTGGTGCCCTGTTTCGGCCCCTCGGCGGTGATGAGCCGTTCTTCCTGCCCGCTTGTGGCGACCGCCTGCACACGGCGGATCGGCCCCATGAGATTGACCATCATCGTCAGATAGTAAGGCCCCATATCCATGACCGGGCCGGCGCCGGCCTGGTAGTAAAAGCTGGGATCGGGATGCCAGTGCTCCATGCCGCGCCCCATCATGAAGGCCGTTCCCGTCACCGGCTTGCCGATGGCGCCGGCTTCCATCTGCCGCCGGGCATGGCGTCCGGCTGCCCCCAGGAACGTGTCCGGCGCCGAGCCGAGCATAAGGCCCTTGGTGGCGGCCGCATCCACCAGCCGGCGTCCTTCCGCGGCCGTGACGCCGAGCGGCTTCTCGGTGAAGACATGCTTGCCTGCCGACAGCGCCCGCATCGAAACGTCGAAATGCGCAGCCGGGATCGTCAGATTGAGGATGAGGTCGATGTCCTTGTCGTCAATGAGGCTATCGACGTCGGCCGCGCGCAGATTGAATTCCGCCGCGCGGCGCTTGGCGGCGTCGGCGTTAAGATCTGCACAGGCAATGATTTCGACGCCGCGGAACAGCGGCGCGTTGCGCATATAGGCGAGCGAAATGTTGCCGCATCCCACAACGCCGATCCTGAGTTTCATGCCATTGGTCTGTGTCATCGAGGAACCTGATTTTGCCGTTGCGGCTGCGGAGAGTTGAGGGTGCGTTACGTTTTAAGCGCAGGGAATAAATTATATTGACGCACGGTAACATTTGACCGTACGTAATGACAAGACACTGGGGTCGCAATCTCCGAAGAAGAGCCGCCCTTCCGGTTTTCGATCCGCACTCCCTGCGGAAGGGCTTTCGGCCGGCGAGGCGAAATGCCCCGAGGACTTCGGTATCGGCTGCTATCAACAAATAGGTCAGGACCAAGATATGAAAAATGCTGAGCTGCAGATCGGCTGCCAGACATTCACCTGGGAGATGCTCGGCGCAGGCTGGAGCGGCGGCCCGGACGATCTGGTGCGCGCCGTCGCCGATGGCGGATATACCGGCATCGAAATCACCGACACGATGATCGGTCACTACGCGCTCAATCCTGCCGATTTTGCCCGTACTCTGACAGACGCCGGTTTGACGCTGGTTTCCTTTGCCTTCGGCTCCGCCAGCGGCTTCACGGTGGCGGAAAAGATTGCCTCCGATCTCGACACGGCGCGGCGATGGGTCGATTTCGCGGCGAACTTTCCCGGTGCGATGGTCTCGATGGGATCGGCGACGGTCGTTTCGGATGGCCCGCGCGATGAGAAGTTCGCCATTGCGGCCGAGTGCTACAATCGTGCGACCGAGATTGGGCAGTCGGCCGGTGTCGCCGTTGCCGTCCATCCTTCCTCGCACCACAACACGCTCCTCTTCACCCGCGAGGACTATGACCGCCTGTTTGCTCTCTTGGATTCGCGCGTGGGCTGGGTGCCTGATACCGGCCATATCCTGCGTGGCGGCCAGCAGATCGGCGATACGCTGGCGGCCTACCGGGAGCGTATCCGCTACGTGCATCTGAAGGATGTCGACGCCGGTGGCGTCTGGGCGATGCTGGGCGACGGCGTCTGCGACGTGCCTGCCGTGATTTCGGCCGTTCGGGATGCGCCGAAGTTTACCGGCTGGATCGTGGTCGAGGAAGAATCGGACCACGCCGGAACCGATCCCGCCGCGGCGGTTCGCGTGAACCGCGAGACGCTTCGACGTCTCGGATTTTAGCCGGCCTCGTTTTCCCCGCTGTCGGCCTGAACCGTCGATCGGAGCCCAAGTCTCTGCTGGCGTTCTTACGCAGCGAAGAGGTGGACGGCAGGTCACGCGTAGCGGACCTCCACGCCGAGCTTGTCCAGCCGGTGGCGGATGCTGTGCGGCATGTTGCTGTCGGTGATGATCAGATCGACACGCGACAGCGAGAAGGCTTTCGAGGAGGCGCCGATGTCGAATTTGCTCGAATCCGCCACGAGGACGACACGCCGGGCCATGCGAACCAGGTTGCGCTTGGTCCGGGCGATGTCCTCGGAGACGTCGACGACATCGAAGGCCTGATCGATCGCGTGGGCACCGACAAAGGCCTGGTGGGCGACGAGGCCGCCGACCGCCTTGTCGGAGTCCGAAACGATCGTGCTCACGGTGCTCGGAAACACGCGGCCACCGATCATGTGCACGTCGAGCCCCGGCCGGTACATCAGATGTTGTGCGATGTTCATCGCCGTCGTCGCAACCACGACGTTGTTGACCGGCGGCATCTGCATGGCCACCTGCAGCAGCGTCGAGCCGCTGTCGAAGACGATCGACTGGTTGTCGATGATCTGTCGCGCAGCCATCTGGGCGATACGCCGTTTCGCATCGAAATTGCGCTGCATGCGTTCCTCGAAGGCCGCCGCCGGCGAGTCGGACGGCAGGGCGATCGCGCCGCCATGCGTTTTGATCAGCTGCTTCTTCGCGTCCATGATTTCGAGATCGGAGCGGATCGTCACTTCCGAGACCTCGAAGAATTCAGCCAGCTGGCGGGTGCGTGCCTGACCCACCCGCTGAAGTTCCAGCATGATCTGCTGCCGCCTCTGTTCTGCAAGCATATGTGATCCCGACTGTCGCTTTTTGCGACTATCTGACTTTTGAAAAACGAAAGCATGAGCTCTCAGCTCACGGCTTCTGCTGCAAAACTAGCCGTTGAACGACGAAAATGCACGTCAAAAATTCCCTCGCCACGTAAAAACGAAAGAAATCGAAATATTGAATGTTTGTTTGTTTTCGAGTTAGGTTCTCCAACAATTGAAAAACCAGCCATCACAAAGGGAAGTCTCGCCATGGGTCTCGGAACCAAAGTCCGCCTCGCACGCCTGTTCTCGAACCCCTCGGGTCATTTGTTCGGAGGCGCCGTCGATCATTTTGTCGGTTATGGCAATGTGCGTGAGGGCGGGCTTGCCGACCTGCCGGGCGCGCTCCGGCGCGTCATGGCGGGGGGGCCGGACTACATCAGCATCCAGCCTGGTGCGGCGCGTCACCTCTGGTCGGAATATGCCGGAAAGGCAGCGCTCGTCATTCAGGGCGGTTGCTTCACCGCCGACGACCGCATTCGCCAGCTCATTGCCACCCCGGAGGATGCCGTGCGCTATGGTGCGGACGCTCTGGCGGTCGCCATTCCCGTGCGCGGCGCCACCGAAGGAGAGTATATCCGCTGGCTCACCGATACGGTCAACGCCGCCGCCCGTTTCGAGATGCCGGTCGTCGCCCATGTCTATCCCCGTGATTTCTCCGACGGCGGCAAGATCGTGTTCACGCCGGATGAGATTGCCTATGCGGTGCGCATCGGCTTCGAGGCCGGCGTCGACGTGATCAAGGTCGGCTATACCGGCGATTTCGAGTCCTTCAGGGAGACCGTTGCGACCTGCCCGATTCCGGTGGTGATCGCCGGCGGCCCGAAGACCGATACGCTGCTCGGAGCGCTCGTCCAGACTTCCGAAGCGTTGCGCGCTGGCGCCAAAGGCGCGGTTGTCGGTCGCAACCTTTGGGGTCATGGCGATACGACCATGGCCGCGCGCGCCTTCAAGCTCGTCATTCATAAGGGGATGGCGCCGGAGGAGGCGCTGGCGGCGGCCGGTGCTTGAGGCGTGTCGCGCCCTTTCCAGGTTCTGGGCTTCGGCGCCCTGGCAATCGATGACATCATCTATGTCGATCGGGGGCTGACGGCCGGCAAGGGGAAGGTGACGAAACGCGCCACCGACCATGGCGGCAACGTGGCGACGGCCCTTGTTGCCGTCGCCCGGCTGGGCGGGCGCGCCGGCTTCATCGGCTGGCTCGGCGATAAGCCCGCGACTGATGTGGCCGGCAGCGAACTCGAGCGTGACGGCGTCGACATATCGCTGGCTCCCCGCCATGCGGATGCCGCTCCGATCCGCTCCGTGATCACGGTCGGTCCCGACGGCGACCGGTTCATTGCCTATGACGACGATGTGCTGCACGGCACGTCGGATGCGCTGCCCGACGATGTTCTGCTGCAGGCCCCGGTGCTGCTGATCGACGGTTATGCCACGCACTCGGAAAGCGTCGTGGCCCGCGCACGTGCCTTGGGCCTAGCCGTGATTGCCGATATCGAATGGACGGTCGGTGCCACGACGGATCGGATATTGGCTTTCGCTGACCATCTGGTGCTGCCGCTCGCCTTCGGGCAGGAATATACCGGCAAGCGTGATCCGACGATGATCCTGGACAAGCTCTGGTCTGCGGATCGGTCCGCTGTTGTCCTCACTGATGGCGAACGGGGGACCTACCTCCGCCAGAGTGGCGATGCCGTCCGGTGGCATGTGCCGGCTTATCCAGTACAAGCGGTCGATACCACAGGCGCCGGGGACTGTTTTCACGGGGCCTACGCTCTTGCCCTCGCGGAAGGGAAAAGCCCGCTGGATTGCGTTGCCTATGCTACGGCGGCTGCCGCCATTTCCGTGACCGCACGGGGAGGGCGCCGGGGCCTGCCGGACAACCGGACATGCCTGGCATGGATGGCGGCGGAGAATGCGCCGGTGCCGCTCGCTTTGCCCCAATGCCGGGAATGAGCGCGGGGTGCCTGATGTCGACGCTGGCCGATCGGTCGAGTGAAACCTCTCTGGTGGATAATTGATCGCACGGCGAGATCTCAACACCTGCAGCACGGCCATAAAAATTACGCGCGATAAAAAATAAAATCTCGCAACTAAACATCATAAATAGATATATTTTTCAGATATATATACCGAATTATCGGCACTTTCTGGCGAGTCATACCTCGATTCTTTTGTTGACTTTGAGGCGCAGTCCTGAGCCTTCTTGTCGAAAGGATCGGAGACGGCGGGGAGCGCCGTCTGAAGATGTGATCCGACTGGTACGGGAGGACGAGACGTGGCCGTGGTTGTACTGGACAAAATCTGCAAGACCTATGGCAACAGCTACCATGCGATCAAGGATCTGAGCCTGACGATCCATGACGGCGAGTTTCTGATCCTGGTCGGTCCGTCCGGATGCGGAAAATCGACTGCGCTGCGCATGATTGCCGGGCTCGAGGAAATCAGCAGCGGAACCCTGAGCATCGGCGGCCAGGACGTGGTGGATCTCGCGCCCAAGGACCGGGACATTGCCATGGTCTTTCAAAGCTATGCGCTTTACCCGCACATGACCGTGTTCGACAACATCGCTTTCTCGATGAAGCTGGCCGGAAAGAGCAAGGCCGAACGCACCAAGCGCGTGCATGAGATCGCCAAGATCCTGCAGCTGGAAGCCTTGTTGGGCAACAAGCCCGCACAGCTTTCCGGCGGCCAGCGCCAGCGTGTTGCGATGGGCCGCGCCATGGTCCGCGAGCCGGCGGCATTCCTCATGGACGAACCGCTCTCGAACCTCGATGCGAAGCTGCGCGTGCAGATGCGGGCGGAGATCGCCAGCCTGCAGCGACAGCTGGGCGTGACGACGATCTACGTGACGCATGACCAGACCGAAGCGCTGACCATGGGCGATCGGGTCGCGGTGCTGAAGGGCGGCGTGCTTCAGCAGGTGGATACGCCCAAGGCTTTGTATCACCGCCCGGTCAACGCCTTTGTCGCCGGTTTTATCGGCTCGCCATCGATGAACCTGTTCGAGGGGCGTCTGGAAGGCCGGCGAATTCATCTGCCGGGCTTCTCCATTCCCTTGACCGACGGCGCCTTCGAACGCGCGCCCGGTCTTTCCGCCTTCGAGGGAAATTCCGTGATCTTTGGAGTCAGGCCTGAGGATCTCTATGACAGCCGGTTGCCGTCCGGTGCTTCGTATCCGACGATCCCGGTGGTCGTGAAGTCGATCGAGGAGCTCGGCTCCGAGCTGATCGTGCATTTGAAGATCGACGCGGTCCGGATCGACTCGGGCGATCCCGATGCCGTCGAAGACCTGAGCGGGGCGGCCAACGCCGTCGCGCGGTTCGAAGCGGTCAGTGCGGTCGAGACAGGTCAATCGATCGATCTGGCAATCGACCCGGCGAAACTACACTTTTTCCATCCTCAAACGCATATGGCGCTCTGAAGTGACGAGCGAAAGAAGGGCTCATCGATGCCAGCAAAACAGGAACGACGTCTCCGCATCGGCGTATTGGGAGCGGGCCAGATTGCCCAGGCCGCGCACTTCGAGAGCTGCACCAAGGCGGCCAATGCCGACCTCTATGCGATTTGCGACGTTGCCGAGGATCTCCGCGAACGTATGGCAATCACCCACGGAGCGGAAAAAACCTATGACGACTACGACAGGATGCTGGCCGATCCCGACCTCGATGCCGTGATCATCGCCACCGCCGATGCGTTTCACGTCCCGGCCTCCATTCGCGCTCTTCAGGCGGGCAAGCATGTCCTGTGCGAGAAACCCGTCGGTGTCACCATTGAGGAATGCCTTGAACTGAAGGCCGCTGTCGAGACGTCCGGAAAGGTGTTTCAGGTCGGGCACATGAAGCGTTTCGACGCGGGGCTCCAGGCTGCCAAATCCTTCATCCGCGATGAAATGGGCGAGATGGTCGCTCTGAAAGCCTGGTATTGCGACAGCACGCACCGCTATCCGATGACCGATGCGGTCCAGCCCCTGATCGTCACCAGCGCCAATGCGAAAAAGCCCTCGGCCAATCCGAAAGCCGACCTGCGGCGCTACTACATGCTTGCGCACGGCTGCCATCTGATCGACACCGCACGTTATTTCGCCGGCGACATCGTTTCCGTCAACGCGCGCCTGTCCGAGCGCGCGGGCATCTGGTGCTGGTTCGTGGACGTGGAATTTGCCTCCGGCACGCTCGGCCATCTCGATCTCACCGTCCAGGTGCGCATGGACTGGCACGAAGGCTTCCAGATCTATGGCCGAAATGGCAGCATTTTGGGCAAGACTTATAACCCATGGTACTACAAGAGCAGCGAGGTGGACATTTTCCGCGAAGCGGACGGCGCCACTCATCGCGTTCTCGGCGCCGACGGCCATTTCTACCGCCGCCAGGTCGAAGGCTTCGCCCGCACCATTCTGGACGGCGCGGTGATGGAAGGCGCTGACATCGATGATGGCGTGGCATCCGTACGAGCCATGGTCGCCGTCGCGCGTTCGGCCGAAAGCGGCAAGGCGGTTGCGCTGGCTGACGTCACGGGCGGCGTGTGATGAAGCTCGGGATCTTCGCAAAGACCTTCGAGGGAACGGAGCCCTTGACCGTTTTGAATTCGGTCGCTGCGGCCGGGTTCACCTGCACCCAATACAATATGGCCTGTTCTGGCCTTCCGCCGATGCCGGAGATCATCACGCAAGCCCAGGCCCGCTCGGTCGCCGACGCTGCGCTGAGCAGCGGCGTCGAGATCGTTGCCGTTTCCGGCACCTTCAACATGATCCATCCGGATCCCGCCGTACGCGAGGCCGGCCTTCGCAATCTGGCGACATTGGCCGAGCGTTGCGCCGGCATGTCGACCGACCTGATTACGCTCTGCACCGGCACGCGCGACCCCATCGACCAGTGGAAGGCCCACGCCGACAACGACACGCCGGAGGCGTGGCGGGATCTCCTCGAAGCCATGGAGACGGCCATCGAGATTGCCGAGCGCTATGATGTGGACCTCGGCATCGAGCCCGAGCTTGCCAATGTCGTCAACTCGGCTGAGAAAGCCGATCGGCTGATCACGGCACTGACGAGCCCCCGCATCAAGATCGTGCTCGATCCGGCCAATCTCTTCGAGGTCGCGACGCTGGATGAGCAGCGGCGCATCGTGTCTTCCGCCATCGACCTCCTGGCCGATCGGATCGTCATGGCGCATGCGAAAGACCGCAATCCTGACGGTCGTTTCGCGACCGCCGGCAAGGGTGTCCTCGACTATGGGCATTATCTCGGCCGTCTCAAGGCGATCGGTTTTGACGGCAGTCTCGTCACGCATGGTCTTTCGGCCTCGGAGGCGGCCGGTGTGGCGGCCTTCCTGAAGAATAGCCTCGACGGTAATTCTGCGGAGGCAGGAAGATGAGACGAGGTCAACCGTTCGAAACCAGCGACGGGACCATTCTCAATGTGGATACGGCGGGCGAGGGCGTGTCCGTCATCTTCCAGCATGGCCTATGCGGAGATGCGGCGCAGACCGATGAGGTCTTTCCGCCCGACATGGGTTTCCGCCGGGTGACGATCGAAGCGCGCGGCCACGGCCAGTCCCAAGCCGGCAATCCGGAGCAAATGTCGATCGCGACCTTCTGCGATGATATCGCCGCCTATATCGAGAAAAACCTCGCATGGCCGGTCGTGATCGGCGGCATCTCGATGGGGGCTGCGATCGCCTTGCGGCTCGCAGTCAAACGGCCCGATCTTGTCAAGGCTCTGATCATTGCAAGGCCGGCCTGGCTGACGGCGTCGGCGCCGGAGAATATGGCGCCCAATGCTGAAGTCGGGCGGCTTGTGAAAACTCTGCCGCCGGGCGAGGCAAAGGCCGCATTCCTGGCCGGGCCGGTGGGCCTGCGGCTCGCCGCCGAGGCGCCGGACAATCTGGCCTCGCTTGCCGGTTTTTTCTCCCGCACGCCTTTGGATGTGACCGCCGAACTGCTCACCAGGATCTCAAATGACGGTCCTGATGTGACCGAAGAGGAAGTCCGCGGTCTCACTACGCCGACGCTCGTCATCGGCCATGAGCGGGACAGCATTCATCCTCTCGCCTATGCGCGCGCGCTTGCCGAGCGGATTGCCGGCGCGCGCTTCGCGCAGATCACCCCGAAGACTGAGAGCCGTCCGCAATATGTCGCGGACTTCCGGCTTGCCATGAGCAATTATCTGAAGGAGCTCTGAAACAATGACGACCCCCTCCAGGACCTGGATCGAAGACCTTCCGAAGGATCGCCTGATCGCGGAATTCTCCGTCTGGTCGGCCGATCTCGTGCATTTGGCGGATGATCTCGCGCGTGTCGATCCTCACGTCGACATTCTGCATATCGATGTCGCCGATGGCCATTTCGCGCCGGCCATGTTGTTTTTCCCCGACCTCGTTGCCGGGGTGCGCAAAGTCTCCGCGCGCCCGATCCATGTTCACCTGATGGTCGCCGACAGCATCATCCTGTCGCAGATCGAGCAATTCGCCGATGCGGGCAGCGACCTGATCAGTCTTCACGTTGAAAATGAAAGCGTCGCCGACCAGGCTCTCGATCTTCTCGACCGTCGCGGTGTCGCAGCCGGCATGGTTCTCAAGGTAGATACCCCCGTCGAGCGGGTCGAAAGATATGTTTCCCGGCTGAGTTTCGTGACATTGCTCGGCACGGCGATCGGCGTGAAGGGCCAGGGCCTCGACGAAAAGGCCGGCGCCCGGCTGCAACAGGCCAAGCAGATCATCGCCGGCTGCGGTGCGGCGCATCGGATCGTGCTTGCGGCCGACGGCGGTATTCGCGAGCACACCGTGCCTCTCCTGCGCCAGTCAGGTGCGGAGACGGTCGTTCTCGGCTCCCTGGCTTTCAATGCGCCATCGCTCGACGAGCGTATGGCATGGCTCCGCGCACTCTAACTCATGGTCTTCACATGCAGCAGGTTGCCATTGGAATCGACCTCGGTGGGACGCAGGTCCGCGCTGCCCTTGTCGATGAGCACGGCAGGATTCTGGCGCGCGCAGCCGAACCAACGGATGCGCTGGCGGGCCCCGACCGCGTGCTCGCCCAGATTTGTGGCCTGGCCGATGGTCTGCTCGCGGCATCGAACCCGGCTTCGGTGGTGGGCGTCGGAGTATCCGCTCCAGGCCCGCTCGATACGGTCACGGGCGTCGCCACCGATATCCCGACCCTCCCGGGCTTTGTCGACTTTCCGCTGAAGGCGGAGTTGCAGAAGCGGTTCCCGTTTGCAGTCGACCTCGAGAATGATGCTATTGCCGCTGCCATCGGCGAGTGGCAGTTCGGAATTGGCAAGGGATTTGATAATCTCGTCTATGTCACCGTCAGCACCGGCATTGGCGGCGGCGTTATTTCGGACGGTCGCGTGGTGCGCGGCCGCAAGGGCATGGCCGCCCATGTGGGGCACATGTCGGTCGTGCCGAATGGAGAGCTCTGCCCTTGCGGCAACAGGGGCTGCTTCGAGGCCTACGGATCCGGACCGGCTTTTGCACGACGCGCTCAAATAAGGGCGATGGAATCGAGCGGGACGACGATAGGCAGCGATGGCGGTGTCATCGACAGCCGCAGCATCTTCGCAGCCGCGAGAAATGGCGATCGTCTGGCAAATCAACTGGTTGACGAAGAAGCGGAAATTCTCGGCCGAGGCTTCACCAGCCTGATCCACATTTTCAGTCCGGATATCATTGTGATGGGAGGCGGGCTTTCCCACGAGTTCGACCGGCTCCAACCCGGCATTCAAGGCTACATCACACAATGGGCAATGCCGGCATTCAAAGATGTCAAGGTGATGCTGGCAGCATTGGATCAGAACTCGGGCCTCGTCGGCGCAGCGGCTCTGGCGTTTCTGACCGGCAAGGTACCTGCGATCGATCAGCTTTAGAGCCTTTCCGTATCGAGAGGTTGCTCTCCGTCAGGGCGGCGGGGTGGTACTTTCCCTCAGGATCAGTTCGACTGGCCACAATTCGTGAACCTCATCCACGGCACGTCCAGCGATAAGCTGTAGCGTTAGCTCAGCGCATCGCGTGCCCGCGGCACGCATGGACGATCGGGTTGTCGAGAGTGACGGTACCATGCTTTCTGCCGTCAGATAAGGGAAGACGTCGTCATGGGCGATGACCGACACATCCCGACCCACCGTCATCCCAAGCGAACGGACGGCACGGTAGACACCAAGCGCTGTCATCGTGGAACCGGCAACGATGGCGGTCGGCGCATTCGCGCTCTCCAGAAAAGAGCGGGCATGACGAAAGCCGCTCTCGTCGGAGAATTTATCGCAGACCATCAGGTTGGGATCGACGACGAGCCCACGCTCCTGATGGGCAATCCGAAAACCATGTTCGCGATGGATCGAATACGTCTTGCCCCGCAGGCCGTTGATCATGGCAATGCGCCGGTGCCCGAGATCGAACAGGTGTTCGGTGGCTCTACGCACGGCATTTTCATTATCGATATCGAGCCACGCGTGAACGTGCTCGGTCTCCGAGCGGCCGTGAACCAGGAAAGGCAGGCCCAAGCTGTTCAGCAACTCGATCCGCGGGTCCTTGGGGCGCGGCGAATGAATGATCACTGCATCCACTCGGCGACTTTCGACCAGGCGTCGGTAGGCCTGCATTTCGTCGTCATCATTGTGCGCGGTAATAGGCGTGATGAGAATATCGGTATCGGCCGTTTCCAAGCGCTGCGCCATCCCCGATATGAATTCAGCGAAATGGATTTCTCCCGAACGCCCCATCATGACGCCTATCGCCCCGGCTCTCCCGGTCTTTAGCCGCACGGCATTGATATCGGGGCGATAGCCAAGCCGCATTGCTTCGCCCGCAACCCGGGCGCGCGTGGCCTCGCTCACCTCGGGATAGCCGCTGAGCGCACGGCTGACCGTCGTCGGTGAGAGCCCAAGCTGCTTTGCAAATTCACGAAGTTTCATCGAATGTCTTCTTTGTCCCGGCAATCAATGGACGAAGCGTTGGCGATGCGCAACGGGCAAGTGCCAATCCGGCAAAAATTGAAATCGATTTCAATTTCTTGACATTGAATCTTTGCTCGCGAGGTCAAGAAGTACCTCTAATCGCTGTATATATGGCATTTTCCCATCATAATACAACTGAAGATCGACAATCGTAATGGCTTGACGCCTCTGCGGCCTTCTGCAATGGTCTGGTTGCCAAATCGATTTCAATTTCTGGGAGGAGATCATGAAAAAGTTTGCTTTAGCCTTGTCCGCACTCAGCGTCGCCATCGCTGCCGGCTCTGTCCGTGCCGCTGAAATTTCGTTTGCCGCAAATACCACCGGCAAAAACGTCGAATTCCTTCACAAGCAGCTTGCAATTTTTGAGAAGAATACCGGCAATCATGTCAAGCTCGTCACCATGCCGTCATCGAGCAGCGAGCAGTTTTCCCAATATCGCCTGTGGCTTGCTGCTGGAAACAAGGACGTCGATGTTTATCAGACCGATGTCATCTGGGCGCCGCAGCTTGCCGAGCAGTTCGTCGATCTGAAGGAGGCAGCCAAGGACGTGGTCGGCCAGTTCTTCCCGTCGATCATCGCGTCTCAGACTGTCAATGGCCGGCTTGTGGCGTTGCCGTTGTTTACCGATGCTCCGGCGCTGTTTTACCGAAAGGACCTGCTAGAGAAATATGGAAAACAGCCGCCGAAGACTTGGGACGAGATGGCTGCGACAGCCAAAGAGGTTCAGGATAAAGAACGCCAGGCCGGACAGAAGGACCTCTGGGGCTACGTCTTCCAGGGCAATTCCTACGAAGGGTTGACCTGCAACGGACTGGAATGGGTGAAGTCGTCCGGCGGCGGCCAGATCGTCGAGCCGGACGGGACCATCTCGATCAATAACGAGAAGGCGGCAGCAGCGCTCGAGCGGGCCAAGGGCTGGATCGGCACGATCTCACCGCCAGGGGTGCTCGCATATCAGGAAGAAGAATCGCGCGGCGTCTGGCAGACCGGCAACGCCGTCTTCATGCGCAACTGGCCGTATGCCTATTCTCTCGGAAATGGTGCCGACAGCGCGGTCAAGGGCAAGTTCGACGTGATGACGCTACCGGTTGCGGCCGTCGGCGATAAGCCGTCTTCGACACTTGGCGGCTGGAACCTGGCGGTTTCGAAATATTCCGAAAAGCAGGACGCAGCCATCGCGCTCGTAAAATTCCTGGCGTCGAAGGACGTGCAAAAGGCACGTGCCATCGAACTGTCCAATTTGCCGACCCTGACGGATCTTTATGACGACAAGGATGTTGCTGCCGCGCAGCCCTTCATGCCGAACTGGAAACCCATTTTCCAGGACGCCGTGCCACGCCCTTCGGCGACGGCCAAGGTGAAATACAACGAGGTGTCCTCGAAGTTCTGGACTGCAGTGCACAATACCTTGTCAGGCAGCGGCTCAGCTGCCGAGAACCTCGAGCTTCTCGAAGCCGACCTAACGACCCTCAAGGGCGACGCTTGGTGAGTATTCCGACCGGCGGCTGTCAGGCCGCCGGTCCGGTCTTCGGACGAGCTAGCGAGGGATAGTCGTTGCATGAGCGAAATCGTAGTTCCACAAGCAGTCAAGCCCAGGGTTTCCCATTTCAGATCCTCCACGGAGCTGCGGTCCGAGCGCATCCGATCGGCATGGATGTTTCTGGCGCCGACGCTGTTGATCTTGGCAATCGTCGCTGGCTGGCCGCTGTTCAGAACGATCTATTTCAGTTTTACGAATGCGTCGCTGAACGACCTTGGCAATGCGCAGTTCGTCGGCTTTGACAATTATTTGTCGTGGGTGACGCTGAAGAGCGGAAGGACCGTCTATCGCGGACTGCTTGCCGATCCGGTCTGGTGGAACGCCGTCTGGAACACTGCCAAGTTTACCGTCCTTTCGGTGGTAATCGAGACCGTGCTCGGACTGATCGTCGCCTTGGTGCTGAACGCACGGTTCGTCGGGCGTGGGATCGTACGGGCCGCAATCCTCATTCCTTGGGCGATCCCAACCATCGTCTCAGCAAAGATGTGGGCCTGGATGCTCAATGATCAGTTCGGCATCCTGAACGATATTCTGCTCGGCTTCGGTCTTATCAGTGAGAAGATTGCCTGGACCGCCAATCCGGAAACGGCGATGATCGCAGTGCTGATCGTCGATGTCTGGAAGACGACGCCCTTCATGGCGCTTCTGATTCTTGCGGGACTACAGATGGTTCCGGGAGACATCTATGAGGCTGCCAAGATCGATGGAGTCAATCCGGTCAAGGTTTTCTGGCGTCTGACGCTGCCGCTGATCCGACCGGCTATCATGGTTGCCGTGATCTTCCGGATGCTGGATGCGATGCGCATCTTCGACCTGATCTATGTTCTGACGCCCAACAATGCGCAGACGAAGACCATGTCGGTCATGGCGCGCGAGAACCTCTTCGACTTCGACAAGTTCGCCTACGGCGCCACCGCGTCAACGGTGCTTTTCCTCATCATTGCCTCCGTAACCGTCCTTTATATCTGGCTCGGTCGCGTCAAGCTCGGCGGGGAGGAACGTTGATGCTGCTTTCGATCGTCAAGAATACGCTCTTCTACCTGCTCGTCACAATCATCGTCATCATTGCGGTATTTCCGTTCTACTATGCGATCCTCACGAGCCTGAAGACCGGCACGGCCCTTTTCAAAGTCGATTATTGGCCGACCTCGATCTCCTTCGGCAACTACACGTCCGTGATGGGCCAGGGCGGTTTCGTCCGCAGTCTGGCGAATTCCGCGATGATCGCCTGCGTCGTGGTTTCAGCATCGCTGCTACTTTCGATCACCGCTTCGTTCGCTTTGGCCCGGGTACACTTCCGCGGGCGGGCACTGTTGATGTTGACCATCCTCTCGGTGTCGATGTTTCCGCAGATTGCCGTTCTTGCGGGCCTCTTCGAACTCATCCGCTGGATCGGCATCTTCAACACGCCCTTCGCGCTGATCTTTTCCTACATGATCTTCACGCTCCCCTTCACCGTCTGGGTGCTGACGACCTTCATGCGCGAATTGCCGATCGAGATCGAAGAGGCGGCGATCGTCGATGGCGCTTCACCTTGGGTCATCATCACCCAGGTGTTCATGCCGTTGATGTGGCCGGCGCTGGTGACGACCGGACTGCTCGCCTTCATCACCGCCTGGAACGAGTTTCTTTTTGCGCTGACGTTCACATCGTCGGATACGCAGCGAACCGTCCCGGTTGCGATCGCCCTGCTTTCGGGCAACAGCGAATTCGAGATCCCCTGGGGCAACATCATGGCGGCTTCAGTGATCGTCACCGTGCCGGTTGTCGTGCTTGTTTTGATATTCCAGCGCCGGATCATTTCGGGGCTGACCGCCGGCGGCGTCAAGGGTTGAGGGAGTAGGACATGGCAGAAATCCGACTGGAGAATATCCGCAAGAGCTTCGGCGCTTTCGAGGTGATCAAAGGCGTGACGATGGACATCCGCCGGGGCGAGTTCATGGTGTTCGTGGGGCCGTCGGGATGTGGCAAGTCCACGCTGCTGCGGCTTATCTCCGGGCTCGAGGACATCACCTCGGGAACCCTCTCCTTCGACAACAAGACGGTGAACCAGCACGCGCCGTCGAAGAGAGGGATCGCCATGGTGTTCCAGTCCTACGCGCTCTACCCGCATATGACGGTCTTCGACAACATGGCTTTCGGCATGAAACTTTCCGGGAGCACCAGAGGCGAATGCCGCCAGCGTGTCGAACAGGCCGCCGGTATGCTGCAGCTCTCACCCTACTTAGACCGCTTGCCGCGACAGCTTTCCGGCGGGCAGCGTCAGCGCGTCGCAATCGGCCGGGCGATCGTACGCGATCCCAAGGTCTTTCTCTTCGACGAGCCGCTGTCCAACCTCGATGCGGCGCTTCGAGTCGCGACGAGGCTGGAAATTGCGAAGCTTCATCGCAGCATGAACAACACGACGATGGTCTATGTGACCCATGACCAGGTCGAGGCCATGACACTCGCCGATCGGATCTGCGTGCTGAGGGACGGCGTCGTCGAGCAGATCGGCACGCCGCTGGAACTTTACGAAAGCCCAAATTCGGTCTTCGTTGCCGGCTTCATCGGTTCGCCGAAAATGAATTTCCTCTCGGGCGAACTGGCGCAAGCCTATGATAGCCATACGATTGGCGTGCGCGCCGAGCATGTTCGCATCACGCCCGAGTCGCCCGTTTGGAGCGGCACGGTCATCCATTCAGAAATCCTCGGCTCCGATAGCTTCGTCTATGTGGATATCGGGGCGGATGAGCCGCTCATCGTGCGGGAAGCCGGAGTCTCCCGCCATGCGCCCGGCCAAACGCTTGGCCTTACGCCGCTTGCCGGCCACATCCACCGTTTCGACCGGTCGGGCCGTTCGCTTGAGCGAGCCTCCATTCGGGCTGCCTGATGTTCCCAAGGTCGATGTTCTTCCCAGGACTCGATCCGTTTTTTAACTATGAGGAGAGAACGACGTGACCATTCGCACCGTTGTGTGGGGAGAGAATATCCACGAGAATACCAATGCCATCGTCCGGGGCATCTATCCCGAAGGCATGCACACGACGATCGCCAACGCGCTGAATACCGACCCCAGCATCTCGGCGACGACGGCGACGCTGCAGGAGCCGGAACACGGCCTCAGCGAAGCCCGCCTTGCCGAAACCGATGTCTTGACCTGGTGGGGCCACAAGGATCACGGCGCCGTCTCCGATGTCGTCGTCGAGCGTGTCGCCAAGCGCGTCTGGGAAGGCATGGGGCTGCTCGTGCTGCATTCCGGCCATTTCTCCAAGATCTTCAAGCGGCTGATGGGCACACCCTGCGCGCTGAAATGGCGCGAGGCGGGTGAGCGCGAGCGTCTGTGGACGATCAATCAGCGCCATCCGATCGCCGCCGGCATCGGCGAACATTTTGAACTCGAGAACGAAGAAATGTACGGCGAGCAGTTTTCGGTGCCGGAACCGCTCGAAACGGTGTTCATCTCCTGGTTCCAGGGCGGCGAAGTGTTCCGCTCGGGCCTGACCTGGCGCCGTGGCGCCGGCAACATCTTCTATTTCCGCCCCGGCCACGAGACCTATCCGACCTATCACGACGTCAATGTCCAGAAGGTGCTGATCAACGGCGTGAAGTGGGCCTATAACCCTGAGGGCTCGTTGACGGGTATCACCGACGCTCCAAATGTGCCGGTAGAAAAAGCACTGGAGCCGATCGTCGAACGCGGCCCGAAACTACACCAAGCCGGCGAAGCCGGTTACCGCTGAGGACCTGAAACACCTTCCTTGGGCGCGGACGCCACGCGTGCGTTCGGCCCGGGAAAACGCTGAGCTGACAGCCGTCGCTCACCATTTGGCAAGACCATCTGGCGCTCGTGAAAGACGACGGTTTGGTGCTGATGATTTCGATAAACGACTATGAGGACAAAATGCGCTTGATCATTCTCGGAACCGGAGGATGGGCAAACACCCATGCCATGAATTTTTCCGAAATCGCCGACGTAAAAATTGTTGCTGCTGTCGATACGGACGAGGTCCGGCTGCGGGCCTTTGCGCTCAGGCATGATATCCCACTTACTTTCACGTCACTTGATGACGCCCTTGCCTGGGGAGAGTTTGACGCCGTGACCAATGTCACGCCGGATCGCGCGCATTATTCCACGACAATGAAGATACTCGGCGCCGGCAAGCATGTCCTCTGCGAGAAGCCGCTGGCGGTTAACTACCGCGAAGCTAAAGAGATGGCCGACGCTGCTGCTGCGTCCGGCAAGGTTGCGATGGTAAACCTTACCTATCGCAATGTTGCGCCGCTGCAAGCAGCGCGCAAGATGGTGCTGGACGGACGCCTCGGCGCGATCCGCCACTTCGAAGCGTCCTATCTCCAGAGCTGGCTGGTCTCAAAGGCGTGGGGCGACTGGACCAAGGAATCGCAATGGCTGTGGCGGCTGTCGACAAAGCACGGATCCAATGGCGTGCTGGGCGATGTCGGTATTCATATTCTCGACTTCGCGGTTTTTGCCGCCGGAAGTGACGTCAAGGCAGCCGCATCGCATCTCAAGGTGTTCGACAAGAGCCCCGGAAATCGGATCGGGGAGTACGAGCTCGATGCAAATGACAGTTTCCTGATGATGGCTGAACTCGAAAACGGTGCCGCCGGTGTCATCCACGCAACGCGCTGGGCGACTGGTCATCTGAACGAATTGCGCCTGCGCCTGCATGGAGACAAGGGCGCGCTGGAGGTGGTGCACACGCCGGAAGGTTCGACGCTCAGGGCCTGTGAAGGTCCCGATGCCGACAAGGCAATCTGGCGTAAGATCGAGGTCGAACCGGTCATCACCAATTTCCAGCGATTTGCAAATGCCGTGCAAAAGGGGCAGCCGGATGAGCCTGGTTTCGGCCACGCCGCCAAGCTGCAATTCGTTCTTGATCACGCAGTGAAGACGGCAGGCGTTCTGGCTGAACTGTAAGCGAAGGCGCCGAGCTAGTGCCCACTTTTGCTGGTTGCTCGTCGTCTTAAGGCGACAGCACCGGCTGCGCGGCCTCGTTGGAACCAGCGCCGACAGCTCGCACAAATTCCTCGAAGGGGAAGTTGCAAAGGGACGTCGGCCGTCAGACTCGCCGGTTAAGCTCGTCTTCGCTAATCCCAAAGTGGTCGAGGATGATACCCACGTTTCGGCGATGAGACTTGAAATAGACGTCGAAGAGATCGCCGATCAGGGGAACCGTTCCGCCGGCGGCGTCGATCCCCAGATTGACGGCCATACGGGCGAGCTTATGGGTGGGAATACCGAGGCGTCTCGCCTCATCGATGATGAAAAGGCCGATCAGGGATCCGGCAATGTCGCCGACGGCCGGGATAAGGCCGAGAATTGAGTCCGCGCCGATACGCACGCCGATGACAGGCAATCGGACTGCGGTATCCATCAGCCGCGCTATGCTGACAGCGCGCCGAATTCGTCCAAGTTCGATAGACGTCAGGTGTTTCGCGCTGGCGGAAGCTGGCATCAGCAGCCTTTTGGCGCGCGCGATCGCTCCGCCCCCTCGAGTGGGGGCGTGGGAGCGATTTGGTCGCATCGCCGCGAAATAGTCCGACGCAACGAAGGGCCGGCGCCATCATGATTTTCCATTGCCGTGAAACGCTGCAAACCCGATAAGGTTCGCCCGCGAAAGCAAGGATCATCTCTCGTCGGGAACCACGACCAGTTTGCCGACGAAGTTCTTCGCCATGAAATCGGTCTGCGCGCGATGGAATTCCGACAGTGGATAGACGCCGCCGACGAGAGGCCGGATTTTCCGGCTTTCGATATAGCCGACGATCCGACGGAAGTCGGCGCGGCTGCCCTGGCTCGAGCCATGCAGTTCCAGCTGCTTCAGATACATGGTCCGCAAATCGAGCTGGACGACCGGGCCGGCGATGGCGCCAGCCGTCGAGTAGCGGCCTTCTGGACGCAGGATCTTCAGCAGGTCGTTGAACAGCGGTCCGCCGACGAGATCGGCGACCACATCGATCGGCTGGCCGTGGCTGGCGGCATGGACGGCTTCGACCAGGTCGCCCTTGCCGCGGGTCACCACCGCCTCGGCGCCGATATCGAGCATCGCCGCCTCCTTGCCGGGACCTGCGACGGCGATCGGGATCGCGCCGCGAGCGCGCGCGAGCTGGATGATCGCCGAGCCGACGCCGCCTGAAGCGCCGGTCACGAGCACGCTTTCGCCGGCCGACAGCCTTGCCCGTTCCAGCATGCGCTCGCCAGTCAGATAGGCGCAGCAGAAAGTGGCGAGTTCGATGTCGGTCAGATCGGTTGCGACGACATGGGCATTCTCAGCCGGCAGCGCCATATATTCGGCATAACCGCCGTCGCGGCCATGGCCCATGTAATCGATGTCGGCGAGGCTGTCGTCGTCCCGGTTGTAGATCGAAAAGTCGACCATGACGCGTTCACCGATACGTTTGGGATCAACGCCGGCGCCGACGGCGACGATATGACCGACCGTATCGGTGCCCTGGATGCGTGGAAACGTCAGCGTGTTGCCTTGCCTGCGCCACGTGGAGACCGCCGATGGATCGTCCTCTGTGCCGTAGGCGCCCTGGCGGACCCAGACGTCGGTATTGTTCATGCCGCAGGCCGTGACACGGATCAGAACCTCGCCATCGGCGGGCGTCGGGACGGGCACGTCCCTGTCATAGACGAGCTTGTCCAGACCGCCATGGTCGGTGAGCAAGACGGCTGCCATCTTTTCGGGGATCGTCATACCGATCTGCTCCTCAGATATTCTTGAAGACAGTTTCGATGGCGTCCGCTGCGGCCTTGACCACAATGTCGGCCTCCTCGCGCGTCAGGCAAAGCGGCGGGGCGAAGCCGAGGATATCGCCTTGCGGCATGGCGCGGCCGATGACGCCGCGTTCGAGCAGGGCGGATGCGACCTGAGGGCCGATCTTGCGGCCGGCATCGAAGAACGTGCTGTCGTCCTTGTCCTCGACGAATTCGATGGCCGCCATCAGCCCGTCACCGCGGACTTCGCCGACGTTGCGGTGGCCGCCGACCGCCTTTTCCAGTTCCGAACGGAAATAGGCGCCGGTCGTGCCGGCATTCTCGACAATGCCGAGTTCGTCGATCAGTTCGAGATTGGCAATGCCTGCCGCAGCACAGATCGGATGGGCGGAATAGGTCCAGCCGTGACCGATCGCCCCCAGTTGATCGGACCCCTGTATCAGGACTTGCCACATCTTGTTCGAGACGATCGTGCCCGAAAGGGGAGCGTAGGCCGAGGTCAGCCCCTTGGCGATGGTGATCAGGTCCGGCTTCATGCCGTAATGGTCCGAGCCGAACATCGTGCCGAGACGGCCGAAGCCGGTGACCACTTCATCCGCGACGAGCAGGATGTCATATTTGTCGAGCACGGCCTGGATCTTCTGCCAGTAGCCGTTCGGCGGCGGCACGATGCCGCCGGTGCCGAGGATGGGTTCGCCGATGAAGGCGGCGATCGTTTCCGGACCCTCGGCGATGATCATCTCCTCGAGCTTGTCGGCGCAATATTGCGAGAACTGCTCTTCGCTCATCGACCGGTCAGGGCGGCGGAAATAATAGGGCGCTTCGGTGTGCAGCACCGGTGCGCGCGGCAGGTCGAAGGCGTTGTGAAAGAGCGCCAGGCCGGTGAGGCTGCCGGTCATGACGCCGGAGCCGTGATAACCGCGCCAACGCGAGATGATCTTCTTCTTGTCCGGACGGCCGAGGATGTTGTTGTAGTACCAGATGAGCTTGATGTTGGTTTCGTTGGCATCCGAGCCCGACAGACCGAAATAGACGCGGCTCATGCCGGCGGGCGCGCGGTCGATGATCATCTTCGACAGCGTAATCGAAGCTTCCGTGCCGTGGCCGACATAGGCGTGGTAATAGGCGAGGTTCTTCGCCTGCTCGGCGATCGCGTCGGCGATCTTCTGGCGGCCGTAGCCGACATTGACGCAATAAAGGCCGGCAAAGGCGTCGAGGCTTTTGCGGCCCGTCGTGTCGGTGATGTAGACGCCTTCGCCGCCGGCGATGACACGGGTCGGCGTCTCGCCGCGGGCATGCGCGCCCATATGGGTCGATGGGTGGAAGAAATGATCGCGGTCCCAGGCGTTGAGTTCGTTGCTTCTGTCGAGCATGTCGTAGCCTCTTTCTTGAAATGGAGCGGCTCAGGCGGCCGTGTCGATGCAGAGATATTTGAGCTCGGTGAAGGCCTCGAGCCCGTGGCGGGAGCCCTCGCGGCCGAGGCCGGACTGCTTCCAGCCGCCGAAGGGAATGGGCCCGCCGGTGATCTTGACGCGGTTGATCGCCACCATGCCGTATTCCAGCGCGCGGCCGAGCCGCAGCTGGCGGGCGCCATTTTCCGTGACGGCATAGGCGACGAGACCATATTCGGTATCGTTGGCGCGGGCGATGACCTCTTCCTCCGTGTCGAAGGTGGCAACCGCCGCCACCGGCCCGAAGGTCTCCTCGCGCATGACCAGCGCATCCGCCGGCACATCGGTCAGCAGCGTCGGCTCGTAAAAGAGCCGGCCCGTCTTGTGGCGTTTGCCGCCGGTGACCAGCTGTGCGCCACGCGCCAGCGCGTCGGAGACCTGCTCCTCGACCTTGGCGACGGCGCGTTCATGCATCAGCGGCCCGATCTCGGCGCCATCCTCGAGCCCCGCACCGAGCTTCAGTTCGGCAATGCGGTCTGCAAAGGCTTTGGTGAAGGCATCGGCGATGCGCCGCTGGACGAAAATGCGGTTGGCGGCGAGGCAATCCTGGCCTGACGTGGCAAACTTGGCGTTGACGGCGATCTCGACCGCCTTTGATATGTCGGCGTCATCGAAGATGATCAGCGGGGCGTGGCCGCCGAGTTCCATCACCAGCCGCTTCAGGGTCGGCGCGCACTGGGCGGCGATCAGACGTCCGATGCCGGTGGAGCCAGTGAAGCTCATGGCACGCAGGCGGATGTCGGCGCACATCCGCCCGACGATCGTTGCGGCGTGGCCGGTGACGACATTGAAGACGCCGGCCGGAATACCGGCGCGTTCGCCGAGCTCGGCAAGGGCAAGTGCTGAAAGCGGCGTCTCGGAGGAGGGGTGAGCAACGACCGTGCAACCGGCGGCGAGCGCGGCCGCAGCCTTTCGGGTGAGCATGGCAGAGGGAAAATTCCAGGGCGTGACGATGCCGACGACGCCGAGCGCCTCGCGGCGAACGATCATTTCCGCGTCGGGCAGGTGGCTGGTGACGCTCTCGGCGTTCAGCCGCTTGCCTTCCTCGGCATACCATTCGACGAAGGAGGCGGCGTAATCGATCTCGCCGCGTGATTCCGCGAGCGGTTTGCCCTGTTCGAGCGTCATGATCAGGGCCAGATCCTCCCTGGCCGCGAGCATCAGCTCAAACCATTTGCGCAGGATCGCCGCGCGGCTCTGCGGCAGCATTGCGCGCCAGGCGGCGAAAGCTTGCGACGCTGCATCGATTGCCACCGCCGTCTCGTTTGCGCCAAGGCTTGCCACCCAGGCCAGCGTCGCCGACGAGGCGGGATCGGTGACCTCGAAGCTTTTCCCTGATTTGCCGGCGACCCATCGGCCGCCGACATAGGCCAGATCGCGCAGGAGATGACGGTCGGCGAGCCGAGCCAGCGCGTCATGGTAGGCGGGGCGGGCAAAAACAGCGCTCATGTCCAATCTCCTCGTGGCGGTTGACGTCAGTCTTCCACGGGAGCTGGCGAGAGATTGTCTGTTGGCGGATGCAAAAAGAGAGAGATGGTCTAAAGAACGGCGGCCTGGCAGAGAGATTGTCTACGACGCGGTCTCTTCGCCGGCCGCAGTGAACGAAGAGACCGGAAGGACTGTTTCGTCCTTCACCGTCTTGGTGACGATGTAGGTGAAGTAGCGGTCGATGCCGAGTTCGCGGTCGAGAAGCCCGTCGACCAGCCGCTGATAGGCGTCGATATCGGGTGCGATGATCTTCAAGATGTAATCGACGCCGCCGCCGACCGACCAGCAGGCGACGATCTCCGGGGTTGCGCTGATGGCGCGTTCGAAGCGTTCGAAATCCGCCTGGCGATGATTGGCGAGCGTCACTTCCATCATCACGCTGGCGACCGGCGCGATGCGCCGCGGAGCGATGCGTGCGTGATAACCGGTGATAACACCGGCCTTTTCGAGTTTGCGCAACCGCATCCAGCAGGGCGTCGGCGACAGTCCGGCCTTTTCGGCCAGCGCCAGCTTGGTGATGCGGCCGTCGCGCTGGACGGCGTCGAGAATGCGCAGGTCGATGGCGTCGAGCTTCATGGTGCTTTCTTTAGAAAGAAATCATTTCAAACGCAGGGAAAAGACAATGGAAGCGCATTTTGGCATTGTCAATTGAACTGATTTTCAGCAGTGTTGAAATCATGACAAAGTGGCGCCCCGATCCCTCGCAACTCCGCCGGCCGGCCTATCTCTCGATTGCCGAGCAGATCGCAAACGCGATCACTGACGGCAAGCTCTCCGACGGCACGCAATTGCCGCCGCACCGCAAGATGGCGGATGATCTGCATCTCTCGGTGCAGACGGTCAGCCGCGCCTATGACGAGCTGATCCGCCGGGGGCTGATATCAGGCGAGATTGGACGCGGCAGCTTCGTCCAGACGCGCCCGCGCGAGCCGGAACCGCCCTACCTGCCGGAACGGCTGGGCGAGCTGATCGATCTGTCGATCCTGAAACCGGTCTGCGAGCAGATCCATCTGGAAAGGCTGCGGCAGGCCTTCGGCTGGCTTTCGGAAAACCTGCCCTCCAGTTCGGCCCTTTCCTTCAGGCCGAACATGGTGTTTCCGCGCCACCGTACCGTCGCCACGGAATGGCTGGCGCGCTGCGGGCTGGAGATATCGCCGCTGAACATCAGCCTGACGAACGGTGCGACGTCGGGCATGACGGTGGCGCTGATGAGCGTTGCCCCGCCCGGCTCGACGATTGCGACCGAAGCGATCAGCCACCATACGCTGGTTCCGCTCGCCACCTATCTCGGTCTGCATCTCGAAGGGCTGGCGATCGATGAGGAGGGCATGATCCCCGAGGCGCTGGATGAAGCCTGTCGGAAGGGACCGATCCGGGCAATTTTCCTGCAGCCCTCGGTGATCAATCCGATGGCGGCGCTGATGAGCGCGGAGCGCAGGCAGGCGCTCGCCACCGTCGCCGCCAAACATGATATCGCAATCATCGAAAACGACATTCTCGGCCCGATGGTCGAGAACCGCGCGCCGCCGATGGCAGCCTTTGCGCCGGAACGGACACTGTACGTCACGAGTTTCACCAAGATCACCGTTCCGGGTCTGCGGATCGGCTATCTCACCGCGCCCGACCGCTATGTCGCCGCCGTCGCCAACCGGCATCTCGTGTCCAACTGGATGGCGACGCCTGCCATGGCCGAGATCGCCACCCGCTGGGTCAGCGACGGCACGGCAATGGAACTCGTCAACTGGCAGCGCCGTGCCCTTTTGAGCCGGCACGCGATCGCGGCGGAGATGTTGGCCGGGCTTCCCTACCGGGCGCATCCGCAAAGCCTGCACGTCTGGCTGCCGCTCTCCGGCAATCATACGGAGGACGGGTTCGTATCGCAGGCAAGGCTGCGCGGGGTGGCGATCGCGCCCGGCAAATCCTTCCATACCACCGATCAGGGCTGGACGCCGGCTGTGCGCATCTCGCTTGGTTCGACGACGGAAAGCGAGTTGCGGACCGGGCTTGGGATCGTCGCCTCATTGGCGCAAGGCAATCCGGAAGAGCTGCTGCTTGCGATCTGACGCAACTGCCTTGCGTTTGGGCATTCGCAGAATAATTGTCATGATATTATTTTACGAATTGACATGATTTTGATGGACGGTCATCGTTAGGACATTGCTTGTCTCAACAGGGAGAGACATGAATGCTTCCGCCCATCATCCGCATCGACAACATCGTCAAAAAATACGGCCCACTGACCGTACTCGACGGCCTGTCGATGAATGTCATGCCGGGCGAGAAGCTGGCGCTGATCGGGCCGTCGGGCTCCGGCAAGACGACGATCCTGCGCATTCTGATGACGCTGGAGACGATCAGCGGCGGCCATATCGAGGTCGACGGCGAACAGCTCTACCATATGCCCGGCAGCAGTGGGCTGGTGCCGGCCGATGAGCGGCATCTGCACCGCATGCGCGAAAAGATCGGCATGGTCTTTCAACATTTCAATCTGTTCCCGCACAAATGCGTGCTCGACAATGTGACGCTGGCGCCGATGCTGACCAAGGGCATCAAGCGGCCGCAGGCCGAAAAACGGGCTATGGAGCTTCTCGACATGGTCGGCCTGGCCGACAAGGCGAGAAGTGTCCCGGCGCAGCTTTCCGGCGGGCAGAAGCAGCGCGTTGCCATTGCCCGAGCGCTGGCGCTGTCGCCGAAGATCATGCTGTTCGACGAGGTGACCTCGGCGCTCGACCCGGAGCTGGTCGAGGAGGTGCTGAACGTCATGCGGCGGCTGGCGTCCGAGACCGATATGACCATGCTTCTCGTCACCCATGAAATGGGCTTTGCCCATGATTTCGCCGACCGTGTCCTGTTCTTCGACCGCGGCAAGATCGTCGAGGAAGGCAAGCCGGGCGACATCTTTCGCAATCCGACGCAGGAGAGGACGCAGACCTTCCTGCGCAAGATCATTGCGGCGGGGCACCGCGTCTGAGCTCAGACATTGCCCGCAAGAACAAACTCAAGGAAAATCAGAGGAGTTGGGAACGATGAAAGCAGGATATTTTTTGAGCGCCGCCAGCCTGTCGGTGCTTCTGGTTGCAGCAGCTGCCCCGGCCTCGGCTGCCGATGACAAGCTCGAGCAGCTGAAGGAGCAGGGCTTTGCGCGTATTGCCATTGCCAACGAACCGCCGTTCACCGCCGTCGGCGCCGATGGCAAGGTGTCCGGCGCCGCACCCGATGTGGCGCGCGCCATCTTCGAAAAGCTCGGCGTCAAGGAAGTCGTCGCCTCGATTTCGGAATATGGCGCGATGATCCCCGGCCTGCAGGCCGGCCGCCACGATGCGATCACCGCGGGCCTCTTCATGAAGCCCGAGCGTTGCGCCGCCGTCGCCTATTCCGAACCGATCCTCTGCGACGCCGAAGCTTTCGCTCTCAAGAAGGGCAATCCGCTGAAACTGACCAGCTACAAGGACATCGCCGACAATCCGGACGCCAAGATCGGCGCGCCGGGCGGCGGGACCGAGGAGAAGCTGGCGCTTGAGGCCGGCGTGCCGCGCGACCGCGTCATCGTTGTTCCGGATGGCCAGAGCGGCATCAAGATGCTGCAGGACGGCCGCATCGACGTCTACTCGCTGCCGGTCCTGTCGATCCATGACCTGATGGCCAAGGCGAACGATCCGAACCTCGAAACCGTCGCTCCGGTCGTCAATGCGCCGGTCTATTGCGATGGCGCTGCATTCCGCAAGCAGGACGTCGCCCTGCGCGACGCCTTCGACGTCGAGCTGAAGAAGCTGAAGGAATCGGGCGAATTCGCCAAGATCATCGAGCCCTACGGCTTCTCGGCCAAGGCCGCGATGTCGACGAGCCGCGAAAAGCTCTGCGCCGCGGCGAAGTAATCGTGGCAGCCGGCCATGCCATCGGCATGGCCGGGTTGTCCCCGAACGATCTCCTAAAGCGTGTTGCGCTTTAGGTCCTTGTTTTTACGCATGTCGTCATCGCAAAACCGCTGCACAGTTTTGCGCGGCATGCTCTAGGAAGTGAGTTGCCGATGTCGGTATGGTCCGGCTATCTGACACTGATCCTTGAGGGCGCCCTGGTGACGCTCGAACTGACGGTCATGGGGTCTGCGCTGGCACTGGTGATGGCCTTCCTGGCGGGCCTCGGCCGGCTGTCGCGCTTCTTCGCCGTGCGGGCTCTGGCGACGGCCTATATCGAATTCTTCCGCGGCACCTCGATCTTCGTCCAGCTTTTCTGGGTCTATTTTGTGCTGCCTTTTGCGGGTTTGACCCTGACGCCGCTGCAGGCGGGCGTGCTGGCGCTCGGGCTGAATGTCGGTGCCTATGCGGCGGAGGTGGTGCGCGGCGCCGTCAAGGCCGTCGGGCGCGAACAGTCGGAAGCCTGCATCGCGCTCAACCTGTCGCGATACCAGCGCATGCGCCACGTCATCCTGCCGCAGGCGCTGCCGCTGATGCTGCCGACCTTCTGCAACAATGCGATCGAACTTCTCAAAGGCACGGCCGTCGTGTCGCTGATCTCGCTGACGGATATGACGTTCCAGGCGCAGGTGGTGCGGGCGCAGACCGGCAATACGCTGGTGCCCTTCGCGACGATCCTCATCCTCTATTTTCTCATGGCCTCGGCGATCTCCGCGACGATGCGCTGGCTGGAGCGGCGTATGGCGCGCAGCCTCGACGGCATAAGGACCTGATCGGATGGAATGGGATTGGGACTTCGTCTGGCAGATCATGCCGACCCTTCTCGAAGGGTTCCAGATCACCATTCTCGCGACCATCCTCGGCGCTGCCGTCGCGATGATCGTCGGCCTGGCTCTTGCGATTGCCCGGCGATCACCGGTCGCCGGCGTGTCCCGCACGGTCGGCTTCGTCTCGGAATTCATCCGCGGCACGCCGCTGCTGGTGCAGCTCTATTTCATCTTCTACGTGCTGCCCGATATCGGCATTCGGCTGGCGCCGCTGGTCGCAGGCGTCATCGGTATGGGCATTCACTATGCGACCTATACCGCCGAGGTCTATCGCGCCGGCATCGAGAATGTGCCGCGCGGACAATGGGAGGCGGCCAAGGCCACAAATCTGACGACGCGCCAGGCATGGATCCACGTGGTCCTGCCGCAGGCGATCCCGCCGATGATCCCGGCACTCGCCAATTATTTCATCGCCATGTTCAAGGAGACGCCGCTGCTTTCGGCGATCACCGTGCTCGAACTGATGAACCAGGCCAAGAGCATCGCCAACAGCAACTACCGCTACATCGAACCGATGACGCTGGTCGGCGTCTTCTTCCTCGTCATCAGCCTGATCTCCGTAGTGGGATTGCGCTGGCTTGAGGAACGCTACGCCAGGATGGATGACTGACCATGACCGTAGAGATTGAGATCATCCCTGCCGGCAGGCTGCCGCGACTGGAGAATCGGCCGCTGGAAAAGCGCATCGGCCTGATCATCCTCGCGACCGACCACACGACGGAAGTCGACTTCCAGCGCATGGTCGCCAGCGATCGCCTCGGCGTCTATGTCAGCCGCATCCACTACGCCAATCCGGTCACGGCCGAAAACCTCCTGAGGATGCAGCCGTCGCTGACGCAAGGCGCGGCACTGATCCTGCCGGACGAGGCGCTCGATGCCATCGTCTATTCCTGCACCTCCGCCTCGGTGGTGATCGGCGATCGCAACATCGAGGCGGCGATCCATGCGGCCAAGCCCGGGATTCCCGTCGTGACGCCGACGGCGGCCGCCGTGAAAGGTCTGAAAGCGCTTGGCGCCAGACGGATCTCGGTGCTGACGCCCTATACGGTCGAGACCAGTCGGCCGATGGCGGACTATTTTTCGGATCTCGGTTTTGCGATTGACCGCTTCACCTGTCTCGGCCTGACCGATGATCGCGAGATGGCGCGGATCGCACCGGAGGAGATCCTTGCCTTTGCGCGCCAGGCGCTGGCGCCGCAATCGGACGCGCTGTTCATCTCCTGTACGGCGGTGCGCGCAGCCCAGGTCGCTGCCCGCATCGAAAGTGAGACCGGCAAGCCGGTGGTGACCAGCAATCTGGCGACGGCCTGGTCCTGTCTGAGGCTTTGCGGCGATGATCGGGCGCGGCCCGAACTCGGTCAGTTGATGACCAAGTCCTATTGGGAAGGCTGAGATCATGGTGAGCACCTTGCCCGTTTCGCTGGAGGACATCCGTGCGGCGGCGCGACGGATTGCCGGCCGCGTGACCACCACTCCGATGGTGCAGTCCGCGTCGCTTGGCGAATTGGCCGGCGTGCCAGTGCATCTCAAGCTCGAACATCATCAGACGACCGGCAGCTTCAAGCTCCGTGGGGCGACCAATGCGGTGCTGTCCTTGTCGCCGGCGCAGCGCTTACGTGGCGTCGTCGCAGCCTCGACCGGAAATCACGGCCGTGCGCTTGCCTATGCGGCAAAGGCCGAAGGTGCCGTTGCGACCATCTGCATGTCGCGGCTGGTGCCGGAGAACAAGGTTTCGGAGATCCGCCGTCTCGGCGCCGATGTCCGCATCGTCGGCGTATCGCAGGACGAGGCGCAGCAGGAAGTCGACCGGTTGGTCCGCGAGGAAGGGTTGGTGATGGTGCCGCCCTTCGACCATCCCGATGTCGTGGCCGGGCAGGGGACGCTGGGGCTTGAAATCATCGACGACTTGCCGGAGGCGGCGAGCGTGCTGGTGCCGCTCTCGGGCGGCGGCCTTGCGGCGGGGCTTGCGGCCGCGGTCAAAGCCATCAGTCCGACGACCAAAGTGATCGGCCTGACGATGGAGAAGGGTGCCGCGATGAAGGCAAGCCTCGATGCCGGGCAGCCGGTGCAGGTCGAGGAAGTGGCGAGCCTTGCCGACTCGCTCGGCGGCGGCATTGGTCTCGACAACCGCGTCACCTTTGCCATGTGCCGCGAACTTCTCGACGACGTCATCCTGCTGACCGAGACGGAAATCGCCGCCGGCATGCGCCATGCCTATGCCTGCGAACGCCAGGTCGTCGAAGGCGCGGGCGCGGTCGGTATCGCCGCGCTGCTTGCCGGAAAAATCAGGGGCGGCGGTCCCATCGTCGCGATCTTGTCCGGGGCGAATGTCGACATGGAGCAGCACCTGCGGGTGATCAACGGGACGCAGCCGCTCTACGGCGAGGAGGGGCCATGAGCCGGATGATCATTCTGACGGAAACGGAACTGAGGAAAGTCATCGGGCTTGACCGAGATGCGGTCGCCTGCATCGAGGAGGCTTTCGCAGCGCTTGCGACCAAGGCCGTCGCCATGCCCCCGATCCTGCGGCTCGACATTCCGGAATATCGGGGCGAAGTCGATGTGAAGACGGCCTATGTGCCCGGCATCGAGGGCTTCGCGATCAAGATCAGCCCCGGTTTCTTCGACAACCCCCAGATCGGCCTGCCGAGCACCAACGGCATGATGGTGCTGCTGTCGAGCCGGACCGGACTGGTGCAGGCACTGCTGCTGGACAACGGCTATCTCACCGACGTGCGCACCGCAGCAGCCGGCGCTGTCGCGGCGAAACATCTGTCGCGCCAAAATGCGTCCGTGGCCACGATCTTCGGCGCCGGTATGCAGGCGCGGCTGCAGCTCGAAGCGCTGACGCTGGTGCGGCCGATCCGCGAAGCAAGGATATGGGCGCGCGATGCCGCCAAGGCGCAAGCCACGGCTGCGGAATTGGCCGGAAAACTCGGCTTTCCCGTCATCGCGACATCGGACGCCAGGGGAGCAGTGACCGGCGCCGACCTCATCGTCACCACCACGCCGTCGGAAATGCCGATCATCAAGGCGGGGTGGCTGGAACCCGGACAGCATCTGACGGCGATGGGCTCGGATGCCGAACACAAGAACGAGATCGATCCGGCCGCCATCGCCGCTGCCGGCCTCTACGTCGCCGACAGCCTGAAGCAAACGCGGCGCCTCGGCGAGCTGCATCACGCAATCGATGCCGGCCTGGTCGCGGCCGATGCGGTCTTCACCGAACTCGGCCAGATCGTCGCCGGCCGGGCGCCGGGGCGGACGGATAACGACCAGATCACCATTGCGGACCTGACCGGGACCGGCATTCAGGACACCGCCATCGCCACCCTCGCCTTTGCCCGAGCCGGCGCGGCGAAGGCCGGGACCACGTTCGAAAGCTGACCGGCGCGGCGCCGGAAAAGAAGGGAAGAGACATGACCCAGCCCAACCTCAAATTCTCGCTCGGCGAATATGCCGCGCGGCTGGAAAAGACACGGCGTGCCATGGAAGCGAAGGGCGTCGACCTGCTGATCGTCAGCGACCCGTCGAACATGGCCTGGCTCACCGGCTATGATGGCTGGTCCTTCTATGTGCACCAGGCGGTGATCGTGCCGCCACAGGGAGAGCCGATCTGGTTCGGCCGCGGCCAGGATGCCAACGGCGCCAAGTTCACCGCCTATCTGAAGCATGACAACATCATTGGCTATCCCGATCACTATGTGCAATCGACCGAACGCCATCCGATGGATTATCTCTCGGGCATCCTCACCGAACGCGGCTTCGGCAAGCTGACGATCGGCGTCGAGATGGACAATTACTGGTTCTCGGCGGCGGCCTTCGCGGCGCTGCAGAAGCACCTGCCGAATGCGCGCTTCGTCGATACGACCGCCCTCGTCAACTGGCAGCGCGCGGTCAAGAGCGAGACCGAAATCAAGTATATGCGCAATGCCGCCCGCATCGTCGAGGCGATGCATGCCCGCATCTTCGACAAGATCGAGGTCGGCATGCGCAAATGCGATCTGGTCGCGGAAATCTATGATGCCGGCACCCGCGGCGTCGACGGCATCGGCGGCGATTATCCGGCGATCGTGCCGCTGCTGCCGTCCGGCGTCGAAGCATCCGCACCGCATCTGACCTGGGACGACCGGCCGATGAAGACGGGCGAGGGCACCTTCTTCGAGATTGCCGGCTGCTACAACCGCTATCACCTGCCGCTGTCGCGCACCGTCTTCCTCGGCAAGCCGACGCAGGCCTTTCTCGATGCCGAAAAGGCGACGCTGGAGGGCATGGAGGCCGGTCTTGCGGTCGCCAGACCCGGCAATAGCTGCGAGGATATCGCCAACGCCTTCTTCGCGGTGCTGAAAAAATACGGCATCGTCAAGGACAACCGCACCGGTTATCCGATTGGCCTTTCCTATCCGCCGGACTGGGGCGAGCGCACCATGAGCCTGCGACCGGGCGACCGGACGGAACTGAAGCCCGGCATGACCTTCCATTTCATGACCGGCCTCTGGCTCGACGACATGGGATTCGAGACGACCGAGAGCATCCTCATCACCGAGAGCGGTGTCGAGTGCTTCGCGAACGTGCCGCGCAGGCTGATGGTCAAGGATTGAGGCTGCGATGACAGAGATTGGCTTGCGACCGTCACCGATCAGCGCGACGGTCAATTTCGCCGCCGAGGGCGTCCAGCACGGCTTCCTGCGGCTGCCCTACAGCCGCGACGATTCCGCCTGGGGATCGGTGATGGTGCCGATAACGGTCATCAGGAACGGCAAGGGGCCAACGGCTCTTCTGACCGGCGGCAATCACGGCGACGAGTATGAAGGACCGATCACACTCTTCGATCTTGCCCGCACGCTGAAAGCTGAGGAGGTGAGCGGCACTGTCATCATCGTGCCGGCCATGAATTATCCGGCATTCCAGGCGGGAACCAGGACCTCGCCGATCGACAGGGGCAACATGAACCGCAGCTTCCCGGGCCGGCCGGACGGCACGGTGACGGAGAAGATTGCCGACTATTTCCAGCGGGTGCTTCTGCCGATGGCGGATCTCGTCCTCGACTTCCATTCCGGCGGCAAGACGCTCGATTTTCTGCCGTTCTGCGCGGCCCACATCCTGGCGAACAAGCAACAGGAGAAAAAGGCCTTCGAATTGGTGACGGCCTTTGCGGCCCCCTATTCGATGAAGATGCTTGAGATCGATGCGGTCGGCATGTACGACACCGCCGCCGAGGAGATGGGCAAGGTCTTCATCACCACGGAACTCGGCGGCGGCGGCACCGCCACGGCCAAAAGTGCGGCGATTGCCAAACGCGGCACCATCAACGTGCTGCGCCATGCGGGGATCGTCGCGGGCGCCGTCGAGACCGGCCCGACGAGCTGGCTCGATATGCCGGACGGCCGCTGTTTCTCTTTCGCAGAGGAGGGCGGGTTGATCGAGCCTGTCATTGACCTCGGTGAAGCCGTGGCCGAAGACGCCGTCGTCGCGCGCATCCATCCGATCGGCCGGACCGGAATGGCGCCCCGCGAGATCCGCGCCGGCATGAACGGCATTCTCTGTGCCCGGCATTTCCCGGGGCTGGTCAAAGCAGGCGACTGCGTTGCCGTCGTGGCGATCGTTACGGACTGAGGTGGGAAGGGCGGCCCTTCCCTTTGCCGCGGACGCGTCAGGCCGCTTTCTGCGATCTTGACGGGCTGGCGGCCGCGTCGATCTGAAAGCGGCTGACGACCCCTTCCAATGTCTGCGTCTGGCTGCCGAGCGCCCGGCAGGCCGAGGCGGTTTCGACGGCCATGGCGGCGTTGCGTTGGGTGACCTGATCCAGAGCGTTGACGGAGGCGTTGATCTCGCCGATCGCCACCGCCTGCTCGGAGGACACCGAGACGATGCGGGCGATCAGACCGGCAACCTGCTCGACCTGTCCTTCGATTTCCAGAAGCGCCTTGCCGGTGCGGTTGACGAGCTGCACCCCGGTGGAGACCTGAGACGAGGAGGTGGAAATCAGCGCTCTGATCTCCTTGGCGGCGTTGGCCGAGCGCATGGCGAGTTCGCGCACTTCCTGGGCAACGACGGCGAAACCCTTGCCCGCTTCGCCCGCGCGGGCCGCCTCGACCCCGGCATTGAGCGCCAGAAGATTGGTCTGGAAGGCGATTTCATCGATGACATTGACGATGTCGCCGATCTGGGAGGACGAACCTTCGATCCGTTCCATGGCGGCGATCGCTTCGCGAACGACGGCCGCCGAATGTTCGGCGCTGGTGCGGGTCTCGGTCATCATGCCGGTTGCCTTGCCGGCATGGTCGGAGGCGTCTTTCGCCTTGGCATTCATCTCGTCGAGCGCGGCTGTGGCCTCTTCGAGCATCGCGGCCTGCTGTTCCGTGCGCAAGGCAAGGCTGTCGGCGGCATCGGTGATGCCGGACGAGGAACTGCCCACTTGCTTGGAGGTCTGGGCGATCTCGGCCATCGAAGCGCAAAGCGCATCCATGCTGTCGTTGAACTTTGCGCGCAAAGTTTCGTAGGCCGTGGCGAAGGGCGTCGTGATGCGGCAATCGAGATTGCCGTTCGATAGCTGTTCCAGGCCGTATGTCAGTTGGGCGATCACCGTTTCGCGGATCTGTTCCTCAGCGGCCTTTTCGGCCAGCTGGCTGCGCTCGCGCTCGAATTCCGCGTCGCGAAGTGCGGTCTCGCGCTTCTGCGCGTCCTGCCGTTCGAGCGCATTGCGGCGGAATACCGCGACGGCCTTGGACATGGCGCCGATCTCGTCGGAACGGTTGGCATAGGGAACTTCGGTCGAAAAATCGCCTTCGGCGAGGTTGCCCATATAGGCCTTCATACCGTCGAGCGGCACGATGGCGCGACGGCGCAGGAGATAGAGGCCGATCAGCAGCAGGCCGAACGAGCCGAAACCCGCAGCACCGGCATAGATCGTCCAGGTGACGATTTCCGAAGCGGCATTGCGCTCCTCGCCCTTCAGGAAGGCGTCGGAATTGGCAACGAGTTTCTCGACCGCATCCTGATGCGAATGGAAGGCAACGCGCAACTGTTCGATCGCACCATGCGCCTTGTCTTCATCCTTGGCATTCAAGGCGGGGATGATCTCGCGGTTCATCACCCCCCAGAATGCATCGCCCTTGGCGATGACATCGTTTTCAAGCTCGTCCTTCAACGCCTGCGGCAGCCGGGTGGTTTTCCAATAGGCGCGGCGGTCGTCGTAAGCGGCCTTGAGATTGGCAATCTTGGCAAGATTGGTGTCTGTTAGTTCGGGAAATTTGCTCGCCTCGAAGGAGAGCATGTAGGATTCGACCACGAACAGCGGCGGCGGTAGAATATCGGCAATCAAATCCTTGCCGTAGACGACCTGCTCGTAAACCGGACCGTTGACCTTCAGCCGTTCGAGCGCCGATTGCTGCAATCCGATCGACATGAAAAGACCTACTGAAACGGCGACGCCGAACGCCACCAGACTGCGAGCGATGGTGAATGCCAAGACTGTCTCCAAATAACTTTTGGCCTCTCTACTTCGAGAGACCTGATCTACGTACGGCATTATTTGGCAAGAACACTGAAATATGGTTAATTCTTATGAGGTCGGAGCTTAGCCAGCTCTTTCAGGTCTGGGGCAACCGTCCAAAATTGGGTTGATAGGTTGAAGCGGTGGTATCAAACCATCACCAGCCATCATGATGGCTCAAGGCGACATCACCTTCATCGCGAAGGAGATCAGCTTGGCTGCCCTCAGCTTTCCGTACGAAGTGCAAAAAGCATGTGATCTTGCTCGCCGTGAAAACGGCTCGATAGCCGCCATAGCCGAGCGGACCGAAGCCCAAGGATTTCCTATCGCGGCGCCGGGGTTATCGCGGATAGCGTTGTCAAGCGGTTAGCTTCTGAATGGGTCGATCGACGCGCCGGTAAGCCTTTCAGGCCAATCGCATGAGCATTTCATTCAGGTCGCTGATCTGGCGGAGCAGTTCGACCAACTTGTCCGTATCATCTTGGCTGAGCCGGCCCGTTCCGGCGCTGCTCTGCCAAAGATGTTGAAATTGTTGGCTCGTCTGGCGCGCGCTGCTCATGATTTCGATGATTTGCGCGCGGTTTTCCCAGGTTGCAACGACGGTCGATTCGTTCATTTCCATCGACACGTCCGGTTCGCGTTCCAGCAAAAGCAATTCCTGATTCCTCTTGGCGACGGCGGGTTGGTTCGGCAGTCAGCAGCGATTGAAAATCAAACGATTGTCTGTCGGGTGTGGGGCGAACCCGATAGACAATCGGCAAGTCCTTCTTGGGAACCCAAATCAGGAATCGCAAGAGCAATAAATGGGAAATTTTCCCATATGTCAATCTGATTGATGGCGCGTTAGCGCGGAACTGGAGGATCCGTAGGCGGTGGACCGCGGCGCAAGGGGTCTTGCGGCGGCGGACCCCGCCTGTTCGGATCAGGATAATCTCCGCCAGGCCCGCCTCTGCCGAAAGACGGATGGCCACGCTCTGGCCCGTCTGGAGGACCATCCGGCGGGCGAGGACCAAAGCCGTCTGGGCCTTGCCTGTCCGCAAAGCCCGTCATTCTGCTTGAATCGCGAACGGTGACGTCGACAAATCCATGGCCATCGGGAGACATTCGCATCGAGCCGTAAGGCGCTGAGCCCCCAGGTCCTGCGCCAGCTCCGCCCTTTTCTGCGGGTTTGAAGGTCTCGACGTTGACGACACCTCGTTTCAGACCCGGCACCACAGGTTCGGCCTGAATGCGTATAATGACCGATCGATTGGCGTCCGTCCTGAGACGCACGACGGTTTGCTTGCCGACCAAATGTGCTTGCGCCTGCCCAAGCGAAAGGCCGCCGAGCAAGACGCGATTGCCGCTCCTTACGGGGACACCGCGAACATGGGCGCCATCGGAAACGGCGCGATGCTCGATGCGTCTGGCAATGATGGTGCCATCCGGTTTGCGGATGCCGAACACGGCGACCCGCTTGCCCTTTCGCAAGCCCTTCGTGACCAAACCGGTCGTGTCGACGGTTTGCGACAGGATGGTCATCCCGGTCTTACCCATCTCGTCGATGCGGCCCTGGACCTCGCTGACGATCGCGATGCGGGCAGCACGCTTTCCTGCCATCAGCACCCGGACGACATGACCGACCTTCATCGCGCTTGCAGGCGCGCGTCGTCCATCGATGTCGATCGGCGTCGTCGCACTGAACGGTATGTGGATGTTGTTGACGATGATGCTGCCAAAACCCTGGATGGTCCCGACGATGCCGGTTCCACCGATACCGTGGTCTTCGTTCTCTCCACCTCCAATGGAAAGACCGGAGCCTCCGATGCCATGATCGCCGGTGCCCGTCGGCTGCGCGGCTGTCATCGCTGGCATCAGAACCTGGAGCGCTATTCCGCCCAAGAGAAACTGTCTTCTCGAGATCGTTGACGGGCTCATGCGTCAGTCTCCGTCTCGGAAGCGGCTGCTGCCGGAGGAACTGCGTCACCCTCCTCGGTCATGACATAGACGCCCGTGATCCAGCGGCTGTTGCCGCCGGGATCGTCCTTGATGGCCTGATGGGCGATCTTGTTGAGCTTCAGGAGCAGCGCCATCCCTTCCTTGCGCCCAATCTCGTCGAGCCGGGCTGCCAGCGCTGGAGATATCCCGTCATAATGAACGGCGCGTTCGAAATAGGGAGGAGGGTCGTTCATCAGATTCATGACCGATGCCTGGACGTGGTCACGAAGGTTGCGGGTAAAATAATGCCGGCGGGCTTCGTCCCCGGCATTCGGGACGATCGATGAGAGGTTGAGCTGGATCCAACCGTTCTGATCGACAACGACAATGTCTCTGTCCAGCCAGTCGTCCAGGATCGAGCGAGGATGGACGTCCTTGGTGATGTCGCCCACCAGGCTTTCGAATGACGGACCGCCGTCGCTGGATGTGCGGGGCAGGGCGCTCGGCCTATCCTCCGCATCGCAATAGAGCGGATCGGCAAGCCATCTCGCAAGAATGCGGCTCGTCTGCGAAACACTCACGGTGAGAAAGGATGCCGTCAGGGCCTGTCCACGCAGCCGGTTGACGTCCTTGCGGTGGATGCCGGTCAGAAGCGAGATACGGCTATCCGTCTGCTGTTTGTTCGGCAGCGTAAATTCGTTCTCCGCAACCTCGATATAGAGGCGGCGAAGAATGGCCGAAAAGGCGGTGAAGTTGAAGCCGGAGGCGAGAGCGAGTTTGATCAGCGGGCGAAGCACGCGGACGAGCATGGCCTGCAAGGTCTCTTCGGAGAATGGAAGCTTCGCGCGCGGCTTTGACATCAACAATACACTCGGTCCCTGAAAGACCATTGCCGGCAGACTTCGACAGTCGCCCTCCATCTCCCTATGGCAAAGTCCAGACTGCCGCAACGGACAAGCCACATGCAAGACCAGCCTATGGCATGCTCCCGGGCGGCGCGGCCGTTGTCACGCCGCCTTCGAGACGAGATTTAGCGTGGTCCGTTAATGAGTTACCGGATGCGGCTCGGGTGAAAGCACCGCGCCATGGCGCCAGTCGATCAGCCGGTCGATACGTGCAATCTTGTGGAAAACCTCGAAGACATCGAATGACGCGCCTTTCTCGATATGGCCGGCCAAGAGCTCGCAAAGCTCGAATATTTCGGGCGGCGTGCCGGTCATCTCGACGCCGTCATCGGTGAAAACGCCTGATCGCGGCCATGCCCGCGGCTGTTGTTCGTCGAGTTTGCAGCCGACGAAAGGGATTGTATCGATGATGCCGGCAGCGAGCGCGAAGGCGGCTTCCGTCACGATTTCGGAGCAATCCGTGCTCGGCTGTTTGCTTAAGGCTGGTATCTGCAAGCGCTTGAACTCCTTCATGTCAGATCCGTCAGAGGTAATTGACCAAACTCAGCCCCTGGAGTTTCGAGACGAGCGTATAGGCCGTTTCCAGTTGCGTTTGCAGTTGGTTGACGAGTGTCGACGCCTCATAGACATCCACGCCCTGGAGATCGACGAGCTTTCCCTGAAGCAGGGTTGATTGAGCGTCGAGGGCGTCATTTGCCTTTTCGACCCGCTCCTGCGAGAGGCCGAGCTCGCTTTGCTGCGTGACGATGCCGGCCGTTGCCTGCGCCGCATAAGCGATAGCCTTGGATGCAACGGTGCTCTGCGCATCGGATGCGAGATCCTGACCGAAGAGGGACGACACGACGACGGATGCAAGCGCGAGATAACGCATGCCTTCCGAATTCGCGTTGGTGGACGAGGTGATGGTTTCCGATCCGCTGATCCGGCTTGTCATGTCGGTGCTCGAGGCAGTCGACCAGCCGTCTGCAGAGTCCGTCCAGGCGCTCTCGGAAAACATCGGCTCGACCGTGTCGGTGATGAATGTGCCGATTTCCTCGCCCGTCAGCTCGTTCACGTCTTTTCCGAGGCCGGTTGCATAGTCGCTCAGCGCCGTCACGATCGTATCCGAGACCGTGGAAGTTTGGTCGGTCAGGGGCTGGCTGTCGAGGTTTGTCCCGCCAAACAGGAACTCGCCGTTGACGGCCGTATTCGCCGTCGAGATCAGTTGCGAGACCGTGGAGCTCGCTGTCTGCAAGGCGACGGCGATACTCGTCGTATCCTGGCTCGCCTGAAGCGCGGTCAGGTTCGAAACCAGGCTGTCGCCGGCATCCTTGAGGTTTGAAAGGGCCGTCTGCGACGCGTCCATGCGCAATGCGACGACGGAATTGCTCGTTTGAAACGACGCGGCCTGGTTGATGGCGCTGGTGAGGTTGAGAGACTTTGCAGCGCCGGCACCAAGGGCCGTGCCGATATCGCTGTAGGTTCCCGTCGTTGCCTCTGTCGAAGCGCTCTGCAGCTTGGACTGGGACTGGCTGATGGTCAGCTTGAGAACGTTTTGCATCGCCGATGATGAGACAAAAGATGCTTTCATGACTAGCTCGCTATGTCGAGGAGCGACTTGAACATGTCGTCGATGACGTTCAGGATTTTCGTCGCCGCTTTGTAGGATTGTTCGATGTCGAGAAGCAGCGTCAGCTCCTCGTCGAGGTTCACGCCCGCTTCATTGGAATAAGCCTCGTCGGAGCGCGACAGGGCCGCCGAAGTGGTTTCGGAGGCAGTCGTCGCATCGCTGCGATATTGCTCGAGCCAGCCGATGGAGGCGCTGGCATAGTCCGTCAGGCTTTGCGTCGTGGAGAGGCCGGCATCGGAAGAGAAAGAGCGCTGTTCCGTCAATGCCTCGTACAGGGCGTCGAGATTGTCCGAGAAGCCGCTGTCTCCCGACGTATTGAGATCGGTGATGCCGCTGATCGTTCCGTCGCGCAGCTTCGTCGCATCGCCGCCCTCGCTCGTGACGACGGCTGTATTGACCGAGATGGTGGACGCGATCCCGGTGATATCGTCGGTGTCGGACGGCGTTGTCCCGGTTGCGCCCGACGCTGTCGTCCACACGAAAAGTCCGGGTGCGCTCGTGCTGCCGTCGGTTTCGGAGAAGATCTGGACGAGCGATTTGGCGATCTCGTCCAGCTGGGCCTGGAAGGTCGGGGCGACCTCGTCGCGAAGCTGCAGCAATGACTGCAGGCTGCCCGAGGCAGTGGTCGTTGATCCTTCGCCGGCGTCGAGCGCAACCCCGTCTATGTAGACGGAATTGCCCTCCGTTCCCGCGACATAGGTTGCTGTCGAGTTGAATGAGACGGTGCGCGGTACGGTCTCGAACAGCACGGTGCCATCCGAGGTGTAGAGCGCCATGTCGTTATTGCTGCGGACGACGGAATTGACGCCGACGATCGAGGAGATCTGCTTCAAGAGCTTTTCGCGCTCGTCGAGCGCCGAGGATGTATCCGCGCCGGTCGATGTCGCCAGTTTGACTGCGTTGTTTGCCGTCTCGAACTGCGACAGCAGCGTATTCAGCGTCGAGACCTGCGTGGCGATTTCCGCGTCGGCGTCGGTTCTGATCGACTGAACGCCGTCGCTTGCGGTATTCAGCGAATTGGCAAGATCCTGCGCGGCGGTGACGGCCGATTGTGCCGCGGTCGTGCTGCTCGGCGAGGTGCCGAACGTCTGGAGCGCCTGCTGGAATGCCGCGAGATAAGTGCTTGGCGAGGTCTCGTAGTCATTGCCGCCCACCAGCGACTTCAAGCTTTCAAGGCCGGTCAGAAGCGTTTGCTGGGCGCTGTCCTTGGAATTCGTCTGCAGGTACTGAGACAGAAGCGCGGTTTCCTGCGCCCGGCTGATGCTGACGACCTGCGCGCCGGAAAGGGATGTCGTGATCGACGCTTCCCGTCTCACATAGTCGGAGTTTCCTGCATTGGCGATGTTCGTCGAGACGACGCTGCTTTGCTGGCCGGTATTGTTGAAGATGCTTTGTGCGCTGTTTAAGGCGGAGGTGAGCGACATGCCGACGCCCTCCCTATCGTTTCAGATTGACGAGGACATCCATGATATCGGAGCCGGTCTGGAACACCTTCGAATTGGCGGTATAGCTGCGCTGCGCTTCGATCATCTCCGTCAGTTCGCCGGCGAGATCGACGTTCGAGCTTTCGAGAGCGCCGGACTGGATGGAGCCGAGGCCGTTGGTCTGCGGGAAGCCGGTGACCGTCACGCCGGACATTCCGTTGGCGGTGTAGACGTTGCCGCTGAGCAGCGTCAGATTGTCGGGGCTTGCGACCGTCGCGAGAGGAATCTGGTAGAGAGACTTCGTCGTGCCGTTGGCATAGGAGACCGACACCACACCATCGGTGCCGATCGAGACCGCACTGACAGCGCTCGCGGCCTGGCCGTCGGCCGAGCCCGTCGCCGAGAAGTCGGAGGCGAGCTGGGTGAAATCCGAATAGTCCATGGTGATCGTCTGTGCCGTCGTCGGATCGACGATATCCGTGTCGGTCGCCGAGGTGAGCTGTCCGTCGGCGTCGAAGGAGAGCGTCGCGACGCTGACGGCGTCGGAGGAGTAGGGGAAGGACGTGGTGCCGCCGGTGGTTGCGTCGGCATTGCGATAAACCGCGACCTCCCAGGTGCTTCCGGTGACCGCGCCGCTTGAATCCGTCGTCACACCGGTTTTGGTGAAATAGTAGTCGTATTGGACGGTAGCGCCGAGGCTGTCATAGGCAACCAGCGACATTTTCTGCGTGTCGTCGGTGACATCAGACGTGTTGGCGCTCGGCAAAGTCGTCGTATCGGTAACGACGGTCGCTTCGGAGTTCAGGTTGCCGCTGAAATAGGCGCTGCTCGAGGCAACTGCGCTCAATCCCGACTGGGACACGTTGACCGGCACCAGGCCGTCAAAACCGTTGACGACCACCGCCGGCACGCCGGAATCATAGGAATATCCCATCAGCGTGTAGCCGGCGCCGTTGACGAGATTGCCGTCGCTGTCGACAGAGAAGTCGCCGGCCCGGGTGAGCACCGGCGTGCCGTCGGCACCTTGCACGATGAAGAACCCGTCTCCCGAGATCGCCAGGTCGTAATCGGAGGTCGTGTAGGAGATGTCCCCCTGTTCGGAAATCGCCTGGCGCACGGATGTCTGAACGCCACCGGAATTGTAATTGCCCGACGAAGACGGCAGGACCAGCGACGAGAAGGACGTGGAAACGGCCTTGTAGCCGGTGGTGTTGGCATTGGCGATATTGTCGGAAACCGTGCTGAGCCGGTTTGCCTGGGCGCTCATGCCGGAGACGGCGGTTTTCATGCTTCCAAAAATGCTCATGGCTCGATCCTTTAAGGTTTGGGAACATGCCATGTGACGAAAGGCTTCCAGAGCCCGGATGGCGGGCGCACGACATCGCTGGCGCCGTGCAAAAGCCGACACCGGTCGATGATCTGATTGTCTGGACTGACCCCGTGATGGCGATAGGCGCTTCGGCTCATCCGCGCGCTGGTTATCCGTGCGCCTGTGACGGCGCACACTTCAACATTTCCATATTTCGGAAGCGACCCGACTGAAGGCTCTGCCGGCTCAACTGCCGGGTCGCTTTAAAACCGTCTCAGTGCAGATCCTCCAGCGACCGCAATGGCGACGGCTTAACGACCGTCAGCTCGTGGACTGTGCAGACAATGAACCGGTGCCCGACGTGTCGAGCAGACTAAAGAGCTGGCTCGCCTGGCTTTCGGTGACGTCGTCCGGCTTACCCGCCATGAATTCGTCCAGTGTCACGAGCCCGTCTCCATCCGTATCGAGATCGGAGAGCAGGGATGCAAACTGGTCATCGTCATCGTCACTGGACGACGGCGGCGGTCCTTCGGGACGTTCCGACTGCTGAGCGGACATGGCCTCGGTCAGCGTATCGACCGATAGCGAGCCGGCACCTTCGCTGTCGAAGCTGTCGAACAGCGTGCCGGCCTGCTCCTCGCTCACATCGGACGGCCGACCTGCAACGAATTCGGCTTTGCTTACCTGCCCGTCGCCGTCGGTATCGAGATCGGAGAGCAGGGATGCAAGATCGTCATCGTCGGAAGGTGGCGGGGGTGGCGGCCCCTCGGCACGTTCCGACTGCTGGGCGGACATGGCTTCGGTCAGCGCATCGACCGATAGCGAGCCGGCACCTTCGCTGTCGAAGCTGTCGAACAGCGTGCCGGCTTGATCCTCCGACACATCGGACGGCCGGGCTGCGACGAACTCGGCCTTGCTGACGTAGCCGTCGCCGTCGCTGTCCAGCTGCGCAACGTCCATGTCTGCGCCGCCGTCCTGCTGCTCGCTGAAAGCGGACTGATCGGCGAGGCCGTTCATCGTCAGCGACATCAACTGCGACATGAGTTTCTCAGCGCTGTTGGCCGCGTCTTCGCTGAGCTGCTGGGTTGTGGTTGATTTTTTTGCCGAAACCGTATTACAGGATAGGACGTCCTGGGACGCTGACGTCGAACTCTTGCTATAGGAATAGGAAGACATTGACGTTGCGGCGGAAATGGTCGTCATAAGCGCTCCATCGCTAGAGGGTGGGGATGCAACGCATTACAGAACTGATGAGTTCTCTAAATCGAAATTACTAATGCCACAACCGAAAAAATCGTCCCTCAGAAATCGTAGTCTCCTTTCTGCGGGCGTCGGCTTGTGCTTCGATGAGGCGGTCTAGATCATCATGGATGTTGCCGACGATCCCGCAGATGAGCCGCGCAAACGGGGCCGGCCGAAAGTCTCCAGCGATGATGACAAGCGCGTGCATATCGTCGAGATTGCCCGCCGCGTTTTTGTAAAATACGGCTACGCCGGAAGCACGACCGCGGTCGTCGCCACCGAGGCGGGTGTTTCGAAACAGACGCTCTACAAGCTGTTTCAGAGCAAGGAAGAGCTGTTTGCCGCCGTGGTCGGTGCTCATCGGCGCATGATGCTCGACCTGCCACGGCCTCCAGAAGATCTCTCGATCGCCGAGAGCCTTGAACGCATCTTCATGATCGACATGGATGAGGACAAGGATGCCGATCGTGCCGGTTTCCTGCAACTCGTCTTTCGCGAAGCGGGGCAGTTTCCCGAACTCGTCGACATTCTGCAGCGCGAAGGCATGCGTGCCAGCCGGCAGCAGCTTGCCGACTGGCTGAGCGACCGCAGGGCCGAAGGCAGGCTGTCGCTTGATGATCCGACCAGCGGAGCCCGCATGCTGATGGATATGATCTTCGGTGGCATGGGGCCGCCGGAAGGGCGTGCTCAGGCCTGGCCCGACCGGGCGGCACTGCTTGCCCATCTCCGGCGCTGCATTGCAATCTTTGCCGCGGGCGTCGGCGCCGCGTGACCCGATAAAGCCGCGATCCCTCGGCTTTCGACGTCCTGTTGCATTTTCGAAGAATTATAGTACCATGTGGTTCTATTAAATTGATTCGGCCGCATGAATGCGGTCCGTCAGCGCCATGAACGGCGGCAACATCTCAGCAAACATGAAAAGTTTCAACCGTGGCGGCCGGCAGGCTTTCGCGCGCGCATGCTCATGAAAGGGACAGGCGTTGGTTTCCACCTATGTGAGCTACCTCTCGGTCGCCAGAAATCTGAGCGCCAGTCTCTCGAGTGTGGCTTCACAGGCAACGGTTTCCCGCGACAGTGACTACTACAAGGAAAACATCGACAAGGTCACGACGGTCGATGAATTCATGGGCGATTACAAACTCTACTCCTATGCCATGAAGGCATACGGGCTAGAGGACATGACCTATGCCAAGGCCTTCATGAAGAAGGTGCTGGAAAGCGACCTCAGCGATTCATCGAGTTTCGCCAACACTTTGAGCGATAGCCGCTATGCCGAATTCGCCGCCGCCTTCAAATTCGGGGGCGAGACGAAGACGGCGCAGTCAGACGTGCAGCGGGACAATCTGCTCGATGCCTATGAGGAATCCTTCGACACCGAGGCGGACGACATCACGGATGAGACGGATTATTTCGAAGAGAATATCTCGTCGATCACCTCGGTCGATGATTTCCTGTCGAGCTCCAGACTGAAGAACTATGCGCTTACGGCCTTCGGCCTCAGCACCGAATACACGTCCAGCAGCTTCCTGAAGCAGGTTTTGACGAGCGATCTGGATGATGCCGACAGTTTCGTCAACCAGCTCGGCGACGACGTCTATGTCAGCCTGGCAAAGGCCTTCAACTTCAACGAGGATGGCTCGACCGACGGCGATGTGATGTCGGAAGACCAGATCTCGCTGGTGACGAGTGGCTATGCGGTGGCCTCGTCGACGACCGCGTCCACGGAAACCGGGGAGGCCTCCGACACCTATTTCGCTGCTGAAATTGGCAACATCACCTCCGTCGACCAATTGATGAGCGACGACAAGCTGGTCGGCTATCTCAGGATTGCCTACGGTCTTTCCGACGACGAATCCGACAGCTACATTTCGGCGGCCCTGAAAAGCGCCGACATCGCCGAAGCGATCGGCTTGTCCGACCTGCACGAGGCCTTCAATTTCGACGAGGACGGCGCGCTTGCCGATGGCGACACCGCCCAGACCTCGGACCAGACCGCCACGACCACGGCAGCCTTCGATGAAAATTATGAAGTGCTGGTCGCCAATACCAGCACGGAAGACGCCACCGACAACTATACGACGCGCATCGCCAGCGTCACCTCGATCGATGATTTCCTCGTGTCGAATGCCGATGACGACGATGACGACAACGACGATCTCCCCGAACTGTGGGAAATGGCGTTGCGCGCCTATGATATAGACCCCGACAGCGTTTCGAGAAGCGAGGTCCGGAAAATTCTCGAAAGCGATCCCACGGACTCGAAAAGCTATGTCAACAGCCTGAAGGACGACCGGTTCGTAGCCTTTCGCAAAGCATTCAACTTCGACGACAATGGCGACGTCACCGTTCCCTTGCAGGCCATGTCGGAATCCGTCGTCGACGACTACGCCGCCTATTACAAGCAGAACAAGATCCGATACCTTGAAGGCGACGAGCTGACCGAGGCGACCGACGCGGCGAATGACGAGATCACCTATTTTCGCGAGCAGATGGCGACGATCACGACGGCCAGCGAATTCCTGGCCGACGATCGCCTGGTTAGCTTCGCGCTTGAGGCGAAGGGGCTCGATCCGGACGATGTCACGTCGGACGAACTGAAGAAGATGTTCTCTTCCGATCTCGACGACGAAGATAGTTATGTCAACAAGCAGGACGACAATCGTTTCGCCGAACTCGTCGGCTCGTTCAATTTCGATCAGGACGGCAATATTTCCGCCGATCCGACCGGGACCGTGCAGCAGCGCGGCGACGTGCTGGAAACGATCGACTCCTATGTCAGGCTGACGCTCGAAGACGATCAGGGCGACAGCAACACCGGCGTGCGCCTTGCCCTCTATTTCGAACGCAAGGCGCCGGAGATCTCGAACGCCTATGATATTCTGGGCGACAGCGCGCTCTTCGAGTTCTTTACGACGACCTTCAACCTGTCCAGTTACGTCTCGAATATGGACGTCGAGAAGCAAGCCGAGATGGTCAACAATTTCATCGACATGGAGGATCTGTCGGATCCTGACAAAGTCGACGATCTGATCCAACGCTTCACCGCCATGTATGACATGGCCAACGGTACGGGCACCACGTCGTCAGCCCTTTCGATCCTGACCGGCTCGTCGACAATAAGCGCTGACACGCTGCTTGCGGTGGCGCAGTTGAAAAGCAGCTGAGCGGCCCGCAGTGCGCCGTTCCCGGGGAGGCTGCATCGCTGCCCGCGGCAGGGCGGGCCGCCGGCTGTCTTTGCCCCCGGATGCGCCTGATGAATGCAGCGCTGGTTGAAAATAAATTATACTGCACGTCACATTCATAATTAAATCCCCGTTAATGAGCATGAGCGAATATTCGCAAAATGGCTGGATCGACAGCGATGAATCTAGGAGGATTTGCGAGTGAATATTCTTGATCGTGGTGCAAATGCTGTCGCTGTTCTGGCGGCTCTATCGAATTCGCAAGCCATGATCGAGTTTGATTTGTCGGGCAAAATCCTCACCGCAAACGAAAACTTCTGCAGGGCGCTTGGTTACGAGTTGAGGGAGATCGTCCGAAAACATCACAGCATGTTTGTCGAAACTGCCTATGCATCCTCGGCAGAATACAAGGCTTTCTGGACGAAGCTGTCAGCAGGAAAATTCGATCAACGACAGTATAAACGGCTCGGCAAAGGCGGGCGCGAGGTCTGGATCGAAGCGTCCTACAATCCGGTGTTCCGTCGCGGGAAGCCGGTCAAGGTCATCAAGATTGCAACCGATATCACCGCGCAGAAGCTGATATCTGCCGAGCATGCGGGCAAGATCGACGCATTGTCCCGGGCTCAGGCGATCATCGAATTCACGCCGGCCGGCGAAATCCTGACCGCAAACGACAATTTCCTGACCGCTCTTGGTTATTCGCTTGCCGAAATCCAGGGCAAGCATCACTCGATGTTCTGCGAAGGCGACTATTCCAAGTCGGAGGCCTACAAGGAATTCTGGCGGAAACTTGCGGGCGGCCAACTGGTTGCCGACGAATTCATGCGTGTGGGCAAGGGCGGACGGAAGGTTTACATCCAGGCTTCCTATAATCCGATCTTCGACCTGAACGGCAAAGTGTTCAAAGTCGTGAAGTTCGCAACCGATGTCACTGCGCGTGTCGAGAATGTCGAACAGCTCGCCCGTTGCCTGACGAATTTTGCAGATGGCGACCTGTCGCAGACGATCCAGAAGCCTTTCATTCCTTCGCTGGAACGGCTGCGCACCGACTTCAACAGCGCTTCGGAAAAGTTGAAGGACGCGATGGCAACGGTGGCCGAAAATGCCAAGGCGATCTCGGCCGGTTCCAACGAAATCCGCACCGCCGCCGACGACCTGGCAAAGCGTACCGAGCAGCAAGCGGCATCCGTCGAAGAGACGGCGGCCGCCCTTGAGGAAATCACGACGACGGTCAAGGATTCGAGCCGCCGCGCCGAGGAGGCCGGTCAACTCGTCTCCCGCACCAAAGACCATGCGGAACATTCCGGCCAGGTGGTTCGTGATGCGATCGGAGCGATGGACCAGATCGAAACCTCGTCGCGCGAAATTTCCAATATCATCGGCGTCATCGATGAGATTGCCTTCCAGACGAACCTCTTGGCGCTCAATGCCGGCGTAGAGGCGGCACGGGCAGGGGAGGCCGGCAAGGGTTTTGCGGTCGTTGCTCAGGAGGTCCGGGAGTTGGCGCAGCGGTCGGCGAAAGCTGCAAAGGAGATAAAGAGCCTGATTACAGCCTCCGGTTCTCACGTCGCAAAGGGCGTCGCCCTCGTCACGAATGCCGGATCCGCGCTTCAGGAAATCGCCAGTCAGGTTCACGACATCAACACCAATGTCACGGCGATCGTGGAGGCGGCGCGCGAGCAATCGACGGCGCTCGGCGAGATCAACCAGGCCATCAACACCGTCGACCAGGGAACGCAGCAGAATGCCGCGATGGTCGAGGAACAGACGGCTGCGAGCCATGGCCTCGCACGCGAGGCCGCCGCACTTTTCAAGCTTCTTGAACAGTTCCGTTTCGACGATGCTCCGAGATCGAGACTTTCATCCACGCAGGCGGATCGTCATGTGCCCGCACCGACGGCTTTGAAAGTTGTTCGTACCTCGCCCGCCGCGTCCGTCCAGCGCGGGTCGGCGGCCGCCGCGCTGAAGTCTGATTGGGAAGAATTCTGATCAACCCAGAAAATTGCTGTCGGCGGCAAGTTCGTCCGCTTCCATGATCCATGAAGGGTCTCACTCCGCGTCACGCAGCACTGCGAGGAGTAAGGTCGCATGTCCCTTACCGAAGATGAAAGATTGAACCTTCTCCACGAGGCAAGCATTCTCGATACACCGCCGACGACAGAGTTCGACGCTATCGTCCGTCTGGCCTGCAATATATTCAACATGCCGATGGCATTGGTTTCGTTCGTCGACGAGCAGCGGCAGTGGTTCAAGGCCCAGCAAGGCTTCACTTTGAAAGAGACGTCACGCGAGCATTCCTTTTGCGGACATGTTGTGGAAACAGGGTTGCCGCTCGTCGTTGAAGATGCCGGGAAAGATTCCCGCTTTTGGGAAAACACATTCGTGAACGAGTGTTCCGTCCAATTCTACGCGGGCGTTCCGCTTTTGGAAGGGGAGACCTGCTACGGCAGTTTTTGTGTCCTCGATACGAAGACCCGCCGTTTCGGCGATCGGGATATCGAACAGCTCCGTAACTTGGCAAGCGTCATCGTGGGCCTGATTCGGGAGCATCGTCAGCAAAGCCAGCTGAAAGAGCAGCAACGTGAACTGGAGTTGAAGCAGGCTCGGTTCGAACAGACCGAGCGCTCTGCCAAAGTCGGTGGCTTTGAGATGGATCTCAACACCGGTACGATCATCTGGTCGGACCAGATTTATCGCACTGTCGGATTGCCGGTCGGTAAACGAATGACCTCGGAGGAGGTGATCGGCTGCTATGCTCCGGAAGAGCGCGACGGCGTCAGTCGCAGGATTCGCGGTCTCCTGAATGGCTCGGAGATCGGCGTTGACAAAGAGTATCGCATCATAACGCCAGAAGGCGAAGAACGATGGATTCGCGTGGTCAGCGATATCGAACACCTGCACGGTGAGCCAAAACGTTTGTTCGGCATCGTTCAGGATGTTTCCGAAAAAGTGCGCTACGAGCAACGCTTGCTGCAGGCGGCAAATGCCGATCCCCTGACCGGGCTTGCCAACCGGGCGGCATACAATGCTCACATGGCGAGGCTCACAGCGACGGATGCCGCCTCCATTGGTTTGCTGCTGGTCGACGTCGATCGCCTGAAGCAGGTGAACGATATCCTGGGCCATGCGACCGGTGACCTGCTGCTGAAAGGCGTGGCATCTCGTCTGGACGAGCGCTTGGGAAAGCGCGGAAAGGTCTTTCGCCTCGGCGGCGACGAATTCTCGGTTGTTCTGGACGCACCCGCAAACGCGCGGGTAATGCGTTCACTCGCGCGACACCTGATTGAATATATCGGCCGCCCTCTGGAGGTCGCGGGATCAACGATAAATCCCACGATAACCGTGGGAGGCGCGATTTCGGAAGGTGAAATGGATGCGGCGACGCTTTCGCAAAACGCAGACTTCGCCCTGTATCACGCCAAGGAAACACGGCGTGGAAGCTACGTTCAATATGAGCCCAGCCTGCGTTCGAGGATAGCCCATCGCATTCAGATCGTCCGAGAGGTGGAGTTGGCGCTTACCGAGCATCGAATGGTGCCGCATTATCAGCCAATCGTGAGCTGCGCCGACGGTCAGGTATGGGCGTTTGAAGCGCTGGTGAGAATGCAACGTCCCGATGGATCAGTCGTATCGGCGGCGCAATTTCATGAAGCCTTCACGGACTCGAGTGTTTCCCATCACATTACGACATGCATGCTCGATCATGTCGCGACCGATATCTGCAAATGGATGGACCGGGGGCTGAGTTTCGGACGGGTTGGCATCAATGTCAGCGCCTCTGATTTCATGAGGGGTGACCTGGAAAGCCGCATCGTTGGTGCGTTCGCGTCGAGAGGCATTCCGCTCGATAAGCTCGTGCTCGAAGTGACGGAAACCGTCTTCCTGCAGGGCTTGGAAGACACTGTTGCAACAACGCTGCAACGTTTGCGGAAAAGAGGCTTGGCCGTGGCGCTCGATGATTTCGGGACGGGCTATGCATCGCTGACACATTTGCGGAGCCTGCCCGTCGATATCATCAAAATCGACAAGAGCTTCATCGACACCATGCTCGTGGATGAATCGAGCCTCGCAATCGTAGAACTGGTGCTCAACCTGGCGCGGAAGCTCGACATGAAGGTCACGGCGGAGGGCGTCGAAAGCCATCGGCAGGCGATGTGCTTGCTGGAAATGGGCTGCACCACCCTCCAGGGCTATTTGTTTAACAAGCCGATGGACCGCGAACACGTGGGCAGCTACCTATCTGCATCAAAACCACATTGTACGGAGAATTCAGGAGAATCGCGGACGGGTCTGCTGCTCTTCGGATAGTCATCAAGATGGCGTGTCGAAGGTGGTGCGGGGCCTTCCCCGCGCTCCTTTGCGCCATCGGGACGGGCCTGCGTCCACATCAGCAGATCAGCGTGCTTCGAGCTTGTCCAGGTTGGTATGGATGATCTTCAGCGCCGATTTCAGCCAGGCCACCTCCGCCTCGCTGAACGTCTCGACGCCGACCGCCTCGAATTCTGCTGCGAGCGGCATCAATTTCTGCACCAGCGCATCGCCCGAGGGGGTCAGCGCAATCGAAACCGTGCGGCCGTCGTCGGGCCGGGTGCGCGACACCAGTTCTTTCTTCTTCATCACAGTGACCAGGCGCGACAGGGTGGAGAGCTCGACCGTAACCATGGGGCTCAGATCTGTCAGCCTTTGCGGTCCCTCCTGCTTCAGGATCGCAAGGACGCGGTACATGGGCAAGGTAACGTCAAAATCGTGCAGCCGCTCCGAAAAAAGCTCCCCCATGCGCACGCCGACGCGATTGAGAAGGTAGGGAAAGGATCCGGTAAATCGATAGGACATTTTCGCTCACAACTATTGCATCCGCACTGAATAGCCTTAGGCGAGAGCATGTGCAATCAAAAGTCGCGTTCGTCAGGACAAATGAAAGCCGGCCTCATCGAGGCCGGCCATGGTCGCGGGCGTGCTTGCCTTAGCTAGTCAGTGCACGACGACGTCTCCCTTTTCGGTCGTGCCATGGAGGAAGGTGAGGGCCGTCAAAGCGCAGCCGACCACGGCCGCTATGGCGAAGATGTAGAAGTTCCACTCCGGTGCGAGCCCCCGCTGCAGCACTGCGCCGCCGATCAGCGGCCCGGCCATGCCACCAAGGCGGCCGACCGCGAGCGAAAATCCGAGCCCGGTTCCGCGGATCTGGACTGGATAGAAGCGGCCAACCAGAACATTCGAGAGGATCTGGGTGCCGATCGTTCCAGCGCCGGCAAGAGCGACAAGCGCGTACATGAAAACACCCTGCTTCAGTGTGAGCATGTAGATCGCCCCAGCGCCGATGGCGAACAGCACGGCGACAGTCATCTTCACATGGCCCCTATCGGCAATCCGGCCGGCAATGACGATACCGATGGCGGCGCCGACATTGAGCATGATTGCAAACAGCAGCGCCGAACTGATGTCGTAGCCCATTTTGTTCATGATGGTCGGCAGCCAGTTCACCATGCCGAAAGTCAGCAACAGAGAGCAGAAGTGAATCGCCCAGGCATTCAGCGTCAGCGCAAGCCGCCCTTCCGCAAACAGCGCCCGTACGCCCTGTTTTTCCGAAGTTGTCGGCTGGTGCGGAACCCGTTCCAGGCCAAAGCTGTCGCAAACCGCGTCGGCCTCGGCGCGGCGGCCCTTGGCGGCGAGCCAGTCGGGCGATTCGGGCAGTGATTTGATCAGGAACGGCAGTGCCAGCAAAGGCGCGCCGCCAATGATCATCAGGGGGCGCCAGCCGTAATGCTCAAGAAGAAGCATGCCGAGAATGCCGGAAAGGATGCCGCCCAGCAGATAGCCCATGAAGGACAGGGAGTTGGCCAGCGCCTTCCGTTTGGCGGGCGAAAATTCGAGAATGAGCGCGGTTACGGTCGGCAGAAGTGCGCCGAGCCCGAGCCCGCTCAGGAAACGCGTGGCTGCGAAGACCGGGAAGTTCGGAGCAAGCCCGCTGGCGATCATCATGAAGGAAAAACTGGCGAGGCTGCCGAGAACGACTTTTTTCCGGCCGATGCGATCGGCGAGCGTCCCGGCGATTGCCGCACCCAGCAGCATGCCGAACAGGGTCAAGGCGGCGGCACGGCCGACGAGGGATGGATCCAGCGCCCATTCCGCCTGTTTGAGTAGCGCTGGTGCGATTACCCCATAGACGACCAGGTCATAGCCGTCGAACAATATCATGAAGCCGCACATGGCAATGACACTTGCCGTCGTTTTGGTCTGCGCCACCATGGCGCTCATTTCCTGCGAAGACATGGCTCCTCCTCCGTGATCTCGCTTTGAAAAAGGCTTCAGCTGTCCTGGAGCCTAGAAAATCAAAGATTACCTCCGTCGTCATCGGGCTTCTGAACGGCGCGCTAGGCACGCTGCCCGATAATCCTCTCCCACCCGACGCGTAAGACAATAGAATATTGCAAATGCAAATATTGCAATAGAAAATATGGTGCGATCAAAATTATCTTCGGCAGGCGGTGGGAACGCATCTGCAGGTTATCCAATCGCAGCTCTCGTCATCACGAACGGAAAATTATTTGCGTTGACAATAATTGCAAATGCAAATAAATGATGGAAATCGGAATGGGAGAGAGATCATGCAGATTTTATCCGATGGAGTGGTCGGCGCGAATTTTCGTGCCGCAATGCGCAAATTTCCAGCGACAGTGACCGTGATCACGGCGGTGAAGGACGGTGTCGACCATGGCATGACGGTCACGGCGGTCACCTCCGTTTCCATGGATCCGCCCTCGCTTGTGGTCTGTCTCAACAACAGGACCCTGCTGCACGAAATGCTGCTTTGTCAGCCGGATTTCGCGGTGAATGTCCTCAGTCACGCGCAGCGGCCGCTGTCTGAGGCATTCGCCGGCAAAGTCGAGCCGCATGCGCGCTTCGGACTGGCGAACTGGCGGCGGCACGAAGCCGGAATGCAGCTCCTCGACGGCGCCAACGCCAATGTCGTCTGCCGCCGCATGGCTGCCGTGCCCTATGGCACTCACACACTTTTCATCGGGCAGGTCGTTCACGCGACCGTCGACCCCAACACCATACCGCTCATCTACGAGGACGCCCGCTACTGCGTCTCGCAGCCGGCGGCTTGATCCCGCCAAGGAGGAGAATATGAAGCTTGAGATCATCGAAGGCGGTGCCGATAATATCGCACGCCCCATTCGCGGCGCTGTACTGAAGGACCGCATCCTGCCGCTCCTGCCGGCCTTCAAGGACCGTGCGCAGGCAACCGAAAAGGCACGCCGGGTACCGGCGGAAAACATCGCAGCTCTTCGCGCTGCCGGTTATTTCGATGCGGTCAAGCCGGCCGCTTATGGTGGCGCGCCCGGGCCTTTCGCCGATCTCGTCGACGCCAATCTCGAACTGGCCTCGGCCTGTGCCTCGACCGGCTGGGTCGCGGGTCTTCTTGCAGCCCATCAATGGCTGCTCGCAATGTTTCCGAAGGCCGCGCAGGATGACGTCTGGGGCAAAAATCCGGATGCGCTTCTCTGCGGCTCCTATGCGCCCGCCTCCTTGGCCGAGGCCACCGAAGACGGTTATCGGCTGAACGGCCGCTGGGCTTTTGCCAGCGGCTGCGAGAATGCCGACTGGTCGCTCTGCGCCGCCGTCCTGCCCGCTGAAGGTGCCAGCAAGCCGGTTCCGGCCTTCCTGCTGGTGCCTGCGACGCAGTATGAAATCGAAGACACATGGGATGTCGCGGGACTGGCGGGCACCGGCTCCAAGACCCTCATTCTCGCCAATGTCGTTGTGCCGAAGCATCGCGTGCTCACTTTCCCGGAGGCCACCAGCGGCCGGACGCCGGGCGCCGGCCTCTATGCCGACAAGGGCCTTTTCAACATGCCGCTTCTCACCGGCATTCCGTCCTGCCTCGCTTCCGCCGCTGTCGGCGCCGCGAAAGGCGCGTTGGAAAGCTATGTCGCATCAACAGGTAGCCGTGTGACCCGGGGGGCGGTCGCGGGCGGCAACAGCCGCATGGCAGAATTTGCGACAATCCAGCTCAGGGTGGCGGATGCCGCTGCCAGCGTCGACGCAGCCCGCGAGATCCTGCTCCGGGATGTGGCGCGCGCCGAGGAGCTGGCGGGTTCAGGACGAGAATTCACCATCGAGGACAGATTGCTCAGCCGGCGCGGCCAGTCCTTTGCCGTCACCCTGGCGCTCCGGGCCGTCGAAGCCCTGAACGCTTCCACCGGCGGACTTGGCCTCAACATGGACAATCCGGTTCAGCGCGCCTGGCGCGACGCCAACGCCGTCGGCCGTCATATCAGCATGAACTGGGACGCCGTCGGCACGATGGTCGGCCAGCACATGCTCGGCCTCGAGCCCAAGGGTCAATATTAAAACGAGAAAGTTGGAGGAGAAACATGCAAGGCAAGATCGCGCTCGAAGAGCATTTCGCCATTCCCGAGACGCTGATGGATTCGGCGGGTTTCGTCCCGGGAGACTACTGGACAGAGCTTCAGTCCCGATTGCTCGACATTCAGGACAAACGACTGAAGCTGATGGATGCGCACGGGATCGAGACCATGATCCTGTCGCTCAACGCACCGGCCGTCCAGGCAATCGCCGAAACCGGACGGGCCATAGATATTGCCCGCCGCGCCAACGATGCGCTGGCCGAAGAATGCGCCAAACGTCCCGACCGCTTTCGCGCCTTTGCGGCCCTGCCGCTCCAGGATCCCGAGGCCGCCGCACGGGAGCTGGAACGGTGCGTGAAGGACATGGGCTTCGTCGGAGCCCTGGTCAACGGCTTCAGCCAGCGCGCCGATACCAATGCGCTGCTCTATTACGACCTGCCGCAATATCGCGCCTTCTGGGCGACGGTCGCCGCGCTCGATGTGCCCTTCTATCTGCACCCGCGCAATCCGCTGGCTGAGGACAGCCGCATCTATGAGGGCCACCCCTGGCTGATGGGGCCGACCTGGGCCTTCGCCCAGGAGACGGCGGTCCACGCGTTGCGCCTCATGGGATCGGGACTTTTCGACGAACACCCGAACCTCCGTATCATCCTCGGCCATATGGGCGAAGGTCTGCCCTACATGATGTGGCGCATCGACAATCGTAACGCCTGGGTCAAGGTGCCGCCGAAATATCCGGCCAAACGCCGCATCGCCGACTATTTCAACGAGAATTTCTACATCACGACTTCAGGCAATTTCCGCACCCAGACGCTGATCGATGCCATGCTGGAAATCGGCGCCGACCGGATCCTGTTTTCGACCGATTGGCCGTTCGAGAATATCGATCATGCCGCCGATTGGTTCGACACCACGACGATTGCGGAGGCGGACAGGGTGAAAATCGGCCGGACAAATGCCAAACTGCTCTTCGGCATTTGATGGAGGGTGAGATGGCTGCGACGAAGTACCCGCTTTTCACCGAAGAAAACTCGGTCGAGGCCGTCAATGCGCGCATGGGCGGGGATATCGATCCCCGCCTGCGTGAGATCATGTCGGTTCTCGTGCGGCATCTCCATGCTGCAGTGAAAGAGATCGAGCCGACTCATGAGGAATGGCTGACGGCGATCGACTTTCTCACCAGAACTGGCCAGATGTGCAATGAATGGCGGCAGGAATACATTCTGCTCTCAGATGTGCTGGGTGTTTCGATGCTGGTCGATGCGATCAACCATCGCCGGCCTTCCGGCGCGACGGAAAACACCATTCTCGGTCCGTTCTACGTGCCGGAAGCACCGCGTTATGCACGGGGAGCGAATATCTGCCTCGACGGCAAGGGCGAGCCGCTCGTGGTCGGCGGCTTCGTCAGGGATACCGCTGGCAATCCGATCGAGCACGCATTGATCGACGTCTGGCAGACCAATGACGACGGCTTCTATGACGTCCAGCAAAAGGGCACGCAGCCGGACTGGAACCTGCGTGGTGTCTTCACGACGGACGGCGAGGGCAGCTATCGGTTCCGCTCCGTCAAGCCGCGCTATTATCCCATCCCCGACGACGGGCCGGTGGGCAAGCTTCTGGGCCGCCTGGGCCGGCATCCGAACCGCGCGGCGCATATCCATTTCATCGTCAGCGCCGAGGGGTATGATCCCGTTGTCACCCATATCTTCCCCCCTGATTGCCAATATCTGGATCAGGATGCGGTGTTCGGAGTGAAGGAGAGTCTCATCGCCGATTTCCGGACGCAGCAGGAGGACGCCGTGGGCGAGGACGAGGGCCTCAAGGCGCCTTATTGGCAGGTGGACTGGGATTTCGTGCTGACAAAAAGGGCTGAGATCTGAGATGGAGGACTTCGTCTATACCGGATTGGCAACGCGCGTGATTTTCGGCACCGGCACGCTCAAACAGCTTGCCGATGAGGCCAAGCGGCTCGGCATGTCCCGGCCGCTGGTCCTCTCCACGCCGCATCAGGTGAGCGAAGCGGAAAGAGTGGCGGGCCTGATCGGACCCCAGGCCGCGGTCTTTTCCGGCGCCGTCATGCATACTCCCGTCGAGGTGACGATGGAGGCGATGAAGGTCGCTGCGGAAGCCGGCGCCGACGGCGTGATCGCGATTGGCGGCGGCTCGACCACCGGTCTTTCCAAAGCGATCGCGCTTCGCACGGATTTGCCGCAGCTCATCGTGCCCACGACCTATGCAGGGTCGGAAATGACACCCATTCTCGGACAGACCGAAAATGGCAGCAAGACAACGCTTCGGGACAATCGCGTGCTGCCGGAAACGGTGATCTATGATGTCTCGCTGACATTGGGGCTGCCAGTGGGTCTATCTGCGGTCAGCGGCCTCAACGCGATCGCGCATGCGGTTGAAGCGCTCTATGCTCGCGACCGCAATCCGGTGACCGATCTGATGGCAGAGGACGGGATCCGCGCCCTGGCGCGGGCATTGCCGCGTATCGGCCGCGATGGCCTGGATGTGGAGGCCCGCTCGGATGCTCTCTACGGCGCATGGCTCTGCGGCATCAGCCTGGGTTGCGTCGGCATGGCGCTCCATCACAAGCTTTGCCACACGCTGGGCGGCATGTTCGACCTGCCGCATGCCGAAACCCACAGCGTGATCCTGCCTTACGTGATGCGGTATAATATGCAGGCCGCTCCCGATGCGGCCCAGAAGGTCGCGCGGGCACTCCGAGCGGACAATGCCGCAACCGGGCTTCGCAACCTCGCACAGGAGATCGGGGCACCCCTGTCACTTGCGCAGATCGGAATGCCGGCCGAAGGCATAGGGACGGCGGCCATCGAGGCAACTTCCAATCCCTATTGGAACCCGGCGCCCGTCACCGAACCGGCCATTCGCGCGCTGTTGACGGACGCATTCGACGGCGTTTGGCCCGACTGACTGTTTTCGGGCTGCGCGATAGCTGTCGATCCTCAAATGTGGAGCGTCAAAGGACCGAAATCATGCCGCCATGGCAACACGGCGGCATCAGAGCGACATCAAAGACCGGCGGCGCTGGTTGGCCGCCAGCAAGTTAGTCCTCCGCCGGACCGTAGAGCCCGAGTTGGTCGAGCAGCGCCCGCTGCCGGTCGGCGCTTTCGACGAGCAGGACGGTGTAGCGATCGATGAGCCGGCTGCGATGGCAGGGATCCGAAACGGCCGAGAGCCCGCCCAGGATCGCCGCGACCTTCATCGAGGTCTGCTGCAACTCGTTGAGGATCTCCGTCTTGCCGCCGGCCTCCGCGACTGCCTGCTTCGTTACCCGGCCGATGCCTGCCGGCGTGCGGCTGCCGGCCGACACGTAACCCTCCGGCAGGTCGCCCTTGAGATTGGTGACCGATTTGAAGCGGATGACGTCGAAGATCTGGTCGACCGCCTGCTTGGCGCCGTTCACCCGTGAGGGATGGTCGGTGTCGGCGGCGGCGTGCGGCAGCAGTTCCAGCTTGCCCTTATGGCGCTCTTCGAGTGGCAGGTAAGGAAGTATCGGCCCGCTGAGCTTGCCGGTCGCGGCGTCCTTGAAGAGGTCGGCGTCGATCGCCGCATGAGCAATCTTGCCCGACGACAGGGCCTCGTCGAGCGCGGCGACATCGACGACCTCGCCCCGATCGTAGTTGACCAGCACCGCGCCATCCTTCATAGCGCCGAGCACCTTCGCATCGACAGTGCCGGCGTTGGAATAGACGCCGGTTGACCCGTCCAGGCGGCCGAGACCGATATGGACGGAGAGTATGTCGGCGCCGCTCGCCGCTTCAACCGGAGTCTTGGCGTAGTCGAAGCCTTCCGCCTCAATCCAGCGCTGGTGATGCTGGCGGGCGTAGATCGCCACCTTCATGCCGAAAGCCTTGGCGAGCTTGGCGACTTCGCGGCCGATATTGCCATAGCCGAGAATGGCGATTTTCCGGCCTTCGAGCTTGGCGGTCGGAAAATCCTTGAGCTGGCGGCCTGTATCGAAGTCGCCCCCGGCGACCATCCGATGCAGCCTGTCGACCGGCAGATCGGGCACGACCTTCAGGATCGCCTTGATCGCCATCTGAGCGGTCGCCCGGCTGTTGATGCCCGGCGTATTCATCAGCGGCGCGTTGCCGCCCTCGCCATTGCCGCCACCCCAGGAGGCCGAGCCCATATTGCCGGTGCCTGCACCGATGCGCACGCCGCCGAGCGGAAATACGGAGGCTTTTGGGATGAAGGTCGCGGCTGCGATCAGCGCGTCGTACTGGCCCCTGTCGGTTTGCGGCAGGATCTCTGCCTCCGTGCTCAGGTTTGGCTGATAGAAGAAATGGACGCGGCCCTTCTCGAGCGTCGATCGGTCGCCCAGCGCCCCGAGGTGGAAGACGCCACCCTTTTCCTCGATATATGCCTTGATCTCGCTGTGATCCGGCTGCCCCCCGGCGTCGAAGCGCAGGCCGACCAGGTCGGCGATCAGCACGGTATAGGCGCGCGCCGGATCCTCCTTGCGGGCCGCTGCACCAGCGCCGGCAGGCGCCTCGAACGTGACGCCCTCCTTCGCCAATTCCTCTTCGAGAACGACGATCTTGGCGCGCAGATAGGCGTATTGCAGATTCTCCAGCAGTGCGACGACATCTTCCGGCTCGCGGATGCCGCCAACCCAGGCGCGGTAGTCGCCGGGTGTACCCGGGAAAGCATTGACGTAGCGGGCCGCGTCGAGGCCGGGCTCGTATTCGCCGTTCGGATGGGTCATGCCCTCATAGCCGAGCAGTTGTTTCGATCGCGCGATGATGCGGGCATGGATGTCGGCATCGGCGATGCCGTCATCCTCGACCTTCAGAAGCGTCACCGCCGCGCCGCGGCGCTCGGCATCGGTGACGGTTAGCGACAGAAGCGGATGCGACTTGACCCAGTCGTCGATCACGTTGCGATTGGCGGCAGAGCGGCGATTGAGCTCGACGACGGAGCCGACCCGGGCCTCCGACTGCAACAGGCCGAAGGTGGTCTCGGCAAAAGCGAGCGCGCTGTAGGTGTTGATGACGCCGCCGAGCATGCGGTCTTCGGCAGCATCGTAGAACGGCCCTGCATCGACGGAGCGCTTCGCCGAAAACGGCCGCCTCGGATCGATCGGCGGTGCGATCTTCAACTGGCGTGGGATCGCCCAGGCCGGATCCTGCTGGTTCTTCTCGATCAATGCCAAAGCATGCGGCGTGAAGGAGGCGACGAAATAGCCGGAAACCCCGCCGATCGCCTTCTGGAAGGGCATGAACAGGCAGCACTTCGCCATGACGGCGCTGACCAGTTCGGGCTCCCACGGCATGGCGCCGAGCATCGAGGTGGCATCGAACACCGCATGGCGATTTGCCGGATCGCCGTCGAGCCAGTTCAAAAGTTCGCGGATCTCACGGCTGGTATAGGCATTGGCGCCGGTCGTTTCGTGACCGACGCCGACGAAGATCGAAACGCCTAGGGCTGACAGCTCCGCTGCCGTCGGGATCACGCCTTCGGAGGCGGCAAAATGAATGCGGCTCTCGCAGCCCTTTTCGGCGAAGCGCTGCATCTCGATCAACTGCGTGGCCCAAGACTGGCGGAAGAAACCGGCGGCCCTGGAGGGATCGCTCTCTGGCCGCGGCGTATCGACATAGACATGCTGGGTCGCGTCGTTGGCGTTCATCAGATGCTGGATGCAGACCGTATAGCCGCTGTGGCCGCCGCCGAGTCCCACTGCCATGCGGTTCGTCTTCGGAAAGCCGAAATAGCGATGGATCGCCCGCATCATGTCGGTCAGGATTTTGTCTGCGGGATAGCCGCGATGCATGCTCCGGGAAATCTCGGCGGTCGTAAAGCCGCCGATGTCGTTACCCCTGTCATCGAACTTGCGATAGGTCTTCTCGATCCACGCGTCGAAGGCCGCGCTCCGAAGACGGCTGTCCACTTCGTCGGTGGTCGCATCCGTGATCGGACCGACGCCGAAGAACGGGTTGGAAGGCCGCTTCGGTGCGCCCGATCCGGTCAATTCGAGCGCCTTCAGTCGCTGTTCCTGCATCTGCGCGATATTCATCATTGTTTGCCTATCTGTGCTTGAGGCGGGGCATGGTGCCGATAATGAAGCGAACGCCTGGGAAAGATGATGGCATATGCGTCGAACAGCAGGCGGAATGCGTCATCCATACGCCTGCGTGACGTAATGCGACGAATAAGGGCGAGGGCATGGTCGGTAACCCCGCAAATCACATTCGAAGCTGATTTGAAGATGACCATGGACTGGGCTTTGGGTGACTATGGCTCACGCATTCATGAACCAGATTGATAACCGTATGCAACGGAAAGGGCCTAATCAAAGGACGGAGTTGCACTACCTCTGCTGACGGCGTCGACCCGCGCCTATGTCCAACGAGCAAGGTGGAACAGTTCATGCCAAGCCAGACACAACTGGAACTTTCCCGTCGAGATTTGCTTATCTCGTCGGCCGCAACGGTCGCGGTCACCGGAGCCGTCACTCCCGCGGCGGCACAGTCCCCAGGAAATGAAATGGCGCATACATCGAAAGTTTCCTTCACGGTCAACGGCGAAAGACGTGATCTTGAGGTCGACAACAGAACTTCGCTGCTCGATGCGCTGCGCGAGCACCTGCATCTCACAGGCACGAAAAAGGGATGCGATCACGGTCAATGCGGCGCCTGCACCGTCATGGTCGACGGCCACCGGATCAACTCCTGTCTGACGTTGGCGGTCATGCACGAAGGCGATCGGATCACTACCATCGAAGGTCTCGGCCAACCCGGAAATCTTCATCCGATGCAGGTTGCGTTCGTGAAGCATGACGGGTTTCAGTGCGGCTACTGCACGCCAGGACAGATCTGTTCCTCCGTGGCGGTGCTCGAGGAGATCAAGGCCAACATACCAAGCCACGTCACCGGCGACCTTACGGCACAGGCGGTCGTCACTCCCGTCGAGATCCGCGAACGCATGAGCGGCAATATCTGTCGATGCGGCGCCTACTCCAACATTCTCGATGCCATTTCGGAAGTCGCGGGGATAAAAGCATGAGAGCCTTCACCTATGAACGCGCCTCGTCGGTCGAGGCCGCGGCCAAGGCGGTCGCCTCCAATGCCGAAACAAAATTCATCGCCGGCGGCACCAACCTCCTCGACCTGATGAAGCTCGAGATCGAGACACCGACGCATCTGATCGACATCAACGGTCTCGGCCTCGACAGGATCGAATCCACCCCTGAGGGCGGGCTGCGCATCGGAGCCTTGGTCCGCAACACCGACCTTGCCGCCCATGAGACCGTTCGCCGTGACTATGGCTTGCTCTCCAGGGCGCTCGTTGCGGGCGCCTCCGGGCAGTTGCGCAACAAGGCGACGACGGCCGGCAACCTCCTGCAGCGCACGCGCTGTCCCTATTTTTATGACCCGAACCAGCCGTGCAACAAGCGGCAGCCGGGCAGCGGCTGTTCCGCTATCGGCGGTTTCAGCCGTCAGCATGCGGTGGTCGGCGTGAGCGAGAGCTGTATCGCCACGCATCCGAGCGACATGGCCATCGCGATGCGGGCGCTCGATGCCGTCATCGAGACGGTAAAGGCGGACGGCAGCCGCCGCTCGGTACCTATTGCCGACTTTCATCGGCTGCCCGGCGACACGCCTGATATCGAGACTGTTCTCGAGCGTGGCGAATTCATCACCGCGGTCCTGCTGCCGCCGCCGATCGGCGGCAAGCACATCTATCGCAAGGTCCGCGACCGCGCCTCCTATGCCTTCGCGCTGGTCTCGGTCGGCGCCGTTATCCAGTCGGACGGCACAGGACGCATCGCCGTCGGTGGCGTCGCTCACAAGCCGTGGCGCATCGAGGCAGCTGAAGCTGAATTGCCGAAAGGTGCGCGGGCGGCGGCGGGCGTTCTTCTTGCCGATGCCCATCCTACAGAACAGAACCGTTTCAAGGTCGACCTGGTCGAGCGCACGCTCGGCGCGGTCATCGCCGAAGCAAGGGGGTGAGCCATGCAGTTCGACACACCAGCGACAACCAACCCGATCGACAATCTGAAGGTCGTCGGCCAGCCGATCCACCGCATCGACGGTCAGCTCAAGACGACCGGCCGGGCGATGTACGCCTATGAGTGGCATGACCCGAACATGCGCTACGCCTATGGCTATCCCGTCGGCTCCGCCATCGCCAAGGGCCGCATCACGTCGATGGATGTCTCCGCCGCCAAGAGGTCTCCCGGGGTGCTTGCTGTCGTGACGACGCTCGACATCGGCGAGCGGAAGAAGGGCAAGTTCAACACCGCCAAGCTTTTCGGCGGCGACGAGGTTCAGCACTATCACCAGGCAATCGCGGTCGTCGTCGCCGAAACCTTCGAACAGGCGCGCGCCGCAGCCGCGCTGGTCAAGGTCGACTATGCCGAGGAAAAGGGTGTATTCGACCTCGGTGAGGCAAAGGTCTCAGCGGTCAAGCCGGATGAATCGCAGCAGCCCGATACCGCGACCGGCGATTTCGAGACTGCCTTCAGCGCAGCTCCCGTCACTCTGGACGAGACTTACACCACGCCCGACCAATCGCATGCGATGATGGAGCCGCATGCATCGATCGCCGCCTGGAACGGCGATGAGGTGACGGTCTGGACATCAAGCCAGATGATCGATTGGTGGCGGTCCGATCTTGCAACGACACTCGACATCGACAAGGAGAAGATCCACCTGATGTCGCCCTTCATCGGCGGCGGCTTCGGTGGCAAGCTGTTTCTGCGGGCGGATGCCGTGCTTGCCGTTGTCGGCGCGCGTGCGATTGGACGCCCCGTCAAGGTTGCCTTGCCGCGCCCGTTCATGATGAACAACACGACCCACCGGCCGGCGACGATCCAGCGAATTCGCATTGGAACCGAGCGTGACGGCAAGATAACCGCCATTGCCCACGAAAGCTGGTCCGGGGACCTTCCCGGCGGAGGCCTGGAGACCGCCGTCAACCAGACCCGTCTTCTCTACGCCGGCGCGAACCGGATGACGGCGATGCGGCTGGCGACGCTTCACCTCCCCGAGGGCAACGCCATGCGCGCTCCCGGCGAGGCGCCGGGACTGATGGCGCTCGAAATCGCCATCGACGAGATTGCCGAAAAAGTTGGTATGGATCCTGTTCAGTTCCGGATCGTCAACGACACGCAGATCGATCCCGAGAAACCGCAGCGGCCTTTTTCCCAGCGCAATCTCATCGGCTGTCTCAGGCTCGGTGCGGAGCGGTTTGGTTGGAGTGAACGGGGAAGGCCGGGTTCCAAACGGGACGGCAACTGGCTGGTCGGCATGGGTGTTGCCGCTGCCTTCCGCAACAACCTCGTGCTTCCCTCCGGCGCTCGGGTAAAGCTCGACCGGGAAGGCGTCGTGACGGTTGAAACCGACATGACCGACATCGGGACGGGCAGCTATACGATCATCGCGCAGACGGCCGCCGAAATGATGGGGGTTACGATCGACAAGGTCGCTGTCCAATTGGGCGACTCGCGTTTTCCTGTTTCGGCGGGCTCCGGCGGACAGTTCGGCGCCAATTCTTCCACCTCGGGCGTCTACGCAGCCTGTGTCAAGCTGCGTGAGGCCGTCGCCAAAAAGCTCGGCTTCAACTCAGGAGACATCGTCTTCGAGAATGGAGAGGTCCGCTCGGGCGATCGTTCAGTGCCTCTTGCCGAGGCCACCGGTCCAGATGGTCTTGTCGGCGAGGACACGATCACATGGGGCGATCTCACCGACACGCATCAGCAATCGACGTTCGGAGCGCATTTCGTGGAGGTTGGCGTCGACATCGCCACCGGTGAAAGCCGCATTCGCAGGATGCTCGCAGTCTGCGCGGCGGGCCGCATCCTCAACCCGATCACCGCCCGCAGCCAGGTCATCGGCGCAATGACGATGGGGGCCGGCGGAGCGCTCTCCGAGGAACTCGTGGTCGATACCCGTCGCGGCTTCTTCGTCAACCACGATCTCGCCAGCTACGAAGTGGCGGTGCATGCCGATATTCCGCACCAGGAGGTGATCTTCATGGACGAGACCGATCCGATGTCGTCGCCGATGAAAGCCAAGGGCGTCGGCGAGCTTGGCCTTTGCGGCGTCGCGGCAGCGATCGCCAACGCCGTCTACAACGCGACCGGCGTGAGGGTCCGGCATTATCCGCTCACGCTCGACAAGCTGATCGGCGGCCTGCCGGACGTGGCCTGATGATTTCGACGGCGGTCTCGAAGTGGGCTCGCCGTCGCTTCCTGTAGGATTGTCCATGAATCAGATAATCGCGCCGATAATGGCGCCAATTCCCGTCAGAGCCTCGTCCAGCGACGATCCTGCGGAACTGCTTCGCTTCGCAATAGACGCCCATGGTGTTGGTGCGGCAGTACTCGCCACCCTGGTCGAAATCCGGGGCGGGGCCGCGCGCGCGCTCGGCGCGCATGTGGCGGTTGCCGCAGACGGGCGCTTCTGCGGCTATGTCTCCGGCGGATGCGTCGAAGCCGCAGTCGCTTCCGAAGCGCTTCTGGCAATGGCGGAAGGACACGACCGCACGGTGAAGTTCGGCGAAGGCTCGCCCTTCTTCGACATCGTCCTTCCTTGCGGCGGAGGAATCTCCGTTGCGATCCATGTTCTAAGGGAAGTGGGCGCTTTGCAGCATGTTCTGGATCGTCTTCGACGAAGGCAGGCCGCCGGCCTTGTATATTCGCCGGCGCGGCAGACGATCGAACCGGTCGACCCACCGCCACGGGCATGCTGGCTTGGGCGAGAATTCGTGGGCGTCTATCGTCCGCGCACCCGCGTCGTTCTTTCCGGGCAGACGATCGACGCACAGGCCGTCGCGCGACTGGCCGAGGCTTCCAGCTACGACGTAATCGTCCGGGAGCAGGGCGAGAAGGGCAGGGTCGCAGCCGACACCATCGATCCTTTCACGGCCGTTGTACTCCTGCATCATGACCTCGACGCCGAAGCCGCCATTCTCGAGACCGCGCTTGCCTCGCCCGGCTTCTACATCGGCGCGCTCGGGAGCACCCGGACGCATCGCCGGCGCATCGAGCGGCTGACGGCCATGGCTTTCGCAGAGGACGACATCCGCCGTATCAAAGCGCCGATCGGACTGTTCGGCCCGACACGGGATGCAACGTCGCTGGCGCTATCGGTGCTGGCGGATATCGCTGCGGCAAGACTGGTGGCTTTTGCTTAAGGCGTCGGTGGCGATCGTCATTCTCGCCGCCGGCCGGGCAAGCCGGATGGGCGAGGGCGGAAAACACAAGCTGCTGGCCGAGTTCGACGGCGTTTCGCTCGTGCGGCGGACAGCATTGACCGCGTTCGGGTCGGACGCAGCCTCTGTCGTCGTTGTCACGGGCCATCGCCGGCGCGAGATCGAGGCCGCGCTCGCTGGGATTGATCTCACTCTCGTCGATAATCCCGATTATGCGGATGGCATGGCGAGCTCGCTCGTCGCGGGGGTGTCATCAAGGCACGCTCACAGTGCCGACGGCATTCTCGTCATGCTGGCCGATATGCCCGGCATTTCGACCGCCCACCTCGATGCCTTGATTGTCGCCTTTCGCAATGCGGGCGGCCAAGCCGTCGTGCGCGCCGTCTCGCGCGGCAAGCCCGGCAATCCTGTCATTCTGCCGCGTTCTCTCCATCCCGCGATCCTGCGACTTGAAGGCGACGTCGGTGCGCGCGGTATCATCGCCACGTCAGGCCTGCCCGTGCTCGATGTCGAAGTTGGCGACGCAGCTTGCCTCGACGTCGACACGCCGGACGATATCGGGGCTGCCGGCGGCACGATAAAGAACTAAAGCGCGGGGATCTGCTCCGGGCAGCTGAACGGCGCGGCTGTGGCCAGGCCTGCCGACTTTACCGCAGCGAGTGTCGTCCGACAGTCGAGCCGAAGGCAATCTCGCGGATCGATCCGACGTGGGACTATCTGCGCAATAGCGCGACCAGCGATATCGGCATCTCAACCGCGAAAAAATCCATCACCGCACCGATAATCACAGCCCACACGACGATCAGGAAAATGAGCGCTGCGATCCTGATTTCTACTGGTTGCACTATTCGTTCCGCCCCAGCATATGCCTCCCCCGAGACAAAACCTTGTTATCCCTCGCCAAATCCGCTAGCGCGAGGGATGATGTGCGACCGTGGAGAGCGTGGGCGCGTGCAGCGCCGAAGTCTTGGCTTTCTCAAAGCTGATGTCGCTTTGACCGATCAAGTCGCCGGACGCAGCGCCGTTGCTGCGTTCGAGATAATGGCCAGCAAGGAAGGAGCGGTAGGCGTCTGCGATACCCTCCTGCAGGCCGATCTTAGGAGACCAGCCGAGCGCGCGAAGCTTGTCGACGTTCAAGAGTTTACGTGGCGTGCCATCTGGCTTGGTGAGATCGCACGTGATCTTGCCTTCGAAACCGACGACCTTGGAGACGAGATATCCCAATTCGAGGATGGTAATGTCTTCGCCAGAACCCACGTTCACATGACTTTCGGCGGAATAGGTCTTCATGAGATGGACGCAGGCGTCGGCGCAATCGTCAACATGCAGGAATTCGCGCCGCGGCGTGCCAGTACCCCAGATGCATATCTCTTGCTGCTGGTTGATCTTGGCCTCATGCGCCTTGCGTATGAGCGCCGGCATGACATGGCTTGACCCCAAGTCAAAATTGTCCTCTGGACCATAAAGATTGGTAGGCATGCCCGAGATGAAATCTCTACCGTGCTGGTTGCGATAGGCCTGGCAGAGTTTCAATCCGGCAATTTTGGCGATCGCATACCACTCATTCGTGGGCTCGAGCGATCCTGTCAGAAGTGAGTCCTCAACGATCGGCTGATCGGCGAATTTCGGATAGATGCAGGACGATCCCAGAAACATCAGTTTTTCGACCTGAGCCTTATGGGCTGCATGGATGATGTTCGCCTGGAGAATCAAGTTGTCGTAAAGGAAGTCGGCCGGATAGGTGGCGTTCGCGAGAATGCCGCCGACCCTCGCAGCAGCCAGGAAGACAGCGTCGGGACGATTCTTACTCATCCAGGTCTCCACCTGCTCTTGCCGTCTGAGATCGACCTCGGCGCGGGTGGCCGTCAAAATCTCGCAGCCCTCGGAAGCGAGACGCCGCACGATCGCAGAGCCCACCATGCCGCGGTGGCCCGCGACATAGACCCTTTTTCCGGCAAGGCCGTAGATCACCTCAGGCATAGGCAAAACCTTTCGTGACACCGACCGACGGGACATTTCGTGCCATGACTTTCAAATCTTCGCGAACCATCTCCGTCACCAGCTGATCAAGACTGGTCTCATGTTTCCAGCCAAGCTTTGTGTGCGCCTTCGTCGGATCGCCAATCAGAAGATCAACCTCAGTCGGACGGAAGTAAGCTGGATCGATCTCCACCACACACTGGCCCGAGGTCTTGTCGTATCCCTTTTCTTCAACCCCGTTCCCACGCCAATCAATCGGCATGCCCACCTTGGCAAAGGCCTTGTCGACAAAGGAACGAACCGAGTGCGTTTCGCCGGTCGCAAGCACATAGTCCTCCGGTTCGTCCTGTTGCAGCATCAGCCACATGCCGCGAACATATTCTCGTGCGTGTCCCCAGTCGCGCTTGGCATCCAAATTGCCGAGATAGAGCCTTTCCTGCAGTCCAAGATGGATCGCGGCCGCCGCCCGGGTGATTTTACGCGTCACGAATGTTTCGCCGCGGATCGGGCTTTCATGATTGAACAGAATGCCGTTCGAGGCGTGCATGCCGTATGCCTCGCGATAATTGACCACTATCCAATAGGCGTAGAGCTTGGCCGCCGCGTAGGGTGATCGAGGGTAGAACGGTGTCGTTTCACTCTGCGGGACTTCCTGGACTTTGCCGTAGAGTTCTGAGGTGGACGCTTGATAGAAGCGGGTCTTCTTGGTCAACCCCAGGAGTCGAATAGCTTCAAGTAGCCGAAGGGTGCCGGTTCCATCGGCGTTGGCCGTATATTCCGGCGTCTCGAAAGAGACTTGAACGTGGCTCTGTGCGGCGAGATTATAGATCTCGTCCGGCTGCGTTTCCTGAACGACACGGATGAGATTCGTTGAATCCGTCATGTCCCCGAAATGCAGAATAAACCGAGGATTCTCGACATGGGGATCCTCGTATAGATGCTCGATGCGGCTGGTGTTGAAGGACGATGAGCGTCGCTTGAGGCCGTGAACAATATAGCCCTTCTCCAAGAGCAACTCGGCCAAATACGCACCGTCTTGGCCTGTTATGCCGGTAATTAGCGCGACTTTTCGGTTCTTTGTCATTCCCATATCCATGGTTGCCCTCCAACTCGAATACCAATGCAGAAGTATATGATGCTGTTCATGTCGTACGGTATCACAAAAATGAAAGCGCATCTCCTAATATATTAAGTATTCATGCCTTGAAGCTATAGTATTTCATCAAAGATTTCGAAAATAATTCCGAGTCACTGAAATTATAAAGCGCGTGGTTTTTGGGATTTACATTGTTGATTGCGACAACAATTTCCGAGTTTCGCGAGCTTTTCATTTGCTGCAGGCTGAACTCGACCGCGCGGCGGCTCGTCTTTCCCCATCTAACAACTGCCAGTGTTCTTTCCGCCAGGGCGGTCAAATGCACGGTATCTGTCGAGGCGAGCACAGGCGCGCTGTCGAAGATGACAATCTGGCCGGCCGCGCCCGCCATCTCGATGATTTCTGCCAGGCCGTTCGAACGGACGCGCCGCTGAAGACTGAATTTGCCAGATGGAATGAAATCGATACCGCTTGGGTGGCGGTAGACGATGTCGCGGACATCGGCCCGACCATTCAGGAATTCGTTCAGTCCGTGCACTAGACCCGACCTGAAAAACGAATTGAGTTTTCCCCGTTTGAGGTCGCCGTCAACCAGCAGCACCGGAATTGCGGCGGCGGCAAGTTCGATAGCCAGCGATCTCGCGACCAGCGACTTGCCTTCTCCGCTGTGAGCCGACGTAACGACGATACTGTTCGGCAACTTGCCGCCATTGGACTGCTTGAGTGAAAGCACCACGGTACGGATTGCTTCGTCAAACATCGGGACCGGCATATGTTCGAACATCGTTTTCGAATTTTCCCACCGCGCCAGACGCGGGATAAGTCCAGCCGGTATCGTACGCGCCATCGCAGCTATCTGGTCGAAACTCCGGACCGTCCGGTCCGACATTTCGATCACGAAAGCGGCCGTTACGGCTCCCGAGATTGCGGCCAGGAGGGCGCCCACCAGATAGAAAAGCCGTCCACGTCCCTGTGACGCGAGCGGCACTGAAGCCGGTGACAAAACTTCCAATTCCGCCCCCGGCAGCATGGCCTTCGCGGCGAGGTCGCGGCGCTGGTCCTCAAGCTTGTCGAGTGCCGTTTGTTCCTTGTCGGCGATATGCTGCAGCCGCGTCAATTCCGTCTGCACCATGGCATCGCGTGTGCGTTTTTCATGAGCCTCAGCCAAGATGGATTGTATTGCCTCCGCTTCGTGATCGAGTGCGGCGAGCTTGGCACGCATTGTTCGGAGATATTGCTTGGTCGCAAGGTTGAGATCGGCACGGGATTGCTCGATCTTCCCACGCAGATCCACCACGGCCTCGGCATTGCCGTCATATGTCTGAAGAAGACGGGCGAGATCTTGCTCCTGTGCGCGAAGATCGCGTTGTTTTGTGGCAATGTTGTCGGGGACGGCGATATTCTCCGCGGCGACCGAAGCGTTATCCGTTGCTTCCAGCGTGGATATCGTCGCCTTTACCTCAAGCCGGCTTTCTTCGATTTTCCCTTCGCGGCCAGTGACTTCTATGAGTGACTTGATCCGTTCATCCTGAGCATCCTCTTTCGAGACGACGTCCATCGATTCTTGATAGTTGCGCGCAGCTTCGCGAGCAATATCCGCGCGGGCCTGCTGTTCGGTGATGCGCTGTCGGATCCATTCTTGCGCTGAATCCAGGCGGCCACTGACACTGAACTTCCGTTCATCGAGGTAAACGCTGATGACCCGGTTCGGGACTGCGGCTGCGAGTTGAGGATCATAGGAAGTGAAGCTGACCTGGATAACGTCACTCTTATCTTCGTGCCACACGCCGAGCGCCCTATAATATTCCGGGATGATGGCGTCGACGCTGTCCCGTGACGGCGAGGTGGGTTTTTCCGTGTCGAACAGGCCGCGCAACTTTGCCCGGATACTGTCAACGAGCGAGACCTCGCGCAGCGCTGGATTGAATTCCGGCCGCAGGTTAAACCGCAGTTCGCGGACGACTCGCTCTGCGATGCTTCTGGATAGAAGCCGCTCAGTCTCCGATTTTGCGTCAAGTAGATCACTGCGGCTGCTGTCGTCGGCACCAAGTGATGTTGCGAGAGGCTGGTGGACGATCAATCGGGCCCAGGCCTGATACGTGGGCTTCAACCCAGCGATAATAATCACCGTGGGCGTCATCAGCAGCACGGTTATCGCGATGATCATGATCATTCTTCGCCGGACGAGACGGAAGGCGGATGCCAGATCGAAGTTGTCCGCCTTGGTCTCCACCTGAAAGCGAGGGTCATAGCGCATCGGCGAGATGGGAAGGTTGCGGTCCGGCGGAACAGTGGAAATCGTCATCGTGCGCCAACCATTGCTTGAGGTTTCGCGGAAACGGTCTCGTAGAGGTTCTCGAGCGATCGCATATAGGCCATCATGCTGAAATGGTTGAGATAATGTGCGCGCCCCTGGACCGAGAGGCGGATGCAGATTTCCGGATCGGACACCAGCTTCGCCAGGGCTGCAGCCAGGGCATCCTGGTCTCCGACTGGGACGAAGATGCCGGTTTCGCCGTCGGTAATGACTTCGTCATGGGCCCCAACACGCGTGGTGACGACGGCGAGGCCGTGGGACAGCCCTTCGAGCACGGCCATTGCCAGACCTTCGGCGTGCGAAGGCAAGACCAGGATATCTGCATGCGCACACAGGGCTCGCGCCTCTCCGGCGTCAAGCCAGCCGGGCATCTCTACCAGGTTTGAAAGCGCCATGGCGTCAGCCTGACGGCGATATTCCTCGACAGGTCCGTCGCCTGCCAGTACAGCCCGCCACTGGAGTTCTTTCATGATCGGGTGGCTCAGGGCCAACAGAAGCTCCGTGACCCCCTTGCGTTCGCTCAGCCGGCCAAGGAATACGATCAACGGCGTCTGACCGACGCGAATATCGTGCGCCCCGGGATCGGGGACGCAATTGTGAGCAACGACCGTGCGGCGCTCGTCAACGCCCAAAAGTGTCGTCAGCGTCATGCGATCGCGCCGGCCGAGCGCCACAACGCAATCGGCATTCTGAAACATCCGACGGATGAGCCGTTGTTGGCGCGGCGAGCGTTTCTCGAAGTCGCCGGCGTAGTCGTAGTCGTGCAGGTGCAATATATGGCAGCACCCGAACAAACGGGCAGCCTCGGTCAGGATCAGCTTTCGGGAGGTGCTGCCGCGGCCGGCGATATGGATATGGTGAATGCGGGCTGGCGCAACAATCCGGTCCTTTGCCATCGTCAGGATGGCCCCGAGCAGCCGTGCGGGTGACGTCACCTTGGACCATCGAGCCCCTCTGGTATCGGTGACGAAATGTTTCGTGCCGGTCTCTTTGGCTGTCTCTGTTATATAGCCGACCAGCCTGCCAATGCCGCCACCGTTCTCGCAGCCGCCCGGAACATAGTGGCGGACGCTAGCCGCGCTCCGTGCCGCCATTCGAATTCTGTCCGTGAGGGCCTCTGTCAGCATGACCCGACCACCTCCCGATAAACGGCCGCGGCCTGGGCGCCGACGCGTTCAGGCGAATTCGGCCCTTTGGCCCATTCGAGTGCATTGGCACCGAAATTGTTTCTAAGCTCGCCGTTGTCTGCCAATGTCCTGATAGCTGCCGCGAGCTCTTTGGCATCCCCGGGAGGGACCACCATTCCCAACCCATTGGGCTGAACAGTGCCCCGCAACTCGCCGACATCCGTCACGATGACCGGTTTGCCAAATGCGGCGGCAAGGTTGAGCACACCGCTTTGGGATGCTTCCGTATAGGGAAGCACGACGATGTCGGCGTCCAGGAAAAGCTGGGCGACCTCTGCATCCTCGATAAAACGATTGCGAATATCGTAGCGGCCGGCATCCCCCATGAGCGGCTGGAATATCATCGGATTGTCGCCACGGCCTGCGACAGTGATGCGCAGGTTGGGAAGTGCGTCCTTGAGCATCGCCTCGGCCCGGACCAGATGTTCCAGGCCCTTGTAGGCAAAAATCCGTCCGAAGAGCAGGACGCGTATAGTTCCATCCGCTTCGCGCGGCGCCATCTTCTGTTGCCGGGCGAGTTCCGCATAGCGAAGGATGGAAGGATGCGACAGGACATGGACGCAGTCCGGCGATTTTGAATATCGATCGAGGACCAACCGCTTCAGTCCCTCGCCGTGGACGACAAGATGTCCGGATTGTTTCACCATCAATTCGGGGGCCCAGCCGGGCAGCGTTCGCGTATCGGAATCGCCGGGATGGATTTGCACGTCATGAACGGTGGTCACGAGCGGGATCGGGCGCCAGAACGGCACGGCGAGGTTCAGCCAAAGTGTAGAATTGCTGAGGAGATGAATGAGGTTCGGCCGTTCCCGCCGGATCAGACGCGTAAGCTGGTACAGAAACCAGGGATTGGAGAGAGAACGGTGTCTCGGCCAGTCCAGAAGGTGCAGGTCGACAGCCGGATCAATGGAAGAGGCGAGATGTGCATAGCGCCGGCGCGGTACGGCAAGCACAACGTTTAGGTGTTGGGCAACGCCGCTGGCAAATGAGATGGTATAGTCTTCCAGTTCGGAAACTAACAGCAGCGCCTTCATTTTGCTGCCTCCGACAAGCCGACGTCCAGACCGAGCCGTGACAGGCCGCGCACCGAGCGCAAACTATCGCGCGTCCGCCTGACAAGGTTTGGTTCGCCGGCAAAGAAGAGGCCTTCGACGGCAAGCTTGAACCGGGTGCGCGCATCGGCTCCCTGCAGCTTTGCCGACGCGATGCGATAGGGATAGTGATCCGTCAGATGTAGTCTTGCCGGCAGTTGATGGGTTGAGAGAAACAGGTTCGTCGCTTCAACGGTATGCTGCCAGTGCGTCATCCGCCTCCTCAGCGTGGTCGCATCCTCGGTCGAGCGATACCAGTTGTTATTGTGGATGCGGTAGAATCCAAGCGGATCCGGCAGGGCAATGACGTCCCCCAGAAACGGGTAGATGCCCACGAGCCAGGCGTCGGCTGAAATGCGGAATTGTTCGGGAATGCTGCCCGCAGCATTCCATGCGCTACGTCGTACCGCGATGGCTGACGTCATCGGAAAAGGCCACCAACCAGCCGATCTGGTGAGCAGCGCCGACAACGCGCCCGAACACAGGCTTCGAGGGATCGGCTTGGAAGTCGGCGTGCCATCGACAAGCGTTGGCTGCAGCCGGTGATAGACGAGCGATGCCTGAGGGTTGGCGCGGAATGCTGCAGCCGTCGCCGACAGCTTGCTCGGCGCCCACCAGTCGTCGGCGTCCAGAAAGCAGAGGATCTCGCCCATGCTTAATCCCACAGCGGCGTTGATCGCAGCGGCCTGTCCTGCGTTCTCCTGGAAGATCACCTTCACTCGGCTGCCATACGCTTCCAGAACGGACCGCGACTGGTCGGTGGAGCCGTCATCGACGACGATTATCTCGACGTTGCGGGCGTCTTGGCTCAACACGCTGTCTATCGCCCGCCCAACGAAGCGAGCGTAGTTGTAATTATTAATGAGGACACTGAGGGCCGGCCGTTCCATGACGCGTCTCAGACCGGTTGCGGCGATGCACCGCCGTACAGCAGCGCAAAGTTGCTTGAGAGGTCGACCTTTACGCAGCCATCGAGGTTTGGAGCCTCGGCGATGGTGATATCCATAATAGCTTGTCGGCCGAACAGCATCTCGCACAGAACCGGTGAGGTCGCCGCGACGAATAGAGCGCCCGTCGTGTTGCATAGAGAACTAGGATCATGACGCAGGAACATAGTAATCCTAAACCTTCCAGGCTTCGACTGCAGAGAGAGCCTCTGTCAGAATTGTTGCCTCATTCCAGTAGAACCGCGGCTTACCCGCCACGCTTCACAAGACACTCATCGCCACGGTACCGGCGAACGGACATGCGCAACACCTGCTCTTAAGGGCAATCCGCGGACATGAAGACCCGTCTTTTGGGTAAAGACCGGCTGAAAGCTTACGCCCAACACCGTCTTTGGGTGGAGCGAAGGTGCATTAGGCGTAGCCCGCCCTTCACTAGGACAGATTGACTGCGGCTGTGGCTGAATGATTGCTTGAGAGCAGCGCAGCGCGGAGGCCGACACCTGTTTTTTGATCTGCCGCGATCAACAGTCGCTTGTCTTTTCAAGTCAGTCGGGACGGACAATGAGAGTAGATAGCCTCGGAACTGCCAGCGGACCAACCATCAGTTGGCGGGCTATAGAATGCTGGGGTGCCGGCATATCCCTTTTTTTTCAGGCAGGCGCCCTTCTGCCGCTTATCCTGGCAGATGCGGACGGAACGCTCAGCGAATCCGCCAAATCTATACTGCGTCTTCCTTGCTTTCCTGTATATGTCTTTACAATCGTGATCCTGATACGCAATTTTCCGCAATTTCTAACAGCGCTCAGGCGAAATCTGATCGTTCCCTCGATCCTTATCCTGCCGTTTTTGTCTACCCTGTGGTCAATAGGGCCTCAAACGACCTTGAGGCGCGCAATCGGTCTTTTGTTTTGCGTGCTTCTTTCCTATGTGCTCGCGATACGTTTCACCCCAAGGCAACTGCTGTTCCTGTTATTTGTAACCCTCGGAGCCTGTATCGTCCTCAGTGTGGTTATGTCAGTGGTGTCACCAAGCCTCGCCAGTATGCCGGATGGCACAATGCGGGGCATTTTCATTCACAAGAATGTCCTGGGCTGGTACGCGTCCCTGATGATCTTGGCGGCGACGGCTGTGCTGATCGACGGGACGCTCGGCCTGCGGCGAACCGCGTTCATCTTGTTGGCCGCGGGTGTGATCTGCCTTGCAAGCTCCGGATCGATGACCGCGATCATTGCAACGTCAGTGGCGTATTGCCTGATCGGCTTTTATACCCTCCTGAAAAGAAGCAGCAGCATTGGCCGCGTGGTCGTCGTCCTGCTTTTCGTTCAGCTGTCGCTCGGCATTCTGATTTCGCTTCACGAATTCCTGGTTCCGGCCCTTGAAGCGCTCGGCAAGGACGCGACTCTGACCGGTCGGGTGCCATTGTGGGAGCTGGTTGATCGCGAAATATCCGATCGTTGGATGGTTGGCTACGGTTACCAGGCATTCTGGACAACCGTGAACCCCGAAGCGACGCGCATGTGGTTGAAGATCGGATGGGCGGCACCCCACGCGCATAATGGATACCGCGATATCTTGTTGAGCTTTGGAATAATGGGAATGATTCCGTTTGTTCTGCTGCTTCTCCATGCAATCCGCCAAGGCGCGACCCTTCACTGCAATGATCCGCACTACGGGTGGCTCTGGCTCAATGTTTTTACGATCATGATTCTGGTGATGAATCTGACCGAGAGTATTTTTTTCACTCAGAATGACGCCATCTTCATCCTGTTTACCGCAGCCATCATCATGTTTTCGCTATATGCGCCCGTCGTTTCGATCAGCCGTGCGCCACCTTGGCAAGCGCCCTCGCGCGGCCTTGCGAGCGGGTTGCAGATATCATGAGGCGGCGTTTTGGACTGACGCTGAGCATGTTGCCTGTCATGCTGTTTCCGCAGTCCGGTAATCCGGCTCCGGTCGGGACAGAGATAGATGCGCCCGAGCGCTTGCAGATGCTCGTCAGGGAGGCGACTTGCGCGGAAGCTTCGCCGACTTTGTCCGCCAAGTTGAATGGGACTTCATTAAGCGAGGTATTGAGCAGCAGCACCGAGGCACGGACGATATTTTACGTTTCTCCCAATGGCAAAGACAGCTGGAGTGGCCTCCTTCCGACCGCAGATCAGCAGGGCGGCGACGGCCCTTTCGCCAGCATTGAAAGAGCCCGTGATGCTGCCCGTGAGAAGGGCGGCAACAACACAATCGCGCTGGGTAAAGGCGATTACTACCTTGCTCACCCGATCGTCTTTGACTCCCGCGATAAGGGCTTGATCGTCACGGCAAGATGCAATGAAGCGCCGATTTTGCATGGGGGGCAACGCGTGTTCAACTGGACGCAGCAGGCCGATGGTCGCTGGACGGCGCCGCTGAAATTGCCACCGGATGAGGGGGTCGGTGACCTTTTCGTCAATGGGATACGCCAAACTCGGGCTCGATTTCCCGACGCTCCCGCTGATGGCGATCCACGCAAAGGATGGTTGTTTGCCGCAAAGTGCCAGCCTGCCATCGACGTGCGGGAGGGAAACACGCGCTTTTGTTTCCATGCCGGCGACCTTCCGGCAGTGGGTGATACAAGTGGACTGGTCGTGGACATCGTTGGAGGGTATCAACCCGGAAGCCAGTGGGGCAATGATACGCTCCCAGTTGTATCGATCGATGGCGCCGGCCGAACTGTCCATACCAAAGGCACAGACTATTTCTTTACCGCAGAAGGCAGCCGCTATTTCCTAACCGGAGCCAAGGCCTTGCTCGATGCTCCCGGAGAGTGGTGGTACGATCTTGTTGCGGGCCAGCTTCATTATATCCCCGTCGATCAGTCGTTACCCAGTTCCGTAGTCGTTGCGGGCATTTTGCCGACCTTGTTCAAATTGGATGGGGCCAATGGGATGGTTGTATCAGGGCTCGAGTTTAGAGACGGCGCTCCTGAAGGCAGCGGCAAGTTCTATACGGAAACCAGAGGATTTGGCGCCATACGGATCGAACACGCTGACGGCGTCAAGATTCTCGGCAACAGCATCGAAAATGTCGGCGTCGGGGTCCATGTGACGGAAAGCAAGGATGCGTTGATTGCCGGCAATGTGATTGCCGATGTGGCTGGCAACGGGATTTACGTCGGCACAAATTATGGCACGTTCGGCAAGTCGAACGGCTCCAGAATCCTTTCGAACCACATCCATGACATCGGAAAGGTTTACATTGAAACCGCAGGAATATGGTTCCAGGCGGCTGACAATGTCAGGATCGCCAACAATCTGATCGAAAACACGGCGCAGTTCGGAATCGCCGGCGGTTCGCTATGGGGTTCCAACGACGCCGTCTATAACGCTGTCATCGAGCACAACGTGATCCATAACGCCAACCAGCAGACGGCAGATGGCGGCGCCATCAAGATGATGGGGGAGCAAGCCGACTCTCTCAACAGCGTCATCCGCTCCAATCTGGTGACCGGGACCGGTCATCTCATGAACAGGGTCGATGGAACGTTCTGGCCTCCCGGATACGAGAATACCAGCGAATGGCCGTCTCCTATCAGCTGGGCGATCTATACGGATGGGAAGGCGAGCGGACTGCGTATCGAGGGAAATACGCTCTCGGGCAACATCGCGGCGATCGGTATCAATGGCGGTTGGAGCAACCTGGTGGCGGGAAACGTCATCACACACGGATCGGGCGCGGCTTTTCGGGTCGATGAGGGTACCGGCAAGGGTTGGCGTCCGCCATGGGCACGCCCCAATCGCATTGAGGAGAATGTTGTATCTGTCGACAGTGACAGTGGCATTGTGGCCTATGTCAACGCTCCCGATCTTGGGCTTGGATTTGTGCAATTCGCGCGCAACCGCTACAGCGGTAACTTGAACGACAAGAGCTTCAGGGTCCATCCGGAGATCATGCTTTCGGGAGAATTCGGCGGCCTAGGAGATCTTCAGAAGGCTGGAGAGGACACCGGAAGCGTAGTCGCGCCGCCCGAGTAACAAAAGGCGCCGCGACGAGGGGTGTTATGCGGCGATAAAGTCCGCAGCTATGGCGACCTATAACGCCCTTCAACCACGGCGTGCCCGCGCTGTGCGAGGCTTGCGGGTATAGCGCATGCAGGCATGCGCATCAAAATCGGGGACCTAGAGATCTGGTAGGGTGAGGCAGGTTTCCCATAGTGGGCGGGGCAATATTATTGGCAGCGAGCTGTCTCAGCATCTCTGCACTGAGCGTTCCGCGAACGTCAAGATCGCGATTGCAGCCTTCCCGGCATAGGGGTCAGGAATTCCCTGATGACTATAACTATACGGCACATCGCCGCTGGAACTTAGATCTGTCCGCAGCTGGTTGGTTGTGTCGGACGTCTCCGAACGCTCGCCGGCCGGGGTCTTCATCTCGCCTATCGGGTTGAGCATGTCTCTCTTCCCGACTTTGTTCGCGCTCAAACCTCACGAGCGTTGATCACGCTAGAGTGAATAGCTTCTGCGGCTCTGCGCGGGTCGAAGCGCCATTTCGGGCCAACGGTCATCAAAAAGAGCAATATGGCAAGCGGTGGGGTACATGGACTTACTTCGAATATTGTACGTCGTCGCGGCATAAGACGTAAATATGAAATCTCTTCTACGTCCAATAGCTGGAGCGGCAAGTATGGAGGCAATCGGCCTGCCGGGATATTCTGATGACAGTTTCGATCGCGAAAGCGTAGGTCATGGGAAATCAATCAGCAGGCAGCAGCCAAACTTCAGTTCTTCATCCAAAGGGTTCCCTAGAATGGACGAATGTCCTTGGTGTTCGCGTTTCGGCAGTCAATCTCAAAAGCGCGACGGGATTTATTCAAGAAGCGATCGAAGACGGCAGAAAGGAATATGTGTGCGTTCGCGACGCACACGGCATCGTCCGCTGCCAAGATGATCCCGAGCTCCGGTCGATCCACAACCGGGCGTTCCTCGTAACCCCCGACGGCATGCCGCTTGTTTGGGCGCTGAGACATGCTGGTCATGTGGAAAGCGACAGGGTCTATGGACCGGATCTGATGTTATCCGTCTTCGATGCCAGCAGCTCCAAGGGCTTGCGCCATTTCCTTTATGGCGCAACGGCCGAAACACTCGAGCAACTGCAGGCGCGCCTTCTGGCAAAATTTCCGCAAGCACGGATCGTCGGCTCCTATGCGCCACCTTTTCGCAACCTGTCGACGCGGGAGGAAACGGATATTGCTGACCGGCTCAATCGGTCGGGTGCCGATATCATCTGGGTCGGGCTGAGCAGTCCCAAGCAGGAACTCTGGATGGCGCGCATGCGCGATCGTCTGGAAGCATCGATGCTCATCGGTGTCGGAGCCGCATTCGATTTCCACGCCGGCCTCAAGCGGCAGGCTCCAAGGTTCATTCAAAGAAGCGGCTTCGAATGGGCGTTTCGGCTCTTGTGCGAGCCGCGACGGCTGTGGCGGCGCTATGCGCTCGTCGTGCCGACCTTCATCTCACTGACGGCATTCCAGAGACTGGGGCTTCGGAAGTTTCCAATCGAAGACAAGGTTTTTGGATCAAGCGTGCCAAAAGCGGCAGCTGTAAAGGTGTAGCCATCATGTCCCTATTTGCTTCGTCAGCAATGAGACCAGGTCCGTCGAAGGCATCCACATCAAATGACATGACGTCGCGGGCGATTCCGGCAGGTTCCGTGCCGCCCATAGCAGCTAAGACCGCCGATCCCTTTGCACAGGCAGCGTTGAATATATCAGTCGCACTAGGGCGCCAGCTTGCTCGGCTTGCAACATCGTCTTTCCTGGTCGCCGGCGACATTGCAAGCTATTTGATTGCCTACTTTGTTCTCCTGTCCGTTCTCCCCATGGGTTCGGAGGGCACAATGGTGGAGCGTACGTTCACGATCGCAGCATTCGCTGCGATGATCCTTTACGCGTCGGCCGGCCTCTATCCTGGATATCGGTTGTATGACCACGAACATCTCCGGCGGCGCACCATAGCTACCGTCAAGGTGGCTGTCCTGACGGCATTCGGAGCAATTGTCCTGCCGGAGGGGGAACGACTGCTGCTTGCCGTTATTGGGTTCCTCGCTCTCGGGCTGATTGTCCAGCCACTTGCGCATTGGCTTGCACGAGGCCTGTGCCGGAGACTTGGAATCTGGGGGGAGCGCGCGGTTGTCATAGGGGCGCGCAACCTTACTCCCGCGCTTGTGGCACATTTCGAGGACCACTGGCAGTATGGTATCAGGCCGGAGCCCTTTTCCCCCGATACTTTGGAGGCATTGCCCGATGGCGGGCCATCCATTGCCGTGATTGCCGGCGACACAGGCTCGCTTGGACCCGACTTGGCGGCGATGCGTCGGAAGTTCGTGGAAGTCATTTTGCTGTCCGACACGCCGAGCCTCAAGGTAAGCGGATTGCGACCTGCAGATGTCGGCGGAGAGATCGGCATTCGCCTCACCACTGGTGGGAGTTGGGTCAACTCGGATCTGGTTCGCCGAATCCTCGATCTCGCGATCGCCATCCCTGCAACGATCGTGGTTGCGCCATTCATCGCGTTCGCAGCGGCTGCAGTCTATGCCATCGATCCAGGTCCCGTCTTCTTCCGGCATACAAGGGAAGGGCGGTCCGGCAAGCCGGTGCACGTCCTGAAATTAAGGACGATGTACCAAGATGCAGAACAGCGCCTTGAAGCATTATTCCGAGACAACCCCAGCATGCGCGCCGAGTGGTTGAGCCACTTCAAGCTCAAGGACGATCCGCGCATCCTTCCGGTCATCGGACATATGCTGCGCTCTTCGAGCATCGACGAGCTCCCGCAATTGGCAAACATCATTGCGGGCGAGATGGCCTTCGTGGGACCACGCCCGTTTCCCGAGTACCACCTTTCGGCGATGGACGGCGAATTTCGGGCCAAACGCCGTTCCGTCACGCCGGGGCTGACGGGTCTCTGGCAAATATCCGAGCGAAGCAATGCGGATATCGAGCTGCAGCAGCAACTCGATGAGTTCTACATCGACAACCGGTCCTTGTGGTTCGACTTGCACATCCTTCTGAGCACAATTCCTGCGGTCTTAAAGGGCAAGGGAGCTTGCTGACCTGTTCCTCGTCCTTCGGCAATCATCACAACAACGGAGCACACCAATGCACGGACAAAAGCGAATTATGGTAACCGGCGGCACCGGGTTTCTGGGGTCATTCCTGTGCGAAAGGCTTTTGCGAGAGGGCAATGATGTCCTCTGCGTGGACAATTACTACACCGGTTCGCGCGACAATGTGCTGCATCTTCTTGACGATCCTCGCTTTGAGGTGCTCCGTCATGACATTACCTTCCCGCTCTATGTGGAGGTCGACGAGATCTACAATCTCGCCTGTCCGGCATCTCCGGTTCACTATCAGCACGACCCCGTGCAGACCGTGAAGACCAATGTGCACGGGGCCATCAATATGCTCGGCCTGGCAAAACGCACCAAGGCGAAGATCTTCCAGGCATCCACGAGCGAAGTCTATGGCGATCCGGCAGTCCACCCTCAGCCCGAGGAGTATCGAGGCAGCGTCAATCCCATAGGGCCGCGCGCATGTTATGACGAAGGCAAACGGTGTGCCGAAACATTGTTCTTCGATTACCATCGCCAATATGGCGTGGAGATCCGCGTGGCACGGATCTTCAATACATACGGGCCTCGCATGCAAACCAATGATGGCCGCGTCGTCTCCAATTTCATCGTTCAGGCGCTTCAAAACGAGCCGATCACCATCTTCGGCAACGGTAAGCAAACGCGCTCCTTCTGCTATGTAGACGATCTGATTGAGGGCTTTATCCGCCTGATGGGGGCGCCGGCCGGCGTTACGGGTCCGATCAATCTCGGTAATCCAGGAGAATTCCAGGTCCGGGAACTGGCCGAAATGGTCATCGAGATGACGGGATCGAAATCAAGCATTGTTTACAAGCCTCTGCCGATTGACGATCCGACGCAACGCAAGCCCGACATCACCCACGCAAAGCAGGACCTGGGCTGGCAGCCGACCGTAAACCTGCGACAGGGGCTTGAGAAAACGATCGCGTATTTCGAGTGGAAGCTGTCTGGCGGAACCAAGAGCACGCTTGGCGTCCAGTCCTCGCGAATGGCCTACACCCATCTGCCTACCCCGGCCGTCGGCCTTCCCGTTCAGGAAGCCGTACCAATCGGGCCGTGAACAGAAAGATCGATCATTGCAAGCTCGTGTTCTTTCGATGGGATGGTGCCGGAAACATGAATGTGCATAGCATACCAACAGGAGCCGCCCTTGCGGGTGCAAAACAGCGGTTAGGCCCCATCGTCTTTGCAGTCGATGCGGCCTACGCCGTTCCCTTGGCGACCGCCCTTAGATCGATCGCCGAGAATAACCAAAGCGCATGGCCCTTGAATATCCATGTCATTCATGAGGGAATAGGCGAAGAAATAAAGCGACTGATCTTTGACTCTCTGCCCGCAAATTCTGCAGTCATTCAGTGGCATCCCATCGCCACATTGTCCTTCGCAAATGGATTTTCCACTCGCCCTGGCGTATCGAGGATGACCTTCGCAAGGATCCTTCTGCCGCAGTTCCTTCCGCAGACCTGCAATCGGGCTCTGTATCTGGATGGCGACATCCTGGTCCTGACTGCGCTTGAACAGTTGTGGAATATCGATCTCGGCGAGGCAGTGATCGGCGCCGTACCGGATTACTGGCTGGACAATGTTGTAAGCATCGGACCAAGTGCGACAGGCGGCCCTCGGGTCGAACGTTATTTCAACGCCGGCATTCTTCTCATCGACCTTGAAAAATGGCGAAACGAGCGAATAACGGAACGTTCGCTGGAGTATCTCGACCGCTTTCCGACGACGGAATATTCGGATCAGGACGCCCTTAACTTTGCCTGCGACGGAAAGTGGAAGATCCTGAACCGCGCCTGGAATTTTCAGTTCGAGCCAACGCAGGCGATCGCCCGCATCGCGCTCGAGCAGAAGCTCGCGATCGTTCATTTCGTGACCAACGTGAAGCCCTGGAAATCAGGAAGCTTGAGCCCGAACGTCGCCTTCTACGATGCATTTCGGTCCCGGACCCGTTTTGCGCTTACCCGGTGGGAGCGCGCTCGGAGTGGCTTGAAGCGTGTAGGCTCGCGGCTGCTTGCCCGATCCTCCTTGTTGAGAGCTGCATGGTCCTGCACGAAATCAGCGATGCGGGCACACGCATCGACGTCGCGCCAATGAATCGGCAGCGACGAACGCGTCAGAGCGAAACGAAGCCGGGTTCGGGTTCCATGAAATACTCCCGAACGTAACGATTGCCTGCGGAGGATTAAGTTTGCAACGCGTTGATGTCGTCATTCCCTGCTACAACTACGCTCATTTCCTTGAGGAATGTGTTGGAAGTGTTCTGTCACAGGCAGGCGTCGATGTACGCGTGCTTATTCTGGATGACTGCTCGCCAGACAATACGCCGGAAGTCGGAAAGGCTCTGGCATCCCGGGACAAACGGGTCACCTATCGGCGGCACACGGCAAACAAGGGCCACATCGCCACCTATAATGGCGGAATCGAGTGGGCGGGCGGCGACTTATTCCTGCTTCTCTCCGCGGATGATTATCTCTTGCCGGGCGCGCTGGGTCGCGCTTCGGAGTTGATGCGCAATCATCCGAATGTGGGGTTCACCTTCGGGAACGCGCTCATAGCTGAGCCGAGCGGCGTCAGTAAGCGCGTCGATCCTCTCGGGGACAATGGTGTGGCTCCCATGCAGGTCTTGTCGGGCCCGCAATTCATACGGTTGAGTGGAGCAAACAACCTGGTTCCGACACCGACGGCCGTCATCAGAACGACGCTGCAAAAACAGGTCGGCGGCTATCATAAGGAACTGCCGCATACCGGTGATATGGAGATGTGGCTGCGGCTCGCATCACATGCCGGAGTGGGCTACATCAACCAAGACCAAGCCGTATACCGCAGACATGCTTCGAACATGTCGCTACAATACTATGGACAAAGTATCCTTCCCGACCTCCGGCAAAGAAAACAGGCTTTCGATATTCTGTTTCGTCAAGGCGCGGAAAGCCTCAGGAAAGATGAGAAACTCAGACGTTTTCTTGCCAGGGATCTCGGGAAAGAGGCGCTTCGGCTGGCAGGCATGGCATTCAATAATTTCGATATTGCCACAGCCATGGCTATTCAGCGCTTTGCTCTTGAAGTTTCGCCCGAAGTGCGAAATTCATTGCCCTGGATCAAATTGGTCTGCAAGCAAACAATCGGGCCAAAATACTGGTACGCCCTGAATTCTATCGGGCGACGCGTTGCAGGATGAATGGGCAGGACGGGGCCGTTCATCCGCAAGTACGCAAACAACAGTCAGGTGGTCGAGCGCTCGATCGCTATTATGCCAAGATCGCGGGAGACGGGATGGAGACGAACCCCGGCATCAAAAAACCCGGTGACGCATTCGCGCCATCGGGTTTTTTGAGCAAGACCGTGGTTCCAAGATACGAAGAGGTTTGCCTCAACAACGATCAGTACAACGCCTTATCCACGCTCATGCCGGAATACTGGTTTGGAACAAGTCGTTGAGCTTGAACACGACTTCCGTCCTGTTCGTTGCTTTGACCTTTTTCATAATGTTACGAACATGCACCTTTACAGTGCTTTCTCGCAGATTGAGCTCATAGGCGATAATTTTATTCGCCTTTCCGCGTCGGAGCGCTTCAACGACTTCCACCTGACGATCCGTGAATATGCCGGCTAGCGGGCGCGCGGTCGAATTGCTCGAGTCCAGCAAGTGACGCATGGCGAACAGGGCGCTTGCAGGTACAAAAATTCCTCCCGCCACCGACAGCGCGATCAGCTCCATGCACACACTGACGCTGACCGAGGCGGGTATGAACCCCTTGGCTCCGTACTCGAGCGCCCTGACGATTTGGCCGAAATCGTCGCTATCGGCCAATACGATGAGTGGCGTTGATGCAAATTCCGACGAGAGCTTCCGGATTTGCTCCGAAACGGCCGGTTCATCGATCTTTTTGCCGCCGACGTTCAAGAGGATTGCCGAAAGCGGAGGATAGTCGTCCCGCTTCTGCTTCCACTCCTCAATTGATCCAAATGCCAGAATCTGCAAATCCGTCTTTTGGGCAGCCATGCATTGCGCCAAGCATTGCCGATCGAGTTCACGATTATCGAGAATGACAAGCGAATGCGTTTGTCTTGTCGACAAGGCAAGTGCCGTCGAATTACTTTCTATCGTAAGGGGAAATGCTAGGTTCTCCTGCCTGGAGTCTAAATTCGGTATAAGTGCTGAATTCACAGCTTCACCCTCCCCTAACACGTTTACGCTCTCACTACGGCTTCGAGTACCAACCCCTCTCAATACGGGGGTTTAGGAAACTCTAAAGTAGGAATCGAATACCACAATTCGCGGAACGTTACAGTAGCTAATATAGGCTAAGTAGCGCACAACTACCATCGTAAGGCGGAAATAGAATGATAAATCTAAGGTAGACTTATATATTACTAGGCGGTTTGTAGAATAGTCTGCGCCGTTACACCGCATTTTGGGCGGGCCACTAAATGCATGGAAACAATCGTCGTCTCCGGCATGGGTCCGGTAACGGGTGTGGGAGGTGGCCCCACCACCAATGTCGGTCGATGCGTGAATAAGGGCGTAAGTCGTCATAAGTAGATACGCCTTTAGGTGAATAACCTTAAACGTTTTGTTTCTTTACTCAGATGAAGAAAACAATTCTCTTTGAAGTGAAGAGAAGTATTTGTCCTGTCGGTATGAAACCTTGGGTGCAATCAAGCGATTGTTGTTTCAACTGAGAATCTGGGCTTGTTCAGGAGTAGGGGTTTTGCAGGGATGATTGCATCAAACGTCAAGCTGGGTGACGGCAGCATCATCCACCATCCAGATCTGGTGAATCTATACGGCTGCACGATCGGCGCAGGAACGCGCATCGGCACCTTCGTCGAGATTCAGAAGAACGTCATCGTCGGAAAAGACTGCAAGATCTCCAGCCATTCCTTCCTCTGTGAGGGCGTGACGCTGGAGGACGGCGTGTTCATAGGCCACGGGGTGATGTTTACGAACGACATGTACCCGCGCGCCGTCAATCCGGATGGCAGCCTGCAGACGGAGGCCGATTGGATCCTCATCCCGACGTTGGTCAAGCGCCACGCATCGATTGGCAGCAACGCCACCATTCTGCCTGGCGTGACCATCGGAGAGGCTGCCCAGGTCGGCGCCGGTGCGGTTGTAACAAAGGACGTGCCTGATGGCGCCATTGTCGCGGGCGTTCCAGCCAGGGTGATCGGTCGCGTCAATGACGGGGCAGTCGACATGTATGCGTTGGGAGGAATGAAATGATCGGCATCGCTGTTGTCGGGTATGGGTATTGGGGTCCGAATCTGGTTCGTAACATCTCGGAAGCGGCCGGCGCGCACCTCGTTTCAGTTTGTGATCTGAATGTCGAACGGTTGGCGGCTGTTAAAAGCCGGTATCCAGCAGTAACGATCACCGACAAGTTCGAGGAAGTTCTGCGCGATCCAAAGGTGGATGCAATCGCCATCGCAACGCCGGTCTCGACCCATTTCAAGCTCGCAATGCAGGCGATGATGGCCGGAAAGCATGTCTTCGTCGAAAAGCCGATGGCATCGACGACGGAGGAAGCCGCACGGATGGTCGAAGAAGCGGCGCGCAGACGCCTCGTGCTGGCCGTGGATCATACGTTCGTCCACACCGGCGCCGTCCGCAAGATGTGCGAACTCGTCGAAAGCGGCTTGGGCGACATGTATTATTACGACTCGGTCCGGGTCAATCTGGGGCTCTTCCAGCACGATGTCAGCGTTATCTGGGACCTCGCGGTGCATGATCTCTCTATCCTGGACCATGTTGTGCAGGAAAGGCCGGTGGCGGTTTCGGCGACGGGCATGAGCCATGTGCTCGGCGAGCCTGAGAACATCGCCTATCTGACGCTCTTCTTCGAAAGCAAGCTGATCGCCCACATCCACGTCAATTGGCTGGCGCCGGTCAAGGTGCGCCGCACCCTGATCGGCGGCAGCAACAAGATGGTCGTCTACGACGATCTGGAGCCCAGCGAAAAGATCAAGGTTTACGACAAGGGCATCACGCTGAACCCAAATTCTCAGGCCTACGGCGAGAAGGTGCATCAGATGATGGTCGGGTACCGCAGCGGCGACATGTGGGCGCCCAAGCTCGATATGACCGAGGCATTAAAACGCGAACTGGATCAGTTCGTCGAGTGCATCGAGCAAAATTCGCGGCCCATTACGGATGGCCAAGCCGGGCTGCGGGTCGTTCGCATCCTTGAAGCCGCAAGCCGGTCGCTCGCCCAGCGCGGTCGTATCATCGAGCTCGAAGAGGCGAGGCGCATTGCATGATCCCGTTCCTCGATCTCAAAGCACAATATCAATCCATCAAGAGCGAAATCGACACCGCCGTGCTCGGTGTCCTGGCCTCGGGGCAATACATATTGGGCGAGGAGGTCGCCCGCCTCGAGCAGGAATTCGCGGACTATTGCAACGTCAAACATGCGATAGCCGTCAACACTGGGACGAGTGCCCTGCATCTGTCGCTTCTCGCGGCAGGCGTCGGCCCCGGCGATGAAGTCATCACCGTGCCATTTACCTTCGTCGCGACCGTATCGGCGATCTGCTACGCAGGTGCACGACCGGTATTCGTCGATGTCGAGCCCGTGACGCTGACGATGGATCCGGCGCAACTCGAGGCTAAGATTACGGCCCGAACCAAGGCCATTATTCCCGTCCATCTCTACGGTCAGATGGCCGATATGGACGCGATCAAAGCGATTGCCGACCACTACCGGATCCCGGTCATCGAGGACGCCTGCCAGGCGCACGGAGCGCAATACAAAGGCGCGCGCGCCGGCAGTATCGGCACATCCGGCTGCTTCAGCTTCTATCCCGGCAAAAATCTCGGCGCCTGCGGCGAGGGGGGTATCGTCGTCACCAACAGCGACGATCAGGCCAAGACGATGCGGATGCTGCGCGACTGGGGTCAGGAACAGCGCTATCACCATCTGCTGAAGGGCTTCAACTACCGCATGGATGCCATTCAAGGTGCGATCCTGCGCATCAAGCTCCGGCATCTCGAAGCCTGGACCGAAGCGCGGCGCGCCCATGGACGCCGCTACTCGTTGCTGCTTGGCGGTTCGGCGAATTTGAGGACTCCTGTCGAAATCTCCGACCGGCGCCACGTCTATCACGTCTATGCTATCAGAAGCCGCGATCGTGACCAGCTTCAGCGCGTATTGAGCGCGGAGGGCATTCAGTCCGGGCTGCACTATCCGATCCCAGTGCATCTGCAGAAGGCCCATGCCGACCTTGGTTACAAGGCCGGCGATTTCCCAAACTCGGAAGCCGCCGCACGGGAGGTCCTCTCGCTGCCGATCTATCCGGAGATGCCGGCGTGGCACGTCGACCAGGTGGCCGCCGCGCTGGAGAACGCCTATGTCAGTTGATCGTGCGGGCGAGGCCCGGATCGTGCAGGCGGTCCACGGCCGTCATGAAAGGCCGGCGGACCCTGCCTATCAGGCCGGGCTGGCCGAAGAACTGAGGCAGTCATACGGGCGCGCCGGCCTGATTGAGCTCTACGGTCGTTTCGCGGCCGGTGACGGTGTCATCGATACTCTGATGCGAAAAGCCATCTGGCAAGCCATCGCGCGGAGCTGTGGCACAGGATTGCAAGTTGCAGGCGGTGCCGGTTTCAAACATCCCGAGACGTTCGACATCGGCAATGGGGTGTTCATCGGGGCTCAGGCCTATATCCAGGGTCGTTTCGACGGCCGGTGCAAGATCGGCGATAATGTCTGGATCGGGCCGATGGCCTATTTCGACGCTCGCGATCTCGTGATCGAGGATTCTGTCGGGTGGGGACCTGGCGCCAAGGTGCTTGGCTCGACCCACACGGCACTGCCCTTGGATGTGCCGATCATTCGCACGGATCTTGAAATCAAGCCGGTACGCATCTGCGCAGAGGCCGATATCGGAACGAACGCGACCATTCTTCCCGGCGTGACCATCGGGAAGGGGGCGATCATTGGAGCGGGGGCAGTTGTCGTTTCCGACGTCGAACCGTTCTCGGTCGCCGCAGGTGTACCTGCGAAATTCATACGTTGGCGTTCGGATAATGATCCGATGACGAACATGTCGCGTGAGGGAAGATCATGAGAGACAAACGGGTGCTCATTACCGGCGGGGCCGGTCTGATCGGCTCGCATATTGCCGATCTTGTCGCATTGGAAAAACCTCGCGAGATCATCGTCCTCGACAATTTCGTGCGCGGGCGCCGGGACAATCTCAGCTCGGCGATAACAAGCGCGCCTGTTAAGATCATCGACGGGGATATCCGCGACAGAGCGCTTCTGGCAAAAGTCTTCGAAGGCGTCGACATCGTCTTTCATCAGGCCGCCATCCGCATCACGCAATGCGCCGAAGAGCCTCGACTGGCTTTCGATGTCCTTGCGGAGGGGACGTTCAACGTTCTCGAAACCGCCGTCAAGGCGGGCGTATCGAAAGTAGTTGCTGCCTCTTCCGCCTCCGTTCTGGGGCTTGCCGAGAGTTTTCCAACGACCGAAGAGCACCATCCGTACAATAACCGGACGATCTACGGCGCGGCGAAAACATTCAACGAGGGGCTGCTGCGTAGTTTTGCGGAGATGTACGGCCTGCGCTATGTCGCGCTCCGTTATTTCAACGTCTATGGGCCGCGCATGGACGTTTACGGCGCCTATACGGAAGTTCTGATCCGTTGGATGGAACGCCTGGTGGCCGGGATGCCGCCCCTCATCTATGGGGATGGTAGCCAGACGATGGACTTCGTCGATGCACGCGACATCGCCCGGGCAAACATTCTGGCCGCGAAAAGCGATGTCACGGACGAAGTGTTCAACGTCGCGAGCGGCAAGGAAATAAGTCTACTGGAACTCGCGAAGATGCTGAGCGACATCATGGGTTCCTCGCTCGAACCGCAGCACAAAGAGGCCCGCACGGTCAACGGCGTGACCCGTCGCCTTGCCGATATCAGCAAGGCCGAACGGCTCCTCGGCTTCAAGGCGGAGATCTCCATGGAGCAAGGGCTTCGCGATCTCGTTGCCTGGTGGCAAAAGCAGACAAGCGCAGGAGGGCAGGCTGCATGAGCTCATCTCAATCCATAATTCCGGTTGCCAAGCCCGTCCTCGGGGAAGAAGAGGCTGAGGCTGCGCGCCGCGTTATTCTGTCGGGATGGGTGACGCAGGGGCCGGAAGTCGCGGCTTTCGAGCGTGAATTCGCTGCCTTTGTGGGCGCCGCGCATGCTTGCGCCATGTCCAATTGCACGACCGCGTTGCATCTGGCCCTGAAGGCTGTTGGCATATCCACCGGCGATGAAGTCGTCACAGTCAGCCATTCGTTCATCGCAACGGCGAACGCGATTCGATACTGTGATGCAGTGCCGGTCTTCGTCGACATCGAAGCGGATGGTTACAACATCGACCCCAGCCTGATCGAAACAGCAATCACGCCTCGCACCAGGGCAATTCTCTGCGTGCATCAGCTCGGCATGCCTTGCGATCTCCGCGCCATCGTGGAGATCGGCAAGCGCCACTCGATACCGGTTATCGAAGATGCAGCCTGTGCGTCCGGAAGCGAAATCCTGTGGGACGGTCGTTGGGAAAAGATCGGCAAAGCGCATGGCGACATTGCCTGCTTCTCCTTCCACCCCAGGAAGGTCGTCACGACAGGCGATGGCGGCATGTTGACGACGGCCAATCCCGAATATGACCGGAAGTTCCGGCTCTGGCGCCAGCATGGCATGAGCGTCACCGATGCCGTTCGTCACGGCTCCAAACAAGTCATCTTCGAAGACTATGATGAGTTGGGCTACAACTACCGGATGACCGATCTTCAGGCGGCCGTCGGACGCGAGCAATTGCGGCGGCTGCCGGAATTGGTTGCCCAGCGCAGGCTGCTTGCCGAGCAATATTGCGAGCGTCTGTCGACGATTGTCGGGCTTTCGCTGCCGGCCGAGCCGCGCTGGGCTCGCAGCAATTGGCAGAGCTTCTGTGTGAGGTTGCCCGATACGGTCGACCAGCGGGCCGTCATGCAGACCCTGCTCGATCAGGGTATCTCGACTCGGCGTGGTGTGATGAACATTCATCTGGAGGGAGCCTATTCCGGTGAGACCTCCCACCGCGTTGCCACGAGCCTGACGCGAAGCGTATCTGCGCAGCAGCAAACGATAATCCTGCCGCTTTATGCCCAGATGACCGTGTCTGACATGGACCGGGTCGTCGAAGCCTTGCGCGCAGCCCTTGCGGAAGCGACCGTCGGAGCCGCCAGCGTGCAACGTGCCATGGATGTCGCTGTCGCCTGAACCCGCATTTGCCTGAGGTAAAAACAATCTGCATAACGAAACAATGCGCGTATCTCCGGATACGCGCATTGTTTCGTTATGCAGATTTCGTGATCCATCCGCGGATGGTTGCGGGCACGGACTCCGGCGGAAGCAGGTCGATCAGCATGCGCAGCGAGTAGAGCCCGCAGAGAGCGACGGCGACGAAGCCAATCGCCGTCGCCGGCCATAGCGGCAAAATCGAGAACATCAGGAATACCAGTCCCGATGCGGGCAAGAAAAGCAGCCCGTGTCTGCGATTGGCGGCGGACCAGCGAAAACCGGTCAGCTTCCGCACGATCACATAGATCAGCATGCTGTGCCAGACATAGAGGCCGAAAAACGCCATACCGGCTCCCTGCGTGCCGAGCAGCGATACGAAGAGCCAGGCAAGCCCCACATGCACGACCGCCGCCGCAACCTCCGTCCAGAAGAAAATCGCCTGGGTACGCTTTGCCACGACGATGAAACCCATCGGCCAGGAAATAATCCGCAGCATCATTCCAAGGCAGATCCAGCGCAGAAGATCGACTGCCCCCTGAAATTCCGCCGAATAGAACAGGCTCATCATGAGCGGCGCAAGCGTCAGGGTGGCGAGCAGGCCGGGGCCAGCGAGCAGCATGCTGATTTCCGCCTGTTCATTGACCAGCCGATTGCATTCGGCATTGTTGTCGGCCGCCGCGGTCAGGCGCGGATAAAAATCCGTTCCCATCGCCTGCAGGATGAAGCCGGCATAGAGACCGCCAAGGCCCCAGGCCGCCTGGTACAATCCAGCCGCCATGACACCGCCCTCCTTCAGCACGATGAGGCGGATGGCATAAGCCGCGCCGAAGGTCAGAAGCCCGCTTGCCATGAAGACGAAGCCGAGCCTGAGCAGTGCCGACACTTCCCGACCGAACTGGCGCGTGGGCATTGGCGAGGGATGAGGGCAGATCCGCCGGCTGTACCACCAGGTCGGAAGGATCGAGGCAGCCGCAATGACCACGAGGGACGGTGCGATCGCCTGCAGGCCGAACAGATAGATCAGCGGGATGCTGACAGCTGTGCCGATAAGCCCGGCAAGCACGTTGATACGGGCAAGATCGGCAATGCCGCGCAGGCCCTGGATCAATGCAGTCTGCCCTGCGGAGACCAGTCGAAAGAAGATTGCCAGCGACAGCAATGCAATGCCACCGGCATGCTGGTAGCCGCCGAAAGTGAAATTTGAAACCGGGAATGCCAATGCGGCGAGAAGGAGCGCACCAAACAATCCGAGCACCATCGATATGCGTCTCAGCACTGTTGCTGATCGTGCGATCATTTCTGCGTCATCGGTGCCCGCAGCTTCGGCAATCTGGCGCACGCCGCTGCTGCCCACGCCAAGCCCGGCAATCGCCTGCGCGATATCGAGGATCGATCCATAGAGGCCCATCAGTCCCACGCCTTCCGGCCCGAGCAGAACAGCCATGGCTTTGTTTCTGATAATGCTGAGTGCGACATTGACGAGCGAAGAGCCGCCCATCAGCATCGTCGATTTGAGGATCTGGGTGTAGGTCTGGCTGCTGGGTGGGGTCATGCGCAAAGTCATCGGATGCCCATGCCCGTTATCCGGTGCCGGCGTTCAATCGCCCGCCGCAGGGCCGATTGCGGCACATGCCTTTCGCGGATCACCGGCTTACCTGACTGATATTAGCCTCTGTCTGAACAGGCAGTGCAGCGGCGTCTTCGGACGGCGCATCCGTGATACGGGGCTTGGTTACCCTGACCACGTCGCCCGGCGCCAATTCCGTCGTTTCGGATGCCTGGAATTGATTGACTTGTCCCTTGTCCCGCCGGCTCACGATGAAGGTCAGCGGGAGTTCCTCATCGCGGTTATTCACGTTGATGCCGGTCGACAGCTCTCCGAGAAGCAGTTGTTGCGTGGTGTCGCGCTTCAATTTGAGCTGATCGAGAGTGGCCTTTTCCGCCTGCACTTCGGAAGCGACCTCGCTCCGACGAGTGTCGGAAAGTCCCTCGAGATTGCGCGTCGTCTCGTTGATCGCCTGGCGGCCCCGCATGATGGCGGTGACCAGATCGAGCCGGTCGGAGCGATAGTTGGTGAGCAATCGTTCCAGATCCATCTGTCGTGAGGTGATCGTGAGGCCCTTCTGGACAAGCGTCTTCACGCTCGTCAGTTGCTCCTCGACCGACTGGATATTGTCATCCGAGCCTTTCAGCTTTTCTTCCAATGTATCGATTTCCGCATTCAAGAGATTGCGCAATTCGACGAGGGCCACCGACTGCTTGGCGAGCGCGTTTGCACGGGCCTGAAAAATGACCTGCTCCTCCTGATGGATACTCTCGGCATATTGCCGATCGGCAGCGGGCGGCGGATCGAAGACGATCTCTTTCGCGCCGGCCATCTCCGCTTGCAGCCGCGCGAGCTTTGCCGAACTGCGTAGCAGCGAATGGTCGATTTCTCGTAGCTCGCCGGCAAGCTTGATCGTCTCCGTTTGCTGCTGTGCCGCAGCCCGCAACGGGCCGCCGCTCATGGCCAGGGATTGCAGGACGCTGAGGCCGGAGTGAAACTTGTATTCTCCCGGCGCCATCACGTCTCCGACGACGTAAATGGCCGGATAGTCGAGAACGTCGATGGTCACCGCAGGTGTCTGGGCCAAACCCATCTTTGCCTGAAGGCGCTTGCCAATCTCGCTGGTCAGGCTGGCACTGTCCAGATTTCCAACCGGCAGCGACCCTAGAAAGGGCAGGGAGACTTCACCTGCATCCGAAACCGTATATTCGCCGCCAATCGCATCCCATCGCTCAAACTGGCCCTTGGACGGCATCCATTGGACGACCGTCAGGCGGATTTTCGTTTGTGGAGCCAAAGGGGCGCTATCGGCGAGAGCCGGTGACGCAGCTCCGGCAAGAAAGACGAGTGCACTGATGACAGACGTTGCTCGAAAGAACAGGTGAGGGACGCGGTGCGATAGATTCATGTACATGTCTCGCCTTCAAAACATCCTTCAACGGACGCTGGTCCGATTCCTTAAGCGCTGTTCGAACGCCGGACGCCAAGCCCGAAACCACATCGCTAGTGTGCAGTGTGGCGAAGCCTTGAGGAAGGTGGAGGTCGTTTACTTTGCCTAATCACAATTGATAGGGTGGGGAGGGTGCATAAGCCTAAATCGAGCAGAAGCACATATCTTCTGCGCGACACAGAGGCATCGCCTCGAAAAAATCAACAGGCCCAACGGCCTATGCTATCGCACGAACGGTCCGGTACGTGGTCTCCTGCTTGGAGGGCCAGCATTGGCGCCACCATGCGGCGATGGTGAAACCACCGCCGCGGCTTCGAGCCTTGCACAGGAAGGGCGAATCTTCGCGACCTCACGCGTCCCATCCATCACGTGGGCGACGCAACGCGGCCGTTTGCCCAAAGGATGCCGCATGTAGAGCGAAAGGCGTAGGATATACCCTCTCATTTTTCGGCTATAATTCAGGGTCTCGTATCAAACGATCCTCATAGATTCGATCCTGAAAATCACGCGAGAGGTGCCCGCCATGTATCGCAACGCTCGCCGCTGGAGCTCGCGCTCCCTCCTGTTGGATTCGCTGGTTCCCCGATGGTTGGCCGTCGGCGGAGAGGGAAAGCCGCGCAAGCCTGCCGAAAGGCGCGAGGATAGTGCTCAACTTGCGACATCCGTGCAAACCGCGGATGGAAGCAAGCATGATGGAACGCTTGTCGACAATCCCGACAACAACGTGGAGCTCAATGAGCATGACGTTGGACGGAGAGAGGGCGTGATCGGCGACGCGGACGGTCGAGCTGATATCCCCCGCGCGCAGCCGCCCATGGCCAACACTGTCGCGACAAATCTCGAAACGGGGGGGCGAAGCGCTGATACTGCCGCGTCACGGTTGCCCGCCTACACGCTTGGTTTTGCGCGTTTCGAGCGGGACGCGAACGGAGTTGCATTCGGGGCCGCATCGCCCTTTTATCGCACCTATGCTGGAATGAGCTCCATAGGCGACGATCCTCTGGCTCCGTATCTGCCGCAAAGCCCTGCACCGACGGTTTCCGGGCAGGGTTCTGCTGCGGTGGCGGCTGAGCGTGCGCACTCGGGCAAGGTCGTCATTCTCGAATCGAGCCCGTCAGCGCAGGCGACAGCCCAGCATGCCGGCGCTAATTCGCTGGCATTTGGCATGCCCTTTGGTGTGTGCGGATGCGGCTACTTTACCTCCCCCACGCGGATTCTCGATTGGGCGCATGGCGGCGCCTTGCTTCAACAGGACGGTCAATTGTCGGGAACCAAGCTGACCGAGGGCCCGGACTATGTGCAGACGATCAAACGGGCCATAGGCGCCTCGGTCAGCGATCCGCTTCTCGACCGTGATTTGTCCCCGCTCTCGGGCTGGCGCGGGACCGCAACGTGGACGGATTCGACGATCTTGAACGGATCGTTGCCCGGTGGCGGAGAAATCGGAACGGGCACGTCCACATCCAAGGGTATCGGCATCCTTTCCGGCTCGGTGACAACGCCACCTTCTACACAGCGGTCGTTGGCAACGCAAAATCTGGCGGCCGCGGCGGCGGCGGCCAGCAACGCGATCGTGCTGGAAAACCAGAAGCAGGGTAACCCGGAGAGTGAGTGGGGCATCGACGGTGCCGGTAGCTCCAACATCGAGGGGTTTGCGACCGACATCAGCGTCGACAACGGCAAGACGGTCAGCTTCAAGATCAATACCAATTCCACCAATTATCGGATCGACATCTATCGGCTCGGCTATTATGGCGGCATGGGCGCGCGCAAGGTCGCGACCATGCAGCATACCGGTTTGCAGACGCAGCCCAATCCGTTGCGCAACGCCTCGACCGGCACGGTGGATGCCGGCAACTGGGCAGTCTCGGCGTCGTGGACCGTACCCAATGATGCCGTCTCGGGCGTCTACATCGCCAAGCTCGTGCGACAGGATGGCACCTTTGGCGAAAATCAAATCCCGTTCATCGTGCGGGATGACGACAGCCACAGCGACATCGTCTTCCAGACTGCAGACGAGACATGGCAAGCTTATAACGGCTGGGGTGGCGCTAACTTCTATGGCGGCAATGGTCCGGCGACAGGCCAGGGGGCGGGTCGTGCCTATGCGGTCAGCTACAACAGGCCGATTGCGACCCGCGGCGGGGTCGGCACCTATGCCGGTCCGCAGGACTATCTGTTCGGCGCCGAATATGCAGGCATCTACTGGCTGGAACAGAACGGCTATGACGTCTCCTACCTGTCGGGTGTCGACGTCGACCGTTATGGCAGCCTGTTGCTCAATCACAAAACCTATGTTGATGCCGGGCACGACGAATACTGGTCTGGACAGCAGCGAACCAATGTCGAAGCCGCGCGCGATGCGGGCGTCAACCTGATGTTCTGGAGCGGCAACGAGGTTTATTGGCGCACCCGTTGGGGCAATGCCTACAGCGCCGACGGCACGCCCTATCGCACGCTGATCTCCTATAAGGAGACCTGGTCGCCCACCGCCAGCATCGACCCTTCCAACGAATGGACGGGCACATTCCGGGATCCGCGTCTCAGCCCACCCGCTATCGGCGGCGGAAACCCGGAAAACTCACTGACCGGACAGTTGTTCAAGGTCGACGATGTCGGCAGCAATCTCCAGGCGATCACTATTCCCTATGACGACGCCAATCTGCGTTTCTGGCGCAATACCAGCGTCGCCAATCTTCAGCCTGGCCAGACGGCGACGCTCACCAAGAACTATCTTGGTTACGAATGGGACGAAGCTGTAGACAACGGCTTTGATCCGGCCGGCCTCGTGAAGCTGTCGTCGACGACGCTTCCGGTCAGCACTTACTTGCTCGATTACGGAAACACGACCGGCAATGCGACCTCGACCCACAATCTGACGCTCTATCGCGCGCCCAGCGGTGCATTGGTGTTCGGCGCCGGCACGGTCTACTGGACATGGGGCCTGAGCGACAACCACGATCTCACGGCGACGCCGACGGACCCGCGCGTGCAGCAGGCAATGGTCAACTTGCTTGCCGATATGGGCATTCAGCCCGGGACGCTGCAATCCGGGCTCGTCGCGGCAACCGCTTCGTCGGACAATGTTGCACCGACTTCCATCATCACGGCGCCGTCAACGGCGACCGTTGGCTCCGCAGTCACGATTACAGGTACCGCCACCGATACGGGCGGCGGGGTCATCGCCGGCGTCGAGGTTTCCACGGACAACGGGGCAAGCTGGCATCCGGCGACGGGCGATGAGAACTGGACTTATACCTGGTCGCCGCAGACAGCGGGCACATACACCATCCGATCTCGCGCCGTCGACGATAACATCAACCTGGAAACACCCTCGGCGGGACGCACGGTCACCGTCAGCGGGCCGAGTTACACCTCTCTCTTCGGCGCCGCGACGCCGGCGGTCGTCAACACCAACGATAGCTCAGCCGTTGAACTCGGCGTCAAATTCCAGACCTCCGTGGCAGGCACCGTCACCGGCATTCGTTTCTACAAGGGCGACCTGGATACTGGCACGCATACCGGTTCATTATGGTCGAGCACCGGCACGCGGCTTGCGACCCTCACCTTCACGAATGAGTCGGTCAGCGGTTGGCAGACTGCCTATTTCACCAGCCCGGTGTCACTGACAGTCGGACAAACCTATACGGCGTCTTATCACACGAATAGCGGTCATTATTCCACGACCACCGGCTACTTCACCTCGAACGTAACGAGCGGGTCGCTCACGGCGCCGGCCAGCGGCAACGGCGTCTACCGCTATGGCAGCAACAGCCTATTCCCCACGAGCACGTTCCAGTCGACGAACTATTGGGTCGATGTGATGTTTACCACGCCGAGCTCGAACACGACGCCGACGGCAGTTGCCGATGCGGGGGACGCGACGGAGAAGGGTGGTGTCGCCAATGGTTCGGGTGGTGTGGTTGCGAGCGGCAACGTGCTGACCAACGACA